>NZ_JAXSQV010000001.1:0-480456 GCF_043421015.1 Leptothoe sp. EHU-05/26/07-4
GCGCGTTTAGCTTAAAATGCTTTCGCTGGTCGATCCAATCCGTAGTGTGATTATTGATTCATCAACGTTAATAGGTGATGCCCTAAATGCTTTGAGAGTCGTGACGGGGCAGATGACCTAGTTTGTTGGGTACTATGTAAATTGATCTAGCGGGACTGAGCAATAGTTTTTGATGATTCGAAATGGGCGCTAATTTATTTGTAGTAGGTTATAGCGAGAGCGGGGCGCTCTATTGACAGAGGTTGACGCTCTTTTTTGGCATAGTAGCCATAGGTAGACGTGAAAATTCTTTGCCGTTGGATATTACTTGGGGTGATTGAGCTCCTGGTGTGTCTTTTCTTGATAGCGACGATCGCACCTCAATTTCTAAACTCCAACTATCCTTTCTTGGGAGTATTGATCTGGTTAGTTGTGTTGGGTTTACTAAGTTTATCGGTGGGCGCTGTAATTATGCGCTGGATAGATGCCCGTATAGCTCGTCGGTTGTTTGTTCACCACTTTCCGGAGTATTACCAGTTAACTTGGATAGATTTTATCGGCACGACATCGCTTAACGTTCGTCGAGACATTGAGACATTTTCAATACTGAGTGTTGAACCTGATGCCTACCGTTTTCAGCTCTCCGCTTCGGATTTACTTAGGCAATATCAAAAATGAGATTCAAAACGTTTCTGAAATTAGTTGCTTCCTTAGGGGTGTTGGGAGCAGTAACATCAAGCTGTGGAGTTGTTCCAGGCACTAGTATAAGTACGGTAGAACCCGGCTATGCAGGTCTAAAGATTCGCCTCTATGGTGGTGACAAAGGTATTGAAAATGCCCGTTTAGTCAATGGCCGTGTTTGGTATAACGGCTATACGGAAAATGTGGTGGTATTTCCCACATTTATCAATACTTATCCATTTACACGGGATGCTACAGAGGGGTCTCCCAATGATGAATCGGTGATTTTTTCTGTAGGGGGTAGTCCTGTCTCAGCGGATGTAGGCGTGTCCTTTGGGTTTACAACTGAACAAGTTACTGAAGGGGCTCCTAAAACAAAGCTTCATGAGTTTTATGAAACCTATCGTAAGACTCCCAATGAGTTTCGTGCTAGTGAGTTACGTAATGGGTTGCGTAACTGTTTTGGCAAGTCTGCTGAAGACTTGCAGTTGACGCCCTCAATGCTGCCAACGAACCAGCAAAAGCTTGTAGATGCCGTACGTACCTGTACTCAAGAGCGTTTCCCATTCATTGTTGTACAGGATGTTTCTTTGTTGGGACCATTACGTTTACCTGAGGAGATTCAGGCCAGTATTGATGAACAGTTTGCAGCTCAGCAAGCGGCTCAAACGGCTGAGTTTAATCGTCGTAAGGTAGAGGCTGAAGCGGAGGCCAATGTGGCTCGTGCAAAGGGTGAATCCCAGGTACTTATTGAGGAGGCAAAAGCGGAGGCGGAAGCGAATCGTTTACGGGCTGGTTCAGTCACCCCCCAGCTATTGGAATTAGAGCGCCTACGTAACGAGCGGGCCCGTGTGCAGAAGTGGAATGGCCAGCAGGCCCCTGTGGTTCAGACGCCCAATGTGCAGCTAGGGGCTGCGCCCGCAGCTGACGGTCAATAACCTGTGTGAACAGAGATATTTTCAACCGAGATTGCCTACCGACGACACTGATAAATGGAGCATCAACTTTAGCCAGGAAATTTTAGCGAGGTGGAGAATCGGGCGTCAGGATCTGGCACCACACTGGCTCCCGATTCCTGATGCCTGACCACTTTTGCTAGGGAGATCAGTTGAGTTTTACGCCAATGGGCATCTGCTTTGCGATTGGTGCGAACTTCTAGGACCTGTAAGGGTGGATAGTTGTTAATGGCAAGATTTTTGATGTATTGAATCAGCTGTTCCCAAGTATTGATAAGCGTGTGCTGAACGCCATAGGCACAACACAGGTTTGCGATATCAACTGTTTGGGGGGCGGCGAAGTACTGCTCAAAGGGAGGTTCAAAATCGGCAATGGGGAGCATTTCAAAGATGCCTCCGCCTTGATTATTAATCAGGATAACGGTGAGCGATCCGTTTATGTGGCGAGCGTTTAACAGGCCGTTAGTGTCGTGGAGAAAGGCGAGATCGCCAGTGAGTAAGAGACTATTTTGGTTGTTATGGGCAATACCCATGGCAGTGGATAGGGTACCGTCGATGCCATTTGCCCCGCGGCTAAAGTAGGGTTGAATATGGCGATCGTTGGGTTGCCAAAAGGATTCCATATCGCGGATAGGCATGCTATTGGCGATGATCAGGGGTGTCCCTTCTGGCAGATACTGGGATAGTATCCAGGAGATTTTTCCTTCAAAGGGCGTTTGAATTGTTTGGAGTGTTTGAGAGATGTGTTGTTCGAGGGTGCGATCGCAATTAATCCATGTTTGGCAATATTGGTTAGTTTGGCTGTCACACTTTTCAGCGTACTTCGCCGTAGCAATTAATTCTCCTAAACACTCTACGGAAATTTCCAGCCGTTGGGTTCTACCGTGAAGAGGATCCACATTTAGGGCATAAGGCGATACCTGATAAGTGTAAGGCTGTTGTTGCCGTAGCCATTGACGTAACACTTTACTGGTTGGCAAGGGGCCTAGCTGGATAACTTTTTCAGGGATTAGCTTCTCCCCATGATGGCGCAACAAAGTATCATAGGTACTAACCAGGTAAGGATTTAGGGATTGGTAGTTACGCAGGGGAGAAAGACTCTCTGCAAGCACTGGCCAACCGAGTGTCTGAGATAACTGAGCAACGGCACGGCAGTAGGCTTCAGGATTTTGTGGCAGTGCTGGTCCAGCAACAATGATGCCCCGATTGTTGTTAACCCAACTGTCTAACAATGTTTTGGGAAGAACATTGGTCGTAACCTGTCCCAGGATAGGAGGTGAAACAGCTTCAAAAAAGCTGTTTTCCTCAATATTGAGGTCTAGGGTTTCACTTAAGGGAGCAAGGGGATTTTGAAAGGGACAGTTGAGCTGGATTGGACCTGGAATAGGGTATAACACCTTCACCCACGTTTGAACTATGGTTTGCCGAGCATAGTTCAGGAGACCGATGTTGGGGATAGCCATTTCGGTATAGCTATTAACAAAATCACCAAATAATTTTTGCTGATCAATAGTTTGCCCTGATGCACAGGCACGCATTTCTGGAGGGCGATCGGCAGTCAACAGGATTAAAGGAACATGACTTTCTTTGGCTTCAATTACGGCAGGATAAAAGTTCGCGCCGGCTGTTCCTGATGTACATACGAGGGCCACAGGTTGGTGCGATCGCTTAGCACGGCCCAGGGCAAAGAAGGATGCCGAACGCTCGTCTAGAATTGGCAGAGTTTCGATTTTAGGATGGCGAACCAATGCGACGGTCAGTGGTGTAGAGCGAGAGCCTGGACAAATAATCGCGGTGGTTAACCCAAGTCGACTAAGGGTTTCTACAATGACCGATGCCCACAGGGTGTTTGTATTACGATAGTCTAATGTATTCACACCAAAGCCCCTAGCAGTGCTTGTAATTTAAGCTTAACTTCGGCTAGTTCACTACGCGGACTTGACTGTGAAACAATTCCAGCTCCTGCAAATAATCTTGCCTGGCGACCTTGAATTAAAGCAGAACGAATACCCACAACAAATTCACTGTTGCCTTTTGCATCAATCCAGCCAATGGGAGATGCATAAAGCCCTCGATCAAAGGATTCTGTTGTCTTGAGTAGTTGACTGGCACTAGGTCTAGGTAACCCGGCTACAGCAGGAGTAGGATGTAGTGTTTTAACTAAAGTTAGGGGTTTAATATCATGGGGGAGAGATGCCTGGATGGGAGTGTGTAAATGTTGAATGTTGGCTAAGCGGAGTATTTCTGGAGAGACTGCAAACTGAGGATTCAGGCCTAATTTGATTAGTTGCTCTATAATAAATTCGACAACAACCTGATGTTCATAACGCTCCTTCGGGTTGTTGAGCAATTGTTCAGCGATGAGCTGATCACTGTTAAGAGTGTCTCCTCGAGGTGCAGAACCTGCTAGGGCATCAGTTGTCAGCTGTTTACCGTTCACTGATGTCGTGATACTCAATAATCTTTCTGGGCTGGCACCTATAAAAACGGGCCCTTCGCCGTTGCTGAATGAAAAGATGCAGCAATCACTATAGGCTATACCTAAGGTTTTCAGAGAGGCTGGGATATTAAAAGGACTGGCTGATAATACATCTAAAGCATCAGCAAGGACTACTTTGTGGAGCGTAGATCGTTTCAGGGCAGGGAGTACACTGCCCACCATCTGTTCGAAGTTGCCTACATCTCTGATCACCTTTGGGGTTTGTAAGGTCCTAGAGGACGTTGTGAAGGTTGTATGGGAAGTCTTTTCTGCTGCTGTTTCAATTGCCTGGATCTGTTGTCTAATGTCATCAACTACACGAGTGATATTGACAGCATCGTCGATGAGATAGTTTAAGCTGGCGGTTGTTTGTCCATTACGCTGAAGAATTTGTATCTGTGGGACGAATACCTGAGCTGGATCAAAGAGACCATGGGCTTGCTCAAAAAAGGTAAATCCACAAAGGAAATAGGGTTGAATAATCGGCCCACTCTGGTTTGATGAAAGAATGCGACGTTTCCAGACGTCTACAAACTGTTGCATACGCTCAAACCGATCAGGCCCAGCAGCTTGCTGAGCAACAGTTATGCCTAATCCTAGAAGGGTATATTGAGGGGTGGAGTAGTAAAAATGTATTGGGTATGTTTTTTCTAGCTGTTGTAGAACTAGCCACGGTTCAATGGAGCTAATGGGAACTGTAAAGTTAGCTAGCTTCGCATGCTGACTATAGGTTGCTTGTCGCTGGCAATCTGACAAGAAGCCATAAATTTCTTTACACCTTTTGAATAGATCAGACTGATACGGCGCAACGGTCATAAATTAATATTGAACAGTGTAATTTTAAGGGAATGAAATATTTCTACAGGTAACATATTTTTAGGCGCATGGGCTAGCTTGCCAATTGACATGTAAAGAGTCATGAATCCTTGTGAGGAATACTAGCCAAGCATTGAATTTAGTGCTTCTACCCTAAGGGAAAACCTTTGTAGGCTTAGGTCTCTGGAAAACTTTGCGTTTCAATAGATTGCTTGTTGCTATGCATATCTCCAAAGGAGAGGCTGCACCAATAGCAGTTTGCTGCGCACATAGTTATAAGCAATAGCAAAACGTGCTACGTACATGAAGATAGGGATGCAGCTCAATAATCAATGACTCTCGTTTCTAGGCAATGGGAATTTCATCTTTTGGTCGGCCAAGAGATGCTGGAAGAGAGTTGAGATGTTAAAGCATACTCCTTTTCTTAGAAAAGTGCTTAGCAGGTAAGAAAATCAGAGCTTTGGTAAGAGTCTCGACTGATCCTTAAGACTCTCGGTGTTAGCTTCTAATGCAAGATTAGTAATGGTTGCCGGATTTGCGATGGTGAACAGCCGTCTTAGCATTGTTGTCGAGGACCTGGCCGCTATCAATTGTGGCATAGACAACCCAGTGGTCTCCACAGTCCATACGATGTTTGACGGTACATTCTAGATACGCGATCGCATCTTTGAGAATGTAAGCGCCATTATCGGCAACTTCAATATCAATACCCTCAAAGCGGTTTTCACCGGGGGTGAAGGACTTGAGAAATTGTTTCATGGGACCTAGATGCTTGCCTTCACCCAAGATATTGAGCACAAAAGGATTGCCTGGATAGATCAATGTTTCGATGGCGCGCTCCTTGGCGACAGCAACGGTGAAACCAGGCGGTGTAAATGTCGCTTGGGCAACCCATGAAGCCAGCATGGCGCTGGCAACTTCACTTTGTTTAGCCGTCATGACACATAGGGAGCCGACTAACCTACCAACGGCCTTTTCAACGTTGCTTGCGGGGGTACGGGGTGCTTTTGCACGTTTTGCTTTTTTCAAAGCTTGGGCAAAGTCGGTACCCGCTTCTTCGCAATACTTGAGGGTGACTTCGTCCGGTTTAAATTTGACACGGATGGGATCAAAGCCAAAACTATAGCCGCCATCCCGTAATTTACTTTCAAGGAGGTCGATGGCTTCGCCACTCCAGCCGTAGGAGCCAAATACACCGGCTAGTTTATTTTTAGAGGCCGTGGAGAGCAGCAAACCCAGTGCTGTTTGAATTTGGGTCGGTGCATGACCACCGAGGGTGGGAGAACCAATGATAAACCCGGCACAGGTTTCGGCTGCGGTTTTGATGTCACTTTGGGGAGCCTGTTCAGCATTGATAGATTCAACTGCGACACCCGCCTTAGTGATGCCTCGGGCAATGGCTTGACCAATGGTGGCAGTGTTACCGTAGGCCGACGCATAAATTAAAGCAACACTAAGGGTTTGTTGCTTTTGCTGGGCACACCATTGTTGATACTGGTGGGTGAGTTCATGGATGCCATACTTCACCATGGGGCCATGACCAGCTCCATAAAGGTGGGCTGGAAACTCACTAAGCTTTTCCAGAGCGGTGGCAACCTGTTTAGCGTTAGGGGCCATCACTGTATCAAAGTAGTAACGACGATCGTTTAACAAATCTTCCCAGCGGAGATCGTAGGCGTCATCATTACAAATATGGGCGCTAAAAAATTTATCGGTATAAAGGGTGCAACTGGCAGGATCGTAGGTAGTCAGTCCGTCAGGCCAACGGGGGGTGGGCACTGGCATAAATTGCAGCTTATGGTCCTGACCGAGATCGAGAACCTCGTCGGCATTCTTGATAACAAATAAAGGGTTTTGTAGGGACAGCTCCGCTGCTTTGATGGCGATCGCACCTGGATTAGAACAAACAATTGTTACCTGGGGGGCTTCATTAACCAGGTGTTGTAAGGTTTCCAATCGGTTGGGATTAATGTGACCCAGGATAATGTAATCAAGTTGGTCGAGGGCAACGTGCGATCGCAACGCGTCTAAAAAGATAGTGGTAAATGAGCCCCCCGGAGGATCGATTAATGCGATTTGATCAGCATTAATCAAATAAGAGTTAGCCGTTGTTCCCTTTTCGAGCGCATACTCAATTTCAAAACGCAGTCGATTCCAACTGCGGGAGCGCAGGGCCAGTGTATTCGTTGCGATGGGCAATACCTGAACATCTCTCTGCTTGGTCTCGGTCATAGTACGCCTCGCTATCCCCAGTGATGAGTCTGAGGGACTAATCAACTCATCAGTAAATGATTCTTAATCTATCTTAAAGGTATCTACCACTCACCACTATTGATTCCTTTAATAGCAATCTGCCTTAAGTTACATGATAGTTATCATCTGCCCCTATAGAGCGACTCCATGAAGCGATCTCAAGCCATTAATCATCCTGAGTTGGGGCAGCAGCGTTTCTGGTACTGGCGAGGATGGCGTATTCGCTACACCTACATTCGCCCCCATGAACTGGAGGCCCAACAGCGGACGCCGATGCTATTGGTTCACGGCTTTGGGGCCAATTTGGAACAGTGGCGCTCCAATTTACAGCTATGGGGCCAACAGCGACCGATATACGCTCTGGACCTTCTAGGATTTGGTCATTCCCAGAAGGCGGCAGCGGTTCTAGGGGCGGAGGTGTGGCAGGAGCAAGTCTACGATTTTTGGCAAATGCTCATGGGGCAACCCGTAATTTTGATGGGACATTCCCTGGGAGCTTTGGTGGCTCTGACGGCAGCTGCTCGGCATCCAGACATGGTAGAGAGGCTGATTTTGCTCACACTGCCACTGGCCCGTCAGGAACTCGTATCTGGGTGGGCAGACCGTCTATCACGGGGCGTGGAGGGGCTATTTTCAACGCCATTACTATTGCGTCCTTTATTTGCACTAGTGCGTCAGCCTTATTTTATTCGCCGGGTGCTCACTAACATTTATCAGCAGCCTGAGCGAGTAGATGATGAACTTGTGGAGATATTTACGCGACCTACCTTGGAACGCGGTGCAGCCCGTACACTTTGTTACTTAGTGAAATCTCGCACTAAAGCAGAGTTTAGTGATGTTACCGCTGATTTAATTCAGCAGGTAGCTGCCCCAATTCTCCTGCTATGGGGTTCGAAGGATAATATCTTACCGACGGCGTGGGCGAAGCAAATCCTGGCGGCAAATCCAGACATCAGCTATCGAGCCATTGATGATGTTGGCCACTGCTTGTATGACGAGGTGCCTGAAGTCCTTGATAGGACCATCCAGGCCTGGTTCAATCATTTGGCGGATGTGGAGGCTAATTAAAGCGGGAACGCAGGCCCCGTGCTCGGTCGGTTTTTCATATGCTGACGTTGGCGTAGTCGACGAATAGCGGCTGCTCGGCGTTGAATTGGCGATTTATTTTGATCCAACTCGATGACGTTTTCTTTGTTGGATACTTCTTGTGTCTTGGGTACGCGATTGAGGCAGAGTTCTAAATTGCTGTAGTGGGCATCTAATTGGAGGGCACGCTGCACTTCATCAATGCGTTTGAATCGCTCTGATAAGTCAGTGGTCAGCATTTTAGCCAGTAATCGTTCAAAGGATGTACTGATGTTGACAGAGCGCTGCCAGCTGATTTCTTGGGTATTGGGATCGATGTCAAATTCTAAAGGTGATTTACCTGTCAGTAGATATAAACAAGTAACACCTAGGGCATAAATATCGCTGCTATAGGTGGGACGTAGTGCCAATTGCTCAGGTGGAGCAAACCCCATGGTGCCCACAAAATGTGTCGTAGGACTCGCGGCATGGTCCCCAGGGTCATCATCATAATGAAGACATTCACGTACGGCCCCAAAGTCTAGCAGTACCAAACGATTGTCATCTCTACTGCGAATGATATTAGGGGGTTTGATATCCCGATGGATCACTCGATTTCGATGGATGTAGCGGATTGCTGGCAGCACTTCGATGAGGAACTGCTTAACGGCAGGTTCCTTTTGAGCACCGTTTTTGCGAACTTCGCGACTCAGGGTATCTCCATGCACATACTCTTGTACTAGAAAAAACTCCCCCTTAAAGGTGAAGTAATCCAGCAGCATTGGTAATTGAGAATGGCTGCCTAACCGTCCGAGAATTCTAGCCTCACGGCGAAATCGTTGCTTAGCTCGCTCTAGGGCAATGGGATGGCTGACTTTTGGAAATAGCTGTTTGATCACACAGAGTGGTGAACCTGGCAGCATGCGATCGCGCGCTAGATGGGTGACCCCAAAACCACCGCGCCCCAAAATGCGCACAACCTCATAACGCTCCCGAAAAAGCTGACCTGAATCACACAGCTTTTTACTAAGGCGAGGATCTTGACGACCTGGGGAATTGGATTCAGACATGAGCGAAATGAAGCGGACGATTACTAGCCGCGGTTAAGAAGGGCTCAATTGGATAAACCATGATGCTAGCAATAGTCTCTCATCAATTGAGTGTCCGCAGTCACGGTCATTGATAATAATTATTATGGCCTATTGGTTGAAGGATTGTAATCGGTGGGTTGGCTATCTACGTCAAAACTTAGCGGGTTTGCGTAGCTTTGGGTAACCAAAATTCAAATGTGCTGCCCCGATTGACTTCACTACTGACATAAATTTCGCCACCCTGTAGTTCGACTAGACGTTTGCAGATGGCGAGGCCAATACCGGTACCACCAGAACCACGACTGCGGGAGCGGTCGGCGCGCCAAAAACGTTCAAAAACATGGGGTAAGTCAGCAGCAGCGATGCCTATGCCAGTATCCTGGACCGCGAGCCAAACCTGACTTTCATTTTGCCAGGTTTTGACAGTAATTTGCCCAATTTCGGTATATTTCAGAGCATTGCTCAGTAAATTAACGAGAACCTGTTCGGTACGGGCGGGGTCAGCTTCAACGGCGGGTAAATCAGGAGTCGTATCTACGACAATTTGCGGTTTGTCTGATGCTAGCTGCTGATCGAGGAAACGCTGGGTGACCTGCTCCGTCAGGGCTGTCAGATCGGTGGATTGCCGTTGAATGGGTAGATACCCTGCCTCTAGTTTCGAGAGTTCTTGTAAATCTTCGACGAGACGTTGCAGACGTTGGGTTTCACCCATGAGCTTTGCATAGGTTTTAGGGGTGGCAGGCAGTTTTTGATCGCTCAGGGCTTCCAGGTAGCCCCGGAGGATGGTGAGCGGTGTCCGCAATTCATGGGATAAATCGCTGACTAAGTCCCGTCGCTGTTGCTCTACTTGTTCCAGTTCGCTAGCCATGCGGTTAAAGCTATGGCCAAGCTGATGGAGTTCTGGGATATCGGATGGAGGAACGCGGGCTGCCCAGTCTCCAGCGGCAAATCGTTGGGTAATTCCCTCCATCCGCGTCAGTGGACGAATAATACGTCGCGATAGCAAATAACTAATACCACCAGCGGCTCCTCCTCCTAAGAGAACTGACCAGACCATCCCCCGAGCCCAAGCATCGGTGAAACTTTCTAAAATTTGGCCGCGCACCTGCTGAATACGAATCCCCCGGCCTTCTAAACGCTCAAGCGTCACCACAAAGTATCGGGGAGTGGACAGACGGCTGACACCGGCCAAAGCGATGATTGCAACTGCCATGACAATCAGGTGGGACAGCAGCAATCTGGTGCGTAAGCTAATGTTTGTTGGGACTTTGGCCATGGACTAAAGGCTATGGGGAATTTTGGGTTTTGAATTTTGAATTGAGCCTTGAACTCAAAACTTAAAATTCAAAATTAAGAACGTTCATGGTTATCTTCAAACCGGTAACCGACACCGACAACGGTTTTGATGAATGTAGGCTGAGCCGGGTTCGGTTCAATTTTTTTACGGAGACGGGCAATGTGGGTATCGACTACCCGCTCATCGCCAAAAAAATTGTCTCCCCAGAGCTTTTCGATGAGTTGTGATCGGTTCCAAACGCGACCAGGGTAGCTCAAAAATGTGGCGAGCAAGTCAAACTCTAGCGGTGTGAGGTCAAGGGCAATGGAGTCTGAAGTTTGCTCTGAATCTTGGTACAGTGCAGAGCGCTGATCAAAGTCAATGGCAAAGTGGGCGGTTCGATAGGTGTGGCTGGCAGGTGCCCCACGCAGACTACGGCGTAATAAGGCTCTTACCCGCGCAACTAACTCGCGGGGACTAAAGGGTTTGACCATGTAGTCATCGGCTCCAGTGGATAGGCCGATGATGCGATCCAACTCTTCCCCTTTGGCTGTCAACATTAAGATGTAGGGATCTTTGGTGCCAGGTGTTTGACGGATGCGGGCGCATACTTCTAGGCCGTCTAATCCGGGAATCATTAAATCCAAGATGATTAGGTCTGGTTGAAAAATAGGGAAACGTTCAAGGGCCGCTGTGCCGCTGCTACAGATTTCGGTGGTGAAGCTCTCATTGGTTAAGTACAGCTGAATCAGGTCAGCAATGTCAGTTTCGTCTTCAACGATTAGAACGTTCATGGGGTAATCGATGGAGCCATCAATGATATTAGGATTCTACAAATGGATGCTGAACAAAGAAGAAAAGGGCTTGCGAAAACGTAAACAATAGGCCACTATTCAATAGCTTTAATACCCCCTTGCCCCTCTGAGCCCAAGGAAATTATGGGGGTAAGCTAAGGCCTAATGATTGCATCATAGATGCGTTGTGAATAGTTGTTTATTAGGGCACTTGTCCTGTTGGTTAACTTTGTGGAGGCGTAGAGCATGAGTCTAGCGTCGGCGTTTACTCTAAGTCGCCTATCGGCTGATTTGACTTACGATTTAAGTCGCTCACCGGAGGTCCCTGAAGCAGTTGCGATACAGTGTGCTGTTAGCCGAGGCAAGCTTATGGTGCTGGTGGAAAGCCCTAATGTGGACACAGTGCCTGTCAACTATGTCTTTGCGGAGGTAGAAACCTCGATCCGCCATCGGTTGGAGATTGATGGGTTGCCTGTTGAAGCAGAGCATCTGGGTGCAACGGGAGACCCCATTCCAATTAAAGTCTATTTAAAGCAGCCATTTATGGCGAAACCCATTGCGGTGCATCGGTTTAATTGGCTCTTGCAAGATAGTTCAGGTCCCATATTGTTGGATGATGTGGTGCTTGACGATCAGGTGTTTGAACCTTTGTTGAACAATCAGCCGGAAATAGCTTCTGAGAGCCTGTTTGAGGAGGATGACGGAGAGGATGAGGCAACGGGTGATCTATCAGAGGAAGAGTTTTTATCTGGAGAAGAATTATTATTTGGTGAAGAACTGCCCCCCATGGAGGGGGACCTGCCGGTCGATGAGCCATCAGTCGATGAACTCTTAAATTTGGATGGGTTTTACGAGAAGTCTCCAGAAGATATCTCAGAGGATGTGGGAGAAGCGGCGTCAGTCGCTGTGAATGAAACACCTGAGACTGTTGCGGATGCGCCTGCGGTGAGTCGTGGTTTGATGGCGGCGGGTATTGGCATGGCAGCTGTATTTGGCGCTTTGGGGTACGGGTTAAGTCGACCCTGTGTGATGGCTGGATGCGATCGCATCCAGCAAGCCCAAGCCTTAGGAGATGCTGCCTTAATCGCTTTGCAGGATCAGCCGACTCCGCAAACTGTACTGGATATGGGGGACCAGCTGAATACCGCTGTGAATACCCTCAAGCCAATTCCCCCATGGTCAAGGCATCATGCCAGTGCGCAAGCGTTATTGGATGACTATCAGGGTGAGGCTGACCTGCTTAATGCAGTGGCTGCCGCCCAGGAAAATGCCCTGACCGCTGCCAAGGAAAGTCAAAATCCACCCCACCCCATTGCCCATTGGGAAAGCATTGCAGAACGCTGGCGTGCAACCATTGCCCAGCTAGAGGAGATTCCTGCCGGAAGCCCTATCTATGAGGTGTTTGTTTCACCAAAGTTGCAGGAATACCGCAATAACTTAACTACGATTGAAGGACGGGTGACGTCGGAGCAGCAGGCAGAAGAAAACTTGAATCAGGCACAGCTGACGGCCTCTTTAGCTAAGGACCAAGCGGAAATTGCCAATACAATGTCTGCTTGGAAAACGGCGTTAGACTCTTGGAATAAATCTGTTAAACAACTAAAACAGATTCCCAGAGGCACCATGGCCCATGGGGAGGCGAATGAGCTGTTAACTAATTATGAGACTGATTTAGCCAAGGTGCGTACCCGCTATCAACAGGAGCAGGCTGCCGACCAGTTTTACAACGAAGCTGTGCGCTATGCAGCTACGGCCCGTCAATATGAATCAGAGGAACAGTGGACCCTCGCTATGCTGGGCTGGCGCGATGCGATTACCCAGGTTAAGGGGGTGCCGGTGGGCACGTCACGCTATGCCGATGGTCAGACCCTTTTAAAAAACTATGAACCGGCGCTGTCTCAGGCTCAGGAAAATCTGCGTTTAGCCCTTCGATTCGATAAGGCTAAAGAGGATTTCTCTAGTATTTGTAAGCCCACGTTTTGTCAGTTTGGGATGAAGCGGGGGGCAGTACAGCTCAAATTAGCCAAAGATTATGATGCATTGGCAGATTTCTCCATTGCCGATCCGAATAATCGTGTGAGTGTACCGGCCTCTGATCAGATGATTGTTGAAGTCAACCAGCTGTTGCAAGAGGTGATCAATATTGGCAAGCGCACCCAGCTACCGATTGAACTGTATGGTGCCGACGGCGGTTTTATCGCTCGGTTTAGCCCTGAGTTAGAAGGCTATGTCAAAACGTTAGTGGTGAAATAAGACTTACACTGCTTCATCTAACCAGGGTGTTTCCAGGGGTAACACCTGAGCCTGTTCTGAAGGCATCGCTTGACGGAAGGACTGATAATAATCCTTGCAAGACTCTTCAAAGGCAGTGCGCAGGGTAACCAGGGGCTGCTCGTCATGGTCGACCCGCAGATCAAGATGAGGGTAGCGGTCTCGATCTATAACGTACATTGCCGCAAATTGTCGTCACCTGAGTATACCCGTTGCCGAGCAAGTACAGATTGATGCCATGATCAATCATCTCCTTAGCGTTCAGATCCTTCATGAACAATTTATTGCTGCAGATGTGCCTAAAATTGCCCAGGAGCGAGCCCGCACTCTGGGTTGGCAAGTAGCAACAGTCACAGCTTAGGATGCATAGATAAATAATGACCTATCGGTTTCAGTTTCAAGTCATTTGGGATAATTGGGATTTGTTATTGGCAGGAGTGGGCCTCACCCTGCAGCTGTCAGCTTTGGCCATTGTTTTAGGGTTAATGGTAGGGATAGTTGGTGCCCTTTGCCGTACCTCTGACAATCGTTATTTTGGTATGTTAGCAGCTGCCTATGTGGAGACCATTCGCAATACGCCCTTCCTGGTGCAACTGCTGTTTATTTTCTTTGGTATTTCTAGCTTGGGGCCACGGTTGGGCAGCAGTCAGGCCGCTTTGCTGGCGCTTACCATTAATTTTGGAGCCTACTCCACCGAGATCATTCGATCCGGCATTCAGTCCATTGAGCAAAGCCAGATTGAGGCAGGTATGTCCCTTGGGTTAAACAGATGGCAGATTTTTCGTCTGGTGATCCTTAAGCCCGCCATTGCCAATATTTACCCGGCACTCACCAGCCAAATGGTGTTGCTATTGCTACTAACTAGTGTAGTGTCGCAAATTTCAGCTAAAGAGCTCACGTTTATGGGAAATTTTTTGCGATCGCGCACCTTCCGAGACTTTGAAGTATACTTTGCCCTGGCTCTGATTTATGTAGTGCTGGCCCTCAGCTTTAAACTCGTCGCTCAGCTCTGTCACCGTCGCCTTTTCACCTTCACCCGCTACATTTGAGGGATTACATGAGAGATTTTAGTCACCTAGATATTGTCTTTGCTCTATTATGGGCCGCCCGCTGGACGTTGCTGTTATCCACCATTGCGTTTATTTGTGGAGGAGTAGCTGGTTTCCTCCTTATGCTGATGAGAATCTCTCCATTTCGCCCTCTTAAGGGCATCAGCTGGGTCTATCTAGAAATTGTTCAGGGCACACCCCTGCTCATTCAATTTTTACTGGCGTTCTTTGGCATCAGCATCTTGGGCATTGACATTAGTCCTTGGATGTCTGCAACGCTTGCCCTAACTACCTTTACCAGTGCCTTCCTGGGAGACATCTGGCGCGGCTCGGTGGAGTCGATTCCCTCTGGCCAGTGGGAGGCATCCAAGGCATTAAGTATGAATTACTGTCAACAGTTAGGGTTAGTGATTTTGCCCCAGGCTGTCCGTCGCTCCATTGCTCCCACTGTAGGTTTTCTAGCACAGGTGATCAAAGGAACCTCTCTCGCTTCTGCCATTGGCTTTGTTGAACTGGCCCGTTCAGCTACCAATATTACAAATGTGACCTTCGAACCCTTTTTTGTATATTTGGTTACTGCCATTGTTTACTTCGGCATTTGTTTTCCAATTTCTGTTGCCAGCCGAAAACTAGAGAAATCCTTAGCATACTGAGATAAAAAAGTAACCCAGGATACAGTGATTGCTATTCAGCCTGCTACGGTGGGCCTATCGTACATTCCTTAGCCCCATAAGGATTTGAGTGAGGATTCTTTAATCATGGGTTTTTCTATCCCAAGACGGTGGCTGCAAACCATCTCCATTGCAGTGATCGCCTGTGTGTTTTCGTTGGTTGCTGTAGCCTGTGCTGGTGGTGGTAACTCCCCCAGTGTGACAGCTCAGGACGATGCTGCTGTTGTTTCCAGTCTGGACCGCATCATTGAAGCAGGGACAATTAAAATTGCGGTACCCCAAGATTTTGCCCCCTTTGGTTCTGTGGATGCTAGCGGTAATCTGGAAGGCTATGACATCGATGTGGCCAACTTGATTGCTGAAGATTTGGGCGTTGAGCTAGAGCTGGTGCCAGTGACCAGTGATAACCGGATTCCCTTTTTACAAACAAATAAGGTGGATTTAGTCATCTCCAGTATGGGAGCTAATCCTGAGCGGGCTAAGTCTATTTTCTTCTCCATTCCCTATGCTCCATTTTTCTCTGGAATTTACGGCTCATCGGAGATTTCTGGTGTGGGTGAATTTGACGATTTAGGTGGTTATAAGGTCGGGGTGACCCAGGGGACTTTAGAGGATCTGGAACTGACCGATGCGGTGGGCGATGATGTACAGATAGAGCGCTTTGCTGACAACAGCCTGACAGCATCGTCCTTGATTTCTGGTCAGGTGGATATGATTGCCACAGGTAATGTGGTTGCATCTGAGCTATCAAAGAACAACCCCGACAAGACTATTGAGGGCAAATTTATCATCAAAGAATCCCCCGCTCACATCGGCCTACGTCGTGGTGAGGTTGACTTACTCCAATGGGTGAACACATTTGTCTATCACAAGCGTTTAGGTGGTCAATTAGATGACTTTTCCCAGAAATGGTTAGGAGAGCCGTTGCCTGCTTTACCTGCGTTCTAGGGAATTCATCGCTTTTGTAACAAGTCAGTCATAAAAACACCGGTTGCTGAGTACAGTATTCTTCAGCAACCGGTATTTTCTTGATGTTGTTGTATGGAAAAATCCGAAATATAATTCTGAAGGTCTGTAGATAACAATGGCTCTTCAGGTGATCGTAACTATGCTTAGTAGACCTAACATGCCTGTGCATTGGATGCGGCGAGGGGTGATAGTGACAGTGGTTGCGATCGCAACCATTCTATTCTCTCATCTTAGTGTGTTACCATCCTGGGCTCAAACGGGGTATCCCACAGCCAGCGATCCATACCTCAACGACTATGCTCAATTGATGCGCCCAGAGGATGCGATCAGCATTCGGCAATCGTTGGCAAACCTGGAGGCTAACCATGGCATTGAAGCTACGGTTGTTACCCTTAATTCAATTCAGGACTATGGGACTGGGGACAGTACGATTGAGTCGTTTGCTACCAACTTATTTAATACCTGGGGCATTGGTGATGCCGAAAAGAATAATGGCATTCTGACGTTGGTGGCTGTGAATGATCGAAAAGTAAGGATAGAAGTGGGTTCTGGCTACGGCACGTCTCTGGACTCTGCAATGAAGTCAGTGATTGATGAGTACATGGTGCCGCGCTTTAAGCAAGACGACTACAGTGGTGGAATTTTGCAGGGGACTGAAGCAATTATCCGGCGTGTAACTCAGCCTGAGGAGACAACAACAACATCATCACCAGCGGCA
This sequence comes from Leptothoe sp. EHU-05/26/07-4, assembly GCF_043421015.1. NCBI lineage: Bacteria > Bacillati > Cyanobacteriota > Cyanophyceae > Nodosilineales > Cymatolegaceae > Leptothoe > Leptothoe sp. EHU-05/26/07-4. Next base: position 17,069 of record NZ_JAXSQV010000001.1, read on the forward strand.
GCATCTCGGTCAAGTAGCCCTGTCGTCAGCCGTGACACTGCGCCTTCTTACGATGGCCATGGCAATCATAAGAACTGGTTAGTGGGGGGTGGTCTGACTGGTTTGGGTGGTGTTGGTTTGATAATGAGGCAATTTTTACGCTACCGTCGTCGTCGTTGTCCGGACTGTGGTGCTGATATGGTGCGTCTGGATGAGAACAGTGACAATCAGTATTTGGATCAAGGGCAAAATGTGGAGGAACAACTAGGTTCTGTTGATTATGATGTTTGGCAATGCCCTAGCTGTCAAAGCCATAATATTAATCGCTATGGTAGTTTGTTGTCTCAGTATAAAACCTGTAGAGGGTGTCATTACAAAACTCTTTTATCTAGGCGAGATATAATTCGCCCAGCCACTTATTCCTCTTCAGGAACTGCTCGGGTAACTGAGACATGTCAGCATTGTTCTTATGAGAATACCTACACAGTGACGATTCCCAGAAAGCAAAAGTCAAGTAGCAGTAGCTCGTTTGGAGGAGGTTCTTCTTCAGGAGGAGGGGGAGGTCGTTCTTCAGGGGGTGGAGCCAGTGGGAGCTGGTAATCACCAGTAGGAGCTGGTAATAAAACGTCGCAAGTTGCCTAAAACAGGTTTGTATGGTCCAAGTTGGCTTTATTAAAGCTTTATCAATATTGGAGCATTTATGAAATCAGTCTTGTGGACTGGCATCATGTAAGCCTCAAGCTTCAAAATGGTAGTGAAAATACTGAATTGATGTAAACTTTTTCGATTTTTATATCCGTAATATATGGGCAAAATGAATTGCGTAAAGCTTTACTCCAGTAAGATTTTTAACAATACATAGCGCTCAGTTCATACACCCTGCCTCATTAGTTTCCTGCTGATCTTTGTATAGAGTTGATAACAATCAAATTTTGACTCAAGGAATAGGTTTATGAGACCAATACGCCAGGGAGATGTCATTCTATTGCCAACCTCACATGTTCTTGGTGATGAACTGCCCCATCTTACCTTGCTAGAAGGCATGTCTACGGGGCATTCACATCGCATCAGTAAAGGCATTGCTACTTTATTTTCCCACCAGGGGGAACTTTATCTCAAGGTCCGCTCTAAGGTGGCGATTTTGTCCCATGATGAACATCGGCCCTTAAAAGTTCACTACGGTAATTGGAAGATATATGTTCAAAGGGAGTATGTCCCACGCAAAAATGGTGCCTTTTCATCCCAACTCAACCAAGAGTTTATTACTGAAGAAAATGCCGATCAAGAATTTCTAAAGAAAATTGTTGATAGTGTGAGAGCTAGCTCTAAGCAGCAATTGATGGCTGATGTGCTGGGATATAGAGACAAGCAATATAGCACTAGAGATGTTAATACATCTTCAGCAGTTACACCCTCTTCCCAAACGACATCCAAACGTCAACGTAAAACTACCTCAAAGAAAGCTGGAAAGCGAAAATCTTTAAGTAATTGGAAGTATGTGGTCGATTAATCCCTGTTCTGAGTGTAGATAAAACGCACATTTTAGAGGGTAGCAGATGTTTTGGAAACAACCGACTCACCTAATATCAGAACAACTTAAGAAGGCATCACAGATAGAGAAAAAATGGGAATCCCATATCTTTCCCGAAAAAGCGATTGATCCAAAACATGCAACTGAGGCGATTACGACAGCCTATGCAGCTGTAGGCCTACCGTTACCTCAAGTTGTTTTTTGTGAGAGTCCTTATGCTGCCCTGGGACATATCCTTGAAAACCTGGTTGGAGACTTGGAGCAACAGCTGATTGAAAGAGTTGAAATATATCTCAATCAATGTGGCCCCGATCTAAATAGCCAACTTGCCCAGTTTTTGGTGCATAACTTAGGCATTTCATTAAGAAAACAGAGCAGTGAGACCTTAGGAAAACCACAAAGCGATCTCCTGAAAAAACTGCGGCAACCACTGATTGATCGGCCAGAACGCCGTTTGTCTGTGGACAAATTATCTTTAATCAAACAGAGGCTTTCTAATCCGCCCTTAAAACATTCTTTGACTGACTTAGTAGAAAAACAAATTGGGCGGCTTCATATGCAAATGGTGGCTTGCTTGGTGCGTAAACTACGCCATCGTATCAATGATAAGTCGGTATTTTCTCAGCTGAAACGGTTAGAGATCTTGTTACAACATCAACAATTTAGCCGCTTTGTGCATCGTTTGGGTAAGCAACTCAGCCAATATATTGCTTACGATCAGTGTATTTATCCAGAGCTATGGGCGGTTCAGGCAGTTTGGTGGGACTTTTGTATCAATATACTAAATTGTAAATACGACTCTGAGAAATGGTCTGCTTTTCACGGTTTAACCACCCGTTGTGGTTGGGTTTTACCTTATGAAAAAGTTTGCTTTGTTTGTAGTCGTCCTATTAAGCTCTCCTTTGATGTAAATGAGCGTCTTCATGGAGAAGGAGAGTTTTCTGTTTTATATGAAGATGGGTATGGTCTTTACTTTCACCATGGGGTCGCTCTGCCTAAAAAATATGGACAGGTTAAACCTGAAAACTGGGTTGCAGAATGGGTATTGAAGGAAAACAATGCTGAACTACGGCGAATTTTAATTCAGGGTATTGGGTACGAGCGTATTTGTAAGGAACTAAATGCTTCGGAGGTGGATTCCTGGCAAGAGTATACCCTACTTAAATTAAACGAGTTGGTTGATGATATTGATGGTCAATCTATTTCTTTATTGAAGATGATTTGCCCCAGTACTAACTTTATTCATACTATTCGTGTGCCTCCTAACTTACAGTCGGCAAGGGAAGCGATTCGGTGGGTGAATTGGGGAATTTATCCTGAACAGTTTGAACAACAGTCTTAATAATCCGGTAAAGTACTGGCATGTGGATGATTCAGGCTACTGATGTTATGCGAGTCATCGGGATTATTTGGGAGAACTAGGGGTGTTACCAATTGCTCCCTCTAGGTCCCAGGCCCTGCCTGGACCGATTTCCAGAGGCTCTGCCTCTAGTATTCGTGGCGGAGCCACCAGTAGAGCTGCCCAGGCAGAGCCTGGAGGCGAGTAATTATGTCCTGGCGGAAAAAAAAACAGACTACCCGAAAACCGAAGCTGTTGAGACGGTTCCCAAGATTGGCCCTGCGGCGCTTAGTAGAGCGACAGTAACCTGGATTATAGTTCCAGGAACCACCCCGCAGTATGCGTAGAGATGAATCATCACCAGTAACCCAAGCGTTACCATTCGTCGGTGCTCCAGTATAGCTATCATGCCAGTGGTCCAGGCACCACTCCCACACGTTGCCGTGCATATCATAGAGACCAAATGCGTTTGCGATCGCAAAGCTGCCTACATCGCTTGTCTCCTGACGATACTTTTCTCGTGAAGCACTACCATAGCTATAACTCCAATAATAAGTGCTCCCATCATAGTTGGCTAACTCTGTAGTGATTGCTAGCCCAAAATGGAACGGTGTTGTGGTTTCAGCCCGACATGCATACTCCCATTGAGCTTCGCTGGGCAGCATATATTCTTTCTCTGTCTTTTTTGACAACCGCTTACAAAACTCCTCAGCATCCTGCCAAGACACGCATTCGACCGGTCGCTTTACTCCTTTGAAGTGTGCCGGGTCGCTCTCTAAATCTCGCTCAACTTTTTTGAGTCTTGCCACCGCCTGCCATTGCTCCTGAGTGATCGCAAATTTCCCCATCCAAAACTCAGGCACTGTCACCTTATGTTGCGGGTACTCATATCCACTCGCACCTGGTTCTCCTTCGGCAGCTCCCATCATAAACGTGCCACTTGGGATGTGCACCATTTCTAACGTAATATCATTACCCAAGTCTTCGGCAAAGCATTCCGCCTTACTTTGTTTAGTTTCAATGACATTTCCTTTGTTATTTACTTTTACTATCTTGAAAGAAAATTTAGGATGCTTTAGCTTCTGTTGTTGTTGTTGTTGTTGATATTTTTGAGCCAATAAGTCTGATACAGGCTTCTTATTAGGTAGCGTAGACGATTCAACTGGTAGCTGTTTGTGAGGCTGTTGCTTCAACCAGTGGCCTAGAATCTTATTCTCCACCAACTGCACATCGTCATCTCGTAAATTGAGCAGTTGCTTAGATTCCTCTAATTCCTTGATAGCATCGTTATCAAGGGGATAGCCATAGTCCTTTTCTGCTTTTAAGCAATCAGCGTATTTAGCTAAACTCTTAGTTTTTTCCCTGTAGGGCTTAAGAAATTCTTCTTGTATCGCTTCGGTAACTTCATTTGTCAAACCTAATTGTTCTTTCAACAAAGTCAAATTATGAAAAGCTGTAGGACGAATAACGTCTGCCAGTGTCCAATAATTACCGTTAAGGGCAAATTCATTCAATGTAATATTGCGTATATTTTTTATTTTGGTTTGTACCTGCTTGCGATAGCGCTGTGAGTTATCCAACTGCACTCTGGCAATAACAATCTCTTCTCCTTGCTTTGCGTTAAAAATTGTAGGCTCCATTGCCGGAGCTGCGGCTTTTACCTGGATTTGCACATAGCTATGCAAATCTCTGATACAGATTAGTTCTTGTCCGTCGGGAGCAGCACCACCAGTCTTTAAACCCTCCACTAAGTAGCGGGTATACACTGATAGGTCTTCACCTTCTTGCTCTAGAGCATATTTAGTCGATGTAGATGCTGTCAAGACGCACCAACCTTTTCCACCTAGCTGAGTTTCTACATCAATACTGCTATCATCCATGCCCAAAAAGCCCTTGGCAAAGGCTGCCCCAAAGCAACAGTCGAGGATGACTACCTTTCGTTGAGCCAAGGAATTACCAATAACACCTTTCACAAAGTCTGCTGAAACAGCAGTGCCCGGGTTGAGGGTGCCGCTTTCAAACAGCTGAGTCTGAGCCGTAGATAGGTAAAATTTACCGGTCATATCCTTGATGCCATGACCGGTAAAGTAAAAAAGCACTAGATCATTTTTGGATAGCTGGCCAAATACCTCACCAATGCGGGCCTGTATCGTCCCCACATCCGGATTAATCAGCGGTACTACTTCGTCAAAGCCGCCAATATCAGGATTTCTCAGTAGCACTTGCATCGTCTTCACACCATTGGCTGGACATCGCAGTGGCTTCAGCCCATTGCCATACTCCCCAACACCAATCAGCAATGCAATTTTCTTAGCCATTCACCCAGCAATTAGCAGCACCTTATAGTTCTTTCAGCCCTAAGTCAGTCAATCCCCCACTGTTTGATTAACTGTCCTTAAGTTTCTGCGCTGCTGCAACCAGTTTTTCGAGCGTCTCCTCGAAATTATCTGGACGGATGTTTTTAGCCTCAATATTCGTTTTCTTGCCGTCAACCTCCAGGGTGAACTCAATGGGCTTTCCTGGTAGTCGTTCATAGGCATCCTGACAAACCTGTTTAATCCCCTCAATGGTGATTTCTGCTGTAAGGACACTCCATAACCATTTAGCTCCCATGCCCCCATCGGGAACATCTGGGTCAGCTATCCGCTTAACGTCCTCCACCTCGTCTAGTGCCCGTAGCTCCTGAAATAATGTTTGGGTCAATACCTCTTGCTGTTCCTCGGGCATATCGCTATCAGCATCACGCCAGTCAATCACCAGCAAAATCGTATCAGTCATGGGGGGAGATATCATTGCCACCGCTGTATTCTAGCCAAACTAAAGGTATCTACTCAGATTTGTAGCATTGCCTTAATAGAGCAGCTATCCCCTCGCTATACTAGACCCAAACCAAGTTGCAATTTCTATGGTTACCAACCCCATACGCTGGACAGTTCGAGACCTCGACGTCATGCCCGACGACGGTGGTTGGAAACGTTATGAAATCATCAATGGAGAACTACTTGTGACCCGCGCTCCCCATATTCGTCATCAAAGCGCAGCGGGTAAAATACAGGTCCGATTAGAAGTCTGGTCAGAAGAAACTGGTTTGGGTAGCGCTTTCCAAACACCAGGTGTAATCTTTTCCCCTAACGATGCAGTCATTCCAGATGTGGTGTGGATCAGCAAAGAACGTTTAGTCAATGGTATTGACGAAGCTGGTCATCTAGTGATCACTCCAGAGCTGATGGTAGAAATTTTGTCCCCTGGCGAGCGCAATGAACAACGTGACAAAGAGTTTAAACTGAAGCTTTACTCACTGTATGGAGTGCAAGAATACTGGATTGTAAACTGGCAACTCCAGACGATGGAAGTTTATCGCCGCAGTGATGCCCAGCTGGAGTTAGTTGGGACTTTATTGTCGAAAGATAGTTTGCAATCGCCGATTTTGCCTGGTTTTTTGATGCCCATGGAAAGAGTTTTTGTGTGATGTCGGAGATGTAGTGCCGCTGACTTCGGCTTTGCTCAGCCAGCTAGGTTCATTACGACTGAGTAAAACCGAATTGAAAGAACTAAAAGTTGCTCAAGAGAAGTGAGCGAAGTCGAACCCCAACTCTAATCCTCGCCAAAATCAATCGCCTCAATCATCTCTGGCGGCGGCTGCCAGCGATACTTGCTAAGGTTGATCTTGTTGCCCTCAAACTCAATCCCTTCTTCCTCCAGTAATATCCGCTGTAGGTCGTCTGAGCCATCGCGAAAGGCAGATGTGGAAATCTCTCCCTTTGCATTGATGACCCGCTGCCATGGGATTTCATCTTCAGGCGCTACCTTATAAAGTGCATAGCCGACTACCCGAGGTTTGCCCATAAGCCCTGCTAGCTCGGCTACCTGACCGTAGGTGGCGACTTTGCCTGCGGGAATTTGGCGCACCACTGCATAGATGAGATCGTAACTATTAGCCATAACGTTACCCTCGCTTTGGTAACGTGCATGTAGCCCCATCAGCACCGGAAGTTGTATCAAAACAGTGGGGACAGGCTAGTAAAACCAGCGATCGGGCAGCAACCGGGACGTTCTGGGTATGATCATATGTGGGGCCATCATCTACAAATCCGGTGGGATTTTTGGTGTCTAGGATAACCCGCCATTCTTTGCGATCGACTGATGGTGGTAGGGAGAACTCTTGAAACTCAGGATAGGCATTGAAAAAGACAAGAAAACTATCATCAATAATGCGCTGACCTTGCTTATCGGTGGTGAGAATTTCTTCTCCATTGAGAAAGATGCTGATGGCTTTGGAGCTACCATCGTGCCAGTCTTCCTCACTGATAATGCTGCCGTCAGGATTGAACCAGCCGATATCAATGACGCCGGAGCCATGGATCTCGCGACCCAGGAACCATTGACGACGACAGAAGATAGGGTGCTGTTTTCGAAATGCAATCAGGCGTTGGGTAAAGTTTAGTAGCTCTTTGTTTTGGTGACGTAGATTCCAGTCAAACCAGGCGATCTCATTATCCTGGCAGTAGGTGTTGTTGTTGCCACGCTGGGTACGGCCCATCTCGTCACCCCCCAATATCATGGGTACTCCCTGGGAGAGAAAGAGCGTTGTGAGAAGATTCCGCTGCTGTTGCGATCGCAACGCCAAAATTTCCTCATTTTGAGTTTCACCTTCAACACCACAGTTCCAGGACCGGTTATAGCTCTCACCATCCCGATTACCTTCACCGTTAGACTCATTATGTTTTTCGTTGTAGCTCACCAGGTCTCGCAGGGTGAAGCCATCGTGGGCGGTAATAAAGTTGACGCTAGCATGGGGGAGTTTCCCATTCGCTTGATAGAGATCAGAACTGCCCGTAAACCGAAACGCAAACTCTCCCAGGCGACAATGATGGTCTCGCCAGAAGTCTCGCATGGTATCACGATATTTGCCGTTCCACTCAGACCAGAGTAATGGGAAATTACCGACCTGGTAACCGCCCTCACCCAGGTCCCAGGGTTCTGCAATCAGCTTTGTGGTGGACAACACCGGATCCTGGTGGATGATGTCAAAAAAGGCCGCGAGGCTATCGACTTCATACAGTTCGCGCGCCAGGGCTGACGCTAAGTCAAACCGAAAGCCATCTACGTGCATTTCCTGCACCCAGTAGCGCAAACTGTCCATGATCAGTTTGAGTACCTGGGGATGGCGGACATTGAGAGAGTTGCCGCAGCCGGTAAAGTCCATATAGTGGCGAGGACTGCGCTCAACTAATCGATAGTAAGCTTCATTGTCGATACCCCGCAGAGACAGCGTTGGGCCAAAGTGATTGCCCTCGCCCGTGTGGTTATAGACCACATCTAAAATCACTTCAATGCCTGCCTGATGGAGGGCTTTGACCATTGCCTTAAACTCATTGACCTGGTCACCCGCATCCCCACCGGCACTATAGCTTGCAAAGGGAGCAAAGTAGTTAATGGAATCATAGCCCCAGTAGTTGTGGAGCCCCACAGTGACAAGGTGACTAGGGTGGGCATTGTAGTGATGGATTGGTAGGAGCTCTACCGCAGTAACCCCTAATGTTTTCAGGTGCTCAATGGCGGCAGGGTGACCTAACCCTGCATAGGTACCCTGTAGGTCTGGTGGAATGTTTGGATGCTGACGCGTAAACCCTTTGACATGCACTTCGTAGATAACTGTTTCATGCCAGGGTGTCTCAGGATGGCGATCATCCCCCCAATCAAAACTTTGATCCACCACAATACCCTTGGGCACGCATTGCACATCATCCAGCGTGGATTTCTCTAAGTCGCGATCGCTATTGGCAAAGTGCTCCATCGGATAACCAAAAATAGCGGGGCTAAATTCCATATCGCCGCTAATGGCCAGAGCATAGGGATCAAGCAGTAATTTATCAGCATTAAACCGTTTACCCTGTTTAGGTTTATAGGGACCATATACCCGATACCCGTAGCGCTGACCGGGGCCGACGTCTGGTAAATATCCATGCCATACGTGGTTTGTTACCTCTGGTAACCTTAGCCGACGCTCGTTTCCATTAGCATCAAAGAGGCACAGCTCGATTGCTGAGGCATTTTCTGAGAAAACTGCAAAATTTGTTCCCTGACCGTCCCAGGTAGCTCCCAGGGGATGAGAACGACCGGGCCATAGTATTGCCGACATGGTGGATCACGCCAAAACTGTCTTATATAGTAAGCCCCCTGCGTTTTTCACCGCTACCTTAAACGCATAAGTCTTGACTTGAGAACATGATTCTGGCCCGATTATGTGGGGATGGCGGAGTAATTTTGCACGTAAGGAATGAAGGCGTAAGTTCCTATAGACCGCTTTGATGAGCTTTCCAGGAGAGACTCATTCATCAATTCCTAAAAATCTTCTCTTAAATGAATGCCCATGCCTTATTAAACTTTGAGCAATAAATTTTCTGGGTAAGCTATCTACAGGATGTGGCTAAATGATCAGGGGTGCCTGCGATTGAGTTGACGCCCAAATTGGTTAAGTCACTGGCTTATCTGGTTCTGATTGATTTGATTATGTCATTGAAATTGCTAAGCTTAGACTCATTTCAGGTGTAGACCGACACCTGGCACTACTCTGTAAATCCTGGATACAATGGGGAAACCACCAGGATTTTTTGTTCTTTTGTGACAAAAATCACATGGTACTTAAGGATTGATCACTCAATTTTTTTGGGAAATCGGGCCACAATATGTGAATTGATCTATACAAGAGTCGTGAAAATCGCTAAGTCAATGCCCAAAACTTGCACTAAACCGCTGAAACAACAGCCGTTTCAAACCTATCGTGATCCAAAAACTGGGCGTTGGTATGTGGTGCGGAAGCCGGTTTCTGTGAAATAAACGGAATCGGGGGCAATTTGGGTGCGACAATGACGGGGCAAATCGTTGCTAAGCCCCTCTATGCGTCAACCCTATCCTCCTATCGAGCCTCATCGCACCGGTCAGTTATCTGTCTCTTCAGTCCATACCCTTTATTTTGAAGAAGTCGGAAATCCACAGGGGAAACCGGTCGTGTTTTTGCACGGTGGACCAGGCGGCGGCACGGTTCCTATCTATCGACAGTTTTTTGACCCTGAACGTTGGCGCATAGTTCTGTTTGATCAGCGGGGCTGTGGTCAGAGTACACCCCACGCTGAGCTTACGGAGAATACCACCTGGGATTTAGTGGATGATATTGAAAGATTGCGATCGCATCTCGCCATCGATCAATGGACGGTCTTTGGTGGCAGTTGGGGCAGCACCCTGGCGTTGGCCTATGCTCAGCGCTATCCGCAGCAATGTGCAGGGCTAATTTTGCGGGGTATTTTTATGCTGCGCCCCCAGGAAATCCGATGGTTTTACCAGGAGGGAGCAAGTTATATTTTCCCTGATGCCTGGGAGCACTACCTTGCTCCCATTCCTGGAGAGGAGCGCCATGATCTGGTGGCAGCCTACTACAAACGTTTAACCAGCCCTAATCCTGACATTCGACAGCAGGCTGCCCGTGCCTGGGCTATTTGGGAAGCAAGTACCAGTTATTTAATTCAGAACCCCCAAGTTATTGAACGGTTTGGCAATGATGAATTTGCCGATGCCTTTGCCCGCATTGAGTGCCACTACTTTATCAATGGGGGCTTTTTCAACCCACCTGATCAGCTGCTGCAAAACGTCGCTAAAATTCGCCATATTCCAGCGGTGCTCGTACAAGGCCGTTATGACGTCGTTTGTCCCATGACGTCTGCTTGGGAGTTGCATCGTGCTTGGCCCGAAGCTGAATTAATCATTGTCCCGAATGCAGGCCATTCGGCTACAGAACCAGGCATTTTGAGTGCTTTGGTGGAGGCAACTGATAAATTTGTGCGGATGTAGAGATGTCTACACAACTGCTCATCCAAACAAGACTACAGCTACAGAAACCATTGTTATTACTAGGGCCAGACTAACAATGCGCTTGAATGCCATAGCCCGTCGATAGTGATTCAGGGTTGGTAATGGGTCATCTAAATAGCCGAAACGTTGATGAGTAGCCTCGCAGTGGTGAATCGTTTGATTGGCCCAAGGATCGACACTGTATAAGCAGGGTTTAAGCAAAGAGTCGAGTTCTCGATCTACCCACCCAGCTGCTTCTAGAAGCTGCCGGGCTCGGAAAAGGGTAGTTGGCGTAACAGTTGTAGCTTTAATTACATCGCTATTAACTATTGGATGATTTTTACTGCCTAACTGGTAAAAAGCAGCGCTAGGCAGAGGAAAAACTAAAATTCCGTTGATTTCCTCAGGAAACCATCCTTTACTTAATAAAAACTCTGCGACATCCAATTCTGTTTTCAGCGAGAGAACGGTCATTGACCATGGTGTGTAAGTGTTCTCACTGACGCTAACATAGGCTTATTTTGGGCTTCCATGCCTGTTCATTCGAATTACATAGGTTTCATCGAAGTGTCTGTAAAAACTGACGAGGCTTCATCGCCATTTCATAGCAATGGATTTCTGGAACTTCCCTCTACGCCAATTGTCGTAGGACTTTAGGTGCAATGGCATAGGTGAATTTTTCCCAGAAAATAATTTCGACATTGGAAAGTTTTTTAGGAAACAAGCAAAATTGGTGTGAAGGATTGGGTAATCGCCATGAATCGAACTGCTTAATTTTGTAACGGTAAGTACTGAATCAATTCTTTATTGACTATTCAAGCTTCCGTTATCACTCTGACTTTATTTCCTCTGAAGGATGGTTAGGCTACGGATAGCTTGGGATTAATAACGGCAGGGATAAGTTTAATTAATTATGGATAAGCAAAGTTGGTACGCACGGCAGCGAGCACGTTTAGCCTATCGACGTGGGTGTACGCTAGCACGACAGGACAATCATCAGAGTGCGATCGCAACCCTATCCAAAGCATTAAGTCATCATCCTGATGTGGCTGCGGTTTATATTACACGTGGCTTAAGTTATCGCGCGTTAGACCAGTTGGATAACGCCCAACAGGACTTTATTGCTGCAATTGAGTGTGCTGAGAATCCCGCAGTTGCTTATTTTGAATATGGTCAGCTTGCCTATGCTCAAGGCAATATGGCAAATGCTCTGAGCAATTGGCAACAGGCAATTGCGGTGAATCCTAACTATGCCCGAGCCCACTATCAGGTGGGCGTCATTCAAAGTCAGGTAGAGGACTTTGATGCGGCGCTTGTCAGTTTTAACCGAGCTTTAGAACTTAACCCTAATGCAGCAGAGGCATATCTAAGGCGTGGCAACGTACGCCAACAGCTGGGCGATATGGAGGGTGCGATCGCTGATTGGCAATTGGCGGTCCTGAATGATCCATCCTTAACTGAATTGGTTCCACCCCCTGCAAAACCAGATGGTTTAGCCCCGGTTAGAGATTTACTGCAGGATGCCTTACAGCCTGTCGAGGTTGATGTAAAACAACGGGGTAAAAACCTAGAAATCTTCCTCAAGCGACAGGTGGGTGAAGGTATTAGCTATTTTTCGCTACCCAATCAGATGCGTGACCTGTTGTTGCCCCTGGAACTCTCAGAAATCACTGAGTTTACCCTAATTGGCTATGTCGGTAAGGTCCGTGGACCTGAGTGGGAAAAAACATATGATCTCTATAAGGATCAGCCCTGCCCCCCCAGTCACTGGTCAACAGCTTTAGCTGCCCTCATTACGTTTCCACCCCTTGGAGTAACGGCGTTACTCTATGCCTGGCAAGTTAGACAATTCTACCGTCAGGGACAATATCCCGATGCTCGTCGAGCTTCCAAAGCCGTGAGACAGCTATCGTTGGTTGGGACTGGTGCGATGTGTTTGCTGGCGTCACTGCCCCTAGGATATACAGCGATCAAGGCCATTCAAAACGAACCTGCTCCACCTGTGAGAACAGCCCGAGCAATTGACTATGACGTTATTCAATAATAGATAACCCTCAATACTGTTCAATATCAGGGCCTGACTAAACGGCCTACAGCTGATGAAGCTCAAATGATTAGCGAGGCATGGCGACCCTGGCGGGCTGTAGCTGCGAGGCTGCTATGGCATTTTTACTTGGGTGAACGCAAGCAATCGTATCCTGAATATTATCCAAAACTAATTTTGAGATACATCCGGAATCCACAATTGTTAAGGTGTTGCTGACTATAGCTCTCCCAGAGAATGTAGCTCTAACAAGCATTTATGGTTTTAATGGTGGCTTTTTTCGTTAAAACCATAAAGTTACTCAAAGAGGGTAGACATTCTTGTATTACATATGTAGTATAAGAAGTAAGACAGAAAGGCAGTCAGGTCGAATTGCTTTGGGCAAGTGCACTAGAGGCACTTTTTAATTGTCACACCAGAGGTTTAGATACCATGAAAAACTCTATGGAAACCATAGTCGTGAAAAGATATTTACAATTATTTGGTCATGTATCCATGGCGCTGGTTGTGCGGTATCTAGAATCTAGTAACGTTCCCACGATTATGGGTGGCACTGTGGCCAAAGCGATTTCTGGCGCTGGTTTAGGGCGTTTTGTATTTAGCGAAATAGACCATAGCTTGATTGGCGATGATCTCAATCGACCAGAACTAACAAGATATAGACGAAGCGGGGGATGCAGGCGCTTAGCCATGTTACCTACCTAACTCCAAAACCAGTCAGGTTTTTGGCCCCCGCTTCCCGAACCCGGAAGCGGGGGTCATTGTTTGTGGACTTTTTTACGAATTTCAGAGCTGTAAGGGCTTAACCATGACATTACGACCATATAAGTACGTATTGCCTACGTATCGACCCATCGTACTTTTTTCCAGAAACTACTTACCCATGGTGCGAATTAACCTAAAGCGAGCAACAGTTCTTTTAGTAACAGGCCGGGCAGAACCTGTAGACCTACTGGGGAAAACCTGGCAGATGCGATCGCCCAGCCTGACCCTTGAGATTCCTGAGCACCTTCGTCTGCGGGCTGGGGATAGCGAGCACATTTGGAAAACACCACCGGTTAACCGTCGCGAAGTTCTGCGGCGTGATGGCCATAGTTGCCAATATTGCGGTAGTAAGCGACAGCTCACGCTGGACCATGTGGTACCGCGATCGCAAGGTGGTGCTCACACGTGGGATAACGTGGTTACCGCGTGCGCCCCCTGCAATTCTCGCAAGGGTGCCCGTACCCCTGATCTTGCCAATATGCCGCTCAAACAACGGCCTAAAGCGCCTATGCATCCAGTAGTTGCTTTTGCAGAGCAATTCTGGAAAGAACAAAAAAATTAACCCTGTGCCGCCGTCGGCATGTGACTGACCCAACCATCCATGGAGATTGTCAGCCGTGTTGAAGCTGAACTATACCGATTACGGCTTATTTCTTGAACAAGTAACTGCATCGTTGGATGCGGTTGCTACCCAACGAGTTATGTTAGCAGTTCATGTTGGTGAACCCTTACATCTAGAACCCAGTCGAGCTTCCTTTTTACTGCCTGTTAAATTGCCTGGTATTAATCAGCTTGAGTATCTACTACGGCAAAATGTAACAGATGTCATTGATCTAGCAAGTGTTGATGACGAGTTTGTTGAAGTAAGCCTTAAGGGAACCTGGATTGCAAATAGTGCTAACGCTGAATCTGGCACTTTTATAACTGCCCTTACACCTGAAAGTGAAATGCTTATCTACGAACTGTGGCGAGTAACCCACCGACAGACGGCATATTTCATGTAGTTGTTGCATGGAGACTTAAAAATAGTCTTTTGCTGTGAAAATCAGTAAAAGTTTGCCACGTTGAGTAACACTTTGAGTCTCCCCCTTTGGTAAAAGTCCTTTTGTAAGGCCCCTTGCCAAAGGGGCTAGTAGGGCTTGTTAATCACTAATGTAAGGTGAGATCCCTCCTACATCTCCTTCATAGAAGGGAGGCTTTGAGCTGGGCTAAATTTGCTCTGTGTTGGGCATATGGGCTGTGAAACAACGGCTTACAGCGCCAGAAAATAATCGAGAAATATCGCTATACCTTGGAATTTCAAAATTCTACATTTTCCAATTCCACAGATTTCATACATCTAGTTTGTCGATCGCATAACTGTAAAAATCTGCTTTCCCACCAGGAGCATTACCATGTATTTTGTCTCACCATTTTTTCTCGCTTGGAGCCGTAAGTCATTTAAATATTGGCGATTTCCTCGGCGACAACAACCATCCAATTTCAGTGCATCTAATGAGAGAGACTTGACGGTGTCTACTGATAAACATCATGTTGACGCCGTAAGTGAAGTGCAAAAAGTAAAACGGCTTTATTTCCTTGAGCGTGGCCCCTTTGTGTAAAATTCGAGAAGATTCCAATAAGATTTTTTGTTATCTTGTTGATTTTTACTGAAAATCCTTAAAGGCGCTCAAACCCTTTCTGTACATGGCTTCAAGAATCTTTCTAAAAATCTCTCGAAAACCCTTGACGTTGTGTAGTGTATTTTGTAGTATATAAATAACGCAGGAATGCTACGAATTTAAGTCTCAAAGATAAGTGCTTAACACGTCATCAAGACTCAAACCAGAACCTTGAAAACTAAATATTTCCCTTTCTGGGGGTGTAACTCAGTGGTCTAGAGTGCCTGTCTGTCGAACAGGACGTCGCGAGTTCAAATCTCGTCACCCCCGTCCTGGACTCCACTGCAGCGTAACCTAAGCGGTTAAGGTGCTCGCCTCATAAGCGAGAATATGTGGGTTCGACTCCCACCGCTGCAACCAGAAGCAGAGATGGTGTAACGGCTAGCACCTCGGTCTCCAAACCTGATGATCTGGGTATCCTTCGGGAAGCCTGTCGTCTACGAATTCTAGTCTCTGCGGTTTAGGGTGGCGTAGGCAAATTGGTAAAGCCCCACGACTTTCACTCGTGTGTTTGCGGGTTCGACTCCCGTCGCCACTGCCAAGGGTCGGCTCCTATGGGCGCAGGTAAAGGTCTGTAAAACCGGAGTTCTTTAACACTGTGGGTTCGACTCCCACCCGACCCTCTTTGGAGAGATCGTCATTGGTAAAGCAAACTGCCTGCTAAGCAGTCGTGGGATAGCAAATCTCACTATGGGTTCGACTCCCATTCTCTCCTCCAGAGAACGTGGTGCAATGGATAACACGTCGGTTTGCGGAACCGAAGATTGCAGATACCCTTCGGGAAGCCTTACGTCTACAAGTCCTGCCGTTCTCGTTGTTTTTCAAACTCATTGAAAAACATATATTGAATCCCCTGGTAGCTCAGTCAGGTAAGAGCGCTTGTCTGAAAAACAAGAGGTCATCCGTTCAAATCGGATCTGGGGGGCTTGCACTCAATCATGGGTGCTCAATGGGGTGTAGTTCAATTGGCAGAGCGCCTGGTTGTTACCCAGGAAGTTGGAGGTTCGACTCCTCTCGCCCCAGCCATTGATTGTCGGGTGTGGCTGATCCCCGATTAAGTCAAGTTAAATATATTCCGCTAGTGACGAGGTTAATGACAGAATATGCTTCAAATCAGCAGTAACTATTGCCGAGTGGACGAATTAGCAAGTCGCCTGACTCTGAATCAGGAGGTTGTAGGTGCAAATCCTACCTCGGCATCCAGTCCCCTGTGGTGTAACTGGCAACATCTCGCACTTTGACTGCGAAGATTCTAGGTTCAAACCCTAGCGGGGGAATTGGAGAGATTTGATCATGCTTGGGTCGATTTAATTTCTCCATTTCTTGCTCCTGTAGCCCAACTGGAAGAGGCGGCTGATTCAAAACCAGCTTACGTGTGGGTTCGACTCCCATCAGGAGTACCAAATCCTACCATCCCGACAATTTGCCCTTGTGATGCAACTGGTAGACATGCCGTGCTTAGAATGCGGTTGTTGTGGGTTCGACTCCCACCAAGGGTACCAAATCGGGATGTAATTCAGTGGTCAGAAGCCTTGTTTTGGGGACAAGGAGCCGCAGGTACTCTTCGAGAAGCCTGGCGTCTACAAATCCTGCCATCCCGACCATTTGCCCTTGTGACGGAACCGGTATACGTGCTGGCTTCAGAGACCAGATTTTGTGGGTTTGACTCCCACCAAGGGTACTGGGCGTTTGCCCAAATATGCTCTCGTGGCGGAACGGCATACGCACTAGACCGAGGATCTAGTTTTTGTGGGTTCGACTCCCACCGAGAGTACCAGGGTCGTTAGCCCAATGGTAGAGTGGCTGCCTTTTAAGCAGACAGATCAGAGTAACTCCTAGCGGAGACGCTTTGCGAACGAATCTCTGGCGGCCCACCAAATTTTGGATGGTGGACATTGCCCACCCTACATATGTTTTCTGGGTTGTTAGCTAAGTGGTACAGCAGCCGTCTCTTAAACGGAAGAGCGTAGGTTCGAATCCTACACAGCCCATGGACTTTTAAGTCCCTTGCCCCTGTGATGCAACTGGTAGATATGATCCGCTTAAAACGGATTTTTTGCAGGTTCGACTCCTGTCAGGGGTATGGCAGTAATGCCAATAGCAACAAACTTACAAAAGGAGGTGAATCCGATGAAGCTTGCAGAAGCCTTAATGCAACGGGCAGATTGTCAGAAGAGAATTGCTCAGCTGCGTCAGCGTTTGACCCGCAGTGCCAAGGTCCAGGAAGGTGAACAGCCTCCCGAGAACCCCCAAGAGCTGTTGTCAGAGGTGGATACTGTAATTACTGAACTTACCCGTTTGGTGCAGCGGATCAATCAGACTAATGCTAATACAGCATTTGCTGAGGGTTCTCTGTCAGATGCCCTGGCTCAGCGGGATACTCTATTCACTAAGCGAAGTGTTTTGGAAAACCTAATCCAAGCCGCCTCCATTACCCATGATCGGTACAGCCGTTCAGAGGTGAGATTTGTGAGTACAGTAGATATTGGTAGTCTACAGCGTCAGTTAGACGATATCTCACGGGATTATCGTTTACTAGATGCCCAGATTCAATCGCTGAACTGGCAGATTGACCTGTTAGGTGGTTAAAACAAATAGTCGGTAGCTAAATTCAACAGAAGCGAACACAACCCGCCAACTGGGTAAGTTGGAAACGTCGTATACCAAACGACCCTTGGATGCGCTGGGGCAGTGCAAATGGGTTCGATTCCCGTTTATAAATTACGCCCAGCATTGTGACAAGTGCACATCCTATTGTGACTGCTTACTACCTTGTGTTGATCGGTTGAATTTAGTGAGGGTGGGTTCGGGGACTATTGCTGGTGTAGTTCAATTGGCAGAGCAGCTGTTTTACCCACAGAAGGTTACGGGTTCGATTCCTATCGGGACTACCACTTGCTTCCATAGCCCAGCGGATTCAGAGCAGCGCCCTTCGAAGGCGATGGTCCTAGGTACTTTTCGAGAAGGTAAAGCCTACAAATCCTAGTAGAGGTGCTTGTTATTAACCAGTAAGGAGGTTGTTTTTATTGAAGTTTATGTTATTTAGAAATTACCCTGAAGAGACATTCTATGGAACGTCTCTTCAGGAGGCCAGAATCATAATGCGTGCCCTCACGGTTAGAGTCTACATACTTTAAGTACGAGAGTAACGGCAATACCAAAACAGTGTGCGTTTGCAAACAGGGATCGCGAAGAATCTGAAAGGTCGGCTTTAAAGTAGCCATCCTCTAAGGAGTGTGTAAAAACTCATCACAAGATTCTGCAACAGGGCAGGCACAAGGCACTGCCTCTACAAGGATTTCCTGAATGAAGGTGGAGGTTTTTATGACGATTTATTTTTATAGCAATCGCGAAGAACCTTACGGGTGTTTCTCAAATTTTTCGAGACATGGTGTGTTGTTAGATGGTCGATGGTGGCCGACAACAGAACATTACTTCCAGGCTCAGAAATTCATAGAAACCGATCCAAGCTGGGCCGACAAAATTGGCAATGCGAAAGCACCCAAGGATGCGGCTGTGATGGGTCGAAACCGAAGCCATCCCCTTCGTCCTGATTGGGAACAGGTCAAAGATGACATTATGCATCGAGCCGTGCTCACTAAATTTCGCACACATGCTGATATCCAAGCTATTTTGCTAGGGACTGACAATGAGACATTGGTTGAAAATGCTCCTGGAGATTACTATTTGGGATGTGGAAAAGATGGCAACGGTCTGAACAAATTAGGTCAAATTTTAGAAGTTGTGAGGTCAACAATTCGAGCAACAGCTTAGCAAGGGAGTGTCGCCTAGAGGATGGGCATCGATCTTCTAAATCGATCTGTGTAGGTTCAAATCCTACCACTCCTGCCACTGCAAACAATGGGCCTGTAGCTTAACTGGAAAAGCATCTGCCTTGCAAGCAGAAAGATGTCGGTACTCTAGCGAGAAGGCTTACGCCTACAATTCCGACCAGTGTCCACCAAATAATCTCTTCGAATTTATTATGTTGGCCGAATCCGAAGTGGACGAGGAGCTGGTCTGTGAAACCAGTGTTAGCGGGTTCAAGCCCCGTCGGTCAACCCAAGGGGAGGTAGCCTAAATTGGACAAGGCAGCCGTAAAAACGTTGGAAGACGGTTCCCATCAGGACGACCAGGTTTACCAAAGTAGGGTTCATAGTTGCATCGCGACGTTTCCCGAAAACCGTAAACGGATAACAGGTTGCAGAAGCACTAAAAGGAATTCATTGTCCGAGATGGGGGAAGTTCCCATCTGCCTGCGGGTAGTAAGGAAGCGCGTTCCCTGAAAGTTATCGTTGGTCGATGCGGGTTCGAGTCCCGTCCTCTCCATTAGTTGTTATCGTTGGAGGCCGAAATGGCCCATATTCGGTTGAAAGTCTTACCTGGCATGGGTGTAATAAAAAATGCCCGGAAAGCATAGCCTTACATAAGATTGTTATTGAGTTTGCATTATGAGCGAACATCGACTGAGTGAAATTGTGATTGAGCGTCCCCGAGGTGGGATGCGTATTAGTTCTAAAAAACTCAAAGGATATCGCAAAGAGCTGGAGCAGATTACGCGGGTAGCAACCGAAGATGGGTTGCTGAGCCCATATCTGATTAAGCCACGACGGAAATCGAAGTGGTTATCGGATCATCTAGGACCGTTGCGTAAGTTGTTGCAATCGCAAGTGGGTCAACCCTGGGACCAGGTGTATAGTCGTCTCTGTCGTGATCTTAATCCTCGTACCATGGCTGGTCAGCATGTGATTGATCACCTTTGGGATTTTGTAGAACAGCATGTGGAAATTATTGATGGTCTACCGTATGCCAACAATAATCGTTGGTCCTGGCGTGGCGAACGGCCTTCTTTAGCAGACAGCTATGGAAAAAATTCTATGTGCACCCTGAAACTAGATTGCTGTGTGTGGCTCCCCTGACGTGCCGTAGGTGGGAACCTACCCCCCCTAAACGTGAGATTGAAATCAGTGCTTATGAGCAGTATCGTCAAATAGAGAATATCTGGTATCAGTGAGTATTTGCCTTTCGTAGACCCTAGCAAGGGTAATTAGCTTAGTTACACTCGTGACTCAACACTAGCCGACCATCATTCAGTTCATAGACGCCAGTGGGTTCTAGTACGGTGTTGCTCCGTTGCTCAACCACGTCCTGGACTTGCTCTGAGATCGCCCCATCACTGCCTCGCACCTCACCCGTCGGGAACCCCGCGACATCATCAGTCCCCGGTTGCTGCGGCAGCCCATCCGCCCCCGTGACGATAAAGGAGCCGTCGGTGCTGTCAGTGTGGACAATGCAACTGCCAGCAATCAGGGTGGTGGTGGTGACTAAATCGCCAGAAAGCTCGGTGAGGCTATTTTCAATGAAGCTGACATCGGGGAGAGAGATGGTGCCAGAGGCAATTCTTCCAGTGGCGTTGATATCGGAGCGATCGTTGCCGTCGAGGGCTTGCAGTTCTGCGAGACTGACCAGTTGCGGAGTGGGTTGGAAATTTTCGCCAAAGAAGGCCGGGGTATCCAGGAAAATATTGCCTCCGATACCGTCGGCAGAGAAGGCAAGAATATCGCTTTCATTGAGGGCGATGATGAACTCAGCCGTCAGGGTAATATTGCCGCCAGTCCCTGCGCCAGTATTGACGAAGGTGGTAATGTCGCTGTCGCCTTCTAGGAAAATGTTATCTGCAGCGGCTTCAATGCGTCCTCCCGATCCGGAACTTGCCACCGTAGAAATTGTTCCATTATTGGCTCGTAATTGATTTTGAAGGTTGAGAATGATACTCCCGGCATTACCTCTCCCTAAATTTTCAGTAGACAGTACTGCTCCATTTGATAGATCTAAGCTAACAGCAGTAATCTGCACATCTCCACCAGTACCAACGCCACTTTCTGTGATACGGCTAAAGGCTCCACTGGCATTGCCATTGACAGAACCCCCATCAAAGCGGACAACATCAGCAATCTCTAACGTCAACCTCCCTGCATTACCAATTCCTGAGTTGGAGACATTAAGCCGAGCACCATTAGTTACAGATAGAGAAGCAGCTCGGATATTAATTTTGCCGCCTCTTCCTGTTGACTCCTGCCCTGTTTCGGCAGCGATTTCAGTGACAATTTCCTCTATTCCGATACCATTTACTAGAATTGGCCCAGTTGCTGTGATTATAATATCTCCTGCATCACCGCTGCCCCCTGTCCCAACTGCAAGTTGAGCACCACTAT
This sequence comes from Leptothoe sp. EHU-05/26/07-4, assembly GCF_043421015.1. Classification (NCBI taxonomy): domain Bacteria; kingdom Bacillati; phylum Cyanobacteriota; class Cyanophyceae; order Nodosilineales; family Cymatolegaceae; genus Leptothoe; species Leptothoe sp. EHU-05/26/07-4. The sequence goes on from NZ_JAXSQV010000001.1 coordinate 38,451, forward strand.
TCATAGTAAGTGTGTCAATTTGGAACTCAATACTGCCGCTATCACCATCTGCTTCAGGTTGAGAGGTTGCAAAGATACCACTAACTGATGCTTTACTGCTTCCCTCTAAAAAATTTCCACCTTCAATTAGTACTTGCTCAGCATCAATAAAGATATCTCCACCCTGACCTGTTGAAAGAGTGTCTGCCAAAATTTGTGCGCCATCAGTTATCGACAAAAGTCTCGAATCAAAAATGATGCTACCACTATTACCTTCAGCAGCCGTAGCTACCAGTGCACTAGATGGTATGGTACCTACACCTGAAAAGGAGATGATATCCTCAGCAAGAATGATGATGTTACCTCCACTCCCTTTTCCTCTAAGATTGCCAGCAGACAGACTTGCACCATTCTCAGCCAAAAAAGAACCTGTATTGATTGCGATATTGCCAGCAGCCCCATCTCCAGAGGTATCAGCTAGAATCTCAACATCCGCACCACTTAAGATAATATCGTCTTCTACAGTAATAGAAATATTGCCAGAGGGTAATACAGGCGTGACACCCACACTATTAGTTGATAATCGAGTATTACCCTCTATCGATAAGTTTTGGGCAAAAATGACTAAATCACCATTAGTAGCATCCTCAGGCAGAGAGGCACTATCCAAGGTAGAGACAGATGTCACCAACATCTGATCAAAGCCTTGGATAGTGATATCTTCGATTGCTTGAATCTTGATGTCGCCGGCACTACCTAATCCTTGGTTGACAGCTGTAATTTCAGCACCATCAAAAAGCTCCAGGTTATTTCCAGCGATGAAAATGTTTCCTGTATCACCAGTACTGCCGGGGTTGACAGTGCTTTGAATCTTGCCAGTCGCTGAAAGAATAAAATCTCCATCAGTAGCAATGCTAATATTGCCAGCATTTCCATCAGCAAGGAAGTTTATTGAGTTGCTAATCGTACTGTTATTCGAGATATCTATTCTTTCTCTGCCTTTAATTAAAATATTGCCAGAGTTTCCAATAGAAAGAAAACCTACTGAGTTGAGAATTTCACTTCCATTGGTTATATCTACGTTTCTATCAGCATCAATCAGAATATCCCCCGCTTGATCAAAAGCCAATTCTAAAAAACCTATTCCAGAGGAAATTATACTCTGATTGCCTAAAAGAAAATTATCTGCAAAGATTTCAATTTCGCCTCCGCCAGTGCCTACTGTACTCAATTGAGAGTTATTGATCAGGGTGATATCACCTCTAGAAATATCCTTAGGAAAAGTCATACGGAGAGAACCACCTTCAAAAATCACTGGCACTGCCCCAACGGATTGAATACTACCGATTCCTATATAGCCGCTAGGTGCATTTAGTTGTCCTCCATTAATCAGAATCTCGCCACCTACTAGCATTAGCGATTCTCTGGGGGGAACTTGCAAGTTTGCTCCGGCAACTTCGATTCCTTCTGACTGTACTAGTTCACTAAACCAAAAAACTGAGGGGTCAACCATCAGCAAATTGTCTGATGTAGGATCGATTGCACTAAAGCGCCCCTCCACACCCAATTGGATATAATCTGCGGTAGTGATTGCTAATGAACCTTGGATATCTAAGGTGGCATTTGGACCAAACACAAAGCCATTAGGATTCATGAGAAAGAGGTCTGCGGGACCATCTACTCCCAAGGTGCCAAAAATCAGCGATGGATCGCTGCCGGTAATACGGCTCAAGATGGATTCAATGCCTGCGGGAGTGGCGAAGTAGACACGCTGGGCTTCATTAACGTTGAACTCCAGGAAGCTGTGAAAGAGATTGCTACCTCGCAGCGCTCCCCCTTCAATCAGATCGGCAACGTCGCCTTGGACAATCGCTCCCGGCGTAACCGTTGAATTCTCAGATCCCAGCGTAGTATCTGGGGCGATCTGCGCCTGAGCGGCCACGGGTAGAGTGGCCGTTGCAACCAGTGCCAATACTATACCAACACTCAAAGATGGATGCCTGGAAAGTAGCGTCCAGCTTAAGCCAGCATAAGTAGCCATAGTAACGAAGGGGCTATGGGATTACTGCAAAATTACCACAGGTTCTGAACTTTGTACAAATATGTAGAGAGTGATGTACTAAGAAGCGGCAATAGGCGATAAAGAGCAAACGAAAACACACTCTGCCTATTGCCATGACTACTGCAGATTTTATCAACCCCCTTGTCCAATTTCGGGAGCAGCTTTAGCTTGTGCTCTGTCTTCAGCCTCGGTGACCGTGATCTCAAGCACCTCAATCTCTTCGTTCTCTCCAAAGTAACCCCGCCGGGGCAGCAGCTCACCACTAGGGATAAGGTTATTGATCTCCAGGTATTCCATCAATAAAAACCGGGTGAGAAAACTGAGTGGATAACCTATCTGCTCAGTGTGCCCCCGATAGATTGTGTCTAAGGGTGAAGGTAACCGGTTAGCGATCTCAGGCCCTAGCGGTTCAGCTGGATTAGGCACAGTCGCAGTCATAGCAAAACAAGACGTGTTAACAACAACATACCCAAAACCATTGTAAATCGCGTTAACGGACTGCTGAGACTTATTTGCAGAATTTACATGGATTCTGAACAAGGTGAACAAGGTCTCAGACTTTGTTGACAGAATTTGACTGCTCACCTCAGTCGCTGTTTTGTTGTCAAGAATCCGATCCAGATCGCCGCATTACCTTTGAGGTATTATCATCTTCCTTTGTCTGGGATATGTTACTCAAAGAGACAATTGATGCCAAAAAAGCTTTGCGAACATATGGTCGAAGGATCTACGCTGCAAAGAAACGTCAGTGTAGTAAGCGAGACCTGAAAAAAGTTCGTGACTTGCTCTCTTAGATAGAGAACCTGAGGGCTTAGTTATGAGTTTTGGATTGAGCATTGTGGGTCTTAAATTTAGCTTTATGCCATGCACCTTAACCGCACACCTAATACCCAATAACTAATAACTTCTAGCCCATGCTTTTATTGGCGACCACGTTATTTTGGGGCAGTGAAGAATCTATAGAAACTGTAGACAAGCAGCCATGGATAATGGAATGCTCAAACAGAGAGCTATCTGGATGTAATTCTATGGACCGTGAATCCCTACTAAAATTTCCTCGTTATGCGTTCTATGCAGTTTTAGTATGTGGTTTATTGTATATCCTGATTCCAATGGATCCCCCTGCACTGCAGGGTTCTATTCTTAAGATTGTTATCCAGCAGCTGACAATCCTGATAGTTATAGCTCTTTTTTTAGAGCGTGCCCTAGAGGTATACAAGCTTTCATATTTATCACCGGAGAAAGAGCGATTAGCTGTTCAGGTAGAGCAGATGCAGCTAGAGCTTCAGGGGCTATTGGCTCAGGCTGAGGCGAGTTTGAAGAGTGTAGTTATTGAAGCAACTCAGCTGCGCTTATTTAATGCAGAGGAAAAGCTTCGGGTTTATAGAACCTACATGCGCCAGAATCTTTTGCAAGTGGCTATTGTTTTTGGGGCGCTGATTAGTTTAGTGGGTGTGCGATCGCTAGAAAATGCATTCAACTTTCCAGTACCAGAGTCTGTGTTGGAGATCTTTCGCTTCTATTTGTTTCGAGTGTTGGATGTCATATTAACAGCCGGTTTAATTGCTGGAGGCAGTGAGGGCATCCATAACGTTATTAAAAAACTCGGTAGCCTTTTTCCGGACGTTCCGCAGAAAATTGTGGAATTTGTCCAGGCAATTAAGCAAGATCCCGTATAGCTTGGGATATCCGTTAGGAATTCACACCGGGGTCACTGTTAAAGATATTCAGGAGGTGACCCCATGGTAAGTATCCATCAGCTACTGAATCACTTAATCGAGACTGAACAGACTGTTAGTCAATCAGACTTTTTAGCCCCCTGTGTACGCCAGGGCTATTTGCGTACCCGTGTGAACGGATTGGTGTATACATTTACATTAAAGGGATGGCCTTTTGAAGGTTGGGGACTGTTTCGCCCGACGACCTATGAGACTGTTACCTTGGTTAAGGAAGCAGGAGTACCTGAGATAGCGCAATATTTACGGCGATTGCAGCCGTTTCGATTTTATTTAGTGCATCGGTTATATCATCGTAGCTGGTTAGCTTATCCAATTAATGAAGCTGATGTGCACCGGCAGCTAGGGGAAGTGAGGCCTGTGGTGGTGCATTTGGTGACTGATGCGTTTGCCTTTGATCAGGTGATTGCTCGCTGGGATGGCAATGCTTTCTGGTTTGAGCAGGGAGAGCGGTCAGCAGAGCATGCAATCTCACCCTACCTTTGTCAATCGCTTGCTGAGGGTACTGCGCCCGATGAGCTGCATATGGCAGGCTTAACCCCAGAGGCTCTTACGGCCTATAGCTTAGCGATTAAAACTGGCGATGGTAATTTGCAACATTGTCAGGAGCAAGGAGACTTTTGGTCAGCTCATTGGACTACGGCGGATGGTGAGTCTCATACGAGTACCCTTGCTCAGGATGAGCTAGCGGTGATTAGTGCGGGAATTTGCCTGAGGGATTGCGATCGCGACTATGACTTGCAATCCTTGGTGGGGATTTCTGCGCAGACCTAGGGGTGTGGCGTAAGCAGGGCATGATGCTTTTGGGACAATGGTCAGGTCTAACCGCTCCCACGATCTGCCATGGGCTGAGGCTGTAAATTCATAGATCAGGTTTAGTTTTGCAACACTGGAAATTCTAATGGCTGAGGCGTTTCCATCGATGTTTTCGGTTTGTCAACCGGGCCAATGCCTGCCCGGTCCAAAATTTCTGGAATCAGATCTTCGCGACGAATGGCCATAATATGCACACCCTGGCACAGACTTTGAGCCAGTTTGATTTGCTCAGCCGCGATCGCAATTCCTTCTTGCAAGGGTTCTTTCGCTGTGGCCAGACGGTTGATAATGTCATCTGGAATGTGAACGCCAGGCACATTGCGATTTAGAAAAGCTGCATTCTTAGCCGACTTGAGCAGGAAGATGCCAGCCAAAATGGGCTTTTGGGCCTGGGCTGCAATCTGGGTCATAAACTTTTCTAGACGCTCAAAGTCAGAGATTAGCTGGCTTTGGAAAAATTGGGCACCAGCTTCGACCTTACGCTCAAAGCGCTTTTGTAAGCCAGACCAGCTGGGGCTCTGGGGATCAATGGCGGCTCCGGCAAAAATGTTCAGGGGACCGTCGGGTAATTTTTTCTCGTTGAGGTCAATCCCCCGGTTGAGCTGGCCAATGGTTCGCAACAGCCGCACAGATTCGAGATCAAAAACGCTTCGCGCTTTAGGGTGGTCGCCCGCTTTAACGGGGTCACCGGTTAAGGCTAAAACATTGTGAATGCCCAGGGCATGGGCTCCCATCAGATCAGCCTGGAGGGCAATGCGGTTGCGATCTCGACAGGCCATCTGACAAATGGGTTCAACATCCGCTTGCTTAAGCAATACTGCCGAGGCTAGCGAGGACATCCGCAACACGGCCCGGCTGCCATCGGTGATATTGACACCGTGCACCCGTCCTTTTAGCAGCTGCGCCATTTTGATCATGTGGCTGGGGTTTCCGCCCTTGGGGGGCATCACCTCGGCGGTAATGATAAATTTATGGTTTGCGATCGCAGACCGCAACAGCGAAGGTGCTGAATGGAAGCCGTTAGATGTGCTCATCGAAAAAAATTATTTAAGCAAGATTGTAGAGAGATAGAACATCGCTCCCCTGGGAAATGCTTCACCTGGGGAATAGTCAACAGATGTCCAGTGGATATCCTCCATGGTACGGGACAGTGGGACAGTAATCTTTATAGCGGTTTTGAATAGCCTAACGCGTCCTTAACCTTAGCTAAGGTGCTATTGGCAATAACTGTAGCCTTCTCATTACCCTTTTTGAGCACCGATTCAAGATAGCTACGATCATCCATCAGGGCCTGGTACTTTTCTTGAATTGGCTGTAGGGCTGCGATCGCAGTTTCCGTTAACAACGGCTTAAACTGACCCCAACCCATATCGGCGCATTCCTCTGCTACGGCTGCTTTTTCTTGACCCGATAGCAGCATATACAGCGTCAGTAAATTATTGCATTCGGGACGCTCTGGGTTACCAAACTCCAACCCACGCATGGGGTCAGTCTTACATTTTTTGATCTTCTTCTTAATCAAATCAGGGGTATCGCCAATTTCAATGCGGCTAAGTTCAGATGGGTCTGACTTGGACATTTTCTTAGTGCCATCGGTTAAACTCATGACCCGTGCTCCATCAGTACGAATCAAGGCATCGGGCACTTTGAGTACCGGTTCTTTTTTCTTGCCAAACTGATGGTTTAGTCTGACCGCGATATCGCGGGTGAGCTCAATATGCTGCTTTTGGTCTTCACCAACGGGCACCAGGTCGGGTTCATACAACAAAATGTCTGCAGACTGTAGTACCGGATAATCCAACAATCCGACACTAACGTTTTCTCCCTGCTTGACAGCCTTTTCCTTAAACTGAATCATCCGTTCCAACCAGTTTAGGGGGGTGATGCAGTTGAACAGCCAAGCCAGTTCACTATGGGCACTGATGTGGGATTGCACAAAGACCGTTGAGCGATCTGGATCAATGCCGCAGGCCAAGTAAGCCGCCGCGACTTTATAGGTATTTTCTGCCAGCAGTTTTGGATCGTGGGGAACGGTGATGGCATGCAGGTCGGCCAAAAATAAGAAGCAATCATACTCATTCTGCATCTCTACCCAGTTACGAATCGCGCCGAGATAGTTCCCCAAGTGCAAGTTGCCAGTGGTTTGAATGCCTGAAAGGATACGCTTTTTAGTCATGGATGAGGGGATGGAGAAAATTGCGGTTCTGATCCGTGGGTAGTCTTTGGCAGGACAAGACTTAAATGTCTACGACCAAGATAAAGGGGGTACCCAACATTAGAATGTCGTCAGCTTGACCTAGCATCAAGCACTTCTGAAAGATTCTATAAGACCACCGAGGCTTTCAGTCATAGAAATTCAGCTTTGGGTCTGAGGGAAGCTTTGGTTGCTCAAATGTTGGTGTCTAGCTCGACGCTAAGATCTTGATGTGGAATGTAGGCAAACGTTCAGCCACATCGCTTAGTCAACACTCCGTTACCTAGTCAAACAAATGTAAAAATTTTATGTAGTTTATCGTTTGCCCTTGGCAGTTGACGGATTTTTTACTTTTTCTGGTGAGTACGGCTGAGCATTGGCTCATGCTGAATGTATAGTTGCTGCAAGCTCTATGTATCAATTGTTTTCGCTGTAACTGTTCAATTTATAAGACGCTAATTACCCCATATCACCCATGCACTTACCAACACAAGAGTACGTATTTGCGAATACCTGGTAAAAATTCCTGATAAGTATCTAGTTAAATTTGCTGATGCTTTTTAGTTACTTTGCAAAGATTATGTGAACAATGTTGCCTAAAAAATACGCACGCATGTGGATAATCACCACGATTCTAGACGGTGGCGATATAGAAGAAGCCATTATTAAAGCAATGGCTATGAATGCCAAGCGCCCAAGCCATCTCCCTCCCCAAGGGTTTTTGCTGGCGATGTTGGCCAGGATCAGTAAGGCGAGGCCAGAAGTTCAGGAGTCGATTGAGGTTCCCGTGGTTGAAGGGGGGCAAGCGCCTTAACCTTAGGTTCTACAAGACTTCCAGGTAACTGACGACGTATCCTTTAGGTGCCTTTTTGTGACTGGGTTTGGTAAAAAACTTACTTTGTGGAGCTAGATCTCGTAGCCGCTCAGCCATGGATTCTAAGGTGTCTTTTACTTGCTGGCTATAACCTTCTTTGGCTCTCAGTTTTGTCTCTATACCCATCCATTCGGCGACCGCCATCATTTGTTCTGGCGTCAGTGAGTTGAGCAGTACCTGCTCGCTGGAATGAAGAGGGGTTTCTGTACGCATAGTTCAAGGGGAAATTAACGGGGGATTAAGATTAAGTCTAGTTTTTTGAGTCGTTATGTTTGGAAAAATAGGAAGAATGTACGTAAAAAGTACAGTAAAACTACGCAAATTATGTACTTAGGATGTTGCTAATCTTTGCATTTGCCAACAATAAATCCCCGATAGCTGACCGCATATAGCTATTGGGGATTTTGTTTGTTAGATGACAATATCCAAAGCTTGTGACTCATCCAGGCTAGTGACCAGACCATATCAGGATGCCTATAGCCTTCTTCAAACCGATGCTCTAGTTCGGATAATAGCCAGGTTGCTACCAGGGCTAACTGTTGCGAATCTAACGATTGGATTAACTGCTGTTCTGCCAGGTTTTTAGGTTCTTGATTTGCCATGCTCGTGAATACTTTAGATTTCTTGGATTTTCAGCGTCTGATATTTTCCTTACAACTCAGGTTGTAGTGATTTCTGAATTATCATGGGAAACTGCCTATCAGTTTTCCAGCACCCATGGCCAAGTGGACTCTCAAAACAGAATTTACCTTTGATGCTGCGCACTTCATCAAAGACTATGACGGCCCCTGCGGACGTATGCATGGCCACACCTATCGAGTTCGTATGGAAGCGGCTGCCGCTAAGCTCCACAGCTCTGAATATTGTCCCCATGAGGTGATGGTGACAGATTTTCGGACCCTGCGTTGGGCTAAACGCGATGTGGAAAAAGGGGGGCTGGATCATTGCCTACTCAATGAGGTGCTGCCGGAGGGGTATGAAACGACCGCTGAGATGATTGCCAAATACATCTACGACAAGACCTGTAAGTCGCTACCTGTCGGGGTCACTTTAAAGGTGGCGGTGTCCGAAACTCCCGATTCTTGGGTTGAATACGATGAGGGTGCATGATGCTGAGCGAACTAACCTTGTCTCCTACGGCAGATATTGCCGAAACTACTTACCCGATAGTTGAAACCTTTCACTCTGTGCAAGGCGAAGGAACCTGGTGCGGGGCCAGCGCATTTTTTATTCGTTTGGCTGGGTGTGATGTGGGCTGCCCCTGGTGTGATACCAAAATTTCCTGGAGCACCAAGCCCCATCCGCAGCAGACCATGGGTGAGTTGGTCAAACAGGCGCACACAGCCCAGCCCTTCATGGTGGTCATTACTGGGGGCGAACCCCTGATGCACGATCTGGCCCCCCTCACCCAGGCACTGCGACAGGCAGGGTTACGCATTCATCTAGAAACCTCAGGGGCCCATCCCTTTAGCGGTGAGTTTGACTGGGTCTCATTGTCTCCGAAACGCTTTAAGCCACCCCAGTCCAGTATCTATGCCCAGGCAGATGAACTGAAAGTGGTGATTAGCACCGAAGACGATCTGATTTGGGCTCAAGAGCAAGCGGCCCAGGTGCCGGTGACCACCATTAAGCTACTGCAGCCGGAATGGACCAGTGACCATAGTCAGCGGCTGGTATTTGACTATGTCAAACGGCATTCTGGCTGGCGTATGAGCTTGCAAACCCACAAATTCTTGGGAGTTAGGTAGGAATAGGGGGAGATGAGATGAAAAAGGCCGTTGTTTTACTCTCCGGTGGGTTAGATTCTGCCACTGTCGCTGCCCAAGCGATCGCAGATGGCTATGGCGTCATTGCCCTATCGTTTCGCTATGGTCAGCGCCACAGTCGCGAGTTAGTGGCGGCTAAGGTAATTGCCAGTCATCTAGGGATTAACCAGCATTTCATTGTGGATGTGAATCTATCCCAGTGGGGGGGCTCTTCCCTTACGGATACTCAGCAAACGTTGCCTCAAGATGGGGTGGCACCGGATGTGATTCCATCTACCTATGTGCCAGGGCGCAATACGGTGTTTATTTCCCTGGCCCTATCGCTGGCTGAAGCTCAAGGGGCTGAAGCGATTTATCTAGGGATCAACGCGGTGGACTATTCAGGATATCCAGACTGTCGACCTGAGTATCTAGAAGCATTTCAAACCCTGGCAAATTTGTCGTCAAAGGTGGGTGTAGAGGGAACCCCGATTACGCTGAAGGCACCTTTAGTGATGGATTCTAAAGTTGATATTGTGAAGCGGGCGGTGGCGCTAAAGGTGCCAATTCCCCAAACCTGGTCTTGTTATGCCGGTGGAGATACCCCCTGCGGAAAATGTGATTCCTGCCGCATTCGCGATCAGGCCCTGATTGAAGCAGGCTATCCCCAGTGGACCAGCCCCTCGTAGGTTGGGTTGAGCTCCCCCACAATTCCCCTCGCCTCTGCCCGAACCTATCATGGGAAACCCAACAAGCGATATCCCTCGCCTCTGACCAAGCCCAATCAACGCAAAACCCAACAAGGCCAACGAAATATCACAATGTCGATTTGTTGGGTTTCGCGGGCTCAACCCAACCTACAATGATGAATTCTGCACTACTTGCGCTATGACGGATCACCCTACAAAACCTATCCACGTTATTGGCGGTGGCCTTGCCGGTACTGAGGCCACCTGGCAAATTGCCCAGGCAGGAATTCCCGTGGTGCTCCACGAAATGCGTCCGGTCAAGCTCAGTCCGGCCCACCACTCAGAGCATGTGGCAGAGCTGGTGTGCAGTAACTCCTTTGGGGCCAAGGCCACCGATCGCGCGTCAGGATTGCTGCATGAGGAGCTACGACAGCTCGGCTCAGTGGTGATTGCCCGGGCTGATGAACATGCGGTCCCTGCCGGCGGTGCCCTGGCGGTGGATCGGGGCGTCTTTAGTCGCGACTTGACAGAAACATTAGAGCAGCATCCATTAATTGAGTTGCGTCGTCATGAGGTCACAGCTATTCCGACCGATGGCCCGGTGGTGCTGACCACAGGGCCACTGACCAGCGACGCCCTGGCGGCGGACCTGCGCCAGTTTACAGGCCAGGACTACATGAGCTTTTTTGATGCGGCCAGCCCAATTGTGGTAGGCGAGTCCATCAATCGGGATGTTGCGTTTATGGCTTCCCGCTATGACCGTGGCGAGGCGGCCTATCTCAACTGCCCCATGAATAAGGAGGAGTACCTGGCGTTTTGGACAGCCTTATGTGCGGCAGAACAGGCAGAACTAAAGGACTTTGAGCAGGAAACGGCAAAGTTTTTCGAGGGCTGTTTGCCCATTGAGGAAATGGGACGTCGCGGTGAAGACACCATGCGCTATGGGCCTCTAAAGCCTGTCGGTTTGTTTGATACTCAGCGTTATGGTGCGTTTGATGCACCGGAAAATAAAACCAAAAAACCCTATGCGGTGGTGCAGCTGCGCCAGGAAGATAAAGGTGGTCAGCTGTGGAATATGGTTGGGTTTCAGACAAATCTGCGCTGGGGCGAACAAAAGCGAGTATTTCGCATGATTCCAGGTTTGGAGAATGCTGAATTTGTCCGCATGGGGGTGATGCATCGCAACACCTTTATCAATTCACCGGAACTGTTGAGCAGTGCGCTGCAGTTTCATCAGCGGGCCAACTTGTTTGCAGCCGGTCAGCTGGTGGGAACTGAAGGGTACACAGCCGCCTGTGCAGGGGGCTGGTTAGCGGGCACCAATGCCGCTCGGTCTGTGTTGGGGCTGCCCCTGGTGTCGCTGCCGGTGACGACAATGATGGGGGCGCTGTTTGACTTTATTAGCTCTGCAGAACCTAAGCATTTTCAGCCGATGCCGCCAAACTTTGGTATTTTTCCAGCATTACTCCAGCGGATTCGTAATAAGCGAGAACGGTATGGGAAATATCGCGATCGCAGCTTCTCCGATCTCCACACCTGGGCCGAGGCTAATCAAATTCACTTAAAGAAACCGATACTGGCAACAGCATAGGAGGGGGATAGGCTCACCCAACACCAGACAATGGGCAAACCCCAATTCATTCTGTTGTTTTTAGATGGTCTAGGTTTAGGCACCCCTGGACCCCATAACCCTGTGAGTAATCCTGCCGCGATGCCCCACTGGCAATCCCTGTGCAGCCAACCCTTGCTGGCTGGGGCCTATGCCCAACACCCTAACCTATTGCTCAAACCCATAGACGCCACCCTGGGGGTGCCAGGACTTCCCCAGAGTGCCACCGGACAAACCACCATTTACACAGGCCACAATGCCGCTAAGTTTCGCGGGAAGCACCAGACCGGTTTTGCCAATGGCTCCCTGCGTCAGCTGATTGAACCCTATGGGTTGTTCAAACAGGTACTCGCCCTGGGAGAAACAGCCACCCTAGCGAATCTCTATTCTCCAGCTTACTTTGAAGCCATTGCTCAGCGGCGATGGCGCTATTCCGTCTGTACGCTGTTGAATATGACCGCAGGGCTGCCGTTTCGTATGCAGTACGAATATGAAGCAGGAGAAGCAATTTTTTGGGATATTACGGGAGAAATCGCCAGCTCTCGGGGTGTGGCTACACCACCCATTACCCCTGAGGTGGCGGGTAACTATCTAGCAGCACTGGGCAACAGCCATAGCGTCACCTTGTTTGAGTGCTATCTCAGCGACTATGCAGGCCATGCCCAACACTATGACCGAGCCGTAACCGTATTGCAGCGGATTGATCGGTTCCTGGCTGCCGTCATTGCAGCCTTAGCCGCAGATGCAACACTCATTGTGGTCAGTGACCATGGCAATGTAGAAGACTTATCTACAAAATGCCATACCCTCAATGCCGTACCGTTATGGGTGGTTGGCCCTGCGGCTAACAAATTTAGTCATGTGGATGATCTCACAGATATTACACCCACTATTTTGGATTGTCTGAGTCATGCGATTGCAGTGAGAGAGAATTAAATTAATGCAGGAATGGTTGGGTCGCTTTCCTGTAGGTACTTGTTAACGACCGTTAATAGTATTTCAGGATTGATGGGTTTAGATAAATAATCCGCAGCATCTGGAGAAACACCATGATTCTGCGCTGCTGTTGAAGTCTGTAAAATGATAGGCGTCTTCCTGGGGTTAGAATTTTGTCTGATGGCCTCAATCATTCGCCAACCATTCATATCCAATATCATTGGATCCAGGATGATCAGGTCAGGTAAGAGCTGATCGGCCATTTTTGCCCCCTTGCGACTATTGTGGGTTAAAACAACAAAAAAACCTTGACTAACTAGAGTTTTCCAAATCAACTCACAGGTTGTTGTATCCTCATCGATAACCAATACACATCCCGAACAGGGTGCTTTTATTAAAGAGAAATTGAAAATGTCAGCGGTCGATTCTGGGCTATGTCCATTGGTATGTGGGGGCGGACTGGTGGATTCTATGGTTGGCTCAGTTATAATTTTGTCCGATAAGGGGCGGGTTATTTCCTGAATAGTTTTCGGGATTTGTATCGTGAATGTTGTGCCTTTGCCAACTTCACTTTGGACATTGACGTTACCTCCCATCATCTGGACAAATCGTTTAGTGATCGTGAGCCCGAGTCCGGTGCCACCATATTTTCGGGTGGTTGAAGAATCTGCTTGAGAAAAAGCATTAAAGACTTTTTGCAACTGCTCTGGCATCATGCCAATACCCGTATCTTGAATGCAAAAGTCTATGTAGCTGTTATTGTCAGTCTGGGTTGAAGTCACATTGACGGTAATGGTGCCATTTTGAGTGAATTTACTGGCATTACTCAACAGGTTAAAGAGACTTTGTCGGACCTTAACTGGGTCTGCATGCATCTTGTCAATATCATCTGAATATTGAATCTTTAAAGTATTGTTATTCTTTGCGATCATCGGCTGCATTGTTGCGGCTACATCCTGCACCAAAGGTTTGATGTTAAATGTTTCTAAATACATCTCCATGCGACCAGCTTCCACTTTAGAGAGATCTAGAACATCGTTGATCAGGCCCAAGAGATGTTTGCCAGCACCATGAATCTTTTGTAGTTCAGGGATAAAGCCATCTTGACCCAAATCCTCTGCATCTTCCTCAAGCATTTCGCTATAACCGATAATAGCGTTGAGCGGTGTGCGTAGCTCATGGCTCATATTGGCAAGAAATTCACTTTTGGCCTGGCTGGCTTCTTCCGCTTTTAGCCGCTCTACTTCTGCTTTTAGACGCTCTGCTTCTGCTTTTTTCTGGGCTTCGTGAGCTTTTCTTAGGGCTTCATCATTGGCTTCAAGGCTCAGGGCCAGTTGAAACTCGGCCTTCTTATGGGTGCTGATATCTTTCCAAAATATCGAAAGCCCATCCATGCTGGGGCTAAGGCGGAACTCAAGCCAGCGAGACTTCGAGGTGAGGCGAGCTTCAAATGTCACCGTAGACTGTTGATTACACGCTTCTTTGTAGTAATGTTCCTGGTCTTTGCCAAGCTCTGGTGGTAATGCACTCCAGAGTGTTTGGCCGATGAGTTCGTCTGGTGACTTGTCTAAATCTTTTGCGGCATGGGCATTAGCATAGGTTATGACCCACTGATTATCGACATCGATAAAGGCATCATCCAGGCTCTCGGATAGAAAATTGGTGATTTTTTCAGCTTTATGGGATTGTTGCTTTTTCAGCTTGAAATAGATGGGAACCCCCACCATGCCGATGCTCCATAGCAGAGCGGCTAGTTGAAACAGTTTAGCCCTGGTATGTGCTTTAGAGTAAGCGTCTTCATAGGTATTAGATAGATTCTGTAACTGTTGTGTGGTGGGTAATGCTAATAGCGATTGGCTAAGCTGATCGATCTGAGGTTTCTGTTCTAAGATAATGCGGGAGTAATTGAGCACCCTCTCGGCGGTGGCGCGATCGCGAACATTGCCAGCATCAATCAACGCCTGCAACTGGTCAATTTGGCCCTGAAGTTCAGTGAGTGATACCTCGCTTGGCGCAAAAGTATAGATCACGATCTGTTCGAGCAGGTCTGTGACAGCGGGATAAGCCTGTTTTCCCACCTTTTCAGAACCTGCTGTCTTAATGTCTTTATTTAAGGTGAGTAGGGCCGATAGCGTATCTTTTATAACTAAGTTCTGTGCTTGAAACTGTTCTGCAAGTTCAGCTTTTGCAGTGACACTGTCGCCATAGTCATCCAAAATTCCTTGAAGTTGCTGACTGCTCCGATTGCCCAGAAAGTTAGGAATATTTTGAAGCTCACCGTGCAGTTTATCTATCTGCTTTAATTCTTGGACGAGTTCCTTAGAAGACGGTTGTAGCGATTGTCGGTTTTTAAGAACAGTTTCGTTGACACTTAAATCCTGTTGAAGTTGCTCCGATAGATGCCCTTGATAGAGCACATGGGGGGCACTATTAACTGAACGCCCTTTTACTAGCAACCCTATCCAAACTAGCAGTGCGCCAATTGCAGCTGACAGTATGATTGGTTTGTATTTCATACTCCATTCCCTAGGAGACTAATGAGCAGCGAGCATGGGGGTACAGAGTCCTAATCAATTCCTTTTGTTTCAGAATATGGACAAATGGACACTGGAACATGATTTTGGCTGCTTAAGCATGAACTGGCAAGCGCCTACTGTGAGGATCGGACTTGATGGGAATTACTTTAATTAGTGGTGATTGTGGTAAATACAAATATAAATACATACGACCCTGATAAATATCTGGAAAGAATCAAGAATACATAGATAAAACCCTATATTTACCCTTTTACTTGAGCAAACGTGCTGTTCTGAATCGATATCTGCTAAGAAATACTGTAACTATTGACTATGGTTCATAACATTAAGCCTAGTTGCTTAAGATTGTGAAGAGTCTAAGATTTTTTGTAGATCTGGGGAACAAATATAAATATTAAGTAACCGTCCCAGAAAATATGTTGGCTGAATGTTGGCTGAGCAAAGTCGAAGCCACCCCCCACGAAAAAGTCCCCTTCGACTCCGCTCAGGGGACGCTTATCCGCTCAGGGGACACTTACAAGATGAGAGGCATTGGCTGATCAGAAACTCATCGGCCAATGCCATTGCACCTATCTGATGTTGTTATGCGATGGTGATGTCATTATCTAGATAGACATCTTGAATTAAGTGAAACAGTTTGATTCCTTCTTTGAAATCTCTCTGAAATGTCTTACGTCCAGAAATGAGTCCGCAACCACCGGCTCGTTTATTAATGACTGCAGTCCGCACGGCCTCAGCAAAGTCATTTTCCCCTGATGCACCGCCTGAGTTAATTAACCCAGCACGACCGGCATAGCAGTTGAGTACTTGGTAGCGAGTTAAGTCGATGGGGTGCTCCGTAGTCAGTTCTGAATAGACTAAATCGTGGGTTTTGCCATATTTTTCGCCGGTTGCCTGGGTAACTGCTTTATAGCCACCGTTGTTGAGCGGTAGCTTCTGCTTGATAATATCGGCTTCAATGGTGACGCCCAGGTGGTTTGCCTGCCCAGTCAGGTCAGCGGAGAGGTGATAGTCCTGATTCTTGTTTAAAAACGCTGCTACGCAGGTAGCACCATAAGATTGTTGCTAAACCTAGCTCATGGGCGCGGGCAAAGGCCTTGCTAACGTCTTGAATCTGTTTTGCCGCCCCAGGTGAGCCAAAATAGATGGTTGCGCCAACGGCAACGGCTCCCAGATTCCAGGCTTGTTCCACAGAGGCAAACATCAGCTGGTCAAACTGGTTAGGGTAGGTGAGTAGTTCGTTGTGGTTAAGCTTGACGATAAAGGGAATCTTGTGGGCATATTTGCGGGATGTCATGCCCAGGACACCCAGGGTAGTGGCGACGGCGTTGCAGCTGCCTGCGATCGCAAGCTCAATAATATTTTGTGGGTCAAAATAAATGGGATTGGGCGCAAACGAGGCCGCTCCTGAATGCTCGATGCCTTGATCTACAGGCAAAATTGACAGGTAGCCTGTATTTGCAAGGCGTCCAGTACTATATAGCTGCTGTAAGCTCCGCAATACCTGTGGATTGCGGTCGGTCTGGGTAAAAATGCGATCTACCCAGTCAGCTCCAGGCAGATGTAGTTGACTTTTAGGAACTTTAGCTGTGTAGCCCAGCAGATCATCAGCTTCTGGACCCAGCCACTCAGCAATGGACGGGGATGACGAGGTTACAACCATGGTTATTTCACCGCGTACGATACCAAATCAGTTATGTCCCACGTTAACGTGACCCTCTAGATTTGAGATATAGCCCAGATTAGAATTGTCTTAAAGGTTGTTTACTATTGTGCTGAGCTGGCTGTTGATTAAAAAGTTACATTTGAAAATAAGTAGATAGCCAAAAGTAAACGTCCCTAACACCGCTGGTTTCGACTCCGCTCAACCAGCTAATTAGGTGACAATTTATCAGGCTGCATCGGTACCCAATTAAGAGTGCTCTAATGAGGTAGATAAATGTATCGTCAATTACTAGCTGGCCTGGGGTGTCTGGGGCTAGCGGCCTGTAGCCATGTCTCAGCCCAAGAAATCGCTTCCAGCACTCCGATGTTAGCGATAACGAGTTTATCTCTGGATACTTCCCTGGCAGCAGCAGGTTTTCCAGCAAATATTGATGGTGCGATCGCTGCATCATCCTTGCCCAGTCTCAATGCTGAAGCGCTGCCCTATGAGCTACTGCAAGTACGCAAATACCATGGTGATGAAGTCGTCGCAACATCTGGGGAGCAGTGGTGGAGCCTATTTGTCACCGATGATGGGTTTGAGTTGTTGCCGACAACCATTACTGTCAATACGATCCGAGATGGCATTCTGGATATGGAAGGAGATGAGTTTACAGGTAAGGAGATTGTCACCGATAATGATGTGATGTCAATGTTTCTGGTCAAAGGCCCAGACTTTTTAACCTCTGGCATGGTTAAAACAGTTTTTGCCGGATCCGTCACGGTTCCTAGACATTTACCACAGCAAGATCGTCTGTCTTCGTTAAGCGTTGTTCTAAATGCCGATGAAGAATCGAAAATACCCATTCACTATCGATTTCAATTGACTGAGGTTGACTCAGCAGACACGCTACAGACTATTTTGACGTTTTCTGAGGATGGGGAGGGCAAGAAGCAGGAATATAGGTTGGACAACTGTTGTGATTGGACCGGACCTAGTTTGCTTTGGGCTGGAGATTTAGATCGCGATGGCAGGCTTGATTTTTTGTTAGATACTTCTCGCCACTATAACGTTTCTGAACCTACACTCTTTCTCTCATCATTAGCACGGGCAGGAGAAATTGCTCGTCCAGTTGCAAGAAAGTATTCGGTCGGAGGTTAGCTGTCGAACGTCTGTACTTCATAGGTTATTTCATGTCGTGATTAGTGTAAAACGGCTTCGTAGTGTGGCTCAAAGTACTGCTCACCATGGTGTTAGCGGTCTATGCTATTTGCATCCTCATTTAGGAGAAGACTGTAAAAGACAAGGGGTTCAAGTTGCAAAGATTGATCTAATTAGTCACCCTGAACAGCAGGATTCACAGGCGACGGATCCAATTACTCTTGCCAGTGATGCGTTGAGGCAGAAGTTTGGGAAGATTTTAAGCTCTGAAGGGGGGAACGTCGATGAGCTGGAGGTTGCGATCGCACTCTTTACATTTGAGTTAGACCCATGGCCAACTGCCTGCATGGTCAGTCTCAAAACTATTGACGGTAAAAAAGTTGATTCAGCTGTATGCATTAATGGCAAATGTTTGCCGTATAAGAGCCTGAGCATACCAAATGGAAGGCTTTTCTCACCAGCGATGGATAAGGCGCTTACTTACCGACCTTTGAATGTGACAGATACACGTGAAGTCAGTGAATTGGTGGCTCGTGGTTTCAATGAGTTTGTTGCCCCGGAATGTTCATCTGAAGGGGTTCAAGAGTTTCACCGCTATATTCAGTCGAATGCCTTTCGAACACGTGCTCAAACCAATCATTTCAGCCTCATCACTTTGGATCAAGACAAGATTGTGGGGGTGATTGAAATGCGAGACCATAATCATATTTCCTTGCTTTTCGTCACGCCAGAGTTTCAGCGTCGGGGAATTGCCAAAGAACTTCTGCGCCAGGCTTTGCAGATTTGCCGAGCCAATCGGTCAAGGCTTTCAGAAATCAGCGTCAATTCCTCGTCGTATGCAGTGCCGATTTACGAGAAGTTGGGCTTTCGTGCAGCCGGGGAGAGACAAGTCAAAAACGGTATTGGCTTCATCCCTATGGTGCTGAAACTAAAAAATCAGCCTGACGACTCACATCGTCTTTGATGAAAACGCCTACCACGAAGTGTGCTGTTATACGCTTGCACATGGTGAGCCATCGTTTACCCATCAACAGATGGTGGATGCTTTTGGTGCACAAAATGCCTCAGAGCCTGATCACAGCCTAACGACTACCTTTAGGATCTAGCGCATCTCGCAGCCCATCGCCCAGTAGGTTAAAGGCCAAAACAGTCAGGGTAATAAACAACCCTGGAAAAACAATGGTCCAGGGAGCTGAGAGGGAATAGCCACCCTTAAACGCATCAGATAACATTGTGCCCAGTTCTGGTGTAGGGGGCTGAGCGCCTAACCCTAAAAAACCTAAACCGGCAGCTTCTAAAGTGGAGGTGCCAATGGCCAATGTTGCCTGTACTACGAGGGGGGCTAAGCTGGCAGGCAATATGTGCAAGAAAACAATTCGGGGTGACTTAGCGCCAAATGCCCGAACAGTTTGGATAAATTCTTGTTCCCGTAGCGAAAGCACCATGCTACGGGTCAGGCGTATAAACTTGGGTACCTGAACAACGCCAACGGCAAACATGACGCTGAGGACACTAGGGCCAGTGACGGTGACGACTGCGATCGCAAGCAAAATTGACGGAAACGCTAGCAGTACATCCGTGATCCAGCCAATCACCGTTTCGACCCACCCCCGAAAGTAACCGGCTGATAACCCTAGCGTCACCCCGATCAATAAACCAATCAGAACCGACACCAGGCCAATCACCAGCGATGTCCTGAGACCGTACCAGACTAGGGTGAGAATGTCCCGCCCCAGACCATCCGCTCCAAACCAGTGCTCTAAGCTAGGCCCCTGTAACCGAATGGCATAGTTGCGATCGGAGGCCGGATCGTAGGGATTGAGCACCGGAGCTAATAGGGCAGCCAGCACAATAAAAATTGTGATGCCTAGACCAATGAGTCCAGAGGTTGATTCCAAGAATCGCTGCACGGCACGATTTTTGAGGAATTTGGGAATGCGTCTAGTGGCGGTAACGGGCGTCATGATGGTGGGATAAAACAGGGGGTTGGTACAAAAAAACTGATGGAAATGTCTCTACTTGTATTGAATTCTGGGGTCTAGGAAGGCGTAGGAAATATCCACAATTAAGTTCACCAAGACAAAAACAAAGGCCACAAATATAACACCACCCTGGACTACTGGGTAGTCGCGCTGCAAAATGCCCTCATAAATCCATTTGCCAATACCGGGCCAAGAGAAAATTGTTTCTGTTAAAATTGCTCCCCCTAAAAGGGTGCCAAACTCCAAACCCACAATTGTAACCACAGGCAGCATGGCATTTTTTAGGGCGTGTTTACCAATGACAAACAGTTCTACCAACCCCTTAGCCCTAGCTGTACGGATATAGTCCTGAGAGAGAACTTCTAACATAGCGCTGCGGGTAATCCGTGCCAAAATAGCAAGGGGGATGGTGCTGAGGGTAATAGCAGGCAGCACTAGATGAGACAAAATGTTTTTTAATGCGGCAAAGTCACCCTGAACCAGGGCATCAAAGATAAAAAAGCCGGTGATCGGTTCAAAGGCTAAACCTGTCTCAATGCCAATACGACCGCTGGGTGGCAGCCATTGCAAATTGACGGCAAAGAGATAGACCAGCAATAATCCCAGCCAGTACACTGGCATCGAGACTCCTAGCAGCGAGCCACTCATGGTGAGATTGTCGATCCAGCTGTTTTTGCGAACAGCGGCGATTACTCCAGCAGGAATACCCAATACAAGAGCAATGAGCATGGCTGAGACGGACAGCTCAAATGTGGCAGGCCATCGTAGCTTAATCTCATCCCAAATGGGGATGCCGGTAAAAATACTCTCGCCTAGATCAAACTTTAACAAGCTGCCCAGGAAGGACAGATATTGTAGCGGTAGCGGTTCATTGAGGCCCATGCGCTCTCGCAGAGCGGCTACCTGGTCAGGGTTAGCACGGTCACCCAATAAAACTAAGGCCGGATCGCCGGGAATCAGATGTAAAAAAGCAAAGACTAGGAGTGAAATGCCCAGCAGTACTGGGACTAGATGGAGTAAGCGTTTGAGAATATATCTACCCATGGAGATTCTGTTGAGGGTACGTGGGGTGAGTAAAGTGGATGGGGCTGGTCTTACTTTTGAAGCAGGTAATGTTTTGAAAGGTATGTCTACCTTCTTGGATAAGCCCTTAGGGATGCGCGGGAAAATAATGTACCCGTTGGGAGGCTTGGTGACAATTGGTTCCCCTTACGAAGGGGAACCGTCAGGGAGGGGTTTTCGATACTAGCGCTGTTGGTCGAAACCCCTCCGCCTACGGCACCTCCCCTTCGTAAGGGGAGGAAATCCTACAACACAATTTCAAACGGGTATTCTATTTATTGGCAGATCCCTTATCCCCCTGCCCCTTCTCCCCCAGGGAGAAGGGGAGATGACTTAATTTTTGCTATCTGAGGGAAAAGCTTTTTCAGATCAC
This sequence comes from Leptothoe sp. EHU-05/26/07-4, assembly GCF_043421015.1. Taxonomy (NCBI): domain Bacteria; kingdom Bacillati; phylum Cyanobacteriota; class Cyanophyceae; order Nodosilineales; family Cymatolegaceae; genus Leptothoe; species Leptothoe sp. EHU-05/26/07-4. Next base: position 59,851 of record NZ_JAXSQV010000001.1, read on the forward strand.
TCTCAAAGTCCTTCTCCCCCAGGGAGAAGGACTTAGGATGTAAACGCCAAAGCGGCTTCTCGTAGAGTGGGCTAATTTAAGATCAAGACCACCTTTCGGGTCATTGTCTTTAAAGACTGCCCTAAGGCTTCTCCACCGCAGGAAAAGGTTCATTCCCCAGTGGACTGGGACTCCAGCCTTCTAGACCCACGCGCTGAGCCAGTAGCGGCTGAGAGTGCACGATGGGAATCCGCAATGCCTTATCAAACAACATCGTATCCACATCTTGGTACAGTTTTTCGCGCTCTGTTGGTTCCGTTTCAGCCCGGGCCTTGTTAAGCAACTCAAACATTTCAGGACTCTCGTAGTTACCTAAATCTTGCGTTGCGCCAGGGCCAAAGTGAGAGTACAGAAAGTTGTCAGGGTCACCGTAGTCACCGGTCCAACCTAGCATAAAGGATTGATACCCAGGTGGTGTGTTGCGATCTTCTAAATAGGCTGCCCAGTCCTTGGTTTGCAAATTCACTGTGATACCGATTTGGCTGAGTTCTGCGGCAAAGGCTTCGGCGATCGGTTTCGGATTAGGGAAATAGGGCCGACTGACTGGCATATACCACAGTTCCAGGTCAAAGCCATTGGGATAGCCTGCTGCTGCGAGTGCAGCCTTAGCTGCCTCCGGATCGTACTCATAATCTCCCACGCTATCGCTGGTAAAGGCTTCCATGGAAGGGGGGATAAAATGGGCGTCAGTCACACCCAACTCTCCCCAAAATGCTTCAACAATGGCAGGCTTGTTGATGGCCTGGGCAATGGCTTGTCTCACCTCTGGTGTTGATAGCGGTTCGTAGCTGGGATTCAGCGCTAGAAAACCTACGTTAAAGGAGGGACGGAACACCGCTTCCACATTGGCATCTGCTTCGATTTCTGCCAGCTGGTCGGGGGTGAGGTCAACGGTAAAGTCAAGGGCTCCGGCTCGCAGCTGTGCCAGTCGAGCCGCAGGATCTTCAATAAAGCTAATGACGAGCTGATCAACTTTGGGCAGTCCTTCTTGCCAATAGTCGTCAAATTTAGTCAGGGTAATGCGATCGCCGCTCAACCATTCTTCAAATACAAACGGTCCGGTACCCACGGCTAAACCAGAGGGGGTGCCGTAGTCTGCTCCAGATTCTTGAATTGCGGCGGGGCTGGCAATGCCAAAATAGGCGGATGCGATCGCAGCTGGAAACGCAGCGAAGGGTTCAACTAGCTTGAACTCAACGGTCATGTCATCCACGGCGCTGACGTCGGCTAGAACGGATGCTTCGTCGCCCTTAAACCCGCCAAAGAGGTAGCTCCAAATTTCGTATAGCTTACCTTCGTCGCGGAAACCGTACTCAAAATCAGGGTCCCACCAGCGGTTGACGTTAAAAACTACGGCTTCAGCGTTAAAATCAGTGCCATCATGGAATTTAATGCCTTCCTGTAGCTTAAAGGTCCAGGTCAAGGCATCTTCAGACGCGGTCCATTCGGTGGCTAGCTCAGGAACAAGTTCGGTTGAGCCTGGCTCGTTACCCATCAGGTGGTTGTAAATCTGTAGCTGCACATATAAGGAGTCCCCATCCGTAACATCGCCGGAAGAGAGGTTATCGGGCTGCCCTCCTGAACCAAACACTAGGGTGCCTGTATCTGTTGTTGTAGCGGTTACTTCGTCACCCCCAGGCGTATCACCGGCACTATCGGGAGTGCCACCGCAGTTGACTAACACAGCCGTGAGTGTGAGGGCAAAGATAATTGCCAGCATTCTGCGGAAGCGTCGCCTGAAAAAAAATCGTTGACGAATCATAAATGACTCCTAGTAGCAGAGAAGAGTTTTAGGGAGACGTGTGTAAAAACCCTAAACTTTTAACGTGGTTCCTGAGAACAAACGCTACATTAACTATCTCAGAAAGAATGAGTAAATTTATACACGTAACAACATGTCAAATTTTTCGTATTTCTATGACAAAAGTAAAAAAAGAGCCTGTAATCGGGACAACAAATACATAAATAACGCCCTAAACATTGTGTAATGGTAATGAAAAAGTCGCCCTGGTCTCTGCCCATTACTTATCAGACTCGATATGCCTCTTCCCATTCTTGATGTTAGAAATCTCTCTGTGACATTCCCAGCCAAGGCCGGTGACGTGTCAGCGGTTAAGTCTATTTCGTTTTCCCTAACCGCAGGTGAGACATTGAGTCTTGTCGGTGAGTCGGGGTCGGGTAAGTCGGTGACATCCCTAGCTTTAATTGGGCTGCTGGCATCAGGCACAAGACAATCGGGAGAAATCTGGTTTCGAGATCCCTCGTTGTCGGATGCGCAACCGGTGGATCTGCTTAAGCTTTCCCGTGAAGAGCGCAGACAGTATCGGGGCAAATTGGTTTCCATGATTTTTCAGGAGCCGCTGACATCCCTCAATCCGGTATATACCTGTGGGGACCAGCTGATTGAGGCCTTACGATTACATCAGGACCTCGATCGTCAAGGGGCTAAGGTTAGGGCACTGGAGCTATGTGCCGAGGTCAAACTGCCTGAGCCTGAACAGATACTAGGGCGCTATCCCCATCAGCTTTCGGGTGGGCAACAGCAGCGGGTGATGATTGCGATCGCACTTGCAGGCGATCCGGCTGTCCTCATTGCCGATGAACCCACCACAGCTCTGGATGTTACCATTCAGGCCACCATTCTTGATCTCCTCAGGGATTTACAAGCTTCGCGGGGAACGGCAATTGTGTTTATCACCCACGATATGGGGGTGGTGGCGGAGATTGCCGATCGGGTCGCTGTCATGTATAAAGGTGACCTGGTGGAAATTGCCCCAGTCTATGATCTGTTTGCCAACCCGCAGCATCCCTACACCCAAGGGTTATTAAACTGTCGACCCAGACCGCAGCAACAGCTGCGTCGATTGCCAACCGTAAGCGACTTTATGGAAGTGGGGTCAGGGACAGAGGCTGGGAAAATTGTTGCCAAAGTGAGGACAGAAGCTGAGAAAGCTGAGTTACTCGCTGAGGTCAGCCCCCACGAAATTGAACAGCATCGTCAAACATTGGTGCAGCAAACGCCTCTTTTACGGGTCCAGAACTTAACCAAGGCGTTTCCCATGCGGGCAGGGTTGTTTGGGAAAAGAGAAGAGTTTCGTGCTGTGGATGCTGTCAGCTTTGAGGTTTACCCTGGCGAAACACTAGGTTTAGTGGGGGAGTCCGGCTGTGGTAAATCCACCCTGAGCCGTTGTTTGTTGCGTCTTATTGACCCCACATCCGGCCTGATTGAATTTGATAAACAGTCTGTTCTAGATCTTGATGCTGAGGCTATGCGTCGTCTCCGTCGAGAAATGCAAATTGTGTTTCAAAACCCCTACGGGTCTTTAGACGCCCGCCAGACGATCGGTGCCGCCATCATAGAACCCATGCAAATTCACGGTTTGGGGGGCACTAAGGCGGAGCGCCAAGCACGGGCTATCCATCTGTTAGAGCGGGTGGGGTTGGATGCCAGTGCCCTGCGTCGTATGCCCCATGAGTTTTCCGGTGGTCAGCGTCAGCGCATCTGCATTGCCCGTACCCTGGCCTGTGAACCTAAATTTATCATCTGTGATGAGTCGGTTTCCGCCTTGGATGTTTCAGTACAGGCCCAGGTCCTTAACCTCCTCAAAGATCTACAAAAGGACTTTAAGCTTACCTACATCTTTATTTCCCACGATCTGAGTGTGGTGAAATTTATTAGCGATCGCATCATGGTCATGAATCAGGGGCGAGTAGAAGAAATTGGTCCTGCTGAGGAGATTTACAACACCCCGCAAAAGCCCTATACCCAGAAACTGATTGCCGCGATTCCCGATGCCCAACTTGATGACATTCGCCAGCGTCAACGAGCCACAGCTGACATGCATTCATAACCAGGATTGTAGGGGTGCACAGCTGTGCGCCCCTACAAAAAATCTTTTACGCTAGGAAATCAATCAATGTTTTGCTAAAATCCTCTGGCTCAACCAAAAATGCCCAATGGTTTCCAGGAATTGTCTCAACCCTCAAATTCTTTAAATATTTCCGATAAGGCTTTAGCTGCCAGTCAAACCGATTTACACCAGCTTGCGGCTGCATAAACAAACTGGGCACCTGAATCTCCTGGGTCAGTCCCGGTACTCGCAACACCGCATCAAAAATCTCATCCCGTGCGGCCTTAGTGAACTTACTACCCATAGTCCCATCTGGGTTCTCTGCCAAACTCTCCCGAAAAACAGCTTCCTGTAAACTATTCCAATCTCGGTACTGCTTCATTTGTTTGCCCTGTTGGATAGCAGCATCCCAATCTGCAAACGGTCCCATGCCCTTTAAAAACGGCAGGATCCCATAAAATAGTGGAAATGTCAGTCGAAAAATGCCCGGCATCCCATATACAAAAATTGGGTCTACCAACACCATCGTCAAAAAGTGCTCCGGTTGCCGGGTGGCCCAGTAGGTGGCCACCTTCCCTGACCAGGAATGTCCGACAATGTGAGCTGCTGACCAGCCCAGATGCTCCATCAGCTGTACCAGATCGCCCATCACCGTATCAAAGTCATAACCGTCATTGGGTTTACTGCTTTGCCCATGTCCTCGCATATCCACAGCAACCGGATGATAGTGCTGGGCTATGTGCTCTCCCACTGCTGACCAACCCAAGGCATGATCCGCTAACCCATGGAGCAGCAAAACGGGTTCACCATCAGTTTGCCAGTCTAGATATGACAGTTCAATCTGGTTGAAGGAGACGGTTTTTCGAATAACCATACTAATGAGGCTGCATAGTCAAGTCATCCTCATCATCGCATCGTTTTAACAGACTGAGGCCGTATTTTACTGAGGTGCCGCCCACTAGATCTTCCCACTGACCTCTCGTTACCGGAATGTCTAGGCTTACGAACTATGGAACTATCAACGCTTTGATCCGGTCTGTCCAAAGGTGCCACTGCCAGGTTATGGGATGCTTGAATCTACAATGAGTGAGTTTGCTAACACTTTTTTGGCTAACACTTTATAGTGTAAATTCTCTGAATATCTACATCCCTAAGGAAAAAGGTATTAACAGGCTCGGATGAAATGCAATCCATCCCCAGATTTAGCAACGCAAAACAACCCATCAGTTACCAAACGGTTGCCGCTGGGGACTCCCAGAAAGAAAAGGATTTGGCAGATAACCTTTGTGATTCTGGTCACCCATTAGATCTTGACACTATCTTTAAAGATACGACAACAGAAGTTAGACAGCTTCTGAATATAGATCGCGTTTCTATTTTTCGGTTTTATCCAGATAAAAGCTGGCACGGTGAGTTCATTGTTGAAGCTGTGGTTGAAGGGTGTGGGTCCTTGCTCACAGAAGAATGCTATGAATATTTTGGAGATGGACAAGTTCAGTATCATCTGGGGCATGTAGAGGCTGTAGCAGATATTTACACCGCTGATTTAAGCCCTCAGCATGTAGATATTCTAGAACAACTACAGGTGCGAGCTAGTTTGGCGGTGCCCATTCTCAAACATCGGTCCTTATGGGGAATATTGTGTCTGCATCACTGCCAGTCTCCCCGATTGTGGTCTGCTGAAGAAATTGGTTTGGTTCAGCAAATTGTTGAACGGCTCAAGGACTCAGTACAACAGACAGAGAATATTTCTCAATCGTATTCTCAAACGAAGGTGTTTTCCAATAATATTAATCGCGAAAAAGCTATTGCTAAAACCATTAGCAAGATTCGCCAGTCCCTTGATATAGGCGTCTTATTTCAATCTGTTACCACTGAAATTAAACAGCTTTTAGAAGCCGATCGAGTTGCTATATTCCAATTCACGCCTGATCAAGATTGGGAGGGAGAGTTTGTCTCTGAAGATGTATCAGAGGATTGGCGCTCTGTTTTAACTCAGCGAGTATATGAGCATAGCTTTGAGACACAATTTGCCGATCAGTATGATGAAAGACAAGTTCAGATCATAACCGATATTTACACGACTCAGCTGAGTGGCGACTATATCAATGTTTTAGAACGATTTGAGGTCAGGGCAAGCCTTGCTGTTCCTATTTCGCAAGGTGAGCAGCTTTGGGGATTACTGTGCGTTCATCAGTGTGAGCATGTTCGCCATTGGAGTTTAGATGATATTAAATTTGTTCAGAAAATTGTTGAGTATTTAAGCTTTGCCTTGCAACAGCTTAAGCTGCTAGAGCAGCTACGCTATCAAACTGAACAACAAAAATCTCTGACAGGTGTGATTACCCGTATTCGTGAATCCCTGGATTTAGAAACCATTTTCCAAACCACTGCTCAAGAAGTTAGGCATCTGCTGAAAGCAGATCAGGTGGGTATTTTCTTCTTCCAAAACGAACAATATTGGGAAGGGCAGTTTGTTGCTGAAGACTGTGGTGAAGGCATTTCATCGATCTTAGAAGAGAAAGTCTATGATCGACATTTTGGTGAGAGATATGCTCCACTTTATCAGGAAGGACGCATGTACATCTCCCATAACATCTTTGAGGGTGATATCCAGAATGACGATGTTCAAAAATTAGAGCGTTTGGGTATTAAGGCCAATGTGGTCTCACCCATTATGAATGGTGATGAATTATGGGGACTACTCTGTATTCATCATTGTCAAGGTCCTCGACAGTGGCAGTTGTCTGAGATTGAATTTATCGATCAGATTGCTAAGCATTTGGGTGTGGCCCTTGAGCAATGGAGTCAGGTGGAGCAGTTACGGTTGCAAGCAGCTCAGTTGGCTCATGTTTCTTCGCGTGAGCTAGCGCTTGAACAACAGCAGCTATTGTCCCAGACGATTAACGCAATTCGTGATTCTCTGCAAATTGAAGAGATCTTTGATACGACTACCAAAAGTATCCAATCATTATTTAAAACTGACCGAGTTGTTATTTATCAATTTAACGCTGACTGGAGTGGTCAGTTTGTGGCGGAATCTGTAGCCGATGGCTGGCCTGTGTTAGTCGGGTCGCAAGGGATTAATCAAGATCCCTATTTAATGGAGACCCAGGGAGGTCGTTATGCGCGCCAAGAAACATTAGCTGTTGATGATATCTATCAGACTGACTATAAAGCCCACCACATGAGACTATTGGCTGATTCCGATGCTCGTGCCTATATGATTGTGCCGATCATGGAAGGTAATCGGCTGTGGGGGTTATTGGCCGCTTGTCAAAATTCTCGCCCGCGCCATTGGGAAACCGATGAAATTGACTTCTTAGCTCAAGTAAGTACTCAGTTAGGGGTGGCCCTGAATCAAGCAGAGGCCGTTGCCCGGGTGCGTGATCAAGCCGCAGCTTTACAAAAAGCCACAGACCGTCAGCGCGCGCTGACCATGACCATTGATAAAATTCGTCAATCGTTAGACATTGACATAATTTTCACGACAACGACCCAAGAGGTGCGTCAACTGCTTGAAGTAGATCGAGTCGCTATCTATCGGTTTAATGCTGACTGGAGCGGGGCCTTTGTCGCCGACTCCATTGTGGATGGCTGGCAACCTGCTGTGCCAAATCAGGCCATCATTCAAGATGTATTTTCTAGACCTGATCAAGACGGTCAGCTACCACGTAATGAGGTTTTTGTGCCCATTTCCCAAGGTGAAAAACTTTGGGGTTTGCTGGTGGCCTATCAAACGTCTAAGCCTCGCTATTGGGATGATGATGAGGTGGGCTTACTGGCCCAAGTTGGCACTCAACTGGGTATAGCCTTACAGCAGGCAGAGCTGTTGAGGAAGACACAGCAGCAGACTGCAAAATTAAACCAAACCTTGGAAACGTTAAAAAGCACTCAAGCTCGGTTGGTGCAGGGTGAGAAGATGGCTGGCTTGGGTCAGTTAGCAGCGGGTATTGCCCATGAAATTAATAACCCAGTGGGCTTTATCTCTAGCAATCTAGAGCCAATGCAAAACTATATTACGGGACTTCTGGAGTTACTAACGCTGTATCAACAGCATTACCCTGAACCGGAACAGCTGATTCAAAACAAAATCGATGATATTGAAGTGGATTTTATCCTAGAGGACTTACCTAAGATCATGGCGTCCATGAAAATGGGCACCAACCGCATTGTCGATATCGTTCAGAGTATGCAGAACTTCTCCCGTGTGGATGAAGCTGCCATCAAAGATGTGGATATCCATCAAGGAATTGACAGTGCTTTACTCATCTTGAAGCACCGTTTAAAGGCTTGTAAACAACGACCTACCATCAATGTTGTTAAATACTATGGCGAATTACCAACTATTCATTGCTATGCTAGCCATCTCAATCAGGTATTTATGAATATTCTAGTGAATGCTGTTGATGCTTTTGATGATCTGGAGCATTACCATGGTCAGATGCCAGAAATTGAGATCTCTACCCGTTGGCAGGAGAGTCAGAATACTTTAGTTGTAGAAATCTCAGATAATGGTCGTGGTATTCCTGAGGATGTCTTGGCAAGTATTTTTAATCCATTTTTCACGACAAAACCTGTAGGTAAAGGGACTGGGTTAGGATTGTCCATTAGCTACCAAATTGTAACGGAAATGCATGGTGGCAAACTATATTGCCAATCTACGGTAGGCCAGGGCACAAACTTCTGTATCGAAATTCCCTTAACTATTGCAGAGAAGATAGGGAGTTAGTCTAAAAAATATTTGGGCCAAGGGTGAATATAAAAAATCTCATAATTTTTTTACCTGATAATCCCTAAGTTAAATTGCCCGAAACCACTGTTTTATAGGCTTATGTAGTTTATAGATATCAGTAATAATCTTCAGCTGAGGGTAAGGTCGAGTTGAAGAATACGACAGATGTCATAATGGTTGCCATAGCTTTTTCATTGTAATACTCCCATACTCGAAGTATTACAGATAGGTCAATATAAGCAGCATCGGAATGTTCATTGATGTCCTGCCAGAAGCCTGAAGATATCTATGGATATGTGTTTTTCGGCTTTTTAGAGCAATAGGCTTGTAAATTTGAGATGAGAGAACTTTCATCTCAAATTCATGAAAGTCCGATTCAGTCATCCTATTATCAACGAAAGAACTTGATTCATTAGTTCTTTAATACTTCTGCTAACCATACAACTTGTATGGAGTAGATTTTAATAATTACTAGTTCTATGGAGAAAATTGTCTGGGTGCATCTTTGCTGTTCTAGGTAACCTGGCTTTAGGCCTCTTCTTAGCTTTTTAGCTAGAAGTGAACTCTTTTTGGGAAGGTTCTAAATTTTGATTGTTGGCTGTCAAAAGTCTTCTTCTGGTCAAGCAGTCCATTTAAGGCCATAAAAGTGGATATATTAGTAAGGAGAAAATTTCTAACTCTGAATTAGAGTTAACGCTATTCACTCTGATGAGAATGGCGTTTGTGTCTGATTTCAAGATTTCACATCTTTGAATCGCAAAAAAAAGGTGTTTTGGCCCTTTGCTTGCTCTTGAGCTAAGGAGAAGGCTCTGGTTCGGAAGAGTCTTCTCCTTGATGGAGTGTCATTTCAGCTTGCTCATTTGTAGAAAATAATAAGCTTGTTTGCTAAATGATGGATTTGTTTTTTTGATATTTGACGCTTCAAGGTGAGCATGTCTTCAATCAACATCTCAGTTGTAATTCCTGTCTATAATGGTGGAGAAGGATTTTATGAGTGTTTGGCTAGCATAAAACAAAGCCTCCGAGTTCCAGATGAGATTGTTGTTGTCTCTGATGGAGATACGGATGGCTCTTGGCAAGTGGCTAAAAACTTTGGCGCGATGGTGTTGCGATTGCCGCAGTCAGGAGGCCCAGCTCGAGCCAGAAATATTGGTGCACAGACTGCTCACGGCGATATCATCTTTTTCATGGATGCGGATGTAACCCTGCATCCAGACACATTGAGCTTAGTGGAGCAGCGGTTTCAAGAGCGGTCTGATTTAGCAGCCTTGATTGGCTCCTATGATGATTCGCCAGGTGCAGAGAACTTTTTATCTCAATATAAGAATCTCTTTCATCATTATACCCATCAAGTTTCTTCTGGAATTGCTTCAACATTTTGGGGGGCCTGTGGTGCTATTCGCCGTTCAGTGTTTCTAGCCGTTGGCGGCTTTGATGAGGACTATGTCAAGCCTTGTATTGAAGATATCGAGCTAGGCTATCGCCTTAAGCAAATGGGCTATGATATTCGCCTCTTTAAGGATATTCAAGTCAAGCACCTAAAGCGATGGGAGCCCATATCCCTACTCAAAGCAGATTTTTTTTACAGAGCGCTTCCTTGGGCAGCTCTGCTTTTGAGTGAAAACCGTTTTGATGCTGATTTAAATCTCAGCTATGCCAATCGTTTGAGTGTGATCGGTGTATTTGGCCTAATAGGCACGTCGCTAGCTGGTTTGTTCTTTCCCTGGCTTTGGTGGTTGACAGCAGCAACAGCATTGGGATTACTGCTGATTAACGTTGATGTCTATCGATTTTTCTATGCTAAGCGGGGTTTGCTATTTGCCTTACGCGTTATCCCGTGGCATTGGTTTTACTTCTTCTATGGAGGAGGTGCATTTGCCTTTGTCCTATTGCAACATTGTTTAGGGCGTTTCCTACGACTGCCAGAGCCTTTAGTGTTGTCGGGAGTTCGTCGTTCAAGGTAGCACAAGTGCGAGATTTGCGAAAACCGGGGCTCGGTTGAACACAGATTTAAGAACACACATATATTTGGCTAATTTGGAGTTTATAACCGATGGAGCCCAGAGCTGTAGAAGATAGTACCGTTCCTGTAATCGTTATTGGTGGTGGACCGGCAGGGTTGACGTCTAGTTACGAGTTGATGAAGCATAATGTTAAGTCTATTGTGCTTGAAAAGGCTGATAAAGTAGGCGGTATCTCCCGTACTGAAAGCTATAAAGGATATAGGTTTGATATTGGTGGGCATCGTTTCTTCACTAAAGTGGGTGAAGTGAAGGCTATCTGGCAAGAGATTTTAGGGGATGACTTTATTCAAACGCCGAGGCTATCCCGAATTTACTACGATGGTAAGTTCTATGATTATCCTATTTCCATTTTCAAGACCCTGAGAAATTTAGGATTCATTCGTAGTTTTTTAATTGTAATGAGCTATTTGAAAGCAAAGCTCAAAAGATATTTAGGGTTGAGTGGAGAACCCCAGACTTTTGAAGACTGGGTGACGGACTGTTTCGGAGCAAGGCTGTATCGAATCTTTTTTAAGACCTATACAGAGAAGGTGTGGGGGATTCCCTGTAACCAAATTCGAGCAGACTGGGCGGCGCAGCGGATTAAGAATCTGTCTTTGAAGGAAGCTGTCATTAACGCACTGTTTGGTAGTAAGAATTCGAAAAGTCTTATTAAAACATTTGACTATCCCCGTTTGGGGCCTGGCATGATGTGGGAGCGGTGCCAAGAAATTTTAGAAGATAATGAGATTCCGGTGCATCTTAATACAGAAGTAGTGCGCGTTGAACGAGAAGGCAATCGTTTGACTAGGGTGCTAGCGAAACAAGGCGATCGCAACTTTGAGCTAGTGGGCGATCACTTTGTGAGTTCAATGCCGATTACGGCACTGGTCCATCGAATGGATCCCCCGCCCCCTAATTACGTTTTAGAGGCAGCGCGTGGCCTAAAATACCGTGACTTTCTGATTGTTTCCTTGGTCATCGATCGGGTTCGGCTTTTTCCAGACAACTGGCTTTATATTCACAGCCCTGAATTTAAGGTAGGTCGTATTCAAAACTTCAAAAACTGGAGTGTGGCGATGGTGCCTGACCCCAGCAAAACCTGTTTAGGTATGGAATATTTTTGCAGCCAGGGGGATGAGATTTGGGAGATGACCGACTCCCAGATGATTGAGTTTGCTTCTCGGGAAATCGCAAAGCTTAATTTGGGAGTGAAAGCACGTGATGTGGAGGATGGGTGTGTAATTCGTCAATATAAGGCATATCCGGTGTATGACGGCGAGTATCGCCGTCACTTAAAGGTGCTAGAAGACTATATTCGCGGTTTTGAGAATTTGCAAACCGTAGGACGCAACGGTATGCACCGCTATAACAATCAGGATCATTCCATGCTCTCAGCTTTGCTGGCGGCGAGGAATATTCTCGGTGAGGAGCATGATATCTGGAATATCAACGTAGAGCGCTCTTACCATGAGAACTTTACCGATCAGGAGTGGTCACAGCTCAAGAAAAAATCGACCCAGCCTGTGGCCGAACTTAAACCGCTATCCCGTGCAGCTTAAGGAGGGTAAGCGATAGATGCTTTATCGGAGTACTGAAAAATTGGAAGATATTGAATCTATGAATCAACCCAATGTCACAATTGTGGTCTCGCCACGAGAACGGTTTAGCTATGCTCAAACCTCTTTAGAAAGTATTTATGAGCACACTCAGCTGCCGTTTGAACTGGTGTATGTAGATGGTGGTTCCCCAAAGCCCGTCCAAGAGTACCTGGAGATTCAAGCTAAGGAAAAATCCTTTGAGTTGATTCGTGTAGATCATATGCTCACGCCTAATCAGTCGAGGAATATTGGTTTAGCCCAGGTCAAGACGCCCTATGTAGCCTTTGTTGACAATGATGTTGTGGTCTCTCCAGGGTGGCTAGAGGCTTTGGTGCAGTGCGCTGAAGAAACCAATGCTGCCATTGTCGGCCCCCTCACCTGCCAGGATGAGCCTGTGCATGAAACCATTCACTTTGCCAATGGTGTGGCTCGCATTATTATCGATGTGAAAGGGCGACGGCGACTGCGCGAGAAGATGACTCGCCAGGGGCAGCGGGTAGTTGACACTCTGTCTAAACTGCAGCGAAGCACGGCGGAACTGGTGGAGTTTCACTGCATGTTAGTTAGCATGGATGTCTTTGAAAAAATGGGGCCTCTGGATGAGAGGTTTCTCAACACCAAGGAACATGTGGACCTGTGTATGGCAGTGGCAGAGGCAGGCAGATCCATTTATTTTGAGCCCAGTTCTGTGATTACCTATGTACCAGGGATTAGCTGGAACTGGGCGGACTTGCACTTCTATATGCTGCGCTGGAGTGATACTTGGGAAACAATCAGCCTAGAGCATCTGAAGCAGAAGTGGAATCTATCTGAAGATGCGTACTTTACGCAGAAGCATAAAGCCCTGGGTTGGCGGCGACGGCGGATGATTCTCTCACCGTTATTAGACCGTCTGACGCTGGGGATGTTTAAGCATCGATTTTTTGAGAAGGCAACGTTTGGGCTGGTGAAGGATCGGTTTTTAGAAAAGATCTTTATGTATGGCCTATTCACACCTATTGATCGTGTCCTCAACAAGTATTTAACTGATCGCCATGCTCGCAAATGGTTAAATCTTTCCATGGGGGATCAGGGCCTGCATGTTGCGACAACGCCATCATTAGGAATTCTCCAAAATAAAATTGATGAAAATTCTTCTGCTGCATGACTATGGCACCGCAACGGGTGGCGCGGAATTGCAGATGCTGTCCCTGCGTCAAGGGTTAACTGAGCGCGGACATCAGGTGCGTTTGTTTGCCAGTAATGCCATGCCAGTTGAGGGCTATCCTCAATTGGCGGATGATGTTTGTTTTGGCACGAATTCTACACTTCAAGTGTTGACCCAGACGGCTAATCCATCTGCTTACTGGCAGTTGCGGCAGGTGCTGCAATCGTTTCAGCCCGATGTGGTGCATATTCGCATGTTTCTCTGGCAGCTATCGCCATTGATTTTGCCCTTGCTTAAGGGGATTCCCTGTATCTATCAGACTGCTGTTTACAAGGCCATTTGCCCGGCGGGGACTAACTTGTTACCAGATGGAAACCCCTGTCAGGTTTCTCCAGGTCGAGTGTGTTTGTCATCAGGGTGTTTAACGCCGAAAACATGGTTGGTGTTGATGGTGCAGTGGCGACTGTGGCAGCGATGGCGATCTGCCATTGACCGGATTGTGGCCCTGAGCTATGCGATGAAAGCAGAGCTTATGCAGGCTGGGTTACCAGCAGAGGTGATTCACAACGGTGTCCCAGTGAGAGAGCGGCGACCGCCCCTGAGTGCTCCACCCACTGTGGCTTATGCAGGCCGACTAGTCCCTGAAAAAGGGATTCAGGTTTTGATTCGGGCATTTGCGATCGCAACCACCCAAGTTTCCCATGCCCGTCTGCTGATCGCTGGCCAGGGCAAGTCAGAACCTGAGCTGCGAGACCTGGCTACGGAACTCGGCGTGGTCGACAACATTACCTGGCTAGGTCACCTGTCGCGTTCAGACATGGAGCGTCAGTTTGATCGGGCCTGGGTACAGGTGGTGCCGTCCCTGTGGTCAGAGCCCTTTGGCAATGTGACCACAGAAGCCATGATGCGGGGGACCGCCGTTATCGTTAGTGCGGTGGGGGCACAGCCAGAAATCATTGAGCACTCTGTCACCGGCTTCGCTGTCCCGCCTGGGGATGTGGAGGCGATGGCTGTCTATCTCACCCAGATATTGCAGAACCAAGACTTGGCAGAACGTATGGGGGATTTGGGCAGAACCCGAGCCCTGGCTCACTTTAGTGAGAATGCGCGCACCGAAAGGTTTATTGCTCTCTACCAGCAGGTACAGGCCACATATGCCGATGATGCCATGGTTTATCCGGAGGTATTGTCGTCATGAGCGCCCCATTACTCAGCATCATTATTCCTACTTACAACCGCCCTGAGCTGTTATCTAGGGCTGTTAATAGTGCCTTAAACCAAACCCTCACGGATATGGAAGTCATTGTTGTGGATGATGGCTCTAAACCAGCGGTGGTGCTGCCACCACAGGATTGTCTCAGGGTAGTGCGTCAGCCCAATCAAGGGGGAGCCGCTGCCCGCAACCACGGTGCTAAGGAAGCAAGGGGGCGCTGGATTACCTACTTAGATGACGATGATGTCTTGCTGCCGGATATGGCTGAAAAAGCGATGGCGGCGACACAGCACATACCCCAAGATTTGCCTGAGCCGGTTGCGTTGTTATTTGGGTTGACCATTGTCAACACCCAGGGCAATGGCATCGAAACTCACCTACCGCCAACGCTGCCCCGAGGGTCCCACTTTTGTTTAGAAGAGATTCAACCGGGAGAGTCATTTTTCTCAAAGCAAACCCTGGTGGTAGAACGGGAGGTGCTGTTGGGGATGGGCGGTTTTGATCCGAGTTTTAGCTCACGGGTGCATACTGAATTGTTTTTACGACTCAATCCTGTCTGTTCCCTATGGGGTATTCCAGAGGTGACGTATCATCTATCGGCCCATGCTGGGGTGCGGGTGTCGTCTAATTCACGCCGTCGACAGCATAATTTTGAGCGGCTTCTCTCAAAACACCATGACCTGTTTACCAGCCATTCTCGCAAAACAGTCGCTGATTTTGTGTTTAACCATGCCGATATGCTGCAAAGAAGCGGTCAGTCTTGGCTGGCAGCAAAGGCGCTGGGGCGCGCTTTGATGATTCACCCCATACACATCCTCCTGCGGTTGGGGTCTCCCTACAAAAGGCAGTTTTTGAAGCGTCTCTCTCTTCTAAAAACTCGCTTTAGGCTGTGTATGCCCGGAGCGTAGCCCTATGACCAAATCCAATCGTCACTTTGAAACGACGGACCTGAAAGCCAACTTAAATCAGCGCTCACTGCGATCTGGTTTGGTGACCGTGGCGGCTCAACCCCTAAAGTTGGGCATCGGCATTGGTGGCACCATGGTGCTGGCCCGTCTCTTGGTCCCAGCTGATTTTGGCCTGTTGGCGATGGTGCAGCCACTGCTGAGTATTGTGGATAGTCTCAGCAACATGGGCTTAGAAACCGCTACGGTTCAGCGACAGGAGTTTAATCCTGAGCAGGCCAGTGCCATCTTTTGGCTTTCTTTGAAAATCAATGCCCTAATCATTGGTGGCATGGTGTTGACGGCCCCCCTTGTTGCCCAGTTTTATGGTCAGCCAGAAATAACTCACATCCTGTTGTGTCTGGCCATTGGGGTGGCCAGTCTGTGTTTGTCGTTTCAGCATCTATCGCTGTTAAAACGACAAATGCAGTTTGAACTGCTGACCATCATTGAGTTGGTGGCGTTAGGGGTGAGTACAGTGGTTGCGATCGCAACCGCCTGGCTAGGACTGGGTTACTGGGCCTTAGTGCTGCAGTTGACCACCCTGCAGATGACAAAAGGCATTGCCTACTGGCTTTACTGTGACTGGCGTCCCCAGCGCACGGTCAATACTGCCCACTTTCAAAAAGATCTGCGTTCTACCCTGTCCTATGGGCTGCATCTGACCGGGTTTCGCTGCATCAGTCGCGTGGGCATGAAGATGGATCGGGTACTGTTAGGCTATGTGGGCGGGGCCAGCTCCCTAGGGTTTTATTCCATGGCCTATAAGTGGGCCTATTTCCCGTTTTGGCAGATTTACTACCCACTGTTTGATGTAGCAGTGTCCAGTTTGAGCCGCAGTTTATCCGAGCCGGAGCGTTATCGCCTCTACTGTCGGCGGGGATTGTTGCTAATCTTTGCTGTCTGTATGCCGGCACTGGTTTACATGTTTATGACCGCTGGCGATGTCACGCTGTTGATGCTGGGGGAACAGTGGCTGGAGATTGTGCCCATGTTTCGCGTTCTAATTGTGGCGGTGTTTGTGGGCTGCATCTATCGTGTGACTAAGTGGATTTATGTGTCGGCTGCCAAAACCCAACGACAGTTTCGCTGGAGTCTGATCCACACGCCGGTAATGATTGTTGCGATCGCAATCGGTGTCCAATGGGGAGCCTATGGCGTTGCCGTTGGGTATACCGTCGGTATGTGCCTGTTGAGCTACCCTGCAGTGGTTTACTGTGTGCACCAATCCCCCATTACCCTGGGCGACTTTATGGGGGCTGTGTGGCGACCTGCCATCGCCTCTCTTCTCTCAGCAGCTCTGCTTTATCTGGTGCAGTTGCCCATGCCGACCATCGCTCTGTTAATTGTGAGGCTGCTGGTCACCGGTCTGATTTATTCCTTAATCTACATCTGTATTTGGCTGGCATTGCCCGGAGGGTATACCCAAGGCAAATTTTTCATTTCAGCATTGTTCAACAAGCTGCAGTAAGCGTTCCTTATCCAAATTGTTTCACACGGAGATTATATGATTACCGATATTCTCGAACTAGGTGAACAAACGCACGGGCAAGTTGTTGTCGTCGGCTCTGGGATAGCCGGTTCCGAAGTGGCTACCCACCTGGCCCGCCACGGCCAAGAAGTGATTCTGTTAGAAAGCGGACGGGAAAAATTTGATCCCTCAATCCAGGCCCTCAACAACGTTATTTTCCTGGGCAAACGCCATCGCGAATTAAACCCCAATACCTACTACCACCAATATCTGCCGCCTGAGCTTCGCGGCGTCAGTCGGGTACGTCAGTTTGGTGGCACCAGTAATGTGTGGACAGGTAAATGGAAATATCTACAGCCCTGGGACTTTGAAGGCAGATCCTGGATTGCTAACAGCGGTTGGCCCATTCGTTATGACGATCTCTTAGAACACTACCGTTCTGCTGCCCAGGACTATGGCTTTGGTGATTTAGAGGCAGAGGCCATCCGGCCTGAGATTATGGCCTTTCGTTCCAAACTATCGGCGGGTGGTTTGAAAATGAGCAGTTTTTATTGGGAGGAAACCCCCACCCGCACAGCCATCCGGTTTGGTGATGAGATGCGGCAATCCCAAAATTTAAAAGTTGTCCTGGGGGCAACGGCCACGGAGCTAAAACTCGATGACGCTTGCCAGCGGGTGTCAGCCGTAGTTTGTCGGTCCCTCGAAGGCCGAGAACGGGTGGTAAAGGGAGATTCCATTGTCTTGGCCACCGGGGCATTTGAAACAGCGCGCCTGTTATTGGCATCTGACCGGCAAATCCCCGGTGGCATTGGTAATACCCATGACCTTGTTGGGCGCTTCTACACCGATCACCCCAAGCACCATACTGGTAAATTACGACCGGGTCCCTTAGCCCAACACTATGCCCACGAGTTGCAATATGCCCCGAAACCAAGATTTTGTGTATGCTTTGCCCTTGATGATGAGACCCAGCGTAAGCAAGAACTGCTGGAACATGTGTTGTATCTACAGCCGATTTATGAAGGGGTGAGAGAGCGTCTAGGACGCATCTTGCGGGGGCGTCCGATCTGTCGAGATGGTAATGGCATTGTCGCCAATTATCGCGTCAAGTTCGTGACTGAGCAGGCTCCACAGCAGGGCAGTCGCGTGAAATTGGCCACGGACTGTGATGTGCTCGGTCAGCGTAAGCTACAGGTGGACTGGTGCTTCACCGATCACGATCGTCGTTCTATGGCAGAGACCCTACAGCTCTTAACCAAACGCTTTGCTGACGTAGGTTTAGGGACGTTTGACTTTGGTGATGATCCGCCCAGCTTAGAAACTATGACAGATGCCGCCCACCAGATGGGGACTACGCGCATGGCCAGTCGCCCTGAGGCAGGTGTGGTTGATCCTAACTGTCGAGTCTTCGGGATGGAGAATCTCTATGTTGCTAGCTCGGCGGTATTTCCCACTGGCCCCTCCTATTCACCTACATTTACCATCTTGGCCCTGGCTCGCCGTTTGGGGCAGCATTTGCTACAAACTACGGCTGTCGGTGTTGGCAGCACTCATTAAGCTAGGGGCAAGTTTGAGTTTTGAGTGTTTAGTTTTGAGTGATAGCTCTCTAGAACAGTAATCGTCGTTGTCGTCATCGTTGTTGTTATGAGTTCCCCTGAATTCTCTATTATTATCCCGACCTATAATCGCCCTGACTGTTTAGAGCAATGTCTGCATAGCCTTGTTCGCTTGGACTATCCAAGGGATTGTTTTGAGATTGTTGTGGTTGACGATGGCAGTCGCATGCCCTTAACTTCAGTGACTGAGAAGTTCTCGTCATTGCTGTCACTGCGCTTGATTCAGCAGCAAAATGCAGGTCCTGCCGCTGCCCGTAATACTGGGGCTGCTGCTGCCCAGGGACATTATCTGGTGTTCACTGATGATGATTGTCAGCCCGCCCCTGACTGGCTTACGGCTCTTGCAGTTGCTTGTAAACAGGTGCCCAATGCTCTGATTGGTGGACGTACCCTGAATGCTCTACCCGATAACCTGTGCGCGACGGCGAGTCAGTTGCTGATTGACTACATTTACGATTATTACAACCCGGGAAAAGGGGAAGCTACATTTTTTGCATCTAATAACTTTGCGATGCCCCGGGATATCTATCAACAGCTCAAGGGCTTTGACACCAGCTTTCCGTTAGCGGCTGGAGAAGATCGAGAATTTTGCGATCGCTGGCGGCACCACGGCTTTTTTATGCACTATGCCCCTAAAATGCAGCTAAAGCATGCCCACAATCTCACCTTAGCGTCCTTTTGGCGGCAACATTTTAACTATGGTCGCGGGGCGTTCCATTTTAACAGAGTTCGCAGTCAGCGTCAGGCCAAACCGATGCAGGTGGAGCCACTGACATTTTATTTTCAACTGCTAACCTATCCGTTCACCAGGGATCAAGGATTGCGCTCTTTTAGTCTCTCAGGACTATTCTTCATATCTCAAGTAGCCAATGTGGTTGGCTTTGCCTGGGAGAAATATAAACAGCGGTCTACCACCTCTACAGTGACAGCAACGTCTTCTTCCTAGAAGAACCCTTACTCTGCCGGTATAAATCCCCCTCGCAGACCACGAGCTGGATTGCGTAAGCGAATATTAAGCTCATTGTAAGTGCAAGGGATGGGCGCATCCCAACATTTAATGCTGTTGTCATTCGCTGGTTTTACATATTGAACGTCATAGGATTGCCTTGCCTGTAAACCGGTACTCGGCATCTTTGGTGGCAGTAGCAAACGAGCTTGGATCGCTGGCTTAAATAGAATTAGAGCTGCAGTCAATCCTAAGCCTACAAACAAGGCTTGGGGCAAATATTTGCGGATGTTAAACCCTGAGAAATCTAGCTGCCACTTAGATTTGGCAATATAGGCGGTGCTCAGCACAGCCGTGCCAATGGCTGGAATCGTTACAAAATAACCCAAACCAAAGCGCACCATTGGGGCACGCACCATGACGAATACCATGCCGATGACGCTGCAGCACAACAGCCATGGGGTACCATAAATCTTCTGTTTGCGCGCTAACACGAAAGTGGGTAATGCCAGAACCGCTGACAGTACCATGAGTATCAGCATGACAATATTAAAGTGGGAGAATTGTAGCCACTCCCATAGCTGCCATAGAAAACGGCTGGGGCCAGGGGGAATATCTCCAAAGTTATGCTCCCAAAAGGTAATCACCTCTACCGCTTTGTCGATGACTTCTGTGGGTACCCGCCAGGGTACATTTACACACAGCATAGAAGACGGGTAAAGAGGACATCCTGAAGTCACAATGCTGACTACTATGAGCGGCGTTAAAAGTAGCAACGAGAGCACACATCCAATCAATAAACGCCGAAAATTTGGGAATTGCCGCTGCCAATAAAACAGCAGTGCAACGGGCAAGAGCGGCAGTGCCGATAGTTTAATGGCTATTGCACCCAAGGCAAGGAATAACGGAATGAGAGAGGCATTCCAAGGATTGGCATCTGTTATTTTCCCAGAGGGCTGAGGTCGGTTCACCACTGCTAGAATGCTCCAGGCCATAATGCCAGAGAGAAATATGACCGGAATGTCGGGTGAAGAGGAGATGAGAATGGTTTCTAAAAATGGACTCAGGATCATGGCTGGTAGGACTAGCCCCAGAAAAATCACCATAAACTTGTCGGTGATTCTTGCCTTGCCCATGAACCAACGCCCCAAAGAAAGAAACCCATGGCAGGTAATGATCAAAAACACCCAGCCATTAGCCACAGCGGTGACGCGAGATGCCACAGACTCCAGGGTTAAGGGGGCAGCTAGGGCAAACCATGAGGACGTGAAACCAAGATTGTTTAACACTAGGGCCAGGCCAGGGACGGTGCCAAACTTGGATAACCAGCGAACCGCTCCAAAATGATAGAGCCCTGTATCAAACCAGGTCACCTTTGTTGTCATGTAGATGGCTATCAGAACGGTCCAGCCCATGACAGCTGAAACCATAGCTGGCGATCTGGCTTGCCAGAGGTGATAAATTTCGGCCCTGATGGCGGGCCAACAGAGTAGCGGTAGACCCACTCCCATTGCAACGGCTAAACCTGCGATGGGAGAAAGTGGTAGCGCTAGTGAGATTAAAAGTAGGCCATTGGCTAATAAAACAACCCCTAACCAAAAGGCTGCCATAATGCGATCACCGATGCGATCAAAACAATCTGCTCGTAATCCGATAATGATCGCGATGCCAATAAGCCAACTGATAACGGATAAAATGCCCCATGCCGCAATAAAGTAGATCACAGTTCTACTTGGCCTCTCTATTAATCTTTTGCCTACAGAAAACCTTGTGCGTTGTCTAAATTATGCTAAACAGACGGCATGATTTTCAAAATACTCGTTCTCTTTATGGAAACGCCACTCACGTTAGCGCGTAAATATGTTTAATCTTAACATGTACGAAAGTGCATAATTAAGAACTCAGAACGAATATAAGAAGAGATGGCTATGATTGTGATTCTAAAAAAAATCTCATAATGTCTTCTAAGAAATGACAATGGGACTGAAGACCTATAGGGAAAATTCTATCGAAATAATGCCTTTTTAAATTCTACGGCCCAGAAAATGACTGTGCCTAGGAGAAGTGCGATCGCAAATTCCTGTCCATTCAAAGCTACGGTTGAGAAAAAGACCTGGCATACGGGCACATAAATTACCACCAGCTGTAGGCAGAAGGTGACAATCACTGCCCCTAAAAGTTTTGTATTGGATAGTAGACCAATTCGAAACAGAGACTCTGATGAAGAACGCACTCCCTCTGACAGGGCAATGCGAGAAAATGCCAGGGTTGTAAATACCATGGTTTGCCAGGCAGGGTTGCCGCTACTTTGGTAGTCATAGGCAACGAGAATTAAAATCAGACCCAAGAATAAACCAATCCATAGGATATCCGTTCCCATGCCTCGGCTAAAAATACTTTCATTGGGATGGTAGGGCGGTCTTTCCATGACGCGTTGTTCCGCTGGTTCAAAACTCAGCGCCAGGGCTAATAAACCATCGGCAATTAAGTTGATCCATAAAATCTGGATGGGCACCAACGGAATCGGCATCCCCAAGAATGGTGCTAAAAACAACAACCATAACTGGCCCACATTCCCTGCCAGCGTGTACTTGATAAACTTGCGAATATTGTCATAGATCACCCGCCCTTCCCTGACCGCAGCAACAATGGAGGCAAAGTTGTCGTCTTGTAGCACAATGTCTGCGGCTTCTTTAGCGACGTCGGTGCCGGTGATACCCATGGCAACACCAATGTCGGCCTGTTTTAGGGCCGGAGCGTCGTTGACACCATCGCCCGTCATGGCAACAATGTGACCGCGTCGCTGTAGAGCTTGAACAATTTTCAGCTTGTCTTCTGGTGTGACCCGTGCATAGACCCCGATCTTGGTGACGACGGTCTCCAATTCATCGACGGGCATTTTGCTGAGGTCCTGGCCTGTGAGTAGGGGATTGCTGCCAATGCCTAAGTCCTGGGCAATGTGTTTGGCCGTTAAGGGGTGATCGCCGGTAATCATCACCACCTGGATACCAGCGGTTTGGCAGAGGCCAATGGCATCCTTAACCTCTGGACGGGCGGGGTCCATCAGACCCATCATGCCGAGAAATACCAGCTGATGCTCCAGTTCTTCTGGAGCACTGGCCAAGGGACGGAAGGCCAGACCCAGCACCCGCAACCCCTGATTGGCTAGATGATCATGGGCACTGCAAATTTGCTGGCGCAGATCGTCTGTGAGGGGTTGTACCTGCTCATCAACCCACACCCGATCTAGGGTGGGTATCAGGCTGTGGAGAGCCCCTTTACTAAAAACAACGGTATTGGTATTACTGGGGGCTACCTGCTGCCATGTCTGTTGTAGGAAGGTTGGCAACGGTTGTTCACAGCGGTGGTAGGTGGTCATGCGCTTGCGGTCTGAGTCAAAGGGGACCTCGTCGATGCGGGGCCACAGCTGATCGAGCTTGCGTTTGGGTAATCCCAATTGAGCGGCAGCTGTGATTAGGGCAGCTTCAGTGGGGTCGCCAATGGCTTGGTCATTATCTAAAGAGGCGTCATTACATAGGGCACCGCTCAGCAATAACAGACTCAGGGACGGATTATTCAGGGCATCCTCCAGCGCCACTTGTTCGTCAGCCATGTCCAATACGGTGACCGTCATGCGGTTTGCCGTGAGGGTACCGGTTTTGTCAGAACAAATTGTTGTTACCGAACCCAACGTTTCGACCGCTGGTAAATGGCGAATCAGTGCTTGGCGCTTGAGCATACGCTCTGCCCCTAGGGCCAGGGCAATGGTGACGACCGCTGGCAGTCCTTCGGGCACGGCGGCTACGGCAATGCTAACGGCGGTGATCAGCATTTGCCGTAGCGGTTCTCCCTGGATAAAGCCCATGGTGGCAATCACCAGGGAAATGGCAATGGCTCCTGCGCCGAGAACCTTGCCAAGCTGGGCCAAACGTTTTTGTAGAGGTGTGGCCTCCACATCAACTGACTGCAGCATCCGGGCAATGTGGCCAATCTCAGTCTCCATACCGGTTTCGGTCACCACAAAAGTACCGCGACCACGGGTGATGGTGGTACTGTGGTAAACCATGTTGCAGCGGTCACCGAGGGGTTGTTCCTCCGTCAACACAGCGGATGCCTGTTTGTCTACGGGAGCACTCTCGCCCGTGAGGGTCGCTTCTTGCACCTGGAGGTTCACTGTTTCCACTAAACGTCCATCGGCAGGAACAACGTTGCCAGTTTCTAGCAGCACTAAGTCGCCGCGTACCACAGAGGCCATGGAGCATTCCTGAATCTGGCCATCCCGTTTTACACGCACTGTTGGTACGGCTAGCTTTTTAAGGGCAGCCAGGGCTCGTTCGGCCTTGCGTTCTTGGCGAAATCCTAAGGTTGCATTAAAAATGACGATGGCGAGAATTGCGATCGCATCGCGTAAATCCCCCACTATTCCAGAAATAACCGCCGCCACAATCAACATCACCACCAGGGGTTCACTGATCTGACCCCACAGTACCTGCCAGGGAGATTTACCCTTGGCCGCCATGAGCTCATTCGGACCATCTCGCAACAACCGCTGTTGAGCTGTTGCAGTGGTTAATCCGTCCTCTAGATCGCTGTTAATCTGCCGTGCCACGACATCGGCTTCCAGTTGATACCAGTGACTCACAGTTACCTATGTGGTGAGTGGTGAATGGTGAGTGGTGAGGGATAAACAACAATCTCTCACCATATAAAAATCGATTTAACGATTTTTGCCCGCCAGACTTCCAGTGTAGCTCTCTGACAGATAAAGGTTTTATACTCTTAACAGAGAATACTAAAGGTGAAAATCATTAACGGCCTGGTTGATTTTTGGGGTGACTTTATCGGTTGAACCCAGACCGTTAGCCAGACCGTTAGGGTATCTTGTAGCTAGATTTATTGTCTAAATCAATAATGGCAAAAAACTGCGGCAAAAGAAGATTTTTGCCGCAGTTATAGTCTGTATCTAAATATGCTAGAGCACTAATTATGCTTGCGAAAGATAACATTCTGCTAAGTTGCAAGCTTCATTAACCCTGCCTAGTCTTGATACAACAGGATCGATTGATCGGGCTCAATGACAACGACGCTAGGTGCTGTGACGTTGCCCACAACAACCCCCGCTGCGGCACCCCCTAAAATCTCTAGGAAGTCAATATCCCCAAGGATTTCACCCACAATCAATCCCCCTGCTGCACCGATGGCTGCATCTTCGATAATGTCGCCAACGTCAGTTTGGCGTGGGTCTTTGCGATCGGCGAGAGTTTCAGATGTGGCATCAATGTCAAAGATGCGGTCTCCTACCTCGGCAGACGTTGCCACATAGCGGAGTCCGCCATCCACTGGCTCAAACTGCCCTCGAATAATGCTGCCTTCTGGCAAGAAGCGATCGCCAATGGACGTGCGGTCTTCTAATACGAGGTTGTATTCATGGACTTCATCTTTATTTAGGTAAAGTGTTTCGTCGCTACTAACGGTAGTGGTCAGGGTTTGCTCGGTCTGGGCGACAATAACAGGTTCAGTCTGCTCAACAGTAGTCTCTTGAGCCAGAGCCGGACTAATGATGGCACCGAGAGAAATGAGCGCACTCGCAATTGCAACAGCCTTCATGGTGGATACCCCCATTGGTTAACTTGGCCTTTTCTAACACAGTATTTACTACAAAAATGAGCAAGTTATGGAACCCATCTACTTAATCCCTGGGTTGATAAGGGGTAAGGGGGACACATTAACTGTTATGTAACCCATGGCTAATAGCGCCTACTCAAAAAAATGATTTTTAGGCGTCAAATAAGTCATGTAGTCAATACTGGGAACAGATTGATTAAACCAATCTAAACCACAACTAAACAGACGGCTATGACAGTTGAAGTGCTGTCATAGCCGTTTTTTGACAGGTTTATAGAAAGTTGCAAAAGAGCTTATAAAAAGCTTTTATAAGCTTGCTAGAAATCTATTAAGTTGCTCTAGAAAAATAGGATTATAGGCCGCAAGTACGCCTCCTAAAAAACCAAACATATGAGCCTCCCACGACAATGTGGTCTCTTCTGAATCTGGTAGCATGGTCCAAAACTGATCACCATAGAGCAGCATGACGACAAATGCTAATCCAATAGTCATAAGGGTGACTTCTAGATATCCTCGCGCGATTAAATAGCCCAGATATCCGAAAATTAAACCGCTGGCTCCCAGGTGAATGGCAGAACGGCCAAAAATCCAGGTGCCTAAGCCACTTACCAACAAAATCGCCAGGCTGATGGCATAAAAATTGTCGATACCTTGCAGTAGGACGAGCCAACCTAAAATGGCAAAGGGCAGTGTGTTGGCAATCAAATGCCCAGCATTGCGATGGAGGAGAGGGGAAAATACAATACCCAATAGCCCTAACGGTGCACGGGGACGAATGCCCAGTAACCGATTTAAGCCACCTCCTAGGTAGGCAAAATTAACAACACCCACCACCCAAGCCATGATAATGCAGTCCCGCAGGACTTTAGCTTGGGTTTGCCAGTCGATGGGAACAAACATCGAGAGTATAACTGTGCCCAAAATCATGTAGATAAGGACAAGCTGTTGCTTAACCCCGGTCATGACACAAACCTGCTGTTATAAATATTAGATTTTGTGAATCTGAACGAGTAGAAGCACCCTATGGTCGTATCTCAACGGGATGAGATACACCTACGTAGATAGACGGTTGTACTTTACTTTACTTAGATTTTTGTAAAAAATGCACAAAAACTTTGAACGTAAACAAAATTCAACACCCATCGGAGTCTAGGCTTGGCTAGCACATTGGCAATGCACGGAATGCTGCTTTTTGTAGGTGTTTTCAGATACTGGGTATGGCTGAGATTTCCTATGGCGGCCATGCATATCGGCTGCCAATGGATGGGAAAATACTATGGGTCTGGTGCCATTGTTATAGGGTTGCTGGTTGAGAAGTCCGTCAGCTCTTAGGATGGAGTAGGTGACATCGATGTCTGGAACCAGTCTGAATTCACACTTGGAAAAAGGATGAACTTAAAATCGTTGGCGACGGGCTTTGGTGCGGTCTTTGGGGCACTATCAATTATTTTTTTGGGGCTATTGAGTTTTGCGTCTCCTGGCTGGGCGTACATTCAAGATGATGTGGACATGCTGTTAGAGCTGAGGGACTGTCCTGTCTGCATCCTCAATGAGGCTGATCTGTCAGGGGAAGATTTTGCTCGGGTCAACCTCAAAATTGCAGAGCTTTCCGATGCAAATTTAAGCAAGACCAATTTGCAAGAAGCTAATTTGATGCTGACGGCACTACAGGGCGCTGATCTGCGTGAGGCGAATCTTGCGGGTGCCTCTATGAACGGTGCCCGTTTACAGGGCGCTGATCTGCGCGGGGCCGATCTGACGGGGACTGTGCTGACCCAGGCCAATATTGAAGGGGCGAATTTTCAGGGGGCGAATCTTCAGAAGGCGGACCTGACGGCTGCCGTCATTGGTGATGCTGATTGGCGTGGAGCCAATCTCAAGGGCGCAAATCTGCGTGGGGCTACCTGGGCAGAGGCGATTATCTGTGACACGGTGCTACCCGATGGCACCTTGGGCGATCGCAACTGCTAATTCTGGTCTAAATCCTGTCCTCATCCTCACCCAGCATTGCCGCTATGGTAAACCGGCAGGTCGAGGTCTGAGGACGCCCTGGTTGCACCCCCGCATTGTCCCAGTTGTATCGGTCAAACTATGAGTGAAATCACCCTAAATCTCATCGCCGTCTCGGTTTTTTCGGTGACGATGTTAATTTTGCTAGGTCCATTACTGGCGATTTCGCCGGAGGGGCTAGCCACAGTTACGGCGACTCTATTGGGTTTGATCACCATTGATCAGTTGGGTTGGCAAGGGCGCGGTGGTCGTCTGCTGGTGGATTGGCTGTCACAGCGGTCCCCAGAATATTGCGATCGCATTGTCCGCCACGAAGCAGGCCACTTTTTAACCGCCTATCTGTTGGGCATTCCCATTGATGCCTACACCCTGACAGCCTGGGAAACCCTGCGTTCCGGAGTTGATGGCAGTGGCGGCGTGATTTTCAAAACCGACGGCATCGACCGAGCGGTGGAGAACGGCAAAATCAGCCAGCAAGAAATCGATCGCTACTGCACCGTTTGGATGGCCGGCATTGCCGCCGAAGAAATCGCCTATGGTACCGCCCAAGGTGGCCGGGACGATCGGCTGAAACTAAATGTATTGTGGCGGCAAATAAATCGCCCCTTAGCGGAAGTGCCCCTAAAGCAGCGCTGGTCTATGCTCCAGGCCAAAAACCTCATTGAAAAAGAATCTGATGCCTACGGGGCCTTGATCGATGCCATGGCCGAGCGTCGTCCCGTAAACGAGTGTTGCGAGCTGATTGAGCAGCATCTGCAATCGGCAGAGGTCTAGCCCCTCGTTCTACGGAACACATCCATTCGTTAATGAATACCTACAAAACCATTGCCGTTTCATCAAACTTGATGCAACATCGGTCAGAATAGTAAAGCCTGGTATCAACTTGAGCCGAAAAGCCTGATTAGGTGAGAAATCAGAATCTAGGAGTTAGAAGTCAGGGTGAACTGGCTCCTAACGTCTTTCCTTAGGATATCTTTCACCTTTAAGTTGTTAACCCCTTATCCACGCAAACCTAAGTCCGCCAAGCGCGCCTGTTAAAAAAATGTCTACGTCAAAGCCTGGGTTAAAAAAATCAGTTACCACTGGCGCTGGGATTCGCCAGGCCTTTCTCAAGTTTTACGAAGCGAAAGGTCATAAGATCCTGCCCAGTGCGTCACTGGTGCCCGAAGATCCCACGGTTTTGTTGACTATTGCCGGTATGCTGCCCTTTAAGCCTATTTTTCTGGGCCAGCGCCAGGCACCCGTAGACCGAGCTACCACGTCTCAGAAATGTATTCGCACCAACGACATTGAGAACGTAGGCCGCACCGCCCGCCACCACACCTTCTTTGAAATGCTGGGCAACTTTAGCTTTGGCGATTATTTTAAAGAGCAGGCCGTGGCTTGGGCTTGGGAACTTTCCACTGAAGTCTTTAAACTCGCCCCTCAGAACTTGGTGGTCAGTGTCTTTCGCGAAGATGACGAGGCCTATGCCATCTGGCGCGACCAGGTCGGTGTGCCTGAAAAACGTATCATCCGCATGGGTGAAGAGGATAATTTCTGGAAGTCGGGGCCTACAGGTCCCTGTGGCCCCTGTTCTGAAATTTACTATGACTTCCACCCTGAAAAAGGGGATGACGACATTGATCTCGAAGACGATACCCGGTTTATCGAGTTCTACAACCTGGTATTTATGCAGTATAACCGGGATGCCGAAGGCAACCTGACGCCGCTACAGGCCCAGAACATCGACACCGGCATGGGGCTAGAGCGCATGGCCCAAATCCTTCAGAAGAAGCCCAATAATTACGAAACGGATCTAATTTTTCCGATTATTCAGACGGCTGCAGACATCGCTAAGGTGGACTACTTCAAGCAGGATGAGTCTGCCAAGGTCTCGCTGAAGGTGATTGGTGACCATGTGCGGTCCGTGGTGCACATGATTTCCGACGGTATTACCGCATCCAACGTGGGTCGGGGCTATATTCTGCGCCGCTTGATTCGTCGTGTGGTGCGCCATGGTCGCCTGCTGGGTATCGAAGGTGCCTTTATCAATGAAGTGGCGGAGAGTGCGATCGCACTTTGTGAGTCCGCCTATCCTGACCTACGGGAGCGAGAAGACATCATCAAAGCTGAGCTGCAGCGTGAAGAAGACCAGTTCCTCAAAACCCTGGAGCGGGGTGAAAAGCTGCTGGCTGAAATCCTTGAGCGTAAGCCCAAGCAGATTTCTGGTGCAGAGGCCTTTAAGCTGTTTGACACCTTTGGCTTCCCCCTGGAATTGACCCAAGAAATTGCCGAAGAGAATGGCCTAACCGTCGATGTAAAAGGGTTCGAAATAGAAATGGCAGCCCAGCGGGAGCGCTCTAAGAGTGCCCATGAAACCATTGACCTGCTGGCCCAGGGCAACCTCAGCGAGTTGGGCATCGATTCTACTGACTTTCTGGGTTATACCGATGCCACTAGCCAAAGTACGGTTAGGGCCATTTTAGTCAATGGTGAAACGGTGGAAACCGCAGAAGCGGGGACTGAAGTGCAGTTGATTCTAGACCAGACTCCCTTCTACGCCGAGTCCGGTGGTCAAATTGGCGATCGCGGTTTTCTGGCTGGCGATACCCTGGTGGTACGCATTGAGGATGTGCAAAAGGACAATACCCTGTATATCCATCTAGGTCGGGTGGAGCGTGGCACCCTGAAGGTGGGCGATAGCGTTAGTGCCCAGATTGATCGCGCCTGCCGTCGTCGTGCCCAGGCCAACCATACCGCCACTCACCTACTGCAGGCTGCCCTGAAAAAGCTAGTGGACGATAGCATTTCCCAGGCGGGTTCGCTGGTGAGCTTTGACCGCTTGCGGTTTGACTTTAACTGCCCCCGTGCTTTGACGGCTGCTGAGGTGCAGCAGGTAGAGGCCCAGGTGAACACCTGGATTGCTGAGGCCCATGGTGCCCAGGTGGACGTCATGCCCATTGACGATGCCAAGGCTAAGGGGGCGACCGCTATGTTTGGCGAAAAATATGGCGATGAGGTGCGCGTTGTCGATTTTCCTGGTGTATCCATGGAGCTGTGCGGCGGCACCCATGTGGGCAATACAGCCGAGATCGGTGTGTTTAAGATTATTGCCGAATCAGGGATTGCCGCTGGCGTGCGACGCATTGAGGCAGTGGCTGGTCCGGCGGTGCTGGAATACTTAAACGTGCGCGATCAGATTGTGAAGGATCTGAGCGATCGGTTTAAGGCCAAGCCTGAGGACCTGGTGGACCGAATTACTAACCTACAGAGTGAGCTTAAGGCCACACAGAAAACCGTTGATGGCCTTAAGTCTGAGTTAGCGTTACTGAAGTCTGAGCAGCTGTTAGACCAGGCAGAAACCCTGGGTGACTTCCAGGTGCTGGTGGCCAACATGGGCGAAGTGGATGCAGATTCTCTGAAGACTGCGGCTGAGCGTTTGTTACAGAAGCTAGGCGATGGCGCTGTGGTGTTGGGGTCTATCCCCGCTGAGGGCAAGGTGAGCCTGGTGGCAACCTTTAGTAAGCCTGTCATGGATAAAGGTTTGAAGGCTGGTAAATTTATCGGCGGTATTGCCAAGATTACTGGCGGTGGCGGTGGCGGTCGGCCAAACTTTGCCCAGGCAGGCGGTCGTGATGCGTCGAAATTGCCCGAGGCATTGGATGCCGCGAAGAATCAGTTGGCAGAGGCTTTGGGGTAGGGGGCAAAATGTAGGGGCATACCCTTGTGGTTGCCCTGCTGCTGCATTTAATGCCACCTATTCTCCGGTGGGCCGTGCCCATCCTACGATTTATGCATCTTCCCCCTGATGAAGAATCTCGTCTGACTATCAACATCGTGCCGATGATCGATGTGGTCTTTGCGATTCTGGCGTTTTTTATTCTCTCTACGCTGTACCTGACACGGGCGGAGGGTTTGCCGGTGACGCTACCCACAGCAACCACTTCGGTCAGTCAAGATGAGGCTGCGCTGACCCTAACGATTACGGCAGAGGGGGCATTGTTTTTGGGGGATGAGCCAGTGACGCTAGAGGCCTTGCCGGCTGATGTGCAGGCGCTAATTGCACCGGGGCAGCCTGCCATGGTGACCATTCGGGCCGATGCGGCGACGCCCCATGGTCAGGTGGTGGCGGCGATGGATCGGATTCGGAATTTGGCAGGTGTACGGTTGGGGATTGCGACGCAGCAACCGTGATATTGATTTTGAAGGATTCATTTTGACTTGGACGGTGGGCCATGCCCACCATCTGGATATTATTATTCCTCTGCTGTTAACAATGCCTTGAAGAGATTGATAAACGGTTGTCCTGAGGTTTCCTCTTGGTTTTCAATGGTGACGATGGTTAGCTGTTGTTCTGGCAG
Organism: Leptothoe sp. EHU-05/26/07-4; assembly: GCF_043421015.1. Lineage (NCBI taxonomy): Bacteria > Bacillati > Cyanobacteriota > Cyanophyceae > Nodosilineales > Cymatolegaceae > Leptothoe > Leptothoe sp. EHU-05/26/07-4. The sequence goes on from NZ_JAXSQV010000001.1 coordinate 91,395, forward strand.
AAAGTACATAAAGCTGCCAGCGCCTGGAAAACCACCATTGTGACCCAGCAGGGGACCGCCAGGGGTATCGCGTAGTTCCAGACCGAGCCCATAGCGATCGCGATCGCCTTCCTCAACCACGAGACTCTCCTGCTGCATTAGATTAAAGGCGTTAGGGGTTAACAGCTCTCCATTGTGCAGGGCTTCAGAAAAGCGAGCCAGGTCTGCCACCGATGAAATGACACCCCCTTCGCCAAAGCCCTGGGCAGTGGGATGAAAGAAGACGGGAACAAGTTGTGATTCTGCCGATGGGTCGATTTCTTGGATGTCAACATACCCGCGCAGCACGTTATCGGTCATTTCATTGTCATAGACCACCGAGGATGCATCCATGCCCAGGGGCTCAAAGAGACGCGATCGCAATTGTCCCCCTAAGCTATCACCGGTAGCTGCCTCAATAATGAGCCCCAACAGCGTATAGTTTGTGTTGCTATAGCTGTAGCGTTCTCCTGGTGTAAAGTTGCCAGGTTCTCCATAGGCCAACTGCAAAAAATCTTCCGGTTGCCAAATGCGGTGGGGATCTGACAATATTGCCGCTGCAAAATCATCATCTAAAAAATCTGGAATACCGCTGCTGTGGTTAAGCAACTGGCGCAGGGTAATCGTTTCACTGTGTTCAATTTTGCCGATGGTGTTGGGCAGCCACTGGCCGAGGGTATCATCCAGGTTTAGTTTGCCTTCCTGCATCAGTTGCAAGGTGATAACGGCCACCATCGGTTTGGTAATGCTGCCGATGTCCATGGCGGCATCCGCAGGCATCGGGGTGCCATTTTCCAGGTTGGCAAGACCAGCTGCGCCATTCCAAACCGAGCCGTCCCCTGTGATGATGTGCAGGTTTGCACCGGGGGCTTCGCTGGATTCCAGGGCCGCTTGCAGGGTGGCAATCAGACTGGCATCGCCAAATTCAAAGTTGTTGGCCCTGAGCTGATGGGGGTGAATATTGTGGAGTTTTACCAGTTGCTGGTCCTGGTGGGAAATAATTGTATGGTGGCCCTGGCGGTCAAAGCTAAGATTGTTGTAGGTAAGCCCTAATTGGGTGAATTTAATGCGATCGCGACCCCTTTGAAAGTCTCGGATGCGGGTGATGCCGTTGGTCCCGGAGCCGATCCAAAATTCATCAGCCCCGGCCCCGCCCACGAGTACATCACCGCCATCGCGATCAATTAAGCGATCTCGACCGGCTCCGCCAAACAGGCGGTCTTGCCCGGTGCCGCCGTCAAGCTGATCGTGACCCAGACCACCGCGTATGCGATCTCGACCCGCTTGCCCAAATAGGCGATCATTTCCCTGGCCCCCCAGCAAGACATCGTCGCCACTGCCGCCGATAAGCTGGTCATGGCCCGCTTCTCCCAGCAGTCGATCATTGTCTGCTCCACCGTGGAGATAATCATCCCCCTGGCCCCCCAGCAGTCGATCGTGACCGGCGTTGCCCAACAGGTGATCCTCACAGGCTTTACCCTGAATGATGTCATTATTCGCGGTGCCTACCAGGTTGTCGTTTTTAACGGTGCCCTTAATGCGATGGATCTGTTTAGGGTTGGCCGTCAAACTAGGGGCAGCTTCATGGTTAATTTCATGGGCAACCATGGGGCTATAGAGGGCAAGCGGTATGGAGGGGTGGGGGGTGGGGGTAATGCTGTTATGGGCTGTTGAGGGGAGTAGGTCAGCACCGACTACAACCGGAGGTGTAACAGTCTGAGATGTTTCAGGGATAAACATAATGAACTTGCGGCATGTGTGATTGTTAGTTTGGCAATGACAAGACCGCTTTCACATCATGCGATTGGGTCACCCAATCAGGTGATCCGTAGTTGTAGGCGCGTTATTTTTTGGAGACCTGGGGTCAGATTGTTGTGGGGATAGGGTGTTTGGAAATGGGGTATGACCCTGTAGGGTTGGGTATTGTAGCGTAGCTGTGGGATCGGTGAATTATTCGGAACTGCTGGACAACAGATTTTTTAGAATGGTTTGGGTGAGGGGGTGATGGTCAAGTTGTTCTGTTTGGTTCGTTTCAATCACCTTTTGCAAGATGGCAATAAAGTTGTTGCCAACGGTTTGGGTGTTGGGATGGTCCTGCCCGAGTTTGGCAAGAAAAATGTCTAGGGCTTTGACACCACAGTTAGCTGACTCTGCATAACGTTCTAACCCATAGAGAAACGTTGCTAAATTATTCAGACTCCGAGCGGTATCGGGATGATCAGGGCCGAGCTGGGCTTCTCTGATGGCTAAGGATCGCTGGAAGAGGGGTTCGGCGTCTTCGTAGCGCCCCATGGTTTTGTACAGCGCTCCTAAATTATTCAGACTCAGAGCGGTATCGGGATGATCAGGGCCGAGCTGGGCTTCTCTGATGGCTAAGGATCGCTGGTAGAGGGGTTCAGCGTCTTCGTAGCGCCCCATGGTGTCGTACAGCGCTCCTAAATTATTCAGACTCCGAGCGGTATCGGGATGATCAGGGCCGAGCTGGGCTTCACTGATGGCTAAGGATCGCTGGTAGAGGGGTTCGGCGTCTTCGTAGCGCCCCATGGTGTCGTACAGCAATCCTAAATTATTCAGACTCAGAGCGGTATCGGGATGATCAGGGCCGAGCTGGGCTTCATAGATGGCTAAGGATCGCTGGAAGAGGGGTTCAGCGTCTTCGTAGCGCCCCATGGTTTTGTACAGCGCTCCTAAATTATTCAGACTCCGAGCGGTATCGGGATGATCAGGGCCGAGCTGGGCTTCACTGATGGCTAAGGATCGCTGGTAGAGGGGTTCAGCGTCTTCGTAGCGCCCCATGGTTTTGTACAGCGCTCCTAAATTATTCAGACTCAGAGCGGTATCGGGATGATCAGGGCCGAGCTGGGCTTCACTGATGGCTAAGGATCGCTGGTAGAGGGGTTCAGCGTCTTCGTAGCGCCCCATGGTGTCGTACAGCGCTCCTAAATTGTTCAGACTCCGAGCGGTATCGGGATGATCAGGGCCGAGCTGGGCTTCACTGATGGCTAAGGATCGCTGGTAGAGGGGTTCAGCGTCTTCGTAGCGCCCCATGGTTTTGTACAGCGCTCCTAAATTATTCAGACTCCGAGCGGTATCGGGATGATCAGGGCCGAGCTGGGCTTCTCTGATGGCTAAGGATCGCTGGAAGAGGGGTTCAGCGTCTTCGTAGCGCCCCATGGTGTCGTACAGCAATCCTAAATTATTCAGACTCCGAGCGGTATCGGGATGATCAGGGCCGAGCTGGGCTTCTCTGATGGCTAAGGATCGCTGGAAGAGGGGTTCGGCGTCTTCGTAGCGCCCCATGGTTTTGTACAGCGCTCCTAAATTATTCAGACTCCGAGCGGTAGAGGGATGATCAGGGCCAAACCGTTCTTCCGTCATTGTCAGGCAAGCTTGCCACCAATGCTCAGCGTCTGGCCATAGGCTTTGACTTTGGTAAAACCGACCCAGACTCACAAACGGCCAAAGACTATCTGTACTGCCTTCAATAACATGACTCAGGTTCTGAGCTACCAGTTCCATATGGGGAACCGCTTCACTCAATGCCTGCCGTGAGCTGACAGTGACAATCTGCTGTGTTAGCTGAGCAAAATTAACTAGCGAGTCGGCCACGCCTTTTTGTAATGCAGACGTTTGATCACTGAGTTCAGTTTCTAACTTGCCCACCGTAAATTCACGGATCAACTGATGTAATTGATAACTTCCATCTGCATCGCTCTGTAACGAATTACGCTGCACCAATACCCCATCCAGTACCTCTTCCAAATCTTCCTCATCCCACTCTGGCAGTGCCCCCGCAATCAACCCCTGGGGTATGGGCGCTGCTGCAAAAATACTCAACACCCCCATCAGTGTTTTTGCCTCAGCTTTCAAATCTTGCCAGCTCAGCTCAAACGCTGCTTTAATGGGTTCTTCATACTCTTCTATTTGGTCATAGGCCACTTCTGCCGATGCCTGTTTCAGGGCCTTAGTCTCTAAACGTTTCCGGTGCAGTCTCTCTTGCAATTTGGCAAATGTAATCGTTGGGTGCAATGCCAGATATCGAGCCACAAGCTCCACCCCCAATGGCAACCGTCCCACCCACTCACACAGTTCTTCTGCCTCGGTTTGTTGTGCCCTAACCCGGTTTTCATCACCCATTAGCTGCACCATCAAGGCTATCGCCTCATCCAGCGGCAATAGCCCCAAGTCCACCCGCTCCACCGGTCTCCCAAACCGCCGTCGCGACGTCATCAACACCCGAAAGCTAGCATCTTCTGCGGGCAAAAAGTCTCTTATATCTCTGTACTGCGGCACATCATCCAACAACAACAGTCTTGGCCCTGGATATTGGCGACACCAACGCTCATAACACCATTGCGCCCGCGCCCGATCATCCGTCAAACCATCCGGCAACTGCCAACCAAAAATTGTTGCCGCATTCACCAACTGCGTCACCAAACCCTGGTCTCGCACCTTAAAGTACCAGCGCCCACCCGGATACTCAGCCTTCGCCTCCCGCACATATTGTTGCGCCAGTGCGGTTTTACCAATGCCACCCATCCCTGCCAGGGCGGCAATCGCCACCTGGTCAGAGCCTTTCAGCTTTTGCGAAAGTTGTTGCAGCTCAGCACGTCGCCCGACAAACTCGCGGGCAACTAAGTTCTCAAGACCAAAATCTGGGGTAGTTTTCCTTGGCGGTTCCCGTCCCGGCGGCTGTAGCTAATCAGGTATCTCATTAAATGTAATGTTTGCTCCATCACCGAACTGATAGTTTTTTACAGTAGCCCCATCACTAGCATTATTTACAGTTGTGTTGGGCGCATTGACATTAACCTGATTGTTGTTGCCACCAAAATTTTGCTGTACCGAATCAGCATTCATGTCATTCATATTGAAAACGACCTGATGCAAATCGCCAGCGATTTGTTCAACTTCCCTTGAGAAGTCATCACTAGCTTCTATTTCTTGATCAATGTAGTCTTTGAGAACTTTAATATCTGCTTCGGATCCCTTGGCGGCAGCTTCTAACCGTTGATCAATCCCTTTACCTTTGAAGCAGCGCTGCCAGATCAAATCACCTAGCTGCATAATTTTCTCATTAGCCTTTTCAACCACGGTACCGCCCAACTTCGTAGCGGTTTCTTCAAGCTTTTGTCCAGCACCGTTAAAGAACTTATCGAGGACGATTTTGGCTAAGGCAGTGGCAGCGGTTAGGGAAAGCGCTTCGAGCATAGGGCATTTACAGATAGTGATGGCACCTACGTTTTAGCAATTCTGATTGATATTTGTCAGGTACCTGCAAGGGGGATTGTTGGGGTGATTGACTGTCCTCCCCTTACCAAGGGGAGGTGCCGCAGGCGGAGGGGTCTCGATCGCTAGCGCTAGTTGTCGATCACCCCTCCCTGACGGTTCCCCTTGGTAAGGGGAACCCTGGGATTGTCGGCTTTAAGCAATTATTTGATGACTGTCCTCCCCTTACCAAGGGGAGGTGCCGCAGGCGGAGGGGTCTCGATCATTAGCGCTAGTTATCGATCACCCCTCCCTGACGGTTCCCCTTGGTAAGGGGAACCCTGGGATTGTCGGCTTTAAGCAATTATTTGATGACTGTCCTCCCCTTACCAAGGGGAGGTGCCGCAGGCGGAGGGGTCTCGATCGCTAGCGCTAGTTGTCGATCACCCCTCCCTGACGGTTCCCCTTACCAAGGGGAACCCTGGGATTGTCGGCTTTAAGCAATTATTTAATGACCAAGATCTACAACAAAAACTCTCAAAAGCTGAATCGCCAGAATTTACGTCGTCAAATGCCGAAGGCAGAGGTCGTTTTATGGAATAGACTTCGCCGCAGACAGATAGCAGGTGTCAAATTTCGTAGGCAATACAGTGTTGCTCGCTTTGTTCTAGATTTTTACTGTCCTGAACTGAAACTAGCCATTGAAATTGATGGTCCTACTCATTACAGTGCTGAAGCAAAGGACTATGATCGGTTTCGACAGAGAAGTATCGAAGGATTAGATATTCAGTTTCTACGCTTCACGAACCGAGATATTTACCAAAATATTGACGGCGTAATACGTACTATTTTGCAAAAGGTTCTTGCTCTCCAAACTTAACTGGCGCGAATGCTAAACATCAATGGTGACCATCCTCCCCTTCCCAAGGGGAGGTGCCGCAGGCGGAGGGGTCTCGATCATTAGCGTTATCGATCACCCCTCCCTGACGGTTCCCCTTATCAAAGCTACCGTGTACACACATCTCGAAAGGGAGTTCACAATCCTGCATTACCCCCCTTACCAAGGGGGGAAACTCCGGTTCTCCCCCTTGGTAAGAGGGAGTTAGAGGGGGGTAGACAACCGTAAACGCTATTTTCCAATACTTGTGTGTACACGGTAGCCTTACCAAGGGGAACCAGTTTATTCTTCACCCCCACCCCTTTGCTACAAATATTTTCACTCTGAGCAACGAATTTTATCCGTCGCCTAAGCTGATACCCAATCACACTGACAGGGTCGCATGTATCAGCTACTAGAACTGGTTCACTTCATTTTGCTGCACATTATGCAATGGCTGCAGCCATACCTGGGACCCATTTGCTTTGTCCTTGCCTGGTCCGTCGTTATCCTGGGTCTCTGGCAAATGATTGCCGCCACCCGTGATAGCGTGCAGCGCGCCCAGACAATGCACCGTATTCCCTGCCCTGACTGTGCATTCTTTACCAATCAAGCCGTCCTCAAGTGCTCGCTCCATCCCACCACCGCACTGTCAGAAGACGCCATCGACTGCTCCGATTATGAAGCCTCTAATCCTACAGTTGCAGCCTATCAACGCCTCAAAACATCCGACTGACCTGCACCAATACCCAATACCCAATAACTCCCACCCCCAATCTGCTAGTGCAAACCTCCACACCTTGATGCCTAGTACGAGTACATTAAATTTGGCTGAATTTACGGATGCCTTTATGGGTTCGTCAACCTAAACCAAATATTCTGTAGTAAGTCTGTCTTTTTGACTTGCCCATAGCCAATTCAGGGCAATCTGAGCAGAAGAGCTGGCAGTAATGCTGGTTGAGTGTTTCTTGATAAGTTGATCGCTGAGTGATTTCTAGGATATCGCGATGATTTCGATTTTTATTTTGACTCACAATGAAGAACGAGACATTGCCGCATGCATAGAGTCAGCTCTGGTCTCGGATGATGTCATTGTGGTCGACTCGATTAGTTGCGATCGCACCCTAGAAATCGCTCAGCGTTATCCTGTTCGTACAGTGCAGCACGCCTTCGAAAGCCATGGCAAACAACGCACCTGGATGCTGCGCAATGTCCCCACCAAGCACCCATGGGTCTACATTCTAGAAGCCGATGAACGCATGACGCCAGAGCTGTTCAACGAATGTATCGCCGCTGCCCAGTCTGGCCAGCATGTGGGCTATTATGCCGCCGAGCGCGTCATGTTCATGGACCACTGGATTCGCCACAGCACCCAGTATCCTCGCTACCAGCTACGGCTGCTCGACAAGCAGCACGTATGGTTCGACGACTACGGCCACACCGAACGCGAAGTGTGTGAGGGGTCCACCGATTTTCTTCAGGCCACCTACCCCCATTACACCTGTAGCAAAGGCTTTGACCGCTGGATTGAAAAGCATAACCGCTATTCCAGTGACGAAGCTGCCGAAACCATTAAGCAACTATCGGACCATGGCGTAGACTGGCGTGCCCTATTCCTGGGCCGTTCCGAAGTAGAACGCCGTCGCGCCCTGAAGGACCTGTCCCTGCGTTTGCCCCTACGCCCGTTGGTGCGGTTTATCTACATGTACTTTGTCCTGGGCGGCATTCTAGACGGTCGGGCTGGATTTACCTGGTGTATGCTCCAGGCATTTTATGAGTATTTGATCACCCTTAAGGTTTGGGAACTGCAAAATGGCTGCACGTCAGATGTGAGTGTGCTGGCTGACTCGTCTGCTGTTGATCAACCCACTAAAGAACTGGCCCGCTCCACGTAGGGGTGCATTATGGGGGCACATGTAATTTTTAGTCCAGTGATCAGGTCATAGTCTGGGGAGCATAATAGCTGTGTTTTCCTAACTCTGGGAAAACTAGGCCTGAGGTGCATGATGGGGAAAATCGCTCCCTATTCAAACTCATTAGCTTGACGCCGTACTAGAGGCGAGCCCGAAGCCTCCAAGTATATTAAATATGCTGACCCAGGCCCAATCCTTACCCCAGTATTTACTCACCCTTGCTCAGCAACATCGCACGGGTGAGCTGGTGATCGGTGCAAAAACTACTGAACCCTGGAAGCTTTACTTTTATTCTGGACGGTTGATTTATGCCACGGGAGGGCCGCATCCCGTGCGACGCTGGTATCGCTCTCTGCGTCGCCATAGTGAACAGTTTTCCAGTAGCTGGTTCGCGGCGATGCGCACCCCTGATGATTACTGGGAGGTGGATTTTATTAATCAAGCCGTCCGGTGTGAACACATTTCCCTCAATCAGGCTAAGGCCGCCATCCAAAGCATTGTGGATGAGGTGATCCTGACATTGCTTACCTCTCCAGCCGATGATGTGCAATGGCACCCAAATCGTATGGTGGCTCAGCAGATGGTGTTTTTGTCGGTGCAGCGGGCGTTGGTGCGATCGCAAAAAAACCATGATCAGTGGCCCAAAAAATTAAACGATCCCCTCACCACCGTTGCCCCTCACGACCTGCCTTACCTATCCCCTGTTGTGATCAATCCACGGGGACTACAGGTGCATCTGACAGCGGCTAGATATAAGCGTTTGAGTCGTTGGATGCAGGGCAACATTACCCTTTGGGATATGGCTGCCCAAACCCAGCATTCACTGCCGGATGTGATTAAGCTGCTGTTGCCACTGATCTATCAAGGTTGGGTCGATCTACAGCCCGTGCAAGATATTCCTGCCCCCTATGTCCCCCCCCGATCCTTAGCCACCCAGGGGCTGACCAAAGGGCTGATTGCTTGTATTGACGATAGCCCCTTAGTCAGCAAAGTCATGGCAGAGCTGGTGCAACCCCTAGGCTACGAAGTGCTGCCCGTAACCAAGCCCGTTGAGCAAATTTCCATCCTGACTCAGCACCGGCCTGACCTGATTTTTTTGGATATCACCATGCCCAATATCAGCGGCTATGAACTGTGCAAGTTTCTCCGTCGGACTGAAGCATTTTATAAAACACCCATTATCATTTTGACGGGACGGGACGGCATGATTGATCGGATGCGGGCCAAAATGGTAGGTGCAGATGACTTTTTAGCCAAACCGCCAGCGCCTGAGAAAGTAGCTCAGCTGCTGGATAAGTATATTTCTGATGCCCGGTAATGGGGGATTGCCCATTCCCCATCCCCCCCATACAATTAACAACTGCACAATTACTTCTGACCCTTAACGCATGGCTAGCTCCCAGCCCAACGATCAAAGTCCTCGCGAAATTCGCGCTGCTCGCTTACAGAAAATAAGTGAATTAAAAAAACTGGGACTCAATCCATATGCCTACAAATGGGATGTGACCCATCAGGCTGCCATCCTTCAGAAGAAATTTGCTGATCTGCCCACAGGAGAAGAGACCGAGGTTGAGGTCAGTATTGCCGGTCGCATCATGGGCCGACGGGTATTCGGTAAGCTTGCGTTCTTCACGCTTCAGGATGAAACTGGCTCAATTCAGCTATTTCTAGATAAAAAGACCATCCAAGCGGGGATGGCCGACATTGATGAGCAAGCATTTACCCATCTCAAACAGCTGACGGATGTGGGCGATTTCTTTGGGGTGAAGGGCATCGTTAAGCGCACGGATAAAGGGGAGCTGTCGGTGAAGGTGAGCACCTATGCCATTCTCACCAAGGCGCTGCTGCCGCTGCCAGATAAGTGGCATGGCCTCACCGATGTGGCCAAGCGCTACCGCCAGCGTTCCGTTGACCTGATTGTGAACCCTGAGGTTCGGGATACCTTTCGGAAGCGGGCGCGAATTACCGCCTCAATTCGTCGCTATCTGGACCAGCAAGATTTTATTGAAATTGAGACGCCGGTTTTACAGGCGGAGCCCGGTGGTGCCGATGCCCGTCCGTTTGTGACCTATCACAACACGCTAGACATGCAGCTCTATCTGCGGATTGCTACGGAACTGCACCTGAAGCGCCTGATTGTGGGTGGTTTTGAACGTGTGTTTGAAATGGGTCGCATTTTCCGAAATGAAGGCATTTCCACCCGTCATAATCCAGAATTTACGTCGATTGAGCTGTACCAGGCCTACGCTGATTACCACGACATGATGGATATCACCGAGGCGCTGATCATTAATGCTGCGGAAGAGGTGCTGGGCACTACGCAAATTACCTATCAAGGTGATGCCATTGACCTCAGCACTCCCTGGAAGCGCATCACGATGCATGATGCCGTCCAGGAAAAAACTGGGGTTAACTTTGCTGAGTTCACTGATCTAGATGAGGCGAAAGCGGCGGCAAAAGCGGCGGGCTTGCATGGTATCGATGACTGCCCCAGCATTGGCCATGTCTTAAATGAAGCGTTTGAGCAGACAGTGGAACCGACGCTGATTCAGCCCACCTTTATTACCGACTATCCGGTGGAAATTTCTCCATTGGCTAAACCCCATCGACATAAGCCTGGTCTGGTGGAACGATTTGAACTGTTTATCGTCGGTCGAGAAACCGCTAATAGTTTTTCAGAGCTTACGGATCCTGTGGATCAACGTCAGCGTCTAGAGGCCCAGGCGGCTAAAAAAGCAGCGGGTGACTTGGAGGCCCATAGCCTAGATGAAGATTTTGTTACTGCCCTAGAATATGGTATGCCACCCACAGGGGGGATGGGCATGGGGATCGACCGGCTGGTGATGCTCCTGACGGATTCGCCCAGCATTCGGGATGTGATTGCATTTCCCTTGCTGAAGCCTGAGCAAGGAAGTCGTGATTAGTTAATCTTGCCAAACTGATTAAACTATAGGGGAAGGTGTTGAGGGCAAACTATTGTAATTGCAGTCTTCTGTCAGTATTTAGAGAATGCACCCGTGCATTTTCCGAGTTTCTGCACCATAAAGGCTCAATAACTCCCGTTAATTTATAATTTTGGCTAACCCGTATAAATAACTATGGCTCAGTCATCTGCAGATAGCACGTTGGCCCGCTTGTCGCAGGGCACCATGCCCGGTCGTCTTAAGGCTCAGGTTCGGCATTTATCTAAGCCTAGATTTATTGAGCTTTTAGAGTTGATCATTCAAGAATTTGAGTATTTTCTCAAAGCGATCAACTTGATTAATAATCAATCGCTGGAAACGCTTCTGGAAGAGCTGTTGGAGGCGTTTACCTTAAAAATTGGTCAGATTCTACAGGCCGATCGCACTACTATCTTCATCGTCGATGAAGAGAATCAAGAACTTTGGTCAAAAATTGCTCAGGGTGCGGGGGAGAAGGCGGTCGAGATCAGAATACCAATGGGTAAAGGGATTGCTGGCTATGTTGCTGAGACTAGAAAAACCCTTAACATTCCCAGTGCCTATGATGATCCTAGATTTAACCGGGCAACGGACGAAGAAACGGGATATCACACTAAAAATATTCTGTGTATGCCCATCTTTAGCGACGGTGTCAACGTCGTTGCGGTGGTGCAGTTGCTCAATAAAATTGGCGGTAACCGGTTTACGCTCCAGGATGAAAAGGAGTTTGAATCCTTTGCTCGCTCCATTGGTGTACTCCTAGAAAGCTGTAACTCGTTTTATACGGCTGCCCGCACCCAGAAAGGCCTCAATGCGCTACTCAATGCCATTTCATCGTTAGAGCAGAGTTTGGAGCTAGAAGTGACTCTGCAGTCGGTCATGGCTGAAGCGCGAAAACTCATGCAGGCGGATCGCAGCACCCTGTGGCTGATGGATGGTAATCAGCTATGGTCTAAAGTGCAAAGTGCCGATGGTACAGAGCTGATGGAGTTACGCCAGGCCAATGATAAGGACAGTATTGTGGGCTATGTGGCGTCCACTGGCGAAACTCTGAACATTCCTGATGCCTACAAGGATAGTCGGTTTAATCGCTCGGCGGATGAGCGCACTGGCTATCGCACCCACAGTATTTTGTGCATGCCGGTGTTTAACTCATCGGGCAAAATTATGGGGGTGACCCAGCTGATTAATAAGATGCAGGGGGCATTCACTCGCTCGGATGAGTCGTTTATGCGGGCGTTTAATACCCAGGCGGGGATTGCTTTAGAAAATGCCCAGCTATTTGAAAATGTGTTGGTGGAGAAGCAATATCAGAAGGATATTCTTCAGAGTCTTTCGGATGCCGTTATTTCCACAGATATGGGGGGCCGGATCGTCACCATCAATGAAACAGCCCTGAGCTTGCTGGGGTGTCCCATGGACGAGTCAGTGATTGTTGAGGGTGAATCTCTGGAGGCGTTACAGAAAACCTGGGAAGAAAAGCTGATCGGGCGATTGCTTTGGGAAGTGGTGCCGATTGAGAATTTGCGATCGCGCCTGGCTGATAGTTTAGAGTTTGGTACACATCAGTATGTACCTGAGCAAACCCTACAGGTGGCACTAACTACGGTTAAAGGCCAGTTGGTTATGTTAGTGCCTGCCGAAATCCGGCGCAAATCCTCCACGTTTATTCCCCGAGAACATGACGATACTAACCAGACTTACTATCTCTGGGGACAACGGTCTGACGCGATCAATGCCTATGAGAACGTACACCACCTTGAACATAGCATTAACCTCACGGTCAATCCCCTGACCGATCCCGGTGGCGGTGTCAGGGGTGGTCTTGTGGTTCTGGAAGACATCAGCCAGGAAAAGCGGATGAAAACGACGTTGTATCGCTACATGACCCCCAGTGTGGCGGATCAGGTCATGGCCCTTGGGGAAGATTCCCTGATGGTGGGTAAACGTCGGGATGTCACCGTACTATTTTCCGATATTCGTGGCTACACCACCCTGACCGAGAGACTGGAGGCATCTCAGGTGGTCTCCATGCTGAATGAGTACTTTGAGACCATGGTGGAAGCCGTCTTTAATCACCAAGGCACCTTAGATAAATTTATCGGTGATGCCCTGATGGCTGTGTTTGGTGCGCCGTTGCCCCTGGAAAACCATGGTTGGTCAGCCGTGGAAGCGGCCCTCGATATGCGGGAGCGGCTGGTGCACTTTAACCGGTCACGCCAGGCGAATAGCCAACCCAAAATCAACATCGGTATTGGTCTGAGCTCTGGCGAGGTGGTGTCTGGCAATATCGGTTCCCGTCGCAAGATGGAATATACGGTGATCGGTGATGGTGTGAATCTCAGCTCCCGGTTGGAAGGGGTGACCAAACAGTATGGCTGTGACATTGTCATGAGCGAACATACCTATGCTCGATGTCGTGACTTAGTCTGGGTGCGAGAGCTGGATCTAACGCGTGTGAAGGGTAAGACAAAGCCTGTGAAAATTTATGAGCTGATTGGCAGCCGACAAAATCACCAGTTAGATCAGGCAACCCAGGACTTTCTAGACCTTTACAAGCAAGCCCGTAAGGCCTACACCTCGCAAAAGTTTACGCGGGCATTAGACCTATTCACGCGGGCAAAGGTGATGCGACCTCAGGATAAAGCTGTATCGGTGCACATTGCCCGTATTCATTCCTATTTAGAGAATCCACCGCCAGCGGATTGGGATGGGGTATATGTCATGACCACTAAATAAAAATAGGTTTGCCATTTTTCCTTAATTTGTAGAGGCGTTCCATGGAACGCCTCTACAAATTTTTAGGACGCCCCTGTAACACCCATCCACGCTAAAATGAGCGATGCAAATTTTCCTTGGGAGGCCCCATGGCTGAGCGAAAGAAGCTCTATGAAGGCAAGGCAAAAATTCTTTATGCCACTGAGGATCCGGCGGTATTGGTGACGTACTTCAAGGATGATGCCACGGCGTTTAATGCTCAGAAGCGAGGGACCATTGCCAATAAAGGGTGCATTAACAATGCCGTGTCCACCCACTTGTTTAAGCTGCTAGAAGCCCAGGACGTGACCACCCATTGGATTGCTTCTCCCAATGAGCGGGAGATGTGGGTGAAGCCGGTAACCATTGTGCCCCTGGAAGTGGTGGTGCGTAATCTGGCGGCTGGCAGTCTTTGTCGGCAAACGGGGTTGGCCCTGGGCACACCGCTGACGCCGCCGCTGGTGGAGTTTTACTACAAGAATGATGACCTGGGGGATCCGCTGCTGACTTGCGATCGCATCCGTGCCATGGATATCGCCAGCGATGATACTGTGACTGAGCTAGATCGCATGGCCCGCAGTATTAACCAAATTCTCAAAGACTTTTTCAATAGCTGTAGTATTACCCTGGTTGACTTCAAACTTGAATTTGGCACCCTTGCTGACGGCACCCTGGTTTTGGCCGATGAGATTAGCCCCGACACCTGCCGCCTATGGAATCAAGAGGAAACGGATGAATCCCGTCGAGTGATGGACAAAGACCGATTTCGTCAGGATTTAGGGGATGTGGAGTCAGGATATCAGCAGGTGTTGGATCGAATTCTGGCACATACAAATTGAGCACTGAGGGATGCGGTGCGGTAGAATCTTTCAGAAAAATATTAAATTCTGTTCACATTTTTCTAGCGCAATCAGACGTGTGTTTGAAAAAGTGAAGGGTTACTAGAACCTTAGTTATAGACCCCTAAGCCGGATTTAGTGTATGTCATTAACAGGGGCTTTTTAAGAGCGTCTGTTCCTATTTGGTGTAAGGAGTACGTTTTCTGCCTATGCGCTTTTCGCCGACTCTATTGGCTTGTTGCACCGTTGCGACATTGTTTGGGTTGCCCGTACTCGCAGCCGATGCGGCTGACGTAGTGGACGCTTCCACAGTTGATGCTATGGCAGATGATGCCGCAGAATCAGCGGTTGCTGGTCAGTCAGAGCTAACCCCAACAGAGGGATTGCCTCAGCAGCAAACAGAAATTGCCTCTGAAACCTCTGAGGATGTGGCTGTTGAGCTACCCGTTGCCGCAGCCGAATCGACTGATAGCGCTACCTTATTGGTTCAAGAATCTGAAGAAACCCCTGAAGAAACGTTAGATCGCCTTTTAGACGGCATTAACAATCAACCCTCTGAACCAGCCGAGCCAGCCGAGCCCGTTGAGGCAGCGCCAGAACCTGAGGATACGCCACAGACTGAGAGTCCTGAGAGTCCAACACCCGATGAAGAGGTTGTAGAAGAGGAGCCCGCAGACGAAGAAGTTCAGGTGCTTGTGGCTGAGCTAGATGTCATTACCCTGGACGGTAGTCCCCTCGATCCAGAACTTGAAGACATTGTCTATCAGGCAATCAACCTGCGTCCTGGTCGTACAGCCACCCGTAGCCAGCTGCAAGAAGACATTAACAACGTGTTTGCCACGGGCTTTTTTGCCAATGTTCGGGCCAGACCCGAGGATACTGATTTGGGGGTGCGGGTTACCTTTGGGGTACAACCCAACCCAGTACTAACCGGTGTAGATGTGCGCACTGACGCTGAAACAGCAAGTGTGTTGCCGGATGAGAAAATTGATGAAATCTTTGGCGATCAGTATGGCAAAATCCTCAATCTGATTGATTTCCAAGACGGTATTTTAGAACTTAACGAGTGGTACCGTGAGCAGGGATATGTACTGGCTCAGGTGACGGCGGCTCCCCAGGTTTCAGACGATGGTGTGGCTACCCTAGTCGTTGCTGAGGGTGTGATTGAATCCATCGAAGTTCGCTACATCGATGCGGATGGTAATAGCGTTGATGCAGAGGGGGAACCCATCGACGGTAGAACCCGCCCGTTTATCGTTACCCGAGAATTCGAAACCCAGCCCGGTGACGTTTTCCGGCAGGACAGAATCCAGTCGGATCTGCAGCGAGTGTTTGGTCTAGGGATTTTTGATGACGTCCGTCTCTCGCTGGACCCTGGTGATGAAGATCCTCGAAAAGTCAAGGTGGTCGTCAATGTTGATGAAGGCAATACAGGATCTGTCGGTGCTGCCGTTGGCTTTAACCTCAGTGGTGATGTCTTTGGTAGTGTCAGCTATCAGCAGGATAACCTGGGCGGTAATAATCAGACGCTGCGCACCGAAGTGCAGCTAAGTGAACGCGAGCTGTTGTTTGATGTCAGCTTTACGGATCCTTGGATTGCTGGAGACCCCCATCGCACGTCCTACACGGTGAATGGCTTTAACCGCCGCTCAATTTCTCTAATCTTTGACGGAGGGGACACCGATGTTGATCTACCTAATGGAGATACTCCTCGGGTTAACCGTTTGGGTGGAGGTGTGACCTTTGGACGTCCTTTAGATAACGGTTGGAGTGGTTCAGTTGGTCTGGAATATCAGCGTGTTTCCATTCGAGATAGCGATGGCGATTTATCTCCTGAAGACCAGTTTGGTAACGATCTAAGCTTTAGTGGCGATGGTCGTGATGATCTCTTGAGTATTCCCATCGGCTTTGTTTGGGACCAGCGTAATAACCCCTTAGCTCCCACTAGTGGCAGTTTGCTGCGGCTTGGTTCGGAGCAGACTATTCCGGTTGGTCAAGGCACAATTTTCTTTAATCGATTACGGGCTAGCTATAGTCGCTATGTGCCGGTTAATTTCATCAAATTGGGTGATGGTCCCCAAACCATTGCTCTTAATGTGCAGGGGGGAACCGTGCTGGGCGACTTGCCTCCCTATGAAGCATTCTCTCTCGGGGGAACCAACTCAGTGCGCGGGTTTGATGAGGGTGATTTAGGGAGTGGTCGTTCTTTTGTGCAGGCAACTGCTGAATATCGCTTCCCATTGTTCACGTCTTTTCTCGGCGGCGCTTTGTTTGTTGACTATGGTACTGACCTGGGTTCAGGGGATAATGTCCCTGGCGATCCGGCGATTATTCGTGATAAGCCTGGAGATGGCTTTGGCTACGGTGCCGGTATTCGAGTACAAACACCGTTAGGTGCGCTCAGGCTTGACTATGGCTTAGGTGACGGCGGTGATGGTCGCATTCACTTTGGGATTGGAGAACGCTTCTAATGACAGAGGGAGCAGGCATGCAACATACTTTGGCTGCTCCGGTTACCGCTACGGGAGTGGGGCTACATTTAGGGCAGATAACCCATGTAACGGTGTTGCCTGCCGCTACTAATGTGGGTCGTCATTTTGTTCGCACAGATGCAGGTGCTGAATTGATTCCAGCTGATGTCTCAGCTGTGAGTCAAACTCGTCTTTCAACACAGTTGGGCAGCCCTGAAGGGCCATACGTGCGAACGGTGGAGCATTTGTTGGCAGCATTGTGGGCTGCCGGGGTGGACAATGCCCGTATTGAAATTGACGGGTCAGAAGTGCCTCTCATGGACGGGTCCTCACTTGATTGGAGTCGTCTTGTGCAATCGGTGGGAACGGTGGAACAAGAGTCCCCACGCGGCGGTGGAATACTCTCTGAGCCTGTTATTGTGCGGGATGGGGATGCCTATGTGATGGCGTTGCCCGCTTCAGAGCTTCGTTTTAGCTATGGCATTGACTTTCCGATGTCTGCCATTGGTAATCAGTGGCATAGCTGGTCTCCCATGGCTGGAGACTTTGTTGAGCTGGTGGCTCCGGCCCGTACATTTGCCATGGCCCATCAAATTGACGGTTTGCGATCGCAAGGTCTGATTAAAGGTGGCAGTCTTGAAAACGCCCTAGTTTGTGATGAAGAGGGCTGGCTTAATCCCCCGCTGCGATTTGCAAATGAACCGGCACGTCATAAACTTTTAGACTTAGTAGGGGATCTCAGTTTATTAGGTGTTCTCCCTACGATGCATGTGACAGCTTATCGAGCTAGTCATAGTTTGCACGTGCAGTTAGCTCGTCATTTGGCCGCTATCTGTTTGTCAGAAACATCGGCTCCCGCTTAGCCGAGAGCACCTACGCCGTTGCTGTTCAAAAACGTCTATGGCCACCACCGTTGTTAAAGATAAAGCTCATCCTACCAATCAGGAATCTCAACCGACTGCCGACGAGAATCCTACCCCTATTACCCTTAATCTAGAGCAGATTCACGCGTTGTTACCCCATCGCTATCCGTTTGCTCTAGTTGATCGCATCATCGACTATGTTCCTGGCAAACAGGCAGTTGGTTTAAAAAATGTCACGTTCAATGAACCCCATTTCCAAGGACACTTTCCGGGGCGTCCTATTATGCCCGGGGTCCTGATTGTTGAAGCCATGGCTCAGGTGGGCGGTATTGTACTGACCCAAATGCCTGGTGTGAATGGCTTATGTATGTTTGCTGGTATCGATAAAGTTCGGTTTCGGCGACCAGTTGTGCCAGGTGACCAGCTGGTTATCACAACAGAGTTGCTTAGCGTTCGCGGGCTAAAATTCGGCAAAATGCAGGCTAAGGCTGAAGTTGATGGTCAACTGGTGTGCGAAGGTACCCTGATGTTTTCTGTGGTGGAATAACAAATAACCAATGTTCCCAACTGCTCTGATTCATCCCACGGCGGTCATTCATCCGAGGGCCCAGGTCCACTCTAGTGTGAAAGTGGGCCCCTACGCTGTTATCGGGGAAAAAGTCAGTGTTGGTAAAGACACCGAAATTGGTCCCCATGTGGTATTGGATGGGCACACCGAAATTGGCCAGCGCAATCGCATTTTTACTGGAGCTGCCATTGGTTTAGAGCCTCAGGACCTCAAGTATGACGGTTCTGAGAGCTTGGTTTCCATCGGCGACGATAACAACATTCGTGAATATGTCACCATCAACCGACCCACTCGATTTGGTGAAATTACCCGTTTAGGCAATGGCAATCTTTTGATGGCCTATGTGCACATAGCCCATAACTGCCTGATTCAAGACAGCGTTATCATTGCAAATTCGGTGGCACTGGCCGGTCACGTTCACATTGAATCTAATGTCCGCATCAGCGGTCTTGTTGGCATTCACCAATTTGTTCACATTGGTCGCCATGCCATGGTTGGTGGCATGAGTCGGATTGAGCGCGATGTGCCTCCCTACATGATGGTGGAAGGCAATCCATCAAGGGTAAGGGGACTCAATCAGGTCGGTCTGAAGCGATCAGGCATTGGCGATCTAGAATCTGGGCGTGTATACGATGGTCTCAAACAGGCCTATCGTTTGCTTTATCGCTCGGGGCTCACATTTAGCGAGGCTCTCAATAAATTGGACTCTGTTGCTAACAATGAGTATGTGCAACATCTCCATAGATTCTTAGTGGCTTCCCAAGGCGACAGCCGACGAGGTGTTATTCCAGGACGGCATATCTCACGCAAATAAGGTTCTGGCCCTAAATCTTCGGTGCTACAACCGGTCTTAGCATGCAGCATAACGACAATACTGACACCAACATTCCCGTTGCCGTGAGACGTGCCCCTGCGTCTCCTGTTCGGGTGTTTATTCACACTGGGGAAGTCTCTGGTGATTTACAGGGAGCGTTGCTGGTGGAGGGGCTTAAACGCCAAGCTGCTCAGCAGGGCATTGAGGTGGAAATCAGTGCCATGGGGGGAGACCGCATGGCTGCTGCTGGGGCGAAACTGATTGGTAATACGGTGCCCGTGAGCTCTATCGGCATTTTTGAAGCCTTACCCCATGCTTGGGCAGCGATTAAAATGCAGCGCCAGGCTAAGCAGCATTTACTGGAATCGCCCCCCGATGTAGTCGTGTTGATTGACTACATGGGGCCTAATGTCGCCATTGGGCAGTTCATTCGTCGACAGTTTCCTGCGGTACCGATTACCTATTTCATTGCACCACAGCTGTGGGTCTGGGCCATGATGCCGGGCGATACCGAGAAGATCTTGTCTATTTCTGATCGGGTTTTGGCCATTTTTCCAGGCGAAGCTCGCTACTATCGTGAAAAAGGTGGCCAGGTCTCCTGGGT
Organism: Leptothoe sp. EHU-05/26/07-4; assembly: GCF_043421015.1. Classification (NCBI taxonomy): domain Bacteria; kingdom Bacillati; phylum Cyanobacteriota; class Cyanophyceae; order Nodosilineales; family Cymatolegaceae; genus Leptothoe; species Leptothoe sp. EHU-05/26/07-4. Next base: position 111,269 of record NZ_JAXSQV010000001.1, read on the forward strand.
GGGTCATCCCCTTTTGGATAAATTTGCCGACTATCATCCAGCATCTGAAAAACAACAGGCTCGTCAACAGTTGGGGGTAGGTGGCTCTGATTGTGTTGTTACCCTGTTGCCCGCCTCACGCCCCCAGGAGTTAACCTATGTGCTGCCGATCATGTTGACGGCGGCTCAGCAGATTCAGACCCAAATCCCTCAGATCAAGTTTTTAATCCCGCTGGCTCGGGAAGCCTTTCGTTCAAGGCTAGAAGCGGCACTGAAAGAGTATGGTTTGAAAGGGCAGGTTGTGGCTCAGCAAGAACAGGCCCTGGCCATTGCCGCTGCCGATTTAGCCATTGCTAAGTCAGGCACCGCTAATCTGGAGATCGCCTTGATGGAAGTCCCTCAGGTGGTGATGTATCGGCTGAATCGTTTAACTGCCTGGGTGGCGGAGTTTGTGCTTAAATTTTCGGTGACCTACGTTTCACCTGTAAATCTGGTTAATATGGAGCCGATTGTGCCAGAGTTTGTGCAGTGGGATGCCAAACCTGACACCATTAGCCAAATGGCGCTAAATCTATTGAACAATCCGGATCAGCGTCAAAAAATGGTGGAGGGCTACAGGACAATGCGAAAGCATTTGGGCTCCGTGGGAGTTTGCGATCGCGCCGCCAACGAAATTCTAGCCTTGGCCACCGGCAAGGCAGCTTGTGCTAAAAGATAGTGGCCGATCTGGGACCCGAGCAGGTAACATGCGTCTGAGAAAGCGTAGGGGAGAAAACGAGTGAACATTACTGACTTATTTGCCAGAGGTGGGATAGCCATGTGGCCCCTGCTAGTCCTATCAGTAATTGCCCTCGGCACAATTATTGAGCGTATTTGGTTTTGGTCGCGCATCATTACCCGCGAGCGGGAGATCGCCGGTCGTGTGCTCGAAGCCGCCCGGCGAGAATGGACTGCCGCCACTGAAATTGCTCAACGGGCCCACCGTTTGCCCATGGGGCGTTTTCTCTATGCTGCTTTGAAGCTCAAAGATCAAGATCCTGAAGTGTTTCGTCTGGCCCTAGAAACAGCTGCCAATGAAGAATTAGCCGCTATGCGTCGAGGCGATAAGGTGCTAGAACTCGTGATCGCTGTTTCTCCAATGTTGGGATTGTTAGGTACCGTTTTAGGTTTGATGAATTCCCTTGGGTCACTCAATCTCAATGATTTGGCCATTGGTAGTGCAACCAGTGGTGCTGCTGAAGGTATTGGTCAGTCCTTGATCACCACGGCTACTGGATTGATTATTGCCATTGTTAGCCTGATGTTTTATCGCCTCTTTCAAGGTTTGGTGTTTGGTCAAGCCAAAGTCTTTCGTCAGTCCGGTAGCGAGCTAGAGTTACTTTACCGTCAGGCCTGGTCCCTAAGCGGGGGTAAGCCCAGCGAACTGGGTGCTTCAGTTAATTAAGGTGGAATAGGTTTTGAATTCTGAATTTTAAGTTCAAAACCTGCGGCTTGGGTCGTTCTGATAAAACAGCAATCACCTCAAAATTATTCTTCCCCCCTCCAATCCAATCTCCCCCAACCCCCTGAGCATCGCCATGAAACTAGACCTAGACGATCAACAAAACGGCATTGTCATCGAACTACTTCCCCTGGTCGATGTTGTCTTTTGTATTCTGACCTTCTTTATTTTGGCGGCAGTGGGTAGCCGCCAACAGGCGATTAGTTTAGATCTGCCCAATGCGAATACCGGGTCGGCATTACCGCCTGCGGCCTTAACCACTGGTCGCGATCGCTTATATGTGAGTGTTGACCCCATTGGCCGCATATATCTTGACCAAGACCCCATTTTGGAACAGAACCTCTTGGGGCTTGTGGGTGATTTTTATACAGGTAACCCGGAGGGGATTGTGGTGCTGTATGCAGCCAAAGACTCTCGTTATGACGATGTTGTGCGAGTGCTAGACATCCTGCGGACGGTGGGGGGGAACCGTGTGGCTCTGGCAACGTTACCGCCGGGTACGCAGTCGTCACAAGATACATTGCCTGGTGAACTACCGGCTGATATTCAAGACTTAATCAACGGTTCAGACTCCAGTCTGCCAGGGCGTGAATTACCCAGCGATCCCCTGAATCCATCCACCACTACGCCCATCCCAACAACACCGGGCAGTGCATTACCGGACAGTTCATTACCAGACAGCTCACTCACGCCCAGCAGCCCATCTCCTTTGCCAACCGACGACGAATAACCCTCAAAACGTTTACTCTCACCATTTCTTAAGGAGAACCCACAACGGTTACCCCGTTGTGGGTTCGAAACTATAGCAATCTGCTGAATGCATATCTCCAAAGGAGAGGCTGCGCCAAACTATAAATTTCCCGAAGAGAAATTAGCCCTGACCGGGTCCCATGCCAACGGCACCAGCATAGACGGCTTGTTCTGCTAGCTCGTCTTCAATGCGTAGCAGACGATTGTATTTTGCAACCCGCTCACTACGGCATAGGGAACCTGTTTTAATCTGGCCTGCACGGGTAGCCACTGCCAAATCAGCAATAGTGGTATCTTCAGTCTCACCAGAACGGTGGCTAATCACTGATGTCAGCTTGTTGCGAGTCGCCAAGTCGATGGCTTCCAAGGTTTCAGTCAACGAGCCAATCTGGTTTAACTTGATCAATATGGAGTTAGCGGCCCCCTGATCAATGCCCTTTTGCAAGCGGGTGGGGTTAGTCACAAACAAATCATCGCCCACTAGCTGTACCCGATTGCCCATCTTGGTGGTTAGCGCTTTCCAGCTATCCCAGTCCTCCTCATGGAGACCATCCTCAATGGACACAATGGGGTATTGACTGGCTAGCTTATCGAGATACTCGATGGTCTCCGCCGGAGAGTGAGCCTGACCATCAAAGGTGTACTTACCATCCTTATAGAATTCGCTGGCAGCTACATCCAAAGCCAAGGAAATTTGTTCACCCGGCTTGTACCCTGCTGACTCAATGGCAGCGATCAAAATTTCTAGCGCTTCTTGATTTGAACCCAGATTAGGGGCAAAACCGCCTTCATCCCCCACACCGCCAAGCAAACCTTTTTGATCTAAAACTTTGCTCAAACTAGCAAAAACTTCTGCACCCCAACGCAGAGCTTCTTTAAAGCTGCTAGCACCGCTGGGCACAATCATGAATTCTTGAATGTCTACATTATTATTGGCGTGGGCTCCACCATTGATCACATTCATCAGGGGAACGGGGAGTACGTTGGCTAATGGTCCACCCAGATACCGGTAGAGCGGTAGTCCCAATGCTTGAGCCGCCGCTTTCGCATTGGCCAAAGATACCGCCAGAATAGCGTTGGCACCTAAATTTGCCTTATTGTCTGAGCCATCCAGGGCAATCATGGTGCGATCAATGACCACCTGATCTAAAGCATCTAGACCCATCAGCTCACGAGCAATGGCTTCATGCACATTGTTGACCGCTTTGAGCACCCCCTTACCTCCGTAGCGAGTATCACCATCTCTGAGTTCGTGGGCTTCAAAGGTGCCTGTGGATGCTCCACTGGGGACTTGGGCGAGGCCCACTGCACCCACCGATAAATAAACTTCAGCCTCAATCGTGGGGCGACCCCGAGAGTCCAAGATTTCGCGGGCGCGAATCTCTTCAATAGTGGTTTCGAGTAGGTCAATCATCAAATCTACGCTTCCTTGTGGATTAACTACGGTTAAACGATGGGGGTGTAGGACTCACTGGTCATTATGTCCAATCTTTCAATGCCGATGACGGCTGAACGATTGCACGATAAACAAGCATACGGTGCTATCCTGCATCAACGATAGGGTTGCAGAGCAAAAATGTAAGGAAAAGCACATCAATCTGCCTAGATATACCGGTCTAGGCCATCATAGAAACTAACCAACGCTAGGATTAGAACCAACTGAGCTTAAGGAAAGAAAGGCCATGCGTTTATTGCATACAATGTTGCGGGTTGGCAATTTAGAAAAATCCCTGCAATTCTATTGCGATGTTTTAGGTATGACCCTACTGCGCCAGAAGGACTACCCAGGTGGGAAGTTTACCCTTGCGTTTGTGGGCTATGGCGATGAAAGCGATCATACCGTCATCGAGCTAACCCATAACTGGGGCGTAGAGTCCTACGATCTCGGTGAAGGGTATGGCCATATCGCCCTTGGGGTAGACGATATTTATCAGACCTGCGAAGCGATCAAAGCACGGGGCGGGCAAGTCGTTCGTGAGCCTGGGCCGATGAAGCATGGTTCAACTGTGATTGCGTTTGTGACTGACCCTGATGGCTATAAGGTTGAGTTGATTCAGCTAAAGCAAGGGGCTGAGACTGAGGTGCCAACGGCAGCGGCAACGGTTTGATATAGAGCGGAGAGCGGGAAATAGGCCGTGGGGAATGGGGGGAACCCACTATCAGGTTGAACAACGGCTCCATTTGTTTGAGACTTGCGGGCTTTCTCGTGTCCCCTACTGCCTAGCTCAGCGTCCCCTACTCCCCCAGCGCAGCGAACGCCCCCCACCCCCAATTGATATACTGATTACTCGTTTCCCTGCCGAACCATTTAGACCCCATGCAGCCATCTAATCCTGATAAATTTACCGCTAAGGCATGGGATGCCATTGTTGAAGCTCAAGATGTGGCACGACGTTTTCGTCAGCAATATCTTGAGGTTGAACATGTCATGGTGGCGCTAATTGAGCAGCAGGGGTTGGCGGATACCATTTTGTCCAAAGCGGGTTTGGATCCTGAGCTAGTGCTGCAAGAGTTGGAAGCGTTTGCCCAGCGTCAGGCGCGTGCCAGGGTGTCAGCAGATAGTAGCTTGTATTTGGGGCAAAGTCTGGACCGGATGCTCGATCAGGCAGAGGCAGCTCGTCAACTGCTACAGGACGACATCATTTCTGTTGAGCATGTGCTGCTGGGGTTTGCTGAGGACGAGCGCATTGGTCGACGGCTACTGCGTGGTTTTGAGTTAGATGTATCTGGCATTCGTGCGGCCATTAATCAAGTGCGTGGTAAGCAAAAAGCCACCGGTCAGAACCCGGAGGAGTCTTACGAAGCGTTAGAGAAATATGGTCGCGATTTAACGGAAGAGGCTAAACACGGTAAGCTTGACCCGGTTATTGGCCGTGATGAAGAAATTCGGCGGGTGATTCAGGTTGTTTCACGGCGTACTAAGAACAACCCTGTTTTAATTGGTGAACCCGGTGTGGGTAAAACCGCCATTGCGGAAGGGTTAGCCCAACGTATTGTCAATGGCGATGTGCCCGAATCCCTTAAGGATCGCCAGCTGATTTCCCTGGATATAGGTAGCCTAATTGCTGGAGCTAAATACCGTGGTGAATTTGAAGAACGGCTGCGCTCAGTGCTAAAGGAAGTGGCTGAGTCTGATGGTCAGGTCGTGCTCTTCATTGACGAACTGCATACCGTCGTTGGCGCGGGTGGTGGTAATAGTAATGTGGATGCCGGCAACCTGCTCAAGCCGATTTTGGCACGGGGAGAGCTGCGCTGTATTGGTGCCACGACTCTCGACGAGTATCGTAAGCACATTGAGAAAGATGCGGCCCTAGAGCGACGGTTTCAGCAGGTCTACATTGGTCAGCCTAGTGTGGAAGATGCCATTTCGATTCTGCGTGGTTTAAAAGAACGCTACGAGGCCCATCATGGTGTGAAGATCGTGGATTCGGCGTTGGTGGCTGCAGCGACGCTATCGGATCGTTACATTAGCGATCGCTTTTTACCCGATAAAGCGATCGATCTGATCGATGAGGCGGCTGCCAAGCTCAAAATGGAGATTACGTCCAAACCGGTGGAGTTGGAGACCATTGATCGGCGATTACGGCAGCTAGAAATGGAAAAACTCTCCTTACAAGGGGAAGAGTCCACATCCCGCACATCGAAACAACGGTTATCTCGCATTAATAAAGAGATCGAAAAACTCTCTGTTAAACAACAGAAATTTACGGCACAGTGGCAGTCTGAAAAGCAAGCCCTCGATGCCATTAAGGCATTGAAACAAGAAGAAGATCAGCTGCGGGTACAAGTGGAGCAAGCTGAGCGGGCCTATGATTTGAATCGGGCTGCCCAAATTAAGTATGGACGTTTGGAAGCTGTACAACAGGAGCTGGAGATTTTAGACGGGCAGCTGCAAGAGATGCAGGATAAGGGATCTACTCTGTTGCGTGAACAGGTAAGTGAGGCGGATATTGCCGAGATTGTTGCCAATTGGACGGGGATTCCCGTCAATCGCTTGATGGAAACTGAGCGGCAAAAGCTGTTGCAGTTAGAGGGATATTTGCATCAGCGTGTGGTTGGGCAAAGTGAAGCGGTGACTGCTGTAGCGGCCGCTATTCGCCGGGCCCGCGCAGGCATGAAAGACCCGGGCAGACCCATCGGCTCATTCTTATTTATGGGACCGACAGGGGTGGGTAAGACTGAGTTGGCCCGTGCGTTAGCTGACTGTTTGTTTGATACCGAGGAGGCCCTGGTGCGGGTGGATATGTCGGAGTATATGGAAAAGCATTCCGTCGCTCGACTGATCGGTGCACCGCCTGGATATGTTGGCTATGAAGAAGGTGGGCAGCTATCTGAGGCTGTCAGACGTCATCCCTATTCTGTGGTGCTGCTGGATGAGGTGGAAAAGGCCCACCCCGATGTATTTAATATTTTGCTACAGGTACTCGATGATGGTCGGATTACCGATTCTCAAGGACGAACGGTGGACTTTCGCAACACAGTCATTGTCATGACTAGCAACATTGGTAGCGATCACATTCTTGATGTAGCGGGAGATGAATCGCAGTTTGTAGAAATGCAGGAGCGAGTGCTGGGTGCCCTGCGTGGTCATTTTCGTCCAGAGTTTCTCAATCGTGTGGATGATTTGATTATCTTCCATCCATTGAGTAAAGATGAACTCCGTTCTATTGTGTCGATTCAGCTGAAGCGTCTGTATAAACTCCTGGCAGATCAAAAGATTGCCTTACATGTTTCAGAGTCAGCCATTGATTACGTGGCGGATAAGGGCTACGACCCTGTTTATGGAGCCAGACCGCTGAAGCGGGCGATTCAGCGGGAGTTGGAGAATCCCATCGCTACCAAAATTTTAGAAAATACGTTTGTTGAAGGCTGCAAAGTCGTTATCGATTACATCGAAGACCGTCTCAAGTTTCAGGTTAAAAAAGCTGATGCCTTAGACGACAAGGCTGCTTAGGCGGGTTGATCATAATTTGATAGGTATTAAAAACCCCGATGTCGATAAGGACATCGGGGTTTAAATACTATTAAATGTCAAAATCATGGATCCAATGGCAATAGTAGATGCTGCTTTGCGGTAAATCCTCTGATCTGACTCACTACGTTTGAGTGCCAGGTTAGGAGTTACGACCACCTTCAATTACACACACATCGATGGCATTGGATAACCCTGAATTCACTTGGCTAAGGCTTTCTAACATTGTTAGAACGAACCCTTGGGGGGGGAAGTAGCTTGGGCGCTTAGCATTCATAACCACGGTTTTCACAATGGCGTCTTCTATACTGCCGCCCTCTAGTAACGTGCTGAGTATCCACATAGAAATGTAGTCTGGGGAACATATTCACATAATCTTTGTAAAAGGAGTAAAAAGCATCAGCCAATTGAACTAGATGTATATCCGGTACTTTGACATAAATGTTCATGAATACGAGCGTCGCTGAAGGCCCTTAAATCAAGGGTTTCAGAGGATGACACCAGAGTAAAGGCTTGATGTGTAAGGATTTTTACGGGGATACTTTGCAGAATTGTCCAGGAAAAACTGGGACCCAGATCGGCCTTTTGATCTAAAGATTGAACGGAGAGCTACATAAAAAGATCATATTTGGTGGCTAGATGTTGGAGATTATAGGGGCCTAAAACCATCTTTTTTGCCAGGAAAGTAATGTGCCACTTATTTAAGTTGGTCGCGAGGGCGTCAATAATTGCGATCGCAATGCTATGCAAATGGCTGTCCCTTAAAACTACGGCCTGTCTGAATACTCAAGAGGATTTTGGTTGATGTACGTGTGAACGTATAGTGGGTGAATGTAAAGTTGATGCGAAGGAAACGAGTGTGCCACTTAAACCAACACCCCAAAGGTGGCACATTGGCCGTTGGCAAGGTTGATACGTTAGGAGGGCGTTAGCAACCTGCGATCAATGGCTGAGGTATCAGTCTATTTACCATTAGATTTAAGCTCGTTGTGACGCCCACACATCAGGGGAAATAACCAACGGAGACTTAAGTTCTATATATAGGGAATTTCAAGCAAATGATGACGACAGTAGCCTCACCCCTGACCCAAGATCAAATGCTTGTTGTAGTCGACGAGCCAACGCGGCAGCCAAGTTCCTGGCGTAAGTGGGTGGTAAAAATAGTTTTACAGCCGTTTCTATGGGCTGCCTGGGTACGCTCCAAAGTAATTCTTCGCGAAGATTGGTAAGCTGCTGAGCTACATAAGCTGCTGAGCTACATTTTGGTCACTAAGATTTAGAAAGCTTTGTTGGTAGCAGCTCTAGAATCGTTAACTCACTAAATGCTGCTGATGAAAATGGTCTAGGGGTCTCAGATAGGAGCCCTTAGACCATTTTTTGATGATACTAAGATACTAAAATGGGGGTTGCCGTTTAAATCCCTACTGAATGAGAGCGCACCCTCACCCACGGCGTTGGGCCTCTGTACTGCTAGAGGAGCGACGCAGTTTGCCTCAGACATCAGGTGTTTATGCGGTCATTAAACAGAAGAAAATTTACTACATTGGCTTTTCCAGTAATCTAAATCGAAGATGGCGGGGTAAAGGACATCATCGGTTTGCTCAAGCCGATAAACTCGGGCGTCCTAGCCTGCACTATTTGCCATTGCCCAAGCAAGCTGCACGCACCCTAGAAAAGCGACTCATTTCTGAATACAGTCCGCCATGGAACTATTCAAAGATACCGGCACTGTCTAAGGTCCATTGGCTACAACGGGTGTTGATGGCAGCCACCTGCTTATGGGTGCTATTTATTTCAAGTCATAGCTTGATGTTGGGGGTGATGGCAGCAGCAGTTGCGATCGCTCTATTTCATTGATTCTGTTCATCAAATTCATTGATTCTGTCTATCAAACTAGGGCAAGACTACATTTTTGTTAAAGCTTCTCCAAAGCCAAAGACTATTACGGGGGAGACGGGCGAAATAGTTGTAAAACTAGACCTATTCAGTAGTTTCTAATGCCCGATCGCATTAGGAAAATTACTTCTTATAAGAGTTTAATCATTACCATTAAAGATTAATGAAATCCAGTTGTCTCTCCAGTATTCTTATCGTTGAAGATAATCAAGGCCGAAGAGAGATTGTTCTTGATGATTCTCTCTACTCTCTCGGGCGTGATACTAAATGCGATGTTCGCTTAACGTCACAGTTTGTTAGTCGACACCATGCCACCTTAGTTCAGCTTCCTAAGGAAGATGGGAGTTTGTTTTATCGAATTTTAGATGGCAACCTCCAGGGTAGAGCCAGTGCTAACGGCATGCTAGTCAATGGCCGTAAGCTCGAGTCCCATGATCTGCAAAACGAGGATGAAATTATCTTTGGCCCTCAGGCTCGGGCCGTCTACTATCAGCGCCAGCAAGATACCACCTCAAGCGTTTCATCTGACTCTGTTGCATCAGATGGCTCAACAAAGTCCAATTGGCTCCGTAATCCATACCCACTACTGCCTGAATTGGAGGCAGATGCTGGGTTAGGGGATGTAATTAGGTGTATTCCATAGATCGTTGCAATGGATACTATCTAAATCCGTAAAAACCCGTATGAATAGAGACTAACTAGAAACACCTTCACGCTCTACTGGTGAGGTAACTTAATGTCTCTATCTACAGAACCGAATGTACTCGAAACCTCGGTGGCCGAGGACTATCCGCTCAGTGCGGTACCTAAAACAGCACGTAAACCTTTTTGGTCGCTGTGCTTATTGCTGATGGGATTTGCCCTGACATCGACCACTCTGTTTGCAGGGGGTGCCCTCGGACCGGCATTTAGTGTCCCGCAGCTGATGACCATCATTATCATTGGCAACCTGATTCTCGGCTGCTATTGTGCAGCACTGGGCTACATTGCTTCCCAAAGCGGTCTGACCACGGTACTTATGGCCCGGTTTAGCTTTGGTAACGTGGGCTCTCGCTGGGTAGATTTCATTATGGGCTTTACCCAGATTGGCTGGTATGCCTTTACCACGGCCATTGTGGTGCAGGTGTTATTAGAGCTGTTGGGGGTACCGAACCAGGGCTTTCTGTATATGGTGCTGGTATTGTTTTTTAACTATGCCTTTTGTGCCACTGCCTATGTAGGCTATCGAGCTATTGACTGGCTGAGTCGATTAGCTGTGCCTGCCATGTTGATCTTGGTAGCCCTTAGCTTGTTTCTAGCATTTAGAGACTTTAATGGCACTCTCCCTGAGCCTACGGGTGAGATTAATATGGGAGCTGCCTTGGCCATAGTCATTGGCACCTTTATCTCAGGGGGAACCCAATCCACTAACTGGAGCCGCTTTGCTGATTCTGGTAAAAGTGCCATCATTTCCACATTGAGCGCCTTTATGGTGGTCAATGGCATTTTGGTGTTTGCAGGCGCATTTTGCACCCTGGTCTATGGGTCAGAAGATTTGATCAAGGCGATGGCGACCCAGGGCATTTTGGCAGGCGGTGTGATTCTTTTAATCCTTAACGTTTGGACCACTCAAGACAACACCATCTATGCCTTTTCAGTGGCAGGGGCCAATATGTTCCGCACTCGCAAACGTCATGGGTTTGTACTGGGTGGGGCAACATTAGCACTGGCTTTTACTCTTTCTGGTATTTACGAGCTATTACCCCAATATCTGATTTTTCTGGGTACTGTGATTCCCCCCGTAGGCGGCATCATTATGGTGGACTTCTGGCTGCGCCATGGGGGCCGTTTTCCTAAGCTGTCATCCCGTTTACCTGCCTTTAACTGGACCGGTGTGATCGCCTATGTAATCGGGTCTATTGTGGCCTACGTGACGGGTAATGCTGGTATAGGCATTGGTCCAGTCAATGGAATTGTGACTGCAGCTGTGCTTTACGGTATTTTGTGCCGGGTACTGCGGTAGTCGCAAGACAGTGCCCCAAAAAGACAATGCCCCGAAAAGAGAAGAGTCACCTTTTCCTGAGTACTCCTCAAAGTCCTTCTCCCCCAGGGAGAAGGATTTAGGATGAGGGCTAAAATCCTACGGGAGACCTTACCAGTAGGGACTATCTTTATGCAGCCAAACGACCTAGAGATAGACAAAATCGATCATTGCTTACTTCGAGAAGAAGCTATCCTTCTTGCGCACAAACAAGTCTGTAAAGAACGAGATCACCGTGCGCTTCTCGGTCTTAATATTGACATTGAGCGACATACCAGACCGTAGCGTATAGGTCTCACCTCTGGATTCCAATACCTGGGACTTAAGCTGAATCTCAGCTGGGAATCGGTAGAACGGATATATTTCATCAGGAGGTAAAGCATCTGAGCCGATACTGACCAAGTGGCCGTCAATGTCGCCATATTCGCTGTAGGTAAAGGCATCGATTCTGACATCCACTGGCTTGCATTCAGCTTCGATCCCGGCTTGGTCTTCTGCCCGGACGGCGGTACGGCAATCATCCGTCAACTGTACAAAGCCAATGTCCTTATTGGGGATAAAGACGCGGGCAGTCAGGTTATCTTGAGGAACAATTTCTAGAATCGGCTCGGTTGAATTGGCCGCATACCCTGGTTGGTTGGCTTTTAAATTAAATACCTCACCACTGACAGGAGCCGTCAGTTCGCGGAACTGTAGTTGCTCTTCCAGTTGGGCAATGCGGCTGCCTAGCTCCTGACGCTGGGTCTCGTTTTGCAAGACGGTTTGCCCTAAATCACTGTCAATCGATGAAATCCGCTCGCGGTTATTGCGGATCTGATCGCGGCGGCTGCGCTCAAATTCGAACTCGGCCCGCTCAATTTCGGCTTCAGCTTGATTAATTTGGGCATCAAGACGGCTAATTTCATCTTTGAGAGTACTGACTCGAGTAATCCGAGTGCTGACTTCCTGCTCTTGTTGCAATCGGCTTAGTTCGGCTACGGCTCCTTCTTTTTCTAGCCACTGTAATCGGCTGAGAATTTCTTCGTTCGTGTCCAAGTCATTTTCAGCGTTGACCAGTTCGGAACGAGCCTGGCTGAGACGAGCTTTGAGGTCTTTAATTTGCTCTTGGTTTTGGGTTTGCCGTGCTTGGGATTCCCCGATGGCACTGCTAACGTCTGCCGCAGCCTCGGCGGATAAACCACTGGTATCGCCATCAATTTGAGCTTGATAGATACGATTGCTAGCTTCTAGCTGATTTCTTTCTTCTAGTCGCTGCTGTAGATCGTTCGCTGTCATGCCACTGACTGCTTCTCCATTACCATTGCCATTCTGGGACCGATAAATTTCAGTTTGGTCGGCGAGGTAGCCACGAATGCGTAATAAAGAATCTAGTTCAGCTTTGGCCGCTGATTGGTTGAAGGTAATGAGCACATCACCTTTTTCTACCAGGTCACCTTCTTTTACGTGAATTGTTTCGATGACCCCACCGCTGGGGGTTTGTACGGGCTGCACCACACCCACGGGTTCTAACTTGCCTTGGGCGGGAATGGTTTCTTCTACCTTGGCTAAAAAGGCCCAGAGTACACTGATGCTGGTGACACCAAGGATGGCCCACACAATTGCCCGTGACCACAGGGGCGATTGACGTAAGATAACGGGCTGATCAAAAGGCTGGGCCTGACTGCTGGGAGCATTCGGGACACCGCTGTTGGGTATTTGTTGAGATGTCATTTAACTAACCGTTCCCTTGTTGCTGGTGTAGACAGTAGTAGCGCCCTTTGAGAGCAAGAAGCTCGTTGTGGGTACCTTCTTCAACGATAGAGCCCTGGTCCATGACTAGGATGTTATCGGCTGTCCGTAATGCCCCTAGTCGGTGGGTGATAAAGAAGACTGTACGGCCTTTAGACCATTTCATCAGGTTAGTGGAGACCTGGGCCTCGGTGTCATAGTCCAGGGCACTGGTGGCCTCGTCCAAAATTAATAGACGGGGATTTTGCAGAATTGTGCGTGCGATCGCAATCCGCTGCCGCTGTCCCCCCGATAAGGAAGACCCCCGCTCACCCACCCGAGTGTTGTATCCCACCGGTAGACCCATAATGAAATCATGGCAGCAGGCAATCTTGGCAACTTGAATCACCTCTTCGGTCGTGGCTTCCGGATTTGTCAGGGCAATATTTTCCTGAATGGTGCCCTCAAACAGCAGACTATCCTGGGGCACAATACCCACCTGCCGACGCAACGAGTACAGCTCAACCTTGTTGATGTCGTAGTTATCAATCAAGATCCGGCCTGAGTTGGGTTCATAAAGTCTGGGCAATAGCTTCATCATGGTACTTTTACCCGAACCACTCTGACCCACTAAGCCGACAAACTGCCCCACCGGAAACTCCACATTAATATTAGATAGCTGGAGCGGACCCGATGCGCCGAATCGGAAGGAGAGATTCTCATAGCGAACATGGCCTTTGATATCCGGCATGGGAATCTGGCTACGCTGCTCTTCCTCTTGCTCCTGGGGATGATCGATAATGTCGCTCAAACGCTCTAAGGACAAGGCAGTTTCTTGGAAGTTCTGCCATAGCTGAGTCAGACGGAGCAGGGGCTGGGTTACGTAGCCTGCAATGATTCGGAAGGCGATTAATTCACCTAGGGTCAAATCACCTTCGAGCACCAAAAATGCACCAAACCAGAGGACGAGCAAACCCGAAATTTTATTGAGGAAGTTACTAGCTGAGCTGGCAGTGGTGGATGTGAGTACCGTCTTAAAGCCATCGCTGACATAGCGGCTGTAGCGATCCTGCCATTTCCAACGGGTGTTGAGCTCAATGTTTTGGGCCTTAACCGTTTGAATACCCGATAGCGCCTCCACCAAGAACGATTGGGTCTTAGCATTTTGCTCTGCCTTAGCCCGTAGCTGACGGCGCACAATGGGTGAAACAAAAAACGTGAGACCTAAAAATAGAGGAATGGTTGCCAGGGACACCACCGTCAGCTTGATGCTGTAGATCAGCATCACGATGATGTACACCACCGAGAAAACTGCATCCAACACTACGGTTAGAGCGGTACCGGTGAGAAACTGCCGGATATTTTCCAACTCGTTAACACGGCTGGACAGTTCACCCACAGGCCGCCGGTCAAAGTATTTGAGTGGCAACCTCAGTAAGTGATCAATGGTTTGAGATGCCAGGGTCATGTCGATCCGGTTAGTGGTATCGACAAACAGATAGGTGCGCAGACTGCCTAGAATCGCCTCGAACACGGCCACAATCACCAGGAAAATTCCCAGCACATGGAGCGTATCGACACTTTGCTGCACAATTACCCGGTCAATAATCACCTGAATCATCAGGGGATTAGCCAGTCCAAAGATTTGATAGAAGAATGAGGCGGCTAGGACCTCGATCAAAATCCACTTGTACTTCTGTAGGGAGGGGGCAAACCAGGACAGACCAAAACGCTGCTGGGGTGTTTGGGCCGTGGTTTCTAGCAGCAGTACTTCCCCCTCTTGCCCCCAAATTTCCTCAAAGGCCTGGGGAGAATGGTGGACGATTTCCCGATCTTCAGGGCAGCCGATGACGTATTTCTTCGCTGAGGTTTCATATAGCAGGGCGTAGCTATCGCGCCACTTGATCAGCGCTAACTTTGGCAGTCGTCCAATGGCACTGGCGGGTACCTTAGCCAACTGGGGTTTTAGGCCCAACATGTCAGCCACGGCTCCGCAGGATGCTAGTGACACCTGACCCAAACGAGCCTTTTGGTTAACCAGGACTCGGCGTACCACATCTTTTTTAAAGGGCATGCCAAAATGTTTGGACAACATTTCAAAGCATGCAATTAAGGCGTCGATTTCGCCACGAGCGCGAATGTGGGGATAGGTCTGATTGCGGCGGCTGGGCTCTGTTTCTGGACCCAGGTCTTGGGGGAGCGCATCGGCGTAGGGAATCGCTGTAGCCGTTGTTTCAGCCTCCCAGGGATCATCTTCGACGATTTCTGCTGCCTTGGTTTCAACCTGGGCCGCAATCATGGCATGGGGAATCCCCAGCAGGCGAGCACCATTGGCACTTTGCACTTCGGTGGAGGCCATGGTGGGGCTCAGCTGGCCACCCTGCTCATGGAAGGCAACGTTGCCCCGACTAATGAACCAAAGATTTTGGCTGTCAAGGTCGCTGTGCTTTAAGGGACCGGCGGGGACTTCTTTAACGGAAACACCTGACGCTTGAATGTTTGCCGTGAGTTCAGCTATATCACCGGCATTATGGGCCTGCTTCTCAAAGTATTTGCTGAGGATTTCAAACAGCTCTGCCAAATAGCAATGATTTTGAATGGCGTTGCCAAAGTTGGGATGGTCATGAACCAGCTGTTTAATAGCAGCCACAGGGATCGCCACGGCCACAATTTCGGTGGATGCGATCGCACTCTCACAGGCGACCCCACGAGCTGGGCCTGCCAGACCCAAAATATCTCCTGGACCCAAGAGTTTTAGCGTAATTGGATTTTTAGTATAGGGGTCGTATCCCAGCAGGCGCACCTGTCCTTCTTTAATGAGGACAACCTGATGCGGCATGGTTTCCCGTCTGAGGATGGGCTGACCCATGCGATAGCGCAACAGTTGGCTGTTGTCAGCCAAATCCTGTAGCACCTTTGCAGGCAACTGGTCAAAAGGCCTAGTGTCGCTTAGCTGTTGATGGATAGGACTAGCGGTATAAGTCATAATTTAATACGAACTCTGCGTGCGTAAGCAGCTGATGCCTCAATCTAAAAGGGGTTCGACGGCTGTAGACTGCGTAGTTTCTTGGAGCCATTTTTTAAAAAGCTCATCCAAGAGGCGCTGCCGCATGGACTCATCAAACTGTGCGGGTACAAACTTCTCTAGCCGAGTAATCACGTACCATTCGCCGATGGGGGTGGGGGACCACAACTGTCCAGGATGGCTCACAGAAAGCATCCGGCCAATCATTGGATGGGGCACGCTCAGCTCAACAGGTCCAATTAACCCTCCTGTTTGAGCTTCTTGACCTTCAGAATAATGTCGAGCTAAATCCGCAAAGGAACCCCCATCGTCATTGAGGCGGAAGTAGAGCTCTTGGGCAAGGCTGGGATCCTTAGTGCGAATCAATGAATAGAGCACCCGATCTAAATTAATCTTGCGCTCTAAAAAGTAAGACTCGGTCTGATTCCCCCAGGTATCTTCCTTAAATTTGGCAATTTTGGCCTCTCGTAAAGCCAGCATATAAGCCTGTTCTTGAGTCAGGTTATTTTGATCTTGCCATGTTTGTTGCTGCTCCTCAGTGAGCAAGTTCCGTTGACTACAAAATTTTTTATAGGCTGCTTCGGGCTCACATTCAATGTCCTCTATCGCCTGGTCTACGACTACTTCCTGCACTAGTCTGGGCAAAAGCTGATGTTGATGTAACTGCTCTAGCAGCGTACGAATATCAAGTTCTGATTTACCAATTTTCAAAACTGCTGCCATGATTAAAACCCTGATGGACTAAGCGCTGTATCATTGTGTCTGACTGGTAAGTGTACGAAATTAAGTCAATAGGCGGTGGTTTCAATAATGAATCTGTATGGACTAGCAGCTTAAAACTAGCATCAGAGAAAATTCCCATTGCTGAGACCATTCCAAACTATCACCCGCAAAAATTATCGCGGTCGTTATTTTATAGATTTGAGATAATTTTATAGATTAGTAAAACAGGAATTTGATTAAGCTGTTTCATTAAAATCACGTAATAATCATCTACTCAATAGAATGTATTGATTAGGTATGGAGAGAGAGCCAGTCCTGGCAGGGATATAGAGCTACGGAAGTCAGACATATACAATAAGTTCATATTAAATTTAGCTTCACTCCAGCAGACCATGGGCTGATGGGTGCATTTAACTAGTTCTTCACAAAGAGGTTTTTTATTCCGGTTGTTTTTCCGTACATTTATGCCACTGATCCCTGAATCGATAGTCTATTTGAGCCCAGTGAATATTTTAATTCGTATTGAATTCTTAACGATCATCATAATTTCTCGATAATTATTGATTAATTGGGCACAGTTGAGCTTTTATGATTATCTGCAGCTCTTATACGGAATTTTTTATCGCCATTGAGGCACAGGTTTATTTTCGCTATGCAACAGCAACAAGATAGAACGCTGATAGTCATTACCCTGGCTGGCCTTGGGCTGATAGCTGGGATATTTGGGTTGGCCGCATGGATGGTGGGCGGTCGGAGTGGTTCTAGCCCGGTGGTCCGGTCCAACGATGGCAGCAGTGATGTCAGTGCTGTGTCTGCTGCCGATTCAGGTCAGTTAGGCGGTGCCGAGAATGTACCTCAGGGGTTATATAGCTATGGTGGCAGTACCACCTGGATTCCAGTGCACGCATCCGTCAATGCAGCCATTACTAATGCTTTTCCAGATTTTCAGTTGAGATATACATTGCCGTCTACCGATGCACCTGGCTCAGGCACTGGCATCAAGATGCTTTTAGATGGCCAATTATCCTTTTCAGAATCGTCTCGGCCATTAAAAGAAGAGGAGTACCAAGCAGCTCAACAGCGCGGTTTTAGTCTGGAGCAAATTCCAGCTGCCATCGATGGAATTGCCCTGGCGGTTCACCCAGACCTTAACTTAGAGAAGGGACTGACAATTGAACAAATTCAATCAATCTACACGGGTGCCGTGGCCAATTGGTCGGAAGTGGGCGGTCCTGATCTACCCATTAAGGCCTATAGTCGCTCGCCAGAGGCGGCAGGGACAGCCAAGTATTTCTTAGAGTCAGTCATCAATGCAGATGCCTATGGTGAGAACGTTGTCTTTGTGGGGGATACCACTGCAGGTTTGCGCCAGGTGCTGGGTGATAGAGGGGGCATTTACTATGCTTCAGCTCCTGAAATCGTTAACCAGTGTTCAATTTATGCCATTCCGGTTGCATCCCAAGAGCAGCCTGATAATTTTATTCCGCCATTTGCCGCACCCTGGCGAACTGGTAAGGCTTGTCTAAATAGTGCCAATACAGTTAATCAAGAAGGATTCCGTAATGGCAACTACCCGTTGACCCGGCGTCTATTTGTGATTGTTAAGGCTGATGGTGGCACCGATGAAACCGCTGGGCGTGCCTACGTGAATATGCTGCTATCGTCTGAGGGGCAAACATTGATTGAGCAGGCGGGCTTTGTTCCTGTACGTTAAGACCTATCCAGCTTACAAATTTTGTCAGTCAGAAGAGCTGGAATCAGCCACAGTTGTCGAATGCAGCGCATTACCATTAGTTCAGCCCAACGGGTGGATAATACTAATATTTTTCAACTGACCGATGAGCAAATTCATTATCTACAGCGGGTGCTGCGATTAAAGTCTGGCGATCTGTTTATTGCCCAGGATGGAGAGGGGCAACAATGGCAGAGTCAGTTAACGGACATCTCAGGGGAGGCCCAAATTCTCTCCACACTGGTGACAGCGACTCGACCCGCAACACTAGAGTTGGCGGCAGCTCTTCCCAAATCAGGGTTTGATGATGTGGTGCGTCAAGCCACGGAGTTAGGTGTAACAGATATTCAACCCCTACTGAGCGATCGCACCCTGCTTAACCCCAGTCCTAAAAAGCTGGTGCGTTGGCAGAGGATCGCTCAGGAAGCTTCTGAACAATGCGAACGTGGCTATGTACCTAGGCTTGAGCCACCTATCAAGTTTGCTGAATGGATCAAAGCCGGACCCGTGTCCGTAGGGAACTATTTCTGTGCTGCTAGGGTCAATGCACCTGGGCTATTGCCTTGTGTGCGGACACTTTTGACCGATTCTCCTCAGCAATCGATTCGAGTGGTGGTTGGTCCGGAGGGGGGCTGGACGTCTGAGGAGATCGCGGTTGCGATCGCGCATGGCTACCAAGAAGTTTCTCTTGGATCCGGGATATTACGCGCAACAACAGCTTCGCTTACCGCCTTAGCGATTATCTCATCTGTTAGAGAGCAGTTGATATAAACAAATCTCGCGTATTTGTCCGGATGGCCTGCTGTCGTAACCTTGGCTAATTTGGAAAAAAATTCAAACGATTTAGGTGAGTATTATCAACTTTACCTGCGTTTGGATATGGGGTTTAGTGTTTATTCAATCGATCACCATGCATAGTTCAGCTAATCAGGAACACGTATTTTCAGGATTTCATGCGCTATCAGAACCAATTCGCATTCAAGTATTAGAGCTTCTACGCGAAGGAGAGTTTTGTGTTGGCGATATGTGTGAACGTCTCAGTATCGCTCAGTCGAAACTGTCTTTCCACCTCAAAACGCTTAAACAGGCGGGACTTGTGACCGCTCGTCAGCAGGGGCGCTGGATGTACTATAGTCTCAATCCTGAGCAGTTCAATATTTTGGAGACCTATCTCTCTAATTATTAGCCTGCTAAATTAGTTCCCTGTCAAAAAAAGACTCATATTCAAGATAAACAATCCTAATTACTGATTTCCGTGGGGAACAAAACCGTACTGTCAACCTTGACAGTACGGTTTTGTTGCCTCAGTTAGGCCTACACTGGATGGCGGTGTGTCTGACTCGGTTCCCATGGAGAGTACTGCATTTACCTTTCCTGCCGCCATCATTTTTGATATGGATGGCCTCATGTTGAACAGCGAGATCATCTTCCATAAAGCTTGGCAGGATGAGTTAATGCACCTGGGTTATGGCGCTATTGATGAGGCCGCTTATCTACAGCTGGTTGGCTGTAGTAACGATTTAGCTGAGCAAATGTTGCTACAGCTATTGGGCACTGAGTTTCCTGTTGATCAATTTCGTACTGGCTGGATGACTCGATGGGAAATCCTTGCGGCCCAAGGTATCCCGATTAAGCCGGGGTTAGACCCCCTCTTAAACTGGCTAGATGAGATTGGCTTACCAAAAGCCGTCGGTACGTCTAGTAGTGACCGTGAAGCCCAATTGAGTTTGCAAAGTACAGGGCTTTGGTCAAGATTTAATGCCATCGTCACCGTAGATAACGCTGGAGTAGGCAAACCAGAACCAGATATCTTTTTGGCTGCAGCCAGGTCGCTAAATATACCTCCATCCCGCTGCCTGGTTTTGGAAGATTCTAACGCTGGGGTGCAGGCTGCCATTACCGCTGGTATGGAGGTCATTATGGTGCCAGATTTGCAAACGCCTACGGACTATTCAAAAAAGCACGCCTTAGCCACTGTTTCCTCACTGCATGAGGTTTTATCTTATCTACAAAATATAGCTTAGCGCCCGTAGTTCACAGTGCCAGGTATTGCTGAAAGCTATACATAGAAAAAGCTATGGGCGCAGCAGCCTGCTGTTGGCGTAGCCTCTCCTTGGGCGATATGCATTCAGCAGGTTGCTATAGTTGGCAAGCTTTCAACAATTAACCGTTCTCTTGATCCTGCCAGCTCAGCTGGCAAGTGACCGAATTTCCCTGGTTGCTAACGTCTAGTTTGCCACTTGTTAAAGTATGAAAGATTTCTTTAAGGTGTGTAATCTTTTTGACATCTAAGGATTTTGCATTTTGAGGCTGGCCACCCCTGTGGGTCAATGTGAGGGTGCGAGAATTTTGCTGATGGTCTAGCGCTATGTCTAGTCGTTGTTCGTCGCTGTCGTCGCCATTGGGTAACAGCTCTAGAATTCTGATGGTGATTGAGAGAATTATTTGATTGTTATTAAGGGATGAATCCGTCCAGCTAGGGGAGTTTTTTAGCTGGACTATGAGCCCAGGATGGGTTTGTTGCCAGTGAGTCACGATAAACTGGAGCGCCAGTGGCAGGCTATCTGTTATAAATGGCGGCGATAGTTGATTACTGAGCTGTTCTAAGCTTTGATAAAGTGCTTGCAATCGCCCTAGCCACTGTTCAGCCTGCGCTACATCGGTCTGATTACTGTTCTTTCCTATGAGGGTATTTTCCAAATAACGTCGAAAGGCGAATGTTTGTTGCAATACATCGTCTCGAATAGATTCTGCTTGGTTATGCAGTTGAGATGCTTGCGCCCCATGCCACCACAGCCATGCCTGTTGCTGGTTTGCCTGTCGCTGCTTAGCAAAATAGAGGGTGGTTGTCCACCCGAGCATTGTTATTATTGCTACCCCTAACCATAAGGTATTCACAGGAAATCAGCCCATTGGATACGCTCAATGTGCTGCCTGATTCGTCCTCAACCATCTGGTGTAGAACGCTGGCAATTTTCACATTGGGGCCAAGTTTAGCCTTTCTTGAAGGTGGCCGTGTTGCAGTTTTCTGCCATCTAAATCACACCTTTGATCATAGTTTTGTGGAATCTGGCAAAACGTTATCCCGCAATCGGGCTACCGTGGTGGTGCACCAGATACCATTGGCCACCCATACGCTCAAAGGTGTTTGTTGCCATCGATTTAGCTTCTAACCGTCGACTACCAGCAACTTGCATCACGTTTTCTACTAAAACCACATAGGCCAGATCGCCTGAGGTTTCTACGGAAATTACATCCAGATCAATTTCCAGGTAGCGAGTCGCCTTAAATATTTGCATCCAGGATTGTCGAATGGTTTCCCAGCCTTTAATAGCCTTACGACCTGGATGAATACAAAGGCTGCCAATGCCTTTAGAACAAACTGCCTCCATAGCCTCAATATCCTTTTTCTCAAAGGCGCGATAAAACGCGTGATTGGCTTCCAGAACCGCAGTTTGATCGTTTGACATTGGACACATAAATCACAATTTCTGGATTCTAATGCAATTCTGGCCAAGATTTATGTACATACAATGCTCTGTCAATGCTCTGTCAATGCTCTGTAGGTAAGTGATCGCTACAAATTCTTAGACTTCGCAGCAGAATTCAGAACACTGGCCCTACGTTACCTGTTATCTTGTGTCCCACCCCATGGCAAGATCAGACTGACCTACTTGTTTGTCTACCCCGTGAAATTTGCGTTTATCATTGACCCCATTGCTAAGCTAGACCCCGGCCACGATAGCAGTGTCGCCATTATGGAAGCTGCTCAAGAGCTAGGTCACCAGGTTTACATTACTGAGGCCCAGCACATGGGTGTGGTTGCGGGTCAGGCTATGGCCTATTTGACGCCTGTGACCCTGGTTCCTGTTACTCTCGGCGACAATCGTTGGGATGCTGTGGCGGATTGGTATACCCTCGGCGATAGCCAGTGGCAACCTCTAGACACCATGGATGCTGTCTTTATGCGCCTTGACCCGCCGGTCACTGTGCCCTATCTCTACGTTACCTACATCCTCGATTACATCGACCCAGCGAAAACCAAGGTAATTAACTCGCCTCGGGGGATTCGGGCTGCCAATGAGAAAATGTATGCTCTGCAATTTATTGGGGCGATTCCAGAGACCATCGTCAGCCAGGATAAAACGGTTATCCGTGAGACGGTTGAAAAATGGGGCGGGGAAGCTGTGCTTAAGCCTTTAGGTGGTAAGGCTGGTGAAGGAATTTTGTTTCTGAGTAGTCGCGATCGCAACTTTAACTCCATGATTGAAATCAGCACCAAACAGGGGCAAGAGCCCGTCATGGTGCAAACCTACTTGCCCGCTGCCAAAGACGGCGATAAGCGCATTATTTTGCTCAATGGCGAACCGCAAGGAGCCGTAAACCGTATTCCTACCGGCAAAGAATTCCGTGGCAACATGGCGGTTGGTGGACGCACTGCCAAGGTGGATATTACCGAGCGAGAATTGGAAATCTGCAAACAGCTGGCACCCACGCTACAGCGTGATGGCTTATATTTTGTCGGCATTGACATCATTGGCGGCTACCTGACCGAAGTAAATGTCACCAGCCCCACCGGAATTCGCGAAATTGATCGCCTGAATACGGTAAAACTGGGACACCAAGTCATAGAATGGCTGACCAAGTAGCTGGATGGAGTGCTCTCTGGGGGTACAACGTCCTAAACAATACGGAGGTATCTGTAATGGCTAGATTCAATCGCCGTCGCTTTATCCAGTACGGTTCATTAGCGGCTGGAACTGGGCTGCTTGCTGCCTGTGGTAACACAGCTGAAACGACTACTGACAACCCAGCTGAACCATCAGCAGCGGGGGAATTGCAAAAGGTTACCTTTGGTACCAACTGGTACGCCCAGGCTGAACATGGTGGTTTCTATCAGGCCATCGCAGCAGACATCTATAGGGAGTATGGTCTGGATGTCACCATTCAGATGGGGGGTCCCCAGGTCAACGGTACCCAGTTGCTGATGGGGGGCGCTGTGGACTTTTTTATGGGTTATGCTGCGGATGCGATTAAAGCCGTTGAAGAAGGCATACCTAAAGTTACCGTGGCGGCTATTTTCCAAAAAGACCCTCAAATTCTGATCGCTCACCCTGACCAAGGAATTAAAGACCTGGTTGATCTCAAAGGTAAACCTATCTTCATTTCAAAGGCAGCCAACGTTACCTATTGGCCCTTTTTAGCAGCTAAATATGGCTTTACCGACGATATGAAGCGTAACTACAACTTCAACCCCGGTCCGTTTCTGGCTGATAAAAACTCGGTACAGCAGGGATATTTAAGTTCTGAGCCATTAGCCATTGCTAAAGAAGGCGGTTTTGAACCCATGGTGTTCCTGCTAGCTGACTATGGCTACACGGCCTACGCAACTACGATTGAAACCCGTCAGGAGATTGTTGATGGCGATCCTGATTTGGTTCAGCGTTTTGTCGATGCGTCCATCAAGGGCTGGTATAGCTACTTTGAAGATCCTTCCCTGGGCAATGAGCTGATCAAGCAAGACAACCCTGAAATGACGGATGAACAGCTGGCCTATAGCCTTGAGAAAATGCAGGAATATGGCATTGCCATATCTGGAGATTCGGAGGCCAAAGGCATTGGGGCTATGACCGATGAGCGCTGGAAAACGTTCTTTGAAGACATGTCTACAGCAGGTATCTTTAGTGCCGACACTGACTATACCCAGGCATATACTCTGGAGTTTGTTAACAAAGGTGCAGACTTCTATCAAAACTGATCACCAATCCTGTACGAATCTTGACGGGTAGCATCCGGTATCACGGGACTGGCACAAGGCACAGCCCCTACAGGAGCCTTTTGTTTGAATTGGGGTAAAAAGTCAGATTTGGCATCAGAAACTCTCTCTTGTATCTGGATAACAATGACTTACACGGTTGTTGTTTAGATGGTTTTTTATGAGAGATGCAAAGATGCATGGGGCAAGTCTTCCATGTCAATGGCTAGAAAACGATCCAAGGCCAAGTACATCCAATAAATGGCAG
Organism: Leptothoe sp. EHU-05/26/07-4; assembly: GCF_043421015.1. NCBI lineage: Bacteria > Bacillati > Cyanobacteriota > Cyanophyceae > Nodosilineales > Cymatolegaceae > Leptothoe > Leptothoe sp. EHU-05/26/07-4. The sequence continues at coordinate 135,597 of NZ_JAXSQV010000001.1, forward strand.
CCTGGTTATCTAACCCTGTTTTTTGAAAACCAAGGGCAGTGGCCAGGGGTTCATAATGGCGATGAATAATCAGAGTGTGGAGATCACACAGATTTGGAAAGTCTTGCTGCATAGCCTTTAATATGACTTGACTATCTTGCAGCAGTATCAGTGCCTGGTCTTCATACTCAGGGGCAATATTCCAGCTACGGATAAATATGGAACGACAGGATTCATCCCCTGGTTTGGCTAGGGTAAACGGGTCTTCATCAGAAATGCCGCTGAGATGTAAGCCCTTGTTAGGGGAACCAAAAAAGTGAATTTCGGAATCACGAGTGGTGGGATACAGCAGACAGAACCCTACCGGATTGAGGTTATCGCTGCGACGTAATACGCGCATACCACGGTTATAGCCTGCGGCCCACTGTCGTAATAGTTCAGTAATGCGATAAGGCACAGCGGTGTTGCTATTGTTCATCCAGTTATAGCGGCTGGCCAGCAGGTTGGCGATGGGAATAGCGTCGCAGCGTGGGTCAAACTGGTCGGCGATGACATGGGCTGGTTTAGGCTGTGTTTGGATAAGTTCTGGCGGTTTGGGAATTGCGATCGCAATGGTATTACCATCAAACTGCTTTTGAATTAACCCCAACGCCATCAGCTTATCCAGCATCATCCCAGCCGAACGTTCACTGCCCCGCTCAGACTCGGCATAAAACAGTGCGGCTGCCTCACGGCAGGTGCAATCCACCCAATTGTCGATAGGCTTTAATTGCTGCAAAGGTTCAGAAATGTCCGCTTGTTTTAATTGTAAGTAAGCCCACAGCCGCACAAAGCAATCTGCCCGCCGTCTGGTGAGGCCGACACGACCCAACAAATGGTGCACATACTCCTGCTGCTGTGATTTTGAAAAAAACTGATCCAGGGACTCCGGCGTCATCTTAATTACGACAGCTACGCTGTCAGGATTTTAAGCTGTTTAACTAGGGCGAGATCGTATATGTGTGACAGTTGTTGTGACAATTGTCTTAGGTCATAGGCCCAGGCTAGCTGGTAAAGTATCGTTCGTACTGCTTGACCTCTATATGACTGTGATTGCTGCTCGTAAAACTAAAGACGTCATTACCTTTGCGTCTGACTCCATTTTGGTAGCTGGGTATCTCAAAGCCACCGATAAGGAAGTGATTTACAACAAGCTATTCCAGCAAAATGACATGGTTATTGGTAGTACAGGTACCGGTTATGAAGGCACCATGATGGAGTTGTTTAGTCGTAATCATCGGCCAGTGGATGGTAGTCGTTTAGCAGTCATTGACTTTTTTGTTGAATTCCGTGAATGGATCAACAAGCGCGATTCTAGTCATTCCCCAGAAAATGATTATTTGATTGCCTACGATCAGAAATTATTCCGTACCTACGGTGGGCTAGACATCTACGAAGTGCCCGAATTTGAAGCCGTTGGCGCTGGTGAAGACTTTGCCAAAGCAGCACTACATCTTGGCCATAGTCCCCGCGAAGCCGTCGAAGTGGCCTGCAAGCTTTCCATCTATTGCAGCGAACCCATTTCCGAAATTACGATAGAGATTTAATTTAATTGATCATGGAAAATAATCAATAGATACCCTTCGTCGGGGCATCCCCTTGTCTGTTAAGGGTTTGTGCAAAAATATGTCATTGCGAGAACACAATCCACCGATGCCATGTTTAGATTGTCGTTGCGATGCCGCGTGAACAACAACAGTCGTGGGTGGCGCAACGGCATCAACCCTAACTAAAATCAAAACATGAGAATGATTATCGTTCTAGTATTATAATGCAAACCTAGTTGTAAACCGTCAAGCTAGCCTTGCAGAATTGCCCTAGGCTGGCAGCATTTCACCGTGATGCATTGGATTCTGACGCGTATCGTGACGTTATCTCAGTACGCGGTCAGATTTTGAACCAAACCCCTGAGCTTAAAGACTGTTAGTGCCCTATGCAATCCCTCGAACTGACGTTGGTGGCTGGTCCTCCTGGGGTGGGTAAAACCACCTGGATTAGTCAGTTTCTCAAAGACGTTTCACGTCCTCTGTTTTATTTGTATCCGGGGTCACAGGCGGAATCTGTCGATTTGGCTCGGATTGGCTATTGCTTTCCCTGGGTGTCGATCATTGCGGACGATCGGGCTGCGACCGTGCTGACTGACTTGCCCGACCAGGCCCAGGTTTTTATGGAATTAGGTTTTCATCTGGATCTAGAATCACCGTTGTTAGCAGCGTTGCCTGGGCGGCGGATCGCCATTGTGCCCCCCGGACTGGAGACGTCTGAATGGCACGACTGGGCAGACGAGGTGATACCCAGTAACCATAGCCAATTATCGAGTGCTGGCAAGCTACCGGCCCTATGGCGATCGCCGTTGACGGGGCAAGTGTTTGATCCCCCTAGCCTGGATGAAGTGTTAATTGAGCTGACGGGGGGAGCTTACGGTCAGGTAATGCGCTTAAAGGGTATTTTTGAACTGCCAGATGGTCAGGCATTTTATATTGATTTTGTCGAAGGGTTACCGGGCATTGAATACACTGACCTCAAGTTGCCCCGGTGGCTAGAGGGCCATCCCGATCGCTTTAGTGGTGTGGAAATCGTGGGTCGTAATTTAGAGCAAAAGACCATTGCTCAAACATTGCTGGCATGTTGTTTAGCCGATGATGTGTTGTTCCAATATCAGCGACAGTACCAACAATTGCAGTTAGAAGAAGAGACCGTAGCAGAAGAGACTGAGCAAGAGGTGATGGCATGAAACTCGCGGTGATTTCTTGCATTCACGGCAACTACGAGGCACTGAATGCCGTGTTGTCAGACATTGACGCCCAGAAAGCTGATCAGATTTACTGTCTCGGAGATCTGGTGGGCTATGGCCCTTATCCTAATGAGGTAGTGGATCGGATTCGCTCGTTGGAGATTCCCACCTGCCAGGGATGTTGGGATGAGGACATTGTGGAAGGGTTAAATGCCTGTGAATGCAGCTACCCCTCACAGCTTGCCGAGCAGCGGGGCAAACTGGCCCATGAATGGACTAATACTGAGATTCGCCCCGACGTGCGGGAGTATTTGGCCACATTACCCCTGTCGTTAAAACGGGACAATCTGTGTTTTGTCCATGGCAGTCCCAACAGTCAGCATGAGTATCTGTTGCCCAGCATGGATGGCTTTGCCGCGTTGGAGCGAGTTCTCTCTACCGATGCCGATGTGTTGTTCTGTGGTCATACCCATGTTCCCTATGTGCGAGAGTTAGCGGATACCAAACTGTCGGTCACGGTGAAAAGTCCGGCTCAAACTGAGGGTTCTCAACAGTTTCAGGCAGAACTGAAACGCATTATTAATGCAGGTTCTGTGGGGGAACCCCGCCACGGTCGACCCAATGCCACCTATGTTCTCTACGACACGGAGACAACCCAGGTAACCCTACGGGAAGTTGCCTATGACTATACCAGGACCTGTCTGGCCATCCTCGAAAAGGGATTGCCTGCTATTTTTGCATGGCGATTAGCACGGGGCATGGAGTTTGCGGAACGGGCGGACGATCCGAGCCATGTGTGTGAGCGTTAGACACTAAAATAACGGGGAGATAACTAAGTGAAGTGGGCGATCTTAAGTGGTATTGAAGGGAATCTAACGGCCTATGAAGCGGTGTTGCAGGATATACGGCGGCAGTCGGTGAGCGATCTCTATATCCTGGGGGATGTAGTGGGCCTGCAGGGAGATAATGAGGCGGTGATTCAACGGTTGCAGTCTCCTCGAACTGGTGAGTTGGTGCCCCAGGTATGTGTGGGCTGGTGGGAAGAGCAGTGTTTTAGTTTGCACGGGGTGAGCGGCTTGCAGGATGCGCCGGAGCTGATGGAGAAATTTGGAGGTGATGGGGTAAAAACTATGTGGGAATCTGTGTCACGGAAATCGGTGCGGTGGTTGCGATCGCAACACTTTGGGTTCCATGAACACAACTGTTTACTGATCCACGGCAGCACCGTCAGCTATGCCGATGAACTTACCCCTGATACCCCTGCAATTCAACTGTGCGATCGCTTAATTCGGGCCGATGCCAGTCATCTCTTTTGTGGCCGCTCTGGCCTTACCTTTGAATGCTGGGTTACCCCGGTGGGGCTACGCTCGACAGTGACCACCCTGGACGGTGAGCAAGAGCCTCAGGACTATGGAAAAACACCCCGCCAGGTTGTGGGTGTTGGCTCGGTGGGTCGCACGCCTGGAAAGGCGACGTATACACTATTCAGTCCTGAAAAAGGGCAGCTTTCTTTTAGAACCGTGAATTATGGGAAGGCGAAGGGGTTTGGTGCAACAAAAAGATAATATCAGGGGCTGTAAAAACCTATTTCATGATTTGCGATAACCTGACCCCTGACCTTGCCATAACCCAACTACGCCCGAATCACTAATGATGAACGACAAAATTCTAAAAAGAGACGTTATCTAGTTCATGTTAGGCCAAACAGTTATAGTCAAAGAATGAGCTTAATTTTTACATAATCCCCTTACGTCTGTTGCAGCTCTCTCCAGGACTGAGAAAGCACGGTTCCAGCCGATTTCGCAAAGACAACGGTTAACAACAATCCAACCGCCAGATCGGGCAAAATTGAGCGAGTAAGTAAAACTAAGACTGCCGCAGCCAGAACAGACGTGTTGGCAATGATGTCATTGCGAGAACACAGCCATACCGATGACATGTTTAGATTGTCGTTGCGATGCCGTGTCAACAACAATAAACACAACAGGTTGGCCAGTAGCGCCAATACGCCCACTGCCCCCATGATGGAGCCTTCGGGACTGGCCCCTGCAAATAGCTGATAGGTGGCTCTGGCAAATACGGCAATGGCAAACAAAAACATGATCAGACCCTTAAGCAGAGCCGCTCCCGCCTGAGCTTTTGTGCTTTTGTGAATCACATACAAACTGCTGGCATACACCAGGGCATCTCCCAGCATATCCAGCGAATCCCCAGTTAACGACAGAGAAGCTGCTCGAATACCCGCACCAAATTCGACAACAAACATCACAGCATTGATCCACAACACCGACCAAAGTACCTTTGCCTGCCGCTCTTTTAGCTTGGAAACTTCGCAAGCTTTGGCCTGACAACAATCATCAGCCATGGTAACCTCCAACATTCAATCATTCAAACATTCAAGCAAGTATTAGAACGTTATCACGAAAAAAGACGTCATTCAAACCATCATTAGAATGACAGCGGAATGCCCCCGATGGCTGCAGAATGAGGATTCAATTAAGTTCTATCTTTTACCGTCCAGGCGTTCCATGGGACGCCTCTGCAGACAGCATTTTTGGATCTGATAAAATCCTGATCCCTTACTCGACCAGCTGCCTTAGTGCATAGCAAAGAATGTCAGCAACCCGTGGATCTTTTAGGGAGTAGTAGGCCAATTTACCGTCGTTGCGATACTTCAAAATACTGAGGTCACGCAGCTTCCGTAGGTGGTGAGATGCCGTTGCCACCTTGATGTTCAATAGGGAAGCCACATCACAGACGCATAGCTCCTCATCATTGCGCAGGGCGTACAAAATTTTTAGCCGAGACCGATCGGCCAGGGCACCAAACAAAACTTGGGCAGATTCCAACAGGTCGTCGCCGGGGAGCACCTGGCCGATCTGATGAACTAACTCTTCGTTGAAGCAGCGGACTTGGCAGACATCACTGGGTTTGGTCACAGATTTTGCAGGGTTCATCAGGTGCTATAGGTTCATTCTACTGATCTATGACTGGCCACACTCAAATCTCCATCGCTCCTAAACGCTCCTAAAAGTTAATAAAGGGTAACGACTCAACGTTTTAGTAGCAAGAATGATTATCATTCTTATGTAATTATAACCAGGTGAGCACCCTGGCAGCGTCCCCAGATAAAAGGCGAAGCGCGATGACAGTCAGTCCCTATCAAGAATTAACCCGCCCTACCCTAGGCGGACAGGTGCAGCACTATGACTGGACCTATCAGGGGCAAACGGTAACCCTCGCCTACGAAACGTCGGGGGCAGGGCCAATGGTGCTGCTGCTACCCGCGTTTAGTACCGTTTCAACTCGGGCAGAGCTGGCCCAAATTGCTCAGGTGCTGGCGTCTCAATTTCAGGTTATAGCCCTGGACTGGTTAGGGTTTGGTGATTCTGAGCGACCTTCTTTCACCTACAAGCGATCGCTGTATCAGGCATTGCTCAAGGACTTTGTACAAAACTGCTGTCCAGGGCCAGCGGGGATTTTGGCAGCAGGCCATGGGGCGGGGTATGCGCTCCATCTGGCTCAGAACCACCTGACCCAGAACCAGATAAGCACCCGACTGCTGCTGGTGGCACCCACCTGGAAAGGTCCCCTGCGGGCCATGGGTGCACCCGGCTGGTTAGCGGCCAGCCTGCGCAGCCTGGTGGGGTTGCCGATCGTTGGTTCTGCTCTCTATGGCGCAAATACCCATCCAGCCTTTCTTAAATGGATGTATCAGCGCCATGTGTTTGTGGATCAGACGCGGCTCACTCCCACATTTATTCAGCAACGTCACCGCATTACCCAGCAACCGGGAGCCCGATTTGCTCCTGCTGCCTTTGTGACAGCGGCCCTAGATCCAATGGGCGATCGCACCGAGTGGCTCCAGATCGCAACGGCGGTCACAGCGGACCCCAATAATTCTGTGCGAGTGATCCTGGCGGACCAGGCACCACCCCAGTCTAAAGCTGAAATGCAGGCGCTGTCAGAACTCCCTGGCATCCAGACCGACCATCTACCTGGTTCGCTGGGGCTATACGAAGAATATGGCGCTGAGGTGGGTGCGATCGCGCTTGCCCACTTTCAAGCCTAGGCAAACACCACTCAAGGAGACTATTCATGGTAATCAACGACATTTACAACACCGTACCCGTAACCGTTTTAACTGGCTATTTAGGCGCGGGCAAAACCACTCTGCTAAATCGCATTCTCACCCATGAACATGGCAAAAAGGTTGCAGTAATCGTCAACGAATTTGGCGAAGTGGGCATCGATAATCAACTGGTGGTGGATGCCGATGAAGAAGTGTTTGAAATGAACAACGGTTGTATCTGTTGCACCGTGCGGGGCGACCTGATTCGCATCATTGGCAACCTGATGAAGCGTCGCGACAAGTTTGACCATCTAGTCATTGAAACCACAGGGCTGGCAGACCCGGCCCCAGTGATCCAAACCTTCTTTGTGGATGACGAAGTGCAGCTACAAACCCGTCTGGATGCGGTGGTGACGGTAGTGGATGCGCGCCATATCTGGCAACATTGGGAAGCAGAGGAAGCCGTAGAGCAAATTGCCTTTGCCGATGTAATCTTGCTCAATAAAATTGACCTGGTTACAGAAGACCAATTAACCCAACTAGAACAGCGCATTCGAGGAATGAATGCCCTGGCCAAAATCCATCGCACCCGTGATGCCCAAATAGAAATGGATGCCCTCCTCGGCGTCAGCGCCTTTGACCTCAATAACGCCCTAAAAATCGACCCCGATTTCCTTGATGAAACCGCCCATGAGCACGACGAAACCGTCGGCTCCATTGCCCTGGTGGAGTCAGGAGAACTCGATGGCGACAAACTTGACGCCTGGATAGGAGAACTATTGCGCGACCACGGACCCGACATTTTTCGCATGAAGGGCATTCTCAACATGGCTGGAGAAGACAATCGCTTTGTTTTTCAGGGGGTGCACATGTTGTTCGATGGTCGCCAGGACCGCCCCTGGAAACCAGACGAATCCCGTAAAAATGAACTGGTGTTTATCGGTCGTAACCTGGAGCAGCTAAATCTAAGCGAGCGCTTTCGCGATTGTTTGGTAACGAGTCGTTAGGCAACAACTTCATCATTTGAATTTCATGCACTAAATTTGCCGCAGGAATCGATCCAGAACATTTATAATCGACCCCGCCGTAACCCTCAAACTTAATGCCATTAAGAACAACCTAGTACGTTGGGTCCTAGGGCAGCTTCCTAGCCCTAGCCAGGGGGTTTGGGGAACTCGGAGGGACCCCAAGCAACATCTTGAAACTCTCCACCAACATTTTACGCTAAGTGTCCTAAACAGCCTCTCTAGCCACTAATACCCAGAAACATGCTGAAAGTAAAAAAGCATAAACAAACTGTACTGAAACCGCTGTGGGACACCCGTCTTTCCGACTATGTAACCGCCATTGCCTGGTCACCCGACGGCACTCAACTCACTGTCAGCTCTGGCGCAGGAGAAATAGCACTCTACACCCCTGCAACGGGTGAATCCACCTGCTTACAAAGCTCCCAGGGCGAATCTGTGGATGCTTTGGCCATCTCCGCCGATGGTCAATTTCTAGCCGCTGGCGGACAGGCCGGCACAGTCTGGATCTGGCAAATTGACCGTGATTCACCCACGCTGTTAACAACTTTGGAACATGCCCGTACCTGGATTGATCGGCTGCAATGGCACCCGAGTTCTCCAGAACTGGCCTTTAGTTTTGGCCGTTATGTGCAGGTGTGGCATGCGGTTGAGCAAACGGTTGTCACCACCTTGAATTTTGAAGAGTCTTCAGTATTAGACCTCGCCTGGAACCCCCAGGGAACCAGGCTATCGCTGGGGGGTAACCAGAGTATTAAAACCTGGCAGTATCAGGATTGGGATGAGGACCCAGCGGTGAGAGAAGTAGGCGGGGCTAGTGTGGCAGTTGCCTGGTCGCCGGATGGTAATTACCTGGCTTCGGGCAACAATGATCGGTCGGTTTTGGTGTGGGCAAAAGATCATCCCGCTCCCTGGCGGATGCAGGGATTTCCTGGCAAGGTGCGACAGTTGGCTTGGTCGAAACCGGCGGTACGGGATGCGCCGTTGCTGGCATCAATAAGTGTTGAAGGAATCGTTGTGTGGACAAAAGCAGCTGATCCATCGGAGGGTTGGAATCCTCAGGTGTTGGATGCCCATGAGGGAATGGTGCGGGCCATTTCGTTTCAGCCCGATACCCTATTATTGGCCACTGCCGCTGAGGATGGTTGTTTGTATTTGTGGCAGAAGGCCCGTCGGATTGCTCAAAAGTTGGAGGGTGCTTCCAGCGGATTTTCGTGTCTGGCCTGGTCTGGGCAGGGCACAATGTTAGCAGCTGGTGGTAGTGGAGGCGAGCTGTTTGTATGGACTGAAACGACTAAAGGAAAAGGGTTTAAGTAGAACAACAGGTCAATCGTTTTCCAGTAGCATTCCACTTCTTCCCCTTTATACAGACACATCTATATTATGAGCGTTATGGCTCCCACTCTTGATTTTCAGAAGCTTCCCGTGACGGTCATCACTGGCTTTTTAGGTAGTGGGAAAACAACGTTACTGAATCATATTCTCCAAAACTTTGAGGATTTTAAGGTAGCAGTTCTCGTGAATGAGTTTGGGGACATTAACATCGACAGTCAGTTCTTGATTGCGGTGGAAGAGGACATGATAGAACTCACCAATGGCTGTATTTGTTGCACCATTAACGACAATCTAACGGATGCGGTCTATCGTGTATTAGAACGGAGGGATCGCATTGATTACCTGGTGCTAGAAACCACGGGCGTCGCCGATCCGTTACCTATCATGCTCACGTTTCTTGGCACAGAACTGAGAGACTTGACCCAGTTGGATGCCGTAATCACCTTAATCGATGTAGAAACCTTTGACCCAGATGATCACTATGAAAGCAACGCGGCGATGAGTCAAATTCTCTATGGTGATATTATTCTTTTGAATAAAATCGATCGAGTGCCTGAACCTCGAGTTCAGAAGTTAAAACATCACGTTCTTTCCATTAAGGATAGAGCCAGGGTATTAGAAGCAACCCATGGTCAGGTTCCACTATCGTTGATTCTAAATGTTCAACTAACAGATGCCGCTGTGGTGCAAGAGAATGTTTCTGCCGTCGATTCTTCGGTCAAACATCTCCAAAATGATGGGTTTATGTCTGTTTCATTTAAAGGCGATCGCCCCTTTGCCCTCAAAAAGTTTCAGCAATTTCTCGACTATCAGCTTCCTAATAATGTATTCCGGGCTAAAGGAATTGTCTGGTTTGCAGAGAGTGAAAAGCGCCATCTATTTCAACTCAGCGGGAGCCGATTCACAATAGATGACAGCGACTGGAAAACACCTCCGAAAACGGAAATGGTGTGGATTGGCCGTCAGTTAGATGTACTTTCGTTGATGCAAAAGTTGAATAACTGTATGACTCGATAACTGTCATCAGGGTCAATGTCGGGTTCGACAAGTTTCCGCACCCAGAGAGTAAGGGGTGAGAATGTTTCGAACGTTCATGATAGACTGAGAACGATAATCATTATCATAAAACTGGAAGTCTATCCTGAGTCATCCCTGCGACTCCATCACTGTTTTTAGTTAACATCATTTTCCATGAACCTCACCCTTCATAACACCCTGACAGGCCGGAAAGAGCCTTTTATCTCTATTCATCCCGGACGAGTGGTGATGTATTGCTGTGGTGTGACGGTATATGACCATTGCCACTTGGGGCATGCTCGTTCGTACATGGTTTGGGATGTGCTGCGACGCTATTTGCAGTGGTGTGGATACACCGTGCGCTATGTGCAGAACTTTACAGATATTGACGACAAGATTCTCAATCGTGCCAGTGTGGAAGGGATAACGATGCAGGAGGTGAGCGATCGCAACATTGCCGCCTATTTTCAAGATATTCGCCGACTCAACATTCTCGATGCCGATGACTATCCCCGTGTGACAGAGCATATCCCTGCCATTCATCAATTGATCCAGGCGCTAGAACAGAAAGGATACGCCTATGCAGTCGATGGCGATGTGTACTACAGCGTGCGGCAGTTTGCGGAGTATGGCAAGCTCTCTGGACGGAATCTGGATCAACTGCAGGCGGGGGCAGGGGGACGAGTTGCCGCTGATGCTCCAGACCAGAAGAAACGTGATCCGTTTGATTTTGCCCTATGGAAATCGGCAAAACCGGGTGAACCCGCCTGGGAGTCACCCTGGGGCCTGGGACGACCAGGATGGCATATTGAATGTTCGGCCATGATCCGGGCGCGATTGGGTGAAACCATTGATATTCACGGTGGTGGTGGCGATCTGGTGTTTCCCCACCATGAAAACGAGATTGCTCAATCGGAAGCGCTGACGGGACAACCGCTGGCTCGCTACTGGCTGCACAATGGCATGGTGACGGTGAATGGTGAAAAAATGTCGAAATCCCTGGGCAATTTCACTACGATCCGTGACCTGCTGGATGGGTTGTGGGCAGAATACCCACAACCGGTAGACCCAATGGCGGTGCGACTGTTTGTGCTGCAGGGGCACTATCGGAAACCGTTGGATTTTACGAAAGATGCGATCGCAGCTGCAGTCAACGGTTGGCAAACGCTAAAAGCCGGACTTCTCTTTGGCAACCACCATGGAGCCGCATTGTCATGGCCAGTTGCCAGCCTCCAGGCTTCTCCTCAGGAACCCAACTCACAGGAACCCAACTCAGAAGACCCATGGGTCGAACGGTTTCAAACCGCCATGGACGATGATCTGAATACATCGGGTGCTCTGGCAGTGCTATTTGAGCTGGCCAAAGGGCTACAGCGAGAGGGGAACCGTCTGATGCACGAAGGGCAGACCCAATCCAGTCCAGAGATTCTCTGGCGGCAGTGGCAAACGTTGTTGCACCTGGCCCAGGTGTTGGGGTTAGAGGCCAAAGCCGACAGTGATACTGATGCGACAACGGGTAAATTGGATGAGGTTGCAATCTCTGACCTGATCCAGCAGCGTCAAACGGCCCGACAACAGAGAGACTTTATAACGGCAGATGATATTCGTGATCAGCTAGCGGCAGTGGGAGTTACGGTGGTTGATCAACCCGATGGAGCCGTCCGTTGGCATCAGCAGTAAATCAACGATAGCGCCAACAGCCTCATTATTAGATTATCAATTCGGGTTTCCACGACGACAGTTCAACTGCAAAGTCCTGGGCCAATCTCTGTAGCTGTTCAAGATCGTCTTGCAATTGATGTTCCCAGGAACGGGACACCTCCCAGAACAATCGCCGTTAACACCAGCCATCATTTAGATTTCACATTTAGAATTTCCATAATTTTGACTCACTTGAGAATAATAATCATTCTCAAGTGAGCTATCATCACCTGTATTGCGTCAAGTTGTTTTTGGGGGGTAGAACCAATGAGTTATCCGAAGTCGAGTGTGTTATCCCTGCTGGTGGGGATGATTGTGCTGACGGGTTGCAACTCCCCGTCAACGGATTCTGTCAGTGAAGGGAATGAAGCCCAGACTGCAACGACTCCAGTCAGCAGTGAATCTCTGGAGCTGTTGGACATTACGGTTAGTATTTTGCCCCAGGAATACTTTGTTGAAAAAATCGGAGGCGATCGGGTTGAGGTGAACGTAATGGTGCAACCGGGGGAATCACCGGCAACCTACGAACCCAAGCCCCAACAGTTGAAGGACTTGAGTGAAGCGGAAGCTTACGTCAGGATTGGCGTTCCTTTTGAAAACGCCTGGATGAACAAGATTCAGTCTGCTAATGCCCAGATGCTGGTGATTGATTCTGCCCAGGGAATTGAACGATTGGAAATGGCTGCCCATCATCATCACGACGAGGATCATGCCGAGGAAGCAGCGGACCATGACCATGAAGAAGAGCATGAGCACGAGGAAAAACATGAGCACGCTGAGGGAACTCTAGATCCCCATATCTGGTTGTCGCCGCAACGAGTCAAGATTCAAGCCCAAAATATCTATCAGGGATTAGTAACGATCGATCCCGAAAATGAGGCAACCTATCAAGCCAATCTGACCCAGTTCTTAGGCGAAATTGATCAGTTAGATCAACAAATTAAACAAAACTTAGTCGGGGTTGAGAATCGTGAGTTTATCGTTTTTCATCCGGCCTGGGGATACTTTGCCCAGGATTATGACCTGGAACAGGTGCCTATTGAAATAGGTGGTCAGGAACCTAGTGCAGCGGAACTGGGGGAACTTATACAACAGGCAAAAACAGAAAACATTCAAGTGATTTTTGCCCAGCCAGAATTCAGTACCAAAAGTGCAGAAACGATCGCTAACGAAATTGCTGGAGAAGTCCTGTTCATTACTCCCCTGGCCTCCAACTGGTCAGATAACCTGTTGCAAGTTTCCCAAACCTTTGCCGACGTGCTGAACCAGAACGGGGGCGGAAATTAAATGACCGAGGTCATTACCCTGCATCAAGTCTGGGCGGGCTATGGGACAACTCCGGTATTAGAAGACATTAACCTGGTGGTGAAGGAACGAGATTTTATCGGTTTAATTGGCCCCAATGGCGGGGGAAAAACAACGTTGTTGAAGGTTTTGTTAGGGCTGATTTCACCCAATAGCGGAGACGTCAAAATCATGGGTCGCCCGGTGTCTCAGGGTCGAAAATACCTGGGCTATGTGCCCCAATTCCTGGAATTTGATCGGGAGTTTCCCATTCGGGTGAAGGATGTAGTTCGCATGGGACGCTCAGGTAAACGCCCTTTGCTGAGACGGTATAACCGCAAAGATGAGAGTATGGTCACTCGCAGCTTGGAGCAGGTGGGAATGCTGGCATTACGCGATCGCCCCATCGGTCAGCTATCCGGTGGAGAGCGGCAGCGGGTTTACATTGCGCGGGCTCTGGCTTCTGAACCCCATATTTTACTTTTGGATGAACCCACAGCTAACGTGGATAGTAAAATCCAGAAAAGTATTTATGACTTACTGGCGGATCTCAATCAATTTCTGACCATTTTGATGATTTCCCACAACTTAAGTGCTGTGTCCACCTACGTTAAGACGGTGGGGTGCCTTAACCATCGCCTTTTTTACCACAATGACAAGTTAATTACGTCGGAAATGCTTGAGCAAACCTATCAATGCCCCGTGGATCTGATTGCCCACGGTGTTCCTCACCGTGTTTTTTCTCACCACCATAATGATTGAAACCATTGGACAAGCTTTGCAATTTGACTTTATGCGTCATGCTCTCCTGGCTGGGGTACTGGTGAGCATTGCCTGCGGCATTATTGGTACTTTTGTAGTGGTCAATCGCATTGTTTTTATCAGTGGGGGCATTGCCCACGCTGCTTATGGGGGTATTGGATTAGCCTATTTCTTTGGCGTTAATCCAGTGTTAGGAGCGATTGCCTTTGCCCTGGCTGCGGCCCTGGGCATGGGCTGGGTGGAGCGCAAGACCCAACAACGGGCCGATACAATTATTGGGGTAATGTGGGCCATCGGTATGGCAGTGGGCATTATTGCCATTGATTTAACCCAGGGCTACAAAGCGGATTTAATGAGCTATCTCTTTGGCAGTATCCTCACAGTTCCCCGCCAGGAGTTAATCATTATGCTCATCCTTAACCTGATGATTGGCGCGATGGTTTTTCTCTTTTATAAAGAATTGTTGGCCATTTCCTTTGATCCTGTTTTTGCCATCACCCGCAACATTCCGGTGGATGCCCTTTACCTCACGCTGGTGGCAGCGATCGCCCTGACAGTCGTGATGGTGATGCAGGTGGTGGGGTTAATTATGGTGATTGCCCTGTTAACCATTCCCGCAGCGATCGCTGGCCAATTTGTCCAGGACATCAAGCAGATGATGTTTCTGGCCAGTTTACTGGGGATGGCGTTTACGACGACAGGGCTGTGGCTCTCCTATTTTTTCAACCTCACCTCCGGCGCAACGATTATTCTTGTTGCTGGAGCCGCCTATTTGCTCAGTTTGCTCCTGAAACAGGGCATTAGAGGCCAAAGCCGACAGTGACGTGGCAACGGGTGGATTGGATGATGGTGCGATCGCAGACTTTATCCAGCAGTGCCAAACGGCCCAACAACAGCGAGACTTTATAACAGCAGATGATATTCGCGATCAGCTAGTGGCAGCGGGGGTTACGGTGGTTGATCAGCCCGATGGAGCCGTCCGTTGGCATCGGCAGTAAATCAGCGCGATAGGAGTGATGGTTTAAGTGAATCTGGTCTCTGACTTGGTTTGGTAGCTTTCGTGGTTGTGATTCTGTAGGTATTGGACACAAAAAGAATGTGTTTATTTTGACCTGTAATTAAAAAAAATACTGATAAAACTCGGCAGCTATACTGAAACTTGTAATATATTCACCTAACTTGAGCGTACTATGTGGACAACTTGCAGCCTATCCATCTGATTTGGCGAGATATACTACGAAGAATCAGTCTAAATAAGAGTTAGAAGCCTATCTTAGTAAGGGTGTATGTTTTGGATATTAATCTAAGAAATATTACCAAAGACAATTGGGTCGATATGATCGACTTAGAAATTACAGAAAAGCAGGAGGGTTTTGTTGCGCTCCCATCGGAGGCTATTGCAGCGTCAAAGTTCTATGAATACTATGTGAATCGAGGTATCTACTTGGGAGATGAGCCTGTCGGTTTTCTTCAATATTATCCGAACTATAGAGATGGGAAATCAAACGAAATATTTATAGATCAACTATTGATCGATGTAAGTCAACAAAGAAAAGGTTATGGGACAAAAGCAATTGACTTAGCGATTCAGGAGATAAAATCATTGAACGGCATTACTTCTATTTCGATATGTTACGTTGAAGGTCATGACGTAATGAAACACTTTTTTGAGCGATTTGGTTTCGAAGTGGTTAATCAAGAAGAGTTCGAAGAGACAATTATGGAGTTGAATTTTTCCTGACAAAAAGCTGCACACGGACACATGCAGCTCCGCCCGTTTTTGTTTGGGTCGCTGCGCTCGATTATCACACAAAAACTTCTCCACAGCATGTGCCGGTGAGCTTGGCGTTAGGCTGCCAAGACTTAAGGGCATGGACAGGATGACTAACAAACAATCGCCAAGTTTTGTGGTTGCTATAAGTGGACCCTCTGGATCAGGAAAAACTTCTCTGGTTCAAAAAGTAACCAGTTTGCTAGAGGATGCTGTATCTTTCTATTTCGACGACTACGCTTCCGTATCGCAATACCCCTCGAACTTCTCTGAGTGGATTAGAGAGGGAGCCGATCCTAATCAATGGGAAACCCCACAACTCCTTAAAGACTTGCAGATGTTACGGCATGGGGAATCCATTTCTCTCCCCGATAACAAAGGAATGATCAAGGCGGCCAGCTTCATTGTTATTGAGGAGCCATTTGGTAGAGAACGAGCCGAGATGAATGGACTTATTGATTTTGTAGCATGTATCGACCTTCCGCTAGAAGTTGCCTTAGCACGTCGGCTGCTTCGAGATGTTGAATGGTGTCTCATTAAAAGAAATCCAGAATATCTGGCAGCCTATCTTAAAGAATATCTAACGGGGTATCTTAATGGTGCTACCCGAGAAATGTATCTTCAAGTAAACGCAAGGGTCTTGAAGAATTGCGATTTGGTTCTAAATGGAGTCAGCTCTGTGGATGAACTGGCAGATGAGATAGTCACTGCGATAAAAACAAAGTTGGGGGCAGTCTAACTGCAATCGGAGGTAGCCTAACAACCCCGTTGCACACCGATCGTATTGAGTCTTTTCGCTGAGTGCGAAAAGTTTTTGCGACGAGTGAACGGGAACATTAATTCTCTCCAAAAGTTGCTGAGGCTGTCACCAATCAGCTTCTAGGAAGTAAGCTACCTGTCAGAAAAAGTTGTTCCTTCCACACATAATTCGAGACCTTGCAGCACATCTCTAGATCGTGCTCAATCTGATCGGCTTGCGGTAGTAGCTTGTACTCATACGTCAGGTTGAGCATCTAATCTGCCCTAACAGATTGAACAGGCTCGGAAATTTCTTTTCAAGCTAAAATAGAACCGATTATATATTGATCCCTCCGGAACATCAGTATGGTACAAACGACAGAGCACTGCCATATTGTCAGAAATGACCAAATACTGAGCAATGAGCCCATTATTAAAGGTACTCGTACACCTGTTAGAGCAATTGTAGAAATGTGGCGTATTGGAGTTTCACCTGAGGAAATCCCCCAAAGACTGCCACACCTTGGTTTATCCCAGGTTTTTGATGCACTCAGCTACTACCTGGATCATCAAGCAGAAATCAACGAATACATTGAGCGAAATCGTATTCCTGATCAGCTGATTGATTCACGAGTACGGAATCTATGAGTGATATTTTTATTCACATTTATTTGGACGAAGACTTTGAATAGGTAACTCTAAAAATGTCATTTAGTGATTTCAAAACTGTTGCAGATGTGCAGAAGAAGTATGACATCAAATATGATGAACATGACTTTCTTACGGTGACGGAGATATCACCCTCTGAAGCTTTTCTAAGCGATTTTCGATTTAGCAAAGAGAATATTGATATTTTCACATCGGAGGCATCGCGTAGCGAGCTGATTATATCCCCGTTACTGCGCGAGCTGTATAAAAAACACAGTCAAGACTATTCTTTCTGGATTCAAAAGAGTATCTCCTATGATTCCACACTTTCAGGGACGCCAGATTACATCTTTTCAAAGCGCTCAAACCTCGGAAAAACAGTCCTAGAAACGCCGATTGTAGTCGTCGTAGAAGCCAAGAAAAACGACTTTGAGCATGGATGGGGACAATGTTTAGCCGAGTTAGTAGCCTCCCAGAAAATAAACGAGGATGCCACATTTACGGTCTATGGCATCGTCACCGATGGTAACCTTTGGCAGTTTGGTCGATTGGTGCTAGACACATTCACCAGAAGCACCGGTAACTACACTATTGATAATTTAGCCAGGCTATTTGGTGCCTTGGAAGCAGTAGCACAGCTGATTGAGGAAGCTAAACGGTAATAGGTCTGCATCATCGAGCATACCAACAAGTCAATTAGCCCAGAAAGCTCCACATTCAATATGCCAGCCTTTACAATTAAACATAAATCTTTCCCTCGCCAGCGACAATGTCATATCCATCTACACCCTCAGCAGAGGCTTCTGCTGAGCCCTGCGTAACCACCTTCGACGAGTTTGTGCAATTAGCAGACTATTCCCTGATGGATACCTTAAATGCCGATCCTGATGCCACGGTCGATGGGGATGATCACCGTGCCCGCCAGGTTTTTTCAGGTCATTTTGTACCTGTGGCACCCATGCCGCTTGCAGAACCCGAATATGTAGCCCACAGCAGCACCTTTTTTAAAGAACTTGGGTTGAGCGATCAGCTGGCGCTGGATGAAAAATTTCGGCAATTATTTTCTGGTGATCTCTCTGTCGCCCATGGGCCGATGCGTCATGTGGGTTGGGCGACAGGGTATGCACTGTCGATTTATGGCACCGAATATATCCAAAATTGTCCATTCGGTACGGGTAATGGTTATGGTGATGGTCGAGCAATATCTATATTTGAAGGAATCATCAATGGCCAGCGTTGGGAAATGCAATTGAAAGGGGGTGGCCCAACACCTTATTGCCGTGGTGCCGACGGGCGCGCAGTACTACGGTCAAGTGTGCGTGAGTTTCTAGCGCAAGAATACATGCACGCGTTAGGTGTGCCCACATCGCGCTCCTTGGCCCTGTATGTTTCTAAATCTGAGACCGTTACCCGGCCTTGGTATTCCCAAGACTCTTGCTCGCTTGAGCCTGATGTTTTGGTGGACAATCCGGTAGCCATTTCAACTCGCGTTGCACCATCTTTTTTGCGCGTTGGTCAGCTGGAGTTATTTGCTCGTCGCGATCGCAGCAATGCCCATCCAAAAGCATCAGAAGAGTTGCGCATGGTAGTGTCCCATTTAATTGAGCGAGAATACAAAAGCGATATTAATCAAACTCTTGGTTTTGCAGATCAATTAGTTGAGTTAGCTAAGCTATTTCGCCAGCGTCTGACGTCACTGGTGACCCATTGGCTACGTGTTGGTTATTGCCAGGGTAATTTTAATAGTGATAACTGCGCCGCTGGTGGCTTTACCCTCGACTATGGCCCCTTTGGGTTTTGCGAAATTTTTGACCCTTGGTTTCAACCTTGGACTGGTGGCGGCGAACACTTTGCATTCATCAATCAGCCGAACGCAGCAGAAGCGAATTATTACATGTTTTGGAAAACTGTGAGACCGTTACTGGCGGGCGATGCTGACGCGTTAGAACAGTTCGACCAAGTAGGCCGTGGCTTTGCAGAAGCCATGCAACAACAACTCCAAACAATGTGGGCGGCCAAACTTGGCTTAACTGAATTTAACCCAGAGCTGTTTCAGACATTAATGCAGCTAATGACCCACTCAGATGTGGATTACACCATTTTCTTCCGCGAGTTATCCCACATACCAGACGATATCTCAGCCTTGAAAAAGAGCTTCTATGGCAAAACGTCACAACAATTTGAGGAACAATGGCAAGCTTGGCTAAAAAGCTGGCGCGGTCTCATTAACGAGGGCAATTTGGCTGAGATATCCACAAAGATGAAACAGACTAACCCAAAATATACATGGCGAGAGTGGTTGGTTGTCCCTGCCTATCAACAAGCCATGCAGGGTGACTACACGTTAGTTAAAGAGTTGCAAGCAGTATTTAGTTATCCCTATGATGAGCAATCACAAGAGGTAGAAGATAAATACTATCGTCTAAGACCTAGCGCGTTTTCTGACGTTGGTGGCGTGTCGCACTATAGTTGTTCATCTTGATGACGCGCGGGCTGTCGATCAGCGCATGAGCGTCATATCGTACTTGCAGAGTCGCGGATGCTCCAGCGTCTTAGGGATCTGCCAATAAATAGAATACCCGTTTGAAATTGTGTTGTAGGATTTCCTCCCCTTACGAAGGGGAGGTGCCGTAGGCGGAGGGGGTTCGACCAACAGCGCTAGTATCGAAAACCCCTCCCTGACGGTTCCCCTTACGAAGGGGAACCAATTGTCACCAAGCCTCTCAACAGGTAGATTATTTTCCCGCGCATCCCTTATCTATTTATCAACAATCGCAATCCACTTAATGTGACGAGCACTGTGGAGCCTTCATGGCCTAGCACACCAAACGGCAGCGTGATATTGCCTGCAAAATTCAGGATTAACAAAATCACGACAAAACTCAGGGCAAAGACAATATTTTGCTTCACGATGCTCTGGGCGCGACGACCTAAATGAATCGCATGTTCTAACCGCTCTAGGCGATCGCCCATCAACACAATATCAGCGGTTTCCAGCGCCACATCGCTACCCGCCGCCCCCATGGCAATACCAACGGTGGCCTGGGCCAGGGCTGGGGCATCATTGATGCCATCTCCAACCATGGCAACGCTCTGATACTGCTGCTGAAGTTTACGAATCACCTCGACTTTATCTTCGGGTAACAGTTCTGCGTAAACCTGATCCACACCAACCTGCTTTGCGATGCTGCTGGCGGTGCGGGGATTGTCCCCCGTCAGCATGACCACATGCTCTATACCCAACTGTTTGAGGCGGGCCACAGCCTGGGCAGCGGCAGGTCGAACGATATCAGCTACGGCAATCAGTCCCAACAGTTCTCCTGCCTGGGCAACCCAGACCACTGTTTTACCCTCTGATTCCCACTGCTGGCTTTGTTCCAGCCAATGGGGAGAAATGGTCTTTACCTGTGTGCGAACAAAGGCCGCTTTACCGACTACGGCTCTTTGACCCTCCAGATTGGCGGTGAGGCCCTGTCCAGCCTGGGCCTGAGCGTTGGTGGCTGTTGCCCAGATGAGGTTTTGCTGGCGGGCTGCCTGAACAATGGCGTCCCCAATGGGATGTTCCGACAGACTCTCCAGCGCGGCTGCTACCTGTAGGAGTTGGGTTGAGGTGGGCTGAGCCGCTACCATGTTCACAACCTGCAGATGGCCTGTGGTTAGAGTGCCGGTTTTATCAAATGCGATCGCACGCACACGTCCAATCTGCTCTAACTGTGCCCCGTTCTTGAACAGAATGCCTCGACGGGCTCCGTTGGCAATGCCCGATAGCAATGTGGGCATAATCGAGGCCATCAGGGCACAGGGGGAGGCTACCACCAGAAAAATCAGCGCTCGATAAATCGTTTCTTCCCAGGTCCATCCCAGCAGGAAAGGGGGTAGTATGCCTAGTAGTATTCCGGTAATAACAATCACTTTGGCGTAGCCCCGCTCAAACCGCTCGATAAATTGCTGAGAGGGAGGTGCTTCTGTCTGGGCCTGCTGCACCAGCCGGATTACCCGCTGAATTAAGCTGCTTTCCGGCGGTTGATGCAGCTTGATCCGCAGTACCCCATGGCCATTCAGCGTACCCGCAAAGACTTCATCCCCAATGGTTTTCTCTACGGGCACAGATTCTCCCGTAATCGAAGCCTGGTTGAGGATACTCGCGCCGTCTACCACTACACCATCGGTGGGCACCAGCTCTCCCGGCTTGACCAAAATGAGATCGCCCACCTTAAGACGGGCAATGGGGACAGTGCGCTCCTGCCCGTGGTTCAGAAGTCGGGCGGTATCTGTTGTTAAGCTCATCAGCCCCTGGATACTGCGCTCGGTGTGCTGCATGGCGTAGCCTTCTAGAGCCCCACTAATGGCAAAGATCAAGATCAGGACGCCTCCATCGACGATCAGGTAGTATTCCTGCTGCCATAGCCCCAAACTGGCAGCGCCCAGCGCCGCCACGATCATCAGCAAATCAACATCCAGCTCTTTCTCTTGTAACAGAGTTGTAATACCGTCACGGGCGCTGTCCAAACCGCCAATAACGTAAGCTGCCGTCAGGATCAAAAGGCCTCCTCCCACCCAGCCAAAATTGAGGGACTGCCAGCCCAGCAATACCAGGATGGCGCAGGCGATCGCAGCGACGGCCTCGGGATGGTGCTTGAATACATCCTTAAATAAAGCCGAGAGACGGGGTGATGCAAGGGCTCTGGCAGCCATAATCTGATCTGTCCAATAAAAACTATCCGCCAGCATAAACCTTGACATTAGTGTCAATGTCAAGGTTGCTGTAAACTCAATGAATGAAGACAGACCATCTGACGATTAAAGAACTGACGGATGCCGTGGGGGGTGGCGTCACCCCGCGCATGGTGCGGCACTACCATACCCTTGGCTTACTGCCTCAGCCCCAGCGGTCTGAAGGTAACTACCGGCTGTATACCCAGCAGGATGTGCAACGATTGCGGCGGGTAATGGCACTGAAGCAGCAGGGGTTTCAGTTGTCTCACATTCGCCAGCTTTTAGACAGCCACCCTGAAGCCACCCTGGATACTACATTGATCATCCAGCTACAGCAGCAATACCATACGGTCATACAACAGATGACCCAGCTCCGCCAAACAGCAGCTGCACTAGAAGGTCTGTTGGGGCGCGATCGCAACTGTCAGATCGCCCAGGCAGAAGCGCTATCGCAGCTGAAGCAATTAGATGTCGATGTCCAAGCCGGATTGGGGCAACTGGATCAGATCTGGAGTCATTTCGATACCGAAGTCACCACACATCCGGAGCAATTTCAGGAGTCGTTGAAGCTGTTACTGCCCGATTTATCTCACTACTCTGAAATTACGGTTCACCTGTTGCATCAATTGGTGTTGGCCTGCGGCGATGTCAGCCTTATCAGTTTTGTGCGCTTCGGTCACGAGGCTGTCGCCGCTGCCCGTACTGCCCTCAAAGCAGGCTGTTCTGTTGTCGTGGATGTCCCCGCTGTTGCTACCACCCTGGATCAGACACGGCTAGCCCATCTAGGAAATCCCGTGACAACGCTGATTGATGACCCCCACATCGCCGGAGCCGCTGATGCCGAGCAAGCATTTTGGCGAGATAATCTCTGGCAGCAACGGCTGCAGGAAGCCCCGGCAGGCTGTGTGCTGATGGTGGGGTATGCCCCTTCGGTCTTGCTGGCTGCCTGCCAGTGGATTGACCAGGGAAAACTTCAACCTGCTCTTGTGATTGGTATGCCCATTGGCTTTAGTCATGCTCCTGCAGCCAAGCGCCAGTTGATGTCGCTGCCAGTGCCCTACATCACCATTCAAGGCAGTTTGGGAGGTGGTCTTTTGGCGGCAGTTACCCTGAATGCACTAGTGGAAACCCTCATAGAAAAACCTGATTGCCACTGCTACCTCACCCGTCCTTAGATATGCAGATTGCAGTAATCCATTCAGTTGTTAGACTTTGTAAGCGCTATACCCGTGGAAAAAGATGTGGATGTGATTGCTATTCGTCTTAAGCCTGGAGAGGATCTCAAACAATCTTTGTTGAGATACTGTATCGACCAAAAAATAGATGCCGCTTATATGCTGAGTTGTGTGGGTAGTTTACGCAAAGCAGCGCTCCGATTTGCCAATCAACCAGAAGGAACAGTTTTTGAACAACCGCTAGAGATAGTGTCGCTAGAAGGTACACTCTCCCAGCATGGTGTTCACTTGCATATTGTCGTATCAGATAGTGAAGGCCAGGTCATCGGTGGTCATTTGATGGATGGCTCGAACATTTATACGACAGCAGAGATAATCTTGGGGATTGTGCCTAACGCTATCTTTAAGCGGGAGATTGATCCACTCACCGGATACAGAGAGCTAACAATTACTAGCTAGAAATCGGAAAGGAGTAAGTGCGATCCTCATCATATCTACCGCCGGTCCGTTGGCAACGTGATTTTGAAGCGGCGGATGATATTCGCGACTGGCTGACTGCAATGGGGATTACGTTGGTTGATCAACCAGATGGAAAAGTTCGCTGGCATCGGTAGTAAATCAGCACGATAGGAGTAATGCTTTAAGTGAATCTGGTCTCTGACTTGGTCCAGTAGCTTTCTCGGTTGAGTGCCCATAGGTGGTAGGCACAGAACAAATGTGTTTATCTTGACCTGCAATCAGAAAACCTTACTGAGAAAACTCGACAGCTATACTGAAAATTACAATATGTTCATCCAATATGAGCGTACTATATGGACAAACTTCAGTGTATCCAACCAATTTGGCGAGATATACTGGGAATAATCAACATATCCACCCTGTTTCGGGCAGATGGATTGAAACTATCAGTTTAATAAGAGTTATACTGCCTCATACTCTGGTTGAGGCAGTTGATCAACCCAGTCTGTATGATTCGGGGCTCTAAAAGCGTTGAATTGCAGTAATCACATTACAAGAATTACGGTTTGCCAAATAAGTTAAGATTGAGTTTCTGTTTCCCTCGGTAGCGATGGCATTTGATTATGCAGTTTTAGGTAAAAAGCTAAAGGATGCGAGAGAAAGCCTTTTAATTACTCCGCAAGAGTCTGCATCGCGTCTTCAGATAGATTTGCAGGAGTATTTAGATATTGAAACAGGAAGAAACAGAATTACTGGTGATCAGCTAGTATTATTAGCCGTTATGTACCGTCGTGATTTTAGATATTTTGTCACAGGTGATTATCCATCAGCAGAGTCGGAAGTTCAAGAAATGTTTCGGCAAAATGCTGCACTCTCCAAAAGCGACCGCATAGCTATTCAGGAATTTATTCGACTTTGTGAGTATGAAGATTTACTAGAGCGAGAAATATTTCAGCATCAGCCTAAGAAAATTCCCGATTATGGACAGCACCCATTTAGTCATAGGTATTTTAAGAGGCAAGGTGAAGAAGCTAGTACTTTTGAAAGAGAACGCTTGCAACTATTAAAAGGACCCATAGAAAATATATTTGAGTTAATTCGAAATCAAGGTATTCATATTTTCAAGCGTCAACTAGAAGATAAAAATATCTCTGGCTTGTACATTAATCATCCGATTGCTGGCCACTGTATTCTTATCAATTACCTCGATGATTTGTATCGACAGAATTTTTCTGCTGCTCATGAATACTGCCATGCTCTATTTGACTCATCCCAGGGACAGGAAGTTACATATCTAAAGTCTTCAAATAACAGATCTGAGCTTGAGTGGAGAGCTAATAGTTTTGCTGGTAACTTTTTGGTTCCGAAACAAAAAATCGAATCAGATTATTCACCTGTAGATACTTATGATGCTTGGATCGGTCTTATTCGTCAGATTGCTGACCGCTTTCGAGTTAGTTCTCAGGTAATAATTATACGTTTATCCGAACTTAAATGGATTGATGGAAATTTACAGAAGCGATTGTTCAAAGAGAGGCGTTTGGTTATTAAACATAACGAAAAATTCGATCCAGAGACTCCACCAACGTTATCTTCAGGCATGCGAGAAAAATCAACACAGATTATACGTCAGGGTTTATCTTGGCATTTCATTGATCTTTGTACAGAAGCATATAGGAGAGGGGAAATTACTTATCATAAGCTTTTAGATATGATGTTGCTGCCCTTAGAAGATGGTTATCAACTTCTGCATGAACTTCTAACTTTTTTGGAGGTGAATAGTTAGTGAAGGAGGTAGTAGCCATTGATACTTGTGCGATTATTCATTTTATGTATATTGATCGCTTTCACCTTCTTAGGTTGCTTGGGTATTCCGTGATTACTACGGTGTACGTACAATTAGAATTTGAGCAAGGGCATGCGAACAGCCAAGCTTATTACAAAAAATTAATCAGTTCTAGTGAGATTGAAAGATTTCCCCTAGAGATAGAAGATTTAGTTGAGATGTCAAAAGTCCCTCAGTCAAAACGTGCAAGCGATGCAGAACTGTCCTGTTTTGTTGTTGCTAAACGCATTGGCGGCAAAGTAATGACAGATGACAAAAAAGCCATCAACTATATTCAGCGACATATTCAAATGCCTACAGGTAGTATTACTCAGTTAGTAGAGATTATTATAGAAGCCTATTTGGAGAACCACTTAGGAGATCATGAGCTTAGACCAATTCAGAAAACCCTAGCAAATAATAATTTCATTATTAAGACTGACCTGGCTAACGAGGCGGCAAGAAGGAGATGGATGATGGGATATATCGCATAAGCCGCTTTAGTCGCTACGACAGTATAACAATTGGAGTTCAGCGGATTGAAGGCATTTGCTATTGCTAAGTTTGATTTTCTTGCAATCGCTGACTGCAACCGTTATACAAGAGAAGGCGATACCATATAAATTATTATCTCAAGCTGCCCTGGTTGTAGATGGAAAGGCCTGACCTACGAAATCCTAAGCGTGCTGCGACTCCCAGTATTCGAGGATACTGCTTTCAGTTTTTATGCACTTTTGAAAGATGGCTTTCTCTTAAAGAGGGTGAACTTATCTGGTGTGAAGGCAATGAGGATATTGATCTGATGATTGCCCATAACGCTCTTGTTGAGGAGCAGGTTAAGGACTTAGCAAAGAGAATTACAGATGCATCAAATGCACTCACTTCCACCGTACTTAACTTTGCCCAAGGATTTCAACATAATCATCATCATGGATATGACAGTTATTTTATATTTCGGACTACAGCTGAGCTTGGAAACTTAAAGAATCAGAAATTAGAGAACTGGCTGAGTGGGGAAGCTTTAACACCGGAAGACGTTAGTGAGCTAATAACCTTAATTCAATCATTTGCCTCTTCACAAGAGAATATATCAGCAAGTGAAGCATTAGCTTATATCTGTACTAATAATCTTGAGAAGGAGTTTCTTGAATCATGCTCTTGGGCCTTTTCTGAGATGAGCTATGAAGAAATGAAGCTAGAGCTCATCAAATATGTAAAAGATGATAGTCGATGTCTTAACCTTGATCCAGAACTCGTAGTAGGAGTTGCGACCCTAAAGATCGCTGAAGTTTCATCACAAAATAATCTTATAGATCGCTGTTTATCGCGCTATGATTTCGACTGCTTAGTCAATGATCTTTATCTGAGCAAAGTTGCTACTGAGTACAATCAGCGAGGAACTGTTGGAGAGAGAGTTGCTGCAGTTATAAGTAGAGATGAATTAACTGCAGCAGTAGTAATGAGATTCAATTGTATTGATGAGGTCCGACACCTTATTCAAGAAAAGATTGAACAAGTATTGAATCACCCACGATATTCTGATGATCGTAATCTAAATAACGTCTTTCGTTCAGAGTTTTTTCTAGATTCTCTGAGTAAGCTTGATTTTGATGTGTATATTGCCTATGGATCTGTTCCTTCAGCACGTAGGCAGCAAGTAAAAGAAAGATGGTTGGCAAGACGCACGCTTAAAATGTCAAGTTTTAGAGACCATAACTGCACTCGAATAGTTGTATACGAATCATTGAAAAAAATCTTATATCCTGTAACAGTTCCAGAAGATATTATATCTCCTTCAAATGACGATGACTTACTGATGCTTGCACATATAATCTCTGAATGGGTTTTGGAGTTAGTGGGCGAGTTTAATTCTTCACATGAGTTGTTCAGTATTCACCAAAAAATTAGATGTGTTTGTAAGTGGGATATGCACCAGTTTGCTACACAAGAAGATTCTATTGAGAAGTGGTTTGAATTTTCTTCATAACTATCAACAATGATTCCTTAGCAACTATGTCAGCAAGTTTCGAGCGCCATTGATTGTAGAGTTCTGGATCTACACGACCATAAGAGGTAATCTTACCCAAAAGGTGTTTATTGGCATACCAATCTAGATCTTCTGGAGTAGGATCTCGTTTGTAGATATTAATATAATGTTGCTCCAATGAGTATCGGTCTCCGACATGCAATGCCCTGTCAATTAAGCGTCGCTCTCGACGAGGCACTTTAGGTCGTTGCCCATCTACATTAAGTCCTGTGACATATTGACCATTTCCAGAGGTGGTGAGTTTGAAGCTGCCTTCCTTCAAAGTAAAATTGTGCAACTTTAGAGAAGCCTGTATTTCAGTTTTGGACGGACACTTGTCACCAGAAAAAGCAAGATCATCTACGTATCTTGAATATTTTACATTTGGGAAAGTACTCAAAAGCGTATTATCTAAAGAATACGCAACAAGGTTTGCTATCGCCGGACTGGCTCTTCCCCCTTGGACCAGGCTATCGTTGAGTGTACAGAGCCTTGCCAACATAAGTGCGACATGGAATGATGTTCCCAGGCTTTCGAAGAGGGCCTGAACTTTTCTTGTTGTAATTGAACCAAAAAAATCACGAATATCAGCAGTGACAAGTTCTGCTTGCCCACAGTGCATAGATGCATTTGTTACGATATTGTATTGCTCTCTGAAACCTTGTACGGTAGGAGGTAGGTTCTGTATATGTGGGGCTAGGCCAAGTGAAATAGATCGATGAAGCCTTCTCAGGTCATTGTGAACCTTATAAACGATTCTTGGTTTGCCTGAACCTCTTCGGCGTTTTATACGAATAGGCTCATAGTACTTTTCTGGGCTATGCAACACATCTTGTACTAATTCAGGCGAACACTGTAGGTAGAGAAGTGCCTGATCAACCTTCTTTAGTTTATCAAATTGCAGCCACGTTAATTTAGGTGAATTCGATACCATTTCATTATATGGCTCAATAGAGACCCGCTTGGAACGAAACACATAGCTTCATGTATGAGCGACAAGGCCGCCCGACGCAGCAAGCTGCGCATCAAGCCCATTCCAAGCAGGTAATACAATTTATCACTTTTCCTTGGTAGCGACCACTACTTGGATCAGCATTTTCCTTGTCTAGAGATAAGTTGTGTGCAAAGGATTCTACAATCTAGGTGACCATATTCAAGACGAGGACAGCAATTTGTTCTGTAATTAATTCTGTCTACCTAGATATGCATAACAAGCGCCTGTACGCGGAACGGATCTGAATTGTATTGGTTGTGATGCGAGTATCTAACCCGTCCGGTGAGGCGCAAACCGTTAACGACAGATGACTGTAGAAAATGTTAACAGAATTCAAAAATTCTACGAAGCACACTGTGGCACAGAATTCTCTTTTTAAGACTCACTCCGGCTTCTGAATTATGCGTTCTAGCTGACGCTGTTTTGCCCTAGGGTCAATGCTCAACAATCAAACATAGTCGTCAGGATAAGTTGATGCAAAAGTTAAATAACTGTATGACTCGATGACTGTCATCAATCAAGCTTTTTTTGCTGCTTGTAAGACAACAAAAGACTACTCAACCCCCTCAAAGCGCCAGGGAACCGGATCCACTGCCACTCCATTCACGTAAAGACCCCAGTGCAGGTGCGGGCCAGTTGATGCGCCCGTTAACCCCACACCGCCAATCACCTGTCCAGCGGTGACAAAGTCTCCTTCGGCAACATCTATGCGGCTCAGGTGAATCATAATACTCAACACACCCTGACCGTGGTCAATACCGATGGTGTTGCCGTGGAGTTCGAAGCCATCACCCCCCGTCCGGCCAGCTGAATGTGACCCTCCGCTGGAGAAACAACCGGCGACCCGGTGGCGGCAGCATAGTCCACACCTCGGTGGTAATAATTTTCGGCAAACTCGCCATTGTAATATCGCCGAACGCCAAATACGGTACTGACGTAGCCCATTCACTCAGTTGATGTGTCTAACCTGACGTTTCATAGGTTTTAATCCAGATTAAGAAATCACTAGAGAATAGTATGCTAAGGCACTCAGAATAGTTACTTGGTTATAATGCAGATGAACTATCACTGTAGTTGATAGCTATTTGTAGCAATGATTTATAGCCTAATACTCAAACAACCTAAAGCTAATCTATTAAGAAAGTCATGAAAACCAGCGTTGAAATAGACGAAGCCTTAATCGCCGATGCATTACAAACTACTGGTCTAACCGCTACCGATCAAGTCATCGAATTAGCCCTAAAAATGCTAATACAACTCAAACGACAAGAAAAAATCAAAGCTTTTCGAGACAAGCTACCTTGGGAAGGTGACCTCAATCAGATGAGAACAGGATAAAGACTATGCAACAGCTAAAGACATCCTCTTATCATTGACCGTATTTCAACTCACGAATACCCACTTAGCAATAAGAAGTGCCGATAATTTTCGCACCCTAAGAAAACAAGGCATTACCATTCGAAAAACAATCGACGTGATTATTGCCACGTTCTGTATTGAAGAGAAACATTCTTTATTATTCTCAGATCGAGACTTTCTCCCCTTTGTGAAGCATCTTGGTCTCGATACTATTCTTACGCCAGAGTAAAGCTCATAAAGACTACTCAACACCTTCAAAACGCCAGGGAACTGGATCCACTGCCACCCCATTCACGTAAAGACCCCAGTGCAGGTGCGGGCCAGTTGATGCGCCCGTTGACCCCACACCGCCAATCACCTGTCCGGCGTTAACAAAGTCTCCTTCAGCAACGTCGATGCGACTCAGGTGAATCATAATGCTCAACACGCCTTGACCATGGTCAATACCGATGGTGTTGCCATGTAGCTCGAAGCCATCAACCACCCGCCCCACCAGCCGGATATAACCCGCCGCTGGAGAAACAACCGGCGACCCGGTAGCAGCAGCATAGTCCACACCTCGGTGGTAATAGTTCTCGGCGAACTCGCCGTTGTAATATCGCCGGACTCCAAATACAGTACTGACGTAGCCCTGGCTAGGACGGGTCAGCGCCCCTTGCCAGTGACGTTCTGGTGTGACGATGCGCTTAAATTCAGCAACGCGGTCAAATTCATGATCGGTCCCCAGGTCGGTGCTACCCGCCGGAAGCCAAATGCGCTGGGTGGCAAAGGAGCGACCCGCCAGGTTTACCGTTAGGCGGCGCGATGAGCCTGCCGCAGAAACATCCAACGTCAGACGTCCGGGAGTATCGAGCGGACTGGTGGGAATAAAGGCTCGGTAGCGATTGCCGGATACCAGAAAGCTGGGATAATCAGTGCCATTGACCGAAACAACCGGGGCAGTACTAGCCGCTGAAGCGCCGGAGATCACTACCGAGATAGTATCGCCCAGCCTTGGGTTCGTTGGCGAGAGGGTGACATCGTAAGCATGGGCCGCAGGACTCCAAAGGCTACCGCTGGCGACTGTGCCGATCATAACCCCTGTCATCGCGAGAAAAGCGCGACGCCCCAGGCGGGAGGTAATGACAGGACTAATTTTGGGCGGCTTCATAGCTGTTGTGATTGGGATGGATAACAAATTTACCAGTTTCTTGATCCGAGTATGAGAAAATCTGTAAGGCTTATTACTTCGTTCATACTTAATCGAGATATGATCGGAGGGACCCAAAACCGGTTGCTTGGGGTCCCTCCGAGTTCCCCAAACCCCCATGGCTAGGGCCGGGAGGCCGCCCTAGGACCCAACCTACTGGGTTGTCCTCAATTGCATTAAAGTAGGGGTTACGGCGGGGTCGATTAATCAGGTTATCGCATTGTTGTTTGGCACGACATTGTTGGAATATCCGTATCCATCGGGATTTCAAAATTCGCATCCCTTACTGGCCAATGATTTAACCTTTGATGCTTACTCTGGCTTTTGAATTACTTTCTCTAGCTGACGCTGTTTTGCCCTAGGGTCAATGCTCAACAATCTTACATAGTCACCAGGATGACTGGCCAAAAACTGTTCCACCTGGGTTCGCACCTGAGCCTCATGGGCACTGGTAATTGTCGGGCCACTCTGCCAAGAACCCACGTTGAATCGTCTTGCATCGGCAAATTCCAGGCCAATGCGGTGGCCTTGGTGGAGTTGTTGCCGGATGATGTCTATGATGTCTGTCTGTAACGGAGCCGCCTTGCCATTTTGCGGCATCGATCGAGAGCCATTACCGGAGACCGCATTCTGAAAAGGGGTGACGCAGGCGATATCGTTTGCACAGCGATATCCGGCCCGTAAGGCTTGATTGATTTCGACCACGTGGTGAGAGAAGCTGCGATCGCTATCGTTAGCATCCGGCAACCGGTCAGCAGCTTGCTGTGTGGTAATCACCGCTCCTGAAGGCACATACTTACCCGCAGGAATCTCCACATCCTGGATCAGGGCGTGCATCATCACAATGCAGCCGTGGCCCACCTGGGCATTAAACACCGTCGAGCGAAAGCCAATAAAACACTCATTGCCAACGTAAGCGGGACCATGGATCAACGCCATGTGGGTAATGCAGGTATCATGGCCAATCCATACCGAGTAGGCTTGCTGGTCATCCCCTAAAATGCGTCCCTGCTCTAACCCATGGATAACCACCCCATCCTGAATATTGGTATTCGCACCAATGTAAAAGGGAGCCCCTTCATCCGCACGAATAGAGGTATTGGGGGCGACCATTACATTTTCACCCAGTTGCACATCTCCAATCAGACTGCACTGAGGATGGACATAGGCAGATGCAGCAATATCAGGTTGATCCAGATCGCTATCCCAGGGAGTGGGTGGAGCGGGTTGGTGACGCAGCGGCATGGTACTGTCCTCAGTTTACTGTCCTCAGTTTAAAGTTGAGTGGGATTAGGCGCATCCCCATAGACGGCGACGGGGTTAAACGTTTTGGAGGTTTCTGTAAAGGTGAGAGTAACGGGACCCGCCAGATCGCCCTCACCAAGAGAAATTTCGCGGTAAAAGCAAGAGCGATAGCCCACATGGCAACTGGCCCCTGAACCGGCCACTTTGACCTTCATCCATAGGCAATCTTGATCATCGTCAATCAACAATTGCTGCACATTTTGCACCAAACCACTGGTGGCTCCCTTGTGCCAGAGCCGCTGACGGCTGCGGCTGTAGTAATGGGCTTCACCTGTTTCCAGGGTTTTTAACAATGCGGCTTCGTTCATGTAGGCGTGCATCAAAACCTCCCCGGTGTCAGCATCTGTGGTGACAACGGGGATAAGCCCATGGGCGTCAAACTTAGGAGCCAGGAGCCCCCCCTCTTCGACAGCTTCAACCGAGGTACGGGCAACAAATGGAGATGACATAGGACAGAGAGTAACAATGACAAATCGGGTCTAGAGCAAATAGGTTGCCTCAGTTGAGCCTGAGAGCGTTGATTGGCCGTTGATTTAGGAACTGCGGAAACCGCTTTCTCGGTTTGCTTTAAATTTGCAGACACCAACTTTACAAAGAGTTCACATCCACCTCTGTATATTCGCATATTGTGAGAATGATAATCATTCTAATTAGAGATTGAGGTTTTCTCGATGTCCAGTTTTGGCAAGTCAATCGTTTCCCTTACCGGCAAGCTAGGTGGTGCGATTGCAATCGGCACGGCCCTTAGTCTAGGTACCCTGGCTCCAGCCCAGGCGGTCACCTTTCGCCTTTCATGGACGGGGCAAATTCTGGGTTATAGCGCTGAGGGGCAATTTAGCTACGACGATGCCCAAACCTATGAAGACGGAATTGTGCGAGGTGACGATTTAGAGGCATTTGACATCGCCTTCTATGATCCCCAAGGCAATCTGATTCAAGCGTTTGAGGATAACCACCTCACCTATTCGGGGTTCAACTTTAATTTCGATACCCAAACGGGTGAAATTCTGCAAGATGGCTTTTTCAATGAGCCAAATGGCATTGATATTGGAGAATACACCGTCCTATTTGATGAAGCAGGGGAGGCCATCGGGGCAACGGGGCTAAATTTCTGGTCGGCGGCTCCGGCTCCGGATGGAGAACCCGTCCCCCATGTTCACCTGACTGATTTTGGCGATGAATTTCCTGATCTGCCGATAGGCTTTGGCACTCACCTCGATGTGGCTTTCTTTACCCGTACGCGGGCACAGCTTCTGGATGATCCGGGAGCAGGCGATCAGCTTGGCCAACGGATGATTGCGACCAAGGTGCCTGAACCAGGCGCATTACTTGGACTGGGTGCGATCGCACTGCTGGCTCGCCGTTTGCAGCGCTCTAAAGGGTAAGCCAAGTCTGTATGGAGACCGCTGAATTATTAACGATTGACGGCGCTGAGAGGGTTAAAACGTAGAGCTAATGGCTAGCTGGCATTAGCTCTTATCTGGCTAGCCAGCCGCCTATCCAAGCTAGCAGCATTGAAAACGCGATCGCGGAATCACGACTGATGATAGCGAGCAGGCATTTTATTGAGATGATCGGCAGACAGATAGTGTTCTCAGTTTTACTCCATTAACCAGTTAAACAGCTCTTTTACTGTGAGGTTAAAGTTTTTAGCAAATTCCGGTACTGGCAACTGCATTTCTGGTTCGTCATAAACCACAGTCGGCTGATCCGGTCGATGAACCAAAACGGATTGTTCATCTGAATCAATCAACCACCCCATCTGAGTGCCATGGTTCAGGCAGTGCAAAATATTTTTAGTGACTTTAGTTTGGCTCTGATTCGGTGAAAGAATTTCGATTGTCCAATCTGGAGCAATTGCAAAAACGTTGGCCACCCCGCCATTTTCCTTGCGTGGAATTCTAGCCCATAGGAATACAGTAATATCGGGTACAGTGGAGCGTCCACCAAAAGTACAGCGTAATTCTGTGAAAGCGCGGGCAATTTGCTGGGGTTTGACGGCCAAATTAATGGCGGGCGCTAATTCAGTTTGAATGACGCTATGCTCTCCTTGTGGCATTGGTTTTTGGATAATCAGTCCATCAATGTACTCGCTAGCCGGTTCTGTTTCTGGTAACTGTAGAAATTCTTCGAGCGTCAGCGTTTTAGAAGGAGTTTGTACCATTTTCAGATTCCCATAAGAGGAGTACGAGGACTACGCTACCGTTCCTCTACTTGCCATTTTACTAATACATTAAGCTGTTGTCGCAGTCTAAACACTGCATTGGTTTTGGTCACCCCCAGCGGCCTACCCAGGCCAGCAGCATTGAAAACGAGATCGCGGCGATCGCCTGCCGAGCCATCAGCCTTACCGCAAACTGTACTGACTGTTCGCGGGCGATGGTGAGTGCGGTGACCAGGCAGGGCAGCAACACTCCGGCCAGGTACACGCCCGTCAAAATTTGCAGGGGGGTGAGTAGGGCCAGGGTATCCGGTTCGGCAAAAAGCAGCAGTCCGTCTTTGCGAATGGAGGCCAAAATAATGGGTACAGCCGCCTCTGGGGGCAGATTAAACAACCCCATTAGGGGATTAATCCAGTCAGCCAGAAGGGTGATCAAACCCAGACTGTCCAGCACCGAAGCGATCACCGTAATCACCAAAAAGATGGGAATCGCATTGGTGAAAAACTGTTTGAGGGTGCCCTGGGTTTCACGCCAGATGGCAGACCAACGGGGCATTTCTAAAAAGGTGCGCTGTTCGATCATCAATGTATTGTGGACCGAGCGGGCGGCTTTGGGCGCAATCAGACGGGTATAGATCAGGGTGGTCAGGGTTAAATAGCCCAGATAGGGCACCACTAAACCGGGCAAATTGGCTGCGCTGAACACACCCAGGGTGGCTCCAAACTGGTAGGAACAGGCAGCACCAAATGCGATCGCACTCACACAGGTCTGCCGAGAACAGCTGGAACAGGCACGAGTACTGATCACGGCGGGCACATTGCAGCCAAATCCCATAATCACCCGTACCAAATCTCGCCCGGATAGGCCAAACGGTCGCAGGAGTGGGTGCAGCGCTACGGTAATGCGTTCCACTAACCCACTTGCTTTATACGCGCCTAAAAACAGAGCGTACAGAATCACCGTAGGCACCGCCCAGACAAATAACAACGGCCCCATGGTGACCAGGCCATAGCGGCCAATCAAAATCTCTTGTAGCAGTGATGGTGTTTGAGACAGAACCGTAATCAGAGGATCTAATCCAGCTTGTACAAGGGAGTCCAGTACCCCTGCCACCCCATTAGCCACACCAACGGCAAGGACGGCAGGCAACAACAATAAAAGTACTGCCAACAACCAGCCCCAGCGCCGATGTTCTAGCCAGGTAGGATGGGGTTCAATGTACCAACCCGCTGGGATCGGGTGCCACTGTTGGGGAAAAACGGTCGGTGTCTGGAGTGCCCCTAGAATCTGTTGACGCTGATCCGAACTTAAATGGCGAGCATCCACAGGAATAAATCTCACCTGGGCAGCTTGTTCCCAACGTTTCACCACCTGCTGGGTAAACTCAGAGGCCATGACCTTATCCCAGAAGGTGACCACTACCAACCCTTGCTTCCCGGCAACTAACGGTAGCAGGTCCGCCAGGTCATCATCGATATGTGTGGCTTTGACCAACAACACAATGGTGTCATGGGCCTGGAGTTGGGCCAGGGCCGCTCGGGTGGTGGCGGTGTCGGCACGAAAGAGAATGCCGGGGGTGTCGATCAAGAGAGTATCGCCTGCCTGATAGCGATCGCAGGCAATGGTTGAACCCTGAATATTGGAACTGGTGGGGCATTGGCCGGTGAGTGCTGCCGCTAGGGCAGATTTGCCAGTACTTTCTTTGCCGATGAGGACAATCGTTTGCTGGGCAGGCAAGGTATTGGGCATGGGGATGGGGAGTGGGAAAGGGGGAGGAGATGAGTAGACGGGTGGATGGGGTACTTCCTGACACCTGACTTGGGCATGGAGAGAAGGGGAGAAGGGGGAGGAGAAAGGTGCAAGTTCTTAGTTCTTAGTTCTTAGTTTTGAGTTGGTAGCTGAGGAGAAGAATTCAAAATTCAAAACTTGCTAACAAATGCAGTCGTTGTCGCAGCAGGAGAGATCGTCGAGAAAGAGTCCGGCCTGGCGGTAGGCATCAAGGGGGGTGGGGTCAATGCTGAGACGCTGGGCGATCGCATTGGCGATGACGGCAAACCGCTGACGAAATTTATAAATAAAACAAAAAATCAGGTCGCCATGGCGGACGGAGGGACCACTCACAAAGAGACCTGGGGTAAGGGTAGATTCGTCATTTTCCGTGAGGGCTGCATAGCCTTTGGACCAGTCGAACAGTGGGGAAATCTGTTTCAAACTGGTGTCGAAACCGGTGCAAAGAATCGGGGGATGGGCCGTCACCCACTTCTGGTATTCGCTGTAGACCGCATAACCACCGGAAATGGGTTTGACCTCTTCAATGGGGGCGTTACCCACTAGGTCCAGGCGACCGGTGTTATAGACAAATTCCAGACGCTGCAGGGTGTAAGGCGATAGGGATACGCTGGGGTCGGTGTCGGGATTTGCCCAGGCTCCGGTGCGATCAAGCACGCCGACTTTCTTTCCTATGGCCACTAAATTGGCCGCGGCATCCATACCGCTTTCATAGCCGCCGATGATGATGAATTCATCCCCTTCTAAATCGGTCCACGACTGAATTTGACTATTGTGGACACAGTGCTCTGCCCCTGGGAAGGTATTGAGACGGGGATATTGATATTCTCCGGCGGCCCAAATCACAAACTGTGTGGATATTTCGCCGCTGCTGGTGTGCAGGGTAAAACCTCCCTGGGGCAAATGTGTGACACTCTGCACATCTATCTCAGTCTG
Source organism: Leptothoe sp. EHU-05/26/07-4 (assembly GCF_043421015.1). Taxonomy (NCBI): domain Bacteria; kingdom Bacillati; phylum Cyanobacteriota; class Cyanophyceae; order Nodosilineales; family Cymatolegaceae; genus Leptothoe; species Leptothoe sp. EHU-05/26/07-4. Next base: position 172,636 of record NZ_JAXSQV010000001.1, read on the forward strand.
AATCGGTAGCTCAAAGTGATCGGCAACGGTCTGCAAGTACAGTGCATACTGTTTGCCGCTAATGTGTTCGCGGCGAAATGCGATCGCAGGCGAAGTCTTCAATGTGACTGCATTCAGGTCGAGCAGCCCAAAGCCATGGCTGGGAAATGACGGGGTGATGAAGTTCATCTCCTCAGGCCAGCGGCTAAAGGAAGCGCCCACCTGGTGTCGGTCTAAAATTGTGAAGTGCGCTAGACCCAGCTCTTTGAGCACAACGCCACAACCAATACCGGCGGCTCCCGCGCCGACAATCACAACGTCATAGGACTGATCCGTTTGGGGATGGCTCACACTGGGTTACCCGAATTACTGAAGATACGAGAATGATAATCATTATCAATTTCTTTGTCTAGGGGCTATTAGGTTACGGTTACACGGGCAGACCAATAACGTCTTAATGTGTGGATAAGACAATAGGCTAAACAAGACTAAAGACACTGAACTCTTGAGGTGATGGTGAATGGACGTTCTCAAACATTTCATCGAAAATTTTGAAGCGACTATCGGATTATTTGCCTATTCGCTGAAGGTTTGTTTTGAAGCTATTTCCATTGGCACCATCCTATTTGGGTTAATCACGAGTGGGCGACTTGCATTTTTCCTCTTACGACGTCCCAACACCTATCACTACACCCGAGTCCGTTCCCGCTTTGGGCGAGCCCTGGCTCTGGCTTTAGAATTTCAATTAGCCGCCGATATTTTAGCGACAGCGGTATTCCCATCCTTTGAGTCCTTGGGCCAATTAGCAATCCTTGCGGTGATCCGAACGGGCCTCAACTTCTTCCTCACCCGAGAACTGGAAGAATTACACCGGTTGGAAGAATCTGTGCTGGTGAGATCTTCAGCTGATAACTTAAGTACAAGCCCTGAGAAGTTAAGTACAAGTTAAGTCAGGGCAGGGCATCAAGATAAAACAACTTCTAGCCAGGGCATTTACGCGAGTCTATACTCTGGGGATTATGCAGCTACTGATAGTAGTGAATGAGAACTGTGGGTATGGATCGAAACGACCAAAGGGAAAGGCTTCGAGGAGGTCAGACTGATGTTGCTTGCGACAGAGCCATCTGCTGAACCAGAGCCTTGGCAGTCTGAGCGGCTTGTCGATCAACTGAACTCAGCGATGTTCCTACGATTTGGTAACAGTTTGTAGTCGTCCCATACGCGTCGATCAGTGCCCCCGTGGTCGAGTTGACCGCTAGCTTACCACTGTCGTCGACTACCGCTGCACCCTGGGCAACAGCCAGACTATAAATCGGTGCGATCTGGCTATCGAAGCCGGTAGCTAAAATCACAGAGTTTGGCTGCCACTGCTTGCTGTCAGGCCATACAATCGTTGGCGTTTCGCAATGGTTCAAGAATGTGCCAGCTTGCAAAGACAAACGCCCAGCCTGCATCGCCGCTAACATCAGCTCAGCACAAGCCCACGACTGGGTTGCAAACAGATGTTTCACACTGCTTAGCAGTTGCCGCAATTTTACCCGCTCGTCGCTTGACAGCAGGTCCTTCGTCTGACCATAGAAAGACATTACTGGACGAGCTAAACGGGCTAGGGGGTGGACTGGGGTTGCCTGTTGCAGGTAGTCAGCGAGAAAACAGCCATAATTCTCGATGTGCAGCATTGCCTCCCATCCTGGATAAGCGATATCACTCACTCGGTAGGCCGTGAGAAGTGACTGTCTCAGCAAGTATTGCGCCCACTGAGCTGTAGGATTGCGCTGCATCTGCTGCCGCGTCAGCCAGGGGCAGGTGTACGATACAGCAGGTTCTATCTGAGGCAGTCGGGCATAGCCTCGGCGGCTCACCAGACTGACTCGCTCTACTCCCAGGTTGTGCAGTGCATGCAAGGCCACCTCTATACCCGATGGTCCTGCACCTACTATCGTCAGATGGGCAGGTAATTCCGCCCCGTAGCGATCGCACGGATACGCCGCAAATACCTGTCCCTGCCACTCAGGGCGAATGGGTGCAAACCGATGGCCGATGGTACACACGAGCTGATTGACCTGATAAGACGCGGTTGCCGTCTGCACGTGAACCCTCTGTTCGGAGGGGACAAAGCTTTGTACCGCTTGAGGAATCGTCTGCACCATGATGTGGCTAGGCAGGTGGGCCAGCAGCCTCCGAAACTGCTCGTCTAGATAGAGGCCATAGGCTCCTCGGGGACTGGTTCCGTGAAGATCGTCCAGGTTATGGTCAGGATGACGCTGTTGTCCCTGCTCTGGAGCAAAATCAGGGTATAGCACCGCTAGCAGGTCACGATTGGCCTGCATCCAGTTGAAGTAGTTCGCTGTGTCGAAGCGCTGTTGGGCAAAGTCAAACCCGCGGACAGCACTGCCGCCGTTAAAGGTGAACAAGGCGGGCTGCATCGGGTCGTAAACCTGTCCGCCACCGATGAATGTTTGCTTATTTAGTGCCTTGAAATGAGCCAGCCGAGTTTTCTGAGCCTTGGTCAGATTAGCCTCTTGGTAGGTACGCTCTGGCTGAAAGAGAGATATCTGTATAGGCCTCTCTGTTTGGTCACGTAGTTGAGTGACTAAGTGACCGAGAATGGCAAACCCACTGATACCAGCACCTGCAATCGCAATTCGCCAAGGCTCAACCCAGCCAGTAATGCAATTGTCTTTATTGGTGGAAATTGTTAAAAACAACAGCCCCCCTACGGCTACTGCCTATACACATCTACGAGACTATTGAATTAAACCGAGAGTTATGGTCCTAAATAGCTTGATACCTCCTAAAGCTTTCTCAATAGAATTCATGATTGAGACTCAATTAGTAGCTTTAGTAAATATTTAAAACCCTTTAGAATCAATGATTCTAGCGATATTCTCTGACTTATGTATACACGGTAGCCCAAACAGGTCGGGGGGGTAGAAACTAAGTTTTCGTAAACCTTTGCCGTAGCCACCTTGACGGCAAAGGTGTTTACAAGGCCAAACTTTTAGCGTGAACCCCTAACGGAAACAGCAAATATTCATTCCAACAGCGCCAGAGATAAGCCGTTATTGCCTTGCGACGCCCCAGCTCGCTTTCAAAAGCAAACGTAACTTCTGCTGAGCCTGGAATTAGCTGAGCCAGCGAATGGTCGCAGCCACAGCCGTGTTGAATCAACAGCCCCTGACGACTAGCACACGATTGCACTAGCATTTGCACTGCCGTTACATTCAGACTATGCAGGCAGGCGTCATAGGCCCGCTTCACTCCTTGCATATGAGGGTCGAAAAACATTGGACGAGCCTCGTGGATTGACGCTCGCTCAATTGGACACAGCAGCATCCAGTAGAAACAAGCTGGTAAAGCATAGCCTAACCGAGAGAAAACGTCCCGCACAAAAGCTACGACTCTTTCGGCCCCGTCAGTTGCTCTGGCTGTTTGCATTACCTGATTGAAGTCAGGGTAAGCCGTAGTCCTGAAGTCCTGACCGAAAAACTCTAAGGTTGACATAGCCCCTTGCCGGTAGAAGGCTTGGAAGTCAAACCCCTCCCGAAAGACCTCGGGACTGCGGTCCGTTGCCTTGGTTAGAAACAACCGCGCTAGCACTACTAGAAAATCCGGCTCAGGGTGACCCACCGCTACCTCGCGGTTGGCGATGCGCTGCCAGATTGGCGGTAGTTCTTCCAGGGAAACAACATCAGTGTCCGTTAAGAGAGCGCTGATTGAAAGCGGCTCTGAAACAGTGCCTGCTGAAGAAACGGTGGAATTTAGGATTGAAACCATGTCAATGACTGACTCCTCTATAGGTGCAAGGAAAAAATCCTAGACCTAAACAACTTTTCAGAGTTTACACGGCAATGATAATGATAATCATTTTTCCTGGGCGCTATATTTAGATGACCTGATGGCACTACAATCGCAACACCTAAACAATTCTTTGCAATTGCGGCTCTGTCACAACGATTACAGCAAGGTATCAAAACTTGCTTCTCGATCTGAGACTAATGACCGAACAGGTACGCCGTTCAATCACATCGAAGTGTTCACCGATTGGGTGAATCTGTTCAGCATGGAATTTCCAAGTTGTTCAACAATCCGTTGGAACAAAATCATCGCAAGCTAACGCATTGGAACTAATCGCACCTGAATTGTTTCCTGTAGCAGTAGCAGTAGCGGCATCAGTAGCAGCGGCGGCGGATACGCCTTGAGCAACGGATTAGTGCTACTCGTTGTAACCATTCCGACTGCTTGATTTTAGAGGAGATGCAGCATGGATCGATTCACCGGCGGTTGCTTGTGCGGCAATGTCCGAATTGTGGCGACGGGACTCCCATACCGGGTTGGCCTTTGTCACTGCCTCGACTGCCGCAAGCATCATGGTGCTCTTTTTCACGCTTCTGCGGTGTTCCCGCAGAATGCGGTGACGATCACGGGCGAAACCCGCGACTAAGTCGGGCGGTTCTTCTGCCCCCGATGCGGATCGTCTGTTTACTCACGCACCGCAGACGAAATCGAAGTGAACTTAGGATCCCTGGACGCACCTGATCAACTTAGGCCCACTTACGAACTTTGGACAATCCGACGCGAATCTTGGTTACCCCCTTTTGCATTCACCAGACAATACGAGCGTGACCGTGAGTCCACGGGGCGCTCAGAGAAGTAGATGAGTGCTCCCGTGGCACACTCTGACCGTAGCTACGGTCAGAAACTACGGACGGGCTACTCAGTTTGAAATAGACGAATTAAATCATCTAGCTCAATATCATCTAACGCTTTGTGGATTTTGTACTGCTGGGCAGGCTGGCTCAAAATAGTAATGACGGTTTCAATTGGCGGGCAATCGGGTTCTTTGCACTGAAGTTGGCTAACCGAGATGCCAATATCCGGGTCAAGCTTCAGAAGGTCGTAAACCCAGGTTTTGATCTGTTGCAACGCGGCTAGATTAGGCTTGGGTCGAGACTGAGAAAACAGATTCATGATTCCACCTCAATAACAACGTTGCTGATGTGGGTAATCAAGGTGCGGCCATCAGCGGGCATGATTTTGACAAATCCGCTGGCAATGCAATATTCCACCGTCGATGATGCTAGCGCTTGGCTTGGAGAAATCAGCATCACCTTGACGTTTTCTAGACAATTGGTTGCGTAGTGCTGAACGATAGCCATGGACGTTTACCTCATTACTTGAACAACTTTGTGAAACCTCATCGGTTCACTTTGACGTTTGAGAAACCGAAAAGAATGACTAACAGATAGTCTTTTGCGCGATCGCATCTTGTAATTTCTCGATCACGTCTGGCACTGTCAGGGCTCCCAAATCACCACTCTGACGGGTGCGAACGCCCAATGTCTGAGAATCCACTTCTCGCTGGCCGATTACAGAAATAACCGGAATCTTCTCCAATTCTGCGGTGCGAATTTGTTTACCCAGACGCTCGCCGCTGCTATCTACCTCCACTCGGAAACCTTGTTGTTGCAATGTCTGGGCCACCTGATTGGCGTAGTCTCGCTGAGCATCACTCACCGGCAACAGTCGTACTTGCACCGGAGCCAGCCACAGGGGGAAAATCCCCGCATAGTTTTCCACCAAAATGCCGAAGAATCGTTCCAGGGAGCCAAAAATAGCTCGGTGAATCATAATCGGACGCTGTCGAGAGCCATCCGCCGCGACGTACTGTAAGTCAAATCGCTCCGGCAGGTTAAAGTCTACTTGGATTGTGGAGCACTGCCATAGCCGACCAATAGCATCCTTGATCTTAATATCGATTTTGGGACCGTAGAAGGCACCTCCTCCCTCATCAATCACGTAGGCCCACTCTTTGATATCCAGTGCTTTTTTCAATGCTGAAGTGGCCAGTTCCCAAATGTCGTCGCTGCCCACAGACTTGGCCGGACGGGTGGAAAGATTCACCTCGTAGTCGGTAAAGCCAAAGTCCGACAGAATCTGTTCTGTCAGGTTTAGTACCCCCAGAATCTCTTCTGTCACCTGATCGGGTAAACAAAAAATGTGGGCATCATCCTGGGTAAAGCCGCGCACGCGCATTAGTCCATGGAGTACCCCAGAACGCTCGTAGCGGTATACCGTACCCAGTTCGGCCCAGCGAATCGGCAACTCTCGATAAGAATGGAGCTGATGCTGATAGGTGAGCACGTGGAAGGGACAGTTCATGGGTTTGAGCTGATACTGTTGCGCTTCCACAGCCATCTGCTCAAACATATTCTCCTGGTAAAAGTCCAGGTGCCCGGAGGTTTGCCAGAGGTCGCGATTGGCAATGTGGGGGGTATAGAGCAATTCATATCCACCCTGCAGGTGGGCCTGACGCCAGTAGTCTTCAATCAGCAGGCGCATGCGGGCTCCTTTGGGATGCCAAAATACCAGTCCGCCTCCCGCCGCCTCTTGAATACTAAACAGATTTAATGTCTGTCCCAGTTTGCGATGGTCGCGGCGTTTGGCTTCCTCTTTCTGCGTCAGGTAGGCCTTTAATTGTTCTGGCGTTTCCCAGGCGGTGCCGTAAATGCGTTGGAGCTGCGGTTGAGTTTCGTCGCCCCGCCAGTAGGCTCCGGCTACACTTTCTAGGGCAAAGGCTTTAGGGTGTAGTTCGCCAGTGCGGCTCAGGTGAGGGCCTGCGCACAAATCCCACCAACAAGTCGCAGTATTAGCATCAGAGGTTTTCGTCGATGGTGAATCGAACAAGGACGGTTCTGCATTGGCTGGCAGCGGGTCAGGACAACCGATGTAGTATCGGGTGATCGGTTCATCGGCGGGAATGCCATCCAGAATCTCTAGCTTATAGGGTTCGTTTAGTTGCTCAATCTCAGTGCGGATGTCATCCCGTTCTACCGTTTCACGAATGATCGGTAGATTTTGCCCAATGATGCGCCGCATTTTTTTTGTGATCTGCTTTAAATCCTCAGGCGTAAATGGGTCAGCCCGGTCAAAGTCGTAGTAAAACCCCGTATCTGTGCAGGGGCCAATGGTGACTTTTGTCTCTGGAAACAGGGTTTGCACCGCCATGGCTAATACATGGGCACAGGTGTGGCGCAGCCGCGCTAGCTGCTCTACATCACCGGGGCTGGTTGCGGACTGTGGACGGGAGACTTGACTGACCATGGAAAGTCAAAATTGGAATGATTATCATTCTCAATTTATCACAGCGATCAAGAATTGAGTGCTTTGGCAATGGGTGGGGTTTCTTACTTCTTATCCTTGGTTAGGAGCAGGAATTTAATAATGTGAATGTGTCGATTTCTCCCCTCCCAGGAGGCAGGGTCTTTCGTGTTTACCAGAGAAAATCTGTAAGACTTATAACTTCATTCATACTGAATCGAGATATGATCGGAGGGAACCAAAATCGGTTGCTTGGGGTCCCTCCGAGTTCCCCTTCCCGGAAGTAATACAGCTATCCTAGTTAGGCAAACTGGGGTTTCCATGGCTAGGGCCGGGAGGCCGCCCTAGAACCCAGCCTACTGGGTTGTCCTCAATGGCATAAATAGGGGTTACGGTGGGGACTATTAATCAAATTATCGCATTGTTGTTTGGCACGATTTTGTTGGAAACTCTTTTTCATCGTAATTCCAAACGTTGGATACGGATATTCCGAAGGGTGGGCATGGCCCGCCTCCAAGTAGAGCATAGAGCATGTCTCTGATGAGATTGTTGCTGTACCATCGTTTGCTAGTGAGTTACAGCTGACGATTAAAGAGTCGTTGGGTTGGTTACTGGTATAAGACATGTGTAGTTGCCAGTAAGCTACATAACTTTTGGACCGAGCGATCGCACCCTCCTCAGACAGTGCGATCGCATTGCCTTAGCTAATCTTCACCTTTTTGGTCAAAATTGCCATTACTTCATTGGGTCGTCCGGTGGGTAGCGGACGGCTCCAGTCGTTGGGCTCGGTGTAGTTGAGCTTATGCAGCAGCTTGATAGTGGTTTGCACAAAGGTCAAACTGCCCATCAGCAAATGCCGTCCACTCTCGTAAGAGGATTCTGACAGGAGAGCTGCCCTAGCTAATCCAAATTATTTGGGTACATCAGGAAATAGGTAACTGCGGTCTGGATCTCTAGCAAGTAGGCCGACAACAGCAGTTAAGCAAATTTCTCAACTGCTGTTGTCGTCGTATCCAATCGCTCGTCAATAAGAGCAACGACAGACAGTTAGAGGCTAAAACTATGCAAATGACCTATCTAAGACGTTGGATTCTGAGCAATGTTCTAGGGTTTGTGCTGTCGTTGCTGTCAATCTTTACAATGAAGCTATTAGGCCCCACAGGAAACGGACTGTCCGCAGCTGGATGGGGATTGGGGTTATTTTTAGGGGGGATACAAGCATCTGTCCTTAGGCAGCGTTTACCCCAGTTAAAAATCTGGCACTGGATAGTCGCCACAGGTTTAGGGACCTATGTCGGCTCGGCCCTTGCGGCCTTTAGTAATCTCTTGCAGGCCATGACTGGTCAGGGAATTCTCTTTATTGCATTGAAGTTTTTTCCCTCCTCTGTAGATTCAATGCCATCTTCACTGATGTGGGGGATCTTGCTTATCGGCCATGGAATTTCTGTAGGTATATCCGTTGGGATTGCTCAAGTTTTAGTTTTACGTCAGCATACCCCGAACTGGCGGCTGTGGTGGACTATGGGGGTACTTGGTTACACTCTAGGTGGAGCAATTGCCTTTTATGGTGTCTGGTCTATCGCAGGATCGTTTTTGGATATTTCTTGGGCTTCAATGGTCTTAGTTATTAGGGGACTCTGTCTTGGCGCAGTGGGTGGCGTGCTTTATGGCAGCATCACAGCCATGGCCCTTAAGAGCATCAGACCTCGACAACACAATCTTTAACGAGTCATCTCAGTTTGAAGCGGCGGCATTTTCTCCTAATAGTTGTTGGATAGCTTAGGTGCAAAGGGTAAGTTTTTTCTAAGCAATGCAGTCTGAGGAGATCACAAAGATTATCCGCCACATCGGCTATATCAATCTGTTATCAAGGCACTGAGAGGATACTTCTGACCTGAAAATGCTCATTTCACTAGATAAATTCTGCAAGCTCAAGTGCTATTTGGTTTAATTTTTTCCGTGATAGCCCCATTCTTGCACGGACAGCCAAGGCGAACAACAAACTGCTAATGTGCCTGGCGATATTCTTGGGGTGTTGATCGAGAGCTGCTGCATCTTTGCTATATTCTGCGTTAATGATTTTTTCTATGGATGTCTCCATGCGTTTGGTGAAATCTCTCAACGTATCGCGAATCTCATCATATTGAGAACTTGCAGGTAGGGCAGTGCCAACAAGAAGGCAACCTACAGACGGACCGTCTGGAGTTGAATAAAACTTAGCCGCGGCAAGCAACATTTTCTGACAGGCTGCTTGAAGGGTTCCCGCACCTGAAAATTCCTTGACGATGTACTCATGAGCCTGAAGGGAATACTCCGCAACAACGCGAGTGAACAAGGCTTGTTTATCTCCGAACGCATTGTACAGACTCGGCTTTGACAGTCCCATAGCTTCTGAGATCGATTCATAGCTTGACGCCTCAAATCCTTCATTCAGAAACACTTTGGCGGCACGCTGTAGCACCTCCTCCTCGTTAAATTTTCTGGGTCGACCGGGTGACTTTTTCATGATTTTATTCTGTATCGTACAAAATTTTGACAACCTCGATTTAATTATGTACGATACCGTATATATTAGCTCTTAGCAAAAACATTGGAGCAAAAGATTATGGTTGAGAAAAAGAAGGTCGGGATTTATATCTTCCCGCACGTGACGATGATGGATGCTTATGGACCCTTGCAGTTTTTCGCAATGGTTGATGAGTTTGAGACGTTTACGTTTTCCAAGACATCCGAACCCGTGATGTCGGATGCCGGTGCACTCTTGACCCCTCACTATGGGTTTGAGGATTGTCCCAAAATAGATGTTCTGGTTGTTGCCGGTGGTGGTAATGTATTGCCTCAGTTGAAAGACCAAGCGGTAATCGATTTCCTTCGGGAAGTAGGAGAACAGGCAGAATATGTCACCTCTGTCTGTACCGGAGGGTTAATCTTGGCAGAAGCTGGGCTCCTTGATGGACACCGAGCAGTAACCCATTGGACCTATGCAGAGCTGCTTGACAGCTACCCTAACGTCACACGAGTGGATGAACGGGTATGCATCTCCGGTAACCGGATTACTGGAGGCGGCATTACAGCGGGAATCGATTTCGCTATTTCAGTGATTGCCAATGTCGTTGGCGAGCCTGCTGCCCATGTCATTCAGTTACTGTTCGAGTACCGTCCAGCTCCACCTTTCAATTCTGGTGGACCAGAGACGGCACCTCAATTCGCCGTAGATACCGTTCGCGGCAAAGTGGCAGAAATTGCTTCTGATCTTTGGGAGCACGTCAATAGCAAGGAAAGGGTGGCATGATGAGTGGTTGCGTTAAAACCGTTATCGAGCAGCGCAATGCTGAAATGATGGAAGCGTTTGCTCGGCAAGATATCTCAGTATTAAAGGCGATGTATGCATCGGACGCCGTGTTGGTCTTTTCGAATGTTCCTAAGTTAACTGGACAGGCTGCGATCGGTAAGACATTCAACAGGATGTTTGAGGATGGTCTGAAAAAGTTGACTCTATCGACAGAATCTTTCCATGACTTTGGAGATTATGCGTTGGAATTTGGAGCATATTCTCTCGAAATTGATAACAGTGTCGTAACGGATACCGGTAATTATCAAGTCCTTTGGGGCTTTGGTGCGTGAATATTTTGGTAGACAGATCGGTCCTCTAGGATATCGATCTTAGGCTTCAATAGGATAGCTATCGGGCATTCCTAAGTGGGTGAACTGATTGAGAATAGAACATTCCAACAGTAATTCTGTCGTTTGATTTTCAATCCCTCGTGCAGACACCTCACCTGTGAACATAGTTTTGAGTCGATACATCATGGTTTCACTCAAAGACCGTCGATGATAGTTTATCTCTTCTTTCCAGGTAGACCGTCCCTGTTTGCGAATCGCTCGTAAGTTTTCATCTCGTGGATGCGGGGCCTGTTTGCGATTGCCATGAAACCAAATTTTGGCATCTTTGCGAGGGGGAATCGCTGCCGTTGCATCACGCTCATCAATGGCGTCATAGCAGTAGGTGCGGTCATACGCCCCATCGGCACTCACTTGGTCAATCTCATCGGGAATTTGGTCGAGGATGTCCGGGAGTATCTCGCCATCAGTGATGGCGTTCGAAGTCACTACGGCAGCCAGAATCTCTCCGGTTTGCTCATCGACACCCAAATGGAGTTTGAGCCAAGTGCGACGTTTGCTCACCCCATGCTGCCGGGTTTTCCATTCCCCGTCTCCGTACACTTTAATGCCCGTACTATCAACCACCACATGACGACTGCCAGAGGTCGGCTGAATCGGTAAATCAATCGGTAATGTCTGTTGACGACGTGACAATGTTGTATGCACCGGTAAGTCTACCGATACATCCATCAGTTCAAAGATAGACCCTGCAAAGCCAATGGTTTGACGTAAGGCCAGTCCATAGAGCACTTTGAAGGTCAAGAGTGTTTGGATGGCTAAATCGCTATAGTCTTTCGATGCCCCTGGTTTACCAGTCTTTTGAGTGTTTTTCCACTCGGCAATCACCTCATCACTGAGCCATAACGTCAGACTTCCTCGCTTTACCAGAGCAGCGTTATACTCAGACCAGTTGCGGAGTTTGTAGGTGCGTTTCATCGGTACCGTGTTTGTGTGGTAACTACACTTTACCGGCACCTACGGCTCCGCAACTTCTTTATTCACGCACCAAAGCCGTCCTTTGGCAAAAGGTCACAGGGACATGGTTGATGGTCCAGGATATGGTGAGCAGTTCTCAACCAAGCTTATAGTTACAGGCTGATTTCCGACAACAACCTGTTCGATGCTATATCCCATCACCTTCAAAGAGTGTCGATTGCTGTGCTATGGATAGCATCGTCAAATTAGTTGTCCGTCAAACAAAGTTAGCACCAAATGCTCTCTAACTACTCGACCACCTGGTTTAAGCGGTGATGAACATCTCGCCGCTTAAACCAGTCTAATGCTGCGAGCTAGCAATCCTTTGATCTTGATCTGCGTTTCTAGGAGTTCAAAAGCCTGCTAATCAAGGCTTTAATCCTGTCATATTCGAATACCCAGTAAAAAGTCATCAAATTTTTCTCATTAGCTTATGAATCTGTTGAAAGATCTCATTCAGTTTTGGAAAGCGATGGGCACGTTGCCTTGGACAATCCGAATATGGGCAATCCTCTATCCATTGCCACAAGTTCTCGGCGGCTTGTATTTCATTCGCGAAACACCTGGACTGGTGATTCTGCTCGGTCGGGTGTTGTCCTTTATTATTGGGAGTCAAGTTCATCGTCGCCGACCGTTCTCAAAACTCATCGGTCCCATCGGGCATGCGCATTGGCTGCTAATACTCCCTTACTTATTTCATCTACTCACGACACAAATGTTGGATAGAGGTTTGTACTGGTTTATCATGTATGTGTGTGTACTCACTATGGTGAGTGCGGCCATTGATATCCCTATTGCTGTGAGGTATTTTCAACGCGGTGACTCGTTCTACAAACGAGACTAGAAAAATAGCCGTTCCAGACTGCACCTAACAAGCCTGTTGGAGCGGATTATTGAAAGATTACTGCGTTGTCAAATACTGACAACCGCTCAACAGAAACGTTAGCTATCCTTTGCATATGCTTACAGTTCTAGACGAAGCAGAAATGTGGCAACTCCACGCCGTGGTTTACCAGGATGACCTTCGTCTGATTCTCACAGAGATGTTCGTTGGCGAACCTGATGATGAACAAACCGATCCCAATCCGACAGTTCAGAAGCTTCTCCAAGGTAGTCGCCCGGTAGAAGTCAAAGATGAGAGCAGGATGATGTTGGTGAGATTTCCGCAGTCAATAGCATGGCAAGTTGTTGATGAATCCTATACCTCCTGGGACGACTACGAAGAGCGTGATGATACAGGAGTGATTCAGGCTCTTTCTCGATCCAAGTATTTAGACTACGTCAATGCTAATCATGGTTGGTACAAAGACATTATCGGTTCTGCAAAGCATTATCGAGTTTGGACGGGAGATGAAGTGATCGATGTGGTATCTTGCGAAAAGCCTGTTGTGGAACTGTGGGAGCCGTAATCCTAAGAAACGGACGCAAATAATCGGTGTCGCCAGCAAGTAAAATGGTACAATAGGTTCGTAATTATGTAGGGGTCTGCTTTCTAACTACCCTGTGGAGAGGGACGCTCGACTCACGCTCACGGGTTGAGCTTTAAACAAATCTCTCACACCCCTGACCGTTCACCGTTAGCCGCACAGTTCCTGCACCTAGATCTACATCTCAACTGCGTTTCTAAGCTTTTGGCTGCTCCGCTTTTCAGTCTTGCGTTTCTATCGTTGAATTATTCGGTATAGCCACGATAAATCTTTAGGTTTCTATTGTTATGTGATTAGTGCTTGCTTTTAGTCAGTCTGCTATACTTCATAAGTGTCGGTTTAGTTCTGTGTTTTTACCACATATTGCACCTGACGCGTTGCATCCCCGACGGCGATGATCTTTTTTGCCTCTGCCGCGCAGATGAATGCAATAGTTATCAATATTCTCTAATCTTCTTTCCATAAAGCCTTGGCCGTTACTACAAGTTCAGGGACAACAGTAGACCTAATTTTGTTATCCCCGCGAAACTGTTGTGGCATACCAAATTCACCTGTCTCAGGGTCCATCGTGTAAACAGACACTGTAGATTGCTTCGGATGACCGATATACCGCATCCCCCCTAACGCGGCATAGTCAACGATCCAATACTCCTCAACACCAATAGATTCATACTCAGCCAGCTTAGTCAAATAGTCATCTCGCCAGTTTGTTGACACCACCTCAATCACTAATGGTGGAGCAATATAAGCCATCGCTGAGCTGGACAGCCCCTTCATCCGTTCCCATTCAGCCTTGGCAAAAACAACAATATCACCACGTCTGGCAGTGTCTCGTCCATTCCGAGAACCAATAGAGATTAACTTAGAACGCTTCGGTACAAAGGGTAAATTTTTCTCTAAACAATGCAGCCTGAGCAGATCACAAAGATTATCCGCCACATCCTCATGATTAGCAGTGGGATCGCTCATCGGCATCGGCTCACCCTCAATCAATTCATATAGACGATCATCACCGCTATCCCACACAAGAAAATCTTGCAATGACAATGGTGATGGCGGCGAGGATATTAAATCAATTGCTTGGGTCATACTGCATCACCAAATGCTGTCCAAATTCAAGACAAAGACTCTCAAGTCTACCGTTCTTATCGGCTTTCCACTTAGAGCCTTTAGGGTGTGCACCTATCTTAGACTATTAACATGATTGTGATGCTTATCCCCTTTTTCTAGCTCGCTAAATCCAAAACCTCACCCACCTTGCACTGCACAGGGTTCACAAAGGCCAAAGAATTCCAGGGTGTGATAGTAGATTGTGAATGAGCTGGAATGCTGAAGAGAAAACTCCAGACCCTTCAAAGGGCAGGTATTCAGAGGAAACGACTGTCCACAGCCCAAACAGGTCATATAGTGACGGTCCTGCTCCACCGCGTTGTAGAGTGTTTCCCCTGTCAGCGTTACCCGATGCTGCACCCTGCCCATGCGCTTTAGCGCATCCAGGGCTCGATATACCGTTGCCAAACCAATCCGCTGATGTTGCTTGATCAGCGTATATAGCGCCTGAGCCGAGATCGGTTCAGACTGTTGCCGCAGTAACTGGAGTACCGCTGTTTGAGCCCGAGTACAGTGAACCTGAGTCATGGAATTTTTAAGGATTATGATCGCGTCAATTTCGAAAAACTGATGTAATATACCTAGGAATGATAATCATTATCATAACGGGTTTCCATCTTATGTCATCCACATCTATGTCACCCACGTCAGCGCCCCTCCCCACCGCCACAGATGCTGTTAAAGCGATAGAGGAAGCTGCACCCGCTGATAATAATAGTGGCAGTACTGGCCAAGTGCATCGTCCCCGGCGTCTGCGTCGTACCGGAGCGCTGCGCCGTATGGTACGAGAAACGGTGCTAACCGCCGCTGATCTAATTTATCCTCTGTTTGTCATGGAAGGTGAGGGGCAGCAGGAGGCGGTACCGTCGATGCCCAACTGTTTTCGCTACTCCCTAGATCTATTGCTAGAGGAAGCAAAAACTGTTTGGGGGTTAGGCATTGGAGCCATTGCCCTGTTCCCGCTCATTCCCCATCATCAAAAAGATAACGCGGGTACCGAAAGCTATAACCCGGATGGTTTGATCCCTCGCGCCGTACGTGCCCTTAAGCAAGCGCTGCCGGAGCTGCTGGTGATTACCGATGTAGCCCTTGACCCCTACAGTAGCGAGGGCCATGACGGCATTGTGCAAAATGGTCAAATTCTTAACGATGAAACCGTGGCAGTTCTCGTCAAACAGGCCCTGGTACAGGCTGAGGCGGGGGCTGATTTTGTGGCCCCATCCGACATGATGGACGGTCGTGTGCGCGAAATTCGTCAGGCACTGGATGCTGCCGGTTGGATTAATGTTGGCATTCTTGCCTATTCCGCTAAATATGCATCGGCCTATTACGGTCCATTTCGCGATGCCCTGGATTCTGCCCCTAAGTTTGGCGACAAAAAGACCTATCAGATGGATGCCGCCAATGCGCGGGAAGCTCTGAAAGAGGTAGAGCTTGATATTAAGGAAGGGGCGGACATCGTCATGGTGAAACCGGCTCTGGCCTATTTGGATGTGATTTGCCGCATTAAACAAAACACAAATTTACCCATTGCTGCCTACAACGTCAGTGGTGAATACGCCATGGTCAAAGCGGCGGCGCAGCAAGGCTGGATTGATGAAAAAGCCGTCATGCTAGAAACCTTAACCAGTATGAAACGGGCGGGAGCCGACTTGATTTTGACCTATTTCGCCAAAGATGCTGCCCTAGCTTTACGTCCATAGCAAGATAAAGCTTAAAGAATTAATGTTGTTTTTGAAGAGAGAATAGTAATGTCTAGACTGAGTTTTCAACGGCAGGTACAACAGTTATCGATTATGGCGCTGGGGGCAATCGTTACCCTAGGTGGCTGCACGACTGCTCCTACGGACTCTACCAGCGAAGCAGACTCTTCGGCAGCGGCACCCGAAGATTCATTGCAGGTGGTTACAACATTTTTGCCCATAACCCAATTCACTAAAGCGGTAGCGGGCGATCGCGCCGAGGTGGTACAGTTGCTACCCACCAATGTGGGTCCCCATGATTTTCAGGCCAAACCCAGTGATATTCAGGCGGTTGCCAGTGCGGACGTGTTGGTGAAAAACGGTCTGGAAATGGAGTTCTTTTTAGATGACATGATCGAGAATGCGGAAAATTCCGATCTGGTCACCATCGACTCTAGCGAAGAGATTGCTGCGTTTGCTAGTGGCGAAGAAGGCCATGACGACCATGGCCATGAAGGCCACGACGATCACGATCATGGTGAGGAAAAGGCCCATGATGATCACGACCATGGTGAAGAAGGGCACGACGACCACGATCACGGTGAAGAGAAGGCTCATGATGATCATGCCGAAGCGAGCCATGACGACCATGGCCATGCTCACGCCCACGGTGAATTTGACCCCCACGTCTGGCTGGATCCCAAGCGAGCCATTGAACAGGTCGAAAATATTCGCGATGGTTTGATTGCCGCCGATCCAGAAGGGGAGGCTGAATACACGGCTAACGCGGCGGCATTTATTACTGAGCTGCAGGCATTGGATGCTGACATTACGGAAATGTTGTCCCCCTTTGCTGGACAAACATTTGTGGTATTTCATGATTTCGCCGCCTACTTTGCTAGCAGCTATGGACTGGAAGCTGAAGTTCTGGTAGGTCTTCCCGAAGAAAATCCATCTCCAGACGATGTCAAGCGTGTGGTGGATACAGTGCAGGCGGAAGGGTTAAAAACCATTATGACCGAGCCCCAGGCTGGAGAATCTTCCTTTAAGGCGATCGCACAGGATCTCTCCATTGGTGTAAGTGAGTTTGACCCTCTGGAAGTAGGTCCGACCGAGGCGATACAGCCAGACTACTATCTGACCATCATGCGTCAGAATGCTGAGAACCTGGCAGATAGCTTTGGGGCATCCACACAATCCTGGTATCCTTTCTGGACGCCTCAACCGGTAGCCGCAATCGGTTGGTGGCTTTAGTATGGAGAATGATTTTATGGGGCCAGGAGAGAACAGTTGAGCGATCCAGTCTTAGTCGTCAACGAGTTGACGGTTTACCGAGAGACCTATGCAGCGGTTCAGAATGTATCGTTTACAGTGCCAGCTGGCATGGATACCGCAATTGTGGGTCCCAACGGAGCCGGAAAGAGCACCCTAATTCAGGCCATACTGGGAATCTTGCCACGTCGGTCTGGAGAGGTGTTTGTCCTGGGGCAGCCGCTCTCTCCTAAAGGCAAATTGCCAGCTGAGGTGAGACAACAGGTTGCCTATCTGCCTCAAAACTTTCTGTTTGATCGCCGCATTCCCATTACAGTCAAAGAACTGATCGGTCTCGGGTGGGATCGTCTGGGCTTACAGCTGCCTTGGGCTGGTGGACGGGCGCGCCGTCATGCAGTGCAGCAGGCATTGACCCAGGTGGACGCCTGGCATTTGCGTTACAAGCTTGTGAGTGCGTTGTCGGGGGGAGAGCTAAAGCGGGTACTGCTGGCCTACTGTTTAGTGCGTCCCCGCCGTCTGCTGATTCTCGATGAGGCTCCCGCTGGTTTAGATGTGCGTAACGAATCGGAATTTTATCGGTTGCTGCACCAGCTTAAACAAGACCAGGGCTGGGCCATTTTGCAGATCTCCCATGATCTCGATATGGTACGTCGCAGTTGCGATCGCGTCCTCTGTCTAAATCGCACCCTGCTCTGCCAGGGAAAACCCGATCATTCTCTTACCCCAGAGAATCTCTCCCTGGCCTATGGCTCTGAGTTTGTTCGCTATCACCATTCTTGTTAATCTTGCTAGTTTTTCTGCCATGTCGATCCAGGCTGAATTTACCCGTGTGATAGAACTGTTTCAACTGCCCTTTATGCAACGGGCACTGATGGGCAGTGTTCTCACTGGTTTTATGGGCGGCTTAATGGGTAGCTTTACCGTTCTCCGACAGCTTTCTTTTTTTAGTGATACCCTGGGGCACTCAGCCCTGTTGGGTATTAGCATTGGGTTTTTGCTGGGTCTGGATCCTGGTTGGGTGTTGTTACCCTTTGCTGTTCTTTTTGCGTTGGGTGTGACCTATTTCCTGGAACGCACGCGTCTCTGGACCGATGCGCTGCTAAATATTGTTTACTCATCATCCTTGGCCATTGGCATTATCTTGCTGAGTTTTCGTGAGGACTACAAAGGCGGTATCACCCACCTGTTGTTTGGTGATATCCTGGCAATGCAAACCACTGACCTAATCTTTAGCGGCGTGCTGTTGGTGGTATGTGTCATATTTATGGGGCTAACGTTGCGATCGCAAATTCTCCTAACACTCCATGAATCCATGGCCATTGCTCGGGGCGTATCTGTGTCTGCCCAACGTACAGCGTTCATTGTGTTGTTATCTCTGGTGGTGGGTATTTCCATTAAGGCCATTGGTGTTTTGTTGATTAGTGCATTTGTCGTGATACCCGCTTGTGCGGCCCGTCTCCTTAGCCGCAACTTTGTTCAGTACATCCTGACCTCAGCAGGCTTAGGTGCGTTAGGGGCCGCTATTGGTATGATGGTTTCTGCCTTTTTCGATTTACCCTCGGGCCCCAGTATTGTCACCGTTCAACTCGCTATTTTTCTGTTGGCGATGCTCGCCCCCAACACCCGCAAGTTGGCCTTGTGAACATAATTAGCCCAGAGATATCGTTGGCTAACTCCAAAGGAGTTAGGGAATCCATCTTGTTGCTTCCGGAGTTTATTCCATGACAGCCTCCACACTCCCCTCAACCACTAAAAGAGGAATGCCCGTCACCATCATTACCGGATTTCTTGGCAGTGGTAAAACAACGCTTTTGAACCATATTCTAAGCAATAATAAAGACTTAAAAGTTGCCGTCCTCGTTAATGAATTTGGCGATATCAACATCGATAGTCAGCTGTTAGTGACAATGGATGAAGATATGGTTGAACTTAGCAATGGCTGCATTTGTTGCACCATTAACGATGACCTGGTAGACGCTGTCTATCGAGTCATGGAGCGGGATGACCGTGTTGACTATATGGTGATTGAGACCACAGGTGTGGCTGATCCGCTGCCTATTATTCTTACATTTCTGGGTACTGAACTACGCGACCTCACCCGTTTGGATTCCATCATCGCCATGGTAGATGCCGAAACCTTCACGCCCGATCATTTTGAGAGTGAAGCCGCCTTGAAACAAATCACCTACGCTGATGTTACAATTATGAACAAAGTTGATCTAGTTTCATCGGATCAGGTGAAGGCGTTAGAAGAGTATCTTCTTAGCATTAAAGAGGGGGCCAGGATTTTGCGTAGTCAGCAGGGTCAGGTACCCCTGCAGCTAATTTTAGATGTTGGCTATAACAATCCCGAAGACTATGCTGAGCTGGTGCAAGAAGAAATCGAGCAGACGGCACATGATCAGCATCACGGACACGGACATCATGGGCATGGGCACCATGGGCACGAGCATCATGGACACGAGCATCATCATCATGGGCACGAGCACCATGAACATCATCACCACCATTCTGCCCATCTTGAGAATGATGGATTTGTATCCATTGCGTTTGAGAGCGATCGTCCCTTCCATGTCAAAAAATTTGAACATTTTCTGCAAAACAAACTTTCACAAGATGTGTTTCGAGCCAAAGGAATTCTCTGGTTTGAGGAGAGTGACCTGCGCAACATTTTTCAGCTAAGCGGTCCTCGTTTTTCCATTAACGGGGAAGAATGGGACACGCCGCCTCGAAACCAGCTTATTTTTATCGGGCGACACCTCAATGGTGATGATATCCAGCAACAGCTGACGGCATGTCTTGCCTGATTTCTAAAACTCATCAGGTTAGCACCGGTGCTCGTCTGACGGGCAGTTGCCCCCCATTCGGCAATTGCTATATCCAGTCTTTCAGTCCTTGATTGAAGGGGGTTGATCGTTTTGCGATCGCTCGACATTTTGATAAATCCATCCAACAATTCACCCACTCGTTATTTATGACCTTATCCATTTCACCCGACGATATTCGTAGCCAGTTAATCAACACCGAAGCTAAAGCTCCTGTTTCAGACGAAGACATGCGACAAGCCGTAAGAACATTGCTTCTAGGCTTAGGAGAAGACCCCGACCGTGAAGGATTGCGAGACACACCAAAACGTGTGGTCAAAGCCCTCAAATTTTTAACCTCGGGTTATCATCAGTCCCTGGATGAACTGCTCAATGGAGCCGTTTTCCATGAAGACACCAATGAAATGGTACTGATACGCGATATTGATTTGTTCAGTTCTTGTGAGCATCATATCTTGCCGATTTTAGGCCGTGCCCATGTTGCCTATATTCCCAATGGCAAGGTAATTGGCCTGTCGAAAATTGCCCGCATTTGTGAAATGTATGCACGACGGTTGCAGGTGCAAGAACGACTGACTCAGCAAATTGCCAATGCCCTCCAGGGTCTTTTACAACCCCAGGGTGTGGCAGTTGTTGTCGAGGCGTCTCACATGTGTATGGTAATGCGCGGGGTGCAAAAGCCAGGTTCCTGGACTGTTACCAGTTCGATGCAAGGGGTGTTTGCGGATGATGCTCGCACACGTCAGGAGTTTATGGACCTGATTCGTCACAACCCATCGTTCCATTAGGAAATTTTCACCCAAAAGTTTACTCACTCACCGGGAGATAAGCATCACGCTTATCTCCTTTTCTGTCATTTATCTATCTAATACAAGTTTAGAAAACACAGGTGTTATTCAGCCATTACCCGAGAGCCTAACCGATGGCCCTGCATTAAACCCTAATGCCTATTTTTGCGATCGCTTCCGCCTGAATCTATCCCCCGATATCTGCAACGACTGATACGATCTTTTAACCAATATTACTGAAAGCTTCTAGAATAGTACAAATAAACTATTCACCAAGAGAGCTGACTAATGATCCAACCAATTCTGACCAGGACAGCCTTAGAGGCCTCACAACAGTTTATTGAACAAAAAGGACGGCCATTAGAAATTGCCAGATTCCACCATGCCTTTAACGGAGCATCAGCCGACTCAGTAGTTGCCGCACTGAAGGAATTCCAGAATCCAGATGGCGGTTTTGGTCATGGACTAGAACCTGACTTGCGCACAAATGATAGCTCGGCACTTTGCACATCCATTGCCTTTCAAGTACTTCGCTCAATTAACGGTACCTCAGATCATGAGGTCGTCTCAGTTGCGATCGCCTATCTACTAAAGACCTTAGACCAAAAAGAATGGCACTGGCCGATTATCCCTAAATCCGCTCAGCAGAGTCCCCATGCTCCTTGGTGGGAACAGTCAGACGATGAAGAAACATCGGAGTTATTCTCTCTTAACCCGACCGCTGAGATACTGGGATATCTGTATGACTATCAACATCTTGTCCCAGAGACTATTATCTCTCAGGTGTCGGAGCGGGTCATGGGTGCATTATCAAATACAGAGCAGATGGGCATGCATGACCTGTTGTGTTGTCTACGTTTGATGAAGACAAAAACACTACCCGATGAATTCCGGGAACAGATTCGTCAAGTTGTGGCCCAGCAGATTGATGGGACCATTGAAAAGAATTCAGCGGCTTGGGAAGGCTATTGTCTACGGCCATTGCAAGTGATAGATGCGCCTGATTCTCCTTTTATGGCTGGAATGGAAGAAGCCGTAACGGCAAATTTAGCCTACGAGATTTCTACTCAAGGTGAAGAGGGTGCTTGGTTACCCACCTGGTCTTGGGGAGATATGTTCCCTGATGCATGGCAACAGGCGCGTCAGGATTGGAGCGGTGTGATTACGGTTGAAACACTGCTGGTCTTGAAACGATTTGGATGTCTTGAAGGTGTTTCATGACCAGACTAACGATATAGCAATCGAAGAGAATGTCAGGACAATTTTCTGATGGTGATCTTTACACCATGTTTTGCCTATCCCCTCAATTGCAATATTTGTCTAAGTTTGTCCTGAGTCTACTATTGGCAGTCATGGAAGTGGGGGATAAGCATTTTCGACCAACATTTCAAACTGTTCCGCGAACCACCACCCGGCATGGGGGGCCCCAGCCATGGCATTAGTCGAGTATTGTGGTTTGTCTCTATTGGTCGCGTTCGGATCGCACATCCCATCAAATCCTTTGGCCGGATCATTGGGATCAATAATGCCAGCTTCGCTAACACCATCAGATTCTCCCGGAGGTTTCACCCATACAAAGGCATCAAAATGTTCATAAGGTTCTACGACCGGGCGTTCACCGATACCCATGCCGATCTGGTTACACCAGCCACCGCGATGAGGTCGTCTATCAATGCGAGACTCATCTACAAAGGTATTCACATCTGTAGCGGTGCTGGCAACAGTCGGACGATTTGGGCCGCCCCATCCGTTACGGCTGGTATCCACTAACATACCAATCGTCGTCGGTAGACCTTCAGCCACAAAAGCATCGTACATCGCGCCCATATAGCTGATTTCGTCAATATAGGGGTTCCAGTCATAGAAATCAGAGGAGCGGCTCGGCTGGCCACCAGTATATTCTTTAATAAACGGCTCAATTATCGGGGTGCTGCCGGAGGTATTTGAAATAAAACCATCCACTGCGTTTACGCCAGCTTGTGTGCCCTTAATCGTATCAGCGATCAACGTCACCGTCGGACTAAACGCACTATCCCAGCCTAACCAACCAGAATGACCAAGATCAACATAGGTATAGACGTTAGGGATTGGATACAGCTTATTTAAAGCATATTTCACACCTTCGACATATTCGCCACTCGATTTTGCCTTTGCACAGGCAGGCGTTGAAAGGTTGGTGACAAGGTTAGGTAATGAATCCGGTTCGATCGTGGCGACAATCCGGATATGGGCATATTTCGGATCGCTAACAATCTTTGCGATCGGATCGATGTAGTCAGTTTTATAGCGTTCAATGCCCCCATGGGGAATTTCGCCATTTGAAGCCAACGCATGACAATCCCGGTTCGGTAGATTGTAGACCACCATCAAAAAGGTGATCGGTTTACCGGGGAGCTTTTGCGCTAGCGCGGTATCCAAATGCTCACGTAAGCTCATGGCAATTTTGGTGCCATCGGTCGCTGTTCCTGTAATTGCGCCAATGCGATCCATCCAGACTGCGGTCGGGTAGGTGGCGACCTGGGCCATTTTTTCGCCTAATCTGCCAGCGGTTTGGGTGGCCTGTTTTTTCACGTTTTCCCCATAGTCCAGGTTCAGGTAGGCAGTTGCCCCAACAAACGGATTGTCAACATGGAGTTTTGCATATGCAGTTTCATGCACAGTTGTCGTTAGTGTGGTTACAGCCAGCATTCCAACAGTCAGTAACCATACAAAAGATTTTAGTTTTGTAGACTTCATAAAGTCCTTCATTTTTTTAAATAAAAATAACTTAAGGGCGGGGGGACACCATTTAACCTGTATTGGTTCAGTGTGCAATGAAATTTTCACACCTAAAAATAAGCTATATCATGCCTGGCATGGGTGATGTATGGGGATGCTCCTTATTACGAAAAAACTATATAAAAAGAGTATTGAGGGAAGATACTTATAATAAATACTTCGTCGAATAGATAGCTCCAGGAGATACTGATGGAAAATAGCTTCGAGCTATCAGATGAATTGAACAGGTAAGAGGTTCCGCTACTATCAGGAAAATTTAATAATGGTGTCGTCACTGGACAACAATTTGGTTTGACACAGCTAAAATAGTGATTAGAGTTTTGCTGAAAATTTTGCCCCATAAGCAATCCCACAATTACTATTAACCTATCAGACGACTTGATCACACTAATCAGTAGTCGATGCCATTACTACTACAAGCGTTGAGTCTGGTCGGCAAAAGTAAGTGCAAAACAACGTACCCCACCATTCTTTTCCTGCGTCAAAGTAATTGGAACAATCGTCGCTCCAGCTATAGATCTGCCCTGCATCAGTGAATGATGCAAAGAAGTGTTCTGCGATCTCTAAAAATAGCGTGTTGAGTTCTAAGGACGATCCAGTAATACCGTATGGAGGAGATAGAAACGCATCAGCAAGCCCAAAACTGTCAGGTTCATAAAAACCGCACTCTCCAACGATATTCTCTGGAATTTCCGCGTCGCCAACCCAAAATAAGTCATTGACGTGTCGCTTGCTTTGACCCCTGACTAACAGTTTCCGAGACGACACGTTAAAGGACGAACCTAGGAATTGCTCCAAGCTGATGATATTCCCAACAAATTTGCTGACATCATATGTCAACTGAAAAAAATCATCTCGATTGTGATGCTGATTTTCAGGGCTTTCGAGAATAGTGTGAAAGTCCTCATCAATATCTTGGGCTATTGCGTCTAAGGCTAATATTGCGGCTTGCCAATGAGTATCATAATCATCGTAGGGTTGCTCCTCCAACTCCATCGCTACCCAATCGATGACTCCGCCTCGTTCTTTATACTGCTGCAATAACTGTTTTTGCTGCTGACTTAATTCCGCTAATTTCATGGAGCCTTTGCTCTCTCATTATTTGATAAATATAGGCACATCTTCAGACTAGTATTGGGATAAAATTGAGCTAATGATGCCTGTCGTCCGCCGCTAGTAACCTTTCAAGCTTAACCAGAAACCTCTAAACGTTCGTGGCCATGGACGTTGTTACCCTGCTTACTGAGTCAACATAAATAAGGGTGGGTTTTTGTCTAATCTTGGCAGATAATCCCATTGTCAGGGCATAACAACATTCAACTTAAAAAGTAATCTAGTTAACAGTAAATCTGTAAAAATGTGAATAGTGCTTCTCCCCACGATTGTCTTGACACCTGTTCAATGTTAGTGACGGTGGAAGATGGAAAGGCTACTAAAGTAGCGGATAATCCCGATTACCCATTCACCCAGGGAACCCCATGCAGCAACGTTAGCGACTATATTCGTTTTGTGCCAGTTGTCTCGGGCACGGTGACTGTCGAGGGTCGCCTGAGGCTATGTCTATTACGGGAAGGAGAATGGGATGCTTTAATGCTGGGGCGGGCGGGGCTTGCGATCGCAAAAGGTCAGAAATTGTTTGCTAGACCTAACCTACATACAAACAATCAAGCCATGTACTTGATCGATGGACTTTAAACAAATTTAAACAAACCTGAATTTTTTAAGAGTCTTGCGATCAAAGATTTTTATGTCACTAAGATTATCTGTGACGGCAAAGATACTCATCTATGAATTTTGCATCTCAAATCAACACTAATCCATGGCTTCATTTTTCAATGATCAGTTTGCTATGGCTTTTTAATGGTCTTTGCCTTCTATATTGCATGGCCACTCTAGCTGTCTTTATGAAAATTCTGTTGACTTAGATGGTTTAGTTTAGACTCAAGCGAAGTGATTAAGATCAAGCAGACTATACATTGATTCTGATAAATGTCTTGTGTCAGATTATGGTGTGCTCACTGAAATAATCTTCCGAAACGCAAACTTTTACAGCCTCATACCCAAAACAACAAAATAGCTGTTCTTTTCCTGGCCACAAGACTGAAGTCTTAAAGTTGAGGCCATAAGGTCGAGAAATCAGCCACAATGTGAGAACGATCTTCGGCCTCATATTGTGGCTGGCCCTATTTTTAGGTAAACCACACAACAATCTCTCAATTCATCAGATAGACCACATCAAACCTTTTGTATTTTTCAAGCTATGCTACATCTCAATATCAAATAACATACGCTTATTTTGAGTGCCGTTCAGCATCCTTGATCCTGAGCTTTTGGCGCAGCGGCACTCAGTATTGGGACCCAGGATGATGTAGCCAGGTTTCAGCATGCAGTTTCAACTGGGCTATCAAATACAGCCTTACTCTCGACGTAGTCAGGAATCGCATCGCCAATTAAGTTGGACGTTCGGTTGTAAAATTGTGACCTACGAGGCTGCCATGACATGACAACATTCAGGGCATAAGGGGCACATAAAGATCATCTATGAAAGACAGACACCCTTAGAAATAAAGGTTTCAAGGATTTATGAGAGAACTTTAATTAAACAAAGAATAGGAGTTAAGGTAGGTACCGTCCATGGATGTCTGACCATTGGAATCCGTAGAAATACGGAATTAGCTATGTATTTCTGTATTTTTTTCCTGTCCATAGATCCTTTGGCAGAATGCTGAACTATGTCAAGGTCAATAGGCCATAGGAGTTCCAAGTTGTACCCCGTTAAAAAATGGTTCAATCCGATGTTTTTAATTAACAACCCCATTCCCTGCGATGGGGTTTGGTCATCCCAACCCCATCGTCAGCCAAAGCTATGGGAACGACTGATTCAGTTAATATATAACGCTTTAAATATAATCTTTGGAGTAAGTTGGGGGCAGCAGTTTGCCATGGTTGGGCAATCCCCTACACACGATTACATGCCCCTAGAAGTGCTGCCTGATTACTATCTCAACAGTGATAGTGCTAAACGGCTGTGGCAAGATTGGCGGGTATTACGACGATTATTCATTCGTCGCGATCACAGTCGTGATTTGCTTTTGCAAGGTCAGTCTGGTTGGTTACCTATCCACGGTATGACCATTCACCAACAGCTAGTGACTATCACCACCGATGAAGGTGAGACAGTATTGGATTTAGATGAGCCTGTTGTCTGGCTCAGTCGTGCTAACCCAGCTAATACAAAAATCTCACAAGAACCTATTTGGACCGTTGGGTTACAGAATAATAGTTTGTGGTGCCCTGCCTAATGAGGACGATCAGTTCTCAGTGTTGAGTGCTGATTCATAAATTTCTGATACAGGAAATCTAACAAAAGAAACAGTGACAGGCGTTGCGCTACCGGCAAATCTCTAGGAATTGTGAGAGCGATATGGGGTACAAGCGTTAGCATGGTAGGCGTTTATTTCGCCTCTGTTGACTCTTGTACCTTTATGTCATATTTGAGAAGAGTCGGCAGGCTGGTTCATCTATAAAGAGAGTGTTTTTTCCTTTGCCATCAAGTCTTAGAATAGAAGCAGGACAAGCTTCAGATGGAGAGACTGTTAGTACCGTTTTAAGAACATCAGCTTTATAATCTCCAAAGACACAGCAGAGATTATATCGAGCACTGCGGATGGCACTCAGGCTGAGGGTAATCGCATAGGCAGGAACAGCTGAAAGCTGTGGGAAATATCCAGAGGTCAATTGTTGTTGGCGGTTGATGTTGTCCAAGCGTACAAGTTTTACCCATCGAGAATCATGGAAATCTGCTACGGCTGGATCATTAAAGGCTAGGTGGCCGTTATCGCCAATACCCAGTAAACAGATATCAATTGGTTTTTGGGTGAGCAACTGGGTGTAGCGATCGCACTCTTCAATCGGCTCTAATGCATCACCATTGAGATAATTAAATACTTGAAACGGTAACCATCGGACAATGTGATGGTGCAAGTAAGCGCCAAAGCTAGCCGGATGCTCGCGACTCAAACCTAAAAACTCATCCAGGTGAAAGCCGATCACCCGTGACCAATCTACAGTGGTATCACGGCGAAGGTACCCTAATAGACCCAGTTGCGATCGCCCGGTAGCAAACACGATGGTGGCCTGTGGCTGATGCTGAAGTGTCTGCTGTAGCTGGACAATAACTTGCTGTGCCGCCGCCTGAGCTAACGAGTCTGGATCTGGATAGACTCGCACATTAAGCGCATCGACCTTAAACCTGCGGTTAGACATCGCCACTTAGCCTAAATTCTCAGATTTACATAACACTAGAGCAACGCCATAAAAGTTAAAACTTGCTCGGTGATCATGGCCTACTATGCACTAGTTTCTTTTGACTACTTAAAAAAAACTCTGGGATTCATAAGCTTGCGCTAAGCTTTGTAGGTTCGAGGAACAAATGGTGTAAACCATCTTTAATCCCCGATACTTGGGCGTTATCTGACAGGTTAGAGCATGAGTGCAAAGTGGTTGTGGCTAATTCTCGGAGGGTTGCTTGCGCTTACCTTCTCTGGATCCTTCGTGCACTTGATCACAGAAGTGTGGTGGTTCGACTCGGTTGGGTTTGCAGATATTCTATGGACTCGATTGCGCTGGCAGGGTGCGATCGCAATCCTAGCCTTTGCCAGCTGGTGGTTAATTTTATTCATAAACTATGCAATTGCTCAACGCATTACTCGCGAACGTCCCCTACGGGTTGTGCAAAATCCCCAGTGGGATCCCTATTTACCAAGCTTAATCCGCTACGTTAGCTTCGGTCTGATTACGTTGCTAGCTTTAACCGCTGCCATCAATGGTATTGAAGCCTGGCAGGACGTCCTCAAGTTTCTTCACCCGGTAGACTTTGGTGCCCAAGACCCTCTGTATGGGCGCGAAATGAGCTTTTATATTTTCCAACTCCCCCTCTTCGAGAGTTTACATAGGGCTATCATCGAAATATTGGTATGGAGTCTAGCACTTGCAGCCAGCATTTATGGGGTTAAAGGAGAAATTCGCCCAGAACGCGGTTGGAAATACTTTCTCACCGGAGAAGTCAAAACCCACTTCTGTGTATTGTTAGCTGGATTAGCTGC
Organism: Leptothoe sp. EHU-05/26/07-4; assembly: GCF_043421015.1. Taxonomy (NCBI): domain Bacteria; kingdom Bacillati; phylum Cyanobacteriota; class Cyanophyceae; order Nodosilineales; family Cymatolegaceae; genus Leptothoe; species Leptothoe sp. EHU-05/26/07-4. The sequence goes on from NZ_JAXSQV010000001.1 coordinate 201,341, forward strand.
TGTCGTTGCCTTAGGATTTTGGCTCGCTCGCTACGAACTCCTTTATTCTTCAACAGGCGTTGTCTTTGGTGCCGGCTATACCGATGTCAATGCTCGTATGCAAGCCTACGGCATCATGGGATTCATCACCATTGCCGTCGGTATTTTATTCTTACTTTCCCTGTGGCGTAGCGGTTTTCTGCTACCGCTTACAGCCATTAGTCTCTATGTAGCCGTTTTTGTTCTGGTGACTGGGGTATACCCCTGGGGGCAACAAAAGTTTGTTGTAGAACCTAACGAACTGCAAAAAGAAGCTCCCTACATCGCCGATAACATTGAACTTACCCGCCTAGCCTACGGTCTAGATGATGTTCAGCAAGAATCTTTTGACGTTAAAAATCAGCTAGATGCCACTACTCTAGCAAGTAATAGCGGCACTATCGACAACATTCGCCTATGGGACTATCGCCCTCTGCAAAGTACCTACGGTAGTTTGCAAACCCTACGTCCCTATTACAAATTTCAAGACGTTGACATTGATCGCTACACCTTAGATAACGACTATCGTCAGGTAATGTTATCGCCTCGGGAGCTAGTGGATGATGCCCTACCCGACCAAGCTCAAACATGGGTCAACCAACACATAATTTATACCCATGGCTATGGTCTGGCCATGAGCCCAGTGAATAAGGTTACCGAAGATGGTCTACCGGAATTATTTATCAAGGACTTACCCCCAACAAGCACTGTCGATCTCACCATCGAGCAACCTCGAATTTATTATGGGGAAGCAACAGATCGCTACATCTTAACCGGTACTGACCAGGCCGAATTTGACTATCCCCTAGGCAATGATAACGCCCAATATAACTACACAGGTCCTGGGGGTGTTCCCATTGGTTCCATGCTACGAAGACTAGCCTATGCTTACAACCTAGGCGACTGGCAACTGCTACTGTCCAACTCTCTCGGAGAGAATTCTCGGATTCACTACCATCGATTAATTCAGCAGCGCATTCAACAGTTAGCTCCCTTTCTTTCCCTCGATAGCGATCCCTATTTAGCCATCATTGACGGGCGACTCCAATGGATTGTTGATGCCTATACCCTCAGCGATCGCTATCCCTATTCTGAACCTCTATGGCGCAGTGAGGGCATTGAAGACGTATTACAGGGGCGCGCTATGCAGCGTATTGTCAGCAGTGGCACTAACTACATCCGTAATCCTGTTAAAGCTGTGGTCGACGCCTATGACGGCACCATCAAGCTTTACATTGTTGACACAGAGGACCCGATTCTGGCTTCTTTTCAACAGAGCTTTCCCACATTATTTGACAATTTAGAAAGCGCACCACCTACACTCCAACAGCATTTTCGCTATCCTCAAACGCTGTTTAAGATTCAGGCTCAAGTCTATCGGGCCTATCATATGGAGCGTCCAGATGTGTTTTACAACCAGGAAGACCTCTGGGATTTCCCAACTCAGATCACACGGGAAGAAAGCTCAGAAACCCTGGAACCGTACTACGTCATCATGAAACTGCCCGAGGGTGAAGCAGAAGAATTTATGTTGATCGTGCCTTTTACCCCGGTACAGAAAAATAATATGGTGGCGTGGATGACAGCACGCTGTGATGGGAATAACTATGGCAAACTGTTAACCTATGAATTCTCTAGACAGGCCTTAATCTATGGCCCTCGCCAAATTGATTCCCGTATCGATCAAGATACTGAAATTTCTCAACAATTAACGCTTTGGAATCAAGAAGGCTCAGAAGTCTTTCGTGGGGATTTACTGGTTATCCCTATTGAGGAGTCACTGCTGTATGTAGAACCTGTCTATCTACAAGCGCGGGGACAAAATAACAATAGCAACGCTATTCCAGAACTCAAACGGGTGATTGTGGCCTACAAAGACACAATTGTGATGGAACAAACATTGGAAGACAGTTTAACTAGACTGTTTGGGCAGCTTCGTCCTACACCTTCAGTGGCAGAAACCACCCCAGAAACATCGACGCCACCACCGACACCGGCATCTCCCACAGCCGATCAACAGGCTCTGATTCAATCTGCTCTAGAAGCTTACACCCAAGGTCAGCAAGCACTACAACGGGGAGACTGGCCAGCCTATGGGGCTGCTCAAACACGCTTAGGAAAACTACTTGAGCAATTAACTAAAGCAGAAGAGTAAAGCCATGGTGCCCATGACCTATCGGTATCAGTCATCACATAGCTGTGTTTAGAAACACCTAATTTTTTAGACTGTTTCTGAGTATGGGCTCCTGACGACCCCTGATCGCGTCTGGAAGTGTAGAAGGGAACAACTGACAGTCATAGCGATCCGGAATTGCTTTGCTCGTCTGGATACTATGGGTTCCCAGCCTACGACATCCATCCAGCCTGTAAGGGAAGCTCAGCGTGAAAATCAAATCTAAAAGCCTACTGCTTCGGCTCATTACTCCCCTGTCGTTATTGTCTGTCGCTACCATATTGACAATTTCAGTGAGCACATATTTCTCGGCACGGGAAACCCTGAAAAGATCGCTATACGACCGCTTGAGCGTAGCAGCCACCCTCAAGGAAGAAGAACTCACTCAGTGGTTTCAAACCCATCGTAACGATATTCTGCTGCTGGCCCGTTTGCCAGAAATTCAGACCCAGACTGAGCGCCTGGTATCTGACATGGCTCCACCTCCGGAAGATATCCCCCAAGCTGAACCGCCATCTGCTCTAGAACTCAAAAAAAATGCCCGCACAAAACTCGCATCTTATCTGCGAAACATCATCACGCTGAAGCCCGACTTCGCAGAGGTGTCAATTGTGGCAGACGATGGCATGGTTGTGTTTTCAACCAATAAAAAACTAGAAAATACGTCTCAATCCCTAGACGCCAATACAACCTACTTTGCTGATGGCTCAGGCGATATTACCCCCATTCCCTACAGTTCTCCCACCACCGGTACAACAGCTATTACCTTAGCAACACCGATCCTAGATGCAGCTAAAAATCGGATTGGAGTGCTGAGGGTTACTCTAGATTTAAGAGAAGTGGATGCCTTAATTCAGGAACGAACCGGACTAGGTAAAACGGGAACCACATACCTGGTTGGCCAGATCGAGGAACAAAATACATTTATTGTCTCTGATAAAGATGAAGAATCAGCAGGTAATATCAGCAGCTTTGCCATTGATGCCGCCACCTCAGGCGAAAGTGGGGCTGGTCTTTATCAAAACTATGCAGGCAAACCGGTCATTGGTGTCTACCGTTGGTTAGATAGCCAAAATCTAGCTCTCCTAGCGGAAATGAACCAACGGGAAGCGTTTGCTCCAGCCCGTGCCCTCGCCAGGAATATCTTATTAATCGGTTTTGTGGCAACGGGGTTATTGTTATCAGGTATTTATTTATTATCTCGTCGTATTACTCGACCCATTACAGAAATTACTAAAGCTGCGATTCAGCTCCAAAGCGGTCAACTCGAGCAGTCACTGTCAGTCAATAGTAAAGATGAAATCGGTGTCCTGGCTCAGGCATTCAATCATATGAGTCAGCAGCTCAAACAGTCTTTTGATACCCTAGAAAGTACTAACCAAGAACTGGAAATACGGGTTAAGGAGCGAACAGTTGAGTTAGAAGCAGCAAAAGAAGTGGCAGAAGCTGCCACTCGTACCAAGAGTGCTTTTTTGGCTAATATGAGCCACGAACTTCGAACACCGCTCAATAGCATCATTGGCTATAGCGAAATGATCGAAGAAGATGTGGAAATTATTGGTGAGGCCAGTCTCATTCCTGACTTACGTAAAATTCAGGGCTCTAGTAAACATTTACTCAATTTAATTAACAGTGTACTTGAGCTGTCCAAAATTGAGGCGGGTCGCATGGAGCTACAGCTACAATCCGTAAATGTCATGGCTCTTGTAGAAGATGTCCTGGAAACTATCCGACCAAACGCAGAAAAGAAACTCAATCACATCACTCTCAATACGGCTAATACCATGGGTTCGATTGAAACCGACTTTGGTAAACTACGCCAGTGCCTTTTACATTTACTCAGTAATGCCAATAAGTTTACTGAGCGCGGTCAGATTATTCTCACTGTGCAAACATCACAGCATCAAGATGAAAGCTACCTTGAATTTACAGTTGAAGATACGGGTATTGGCATAGCTCCAGACCAGCTAGAACATGTTTTTGAAGCATTTACTCAAGCTGATGATTCATCAACTCGCCCATTTGATGGTACTGGCTTAGGGTTAACCATCACTCGCGAATTTGTGTATATGCTTGGAGGTGTTGTCACAGCCCAAAACAGACCGAATAAGGGGGCTATGTTCAAAATTCGGATTCCTCAGATAATTCCTCGCGTTAAGCACCAGTTAGCCACTGCTGAGGTTTAAAGTACCCGTGCTAAAGAGCAAACCATAACTAACTTCCAACAGTGAGTGTTGAAGAGACGTTCCATGGAACGTCTGTACATCCAAAATTTGGCGTTAATGGATTTTATTTCCTAAGACTGTGTAGCTGACGTTCGAAAAATTGGTATAGAAAGGCCTTTTATATAAACCGTAGTCTTAATAGAGACAGATTACCCATCGAGTAAATGCTCATTCGATGGGTAGTTTCTATTAAAAATACAAGGTAATTCTTCGTCTTATTTTTAAGATAAAGCTTGTATCTAACACGATTTCTTTACCTTACTTTCCTGAGCACATCTAATGGACTTGAACATTTAGATAAACCCGGTGAATTTACACAAACTCATGTATTGATTATCACTCCATTGATGGTAACAAAAGTAGCTGTGTTGTGTTTAGAATAAATTATTTAAAAAATCATTGTTTTCATTAGAAAGACCTCATGAAAAACATTAAGATATGGGCAGTAAGTATCATTTTTCCTATTTTATTGATTAGACTTGCAGTAATATCCCATAGACTATATATGTGATACAGAGTGATATTCTTATTTAAAGCTTCAGTAATAAAACGATGAGAATTGTTTCAGGCTTGATGTGATGTTAACGAGTCTAGGCAGAGGCAAAAAGCAATCTGTTTAGCAAGTTAATACCTTTTATTAAAAGTATCTGGGTGCATATCGAAAAATCAGGATGAAGGGTGTTTGTATATCGATAGCAATCGTTCAAGCAATTTTTTTGGCCAATTATTAGATGCTCCCGTAGGTCGCTCTATCGTCAGAATACGTGGAATTTTTAAGGCTGATCTCTCCATTTCTGAATACAGATTTTTCATGATTGTTTGAATAGTTTTACCTCTGAGGTAGTAGCTATTTTTATTGGAGATATTGTATTTATGCAACGGCGCAAATTTGCACAGTTATCACTGTTTGGGTTAGGTGGTTTGATTGCGAGCTGTACCCGCGGACAACAAGTCTCCACCCCTAATGACATACCATCTGAGAACAAACTTAAGATATGGTGGCAAGAGGGGTTTTATCCAGAGGAAATTGATGCACTGAAACAGATTATTGAAGTTTGGAAAACCCAAAGCCAGATAGAGGTTGAACTCAACGTTATTCCCCAGAAAGACATTCTGGCAGCACTTGATCGGGCATTGAGCACCGGTACCGAAGATATTCCTGATATTTTCTATTCTGGCTCAGCTGACTTAACTAGTATTCCTCGTTTAGCGTGGAATGGAGAACTTGCCGATGTCTCTGATGTAATTCAACCGATTAAACAGTACTACACAGATAATGTGCTGGACGGCGTTAACTATCAGAATAAGACTGGAGGCAGCCGTAGCTACTATGCTGTGCCACTGATGCAGTCAGCCATTCATATTCACTATTGGGAAGATTTATTAATCAATGCCGTCGGGGAACGTCGGGTAACTATTCCTAAAGACTGGCAAAGTTTCTGGGATTTTTGGCAGAATATTCATTCCACACTTCAGGCGAATCAAGGCAGTGACATTTACAGTGTGGGTATGCCAATGTCCCTTAGCCTCGATACCTACAATAACTTTGAACAATTTTTAGAAGCCCATAATGTTCAAGTTCTAAATGAATCGGGTAGTTTTGCCATAACACCAGAAAATCGAGAAGCCTTTGTGACTGCGATCGCAGACTATGCCCGATTTTTCGAGAATAATACGGTTCCCCCAGATGCCGTTGATTGGGATAACACAGGCAATAATGTCTCGCTTCTAAGTCGAAAAAGCCTGATGACCGTCAATCATACCCTTTCGGCTCCAGGTTCCCAGCGCAGTGATGATGAGACTTACTATAAAAATCTAGCGACGGTCGAATGGCCCAGCAAGCCAGATGGTAGTCCCATGCGCTATGTCATTGAAATTAAACAGGCCGTTATCTTAGCTAACTCCAAGCAACAGACAGCGGCCAAAGACTTTCTGGCCTTTCTAGCCCAGCCTAATAATCTATCGGCCTATACCAAAGGTGCCCAGGGTCGGTATTTACCCGTTATGCCCGAACTCTTTAAAGACCCATTCTGGCAAGAGCAGCGAGATACTCACATTTCTGTCGCTGTTCAACAGCTACAAAATACACGGCCTGCATACCAAGTATTAAACCCCGCTTATGGTGAGGTCGCTGAGCAAAATATTTGGGGGCAGATTATGAATAAAATTGCCCTCGGTGAACTCGATAATGAATCAGCTGCAGATGAGGCCATTCAACTGATTCAACAAATATTTGACGATTGGCAATAGCTATTGCCAGGGTGCTCTCTCTCTGCGATCAAACTCTACCAAACATAAAGGGCAAACGTGAACAATAAAAAGAAACGCCTGCTGTTAAAGTTAATTACACCATTATCATTATTGTCAGCAGCCACTGTACTGACAATTTCAGTTAGCACATACTTTTCAGCACGAGAGACTATTAAACAGTCATTGTTTGATCGGCTCAGCGTCGCCGTTACCCTTAAAGAAGAAGAAATCGCGCAGTGGTTTAAAGTTCAGCGTAGCGATATCTTACTCTTAGCCCGTTTGCCAGAGGTCAAGACACAGACCAAAGCGCTTGCTAATGATGATTCTAAGCAGGACGCTTATGACAAACTTTCCTTATATTTAAAGGATATTATTTCAGCCAAGACCAATCTAGCTGAAGTTTCCATTCTCACCGAGGGTGGAATTGTTTTATTTTCAACTAATAAAGCATTAGAGAAAACATATCAGCCCTTGGGGGCCACCACCACCTACTTTTCCAATGCTGCAGACAAGATTGTTCCAACGTTGTACATATCCCCCGTTACCGGGGCAACGGCTATTACCTTTGCCACACCTATTTTAGACAGTAGTAAAAATCGCGTTGGTGTGCTTTCGGTCACCTTAGATTTGCAGGATGTTGATTCACTGATTCGAGATCGCACAGGACTAGGGGAAAGCGGAACCACTTATCTTGTCGGACAATTAGAACGCAGAAACACATTCATCGCATCAGGCAAAGACAATGGGGCACCGGACAATTTAACCAGCTTTGCGATCGATGCAGCCACTGCTGGTCAGCGTGGGTCGGGTCTTTATCAAAACTACGCGGGTCAACCCGTCATCGGCGTCTATCGTTGGCTAGATGGTCAAAGTTTGGCGCTGATTGCTGAAATCAATCAGACAGAGGCCTTTGCCCCTGCCCGTGGCCTGGCCAGAAATATTCTGCTGATCGGGTCTGTGGCAACGGGCTTACTGTTGTCGGGTATTTATTTACTATCGCGGCGTATTACTAAGCCGATTGCGGCCATTACAGCAGCGGCCACTCAGCTGGAAAAGGGAGAGCTAGAGCAGTCGATTCCCATTGTTAGCGATGATGAAATCGGCTTTCTTGCCCACACATTTAATCGGATGGCGTCGCAACTGCAGGAGTCGATAGCGGCCCTAGAAACTAATAATCAAGCACTAGAATCTCGGGTCAAAGAGCGTACAGCTGAATTAGTCGAAGCCAAGGAAGCGGCTGAATCAGCAACCAGGACAAAAAGTACGTTTTTAGCCAATATGAGCCATGAGCTGCGCACACCGCTCAATAGCATCATTGGTTACAGTGAGATTCTGCAAGAAGAAGCTGAGATCAATGGTGATGAGAGTATGGTCCCTGACCTTCGCAAAATTCAGGGTTCTAGTAAGCATCTATTAAATCTGATCAACAGCATTTTGGATTTATCCAAAATTGAAGCTGGCCGCATGGAACTTCATTTAGAACCTGTCCATATTGCTGAGCTGATACGGGATGTCATGGACACAATTCATCCAGTCGCTGATGCTAAACGCAACAAGGTCGTGATCGAGAATCTAAGTGAAGTCGAGTCCGTGGAAAGCGATGCTGACAAGCTACGTCAGTGTTTGCTCAACCTCCTTAGCAACGCTAACAAGTTTACTGAAAACGGTCAGCTGACTCTAACGGTTAAGACCATCCATTATCAAACAGAAGACTATCTTGAATTGACCGTTGCCGATACGGGGATTGGCATGGAAAAAGATCAGCTGGACAAAATCTTTGAGGCGTTTACCCAAGCAGATCTGTCCTCTACTCGACGGTATGGTGGCACTGGCTTAGGCCTCACCATCACCCGCGAATTTGTGCGCATGTTAAACGGTACAATTTCAGCTCAAAGTGAAGTGGACAAAGGCTCCACCTTTATTATTCTGTTACCCCAGGTTGTCTCCAGTGTTCAGACTGAGTTGGCAGCTGTGACTACGGCTTAAGGGTAATCTTCTTGGGCCGCAGTGTCGAGGACATGGATGTAGTAGCCGTCATTTTATCAACGACGCTATCGAGTAAGGTCTCATACCCCTCAAGGGATTGTTCAAAGGAGTAGTTTGCGATCGCATACCCCCGTCCTCGTTTACCCAACTGTTCGATCCGCTCAGGGTCATGGTATAGATCTTGAATCGCCTTAGCTAAGGCTTTTGGCTTCTCAGGCTCTACGACCAAACCACCACCGCTATCTCTCACAGCTTGGGCAGCGGCCCCGCCATCAGGCACAGACGCCACAATGGGTCGACCACTGGCCAACAGCACCATCGTTTTGGATGGCATATTAAACCCGACCACGCTGGCTTTCTGCATAATTAGCGACACATCTGCCGCTGCCAACATTGTTGGTAGTTCAGCCCGAGGCGCGAAGGGTAGCAACGTCACATTGTTAACCCCCAGCTCTTTACGCAGGTTTCTCAAATCACCAAGCTGACGCTCTTCGCCCACAATGACAAATTCAATATTTTGAAAATGCTGTAGTGCTTCTGCTGCATGAATAATCGTTCTAACCCCCTGGGTACGAGCAATATTACCGGAGTAGAGAACAATAAACTTATCTTGTAATCCATACTTTTGCCGAAACTGATTATCATATTTCGGTAAAGGACGAATAAAGTTAGTATCAACCCAGTTGCAGATGCGCTTAATCTTACTGACAGGTACACCTTTACTGACCAAATTTTTCGAGAAACTATCAGTAATTACAGCAACGCGAGTCGCACTGGCGTAGGCAAACTTCTCTAATACTTCAAAAATCCGGATAGCCAGTTGATTACTAATCAGCCCTGTCCTAACAGCCGCCTCTGGCAAAATATCCTGGAGGCTAAGCACTGTCGGACACCCATAGATAAGTTTTAATACCGCTACGGGGATACAGGCTGGCAACGACGGACTAGTCGACAAAATAACGTCTGGCCGCCACCCTTTGAGGGCCTGTAAAAAACTTAATAGCGAAAAACTGCCGTCTAGCAGTACACGAGTGACAACACCGGGGTTGGGATGAATAGCAACATAGCAACGCTGAATCTTAACACCGTTGCGCTCCTCTTCACAGAAAAGTTGACCACGATACTGGGGATAAATCTTACGCTGGGGGTAGTTAGGCATAGCCGTAACCACCCGCACCTCATGCCCTTTGGTAACTAATCCTTCTGCCAACTCGGTCATTAAGGGGGCAATACCGATGGGCTCGGGGTGATAATTGTAAGAATATATGAGTATACGCATGGAAATCGCTCTGACTACTGATGTCGTGGTCAACAGATAAGCAACAAGCGCAAGCAGGGCTAGAAAGCTAAGAAGACCAACTTTTGAGGCTATAGAAATACGTCTAGGCTTCAATAATACGGTCCTACATTATGCCCAGTATGTCTTTCGCAAATGTGCCAAGTTACATGGCACTTTTCTGAAGATATGAACAAGTAACCAAAGGGTTCCCTTAACAGCTTTCAGAAAGGATAAACACACTACCTGGGGCAACACCTGTCATTGAGGACATTAAGTTTTGGCCGCGATCTGTTTAAAGAAAAACATCCTTAAACAAAGGCTAACTTGGTCTTAAAACAAATGTAGTAACCAGGCTGCAATGCACTAGAGTTTTTGAAGTTTATGTAAAAAGAGCAGCTTTAAAGTTCGCAATTGAAGGATCAATCACCTAAAAGAAACTGACTACTTTACTACTACATTCATCAAACTCACTCAAAACAACTTATACAGATCAAAAACACTGACCAAAAAGTGAAACTGTTAATTTGGACAAGCGACTCAACTACCCCGTAGCGGTCAGTATGGTGTCCTAACCGTTACCTCTTTATTCTTCAGGAAACTCTTCTGGCTAGATAGCTCATCCTCAGACTTTCTCATGTGGCACAGCTACGCCAGAGCAACGACCACCATTATGGTAGGACCTTCAAGGTCTTAGATAAAAGGTTTGACGTAATCTTTATAGTATCCAAGTGAAAGTCCATAGCCAAAGTGGCAATTCTTTACATGATTATACGGATACTACAGGATCAATCAACCCAGCTGAATGATATAACAACTTTCCTTGATTGAAACATGTAAGCAAGGAGATTACGTCTGTAAAAATACAGACAACTTTTCAATTTTTTCTAAAATTTTAATGAACTAGTAGGCTCGAGAAGCATCACGATCAGCTCGAATTCGATCCTTAGCTCGATTAGCACTGCGCTTTAATGCTTCTAACCGCTTCACATAGCGATCGCGCTGCTTTTTCTTGGGTGTCTGCTCAATTAGAGTTTTCAAAGCACTGCCCAAACTCTTGTAGGCATTGGGTAGGGAGTAGCCAAAACGAGTGGCTAAAGCAATGGCTTTTTCGTCCGCGTCCATGGCTTCTTTAAGGGTCTTTTCTGCGTTATTGCGCTTGTATAAACGCCAGCCAGAAATACCACACAGCCCTAAAGCCAACATCAGCAAGAGGCCATCTTGAACCCACAGCTCCCCGACAGCACCCCCAAGACCAATAGCTAAAGCAGCCATCTCCCAACCGTCACGGGGAATTGTATCGTTCTGAACGCGGGCAACTTCGTGCCAAAACAGTAAATTACGCTGGTCAATGGCCAGCTGTTCCCACTTAGGCAAGTCAATTTGAACTTCGACCTGATCTTTGCCTAGCTCTTCAGAGGTAATCAGCGGTGGGCCTACATCCATAGCGGGCTCAACCGTAACCCAGCTTTGCAGTTCTGGGGGTAGCAGACTACGTAAACGGCGAAGTTCGCCCATATCTGCTCTGGAACTGTAGGTGGCGTAAGACATGCTGATACTGGCCCGAAAACGCTTCTAAAAATGCTTATACTATAGCGGGCTTTAGGAGGCTATGGCGGTAAAGTTCTGGGGAGATTACCGTAATCGCCTCGTCTAATAAGCCACACCCTTCTTCCACAGACTCGATGCGGCATAGTTGATCCCGCAGTTCAGCGGCCCCATCAAAGCCCTTAGCGTACCAGGCCATATGTTTACGAGCCTGGCGAATACCGCTTTTACCCTTGTAATCCGCCAGCATCCTCAAGTGTTCCTGGGCACAACGTAGACGCTCGATGACTGTGGGCGGCAGGCGACGCTCGCCAGTCTTGAGGAAGTGATCAATTTCCCCGACTAAAAAGGGATAACCTAGGGTGCCACGGGAGCACATAACGCCATCGGCCTGGGTTTGCTCTAAACAATCAATTGCCGCATCCACTGAAAAAATATCCCCATTGGCAATCACGGGGATCGCCAAAGCCTGTTTAACTTTGGCAATCCAACTCCAGTCGGCAGTGCCGTTATAGCCTTGTGAGCGGGTACGACCGTGAAGTGTCAACATTTGCGCCCCAGCTACTTCAAGGCGACGGGCAAAATCCACAGCATTGATGTCGTCTTCAGACCAGCCAATGCGCGTCTTAGCCGTCACCGGTATCGATACGGCAGCGCTAACGGTTTCAATGATGCGGGCGGCTGTATCAGGGTCCCGCAACAGTGATGAACCACCGCCATTCTTCGTGATTTTGTTAACGGGGCAGCCCATGTTGATATCAATGGTGTCCGCGCCCTGATCAGCGGCTTTCTTAGCTGCTTCTGCTAGAAAATCGGGTCTACGGTCAAATAGCTGAATGCTGATGGGCCGTTCACCAGGATCCACCTCCATCACCTTGGGTAGCTTGCGCATGTGGTGCAGTTCGGCAGCGCTCACCATTTCGGTATACATCATCGACTGTGGAGCGTAGCGGCGCACGAGTCGGCGGAAGACAAGATCGGTTACCCCAGACAGCGGCGACTGTAAAACCCGACTGTGAACTTCAACAGTGCCAATGTTTAGGGGAGTGGCGAGGCGGGATTTAAGAGCGGGGGACAGGGAATGGGGAATGGGGTGTGGGGTGTGGGGTGTTTGATGGAGGTTGAGAGCAACTGACATGGGAGGTTGGCTAAACGCCGCAAGGGGTTGAGACTTTCTTACACAGCTTACGCTTCTCTAGGATGCCATTAACTAACCGACCACCCACAATTTAGAACTCCTGTACGATGCCTTTAACTCATAATTCACAACTCACAATTGAGAACTAACTAAGGATGTTTCAAGGGGAAATTGCGGCGCTGAGTGCGGCGGGGCTGTGGGCATTTGCGACGCTGATGTTCGGCCGATTGGGGAAGCAGCTATCGCCCCTGGTGTTGAACCTGATTAAGGGATCAATGGCGATTGGGTTTATCGTGCTCACCCTGGCGGTACGGCAGCAGTTGCTGGCATCGTTGCCGATGGGGTCAGTGGTACTGCTGTTAATTAGTGGTGTGGTGGGCATTGGACTGGGGGATACGGCTTACTTTGCCACGGTGAATACCTTGGGAGCGCGGCAGGCTTTATTACTGGAAATGCTGGCTCCGCCTATGGCTGCTTTGATGTCACTGGTGTTTTTGCAGGAGCAGCTGTCGGCTTTGGCCTGCCTGGGCATGGGGCTGACGTTGGCAGGCATCATCTGGGTGGTGAGTGAGCGGAGTCCTCAGGTTCAAAGCACCCGCTCAAAAGCGGCCATTACTCGGGGGATCTTGTTGGGGATCATGGCTGCGCTTGGGCAGTCGATTGGTAGTGTGCTGTCACGGGCGGCGTTGGCCGACACGGCTGTCGATCCGCTATGGAGTAGCTTACTCAGGCTGTCGGCAGGGTTGGTGTGTATTGGTGGATTATTGCTGTGGCGTCGGCAAGAGCAGGTATTTATGCGTCCATCTGGCCGGTTGTTGGGGGGTGTGGCGATCGCAGCCTTTTTTGGCACCTATTTAGCCATCTGGCTACAGCAAGTGGCCTTGAAATATTCCCCGGCTGGCATCGCCCAGTCACTGCTGGCAACGAGTCCGATCATGGTGATCCCCATGGCTCTGGTCATTGGCGAGCGGGTTACGGTGCGAGCTGTCTGCGGGGCGATCGTGGCGTTGGTTGGTGTGTGGCTATTGTTTAGTCGTTGAGGGGAGCGTTACCTAGAGGGACTCTGTTACCGGCAGAAGCGTTGCCCCAAGAGCTCCCCTTGTGGGAGCCCCTACCGCCCATAACTCTTTGTTAACCTATATGAATCATATTTCATATGAATCTCAGTTCATTCTAAGCTGCCCCTGTCAATCTCAAGGTTATGGATCAGGTCACGTGCGTCGACAAGCTCAAGATTTTGGCGGATACCACGCGGTTAGGCGTATTACAGAAATTGCAGTTTGGGCCTCAATCAGTGGGCGCTCTAATGACTGCTTTGGATGTAGAGCAAACGCTTTTATCCCATCATTTACGTGTATTACGACAGGCTAAGTTTGTAATCGCAGAAAGGAATGGTAAGCAGGTACTCTATCGGCTGTCTCCCGACGTATTGATTGAGCGAAATAGCCTAAACCTGGACTGTTGCGTCCTATCGTTTCGGTAAGGTCTTTGGGGATTATCCTCTAGCAATCATGTTCGACCACAGTGCCCTGAACGTTGTCTCTTTAAAGGACGTCGGTCTATGGTGCAAACGCTTGACTTGAAAAGATTAGGGTTAATTGCCTTAACCTTGGCTGGTTTATCAGCCTGTTCACCACCAACGGAATCAGCGGATGGTGAACTACAGGGAAAAGTTATTTTGACGGGCTCTAGTACAGTGGCACCCCTCGCCTCAGAGCTAGGCAAACGCTTTGAGCAAGAATATCCCGAAGTACGGGTGGATGTGCAGACAGGGGGTTCCTCACGGGGATTAGCTGATGCCCGCAGCGGTCAGGCGGATATTGGCATGATGTCGCGGGATTTAGCCGCAGATGAAACGGATGTCACGGCCTATGCGGTGGCCCGCGATGGTGTGGCGATGATTATCCACGCTGATAATCCGGTGACGGAGTTGAGCCCTGAGCAAGTTATAGATATCTACACCGGTGGCATTACTCAGTGGTCAGCGGTGGACGGGGATGATACACCTGTCAGTGTAGTGAATAAGGCGGAAGGGCGTTCCACGTTAGAGGTGTTTCTCAAACACTTTAAGTTAGAAAATAGTGATATCGCCGCCCAGGTCATCATTGGTGACAATGAGCAGGGAATTAAGACGGTCACTGGCAATCCAGATGCCATTGGCTATGTGTCCATTGGCGCAGCGGAAAACAGTATTGCTCGGGGCGCGCCGCTAAAGCTGTTGCCGTTGGAGGGTATCAACCCGAGTACAGCGTCGGTGCAGGATGGTTCATTTCCCCTGTCGCGTACCCTGAACTTTGTGACCAAGGGTGAGCCAGAAACACTCACGAAAGCATTTATTGATTTTGCCCAGTCCCCTGAAGTCCACGACATTGTGGAGCAACAGAACTTTGTACCCATTGATTTCTCCCAGTAAAGGTAATTTATCGCATCAGGTGGACTCATCTGCGTCTCTTAGACGGGCTAAGCGCCATGATTGGCTGTTGCTAAATGGCCTCCGGTTATTGGCAGGGATCACCGCAGCCATCGGCGTATTGATTACGGTGTTTGTCCTCAAGGAATCGCTACCTGCTTTGCAGTCTATCGGCATACTGCGATTCTTCGGGGATGAGGCTTGGTATCCGTTGGAGGGACAGTTTAACCTGGTGCCAATTTTATTGGGAACGGTGTTAATAGCGTTGGGCGGGATTGCGATCGCAACTCCCCTCGGTTTGCTCTCAGCTCTGTTCTGTCAGTTTTATGCTCCCAAACTTCTGGCCTCTATCTATCAGCGACTTTTGGAATTGTTGACCGGGATTCCCTCCGTGGTCTATGGCTTCTGGGGATTAGTCGTTCTAGTACCCAAGATTAATCAGATTCATCCACCAGGGCAAAGTTTGTTGGCCGGGATTTTGATCTTGAGTCTGATGATATTGCCGACGGTGGCACTCCTTTCAAAAAACAGTCTAGGAGATGTGCCTGGCGATTATTTAAAGGGTGCTGAGGCGCTTAGTTTGTCACGGTGGACGATACTCAGCCGGATTGTTTTACCGACTGCGCGTTCCGGTCTAATCACAGCAATTGTTCTAGCAACAGGCCGTGCTTTAGGAGAAACGATGGCGGTGCTTATGGTCTGCGGTAATGTGGTGCAGATTCCAAATTCTGTCTTTGCGCCGGTGCGTTCTTTGGCTGCCAACATTGCATTGGAAATGGCCTATGCGACGATGGATCATCGCTCAGTGCTATTTGTCAGTGGGTTGGTGTTACTGGGTCTGGTGGGGTTGCTGGTGATGATTGCATCTGCTTTAGGTGCAGAGGAGCAAGGCAGACGTCATGGTGTCTAGAATAGTCTCTCAAGTTAACGCTACAAAATGGCTCGATTACTTGTTGACATTGGCGACTTGGGCCACAGCAGCCAGTATTACTGCCGTTTTTCTATGGATTGTGTTATCGATTGTTGGGCAGGGATTAGGGCAATTATCCCTAGATTTTCTCTTGTCTGAGCCGATGAATGCGGGGCGGGAAGGGGGAATTGCCCCTATCCTGGTGTCTACTCTGTTGATATTAGGCGTGTGCTTAGCGATTGCGCTGCCTTTAGGCTTAGCCACGGCACTGTTGCTTGCAGAGTTTACGGTGAGTGATAAGCGGTTGGGGATGTGGGTACGGCGTAGTCTGGATTTTTTGGCTGGGGTGCCGTCGATTGTATTTGGGTTATTTGGCAGTGTGTTTTTCTCTAAGGTGTTGGGGTTGGGGTTTTCGATTCTCTCTGGAGGGTTGACTCTGGCTTGTATGGTGTTACCGTTGCTGATTCGGGCGACGGAGGAGGGGTTGCGATCGCAACCTGCCAGTTACCGACAAGGGGCTGCTGCTCTGGGTCTTTCTAAAACCACTACATTATTCAAGATTCTCTTGCCTGCTGCGCTACCGGGGCTCATGGTGGGTCTGGTGTTATCGATGGGGCGGGCTTTGGCGGAAACAGCTGCTTTAATTTTCACAAGTGGTTATGTGGATCGGTTTCCAGAATCGCTGTTGGATTCGGGACGGGCGTTGTCAATTCATATTTTTGATTTGTCGATGAATGTGCCGGGTGGGGATGGGAATGCGGCGGCATCGGCGTTGGTGTTGTTGGGGATGTTGTTGGGTTTGAATGGATTGACGGCGTTGATTACGTGGCGTTGGTCGGTGAGGTAAGGTTATGGACTGCACAAAAATAAAGGCCCAGGTTGGGGCTGTAGATGGGCTCATAGAATGAGATGGACTCATAGAATGAGATGGGCTCATAGAATGAGATGGGCTCATAGGATGATTATTTAAGCACAAGCGCCTTATGGGAAAGGTTATCTAAATTCTCCAGGTTCTTTTTTATCTTCTTAATTCTTTAAGTCTCCTTTCAATTTGATTCCCACCTTAGTTATTTTCTCGACTATGCTTTCTTATCACTCACAGGCTGCTTCTAATGTTGCTGAGTCTGCGCCTTTAATAGAAGTTCAAGAGCTGAGTCTGCGCTATGGTCGTCACATCGCTTTTGAGGGGGTTTCTCTGCCGATTTATGTGGGGCAAATTACGGCGATTGTGGGTCCCTCGGGTTGTGGGAAGAGTAGTTTCTTGAGCTGCTTAAATCGGATGAGTGATTTGGTGCCTGATTGTCATGTGGAGGGGCGAATTCGGCTGGCTGGGATGGAGATTCTGAATCCGAATACGGATACCCTGTCGCTGCGTCGCCGGGTGGGGATGATTTTTCAGCGGCCTAATCCGTTTCCGTTGAGTATTTGGGAGAATCTTGCTCTGCCTTTGCGAGAACATGGGATGACCGAGCGCCATCGACTGGCAGAGACGATTGAAGTCGTGCTTAGGGATGTGGGGTTATGGTCAGAGGTAAAAGACCGTCTGCGTAAGTCGGCGCTAGCTCTATCGGGTGGGCAACAGCAGCGGTTGTGCATTGCCCGAGCCTTGGTGCTACAGCCAGAGGTTTTATTATTGGATGAACCCTGTAGTGCTCTGGACCCGATTGCCAGCGGCATTGTTGAGGACTTGATTACGCGATTACGGCCTCGTTATACCCAGGTGGTGATTACTCATAATTTGGCTCAGGCTAGTCGCATTGCTGATCAGGTGGGCATGTTTTGGGTGCAACACGGCGTAGGGCGGTTGATTGAATTTGGTATCGCCCAGCAGATTTTTGAAGCACCCAATCATGAGCTGACTGCAGCCTATGTCAGCGGAGGTAAAGGTTAACTCTATTCTGTGACAACTCCTGCCCCTGAGCCTTTGACTAAAATGGGTTGATTAAACGAATTAGGCTGATCACCAACGGTGGCACCGCCATTGATCATGCCCTGGAGGCTAGGCTCAAAGAAGGTGTAGGGGAAACGAGAATCGGGACGGCTCACCTGATCTAATCGCTGCTGTAGCTCAGCGGGAATCTCGAAGTCTAAAGCACCTAGGTTATCTTGCAATTGGTGTAGCTTAGTGGCTCCGATAATTACTGAGGCAACGGCGGGACGGTTGACAACCCAGTTAAGGGCGACCTGTGCCATAGAACGGTCCAACTCTTTGGCCACTTGCTCCAATTCTGCAACGATGGCCCAGTTTTTCTCAGTAAATTTGTCAAAAGCTGGATTACCGCTGTTGGCGAGCATTGCCAGCCGACCTGAACCTTCGCCACCTTGCTCAGAAGGTTTATATTTTCCAGAAAGCAGACCACTGGCCAGGGGAGACCACACCATCAAACTGGTGCCCAAGTTTTTAGCCAGTGCTGAGTACTCAAACTCGATGTTGCGCTCGGCTAGGGAGTATTCCAGCTGTACGGTGCTGATGGGTTCCCAGTGGCGTTCTTGGGCCAGGGTTTGGGCTTGAGCGACATACCAGGCGGGGGCATCCGATAGGGCGACATGTCGGACTTTGCCTGAGCGAACTAAATCATCCAGGGTACGCATCACCTCGGCAGCCGGAGTGACCTGATCCCAGGTATGCAGCATATAGACGTCGATGTAGTCGGTGCCAAGGCGCTCCAGGGAACCTTCGACGGCACGCAGGATATTTTTGCGCCCGTTGCCGCCTGCATTGGGGTTGCCGGGCTCAGAGTTATAGCTAAATTTGGTGGTGATGATAATGCGATCGCGAGTCTTACTATCCTTAATAAACCGGCCCAACATCTGCTCACTATTGCCGTTGGTATACAGGTCTGCCGTGTCAACAAAGTTGCCCCCTGCTTCCACATAGGCATCAAACAACTGGCGGGCATTGGCTTCATCAGCCCCCCAACCCCAGTCATCACCAAAGGTCATCGTGCCCAGGGCCAAACGGCTAACCTTCAATCCAGTATTTCCTAGCGTGTAGTAATCCATATGGCTGTCCTCAGCGACCTAATTTTGCAGTTCAACCTACAGTCCCTACCATGGGCCAATCTTTAAAACGCTGCTTGAATATAATTGCTTTGTTTTGGTAGAAAATTGCGCTATCTCCCAAACCAGCCCCTATGCATGACGTGATAAGTTGCCTGAGCATTGATTACCAGTCATGACTATTCAGGGGACACACAAATGGAATTTACCATTGAAATGGTGACGCTGCTATTCGTAGTGGCAATGGCAGCAGGCTGTGTAGACACCATCGCCGGTGGTGGCGGGCTCATTGTCTTACCCACAATGCTGATGGTGGGCATACCGCCCGCCGCTGCCTTAGCCACAAATAAACTCCAAGGCAGCGGCGGCACATTGGTCGCATCTCTTTATTTCCTGCGTAAACAAATTGTGCGCCTAAAGGACATTCAGCTCACCGTATTTATGACTTTTGTTGGAGCTGTGATTGGCGTCTGGCTGGTGCTACAGATCGAAAGCACTGTTCTCAAAGCGATTATCCCTTTCTTACTGATCGGCATGGGTGCCTATTTTGCTCTATCACCCCGGCTCGGAGCCACTGACCAGAAACAACGCTTAGCACATAACCCGTTTTCTGTATTGATTGCTCCGTTCCTAGGGTTTTACGATGGCTTTTTTGGACCAGGGACGGGTATGTTCATGGCCTTATCACTCGTCAGTCTGCGAGGCTATAACCTGACTAAAGCAACCGCCTATACAAAGATTTTGAATTACACCAGCAACGTGTCATCACTGCTTTACTTTCTTGCTTTTGGGGAGGTGTATTGGGGAGTCGGTTTAGTCATGCTGGCAGGTCAGGTGATTGGCTCCTCCATAGGAGCCAGGATCGTTTTAGCCAAAGGTGCAGCCTTAATTCGCCCAGTTGTTGCCACGGTTTGTTTTCTGATGGCATCCAAACTGTTGTTAGATATCTTTGGCTAGTGTCCTTAGGCTCCTAAATACTCGGTCAATACCTCACAGGCTCCATCTTCAACACCATCATAAATCGAAGGGCTGGGGGAGAACGGCGGTGTCGGTTTGTCAGTCATTTCTAACTGTTCATGCAAAATTGTCAAAATTGCTTCAGTCACAGAGGTAATATCACGTTCTTGCTGATAAGGGCGTAGCTTCTCTAATATTTCAGCCGTAAGTAGGACAGTAACTGGGGTTCTTTCAGTAGCCATTTTTGTATGGGCAATCACTGCCCGTAGCATATATGAAAGGACGGTGTCGTTCATGGCCAAAGTTCAGGTGTGGAAAGAGATACGGTGAGGTCAAGGTAAACGTTACTGCATCGAAATTATGAACTTGTTTCTTAACAACTCCTTAGTGTTACAAATTTTAACCACAATAAATTAGGTTAAGTGTTCGTACACTAAGTCATTAAAGCAATTTGCCCAGTGCTTTAGAGACTACTAAGCCTGACTTTTAGAGGGTTATTGGCTCTATAGAGAACCTTTATGGGGGCAATTTTATCTGAAACAGATGCCCTACTGTTTTGAGAAACGTGACTTACAGCCATGGCTAACGTAAAGATGATTTGTTTCCGACACAGCATCCCTGCGAAAATCAAATAGCTTACATTTAGGTGTCCCCACCCATCACTTGCCTACCTCTACCTCTACACGGCAAATTCTATGGCTCTACCGCACCGCAGGTCAGCTCCCACCTCCCGGCGTTTGGTCTTTCTAGGTCTTGTTTTAGTTCTGGCTCTGACTGTATTTCCTTATCCAGCGATGGCTGTCACTCTAGTTGATGGCATGAATTCGATAGTTGCTGCAACATCGAATAGCCCCCCCGCTGTTGTTAATAAGGTGGTTCAAACTGAGGCGGTGTTAGAGGGGGGTGAGCAAGAACAAGCGTTGAGAATTGACGGGACTAGCTTGATGCAGCCCATCAATCAGGCCTTAAAACAACGCTTTGAGCAAGAGTATCCAGGAACGGACGTGACGCTGCGGGCGAATGGTACCGACCCAGCACTAGAGTCATTGCTAAAGGATGATATTGATCTTGCCGCTATTGGTCGTTCTCTATCGGCTAAGGAGAAAGCTCAAGGACTGATACAAATTCCCGTTAGTCAGGATGCAATTTCTATCATCATTGGCCGTAACAATCGATTTAATGGCACATTGACACTGGATCAATTTGCTCAAATCTTTCGCGGTAAAATTACTAACTGGGCTGAAATCGGTGGCACACCTGGCCCCATTCGCTTTATCGATCGTCCCCTCACCAGCGATACCCGTCTTGTTCTCAGTAAATACGGCATTTTGACAGACTCTGAGCAAGCCCAAGGTGCCCAGGTGGTGCGTCTGGAAACCGATGATACTGCTGCGGTGATTCGGCGGCTGGGAAATGATGGTATTAGCTATGCGATCGCAAGTCAAATCCAGGGCCAACGACAAGTAAAGACCGTAAAAATAGCCGTACTGCTAGACACCCTGCCCAGCGACAAATACTATCCCTATTCTCAAGTGCGCGGCTATGTCTATAGAAAGGACAATGCTAACACCGTTCTACCCTTTATCAATTGGGTGACAGGAGAATCTGGCAAGGCTGCTGTAGGAGCTGCAAAAACAGCCGAAGCCACCGCTGTAGCGACCGCCCTCAATCCTCCTGCGCTGACTAGAACAGCGACCAATAAAGATGGTGTTGGTATCCCCGTCTGGCTGTGGGGGCTCCTACCGCTGCCCTTATTATTTTTATTTGGCTTTAGCCGACGCAGACAAACAAAGGAGATGGCAGAAGAAGAGACTGCTACCCAGGAAGTCTCTGTCCCAGAGTCTCAAGTACCTGCACAGCCTCCCAGCCCTGTACAGCCACCTCCTGTTATTCCAACACCGCCAGCATCAACACAACTAAAGGAACCAGAAGCACCTGGTGCTACTGAAACTGTCACTGAAACCGCCACTGAAACTGCTCAGGAGATTACACCTGTATCTGTCGAAACATACCATGAAACACCAACTGTTACTCCCGAAATAACGCCTACGGAAACAACTCCGGCAGAATCTATATCCGCTTCACCGCCCCAGGCTCCGGTGATACTCGCTGTTCCCATCCAATTAGTTGTTAAACCCGTACCACCTACTCCTCCAGTCGTTCTTCCCATTGAAGAAACCGTTGACTGGAAAAACGCCGATGCTGTTTACCAAAAAGGGGTGAGTTGTCTAAAGTCAGGTCAACTGGATAAGGCTAAAGCTTACTTTCAACGGCTACTAGAACTTTCTGCTAGAAACATCTTGGGGCTACTGGGCCTCGGTCAAGTATTTTTGAAACTGGGCCAGGGGAGCAATGCTCTGGAGCAGTTTACCCAAGCGACTGCCGTAGACCCAAATGAAGGCGAAGCATGGCTCGGCAAAGGAAATGCTTTACTAAAACTGCAGCAACCGGAAGCTGCTCTAGAAGAGTTTGATAGAGCGCTACAGTTAAATAGTTCATTGGTAAACGCTCTCAAAGCTAAAGGAGATGCATTCCTAGCACTAGGGCGACAGGGAGAAGCCAACCGCTGCTACGATCAGGCCAATGCGCTGCAAGGTACGCCCATCCCAGTCTGGAAACCGACAACACCAGACGCTGAAGAGACTATCGAGGAACAACCCGCCGTTCCAGTTCAAGCGATCGCACCAGAAGAACCAACAGCACCTGCTATCCCGGCTGTTATTCCCATTGAATATACGGTTAATTGGCAAAGCCCCATCGCAGTCTACTACAAAGGCCTCACCTGTCTAGACTCAGGACAGCTAAATGATGCGGAGCCCTACTTCCGAAGAGTCTTGGAACTCTCTCCTAATAATGCGTTGGCATTGATTGGTTTAGGCCAAATTTACGTAAAGCAAGGCCAATTAGAAACGGCTTTAGCCTACTTTAATCAAGCCCTTGAAAATGAGCCAACACGACCACAGGCATGGATTGGCAAAGGGGATGCACTGATGTTGCTAGGTCGGTCTGAAGAAGGAAAACAGCATTATGCCTATGGTCAGGCGCTATCTGACATACCTCTAACGTTTCCCCCCACAGATACACCAGCTAGACCCTCACCTCGCCCTGTCAAGCCAGATGTGCTATCTGAAGAGATTCAGGCTCCTATTACACCACCACAGCTGCTAGACATGGTGATTCTGGTAAACACTCAGGGACCCCTGAAAGCAGAGGTAATGGCCATGGGACAGGTAATGGACGAGGCAATAGAAACAACAACCAATGCCCGTCCTGCTGATGTACGCCTTACGTGGCTGGGAACCCATGAACCATGGGAGGAAACCCCTGTTCAGCAAAGTGCCTCTGACTATTTGAATCACTTAGGGATATCTTTAGAAAATCAAGGCATTACAGACAGTCAGCCATCTCCAGCCCATATTATTTCGACCCTCACCCGGTATCTTGACTGGCGACCGGGAGCTGCCCAATCCCTTTTCTACATGGGCCATGAAAGCCTGAGTCCAGATAATCAGGCTGATGGGTTACCAACGGTTCAGCCTGTTATTCAAACCGCTAAGGATACAGGCACGACCATTAACACCTACTTGTCCACCCAAAAGTCTCCAGGCAATACCGCAGCTGCCATAGCCGAATATCACCAAGTCGCAACAGCAACCGGAGGATTAGCATTCACTGATCACCAATCTAATCGATCTTTCTATGATGTTCTGACTCAAACCATTGACCAAAGCTGTCGAGAATGCATCTATCGCCGCCTAACCATTGATAGTCAGAGCGATTGCTATGTCCTCGATCATGCCCAAATGAGTCGGCTCCAATCATTGGGCAATACCACACCCTTGGCTCCAGGCAGCTACATTGTTCGAATTAAGTCAGGCAATTTCAGCTATTGGACCAATGCCCCAGATTTTGACCCTGAACCCTGGGTGATACTCTGGATTTATGGTGGTCGAGTTATCAATCGGAAAACCAATGTTGAGGTAGGAGCAACCTGGGTCACATTGAATGGTTATGACGATGCTCTAAAGTTAGAGGTACTAGAAGGAACAAACCTCTGTGCATTATTCTTGGACACCTACAAAGATGACAATTCTGGACAAGTTATCTTATCGATATTAGAGGCCAATTAGCTATAGCGAGCCAGTCATTACACTCTTCTTTATTACACAAGGGATGCTTTAAAAATGCGCGTAGTTGTTGATAGTCAAGAACATTGTTATGTACTCGATCAAGAGCGTTTAAATGCGCTTCAATCTACGGCTAACTCGACTCAGTTAGAGCCTGGCACCTATGTCATCCGGATTGAGCGGGGGGCTTTTAGCTATTGGGCTGAGCAGAAGCAGTTTGCCCCTGAACCTTGGGTGATGTTATGGGTTTATGGGGGCACCGTGATCAACAAAAAGACTGGGAAGAAAGTGGGTGCCACCTGGAGCAGTCTCAATGGCTACGATGATACGCTCACTTTAGATGTGTTAGAGACAGCAACCCTATGTGGGCTTTTCTTTGACACTTATAAACAAGATAATTCTGGTGAGATCACACTCTCCATTTTGAAAGATAGATAGAGCTAAAACTGCTACGAAATTTAAAGTCTCAAATAATAAAATCCGCATCATATTCTCCTATTAGGCCCATGGTTGCTCCCCAAAAATCCCGGCATATACCGTATCGCCATAGCGATGATGCCCATAGGGCTGTGAACTTCAGACGCCCTGTTCTAATGACGCTGACTGTTGCCTCAATGTCAGCGCTGTCAATGGGGTTGCCAATGGAGATGGGCAGGCCTGCATGGGCATCGGACTGGGGAGCTTATATTCCCGATAAGCCATCGAAAACAGCTAGGGCCTCAGATGTTCCTGAGCTTCCTTTAGTTCACATCAGTAGTGCCAGAAACATCGATCCGTTAAATACGGCTTTGGGAACAGAATTTTTGGCACAGGTACCTGGCTCTAATGTCGAGATTTCCTCCCGTGAGACTCAGGACGCGTTAGAGGCCGTGCAATCTGGTGATATTGACTTGGCCATTGTTGATCGGCCTCTAACGGAAGAAGAAATCGAAAAAGGATTGGTGTCCGTTCCTATTGGGGACGGTGATCTAGCCTATGTATACGATGGCCCTACACCCTCTGATGCAGCGAGACCCTTCCTGGATTTTGTTGAAGACCCGGCTAATCAAGACACTGTTGAAGAGGCAGTTACGTTAGTTGAGCCCAGCTCACCTCCAGAGGAGAGTGCACCTCCAGAGGAGAGTGCACCAGAGAATCGCGCACCAGAAAATCGTGTACTAGAGGATAGTGTTACCGAAACATCTACCCCAGAGTCAGGAGAGCCTACGGAAACGATCAAGCCAGAAGATCTAGAACCAGCGGAGTCAGAAGAGCCCACAGTACAAGGGCCTGCGACCAATAGCTCATCCGACGACATTGCTTTGATTCCTTCCCCAGATAGTGACGTCACGCCTGAGAGAGCCATCAGGCCTTTCCCTTGGGGGTGGTTGGCTCTGCCTCTTTTAGGATTACCTCTTCTATTTTGGCTCCGCCGAGATCAGCAACAACCTGAAGTATCTGACCACGCCCTGCGAGACTGGGACAATGCTGAACCCTCGCTGCCAGATCCATTATCTTCAGAAACACCGCTCCCATCCCCTGACGTAACAGATGAAGCACCAGTTTTTCAAGAGCCACTGCCCTCATCATCCGATCCTGCCTTCGCTAAATCACCAACACCAGAGCCAGCCACAGAGCCGGGCAATGAACCTGTTGAGTCAGACATTAACCTGGCTGGCCTAGCAGGTGCAGGCTTGGGAGCAGCGGCTCTTGATCATCCAATTGAAGATCGAGCAACAGATCCTGACTCAGAAATAGACGATACCGATATCGTAGTTCCTGATGATTCAGAATCGAATATCTATAATGAAGCCATTGAGGCTCCTGACGTAACTCCTGAACTGACCCATTTGGCAGATCTGCCAGATCAAGGGTCGGAAATACCCGGCAGCATCAACGCAGTGCCTGATGCTGAAGTCCCAACCATAGCATCGGATTCTGTTGTAAATGCTGAAGGTGTCGGGGAATCTGTTGCTCCTGATGTACTTAATCAAACCGATGAAGCATCATCTGCAATGCCTGATGCGTCGGAAACAACAAAGGCAATGGATGATGGCGCAGACCTCAGTTCTCTGACGACGGCAGGTCTGGGGGCAGCAGCTTTGGCTGGCATTGGAGCTGCTGCCTTAGCGCAAGATAGCGATGCTGAACAAGAAGAGTCAGCGCCTGAAGTGCCTGTTATCGCTCCAATTGAGTGGTTGTCCATTGAGCCAGAGTCCTCCGAAGCGGTCTCGGTTCGTTGGCCCATGGCAGAAGAGCAACAGAGGGCCTTATTGACTAATGAGGCCTATGCTCCTCAAGTGAAAATCTACGACGCTACGGGTATTGACCTAGATCATCAAGCCCCCCACAGTGTTGATAGTCATCCGGTCACTGAGGGTGTTTTTGACGGTGATGGAGCCTCGATGCTGCTGCCGGTGGAGAAGTGCGATCGCGACTACCTGGCAGAACTCGGCTACGAAGACGCTAACAATCAATGGATTTCCCTGGGTCGCTCACTCCATACCCGCGTTCCCTGTCCCCCCCAGCCCGACCCAGTCCCTGAGCCAGTCCCGGAGCCAGTCCCGGAGGTGATTGCACCAGCACCAGAAGAACCAACGTTAACACCTGAGCACGATGATATCAGTGCCGATGCCAGCCCCTTACCCTTATTACCCTTAGCAGGTCTCGGGGCTGGAGCTGCCGCTGCTGGCTTAGTCGCCGGGGCAATAATGCAAGATGCCTCAGATCAGGACATTGAACCGGATGCCAGTGAACCGGATGCCAGTGAACCCGATGCCAGTGAACCGGATGTCAGTGAACCGGATGTCAGTGAACCCGATGTCAGTGAACCCGATGTCGATATCCATGTCGCTCGCTCACCAGTGGCCACACCCCAGCCAGAAGCGTTAGCGGAACCCCCGATCTCCCAAGCTATTCCCCCCGTTGCCCCCGTCTTTTCGTCTAGCCCAAATCAGATAGACGGAGGCCATAATGCTGAAGTCCCCATTGCTCCTTTTAGTAAGGCTAAAACCTGTCACCAACGCTTAACCGTTGATAGCCAGGAGCATACCTATACGTTTGACGAAAACCAAATATCAGCGCTTCAATCTACAGCCAATCGTATTCCCCTAACACCGGGTTGTTACATTCTCACCCTTGATCCGCAAAACATAAATAGCCCTAGGGTTGGAGAACCTAGCGTTATTCTCTGGATCTATGGCGGACGTTTTATCAATCAAAAAACTAACGTGGAAGCGGCATCAACCTGGAGTACCCTCAATGGCTACAACGATAGCTTGACCTTAAATGTGCTTGAACCATCTACTGTATGCGCATTTTTCCTGGATACTACTCCAAAAATAGACAGCCATCAGCTAACTTTGCTGATTTTGAAAGACAACTAGCCATGGATTTTGCCGGGACATTGTAATGTAATGCTGACAAAGCCTAAATGGGATCTGCGAGATCTGTATAACCTGGGGCGCACCAGAATAATACATAGATGTGACTCTCGATAGGACATCTACCCCATGTATTTAGACGGTCGCTACCATCAAACCCTGGGTTATTTGCATATTCAGTTCGGGAATTTGGATCAGGCCTGCCTCGATTACCTCAATGCAATCGAAGCCTTTCAACGGGATCATGACGAGATGGCAGTGACCCAGGTAACTGAGCGCCTCAACCAACTTAACTGTGAACTAGATGCCGAACTAGACGCCTCTCCAACAGCAACATCCAATCCGTCATTGCCTGTGCGCTTAAAGATCGAAATTCTACGACTCTGCCGTTTAGGCCTGCGCCACAGCCATCAATATAAGCACCAAATAGCGCTTCACGTGCTTGATCGGGGTTTACAACTCAGTGACATTCTTGCGGATATTGACCATCAGCAGGGGCAGTATTGCGCTGCAATTGTTCTGGGGATGATGGGTAAAATCTATCACGCTCAACGGTATTATCTCTTTGCCCTGGCATCCTTTAGGGCATCATTAGAAGCCTATGGGTCCTTGGAAGCACCGGATAGCGCTACTCAGGGTCGCATGGCAACGATTCTCTATGAAATCGCTAATATTGCCGAAATGACCCATCATCCAGATATCGCCATCGAATACTACCTGGATGCACTGTGGTATTTAAATGCGACGGGCCAACAACCTCAGGCAAAACAAGTCATAGAGCAACTCAACAAACTATACGATGTGCCACACATAGCTGGCATGAAAGCCAGTTGACAATAACAAAACTCAAAACGGTATCAGCCATGCAGGGCGGCATTTTCTATAACAGGTCATAGGTCGTCCGTCGAAAAGTTTTTGGAAAGCCCAATAGTCCTTCAACCACCATACTTACCATGTTACCAATCTTCGTGTTTAGTACTGTGCTAGTGATGTGGAGCCGGATGATGTTGTCTCCACCCCAACAACAATCTGAAGAGAATGAAGAATCTCCACGTAAGCTGACCATTAAAGTCATTACTTCGGATAGTGAATAATACCAAATCCAAATTCATTAAGCCCAATTAAAAATGGACAATCCCGTAGGGGCACTCCCTTGTGGATGCCCTTCAATAACGGGCACTATCCATCAGGAACTCGTGTAATATCCCCTCATCTTTGGGTGTTTATGCTGGCGCACTGGTCCATATCATTGACTAATATCATCAGTTACCTCAATAATTGTTGAAAAAGCAGCAATTGTCCCATTGTCTACCGCTGTTGTTTCTTCATCTAAACTCTCTGCAAACAGTCTGGCGTCACCGCCACGAGACATGCTGTTAATATCCCTGAGCAGTTCGGTGATCACCCCTAAACTCTCATCCGCATCCATCGATACATAGCCACGGCTTGTACCCCGCCCCCGAGCGATGGATTGTAACCCCCTTAAGGCATTGCGCAGCGAGCGCGTGCTGACCAATGTCAACAATTCCACATAGCCTGCCCCACTCACTTGAAACCGAATTCGATCCTCAGGGCGGGGAATCTCTAACGCACTGTTGGGATCAATGCGGGCTGCATCATCTGGTGCATTCCAGTCGACCGGATACACAACTGTCATTTCACCTGCGCTGCTAATGGCAATACAGCTAAGAAACAACGCCTGGCTATAATGTCGGTTCTCCATCCGAATTTTTAGTTCTTCGTTAGCCCTAAACGGCTGAATACGGGTCAAGGCATTACGCGAACCGCTTCGCGCAACAATCGGTAGAGAGGGACCATTGCCACTGACTGTAAAAATCTCTCCGCTGACGTCTAGCCCTGAGGATGTGGACGCCAGGGACTTCAGAATAATGTTAGCCAGCAATCGCTTGAGCATGGGTTTTAATCGGCTCACCGCTGCTGTTGCCGTCTCGTTCACCCGACCATAGGAGGCTGGCACCGGTTCTAAATTAGATGGGCGCAATAGAGCGATCGCACCCACAGGCGGAATCTCAACTCCACTGCCCAACTCCTGCCGCAGTTGTTGAGCATCAGCATCTGTCATGCGGCCAATTAAAAAATCAAAGGCCGTTGCGTCATTTACCGCCTGTGCCTTGATGCGGCTGATATTGGTTTGGGAGAGTAGCGCCTGGTTTAAAGCAGAGACAGTGGCACTGACTTCATTCCCTAAAGACCGATCTACACCAATTTTAAGCACCGGGTTAGAGGGTAAGCCCACTAATTTTTCACGCAGCAACATCCCCGGTTGCAAGGCCATATCCCCCATGGGTTTGCCGTTAGCCAGCAGCCCCGTGCGTGATGCCTGAACAATCTCTCCAACGGGTACACCATTGTCAAGCACCGTAAATATGGCGTTATCTCCCGGTGTCTCTAAGTATTGCGGTGAGACCCCCCCCAGCCAGAACTCCACCTGATTGCCTGCAGACGTGCGGGTAATGTTAGTGATAACGGCTTCTGCGGTTGGAGATACGGGACCTACAAAGTATAGAGGTTTGTGTTCATTACCACTGCCAGGGGCGGCTTCAAATTGAGGCACCTGACCATGGTCTTGCTGACGGGCAGCAGCGGCAGTACTGCGAATCAGATTGGCCTGTACCACCGACGCCGGAGTGCTGCTGGGCAATTGCCACAGATATCGGGTCAGCAAATAGGTAAATGCCCCAGCATAAAACCCATTAAAAGCCATGTCCAACGCCGTTTCATTACGACTGGCTGAACCGAGGGCAATGCCTTTGGCAATGCCTTGATGACGCCGTTGTTGAAACCCATCAAATGACAGCTCCAATTCTGCCATTAACGCTTGCTGATGAGCATATTCCGCGTCATTAGCTATCAGGTCTTTCCCATCTAAATTGGCACTTATGGGAGCCGCACGCACCAAGGTATTTCCCCGAAAGCCACCACCGGAATAACAACTATCTAAAACCATTGTTAAATTGTCGGTGCGGATGGCCTCCATTAACAAAAATAACGTGCGACTGGTGATGTGATTCACCATCTGGCCATCTTGGCTGGCATCCATCGGTACCAGGGTGCCAATTAAGGGGTTATCAGGATCAAGCGGATTGCGATCGCTAACCCGTGAACCATGGCCAGAATAATGGAAAACCACCACATCGCCCGGTTGAGCCTGATCGATTAAATGTTCTTTAAAGACCCGTAAAATAGTCTCACGGGTGGGCAATAATGCCCCCCCAGACGTTACCCGCACAATATCCCTGGGAT
The DNA here is from genome assembly GCF_043421015.1 of Leptothoe sp. EHU-05/26/07-4. Lineage (NCBI taxonomy): Bacteria > Bacillati > Cyanobacteriota > Cyanophyceae > Nodosilineales > Cymatolegaceae > Leptothoe > Leptothoe sp. EHU-05/26/07-4. Next base: position 231,985 of record NZ_JAXSQV010000001.1, read on the forward strand.
TAAAGCCAAAGCGATTGACCAGTAGCTCATACTGCAGCTCAACATCGGTCAAACAGCCCCGTAAATTACCCGATGCAAACGGATAGTCATTGATGCCCACCAACATTGCCAGCTTGCGGGGGGTGCTCTGCCCCAGCGCTTGACCATACCCCTCTGCCTGGGTCAGAAAGTCCAGCTGACTTAACCCCATGGTGGCTAAGGTAGCCCCAGCAAACTGAAGAAAATGACGACGCTTAAGGGAAGGAGCGGAGCCCATGATGCCAGTCTCTATACAGGACGTAAGAACAGGACGTAAGCAGGTGAATAGAGCTTATACATGAGCCTACAACCAGTTGCCGATGAGCACAAAGGGGGCCCAAAAATATGGATGCTGATAGTCTTCGTTATTTAACAATTTAAGCTGTGCTCTCTGAAGAATTTCAGCTTTGGAAAGATTGGTGGAGGTTAATTCACCATACAGACTACCCATTAACTCCGACGTCCCACGGTCATCTACGAGCCATAGGGTGGCCAGGGTACTTCTTGCCCCTGAGCGAATCGCTACCCCCGCCAACCCCAGGGCGGCACGATCGTCCCCTGTGGCGGTTTCACAAGCGCTCAGGATCAACAGCTCAATGGTTTCGTCTCGGCTAATTTCCCCCGATTGCAACAGCGCACTTAACTGATTGGCATTTAAGGGGCCATCCCAGGCTAAAACAAAGGTGTCTTCTAGTTCAGAACTAAACTCACCGTGGGTGGCCAAATGCACCACCGAACCTCTACCCGTGGTCAATTTGCTGGCAAAATTTGGCTCAACAAAGGATTGATTCAGCAATACTTCACTGGGCACTTGAGCCTGAATGGCTTCAATCTCAGCATCCACGTTGGGCAAGGGGGGAAACTCTCCGACAGAATCCGACAGTCCTGCCACTAACGCTCGAATATTTCGATTGGCCAGGGGTTCAGGGTCAATTAATTGCAGCCCCGGTGTGAGGGCAATGGGATAGCGTTCGATCAGGTATTGATTGCCATCGTGCAGCACCGACATGGGCACATTGCGCAGAGCACTATCTAGCACAAAGACCAGTACGTCTATATCGGCGGTAGCTAAATCGGCTTCAATGGGGCGAATCAACCAGTCATACAGCTGCTGGGCCGGTGTTATAAATGTGAGTGGCTGATCTGCCACTACTTCAAAACGGGCATTGCGCGATCGCGATCGCAAATCCACCCCCGGATAGGAAATCGAGCGTTGTAACCGAGACAAGGTATTAAGGACCCGCTCTTTTGCAACCATGGCAGAGCGATGGTTTAAGGACTGCCCTGGCAATCGAAAAACCACTTCGACCCGATCGCCTAGCACAATGGGATAGATGACAGCCGCCTTGCTGCTCACCTGCTCAATATCTACGGTCTGGGTCACAACACAATCAGCCCGAAAAAAGTTCACCAGTTCTGCCACCTGCAAAGATTCAAGTACATTACGAGCCTGCTGGAGCTTATTCTCTTTATCTTGGGTACTGGCGGTATCTGCTTTAAGCAACAGATCGACCAGCTGTCGATAAACAGGTTCAATCTCCTCTCGAAATGAAAAGCGCACATCTGGGCTGGCGGCAATCAAATCCACCCTGAGTTTTTGTAAACTTTCCAACGCTTGGGTGTAAGCCGCGATCGCACCGTCAATATTCCCCTGGGCTTCGAGAATCCGTCCCAGCTGCCACTGCCACTGATATAGGGCAATGTCGGCCCCACTGCCCTGGGCTAAGGCCAGCGCCTGTTGGGTTACCTGAGCGGCATTTTTCCACTGTTGTTGAGATTCATACAACTGCCCTAAATAGCCCAAACTATAGGATTGGCCTTGCTGGTCGTTGAGATGGTGTGCCTGTTGCAGCGTCTCGGCCAATAGCTGAGCGGTCTTCCGGTTTTCCCAAACCGCGCCATTGGCCTTAATCAAACTGTTGGCCAGATTGAGTCGAATGGTAATGGCGTTACGCCCTTGGGGTAGCTCTTTTAAATCTGAGGCAACTACTGGCAACAGGTCTCGCGCTGCCTGAAAATTACCGGCCTTAATCCAAAGACCTATTAAGTTCACTTGAGCCTGTAGACGCAGGGACGTTGTTGGTGCAACCGCAGCAGCCTGCTGATAATAGTTGGCTGACTTAGCCTGATCAGCATTGCCCAAACTTAACAATGCCCCCGTTGTCTCGGTGGCCGAGTCAATGGCTTTAGAGACTTCCAGACTCTGCTGAAAACGGGCAACGGCCCCTTGGGTGTCACCGTTAAGCAGCAAGGCATTGCCCAGCTGTCTTAGCCCTGCTGCTTTTAGCGATGAATCGGGGAGGGCCTCAACATCGGTGGCAATCGATTCTAGCTGAATTAGGGTTTGGTGATAGTAGCCCTGCACTCTGAGAATTTGGGCTTGGTTGAGTTGAGATCGCAACACCCCAGCTTTATCCCCAACGGCTTCATAGGCAGTCGTTGCCTGTCTCTGCACCACCAACGCATCATTGAGTTGCCCCTGGGCCATATATAGCTTGCCTTGGGCACTCAACACCTGAGCTAAGATACGCTCCTGTTGGTTAAATTGGGGCTGTAACTCCAGATAATCTAGCGCCTCAGCAATTACTGCCGCTGCTCCGTCATAGTCCCCCAACTGCAGGTAGGCCAGCCCCAAATTACTCAAACCGCTAGCCTGCTCTAGCGCTGTTCCTTGCTGAGTTACCTGTTGCCAAAGGTCTACTGCAGACTGATATTGCCCCAGGCCATAGGCAGTTTGGCCCCGCTTGATCAGCTCTGCCGTCGTCAAATTTGCCCTGGCAGGGATGACGGTAACACAGAGCAGCACCGTGAGACAAAGCGTTATGCAAAAACGAAGGGAACGGGAAAACATGGAGACAGTTGGAGAAAAGAGCAAGGAAGTCAGACAAAGCAGAAAACTCGTAGGGATACCCCTTGTGGTCACCCCATATCCCTAAGACGTCGATGCTTGACAGCTAGCACTCAACAGAGATTGAGCATTCTCGGCGCTACCGTATAGGAGGAGCTGACCATCTTCAGTCATGGTCCAACCTTGGGGCTCAGCAATAATCTCCGGCACGGACGGTATGGCCGACACATCATCGCCTTCAGATCCATCGGGTATTTCATCTAGGGGGCTGCCCAAAGGACCAAAGTCTTCTAGCAGGTCACTGCCCTCAAGCTGTTCATCGGGGGTAAAGGGCAGGCCACCCCTGCCTGTCACCGTAAACTCACTGGTATTACTTTGTTGTCTGGCCAGCAGATCACATCGACGATCAACCAGGTCAGTCGGATCAACAATGTCTGGAATAGTCACTTCAGGCAGATCTTGCTGTTCGCCGGTCACCACAGTACCGTCATCGACCGTTAGTTCAGAACTCGCATCTAAATCACTTTGCAAAGATCGGCCACTGCGCAAGGTGAATATTTCCCTCAGGGGTCTTGAGCCGATAAATATGCCCAGGGAGTTGTTGGCTAACAAATCAACTGAACCACCAGGCCCCTGGGCATTAGCAACAATATCGCTGTTTTCAAAAAGATTACCCGCTACTGAATTGGTAAGAATCCTAATATTGCCTCCTGTAGCCCCGATACCAAAGGCTTCAGTAGAAATTAGGTTACAGGTGAGACAGCTACCCGACGGATTACTAGAAGTTTGGGTACCGTCTAACACCAAAGCTCCTTCAATGGTTAAGTTAATATTACCGCTGTCTTCAATAGATGCCGTTGTCGCCTGAATCTTTCCACCTTGAAATAAACCAACATTATCGGCAAAGATATCGATGTTGCCTGGATTTCCAGGGCTATTAGTTGCTGAACCAAGAGGAGTACCATCGACTGATACAAGTCCACTGTTTTCTAATCGAAGTGTACCAACATTTAGTTCTATACCTCCCGCGTCGCTGCCATTACTAGTAGCTGCATTAATAATCCCAAAGTTGGTGACCCTCAGATTTTCAGTTGGGTTTTCCGTAGATCCGATTCGAATCGTACCAGCAGAACCGACAGCACCACGTTCTGTACTTACAAACAATCCACTACGATTTTCACCAAAGCCATCAATAGTGACATCTGTAGCATTGATATTAATGCTTCCCCCCTCACCTCGCCCACCAGGGGTCAACACCCCATTAATTTCTTGCTCCCTAAAAACACCCGATTGAATTTGACCACCATTAGTTAAACTAAGGCGGCGACTATTCACATTAATATCACCACCATCTCCAATCCCACCGGTTTCTACACTACCTCGAATGGTGCTGCCACCATCTAGTTCGACACTGTCCGTGGTCGCGATCTGAATTGTGCCGACATCCCCTCGACCAAAGGTACCTGCTGCAATCACACTGCCAGATTGAAGAGATATATTACGAGCGTTATTAATAACAATTTGATTTTGCTCAGTAAGCGGTACAGGACGTTGAGCTTCATCTCCGTTTATCAGTAAAAATGCCTCTGTTCCTCCCCTAGACTGCACTTGACTAGAAATTCGACTTAATTCAGAAAGCTCTACATCACCAGAAATATTTAGCAAAATATCACCAGCAGCTCCGAGGCCAAAGGTATCTGAAGCAATCTGCCCAGAATCTCTTAAGCGTAAAGACCCATCCGTTGTTAATCGAATATCACCACTCTCCCTACTGTTGATACCTGCCTGAGCAATTAGGGCACTATTGGCCCTAATGGGATCTGCATTAAATGCAGACGCAATCGGTGCCCTTTCCTGAGCAATCAGGGCAGCATTACCAGTCTGCCCCGTGATCAAAAGAGTGTTATTAAATAAAGCCTCAAGATAGGCCTGGTAGCCGGTTTCAAATGCTGTTTTACGAGAAAGAAAGTCTTCATCCTCACCGACAATTTCAATGTCAGATGTCGCATCAATGATCAGATCCCCAGCAGCACCTCGACGATAATCTAAAGCACCAACAATGATCTGCCCTCCGTCTCTTAGACTTACGGTTTCAGCACCACGGATGATAATATCCCCACCATCAGCCCGACTACGGGAACGAGCCGTTAAAACGCCTCCATTGAGAATTTCAACGGTATCAATGTCTTCAATTAAAATGCTGCCACCGTCACCTGTTGTCGAGTTAATGCCATCAATCTCAGATGACAGATTGTTTCGTATTTGCACAAACGGATTTTCTAGGTAGAAGATATCCTGATCTTCTGTTGATGCCACTAGCCCACTGGAAGAACCACCAAAGGGTCGTACAAAAGTCGCACCATTCACCGTAAAATTTTCAGTTTGAACCGGTGCTACGCCATCCACTATGATGCGAGACGGTTGATTCACATTTAGTGGCCTCACTCGGATATTGCCGCCAATGCCACGACCAAAGGTCTGGGCGGCCACACGCCCACCGTCTATCAGTTGCAATACTTGAGTTGTTAAGTTGACATCACCGCTACGGGCTGAGCGGGCAGTACTGGTTGAAATCTGTCCACTATCAGCCAGGGTAATATTCGGAGCTGTGATATTCACATCCCCTGGTAAACCAGGACCCAGGGTGGTAGGTTCAAGAACAATGGCATTACCCATTGCCTGAACACCAAAATTTAGGCGGTTGTTAGCATATATGCCACTGGATGCGGCCACTGGGTCAATGGTAAAGTCCGTAGCATCCTGGGCCTCGCGATAGGCTTCTTCAGCCCCTAAGCCAGCAGCGGCAGCTCGGATAAATTGAGCCCTAAACATGTCCGCCTGCCGTTGATTAAAGGTCCTGTCAAAACCAGAAATATTGACCCTATTGTTAGCATCAACATCAATATCCCCCGCAGCACCATTACCAAAGGTCACGGCAAGGACTTGACCACCACGCAACAGGTTCAAGTTGTTGACATCAATCAATACATTACTGCCAGGTGCACCATTGTCACTGCGGGTACGGGCATTAATCACGCCACCATTTTGAATGGTTAAAACATCAGTGGTTATTCTAACTTCCCCCCGTTCAGTTGCCCTGGAGGTTTCTTCTGCTGTTGAAAACAATCCACTCGAAAATCCTCCATTCACAAAGGCTCCCGTAGTGGGGTCTGTTTCAATGTCAACAGTACCATCAATAAACACAAACGATGGTTGGTTCGGATTAATGGGGCGGACTACAACATCACCCGCAGCACCACCATTGAAAGAACGGGTCAGAATTTCTGCGCCATTAATTAGTCTGAGGGCCTGAGTCTCCAACAAGATATTACCTGCCTGTGATGTGCCCAGAGCACCCACATCAGTAGGTTCATTGGTATCTTCAGAAGTATCAGAAAAAATAAAGCCTCTATTCAAAATAATGGCGTTTCCTCGAATACTGACATCCCCACCATCAGCACCATCAGCACCGCGAGCAATAACTCGATTGTTATTACCCAGCCGTACATCTCCACCACTGATAACTACAACATCTCCTGAGCCACCAACATTTTGAAACTCGTTTGTAAAAGTCAGTGTGTCGTTGGTAAAGGTTTCGATAGAGCCTAGGTTAATATCTCCTCTATCGGCCCGTAGCGTAATTCTATTGGCAAATCCTGCATCTGCCGAACTGCGCAAAAACCCTTGAGTTGTATCAATTGAACCAGTTTCACTAACTACATTGATGGTACCGGCAATACCTTCCCCATTATCAGCAATGTAGGCCCCTACATCTGCAATGGTGATGTCACCAAATGCTTGAATATCCACATTGCCAGCGGCACCAAAAATTGCAGATGAGTTGATACCATTGATATCGTTGGGATCAGTGGAAAATGTTGCCGGTAGAGCCGTAATGTCACCGGTTTCGCTCAGTAGAGTAATATCTCCAGCGAAGACTAAATCTGTTGAGAGATTGGTGCCTGCCGCATTGGTATTGATTTGAGCAGCAACAACATCGCTGTAGGCATCAATTACGACATCCCCCGCAACGCCGCTATTGACCGAAGTATTGATGTCTCCAATACTGACCTGACCTGTTGGGACTGCGCTATTACGAACAAAGCGATTGGTTAAAAAGACCAATCCATCTGTGTTCAGGCCCCGATTTTCAATATTAATATTGACATCCCCAACGTTGATAGCGCTATCGGTAGCAGTTGCATTAAACGTAGCTGCCACTGAGCCATTAGGAAAAACAATATCACCCAGAAATCCACCAAATGTGTCCCAGTCAATTCCAGATCGCACATCGAGTGTAGGCCGGGTAACACCGTCAATGGTAAGAGTCTCGCCACTGGCCAGTTCAACCTCTGCTAAGCTGGCCAAAAATGGAACGGTACTGGATGGACTAATAACACTACCTGGGGCACCTGTACCGGTGATGCTGATATTACCCAGGTTGACTCGTCCTCCTGCTAGAACATGTAGTGATGCTCCTGTGTAGTCAGCAATGGTGACATCGCCACTCGATAGAATTACGGGATCATTAGGACTGAGTAGGCTACCGGGTGAGCCATCTAATGTGTCTACCCTAAAGTTACCACCCGCCAAAAAGTGAGCATCGCCAATGACAGGATTGTCAGACCTCAACACCATATCAGAGCCTGAGAATAGGCCGCTGTCAGGATGATTGAGGGCAAAAATATCAATTAAGTTATCGCCTTGTGCCAGGAGACTATCCCCTGCAGATGCCTTAAATAGCTGGGCCTGACTATCCCGTATCTCCAGCGTGTCGGTTGCTAATAAACTCAGATTTTCTCCAGCCAATAGTGCACCGGTCAGGGTCAAATCTCCTGTAGCTAACGTTAAGTCTTGACCCACTGAAAGACTGCCGTGATTTTCAATGGCCCGCTGTGCGGCACTGATTTGTAGCCCTGGCGTCAGCGTTACGGCCAACAAAGGTGGCGCAGTGGGATTAGTGGCGCTGTACACTAGCCCTTCACCCCATTCAAAACCGTCGGCAGTGGTGGCAAAAAATGATCCGCTAATGTCTAACTGCGCATCTTCGCCAAAAACAATGCCGTTGGGATTGAGGAAAAATAGATCGGCATCACCATCCACACCCAGGGTGCCTAAAATCTCCGAAATACTGTTGCCAGTGACCCGACTAAAAATAGAGTCAATCCCCTCTGGATTAGCAAAGTACACCCGCTGGAGATCATTGACATTAAAGTCTTCAAAGCTGTGGAAGAGATCGTCACCTCGGGCGGCTCCCCCTTCAATCAAGTCTCCGTTTTCTCCCCGAATAAGCGTATCGGGAGTGACAACACTGGCTTCGTTGCCGAGGGTATTGTCGGGCACAATTTGGGCGTTAGCTGTCGTCGGTGTGAGTAAACCACCCAATAAAGCTACAGCAGCTAGTTTAGTAGCAAAATACCATTGCGATCGCATATTTTCCACGCAAAACCTCCCAGCCATGACAGACCTACGGAAACCGACAAAACTCAACTTAGATAAACCAGATGCGCCTGAGATGCGCGCGTATTTTGTGTCCAGATAATTTAGGCAGAATGGTAGCATTTCTCGATTTGGTGGGGAAATAAAGTTTCAGTAAATTTACGAGACTGCCCCTTAAAAAAGGCGACCTGTGATGCTAAACAAAAAACCACTCTCTTGAAAGGAGTTTCCTTCTTCTCCTGGATCAATCAGAGGCATGCCAAAATCTAGACGAGCACTGATGCGATCGCCCGTTTTCCATAGCAACCCCGTGCCCATACTCAGCAGGTTATTGGGATCGGGATCCACCTGTTCGCCGTTGTTCCAACCGACGCCATAGTCAATAAACGGGGCGATCTGCATGGCGCTATCAATACTAGGCACCTCAAACAGTGGGAAACGCATTTCCACTGAGGCAAACACCCCATTGTCAGTGGTGGCCTGGTCCTGACGATAACCCCGCACACTGCCCTGCCCCCCTAAACGAAACTGTTCTAGCGACAGCAACGGCCCGTCAGATAGCTGCCCCGTCAGCCTGGCGAGAAAGAGCTGATCGTTATCAAACGCTTTCACCCACTGGGCCTGCCCTTGCCAGCTCAAAAATTGACCATCGGGGCGATCGCCAGAGTTACGGGTGGCATCGAACCAGTCAGTACCCAGACTAAATTGCGATCGCAGTGCCAACACTTCCCGTGCACTGCGCTGCGTCCATTCCTGATTAAACCGAATCGCCGATATACGGGTAACTCCATCGTCACTGCCACTCGTTTGCAATGGCAACCGAATATCCCCAAACTGGAACGTACTCTCGGAGCGTCTGTAGTCAAACGCCAATTCCAGAGCCAGTTCTTCGGTAGGGGTTTCAATCACTGGTTGGCGCAGGCTCAATGCTAAATTCGTCGAGTCCGACTCAATATCTAGCACCTCAAATGCATCTTGTATGATGCGACTGTCGGTCGTGCTGTAGTCAATGGCCAGCGATGTGTTGTGAGGCCCCAGGGGGATGGTGTATCCCAAATCCCAGGTATCACTGCCATTGGTGTAGCCATAGCTCGCTACAAAACTATCCCCTTTACCCAACAGGTTGATATTGGAGAGAGTCGCCCGCCGCTGAAAACTCCCCACACTTGTTGAGCGAAAATTATCTAAAGAGATCGTACCGCCCCATCTCGGCGCTTCCTTCACTTGCAGGTTAAGAATACTACTGCCAGTTTGGGTGCCAGCGGCTAGCTCCGCCGACAAATTCTCAATCAGTGGATTAATCTGTAACAACTGTAACGATTCCACTAAACGATTGACATTTAGTGGAGCGTCATTTCTCACCTCAATGCGAGAACTAATATAGCCAGGGTCCAAATGCTTGAGGCCAGTAATCTGAATATCTTCTAAACCACCTTCCACTACCTGAATCGTGACCACACCATCCCCAATCAATTGGTCGGATGGAATAAATGCCCCTGAAGAGATATACCCGGCATCGACATAGAGTTGCGTAATCGCTGCGCGCGCCTCAAATAGCTCAGAAAACGTAATGGGTCGATCGACATAGTCAGCCGTTACCGCCCCTAGCTCCGACTCACTAAAGACAGTACTACCCACCACTCGAAAAGCACTGACCACAAAGGTACCTGGCACAGCTATCCCCTGTTCAGGCAAATCTGATGGCACCGATGGTTGAGGCAACAAATCCTCTGGGGCAGGCAATGGCTCCGGTTCAGGCAGTGGAGTCACAGGCTCAGGGGGCAACGGTTCTACCCCCTGGGCTATCACCACAGGGGATACTACAGTCGACACTAACCACACCACACTAGCCAGAAAACACTTGAGATAGACGGAGACATGCATCATCTCTACAACCAAAAAAGGAGTTTTGAGCAGGACAGGGGCTAGGTATTAAGAAGTAATAAATATTCCAATAGATAAAAATGTTCATAAACATGAACATTCACCTACATCAGTGGTTTTCACGCTTATTTCTCAATCCATAGAGCTATGTATACTTATTATTATCTAAACAGTGAAAATACAGATAAGTCTATTTATTGACTGTGTCAAATCATCATATTTCTGGTTACTTAGAACTTATTCACGACTTGAATAACTTTCAAACAATTGGCAATACTGCGATTTAGTCAATCCGGAACGTAATGGCCCAAACCTATCGCCTAGCCGTTAATCAAATAAGCCAGACCTGCTTCTTTGAGCTGACTTGGGGACAGGGGCAACAGCTCATGGCACAACTGCCTTATCCAGAACAGCTGACGGTACTCTACCAGCGTTGGCAACGGGCTTATTTAGGCTATTACCAGTCAGCCTTTGGTAATAATGAGCAACCTATGCGAGGGCGAGCCGGGGTTACTGGCCAAATCTCTTCTAAGCGCACTGATTGGCATAGCCAGTTGGTGCAGGCAGAAGCCAAATTTCTTTCGGAATTTCATCGTTGGCTCCGCAGTGAACCGCTGTTTCCCATTCGTCGTCAGTTGGGTAAAGCGGCCACAATCGATCCAACCAGCCCTGAAACCATTACTCTATTTATCACCTGTAATCCCATACATCTTTCTCGGCTGCCTTGGGAGAGTTGGGAGGTCAGTGCTGAGTTTAGTCAGCATCAGTCTATTTGTATTGCCCGCTTACCGGCCAACATTCGCACAGCAGCAACACCCCCCAAAAAACATCGACGTAAAGCCCGAGTCTTGGTGATCATTGGTGACGAAACTGGTCTCGATCTCTCTGGAGATTTACAAGCTATCGAGACGTTGAGTACGTTGGCCGAAATCCATCAGGTGGGCTGGCGACCGGGGATGAATGTAGCAGATCTGGGCCAGGCGATTTGTCGTGAAATCAGCGATTCTAACGGCTGGGACATGTTGTTCTTTTTTGGCCACAGTAATGAAGCCGATAGCGTTGGGGGTGAAATTGCCATTGCCCCCAATGCCAATATCTCGATGCGCGAGCTGGGTCCCTACTTAAAACAGGCCCAACAAAATGGCTTACAGTTTGCCCTGTTTAACTCTTGCAAAGGTCTTGATATTGCCGACACCCTGGTGGATTTAGGTTTAAACCAGGTTGTGGTAATGCGAGAACCGATACATAATCAGGTAGCTCAGGCCTTTTTAAACCAGTTTCTACGACGGTTAGTTCAATTTGACGATGTCCACAGAGCCTTACAGAAAGCTAGCCAATCGCTTCGCTCAGAAAGTACGTTAACCTATCCATCGGCACACCTAATTCCCTCTTTATTTAGTCATCGTGGGGCAGCATTCTTTCAACTACAACCGCTTGGTTGGAAAGCACGGTTAGACCCTTGGCTACCCAGTGTGCGACAGGGTGTGGTGTTGGGTGCGATCGCACTTCTTTCCATCACACCCTCCATACGAGATTGGCTCCTATCCCAGCGTCTCTACAGTCAGTCAGTTTATCGCCAGGTCACCCAACAGATTCCCACATCATCTACTCCTCCCATACTACTGGTGCAAATCGACGACAAAGCTGTCTCGGAAATTGATGGTTTTACCCCATATCAGATGAATTGGCGCTATATTGCTCAACTGATTGATATTCTTTCATCCGGTCAAAGTTCGGTCATTGGCATTGATTATCTGTTTGATCGACGCCAGGACGAAAACGAGCCTATCTTAAGACAATCCTTGCAAAATGCTGCCGAACAAGGCATCTGGCTGGTGCTAGGCTCGGTTCTGAGCCGAGGGGAAGAAATTGGTCCCCGGTCAGGCGTCACCGATCTGGCCTGGAGCATGCAGGGATATGCCAACGCCCCGTGGCACTACCTGAGGCCCCCCCTCACCGACTGCCAAACCCGCTGCCCATTTGCTTATTTAGCCGCCCTGGCACAGGCAGGCGGCAGTTCATTGTCGCCCTCGATCTCAAGTACAACAGATCTGAGGACACAACTTCTTAACGTCAGTTCTCGCCCAACCAACAATCCACTATTACAGAATCTCTCTCAGCAACATCTCTCTGCTCTATCACGACTACTTAAACAGCGTTGGTTACAGCCAATTTTAGATTTCTCTATCCCAGCCGACCAGGTTTACCAAACCATTTCATCGTCTGAGCTATTGGAGCCATCTGCATCACTGACCTGGAAAAATCAGATTGTTTTAATTGGGGCCGGTGGTTATGGTGGTGCTGGATTAGGAGATACCAAAGATTACACAGAACCACCCCCTGCGGTCGTTTACTGGCATCACCAACGTTATTCTGCACAATCGACCTATCCACCCGGACGATTTACAGGCACTGAAGCCCATGCCTATGCCATACATCATTTCTTAGAACGTCATCAGGTTGTTCCCATTCCCACCCTGTGGATGGTGGGTGTGGCGTCTTTTCTGGGTGCGGGCTCAGCCATTGTCGCGAGGCGACATGACCTATCGCAGCGACAGCGCTGGCTCACCATTATTCTCTTTAGCGCCGCCTCTGGTTTAGTTGGTTTGCAAATGCATATTACAGCATCTGTTCTGATGCCATGGTTATTACCAACGGCAACAGTCTGGCTTTACCATTTGCCAGGTTTTCAACGCATTCGTCCTAAACAGCAATAGTTCAATGCTAGAGAAACTCTAAAACACAATTTTCCTGACAAAAACTTGCACAATTCAAGAGGAAATAACAATGATTAGAGCATCTGTATATACCAAATTACTATGTTCATCCTTAGGGGTTCTATTGGCATCAATCGTGCCTACCACGGTGCCCACTGCTGAGGCACAGGCAGCCTCACAGTTAAACAGTATCGTCAGACGTCTGTTGGATAATGACGATGAAGATCCACCGCTAATTTCCCGTGGCGACCTGTGCATTATCGCACCGGCTACGGCGGGTGAAGGGACGCCGGCAATTTGGCACGAGCAGCCTGTGATTGTTTTCAAACCCGGCAGCATTAAAAAGCTAGCTCTACGGGATGAGGCCACGAATGAAGTCTTCTGGGAGTATATTCCTGCATCGACCACCAGTCATGTGATGTACGGTGGTGAACCACTACAATCTGATACCATTTATCGGTTAGAGGTTTATTTAGATGCTGGTGCCGAGAATCCAGCCAAGTTTCCCGATTTTCGCCTGTTACCTGAAGATTTCCGTCAACAGATTAGTAACGAGCTGGCATTAAATACCATTCCCAAAGATCCTGATTTACTCACTGAAGATTGGAGCCCCACTGAAGATTGGGTGGCCATCCAGCACGCTGACTATTTTGTTGACCAGGGACTGCGTTTAGATGCTATTCAAGCGTTATTTAACGTCAACACGCCCTCGGCAGAACTGGCTGCCATGCAACAACAGATAATTGAGGCCGTTTGTAGCCGCTGAGAGCCGTAATTTTTTTCGGTGGCGATTACGCCGCCAATGCTAACGGTTGCTCACATCGAGATAACGCTTCTAACGATTGCTTTAGGTCTGCTGTCAGGAGGGTTGCCTGTCGCTTAGCTGACCCTGTGTGCAGGTAGTTGCTAACAGTTAATGGCTGACCAATGCGGATCTCGGTACTGCTACCAAAGCTGGGATGAAGGCTGTCGTAGGCTAGAGAAATGGGTAAAACCTTAACCCCCAGATTGGATGTAGACTGCTCAGCCTGTAGGGCTAATCTGGCTAGGCCAGGCTTAAGACGCTGGACCTGCTCTTCCCGAAAAATATTACCCTCCGGAAAAATAACCAGGGTTTCTTGGTTTTTCAGGAGCTGCATGCCATGGCGTAGAGTTGCGATCGCAGGTCTCCTCACATTCACCGGAAACCCACCCAGTTGCTTAATAGCCCAGCCCTGTAGACCCAAGCATTCATCTGCCGTCACCATAAACCGCAAGTAACGCCCCGTTGACTGATGGCCCACCAACCCTATCAACAAAGGATCCCACCGGGAACGATGGGTCGGCGCATACACAACCGGACCGCTGGTGGGGATATTTTCCTGACCAGTGATGCGAATAGTCTTAAAAAAGTTCGGCAGAAGAACCTTCTCACCAATTTTGTAGGCTAACGGAGTAAGCCAGGGGGATAGCTTCGATTGACAGAGGATAGTCCGTGATTGGGGTGCTGGCTGTCTAGGAAGCAAAAATTGTGGACTAAAGGCCATTAGCGATACTCAGGACAATGAAGAAAACACCCAAAGGGGATATAGGTATTGTGAGCCATGTGCCCGACGATACTCAACTCCACATTTGTATACATACCATATACCTATCTTTAGGTTAGCTCTGTCAGTGGACAGGACAGTTTTACCGCCGTCTCTGCCGAAACCAGTTTTTTAACTGCTGCTGGCAGGAAGATGCGAGAATTCCCCCCTGTACGGCTAATCGATGATTAGACGCTGGTCCATCTGGCACATTGATAACAGAGCGTACGGCCCCGGTTTTGGGGTCGTCTGCGCCATACACTAGTAAACCCAACCGCGCATTCACAATTGCACCAGCACACATCGGACAGGGTTCTAACGTGACGTATAAACGACAGTCATTGAGATGCCAATTCTGTAACGATTGTCCCGCCTGACGCAGCACTAAAATTTCGGCATGGGCGGTGGGGTCATGATCCCGCTCTCGACGGTTAACGGCTTCAGCAATGACGTCATCATTAGGACCCACCAGCACAGCACCCACCGGCACTTCGCCTGCCTCCCCAGCCACTTCTGCCAGTGCCAAGGCCCGCAGCATCCAACGCCGATGGTTTAGGTAAACAGGATTATCCAACGGCGGCGGCGGCACATCATAGGGCATTATGTGATCCCAAAATAAGTCAGCACCAGGGGCTCTGCCCCCGTATTCGTCACCTCATGAACATCGCCGGGCTCCACCAGAATGCACACCCCTGGCAACAGGGCTTGGTCCATGCCATTCACAGCCATTGTGCCACTACCCGCTGACACAAAAAACACCTCATACATATCCGAGTGGGCATGGGCGCTAGCCACCTGCCCCGGAGCAAATGTCGCCTGGGAAAAGTTAGTCAGGTGAGGAATATCTCCTGGCCGTAACATGACTTTTTTACGAATGGCGGTATTGTGGGAAACTCCCTGGTCTTTTAACTCATTGAGGTTGACTCGTTTCATACTGGGGCTGGGGCTGGGGGTGGGTTAGAAAGGCTCTACCTGGTCTAGAGCTGAGTTGGTAGAAACGACTAGTCTTGATTGGGTGTGGATGTTTCTTGAGCGTCATCCAGGGGTTTAGCGGACACTTTGGCGGACACTTCGTTAGTGAGCACTAAATCGCTGAGGTCAGTTTTGCCCACCATCGGCATCAAAGGGACCGGATCGTAGCCCCCTTCATGCCAAGGATTGCAGCGGACAATGCGTTTAATAGCCATCCAACTACCACGCAACGGGCCAAAGCGCTCGATAGCAACCAGGGCATAGCTTGAACAACTGGGTGTGTAGCGGCAGGTCGCGGGCAACAGGGGGGAAATTAAAATCTGATAGCTGCGAATGAGTGCTTTGAGCACTAGTTTCATAACCGTGGGGGCTGGATGACATTCCGATTATGGCAGGTAGGGATAGGTCATAATTAGATTCATGCATAAATTGCATGAATCACAGAGGCAACGCTCTTATCTGGCTGTGAGCCCAAGCACAATCCAAGGAAAATTGACGATTATATTAAGGGTCAGTGGGGTTCACCGCTCACATGTGTCGCATGGTTCATGCTGTCATAGGGTGGATTCATAGATGAAACGATTTATTGCATAACGCTCTATCTCTGACCATATGTCTATACAAACATATGGCCTTATCGCCTAAACTTTATATCTAAACCGAAGTCCTCTGTGAGCCTTAGCGTCCATAGAGGGCTTCTTATTTGAGACCGAACACAACGTTAATACAACACATCAAACAGTCTCTGACAATCTTGTCAAGGGCTGTTTTTTCTTTATTCGGATTGGGTATCAGATCCTCAAAACAAATTTGTCTCTGAGGGAAATTCAAAGAAAAATAACATCTGGTGTGGGATCTTGAAGTTTTCTCAACAGACTGTACAAGCTCACACTAGATTAACGATTCCTATGGCGTAATTAAGGGGAAGCGTTAGGTATATGTGCTCATGAAATTCACCTCTGATAAAAGTCTAGTGTCGAACATTAGCCAGTTAGTACCTAAATTACTCAAAGCACATTCTTATGGTCTTTATGAACTAGCCCAGGAATGTTCTCAGCAGCTACATTCCCCCATTTGTGAAATTATGCCTTCATTAGGTAGCAGTTTACACAACATGATCACCTGTGGCGAATTGCACTATGACCGACAGCATAATCGGATGTTTATTGGGTGATTCATAGCTCTAATCACGGGTATCAACTCAAAACGGGACTTTTTTCCCAAGGGTAGACTACTCTACTCTTCGAGAACGCTAAGGGCGAACGATGAAGAGCAAAGCGCTATAGATGCCACGAGTCAGATGCCACAAGTCAGACGCCAGAATGCAGAACCTTACTGGTTTCTGGCGTCTGACTTTGAGTAATTATTGGAACCCATATTACACTTGCTGTGTCAGTGATCGTCAATAGTGTAAAGTGATTCACATTTTTGCTTGTCAATAATCAGTTTATTCCCTCTACGGCCAACAACTCGAACAATATCTCCTGGATTAAAGTCTAGATGCCTGTTTGCCTTGGCAAACCAATACACACCATATACCTGAACACGCCACTCTTCACTTTTACGAACAATCTCAACCACTATTCCTTCTGTAGGTAGTTGACGATACTCTTTTTTAAAGCTCATTGAGATCATCTCCA
Organism: Leptothoe sp. EHU-05/26/07-4; assembly: GCF_043421015.1. Taxonomy (NCBI): domain Bacteria; kingdom Bacillati; phylum Cyanobacteriota; class Cyanophyceae; order Nodosilineales; family Cymatolegaceae; genus Leptothoe; species Leptothoe sp. EHU-05/26/07-4. The sequence continues at coordinate 249,068 of NZ_JAXSQV010000001.1, forward strand.
AACTATATTCTAAAAGCCTTTACTTAAAGGACAGGCCGAGCTCATAGTCATCAGAGCCCGGCCTGTTGCATTCTCTGCAATCAACAACCATATTTATTGTTACTGTCTAAGCTAACTTACTCACCTCCAACAGAAATCAGGAACCCTTACAAGATCAGCTCGCCAGGCGCTTTCGGATATCTTCAGCTTGATGAAAGGGAACCTTAGTTTGGATAACACTTCCTGCGCCCAGTTGCATCACAATTTCATGTTTCTGCTTTTTACTGGTGATAGTCACATCGCTAAAACCATTAGCAGTCAAACATTTAAGCCAGTGAATAAAGATGATAGCGACGCCTTCTGGCATCACTAATCGTGATCCATTTAGTAATTCAACAACAACTTCACTAACCGCCATACATTCCAGCTGTTTTCGATCCATCGGCCCAATAACCAAAGACTATTCAAAAGCAACATCTACAGAAACTCTCCACCATTCTCAAACGATGCTTCAAAAGCATCACAGCCAAGCGAAAAACTGGCATGCGATCGCTAAAACAGACATTCAAGAAAACCACCTTTCTATATCCTGAAACTTGCCTTTCACCAAACACAAATACTTAACTGGCAGGCAAGCATAATTAGGCTACGTAAGTTACGCAATTAAATTTATCATGGTTTCATATAAGTAATACTACTCTTTATAGGTTTTTCTACTCATTTGTGCATTAGAAGTGTGAGCAATCCTTACAAATAAGGTCACTTCCAAATTACCTACGTGTAAATATAATTCAGCTTTAAATAGTCTCTAAACATCAAATAATTGAGAATGAAGTCCTATGGAGCCATTCACTGATAGCAATATACCTATTTAATTACGTAACTTTAAAGCAGTCGGCTTTGGTTAGCCGTGATAAATAGTCATGAATGATTAATACAAGGGCCAGTCTGACCACATTATTTGTATAGATTAATGTTATACCTGTTTATTACGTAACCTAATTCAATAGGTGCTTAGCTGCAGATTCAAGGTAAAAGCACATGCCCTTGTCAGCAAAACCTGATGCTGAATCCTTTAACTCACCCGAGAGCGTATCACCTGTCCCTATCTCCAAACCCAAGCGTGGTCGTCCACCAACCTTGACCGATGAAAGTCAGCGACGCAAACGCCGTAATATTTCTCTCTCTGACAATGCTTGGGAACGTTTAGAAAAGTTAGCTACAAAACTTGGGTATTCCTCAAGAAGCGATCTTTTAGAGCGAATTGGCAAAGAAGAACTGGAGATCATAAAACCCTCTACTCAAAGTATTTCTTCTACCCTGTCTGACATATTGATATATCGAAGATTACAGGGATTATTTTCTCCCCGTAGTGATGTTTTACATTCATTATTCGCCTTCAATTACGCTATTTATCAAAAAATCGATAGCTTACGGACTCAGCCACTGCAGGCGTTGATGGTTAAGGATCTAATAGCGTCTATGTCGGTGGTTTTTCAACACTGTTATATTCGTCCTGATCGCTATGTTAATAGCCTCAGCGCCTTGAGCCGTTTGATCAATTATTGTCTTTTGCTAAACCAGGCTAATTTAGAAAATGAATGGCAGTTACACACAGACGGACCCTCTCTTGCAAAAGATTCATTACCAGATAGCCGTGCCCGTGACTGCTTAGCAAAAATCGGTAGAGCGATGAATCATCTCTCTACCGCCAGCTTTTCGCCACAGTTCACAGCGCTAAGACTCAAATACATTAGCGGTTTTACTGAAGCTCAAATTCAACAAATCTATGAGCTTCAGGGCATGGATTTCTCAATTGAAGAGATTCGCCGTCTTGTGCATAAGGGCTGGACTCAATTTCGTAACCACCGCAATAAGCCCTCTAAGATAGAAACCCCTATAGAATCTGTTGAGATTCCATCAGATGCCACTAAGTATTGCCAATTGTTATGGACATCGCCACTAACCCAGGCTAAAGATCGATATACATTACTGCGGATTCTTGTAAAAGCCACCTATCATGCCCCCCTAAATTTTTGGCTCTGTGAAATTGAGCACGAGTGGAGCATGCATGTCTTAGGTCATCCAACTAAACAGACCCAGGAATGGGCTCAGCTGCAAGCATCCATCCAAAGCCAACTCAATGAGAAGCTACAGACTAGCAAGGATACGCTTGACAAGGAAATGCACTATTGTTTTAGCAGAGCAGAGGCTGTGAAGAATTTAGCCGTTATTTTTGAAAAGGAAACAGGTATTAGTCCTAAAACCGAACTGGGAAAATTCATGGTTCACCTACTGCAAGGGGAAGCTGAAGAGCAGTTTGCGTTAGCGGCACTCAAAAATTTAAGACATTCTAAAAGATCCTAAGCGTTGCAAACGCGATCGCAATCCCATAAAGAGACAACCATAGAACAAACTCTGCCATACAACTGCTATGGCCATTAGGAGCAACTGATACCAAATCCGAATTCATTCAATCCAATTAAAAATGGACAACCCTGTCGGGGCATTCCCTTGTGGATGCCTTTCGATACCGAACGCTATCAGTCAGGATTGCGTATGATATCTCATCAGCATGCCCATAGCGTTAATTCTGGTTGAGTATCTTAGTTGTGTGTTGAAATCCCCCCATAACTGCTATAAAAGCCATGTTGAACCGGTATTTTTCATGGCTGCCCCAAATTTTTCAAGTGAATCTGTCCTCGAAGCCCTTAACTGGCGTTATGCCACCAAGATGTTTGATGCAAGTAAAAAAATTCCAGCAGAGACCTGGTCAGCCCTGGAGCAAAGTTTAGTTTTAGCCCCTTCCTCATTTGGTCTAGAACCCTGGAAGTTCTTTGTGGTGGATGACGTAGCCATTCGACAAAAGCTACTGGAATTTACCTGGAAGCAGTCTCAGGTCCTGGATGCGTCTCATCTGGTGGTGCTCGCCATCAAAACTGGGCTAGACGAAACAGATGTAGATCGCTCGATGGCTCGTATATCAGAAGTCCGGGGTGTGGACCTGGAGTCCCTTCAAGGCTTCAGTAATGTGGTCAAGGGCTTTATGAAGGGGATACCCGATGTTGATAGCTGGTCCACCCGTCAGGTGTATATTGCCCTGGGGCAGCTGATGGTCAGTGCAGCCCTACTGGGTATCGACACCTGCCCCATTGAAGGATTTATGCCGGATCAGTACGACGAAATTCTGGGGTTGCCAGAGATGGGTTATCGCTCGGTGGTGGTGTGCGCTGCCGGATACCGTTTGGACGAGGATAAATATGCCCATTTACCCAAGGTACGTTTTCCTGTAGAGGATAAGGTTCAACATATTTAGAACCTTGTTATCAAAATCAGACCATAACGTAGGGTGTTGTTAACTTAAAAAAAGTAAGCTAAAGATTTTTGCTAGAAAGTGACAAGTTCTTAGTAGCAGAGACTCTGGATTACTAAGAACTTGTCACTTCTGACATTAGAGTAAACAGCATTGCCAAGGGTTACGATTGTTAATCAACTGAAATTATTGACCTAGCCATAGGTAAATAGAGCTGTAGTCGAGTCTGCTGAACACATATGCGATTTGTAGCATTGTGTCGCATCGGAGCGACCAAAAGCGTTAGACTCTCTCTACCTAATACTCGAACCTTAGTTCCAGGCAATATTGGATTGGAACAACTAGGTTGCTTGAGTCTTGCTGGCCAATATGTACCTTGAAAATAAACTTTACCAGATTCGCACCCATTGATTTCTTTCTCAACTCGGGCAAGCAAACTAAAGGCAGGCTCTGCTGACGTCCTTAAAAATGAAGTGATATTCATGATGCATTTCCTCCAGTAACGTTCTCCTAAGGAGAATGCACATAACATATGTCATAGGCCTACAAGATTTCATGCATTCTTAATGTATAGTCAGATGTAATCAATAACATTGACTAGTACCTATAAACGCTTCATTTTATGCACTTTTGTGCAATAGAAATAAGCTGAATATAGCCATTACTAGCCTTATTTAGATGGTTGCATTGCTATTCCTTTGAATAACTCAAGTAAATTTACTCTTGAAGTACCCTTTTGAGGTAGGCGTAGTTTTGAACAGAAGATGCCATTTCAAGAGCGCTTGAGTTATTATCCTGTGTAGCATCTACATACTTGCATCACACTAGTTTTATTAGGATGATTTGAGTACAACGTAATGGCGATAATTAGTAGAAAACGTCGATTTTTTTTACACTAATTGTCGAATCAATATCATCATTAGCCACCAGGGACTTTTAGTAACGAACTTGAAAGCTTATGCAATAGGCTTTCAAAGTTATGTTGCGACTAACCACAGCAACAACTCATAAATTCCTCCAAGGCAATGATTGGGCAAAATCTACCGCAACCTTCAGATGTAACCTTTCTGATTATTGACGACCATGAACTAATCCTCAACGCTACTGCAAACGCACTACAAAATACTTTTCCAAAAGCTAAACTTATAACAGCCTCTACAGCAAAAAGTGCTTATGAAAAAGTACACGAATTTATTCCTAACCTCCTTTTGCTTGATCTTTCAATTCCCTTCTCGGAAAATGCCCCTTCTAAAACTGAAGTAGGATTAACACTGCTTGAGAAGCTCATGGGGCAGAATAAGAGCTTAAACTTTACTGTTCTCAGCAGTCACCTCCAAAGGCTCATCACAATCATAGGCAAAATTGAAAATCACATTGGTGGATTTACTGTAGTTGACAAAAATCAATCTACCTCTGTAATGGTTACTAGAGTTGAGTGGGCTCTCCAGGGCATTACTTACACTAAAGACATTAGAAATATTCGAGCTGGAATTAAGTTAAGACCTGAATGGTTTCAAGTCTTAAAGTTAGCTTTTGAACAAGGATTACAAGATAAAGCTATTGCAGAAGAAATGTCTATTTCCACCCGTACAGTTAGAGTCTATTTTAATAAACTACAGGATGCTTTAGGCATTTATCCAGACAACTATAATGGGCATATCAACCTCCGAATTCAAACAGGCATTGAAGCCCGAAAGATGGGCTTAATTGAAGATGTTGTTGGTGATAACTAGTGAGTTAATCAACCAATGCTGAAAAATCAATTAACACATTTAGCTGTCAAAGCATCCACTGGTTTTTTTATCATAACAGTGATTTTACTATTTCGTCTTTTGGGTATGTTAGAGCCCTTAGAGATAATTTATTTTGATTTTCTTTTAAAGATACGTAAACCAGAACCACAAGATAGCCGAATCATCTTAGTAGAGATTAATTCTGATAACCTTTTTCAAGAAAAAGATTCTTCCAGGCTATTAGTAGCAGATTTAATTTCCTTAATTACTAATATTCAAGAATATCAGCCTACAGTTATAGGTCTTAATATATTGAGTGATCTCGTTGAAGAGTCTAGTACCTCAAAAAAGGAGCTAAGTAATTTTTTAGCGAGTTATGAAAACGTCATAGTTGCAGAAAAAATAATACCTCCCTTCTTTTATCCATTAGCTGATACAGATCCAACAAAGGTAGGTTTTGTTGATGTTGTAATAGATGAAAATGACCTAATTGCTAGACGAATGCTGCTTGCGTCACCAGGTTTTCAACAGCAAGATGAATTCAAGTTTTCATTTTCCCTGCTTGTTTCTAAATTATATCTTCAAGAACAAGGATACACACTCAGCAATGGAGAAAATGATCCCGTTGCCATGAAATTTGGAGACATTGAAATACCAGTATTATTGCCAAACACAGGTGGCTATAGTCGTATTGATGCAGGTGGAATACAAGCTTTAGTTAATTATAGAAATAGCCAAAAGGATACTTCTCCCTTTCGAACAATTAATCTTAATAGTTTTGAACAGCTAAATTTTAGTTCTTTAGATATCAAAGATAAAATTGTCATTATTGGCATAACTAATCCCAGGAAAAGATCTAGATTAGATTCTCCTATCCGATCTCAGATGCATGGCCTACATATCAGAGCTCAGTTTGTTAGTAATATTGTTAGTGCGGTGTTAGATAACAGACCATTAATTAGGACTTGGAAGGAAATATACGAGTATCTTTTTATAATAATTTGCAGTACACCAATATTCATTAGACAGGATTCACTGTTTAAGTTGATTAGAACATCAATACTATTGATATTTATCCTTTTTGTACTGAGTTACGGTGCTCTAGCTTTCTATGGTTACTGGATCACCGCTATTCCATTAGGATTTATTTTTGCATTGAATCCATTTTTTCACTGCTTACTTAAATATCAAGATAATATGCGAAGAAAAGTGATCGAAAGAACTTTTGAAATCATCCATAATGGACCATTGCAAGATCTATCTATCATTTTAAAGAGCACAAGAAAAAAGGAGATAAATCTGCTTGATCTTGAAAGAAAACTAGAAAAACTTAGCCAAGATATTCGAGGCATTGGTGAGGAATTAAGAGGGGAATCACTTGCTTATAAACAAAGTCTATATTTAGACAATTCAGTCCGAGAAGTTCTAGATCTTAAGAATGATCTTCATGAGCTTTTTTATCAAGTTTATGAAATCACTTTAGAACGAGATTTTCCAGGATTCAAAACACTTAAAATAAGTCTAAGATCTTTTGAAGAAATCCCAATAAAAACAGATGATTTTTCTAAAAAGAGAGCACTCTGTAGATTCCTAGAAGAAGCAATTAACAATGTAGGAAAGCATGCTATTAGCCCCACAATATTGGCAGTAAAAGGAGAGTCTCAAGACAATACTTATGTCTTGACCATACAGGATAATGGAGTTATTAGATCCTTAGACAATACTAATCAGTCAGGCCAAGGAACTAAAAGGGCATTAAAACTTGCTAAAACACTAAATGGGACATTTGATCGTAGATTTTCACTTCAAGAAGGTACCATCTGTGAGTTAAAATGGAAGCTGTAAAAAACGACCCTTAATAGGATCATATTTTAAGCACAAACGTTTTAGTTTATTATGAAGTCAGTAAACTTTTTACATCGGGTTCACCCACAGCAATAGTTGGAATTCTAGGTGGCTTTTCTGATGGACGCCCTGTTCCACTTGTTGGTGTATATTCCGTTAAACTGTATTTCAATCTATTTTGTAAATTAGGCAGTAATGTCAAACAATTTAATAGCAGGACTAGCAAGCTTAATCGCAAAAACTTTCGAGGAAACGCATTAGAAGAGGGTTGCATTTTAGATTTCTTACGCTCATTGAAACAAATGAAATCTCATCTATCACACTTGATAGATAGCGAGGTAGACAAACCCTTCTAATTCAATTCTTGTCTGTAGCTAACATTACTAGACTAAGTTCTTGTAATCCGGAGTTTTAGTGATTCGGATATTAGAACCTTTTTACCCAACTTTGAATCATGCTGGACACCTGATTGACTGACAAAAGTTTAGTCAGGATTGAACAGAGTAGTAAAGACCTGAAATTCAAACTGAAAGGACCGTTTTTCATGCTGCCAGCGAGAGGCCATCGCCGGGTCAGGGTCGGTGTTAGATGAGAATAAAACACGATTCACTAGCTGCCAGCCATCGAGTAAGGCCGCCTGAATCCAATCGAGACCAATGCGAAAATAACTGTTGCCGCGAAACCAATGAGTATCAACCCATCGCCGCTTGCCTGACTCAACGACAGCAACGCCCTGCGCGGTCACGTAAAGTGTCGCGAGCGCTAAAATGAAACATAAGCGTGAGAGGTCACAAACCGAACGAATCTCGGACTTTTGCAAATTCCAACCGCTGGACTGCTCATCCTTGAAAAGTTCCTCGATATCGAAGCGTAAGCCATACTCCTGCAATGTTTTGAGCGTAGTGGGTTCATCGCTGACAACGACCCAGAGGTCGCCATTGAGAGGATTGCGACCAACGATGACATGGACTGGCCCATACCACTGTCGTTTGTGTAGTTTAACCGTGTGGAAACAGCGTACGTCACCAGCAGCCAGATGAACTGAGGTCGGTTGTATCCAGCCTCCGGTAGAGCGCCATAACCACGTGTTGCTCTTGAGTCGAATGCGATAGTGCCACCCCAATTGGCCCAGTGCTTGCATTGCATCAGTGTGAATAAATCCTCGGTCCGCCAGCAGAACACCCTTCACGGCCTTCGGCAGGTATCGAGCCGCATGAATTAACATCTCGTGATACTCGCTGAAGCCAACGGTTGCACTCGAATGCCTGAGCACACGCCAAGACAACGGGAGGGCGCGTCCTCGGTGAACCACGGCTAACCGAATCAAACAATACTCATCCCAACACTGGGTAGTGTCCAAGCTCACATACAGACACTCGTCGTCCCAATTCGCCAACGCAGCTTGAATGATGGGCTTGTACAGCCGATGTACATTGATGCGGGGATTCCCGAGCCAGCGACGAATACGACGTTGACGACTCTGCGCGTACTGCCCTCGGCAGGGGATATACTTGGCCCACTTCGTTAGGTTCACTTCACCGGTATGAATCAGCGCGACAACCATCCATAGGCAGGTCGTTAAATGAGTCAGATGTACCCAGTTTGCGCCTTGACCTAGCCAGGCTTTCAAGGCATCGTAGAGACGGGAGTTTTTTTCACAGCGTTTCTATAATTTGAGTGGTATCTAATTCTAGAGTGCTGGGCTCCCGCTTCCTTGTTTATTTTCTACAATCCATAACTGACAGTCACTTTAACACTAGAGACAGTATCTTTTGTCAGTCAATCAGGCTGGACACTTGCTGAGATTAATTAAAATAAGTTCATTTGTTGGTCTTGATTTTTCCTGAAGGTGCCAACCGAGGGCATGGGGCCTCGATTTGACGCTAACCGATCGGCCAACCGTGTGGTTTCTGGCAAACGATACTTAGGCGTACATTGCAGCACATAGTCAACGGCAGTTTCTAAGCTAATGCGGTGTCCTGCGGAAACAAACAGCGGCTTAGTCCCGGTGCGGCTTCTCAGCACAGCTCCAATCCGCTCACCACGATCCATTAGCGGCACCCAGGCTCCTTTGTCAGCAGGTAACTCTCCATGGGTCCCTAGCAAACGAGATTTGGCGACACCAATGGTGGGTTTATCCATCAGCACCCCCAGATGGCTGGCAATGCCTAATCGGCGGGGATGCGCAATGCCTGCACCATCACAGAGGATTAAATCGGGCTCCAGGATTAGCTGCCTCAGGGCATCTAATACCGTCGGCATTTCGCGAAACGATAGCAGGCTAGGCACATAGGGAAATGTCGTGGGGCGATAGGCGATTGCCTGTTCTAGCAGTGTTAGTTCCGGCAGCTGTAAAACCACAACCGCAGCACGAGTGATGGTGCCATCCTGCTCAAAGCCTGCATCAATGCCTGCCACAGTGGTGATTGCTGCAAATTGGTCGGTGGTGATTACCTGGCTGCGCAAACGGTTTTGAATTGCGATCGCACCCCCAGTATCCTGCGGCCAGGTATCAGATACATCAATTTTCATTATCCTTTACAACAAACGAGTTCAGGCTTCGGTAGCATCGAAGCAATTTGGTTCATTAGTAGACTATGGTGCGTTTTTCAGTGAGTATTCTTTCAGTCAGAACAGCAGCACTTATGGGTAGTGTACTGTTGATGGGAGCCGCTCCAGCAACTCCAGAACCTAAGGCAGAAAGCAACATTGCCATCAATCAGGTTGAAGACAGCATTTCGCCACTGCTTGACCATGAAGCTCAGACACCGCAAACCCCAAATGGCGATAGCCTTGAAACCATTGAAGCCACTCAACGGCAATGGTTTTTACGGATTCAGGGGGCATTTGCCGCCGCAGTAGGCCTTAGTGCCATCGCCTTGGCCTATGGTGTGCGTAGTTATAGTAAGTACCACCAATGGCAACGCATTGATTTTCTACGGCGAGCCACACGGGAGTTTGAAAATGATCCTGGTATTTCCAGCGCGTTAAGTATTTTGGCCTTTGAAGAATATCGAGACTATCCGCTCAACATACCTGAGACAGCAGCAGCAAAAAGCAAGACATTTAGGGTAACAAATCAGCTCTTGAACGAAGCTTTGGGCAGTTCTAAAGAGCGAAAAAATCGTAAGGAAAAACTTGATCAATCGACATCTGACCATGAAAAGCAGATATCTGACATAGAAGAGTATTACGCAGAAACATCGATGCGGGACTGGTTTAACCAAATGCTCAACGGTCTAGAGCATTTTGGCTACATGGTTGAATCTAAGGCATTTAGTGTAAAGGAAGTAAAACCCTGGCTCAACTATTGGATCAGGCTAATTGCAGACGAGACCTATCGTCATAACTGTGATTCGAGAGTTTACGATCAGCTTTATAACTACATTTATGACCACGGTTTTGACGGTGTCAGACAGCTGTTTGAAAAGTTTGGTTATCGCATTTTGCGATCTCCCTATAAAGAAGGTGATTTTGAGAAACTAGGAGATGTTAGCCATTACAGCACTAAGCTTGCCCTCAGTTTGGCAAAAGCATCTCGGCTAGTATACGAAGATGTGAGATATGTGGCTAAAATCGCAGAGCTCTGGAAAATCGACATTCGTAATAACTTTCGATATTTCAACGCTAGGAAACGTGATACCCAGGCTTTTATCTTTCGAACTAACGAATGCATGGTGTTAGTATTTCGCGGTACTCAAGAGATCCGTGATTGGACCACAAATTTAGATATGAAACTGCGTAACTTTACAATTCGGCGGGCTGGCAAAACCACCGTATCGTCCTACAAGGGTAAAGTTCACACAGGATTCTTTCTTGGTTGGGCAGATATTGAACGAGACGTTCTCAAACAAATTGAACGTTGGCAAAAGGTCAGTGGTACTGCCGCAAAACTACCACCATTAATCATTACTGGGCATAGTTTGGGAGGTGCATTAGCCACCATGGCTGCAGCATCACTGCAAGAAAATGGTTTTAACGTTGCAGGCTTATACACCTTTGGACAACCTCGTGTAGGCGATCTTACCTTTAGCCGACAACTCAATAAAAACTTGTCAGGTCGGGCTTTTCGCTTTGTTAACAACAATGATGTTGTTCCCCATGTGCCACCGCCGTTTTCATTGCGCAACCCAATGCATCTCTATGGTCACTTGGGAACCGAAAAGTACTTTAACTCAAAGGGATTTTTAGTCGATAACTACAAGGCTATTTACCGAGCCTTTGATGGGTTTATGGGTTTAGTTAAAAGCGCATTCGAGTCAGGCCTTGACTTGATTGCTGATCACAGCATGTCTTACTACATCAGCAACCTGGACCAAGCCATGGAGGATGAGATTAAGGATATTAAAGTGACCAAGCTGGAACAGGATGTGAGCAGGGTGGGCGGTGCAGAAGGACTAAAGCGAGTAAAGAAGAGTGTCTAGACTCTAAATGTCTCACCAAAACTGACGGAAGTCTTCGTCGGTGGTGCTAAGTTGGGTCCAGGTAACGCCCTGTTGCTGAAATTTCTCCACAAGTTTGGCACAGGCGGGGCGCTCGGTGGCATAGTGGCCTGCATCGATCAGGATCAGGTTGCGATCGCGTCCTTCCTGAAACTGGTGAAACTTGCAATCGGACGTCAGATAGGCCTGGGCTCCCGTTGTTGCAACCGCCGACATAAAGCTGGCACCGGAACCACCCAACACAGCAACCCGGTCAATCACTTGCTGTAAATCCGCCGTCAGTGAATGAATTAAATTTGGCGGGTTGAGCTTAGCCTGAATCAACGCCAGCAGCTCATCCAAAGACTGAGCACTTGGCAAATCACCCACTCGACCATAGCCTAAACCATCTTGGGTGGGCACCACCGGTACCGAATTTTGTAGCTGTATCAACTGGGCCAAAACATCAGCCGTACCATCAGCGACCTGATCAAAATTAGTATGGGCACTGTACACCCCAATGCCATGGGTAATGCTGAGACGAACCATATCCCCAACCGCATCCCCCGCTGCCACAGATTTGAGTGGACTAAAAATTAAGGGATGGTGCGCAAAGATAAGGTTAACTGGGGCACCCTCCTCTTTAAGCCGAATCGCCTCGGCCATGACCGCCAGCGTTGGCGTCAGACAGACTAAGACCCCCGCCGGTTGAGACAGAATACCAGGCTGAATTTGCCAGCCACAATTATCCCAAGCCTCCTGCCACGCAGGTGGAGCCCAGGCTTCAACCCAGTTAATTAGCGCATCAACGTTCATGGCAACTTCTTCTTCTCAAAGTGACTCCAATGCTCTTGCTGAAACCGACAAAACAACAGCAGCAGCAACTGATCTATCGTCAACGGCTAATGCAGCCGCTGAAACACTATCCTCAGTAGAAAATAGCCCATTAGAGTCTCAGACACCTAGTTTAGGTCAATCCTGGCTCTACGCAGGCGGTATCCTAACAGCCATTTATGGCCTTTTTGCCTCTATTGATCTACTAAATCTTGGGTTTCAATCGATTTTTGGTCCCCAGATAGAAAGCTGGTTGAACTTAGCCGCCACCCCCTGGTTAGGCCTGTTACTGGGCATTCTAGCCACTGCTTTAGTGCAGTCATCCAGCATTATTACCACCCTATTGGTGGGCCTGGTTGCTGGTGGTCTCCCCTTAGCCACGGCCATTCCCATGGTGATGGGGGCAAATGTTGGCACCACCATTACAAATACCCTAGTCAGCCTGGGCTACCTTGGCAGCGATGACGAATTTGAACGGGGGTTCGCCGCTGCCACCATTCACGACTGCTTTAATCTACTTGCCCTGGTTATTTTCTTTCCCATAGAACTATGGCTGCACCCCCTAGAGCGACTAAGCCAAATACTCTTAGAGCAAAGCAATCAGCTCGCTATTTTTCCCACCAGCGTTGTATCTCCCATAGACTGGCTATTGCAACCCGTCCATTGGGTAGCAGCCTATGGCATTAATACATTGTCCGGACCATGGGATGCTTTGCTGCTATTTGGGACTAGCGTTGGCGGCCTAATGATCTGTGTTACCGCCTTAGGCTGGCTAATGAAACATTGGTTAAGCACCTTTGCCAAGGAGACCATGTATTGGGCACTGGGCCATGGCTCAAAATTGGGTGCTTTACTCACAGGTACAGGGTTGACAGCAGTGCTACAGTCATCCTCCATGACCACCAGTCTAGTGGTGCCCCTAGCAGCCGCTGAAATTACCACATTGGAAAGTATTTACCCATTTGTTTTAGGGGCAAACATCGGCACATGTATAACAGCCCTCATCGCCACTTTGGCCGTTGCCAGCCCAGTGGCATTGCAGCTAGCGATAGTGCACTTAAGCTTTAATTTGGCAGCTGTAATTTTGATTTATGGCATCCCAGCTTTACGCAGTGTGCCTTTAGCCTTAGCACAGCAGCTAGCCACTGCTACACGCAACTATCGTATCGTTGCCATTGGCTATGTCATGGGACTATTCTTCCTGTTGCCATTTCTGGCGCTATGGCTATCCTCAATGCTGTTTGCCTGAGAGCAGATCAACAGAATGACAGACGCCATGGGCAGCCTTACTGCTCTTCTTCCCAACTCTCCACAGCTAGTAAATCGCTAATGGGATCTTGCATAGAAAACTCAAACTCTTCAAGCTCATGCTTCCAGTGCTCCCAGTTATTTCTAAACAAGAACGCTATTTTCCAGAGCTTATCGGTGGACTTGATGACGTCAGATTCTACAAGGGACTTCACTTGACGCTGAAACTTAGCCATTGGATGCAATACCAATGGGGCAGCTGTTGTGGTTTTAGCCATAAACGAAAGGATTTAGTTTTCTGAAAAAACTGTGTCGTACATTAAAAATTCAGGCCCTCAATCGGGGGGCAACGCTAACTAATACACGCGCTGAATTTCACAAGCATCAACGATACCACACCGATTTCCGTTTGGCACAACTCTTTAGAAAGATTGCAACTCAGAGATCGATGTTATTGAACTCTGATACCCTGATAAACCTACATCACCCCACACGATGTTTACTGAATTTGCATGCATATTGCCAAAGCCATAGCGCCTGTCTAAGCTAGGATGCGGCACGTGTCCCAATCAACGGATACATTCGTTGATTGCGAATCAGATTAGCGTTTTAATTTATAAGCTTATAGGGATACCCAGTGTCTTAGCTAATCTGACAGATGTTATCGAACCCGAACAGTTCCTATGGCTGAGTCTGAAAACATATACCTTCCCAAAACGGACGAGTCCGAAGACCTTAAGCGCATTCGCCATACGTTTTCCCACGTGATGGCAATGGCTGTACAGCGTTTATTCCCTAAAGCTCAGGTCACCATTGGTCCTTGGACCGAATACGGGTTTTACTACGATTTTGATAATCCCGATCCCTTCTCTGATAAAGATCTAAAAACGATCAAGAAGGAGATGATCAAGATTATCAAAAAGGATTATCCGGTTGAACGGGAAGAAGTATCGAGAGAAGAAGCGAAAAAACGCATTGAAGCTTTAGGAGAACCCTACAAGCTCGAAATTTTAGATAGTATCGAAGAGCCCATAACCCTTTACCATCTGGGCGATCAGTGGTGGGACCTGTGCGCTGGTCCCCATGTAGAAAGCACGCGCAAATTACATCCCAAAGCCTTTGATCTAGAAAGCGTTGCTGGAGCCTACTGGCGTGGTGACGAAACTAAAGCACAGCTCCAACGCATCTACGGAACTGCCTGGGAAACCCCTGAGCAACTGCAAGAATACAAACGCCGTCGTGAAGAAGCCAAAAAGCGGGATCACCGCAAGTTAGGCAAAGAGCTGGGATTATTTTTATTCTCTGAGGATGTTGGCCCTGGCCTACCGCTTTGGACACCCAAAGGTACCCTGCTGCGCTCTACCCTAGAAGACTTCCTTAAGCAGGAGCAGGTTAAGCGCGGTTATCTCTCCGTTGTCACCCCCCATATTGCCAAGGTAGACCTGTTCAAAACATCAGGCCACTGGCAAAAGTACAGCGAAGACATGTTTCCGATGATGGCGGAAACAGAAGAGGACAAAGCCAATGAAATGGGCTTCGTCATGAAACCCATGAACTGTCCCTTCCACATTCAGATTTACAAAGATGAACTGCGCTCTTACAAAGAGCTGCCTATGCGCCTGGCCGAATTTGGCACAGTTTATCGCTATGAGCAGTCCGGTGAGCTGGGTGGTCTTACACGGGTACGCGGCTTTACCGTTGATGACGCCCATTTATTTGTCACCCCAGACCAGTTAGACGACGAATTCCTCAAGGTGGTCGATCTGATTCTGGCGGTCTTCAAGAGCCTGCAGCTAGACAACTTTAAAGCTCGCCTAAGCTTCCGAGATCCCGACTCTGACAAATACATTGGTTCCGATGACGTGTGGGAAAAATCCCAAAACGCCATCCGCCGTGCCGTTGAAACCTTAGGCATGGAGCACTTTGAAGGCATTGGCGAAGCCGCCTTCTATGGACCGAAGCTCGACTTTATCTTTACCGACGTCCTGGGTCGTGAGTGGCAGTTGGGCACCACCCAGGTAGATTACAACCTGCCAGAACGGTTTGATTTGGAATATGTCGCTGCGGATGGCACCCGTCAGCGTCCGGTGATGATCCACCGAGCTCCCTTTGGGTCGTTAGAGCGTCTGATCGGTATTTTGATCGAAGAATATGCTGGCCTCTTCCCCCTATGGCTCGCCCCCGAGCAAGCACGGCTAATGCCTGTAACTGCTGAGCAGCTGCCCTTTGCTGAGCAAGTAGCTGAGCAAATGCAACAGCTAGGTATGCGCGTTGTGGTTGACCGCAGTGGCGAGCGCCTAGGCAAGATGGTGCGTAATGCTGAAAAGGCGAAAATCCCGGTGATGGCGGTGATTGGTGCTAAAGAGGTTGAGAACAATAGCCTCAGCATTCGTACACGGCAGGAAGGGGATTTGGGGGCGATTTCGGTGCCGGATGTGATTGCCCGATTAAAAGCGGCGTTGGATAGCCACGGGTACTTCTAATCTGGAATACTGATTGCTTGGAACCTTGATTTTAGGACACCCACAAGGGGAGCCCCTACGGGGTGCCTGAATTGCTTGGCCCTCGCCTTTAGGGCACCCACAAGGGGAGCCCCTACGGGGTGCCTGAATTGCTTGGCCCTCGCCTTTAGGGCACCCACAAGGGGAGCCCCTACGGGGGAACGTTTTTGGGGTTACTTGGGGTAATTCTATGGGGTTTGACCTGGTGGGTTTCCATGGGCTCAACCCACCCTACGGGGTATCGGCTGTGTTTGTCTCAGTTAACCCACACCGCCCGTTGGGCCCCTTCCCAAACGGGGAGGCCCCTTGCGGCTTCCTTTCAAACAAGACACTTTTAACCAAATCACAATGCCTCAAACCGCCCAAGTAACAGTCCCCGCAACCACCGCCAACATTGGTCCCGGCTTCGACTGCCTTGGTGCAGCCCTCACCCTCCACAACCACTTCACATTTACCCCTGCCGACACTCTCACCATTACCATCACCGGTAAAGAAGCTGATCGCCTCAGCACCGGCCCCGACAATCTCGTCTACAAATCCTACGAAGCCTTTTATAACCACTTACAAAAAAGCGCCCCACCTGTCCACATTGCGATTGACCTCCACGTTCCCCTATCCCGTGGACTAGGCAGCTCATCTACCGCCATTGTTGGCGGCATCGTCGGCGCAAACCTATTAGCAGGCAGCCCCCTAACTCACAGTCAGCTCGCTAGCCTCGCCACCGAATTAGAAGGTCACCCCGACAACGTTGTCCCCGCCCTGCTTGGCGGCTGCCAACTCGCTGTCCATAGTGAAAATATACCTCTCGCCATCTGCCAACTGCCCTGGCATGAATCCATCATTCCCATCGTCGCCATTCCAGACTTTGAGCTATCGACATCTGCAGCCCGTAGAGTTCTACCCGAAAGCTATAGCCGCGCTGATGCCATCTTTAATACGGCTCACCTGGGTCTACTAACTCAAGCCCTAGCCACTGGCAATGGCGACTGGTTGAGAACAGCACTGTGCGATCGCATCCACCAGCCCTACCGCAAAACCCTCATTCCAAATTACGACGACATCCATCAAGACGCCCTTAATGCCGGAGCTTGGGGCCTTGTCATCAGCGGCGCTGGCCCCACACTATTGACCCTAGCCAGTCCAGAAACCGCACCCACTATCCAGCAAACCCTGGGTAAATCCTGGCAATCAGTCAATATCCCCTATACCGTTCATCAACTCGCCATTGATCACCAGGGCACCCAAGCTAACCTCATTAGCTAAGCCGCATCACAAGTGCCCCCACAGACAGGGTTAGTCACATTACATATTTTTATTTATTCACATTTTTATAAATACAAATTTACATAAATGTGATTGATTACCTCTATATCTTTTTTTTATGTGTGATGCTCTAACATCTTGCCAAGAGCTTTATATATCTGGCCGATTAAGAAAACAAATGATTTTTAAGACTTTAGACCTTATCAAAAGTTAACCAAATTACATATACTGTGACTGGGCGTATTTCAATAGGTATTTTTCCTCATTGCCGTCCGGTTAGTTAGCCTAGTTTTTCTTTAGTACATCGTGCTCCTGAATTCCTCCGACCTCTTCGACCAAGGCCGCCGCGAAGACAGTAGCTCCCCTGACAGGGGGTACGTTGTAAACAACAAGCCTTTTCGCTTCAAGCTAGACCAACTGCCTCTCGGCAAAATGCGCCTCTACGAGTTGTACGCATGAGTTGGCATGATTGTTGAACACTTTCCGTGGTTAACAGCGCTAGTTATTTTCCCCCTCCTAGCGGCTATCCCTATTCCTTTGCTACCAGATAGCGAGGGTAAAACTATCCGCTGGTATACCCTTGGCGCTTGCTTGGCCGAACTGAGCCTCATTTTTTATACATTTGCTAACTACTACGATCTCAATCAGACCGGCTTACAGCTAGTTGATAACTTTGCTTGGGTTCCTCAAATCGGTCTTAACTGGTCACTGGCGGCTGACGGTCTGTCCATGCCTTTAGTGATTTTGAGCGGACTAGTCACAACGCTGGCAGTGGTTGCTTCCTGGAATATCACCATGAAGCCCAGGCTTTATTTTTCACTGCTGCTGCTGATGTACAGCGCCCAGGTCGGCGTTTTCTTGACCCAAGACATGTTGATGTTCTTCATCATGTGGGAGCTAGAACTCGTACCGGTCTATCTGCTGATCTCTATCTGGGGCGGTCAGAAGCGTCTCTATGCGGCGACTAAATTTATTCTCTACACGGCTATCGGCTCCATCTTTATTTTGTTGGCAGCTCTGGCAATGGCCTTCTACGGTGACAATCTCACCTTTAACTTCAGCGAGCTGGCTGCTAAGGAATATTCGTTACCGATGCAGCTGCTGACCTACACGGGCTTTTTGATTGCCTTTGGCGTCAAGCTACCGGTCTTTCCATTTCATACCTGGCTACCGGATGCCCATAGCGAAGCCCCTGCGCCTGTGTCCATGATTTTGGCAGGTGTGCTGCTGAAAATGGCAGGCTATGGCCTTATTCGTATGAACATCGAGATGTTGCCGGATGCCCATGTTTACTTCGCACCCATCCTGGCAATCCTTGGCGTAATTAACATTGTCTACGCTTCTTTAGCAGCCTTTGGTCAGGACAATCTCAAGCGCCGCATGGCTTATTCATCTGTGGCCCATATGGGATTTGTCCTCATCGGTTTGGCAGCATTTACTACCTTGGGTATAAGCGGTGCTCTGCTACAGATGATTTCCCATGGTCTGATTGCGGCAGTTCTGTTCTTCCTCTCTGGGGTGGCTTACGAGCGTACTCACACCCTGGCGATGGACAAAATGGGTGGCATGGGCAAAGCCATGCCCGTGGCCTTCGGGATGTTTACTGCCGGTGCCATGGCGTCTTTGGCGCTGCCCGGTATGAGTGGTTTTGTGGCTGAGCTAGCTGTCTTCCTTGGGTTCTCCACCAGTGATGCCTATAGCACCTTATTTAAGGCAATCATCGTAATTTTGGCTGCTATCGGTGTGATTTTGTCTCCGATTTATCTGCTGTCCATGCTGCGTCGCATCTTCTTTGGTACTCCTGGTGAGCTGGAAATTCCCAACAACACCTCCTGGGATATCAAGCCTCGCGAAGCATTTGTGGCTGTCTCTTTGCTAGTGCCCATCATTGGCATCGGTTTGTACCCTAAGTTGGCGACTCAAACCTACGATGTGAAAAGCACTGAAATTGCTAGCCGTGTGCAGAATATTCGGCTTGCTCAAGATGCAGACCACGGTCCTTTTTATGCCCAGGTTCTAACTGCACCTGAACTGTTGGCAAGTCGGTTGTCGAACACAAGCATTCGATAGGTAAGAAATGTTGCCTGGCTCGACCCTCTACTGTTAACTTCTTTATCCCTTGCTCAGGGTTAATTGAGTCTTCCAATTTTCTTTAAAGTCGCTGGTGTTCTCCATTGGGCACCAGCGACTTTACGATTTTGGGACTTTAGTTAGCCCATGTCCCCCCCTGGGGCATTGAACCCATAAAAGAGAAGACGCTTAACTAATTGGGGAAATTCCTTATGTGCATCTATGGTGGGTTCAGCTAAACAATACTCAAGGGAATCTTCCTTTAGTTTGAATGGGCGATGGCTATTGTGGTTATGGTGGCTCAATGGTTTGGGGTTGGCATTGTTATGGGGGCAACCGGGCTGGAGCCACGGTGCGATCGCAACCGTTACCCAAACCTTTTCCGTCGAAGCCAGCTATTCTTCTGGAGAACCCATGGCTTCAGCCCAGGTGGTGGTTTACAGGCCTGACAACCCCGATGAGCCTTGGTTAACGGGACAAACCGATGAACAAGGGAATTTTGAATTTAGTCCTGACACAGAAGGCGATTGGGAAGTTGTTATTCGGCAAGCGGGCCATGGTACCACCGTCAACGTTCCCGTCACTAATCAGGCGGTGGCACAGGTAGAAAATCCTCAAGCTGTCGCCAGGAGCACAACGGCTCTGGTATCGTCATCGGAACCATTGACTAATCCCCTACAACGCTGGGCCAGTGCTGGAGCCGCACTGTGGGGCCTGATCGGGACAGTTTTATTTTTTTCGCGAGGTAAACAGTCTTAGTGCATATTCCAGATGGTTTTGTCCCCCCCCAACTGTGCATCATCGGGTATGGTGTCAGCGGGTTTGTTACCTGGCAATGTCTGCGAAAAATTAACCGGCAACCCAACCCGACGGCCCAAATGCCCAAAGCGGCTATGCTGACAGCGGCCTTTTTTGTTGCCTCATCCATTCAGATCCCCCTCCCGCCCATGACCCTGCATCTGGTGCTCAGTGGACTACTAGGAGCAATTTTGGGCTATTACGCTTTTTTAGCGATCTTGATTGGTTTATTTTTTCAGGCCTTATTTTTAGGCCACGGCGGGTTGTCCACCCTCGGATTAAACGCCATCATCATTGGTGTACCGGCCTTAGTGGGCCATGGCATTTTTCAATTGCGGCATTGGTTGCCCCGCTCTATAAAACCATCAATGCGCTATGGTCTGAGCGGATTTTTAGCGGGAGCTGTTGGCATGGCACTGGCGGTGATCATTTTTATCAGTCTGCTGACTTTCACGGTGCCTGCTGGCTTTGATGTCGCCACTGAACGGGCAGCCCTGTTCACCCTGGCGATCGCCCATGGACCCTTGGTGATTGTTGAGGGCATTTTTACTGCACTGCTGGTGACATTTTTACAGCGGACAAAACCAGAATTGTTGACCGGCTTAGATATCAGACCCGTTGAGCCCATGCCCTCATCGGGAGAACAACTATGCGACTAACCCTCGACTCTTATACAGCATTGCAATCTCCCCTGCATCGCTGGTGGCCCCGTAGCAAATTAGTCGGCTTAGGGCTGTTAATGCTGGGCTTTACCAGTGTGCAACAGGTGCAGCTGGTGCCAATTTGCTTATTGGTGACCGCTGTGCTGTATATGCTCTCCGGGTTACCCTGGTCATTTTTGCGATCGCGCCTCCGCTATCCTGGGCTCTTTGTCCTGGGCATGGTAATCGCGTTACCCCTGTTATCAGGCAGCACCATTCTCTGGCAGTGGGGGCCCCTCGCCATCCGACAAGAAGGCCTGATGGCCATGGGTTTAATTGCAGGGCGATTTCTCTCTATCGTCACCATTGGCATGCTGTTATTGGGCACTACCCCACTGTTAAAACTGATTGATACATTAGTCTCCCTGGGGTTGCCAACATTAATGGCAGAAATGGCACTGCTGGCCTATCGATATTTATTTGACATTGCCGACCAGCTCGCCATTTTACGTCAGGCCATGCGGCTGCGAGGCTTTCAACCAGGGGGTAATCGTCAAAGTTGGCAACAATTGGCAGCCGTAACTGGCACGTTATTGGTGCGCAGCTATGAACAATCTGAGCGGGTGTACAAAGCCATGCGACTGCGAGGTTATAGTAATGGTCGTAGCAACATGTCCTCTCAGATTCAAGGCTGGGGGCGTGCCCCTGACATTGCAGCCATTGGATTATGCGCTACCATTGCTCTGATTTTAATGAGTCTGCAAATTTGGCCAGTAGTTCCTGGGGGATAGGTTAGTTTTGAGTTCTGAATGGCCCACTCAATTTTGATCACATCCAAGATCTCCGTTGAAGTCTATTCTTCCTCATTTTTATAAATCTTAATTCTCTAAACAGATTCTCCAACTTAAAATTCAACATTAAAAACTTGACATTCATTTCAATCTCTCTTCAAAGCACAAACGCCCACTCTCTGAGTAGTATCTATGACGTCTCTGCTACCCAAGAAGCCAGTAGCACCTGCTGTTTTTCCGGCTATAACAGCAGCGATTGCCATTGAGCATCTTTGTTTTTCCTATCCTGATCGGCCCCAGATACTTGATAATATCTGCATACAGGTTACTCCTGGCGAACGGGTGGGGATTATCGGCCACAATGGCTGTGGGAAAACCACCTTGTTTATGCTTCTCTGCGGAGCGCTTACCCCCATGTCTGGCACTGTGCGACTGATGGATAAACCTGTTGTGACTGGTGGGTTTAATCCTCAAATTGGATTGTTGTTTCAAAACCCCGACAACCAATTATTTTCTGCATCGGTACGAGACGATATTCGTTTTGGCCCAGCAAATATGGATCTACAGCCCCAACAGGTAGATGAGCGAGTAGATGCAGCAATTGCTTTGACGGGGTTACAGCCTTTAGCTGAGCGCCCTCCCCATCACCTATCGGGTGGAGAGAAACAAATGGTGGCCATTGCTGGTCTCTTGGCCATGAATCCCCAGATTGTTTTATACGATGAGCCTACCGCCAGCCTTGATATCCGCAGTCGACGACGTTTGATCACCTTTATGCAAGGCTTGCAACAAACTATGGTAATTGCTTCCCACGACTTAGAGTTTTTGTTGGAGGTTTGCGATCGCACCCTGATCATGTACCAAGGTAGAATTGTTGCCGATGGTCCTCCCAGAGAGATTATGGGAGACAATGACTTAATGCACACCTATGATTTAGAAAAACCTCACTCGCTGATTCCCCACGTCATCGATCACCACACATAAGAGATTTTTCGTAGGGGCGTACGGCGGTTGTTGCTAGAGGGCGCAAGGCGGTGCGCCCCTACAGGTTTTCTATTCGGAATGGCTCACCTGTCCGTCATGTTTGGTGGCAGCCGCAAACGTCTCTTCAAAAAATGTTGCTGTTTTTTCTAAATCAGTGCCACCTTTAAGGCGATAAAATGCCAGCGCACGGATTACGGCTTGGTCGCGCTGGATCACCCGCACTGCCCGTGAAGCCCCCTTTTCCGCTTTATAGGGATTATCAATCCATAGGGCATCGCTCAAATTCAAGGCTGCCACTAAAGGTGTAGCAGTTTCTGTCTTTAGGCGCTCAGCGATCGCAGCTGGCAAATCCGCCAGTGCTTCTGCTTCGGTTAACTGCTGAGCACGGCTGAGTAAGGTTTGGAGTCTTTCTGTATCTATGCTCATCAAGCTAAGAATCCATGCGGTTGTAAGTCAATATTTTACTTGGCATTGCTAATCCAAACTATGATTTTCTTCTCAAAAACTTCACACACTACCCGAAACCCTGACCCCCATCCGTAACGTCACGTAGGCTAAGAATAGAATCACTCTCGCATCTAGGCGTCCATTCATGGCATTTCCGAGAATTTACTCAGAGCAACACTATTCGTCAGCCGTGACCACTGCTGTTGCCGATCTTCTACAGAGCTACCGAGGTTATCAAATTGATGTTCTGCGACAGCTCCCCTGTCATGAGCGCGATACTCGGGCCTACGAGCTATGGATTACAGCCTGGGATAGAAACGAAGACCGCTATGAGTTTATTTATGAGCTACGCATTGGCGTGGTCCAGGGCGAGCTGATTGTCTTGTCGTGGATGCCAGTGTAGACAAAGAGCTATCGGCTATTGGCGGGGCTATTAACCATAAATAAAACCCCTAGGGCTGACGGACCTCAGGGGCTAATGGAAATTACTAAACTAGCGCGGTAAGAATACAGCAGGGTATGCCTAAAGTATTCAAGTAGAGCGACAGTAGGTCTACGCTTTACGGGAGTAGTACTCAACTACGAGTAGTTCGTTGACGTTGAGGGCTATCCATTCACGTTCGATGATGCTGTTCACCTTAGCTTCGAGCTTGGCTTTATCAAACTCAAGGTGAGTGGGGATATTCGCCAAACCAGGAAATTCAAGGTTTGCTTCCACTAGCTTCTTCGAAACATCTTTAGGGCGAACACCGATGACATCACCAGGACGGCACTGGTAGCTAGGGATGCTAACAACGCGACCGTTGACGGTGATGTGACCGTGGTTAACGACTTGGCGAGCAGCGGGGATCGTAGGTCCCATACCCAATCGAAAAATAGTGTTATCCAAGCGCATTTCTAGCTGCTGCAGAATTACCTGCCCAGTAGAACCACTGGCACGACGTGCTTTTTTCACATAGCGCAGTAGCTGACGCTCAGTCACACCATAGTTATAACGAAGCTTTTGCTTCTCTTCTAGACGAATACAATATTCGGACTTTTTCTTCCGCGCCTGACCATGTTGACCAGGGGGATAGGCCTTACGGGCAACTTTCCGGGTTAAACCGGGTAGTTCACCCAAGCGGCGAGTAATGCGAAGGCGAGGACCTCTATATCGCGCCATGTAGCGTTTAGCTCCTTTGTAGGAATATTCCAGTCCCCAATTATAGGAGATGAGGTGACTCAACGCCATAGGAATTTGAGACGACTATATCTGGAGCGCAACTAACATAGCCCCAAGCCTTGAGCTGCCGCTGTCTACAGGAACACGAAATGGTTGATTGCAATCCTAACCTACCTCTTCCTAATCGGCGAACAATGCGTTCCGGAGTATGTCCAGCGGCATCTGTCCACCACCAATTGCCTAAAAAGATTTAACCTCAATATTAAGCTTATCCATCCAATCATCAGGATTCTCAGTCATCAGATTCATCAACTGCATTGGCTGCTCCGGCTTAGCCGAAATACTAAACCCCTTCGGATTTTCAATAAACGCAACCACCTCATTCACCGCATCAGCTGCCACCTCATTATCAGGCGACACCAAAAACTGACTGGCACCCATAAGCTGACTGGTTAACTGAGCCTTAAACTCATCCACACTTTTACCATCCTCAGCCGCCATCGATGCTAACAGCTTCTCCGCAAACGAATTATCCCGATAGGTAATTTCAAAACTGTGGAAAATCGTATCCATGTTAGTAGGGGCCACATCTTTTGACTCAACGTCTTCCATGTCGACATTGCCCAGCTTCATATTGACAACCAAATCTCCCACCTGATCGGCACTAACCTTAAACGTTTCGACACTCATCTCACGCTTGGCCTGGTTGTACCGATACTTTGTATCAATATCGAAACTTAGCGCAGTGTCATAACCAGCCCTCTGCAAAAAGTCAGCCATTTCTAACTGTTCCGGCTGGTTTAAGTCCACCACTATCCCCTGAATTGATGCATCAAACACCGTGGGCACATCTGATTTTTCATCAATATCACGGATGATAACTTTCTTGATAGTGACCTCAGAGGGATCATCCTTAGACGTGATCGTAATATCTTTGACATGGACATCCTGGGCCAGGGGTTTGAAGCTAATATCCTTGTACTCAACAGCCAGGTTCTCCTCTTCCATGCTGTCAATTAATTTGTTTACCTTGGCCTCGGCGACTTTAGTGCCGTAGAGATTTGCACCGAAGTATAGGCCAACAGCAAGAACACCTGCACCAATTCCGGCAATTGCTAGCTTTTTCATAAAGAAGGATCACTGTTTTAATCACTGTTACCTACATCAGTTACCTACATCAGTGAACCCAACTTTTCCTAAAAGGCTCTAATGACTGTAGCTATGGAGCTAGAGCTCAATATACACCATTGCTTCTTCCTGGAGGGGAAGAAGTATTGACTATTGTCAGATGACGGTCGGGGCTTTGGGGTGAACCAGTCAGGATGATTTCTATGAAGTGACCTCAGTCAAATAAGTGACCTCAGTCAAATTTTGTTCAATCAAGTCTTGCAACGAAGACCTATTGCCCTTGCCATTAGCAACCATCTCGTTTGATCGTTTCTTCTTTTTTGTGCACGATGCTTGATAAAGCACGGCGGCTTCTAGAGCACCTAAACCTTAGTGAGTACCTTCAATTCCTTCAGCAGTTCCTGCTCGTTATACGGTTTTGAAAAATAAGCCGTCGCCCCTAAATTCATGGCCAGCTTACGATGCTTCTCACTGCTTCGAGACGTCAGCATCAGAATCGGCAACTCTTCATATTCCGGCTTTTCCCTAAGCTCTTCTAGAACGCCGTAGCCATCTAGTCGAGGCATTTCAATATCACAAATTACCGCCTCCACAGTTAGACCGGCGATCAATTTATCTACGGCCTCTCGACCATCCTTAGCCTGCTCCACCAGATATCCTGATCGCTCTAGCGTCGTTGCCATATAACGACGCGCATGAATCGAATCGTCAACCACCAAAATTTTGGCCGATTGAGAGGGTAAGGACAATACGGGATCCACTGGCTGAGCAGCCTCTCGTTTAGCGCCTGCCACAATCCATGTCATCAGCTGGATCGGTTCAATCAGAGGAATGACGCGACCATCACCCAGCACCGTAACACCGCTAAATCCAGGAGGTAGCGGTATGGGACTCGCCACTGGACGGATAGCGACTTCTTGTTCTTGCCAGAAGCGGTCGATATTCAGACCATAGTAACCATCGTCTTCGCCCACTACCACGATCATCGGGCAGTTGATCAAGGGTTGACCACTCATGTCTAGCGGTCTGGCCAGCATTGTCCAATGATCTTCTACACGCACGAGGGGAATAGAGGTGTCTCTCCAGGTCATGGATGGTTCAGTAATCTCTGCGGCTGGAGTTCTGATTACTTCTTGCACCGCATCAACGGGTAAGGCAAAGACAGAGCCATTGCGTTCCAATAGCATGACCCGCAAAATCGACAACGATAGCGGAATACTCATGGTAAATGTGGTGCCTTGACCGGGCTCCGTATCCACCTGAATATCACCTTGTAATTCTCTCAGGTTGGTGCGAACTACATCCATCCCATAGCCCCGCCCCGATAGTTCAGTAACCTGACTACTGGTGCTAAAGCCCGGTTCAAAGATAAAGGACAATAGCTCTTGACGCTCCATGGCATCCACCTGCTCAGCTGGGAGGTTGTATTTACGGATGCGATCGCGAACGCCCTCCAAGTTAATCCCACCACCGTCATCGCTCAGGGTAATCACCACTCGGTTACCACGATTCACCGCCCGCAGGGCAATGGTGCCTACGGCAGGCTTTTGCTGTATTCGACGGCTTTCAGGGCTTTCAATACCGTGGTCAAACGAGTTGCGCAAAAGGTGCATCAGCGGATCGCTCAGCTGATCTAAGGCAAACTGTTCGATCAGGGTACTGGCTCCCTCAATCTTAAGTTCTACAGGTTTGCCATACTGTACTGACCAGTCCCGTAGCGCCCGAGGGAAACGTCCGACAATCTCTTCAAACGGACGCATCTGGGTCTGGGTGATGCGGTTTTTAAGCAGACGACTGGTGTAGTTAAGCCCGCCGATGGCCTGATCCATCTCATTCAGGCCTAACTCAATGTCACGGCTTACCTCTTCAAGTTTAACAATGGTCTCCATATGTTCCTGGGCCAACAAATGGAGCTGAGAGTAACGGTCAAATTCTAGAGCATCTAGTTCTTCGGGGGCAGCAACTTCAACAGCTCGGCCACGTCCATTCTGACTCGATCCGTTGATGCTATTGGCAACACCGGCCACGGCAACATTTTCAGCCACAGCCCCCATGGGTCCTTCCGTTGATGCCCGGTCATACCACTGACGTAGCTCGGTATTAAATAATGTCAGGGCGGCCATACGCTCCTGCATCAACTCACTAAATGTCTGTAGCTGTTCTAGTTTAAGGTTGACTGCATTTCGGTTAAGAATCAGAGCCTCGAAATTACTGTTAATTTGCTTGAGCTGATCAACCGATACCCGCACCGTTGTTGTTTTTTGTGTACTGGGGACAGCGACCGGCGGCGGCATATTCAAAGGGATCAGCGGAATAGCCTCTAGGCTAGACGTTGATTTAATCGCTTCGCCAGAGAGTTCTTCACTAGCTATCTCTTGACTAGCTATCTCTTCACCAGTCGGTTTCTCTGCCTGATGAAGACTCGGCTGGACTAACTCGGGAGCTATGGTAGTCGCATCAGCCGGTTCTAGCTCTGGTTCTAGCGGTAGCTTCGCAAACTGTGCCTGCAAAGCCTCTAGATCAACCGTCTGATCGTTGGTTGGCTCCCCTTCTATCAGCTCAGCAGTGGGGAAGGCATCAATGGCCTCTAAGGAGGTTAGCGGGTCTTGCAGAAAATCAATATCATCGGCACTATTAGGTCGCTCATCTAAAAGCTCTGGTAAAGACAGATCGCTCAGGTCGTGATGCTGTGTACCCGAGATGTCGGTAAGTGGTTTTAACTGAGAGGGCAACCCTTCTGTACGTCCTAAAAGAACCAGTGAATGACTTCGCTGCCAGGTTTTCAGCGCCTGATGTGCGATCGCATCAATAGATTCAGGCTGAGCAGACAGGCACTGTTGTTGCACAGAATCGCATAGGGATACAAATGCCTCCAACTGAGCCATCATGCCAAACTCAGACATCCGTTGAGCCATAGCAACCACAGCTTGTCTGAGATCATCGCCCCGCAGTTGAGATAGGTCTTGATGAAACTCTTCTAGACAATCTTCAACACTTGTTGTGAAAATCATGACATCAAGATTTTCATCATTGTCTTCTGACAACAGACGAGCCTCATCTTCAGGGGTGAGATCACCCAGATGTTGATTTAGCTTTTTAAATATAGGCTCAATATCAGTGGCTAACCACTGGGAGTCTATGGGTAGCTGCTGCTGATAGTGCTGACGAACTGTTCGCAAACAATCCACCCCCTGCAGTAGCAGAGTTTCCAGGGAGGTATCTACCGATAGCCGTCGGGCACGCAGAATTTTAAATGCATCTTCTAGCTGGTGAGCAACCTGACTAAGCTCGACAAAGCCCATCATGCCAGCTGTACCTTTAACAGAGTGAGCAGCACGCATGGCAATATTAATCTCACCCAGGCGATCATCTGCCGTTTTCAGACCTAACAGGACAGTTTCAATTTCCTCGAAATAGGTTTCCGCCTCTGCCAAAAAGGTCAATCGAGCTTGTTGCTCTTTGTCTAGTTCCATGGTTAGTCTTCAACTTTAAATTGCTTGACAGACGCCTGTAGAGATTGGGCTACTTTTGCAGTATCTTGAATCGCTTGGGCCATCTGAGCTGATGCATGGGATCGCTCTTCGGAAGACTGAGCAGATTTTTGGATGAGCTCAGTAACAGCCGCAGATGCTTGAGTTTGATTAACTGTAGAATCTGAAATGTTTTGCATCAGTTGGTTGATTTGATCAGATTTAGTCAGTACCTCGTTCAACTGTTGTTGGGTCATTTTCACCAGGCTGCTACTATCAACCACCTGGGCTGTACCCGTTTCGATGGCTGCGACTACTTCCTGAGTCTCCGTTTGAATGTCAGCCACAATTTGAGCAATGGTCTTAGTGGCATTGGCCGATTGTTCCGCCAGGGAGCCAACCTGTTCCGCTACGGCAGTAAAGCCCTGTCCTAATTCTCCAGCACGGGATGCCTCAACACTAGCATTTACAGCCAACAGGTTTGTTTTCAGAGCAATTTCGTCAATCAAACTCACCGACTGAGCAATCTTCTGGGCAGATTCTCCCAATCGTTTAATCTTTTTAGAGGTTTCACCCACCGTTGAGCGCAGTTCTAGAATACTGTCTGCCGTTTTTTCCATTGACTGAGACCCTGCTTGTACCGTCGCATAGGTGTCATTGGTCAAATTAGAGGCTTCACTAGCGTTTTGAGCAACCGTCTGAATAGATTGACTCATCTCTCTAACAGCCACCATGGTATTCTGCATCGAGCGCGCTTCTTCAACGGCCTGCTCAACCACGCTAAGAATTTGCTGCTCGTTAGTCAGCAATGAACCACTCACTTGGCCAGTTGATTGTTTCACATTGACGGCAATGTCTCGCAGGTTTTCAATGATGGCGTTAAAAAGGTCAGCGACAATACCCACGTCTCCAGCTGAAAGCTTTGCCCGCACCGAGAGATCGCCATTTGCTGCATCCCCCACTTCTTCCATTAGCTGGGTGATATCAT
The DNA here is from genome assembly GCF_043421015.1 of Leptothoe sp. EHU-05/26/07-4. NCBI lineage: Bacteria > Bacillati > Cyanobacteriota > Cyanophyceae > Nodosilineales > Cymatolegaceae > Leptothoe > Leptothoe sp. EHU-05/26/07-4. The sequence goes on from NZ_JAXSQV010000001.1 coordinate 278,684, forward strand.
TTTCTAGTTTTTCTCTTTCTTGTCGCTGTTCTTCTGCAAAATCTTTTTGCTGTTTAAGCGATGACTGTAGCTGGTCTAAAAGATTATTAAAACCACGTCCTAGAATTTGAGTTTCAAAGGTTCCCTCGATAATGGCACGGGCATCTAGTTCACCTCCAGCCGCTTTCTGAGCCACCTCGGTTAATGTCTGCAATGGTTGAGAAAGCCTGCGTGCCAGCGACAGTAGCAAACCACCTGAGGCGGTACCCAAAATTATGGCAGTCACAATAAAGACAACCAACAAAGTCATTCCCGCTTGGTCAAGTGCAACTGCATCCTCAGACGAGATTGCAACCCAGGGAAGATTGGTTACAGTCGCCAGACTATAGTTCCGACCTTCATAGGAAACTACAGCCTGTAATACTTCTTTGCCAAGTAATGTTGCCCGGCTAACTTCAATAATTTTAGCGCCCGTTTCCTGCTGTAATTCCTGTTTAAATATTTGGGGACCATCGGCCTCGCGGCCTAATTTTGATGATAGTGCCTGGGCAAACTGCGCAATTACCTCTCCACCAACCACGGTTGCATTATCAGTGTCAGTATTTTCTGTTAGGGGTACAGTCGCCAGTGCCAAGCCATTACGGACATCGACCACCTGCACTGCCTGAGTTTCACCAATTGAATTACTCAGATAGGTAGCAATTTGAGTACTCAAGACCTGCTGGGGCAGAACTGACTTAACAACTCCAATAACGTCCTCGGACCCAGTAGGAGTAATTGCACTGGAGATCGATACACTGACGACATTGGCAGAGTTATCAAATTTTACCGGTTCCACATATTGACCAAATTGCTTAGCTTGCAGCCACCAATCCTCATCACTTTGAACAAAGTCATCAATAGGGTTGCTGATGCCAACAGTGAAACCAGCTTGTTCAGTAAAAAATATTTCACCGAGTCCTTCAGCAGCCACAATATCTGCTAAATATTGGTTAATGGCCGCATTGGGTGCTAATAACTTAGTCTGGGCAAACTGTTGCTCTAGTGCCTCAACAGACTGTTCGCTGAGTTTATCTTCCTCAACCTTGGCATTCGCCTGATTTAGTGCCTGCTGAATGGAGGGGCTAATCACCAAGTTTTCTACAACTTGAAAGCTATCCGCTACAAAGAAACTAGCCACTTCACTGGCCAGGAACGCTTCCTGTTTCAGGGCGAATACCACATCTTCATTTTCAGCGCGCTTGGTGATAACAATCCCCAAACCACTCGCAACTGCCAGAGGTAACAAGGTAACGGGCAACAGTGTTTGTAGTAACTGTCTACCAAGGGGACGTCCACCCTTTTTGTCTACCTTAGAAATCCGGGGTATTCCTCTCCTAAGAAAGCTGAGTCGCTGAAGCTTATCGTTTTTTAATGTATAGTCCTGCGCAGTCATGGTGGTGTCCTAGTTCGCTATGTTAATCAAAGAAAATGTATAACCCTAAAACTCAGCTGATGTTAATGATCGAGCCGCTCCAATCGCTTCAGCACTTAAAACGAGAATCACCTCGTCATCAATCACAACCTGACCGCTTAAGTAGGGATGTAAGCTAGCATCCACTTCATCGACAGGAGAGACAATATCGTCTGGTGATAAGCGAACAGAACTTCGGATTTTGGGTACAACCAGCCCTAAATAGAGTTCTTCATCTGCGTTAATATTCTCTTTAGTAGAAGACTGATCAACGTTGGATGGCAAAGCACGAATGACCACTACTTCATAGTATTGAGAAGGCTCTAGAACCATAGGTAACTCTAATAGTTGGGCCAGGTTAATCGCCCAAAAAACCTGATCTTTTGAACTCATTAGTCCCATCATTGATGGAGACATATTGGGCATGGGTGTAACTAACTGAGTTGGCAGCAACAGACTTTCTTCAACCCAACTTAGCGCTAAGGCAATCGTTAAGTCTGGAGTTAGTTGTACCCTCAAAAATTGTTCGCCTGCAACAGTTTTTGGATTAAATACATCAGGCAGAAGCTGCTGAAGGCGATCTGCCGTTTTAAGTGTCTGAGTCGAAGGGGTAGGCGAGATTTGCATAGGAGATAATGCGCTGTCTTACATAAACTACAAAACTGCAAAGCGTACAGCGTCAGTCAATTGCTGAGCGGTGCAGGGCTTGACTACATACCCAGCAACTCCCTGCTTTTTAGCCCAGCTTTGATCCATTTTGCGGCCTTTTGTTGTACAGGCGATGATCGGAATACTAGCTGTAGCCGGATCTTTTTTAAGCTTTCGGCAGAGTTCTAAACCGGTAACCTCCGGCATTACCAAATCCGTAACAATTGCATCGGGCCGATCAAATGCTATCTTTTCCATCGCTTCTGAACCATTTTCAGCTGTTATCACTTTGTAACCAGCCTCTTCCAAATAATGGCTGATCAAATCCAGCTCAGATTTAACATCATCAATGACCAATATCTTTTTTGCCATGTCTCCACTACCTTATTGTTACAACTACAATTTTTATATAGGATATTGAGCTATATCCCTTTATTGAGAAAGAGATTCATCGTGATTTTATCGACACTTGTTAGTTTTGAGATAATTATGTTTTTTGTTCTGATGTCCATATCACTCAATCGGGTTAAGATTCAAGTAGGTGTCTAATAGCTGCATTAGCTGTTCCTTTGAAAATGGTTTTTCTAGATATCCAGCTGCCCCTGAGACCTCGGCTTTTGCCTTATTTAGGGCACCCGAGTTGCTGCTGATCATAATGATGGGGACATCTTTGAACATATAGCTCCGCTTTAAAATTGAACATAGAGAGTTGCCACTTATGCTTGGCATTGAGATATCCATCAGTATCAAACTAGGTTTTCTAACACATATTTTAGAGATGGCCTTGACTGGATCCATAATCGTTTTAAGTTCAAAATAATCTGGATCAAGATAGCTTTCTATCTTTTCTAGCATGGCCTTACTATCATCAATGCATATGATTAAATGCTTGGATCTTAAGTTCCCTGAACCCTTGCTTTGGAGATTGTTATTACCTGATGCACTAGATTCTGACTCGTTCTCATTTGACCTCCACGTGTCAGTAGTAGATTGCTTCTCAGATACAGTGTTATTGTCAGAACTGGTCTTATTCTCAGGGTAAGTGGTGTTGCCAGTGGTAAGGGTCTCAGACGGCTTATTGATGACTGTGATATCTGCGGGTTTGCTAACTGCATCTGTGACCGATTCAGGTTGTTGTTGTTGCTTGATTGGTAACCAGGGCAAGCGGTTAAGCGGTGGTAATGGGGGCCATAGCTTGATCGCACGCTGTTTTATGTAGGGATATAGTAGCTGGGCCAGCTTGGTTTCGTCCTGTTTAACAGTTTGGGCTAGCTGACGGATACTGGCTCCCTGCATCAGGCGTACTAAGGACTCTAGCATTCGCTGTGGGAGTCCACCCTGGCGTGCCAGTTTATAAAGATCGTCCGGACTTTCGCAGTAGGGACGCTGGTAGGGGGAGCAAATGAGATCTCCAAGGGGCTGCCATGCTTTCAATCTTCCAGAAAGATGGTTAACTAAGGCAGTAATTTCTGTTCCGTAGATTGTTGTATACCATAGCTCCTTGGGAAAGGGATACCAAACAACAGTTGCTTTTTCCAATCCTAAGAGGGCTTCAACGGCATCTTCAGCTAATTGAGCCAGAATTTCCCCAGCCTGTTTTGTCTCAAGCAAATTATATTGGACAAGCGCACCAACAATCTTGCTCGTCCAATTAAGGGCTTCCAAACCAGTCTGGCCAATTTGGCGCTTATACACCTCCAACTGGGTCAATCGCCAATAAATAGGCAGTAAGGCTTCATAGCCTAACCTCGGCAATGTTGTCTCTAACGTATTGAGATACTGTAGCGAGTGCGCTGCAAATATCACCCTGCCGTCAGTAATATCTAGGCACCATTCAACATTGTCACCCGTGATATACACTCGTCCGGTTTGACCAGATTCAAGTGTCTTCGTCAAGAAAGGTATTACCTCAAAATGATCGTGCATAGCGCTCAAAAATTACTTTTGTAAACCTAACCACAAATCATAAATTCTCAATGTCACATAGAAAACAGGTCTAAGTAAATCAAACAAAATTTCTTTCTGGTTTTAAGAGAATATTTTATTTATTTGATGTCCTGACGAAATAGATATCAGAAAATACTGGGATTTAGCATTTTCTAGTTTTAATATTTTATCAATAATTATTTTTGTCTATTGATGGATGTTATAGCCAATCACATTGAAGTTCTGTCAAGAAAGAGTCAGCTAACTTCTCAAGGCAAACAACTTTGATGTCAAATTCAACACCTTACTATAGAGAACCAAGCACCCATGTATAGAGAAGCTAAAAGATTTATCCTCGACTCTAAATCAATAGATTCAACCGTTTTAAGTCAGGAAAGTCGTATGCCAATAACATATCTTTGTATCTCCGCTCTTATTGTAAGCATCCGTGACGCTACCCCACATATTTTTGAAATTAAGCGTACGGGTATTAAGATTAACTTTGTATAAACACTAGGCATTTTCGATACTTGTAATGTCTAAAGATTAAGCATAAAACAAAAAATAAAGTTCTTGTAATTGGTCCTGATACTCACAGAAGAATTGGAATAACATTCATAGTAAAAGGTGCTAACCCCCCACCAACAAAAAAACGCTATGATATCACTGTCTAGTCAGTCTCACTATTTAAATAGTCTCTCTTCTCCACAGGGAATGCGCAACAGTTTTTCGTCACCCTGTACTGTTTGTGGCCGTTTTCATTCCACTCAAGATCACTGGAATTTAATGGCAGACATAGAAATGCCACAGAATCCAGCTGACTTGATCGATGACTTGGTAAAGATGCGGGTTTATCAGCCATCTGCCATTGAGGCAGCTGATTCCATCACCCAGGCAGAGCTGCGGACAGCTTTGTTTATTAGCATGGTGGGCCAAGGTAAACCAAAACGAGAGCGGGTGGTGAGAGATTTGATCAAATTAGCTGGCGGTCTCGACCAGGCATTTAGTGCCGCGTTTGGCCCCAAAGCTGGTGAGTTTTTTACTGATGCTAAACGCATGAGTCAGGTGACTCGACGCAAATTTCTACAGAACATTGCCGTGGGGGCTGCCCTTGTCAGCTTAGCTAACTGTGGCTCAGCCACGGAAGTGGCTGAAGAACCTGCAGATGCTCCAGCTGTGGGAGATCTAGAAAAGACTGATCTGAAGGTAGCCTTTCTACCGATCACCTGCTCCACACCCATCATTATGTCGAAGCCATTGGGCTTCTATAAGAAGCACGGTCTCAATGTAGATTTAATTAAGTATTACAGTTGGTCAGTGGTGAGAGACGCGGCTATCACAGGTGACCTGGATGCTTACCATATGCTAGCTCCTATGCCCATTGCCATGTCTCTTGGTCTAGGGTCAGCGCCCTTCCCGGTGAGGCTAGCTAGTATCGAGAACAATAATGGTCAAGGCATTGCCGTTGCCAAAAAACATCTAGGTAAAATTAACGGCCCGGAAGACTTTAGGGGCATGAGTATTGGGGTGCCCTATGATTATTCCAATCACAATCTGCTGATACGTTACTATCTTGCATCTGGAGGGTTGGATCCTGACAAAGATGCCAATGTGTTGGTCCTACCACCGCCGGATGCGATCGCAAAAATGGCTTCCGGCCAAATCGACGCCTTTATTATGCCCGACAACTTTACCCAGCGGGTTGTTCAAGACGACATCGGCTTTATTCACCTGCTTAGCAAAGATTTGTGGGAAGGCCATCCCTGCTGTGCCTTTGTTGCTACCCAAAACTGGATTAATGATCATCCCAAAACGTTTCGGGCCTTGAACAAGGCCATTATTGACGGGGCCAACTATGCCAATGACCCTGTCAATCGTAAAGAAATTGCAGCGACCATTGCTCCACAAGAATATCTCAATCAACCATTACCGGTACTAGAAGCCGTCATGACTGGGCAGTTTGAAGATGGGCAAGGAAACTCCTTTGATATTCCAGATCGCATTTATTTTGATCCCTATCCTTGGAAGAGTTTTGCAAGTTGGATTACGACCCAACTCGTACGTTGGAATTATGTACCGACTGATAAACCCACCAGAGGTGTAGAAGATTTCTTCTTAACTGATTTAGCAAGAGAACTTGCACAAGAGTTAGGAGTGGATGCACCAGAGGAATTATCTCGAATTGAAAAGATGAAATTCGGCGATTTTGACCCAGGCCAAGCAGAGACCTATCTGAAACAACAAATTGATACGTTTGGTGTATAGAGAACGTGATCACACTTAAGATTGTCGTATTCACACGAGCCTAAAGACAAGACAAATAATCATTATCAATAGGCTGCCTTGAGCGTTCTTTCAGTTTCCCAATTGAGAGAGCGCTCAGAGTTTTATTACATAATCGATACTGATGTGGCCTTAGCTCCAATCCTCCTTTTTTGTCCGCTGCGCTTTATACAGCATTTCAGTCTGATGAATCTCACGGGTTTTGGCCATTAGGTCATCTTCCGTTAGCGACCAGTTTGCCAACACGGTATCTAAATCCTGCTGAATATCCCGTGCCCCTGGAAATCCGTCATAGCGAATGCGCAATCGGGCTAGCTCAATTAAGTTAAAGTCTGTCGCTTCACCATTGAGCAGATTAGTCACAATCTCGCGATCTGCCTTGTACTGGGGATGGGTAAGTTCTTTTTTTTCGGCCATGGGGAGCTACAGGTACTGATTCAGCCAGGCTAATGGTAACCCAGGTGATTGCTTAAAAATAGCGCATCAGCCTTGATGTTCTAATATTGGAACATCAAGGCTTCAATGGTAATCATAAAAAAGTATGTAATGTAATCTGCACTTGTTGTGGAAAATCAGTCCATTATCGCTTATTAAATCTTAGTGATTTCGTTAGGCTAGGCATAGTGCCCCCTATGGACGAGCCTAACTTCAGATTACAGACTATGACGATTACCCAAAAACTCTATCAGCTCCAGTCGATATTTTATGCAATGGATCGAGCCCTGATTGCTTACTCCGGCGGTATTGACAGCACACTGGTAGCCAGGATCGCCCACGATGTTCTCGGATCCCAAGCCCTCGCCGTCACGGCTGATTCTCCGTCACTCATGTTCGAAGACCTGGAAGCGGCAAAAAGTCAGGCAGTCTTTATGGGGCTTAATCATCGCATTGTCCAAACCCATGAAATGGACAACCCCAACTACACCAGTAACCCCACCAATCGCTGCTACTTCTGCAAAAGCGAGCTGCACGACACTCTGAAACCATTGGCGATGGCTGAAGACTATCCTTATGTTGTGGATGGTCTCAACGCCGATGACCTGCAAGACTATCGCCCTGGTATCCAGGCTGCTAAAGAACGGGGCGTACGCTCTCCCTTGGCAGAGGTCGGGATCAGTAAATTAGACGTTCGAGAAATGTCAAAGTATCTGGGCCTGCCTTGGTGGGATAAACCATCGCAGCCCTGCTTAAGCTCACGATTTCCCTATGGTGAGCTGATCACCACTGAAAAACTATACCGCGTCGGTCAGTGCGAACGCTATCTGCGCCAACTGGGTATACGTAATCTGCGGGTTCGGTCTGATGGGGAGACAGCACGCATTGAATTGCCGCCTGACGGCATCAAAGACTTTGTTGCCACAGTGGATCTAAACACCCTGGTGACTGCTTTTCAAGAGTATGGCTTCACCTATGTCACCCTAGATTTAGAAGGGTATAAAAGCGGGAAATTAAATCGCGTTTTGGCGAAAACCGTGGTTTAACATGCCAAAACTGTCTGGTGGATGTCTAGCCATACTAATACTCTGTGGCGTAAGCTTATCCACTATCAAATGTGTACGAGTCGATGGGGCGATGGGTGGATACAATCGCTGCTAAATTTCTGCCATCGGTTACTAGACAATAAAAAAACTCGGCTAGCAACTAGCCGAGGTTGACTCATTCATTGTTCAACAAGAGGGCTTTGAGTCTCTAAACCTAAGCCGCTACACCCTGACGCTCTTTAGCTTCCTTGATCACCTCTTCAGCAACGTTCTTAGGACAAGGCGCATACTTTTCGAAGGACATGGAGAACTGGCCACGACCAGACGTCATCGTACGCAGGTCGCCGATGTAGCCAAACATCTCACTTAGGGGCACATCGGCCTTGATGCGCACACCAGTGGCACCGACGTCTTGGCCGAGGATCATGCCGCGACGACGGTTGAGGTCACCGATTACATCACCGACATAATCCTCAGGGGCAAATACGTCCACCTTCATGATCGGCTCTAGAATCTGAGGACCGGCTTTAATGAAGGACTGACGATAGCCTGCCTTAGCAGCAATTTCGAATGCGATCGCACTGGAGTCAACCGGATGGAAACCACCATCCGTCAGGGTCACCTTCAGATCCACCACAGGGAACCCGGCTAACATCCCCTTATCCATACTGGCCGCAAAGCCTTTCTCCACAGCAGGCCAGAATTCACGAGGCACATTACCACCGGTTACCTTAGACTCAAACTCAAAGCCAGCACCAGCCTCATTGGGTTCAATGATGTAGTCAATCTTGCCGTATTGACCTGAACCACCGGACTGCTTCTTGTGGGTATAGCTGTCTTGTAGCACCTTAGTGATGGACTCGCGGTAGGCTACCTGAGGCTTACCAACTTCCACTTCGATACCGTGGGTACGCTTCAGAATATCCACCTTAATGTCCAGGTGCAGCTCACCCATACCCTTCAGAATGATTTCGCCGCTTTCTTGATCAGTCTCCACCTGGAAAGAGGGATCTTCTTGAACCATTTTGCTCAGGGCAATACCCATCTTCTCAGATTCACCCTTCTTCTTAGCTTCAACTGCGATAGAAATCACAGGGTCGGGGAAGACCATAGGTTCTAGCGTAGCTGGATTCTTGGGGTCGCACAGGGTATGACCAGTTTGTACGGTCTTCATACCCAGTAGCGCCACAATGTCACCCGCTTGAGCTGCAGCCATCTCCTGTCGGTCATCAGCATGCATTTCAACAATGCGGCTAACGCGCTCGTTCTTGCCAGTAGCTGTATTCAAGATAGTGTCACCCTTCTTGACGGTACCGGAGTAAATCCGGGCAAATGTCAGAGCGCCAAAGCGGTCGTCCATAATCTTAAACGCCAGCGCGCGCAAAGGCTTTTCAGGATCAACGTAAGCCAGCTCGCCAGTCTCATTACCTTCGAGATCAACCTCAGGCTGAGGCTTCACTTCAGTTGGGGCCGGCAGGTAATCAACAACCGCATCCAGCACCAGCTGTACACCCTTGTTCTTAAAGGAAGAACCACAGTAAGTGGGGAAGAAAGCTAACTCACGAGTGCCCTTGCGAATACAGGCTTTAATCTCATCAATGGAGATATCTTCACCTTCGAGATACTTCTCCATGATGTCGTCGTCTTGCTCAACAGCCGCCTCGACTAGCTTCTCGCGCCACTCGGCGACGTCATCGACCATATCAGCAGGGACATCCTTGACCTCATAGTTCATCGGCTCACCAGAATCATCCCAAATCCAGGCTTTCTCAGTGAGCAAATCAACCACACCAACGAAGTCATTCTCAATGCCGATGGGCAGCACCATCACCAAAGGATTAGCCGCCAGCACGTTCTTAACCTGGTCTACTACGCGGTAAAAATCAGCACCGGTCCGGTCTAGCTTGTTGACGTAGATAATACGGGCTACCTCAGAGTCGTTAGCATAGCGCCAGTTCGTTTCAGATTGAGGTTCTACACCACCTGAGCCGCAAAATACACCGATACCGCCATCTAGTACCTTCAGGGAACGATATACCTCAATAGTGAAGTCAACGTGACCAGGGGTGTCAATAATATTGAGCTGATGTTCGTTCCAGAAACAGGAGGTGGCAGCAGACTGAATCGTAATGCCTCGCTCTTTTTCCTGGTCCATAAAGTCGGTGGTCGCTGCACCGTCATGTACCTCACCGATCTTGTGTACCTTACCGGTCAAATTCAAGATCCGCTCAGTGGTGGTGGTCTTACCCGCGTCTACGTGGGCAAAAATGCCAATATTTCGATAAGTGCTGAGATCTTTCATGGGTATTATCTAGGGTTTAACTACGTCTCCAAACAGTTTTTGACCACCTTTAGGACCGTTTCAGGACCATTCAGAGCTAAAGCAGACTTGCCAAGCAGGGGGCACAGACGCCCCAAGCAATAGATATATTACTTCAAAATTATTCACATTCCCTGAATTCTTAGGACAGAGAAGTCTAAGAATCCAGAGAATGTGAATAACGTATAGCTGCTGATAGATAGATAGGACCATGTTATCAACTTAACCAGTGCAATGGTATGCATGCGCATAGGGATAACCGATCTGTCACCCGGCATTAGTTCACTTCGTTTTATCAGGGGGCATCCATGCCTGACATGGGCAAAAAAAAGGCCACTATAAAGTGACCTTTAAGAGATTCGATAAATAAAATGGGTCCCGCGACTTGCTGGGCGTAAACCCCTCAATCTGCTGCAATCTAGGTTCCTTGATGAATCTAGATTGCCCACAATTGAATAAGAACTCCCTAATCCGCCAACCTCCCATGACAGTTCCCCATCATTCGCCTAATTCATCTGATGTACTTCTATGGCTATGTCATGTCCGAAAGTTTTGCTTCACTCCGGAACGCGGCCATCATTGGGCATCATTTTTTGCCACCATCCCAGCGAGTTCTAAACAAATGATTCGGGAAAATCTGAGTCACGAACAGGAGGTACAGATTTGGGATATCTACAACTACAATCGCGTCAACCGCTGTGCCCTGGCAGAGCATTATTGCTATGATCGGGCGGCGGATCCATTTAACTGCCACCAATTGGAGCTGTAGTAAGTTTGTAATTGCGTACATCGTAGGCCATCGGCACAACGATATAGCCTGAGGCTAAACTGCCCAGCACCTGGTTACGAGCATGGCCCCAATACCACCAGTGGGCGGCTCCATAGGCACAGACAATACTGTCAAGCTGATCTTCCACCGCTTTCAAGGCCAACCCTCCCTTAGGTATGGCAGGGAGCGTATCCACCATTAAGCGCGGTGTATGGTGAGGCAAATGCTGCAAAATTAAGGACCGGAGTCGGTAAAGTTGTTGACGTCGCTGAGCAACACGACCTTTTTTATATTTAAGAATATGCGACAGCCCAAAAAGATGCACCATGGCTGGGTGAGGAAAAAACTCGATCTGATAACGACCAGATTGTCTGGGTTTTAGAGTTGGTGCATGGAGGAAGCCTTGCTCAGTTAACGCCTCACCAAAGGCCACGAGTTGAGTGGCAAATGCAGACGCCTGATTCGCTGGGTAACAACCGGCATGATATTTACCAAAGTGTTTGTGAGCTAGACGATCCGGTTCACGCATTCCCGTTGGGTTCGGAATAATTGTCGGCGCATCCACAGCCACCATCGCGGGGACCGGTGTTGGCGCATGTTGATGCAGCCAGGCCAAGACATCGCCATGGGTAGTCATTCGATCAAGAATACTTAAAGAGAGGCAATCATTTTCCCAGTGCAGGCAGCAAACACCACTCGGTCCCGTTTGCCAACCCAAATCAACGCCCAAAAAAATCATAAATTGCTGAAGATGTCCATGCTTGGCTAAGGGCTGACAACATCAACTAACCACGTTGTTGCCTGATGATACCGGATCTGATTCTGAGAGCTAGGAACATCTAGATGTAGAGTCCGCAAAGTTACGGAGATATTTCTATATCTTATCTCCAATCAGAACCATAATGGTCGTGGAGATTACAGTTCACATTGGCCCTTCATTTGAGATGGTTGCTGAAAGCTCCTGTGGTGTCTTTACCTTGCCAGTCATTCAATCCATCGTCCGTCCGACATGAAACTCGAGTCATCCATAGCCAACACCTGTACTCACAGCTCAAAGGACGCCGAGCTCATTGAACTACGTATACATAATGAAAAGCTCAGGGCAGACAATAGCGATCTGCAATCAATGATAGATATTGTCACAGAGCATTCGACCATTTTAGAGAACGCGTTAGAAACGCAGAACCAAGAAATGGCGGATTACATTGAGCAGGTCAAACAGATTACGGCAGCGGCCATTACGGTCCAAAATAATACCTTCACTCCCCACAGTCTTACAGCAACGGCCCTGCGCGGTGATGAACTCGGTAACCTGGCTCGGGTATTTTCAGAAACGGTACAGTCTGTGAAACGCCAAGAACAAAAACTTATTGAAACGAATGCCCATCTCTCAGATCTTTTGGAGTCTTATAGTCGCTTTATCCCTCCAGAATATTTAACGTTTCTTCAGCGAGATAGTATTCTCGACATCAAGCTGGGAGATCATGTGAGTAAAGAGATGGCGATTATGTTCTCTGACATTCGTGCCTTTACCACCCTCTCTGAGCAAATGACGCCCCAAGAGAATTTTGATTTTGTTAATGCCTATTTGCGCCGCATTAGTCCAGAAATTCGCAAGCACAATGGCTTCATTGTTAAATATCTAGGTGACGGCATGATGGCCGTTTTTCCCGATGGCGTTGATGATGCATTGCAGGCAGGCATTGCCAAAGTCAATCAGATCAGAACCTATAATCAGCATCGCCTTACTGAAGGCTATCCACCACTGACGGTGGGTATTGGTTTACATGCTGGCCACATGATGGTCGGTATGGTGGGGGAGACAAATCGCATGCAGGCCGATGCCGTGTCTGACAATGTTAATCTAACAGCTCGTTTAGAAGGTTTGACCAAATACTACGGAGTATCGCTGTTAATTTCAGAAGATGTGATGCTCAAGCTAGAGCAACCCAATAAGTATTCGGTGCGACTGATAGACCGCATCGTTGTCAAAGGTCGCCAAGAGCCCATCACCATCTATGAGGTGCTCAATGCAGACATAAATTCGGTCCGTAAATTGAAGCTAGAAACCCTGCCAATGTATCAACAGGGACGACACTTCTATCAAGAAGGTGACTGGGCAAAAGCCATGGCCTGCTTTGAAGCTGTTCTAAAGATCAATCCCATTGATAAAACAGTTCAGTTTTATCTAGAACGTATTCAGCAGATGGCTCAGCAACCAATGCCCAAGCACTGGAATGGTGTCTGGGCATTTACCGAGAAATAAGATCACTCCAAAACAATTTCTAAACTAGGCAACAGTCGCTTTAAGTTCTTGAGAGACTTTCCCTGCCAGGGAGTGTCTTCACTGCCCACAACCATCATATTCACTGTTTTAGCTGAGCGAACACGAATAACAAATTTGGAAATCATACTGATACCAGAGCTATTGAGGAATTTTAAGTCCCTGAGTTCGAGGGTAATTAGCTCAGGTTCTCGTTGGAGCAATTCTCCCATCAGTTCATCAATGGGGGCATAGGCATCTGGGCCACTCAGTCTTAGAGAACCGTGAAATTTAATAGTCGCCGTTTGGTTGTCGCACTGGACTTTGTAGCTTTCCCCTTCAATCGTGTGAATCCCCATAGTATTTATTCCTTGTTGTCCGTCATAGGTAATCATTGATATCAGATACTTTTTATAGTTAGAGAGCGCTATCAAACTGTGAGCTGCGCCATCGTCGTCACTGTAAAATTTGCTGATTGGTATTCAGATGGCCTAAATTTCCAACCTAAATGGGCCTGGTAGTCATTTTGAATTGTGATAAACCCCATGCCAGAACCAGGGATGGAGGTGTCAGTGGCACTGCGCTCAAGCTGACGCAGATAAAAGTCATCAGGATCTGAACCAAGAAAATCTTGAATAAAGCGTTGTAGTCTGGTTGCGCCATCAAATGAAAGACCATTGCTAACGGATAGAACAATGGTTGAAGGTATCCCTTGCAATAAGTGCAAGCTAAATTTAATCGGCTCTTCTGAGGGTTCATAGTTGAATTTCATCGCATTTTCCAGAAGCTCATTGGCAATGTAGTTGATGGCTGCTTTGATTTCTGTTTGTCGCCGTTTATGTTGACTATTAGCGTCATAGATAGGCAAAAATGTAGTCAAATAATCAGCAACAAAATCAGCGGAAATACCATTGTTACGCCACCGTTGTTGCACAGTCAGCGATGTCGGAGAAAAGCCTAATTCTAAATACTCATGGTGAGTTTTCGGTATATTGTCCTTAAACTCACCAAAGATTTTGGTCATCATAGTTAAGCTCTAGTTTCATTAAATGTCGTCTTTTAGATAGAGGGCATATTCCACTCATTGTATTCAGCAGAACTAGCCATTTTTGCGATTACCGGTTATAGGCCACCACAGTTCCTGTCAGCCATAGTAATAAGGACAACACGTGGACGGGTAAAAATAGCCAGAGGTTCAGCTCATGCCATTTACCCTCGTGTACATCTTCGAGCCAATCTGTTCGGCGCACGGCCACTTGCAAAACGTCACCTGTAGCTGCAGCTACCTGGGTTTTTAATTCGCCATGATCTTGTAAAAAGATACCGGTGGCAATAATAAAGATCATGGGAATAGAAATTGCGATCGCAATCCACCGATGAGATAAACGATGCCACCGGGCAACCCGCTTATTGAATGACGCTGAAGGCATAGGATATTCTTTAAATTAAAGGAAGAGATTCATTCGTTCACACCGTGGATCGCTGACGTAGAGTGACTATTTCTACAACTCAGCCAAAACTTAAACATTAGGCCAGATTCACCGTCGCCATGGTTGGCCGTTTCAACACCAGCAGGGTGATATCGTCAAAAACTTTGTGGGTGCCAATGTGGGTTTGCACATCCTGAATCACCCGTCTGCGAATCTCCTCCGCAGGTAAGTGCCAATGGAGTTGGACCAACTCACATAGCCGTGGCAATCCATAATGAGTTCCGTCACTATTCTCAGCTTCGGTAATCCCATCGGTGTAAAGAACAATACCGTCACCAGGGTCAAGGTTGATGTGAGTTTGATCAATAAACTCAGAAATGTCGGACTCTAACCCCAATGGAAACCCTAAATCAATGGTGTCAATACGCTCTAAACCACCATCTTTACGAACAATGATCACCTCTTCATGCTGCCCCGTTAGACTGACCTTACCGCCACTGTAATCCAACAGTGACAACGTCATATTGCGTTCGGAGTTCATCCGTTGCACATTGGCATAGATCGTTTGATTCAGGGTCTTTAGCACTTTTGCAGAATCTGACTCACCGTGGAGTAACAGTGTGCGCACTGCTGTTTGAGCCATGAGCATCAGCATGCCACTTTCAAGACCATGGCCGGTAACATCGCCAATACCAATTTGTGTCCGACCATTAAATTGCAACACATCGAAGTAGTCACCGCCAAATTCTTCCGCAGGCTCCATAAATGTGGCAATATCCAGCTGATGAATTTGTTTAAGTTCTTTCTCCTTAGGCAGGATCAGCGCTTGCAGCTGTCGGCTAACCTCCAGCTCCGCTGACATTCTTACATTTTCAGCGGCTAGCTTCTGATTCAAATGCATAATCTGAGTATTTGCAGACGCTAGCTGCGCCGTCCGTTCTTGAACTCTCTTCTCCAGCGTGCGGCTATAGTCCCCAATCAGGCTAGACAGTTTTTCATAGGTATCCACCATGTAACCAATCTCATCGTATCGCTTGCCCTCAAGCGGTTGATAGATCGTTGTGGTGGTACCAAACTCGGTATGCTCTCGGGTATCGGTACTCAAACGGGCTTGACGACTTTCATCGAGAAACGTGGTGAACCGACTAATGCGACGCATAGGATCGGTGACAGCAAATGCTAAGACTCCAGAGCACACCAGAATAAATACGATCAGTCCCCCGGTGCTAATCAACAATACCGCTCTGATGTGGCTTTGATTATTTGCTGTGAGTGTTTGTCGGTCGAGGTCAATCTGCTTCAATACATGGGTGAGTTCTTCGCCCACCTCTCCCCCTTCGCCCCGCACGTACTGATCACCTGCCCGCGGGTCTTGCGTTTGCTTAAAGATTTGGACACCTTCTGTATAGGTATCCATGAGCAATGCATGGTTTTTCAATAACTGCTCTAAATCTTTACGGTAGGGCTCTGCCAATGGATACTGCAACACGTTATTCGTCTGCTGCTCAATCTTGACCGTCATGTCGTTGACACGGTCTAAATACTTGGCCAAGTCTTCTGAATTATGGCCA
The DNA here is from genome assembly GCF_043421015.1 of Leptothoe sp. EHU-05/26/07-4. Taxonomy (NCBI): domain Bacteria; kingdom Bacillati; phylum Cyanobacteriota; class Cyanophyceae; order Nodosilineales; family Cymatolegaceae; genus Leptothoe; species Leptothoe sp. EHU-05/26/07-4. The sequence goes on from NZ_JAXSQV010000001.1 coordinate 294,807, forward strand.
CGCAGAAATAAATTTTTTCGATCTTTCGCCTGGCGATTGAAATAATCATTGATGATCTCAACTTCACGGTTCAGTTCATCAAACTCCAGGGTGGAACGATGAATGCTTTCAACGCTATTGGCAACGTAGTAAACGGCTGATGATAAGGCCGCAATCAAAAAGAATGCATACCCCCCCAAAAGCCACAGGGTTTTATGGAGGACACTGTTTCTTTGAAGGCGATTAAATGGGGCCATTTGAAATGTTCGCTAGCTAGAAAAATGCGCCTAGGGTGTGAGTTTTGATCGCTGTCTCAAATGATTTCCGTAGCGCCTGTAGACATTATTCACGTCCCAAGCTCTCCTTAGAGCCACTATCTTATTCTTGGTTAGCTTCTTGGTTAGCTGTCAGCTGATTATGGGCCAGGTAGGACTTTAGTCCCGAATTGTTGAAACCATTAACAATTCAGATACAGAATTCATTCAGTTGTCCGTAGACAATGCACGCAAACTGTTGTGAATGCTTCTATGATGTCAGTCGTCTTCGCCCGCAGAAATCCTCAAGAATTCAGATTTATTCAGCAAAAAAATCAAGTTTATTCAATTCTTGTAATTTTTTGTTGTTCCTAATCCTGAAAAGGTTGACAACTGAATTACTGATTCAGAGGGTGAATTGATCACTAGAATTACTCTATATCCAGTTCAGATTCAATCTTCCTGAAGATCAGCAACGCCAACATTCTCCATAGGGTGAAGATTGTGAGTTTTTCTAAAAATTAGAGTTACAAAATTAAGACGATTGGCAGATGGGCACCAGAGAGTTATTCAGGCCAAGTGTCTTGATTTCCGCATCTTCATCAAATTTTCTCAAGCATGAGCTTGCCCATATCCGATATTTATCAAGGCCTAATCAATTACACTTCAATACAGTAAATCTGGGAGATTCGACCAGATATTAAGGATGCATAATGGCAGTAAACAGCGGATTTATCTTAGATTTAACAGTAACCTTAGGAGCCTCTGCCTCTGGGGGGTACATTGCTAGTCGCATGCGCCAGCCAGTACTGTTGGGCTATTTACTCTCAGGTCTAGTGATTGGTCCCTTGGGGCTGCAACTGATCAGCGATGCAGATGCTATTCAGAGTCTGGCTGAACTGGGGGTTGCTTTTTTATTATTTTCCTTGGGTGTACAGTTCTCTCTAGCGGAACTTAATCGTGTTCGCAATGTCGCGCTCCAGGGCAGTTTGTTACAAATTGGTCTGACAACAGCTGCGGTAGCCACCATTAGCAGCTTACTGGGTTGGGCAAATTCTTGGGTGCAGGGCATTTTTCTGGGCACAGTCCTCTCTCTATCCTCCACAGCCGTTGTTCTTAAAACCCTCACGGAGCGAGGAGAAACCAACACTCGCCACGGTCAAATTATGCTGGCAATTTTGATTGCTCAGGATTTGGCGCTTGGGGTCATGCTAGCCATTGTGCCCTCCCTTAATTCTCAGGGATCAATACTGCCGGTACTCGGTCTAGCTTTGCTCAAGGTGGGTATTTTTATTGGAGTTGCGATCGCAGCTGGCTATGGGCTTGTGCCCCGTATGATCCGTGCCGTTGCCCGTACCGAAAGTGCAGAATTGTTCCTGCTCACCCTGCTGGCCCTGTGCCTGAGCGTGGCACTAGTCACCGCGCGTCTGGGCCTCTCCATTGAAATTGGCGCATTTGCTGCCGGATTGATGATCGCGGAAATCGACTACGCCGACCACGCCCTCAGCCGATTTTTGCCCCTGCGAGATACCTTTGCCTGCCTGTTTTTTACCTCCATCGGCATGCTGATCGATCCGCAGATTTTGATCCAAAATGCCGGGGTGATATTAGGACTAGTGGCCCTGGTGATGATAGGCAAAGCCTTCATTGTGCTCCCTGTGGTGCTATCCTTCGGCTATTCATTTAAAACAGCGCTACGTAGCAGCCTGGGTATCAATCAAATTGGAGAATTCTCATTTGTATTAGTCCTTGTGGGTCTAGAGAACAATCTGATTTCAGAACAAACCTATCTGCTATTGTTAGGAACAACTGCTATCACCCTGGTATTTACACCTATTTTATTTAAGTCTGCAACACCCATTGCTGAAACTCTACTTAAATCCCCACGCATCAGACCGTTTCTAAGCATTTGGGAATCTCCCCAGGAGATGTGGGTTGAGGAAGATCTTACCAACCATATTGTGGTAGCTGGTTATGGTCGGGTCGGACAGGTCGTCGTCAACATTTTGCAGCAGCAGGGGCACTACCCGGTTTTAATCATTGAGAACAACGAAGCGGCCATCCAAACCCTGCGGCACCACAAGATGCACTATATCCTCGGCGATGCTGACTCAGAACAGATCTTAGAAAAAGCGCATTTGGATAAAGCCATTGCCCTGGCGATTACCCTGCCAGACCCGGCGAGCACCCGGCTATTGTTGAAGCGTTCCTTAGCCATTAATCCCACTCTTGACGTGATCGCCCGCGCCCACGTCACCGCTGAAATCGATAGCTTGACCCAGGCAGGAGCCCGAGAAGTCGTACAACCTGAGTTTGAAGCGGCCCTTGAACTAGGCTCTCACCTACTTAAAATTTTAGGCAATGCCCCTATGGATATTCAGAGCACCATGGAGGCCATTCGACACAATCGCTATTTAAGTATTCGTGGCGGCAGATAAGGTAAGGGAGGTGAAAACCAATACCCCTGCCCATGGGTACAACCCAGGTTGACAAGCTGTTGAGCTTGCCATTCTGTCTCGATGCCTTCAGCGACAACATCCAGCTTCAACACTTGAGCCAGTTGCACAATGGCCTCGACAATCTTGAGATTATCAGAATCAGACTCCATATCCTTAATAAATGCCCGGTCAATCTTCAAGGTGTCAACCGGTAACTGCTTAAGATAGCTCAGGGATGAATACCCCGTCCCAAAATCATCAATACTAATTTGAATTCCCCAATGTCTAAGCCGAGCCAGGGTTGCTAGCACTGGCTGTGGATCACCGATGAGGAGGTTTTCTGTAATTTCAAATTTAAACCAAGCAGGTTGAGCCTGCGTCTGTTGCAGAACATCATAAATCTGTTGGGCGAACTGCTCACCCTGTAAATGACGCACTGAAAAGTTCACACTGACAAAAGGAACAGGTTTGGAGGGATTCTCCTGATGCCATTGGCTCAGCTGCTCACATACTTTGTAAAACGTCCAGTTGCCCAGCTGAGAAATTAGATCGCTTTCCTCCGCCAGTGGAATAAAATCGGCAGGTGACATAAAGTCAGACGTGCCCTCAGGCTGCCAGCGGACTAAGGCCTCATACCCTTCCACAGGAGCCGCTGCCGAGGCTGAGGTCAACGCCACAATGGGCTGATAGTAAATCTGTAGCTGCTGTTGCCTCAACGCCTGGCGAAGCTTACCTTCTAGAGTCAAACGATGGAGCGCCTGCGTATGCATTTCAGGTTGAAAAACACGCCAGCCTTGGGGCTTTTGCTTGGCCTGCAGCAAGGCTAGGGAGCCATCCCGTAACATGTGTTCACCATTGCCATAACTGGAATCCACCAGCACAATACCCACATTGGCATTCACCGTGACTTCATAATTACCCAGCTCAATGGGGGTCGCTAACCGCCTTTGTAGACGCTGGACCAATGGAATAATCTCGTTTTTATCCGCTAACGTTGGCAACAGAATCGCAAATTGATCATCCGCTAGACGTACGGTAAAACTGCTGTCAGAAACAATTTCTGTGATCCGATTAGCGATTTCAATCAACAGCCGATCGCCCTGTAAGTGGCCCAGGGTGTCGTTAATGGCTTTAAAGCGATCGCAAGCCAACATCAGCAGTATCGACAACTCATAAGGCTGTCTGGCCTGCACCGTCTCTTCCAAACGTTTCAGTAGCAGCGTGCGATTTGGCAATCCCGTTAACGAGTCATACAATGCCAGGTGCATTAATTTTTCCTGAGCTTGCCGCCGCTGTTGGATTTCTGCCTGCAAGGCTTGATTGGTAGTGTGTAACTCTTGGGTACGCTCTAAAACCCGCTGTTCCAACTCCTGATTATTTTTATGAATCTGCATTTCAGCAATTTCATATTGCTGAAGAATAATGCGTAGCTTTTGATTTTGAGTTTTAAGCGTTTGTCTAAGATGCCGTAGTTCTAACTGATGCTCAATGCGTACAAGCACTTCAGCGATTTGAAACGGCTTTGTAATGTAGTCTACGCCGCCTACGGAAAATGCCTTTAACTTTTCCAGCACATTATCCATAGCACTCATAAAAATGATGGGAATATCAGCTGTTATGGCATCACTGTGGAGATGGCGGCAAACGGCAAACCCATCCAGGTCAGGCATCCGGATATCAAGCAAAATAAGATCGGGTAGCTCAGTGGCAATATCCATAATTGCCATAGCCCCGCTTACAGCATTACGAACACTGTATCCAGCCTCAGACAGCGCTGAAGACAGCAGTCGTAGATTGCTGGGAAGATCATCAACAATCAAAATCTTGGATGCACGGTGCTCTTTTTGAGGCACAGCCATCTTAGGAATATCAGAGTTTTGAATAGGGGGCAAAAGACTTACACCGTTGTTGTCGTATAGTTGTTCTTTGTAAAAACCCAGCCTGCCCTTCTATAGCTATGAAGATAATCTCAGGTTACAACAGTAACTCTGCATAACCCATAGCTAACGCTCATAACTCTATACTAGCCTTAAGTGTTGTTCCAAACCTAGATACTTGCCGGTAGCTTTACAGTAATTATAGGAGCTTCTGCTGCTGCCGGTAAAATCAGTTCCCCATGGAGAGCTTTGACCATTTCTTGGGCAATGGCCAGGGTTAGCCCTGTGGAAAGATAAACCGATGAGAGATTACTCAAATCAACTTCACGACCGTAGAGAGAGGTATCTAGCCTGACACATAACTCATTGGCTGGGCGCTCGGCCTCTAACCTGATCAAGATAGACTCCCCTTCAGCCACTGCATCCAGGGTGATATGGCCGAGTTTTGTGGATGTAATAGCATCATCCAGCAAGCTAATGAGCATCATCTGTAGCCACTTTAAATCACTCAATACGGAAAGATCGGTAGGTTTGAAGGCAAGACGAAGATTACTATTCGCTGCTTGCAGATGGGTTAACTCTTCTAATGTTTTAAATAGGGTTTTTAGGGGTAAGGGTTCCAGGGTTGGAACTTCACGCCCAATATCGAGTTTGGATGCTGCGATGATCGTATCAAACAGCTGTAAAACCTTATAGGCAGCTTCTTTGGCCTCAGCCGTAAATTGTTTTTCCTCTTCAGGAGTTTCACACAGCCCTTCTAGAATCAACTGGTGCAAACCAATGACACTATTAATGGGCGATCGCAACTCATGGGCAGTCCGTGCCAAAAAGCCACTTTTAAACCGTTCTAACTGGCTGAGACGCTCATAGGCGAGGGCTTGGGGATCATCGGTAGGCGTTCCTTGAATAGCCGAAGGCTGCGGAGAGGGGGGATCGTCTGGGGGGGTAGGCTCTACGGGAGCTAACTCATTAGTAGGGTTAGTGGGGGCCTCAACAGCAGGCGGCTCCTGAGGAGCAAGATCGGTCGCAGCTGGAGAACCCGTAGAGGACCGAGAAGCAGTAAAGGCGGTAGGGGCAGGGGCAATACTGTCAGACTGACGCGTTCGGCGCAGGCTGGTGGTAATGGTTCCACCGAAAAAGCCAATGCCAATGAGTACTGCTGTTTGCCAATCCATAGGAATCTTTATGTAGAAATACTTTGGTAATTAGAAATAAGGTCAGAGCGCATCCCCATTACTTATACTCTACAAATATACGGTTCCCTGACGTATAGTCTGCCAATGGTCAGATTGCCAGAAAGCAACGGTGGAGGGTAATCCAGACGGAGCGGGAATGACGATGTCAGGTCCCAAAGGTTCCACCAAGGTCTGTAACGCTTGGTCGTTTAGACCATAAACGTGAGGGAACTGGGCCAGCACTTCATCCAAGCTCGCCAGGGTCGTTTGCCCAGATAGATTTGCACTGGTAGTTGCCAAAGGCCCTGTCAAGGCCAGTATTTGGCGAGCGATGGGATGGTCGGGCACGCGGACACCAATGGTATCTGGCGTTTTGGGATGCATCACCAACGGGACCTTCGATGTGGAAGGGACCACCAGGGTGAGTTGTCCTGGCCAATAGCGCTCAGTCATAGTCTGCCACTGAGCCACCTCCATAGTGACATAGGGCCACAAATCAGCTGCGCTGGCCCCCATAAGTATTAGAGACTTCTCTAGACTGCGCTGCTTGAGCTCATAGAGTTTGTCACTATGGTCAGGTGTTACGGCTAAACCCCACACGGTATCGGTAGGTAAGGCTACAATACTGCCGGATCGAGCTGCTGCAACATAATCTTGTAAGGGGGTATAGGGCATAGGTGACACCGGTTCTTAGTTCTTAGTTCTTAGTTCTGAATGGTAGTTCTCTAGCACAGAGGAGGATGGCAGTCTTTGAACTTTAGATAGATTTTCAGGAATTGGTATAACAAGTTGAGAGGGTGGGTAGAGAAGACAACGGGGAAAATACGGATCTTCTAGGTCACTCATTAAACTCTTCTCTCCAAAATAGGAACTGAGGGGACTGCACAACAATAAAGTCCAGTTTGGAGTTATAGATGGTTGGATGAGTGACGGGGGAATGGGGTGATTATTTAAGCACAAGCGCCTTAATCGATTTAAACGGAAGAATTTTATAAGGTGTCTGGTGTCTTGGTAGGGGCGGACGGCAGTACGCCCTGAGGAATATAAATTAATTTCATTGTTACTCTGGACGTGCCATAAGTGCCTGTCGTAGATTGCCATTATTTTGATCTAACGCCGCTTGAGCCGCGTCTTTATCCAAATCAGCCCAGTGCATCAACAAAGCAAGTTTTACCTTTTGATCACTTTTGCCCAAAAGGGTATCGGCTTCGTCACGGGATAGATCTGTCAGAGCAGAAATAATGCGCAGAGCCCGGTCATGGAGCTTGGTATTCGTAACCGATACATCGACCATGCGATTGCCGTAGACTTTGCCCAGTTTCACCATCACCCCGGTCGACAAAATATTTAGGGCCATTTTGGTGACGGTGCCCGACTTTAGGCGGGTGGAGCCTGCCAATACTTCAGGCCCTACCGGTAACCGCAAATCGATATCCACATCAATATCCACCTGCTCCGCTGGTACACAGGCCATAAAAATTGTGGTAGCTCCCCTGAGCTTGGCTTCTTCAAGCGCACCATGTACATAGGGTGTGGTTCCACCAGCCGTAATCCCTACCACTACATCAAGGGCAGAAATTTGGTGGGTCGCCATCGCTGCTGCCCCATCAGCAGGCAAGTCTTCTAGGGCTTCTGAGCTGCGCAGCAAAGCTGGTGGCCCCCCGGCCAAAATTCCCTGCACCATCTTGGGCGGTGTGCAAAATGTTGGTGGACATTCAGCCGCATCCAACACGCCCAAACGCCCGCTGGTGCCAGCACCTATATAGAACAGACGACCGCCGTCCCGTAGCGACTTTGCCGTGCGGTCAATGGCCATCGCCAGCATGGGCGCTGCTTCTGCGATCGCATCCACTGTCCGCTGATCTTCCTGATTAAACACCTGCACCATTTCCAGCGTTGACAGCTGGTCCAGGTTCTGACTATTGGGGTTAATCTGCTCGGTGAGAAGGTAGCTGCGATCGTTAATGGTGTCAGGCATGGGGCAGAGGGGAATGGGGAATGGGCAGTGGGGCCAGGCAGTTTAACTGCCTGGCCCCGGACTAAAGCTCAGAACTTAACTTCGATAGATTATAAGGATTTCGCCCAAGTGATAACACCCACCTTCCACCAATCAACCCCTAGCTCAAGCACGTCCCCCATTCCCTACTCCCTCCTCAAAGCAACTTCTCCAACTGCTGTCGAATCCGATCCAACTCCTTCTGTGACATATCCTGAGCTGATGTGCCTGAATCAGCTGGCTGCACTCGCTCTTCGGGGCGGGTGTCTGGGTCCCAGTCCTTTGTTTCCAGGTTTTGCTCTGGGGGCATGACCAGCGTGCCAGTTTCCACATGCTTCGCTTCGTAGTTTGCACCGCGACAAAACTCTTCGATTTCTTCCGACTCAAACCCTTCCACACTGCAGGGCGGAAAGTCTTGTGCCTCTAGCAAACCACCAAAGCGTACAGCATCGTCTTCGGCTTCAAACATCAGCACGATGTTGCGATCGCCCACCTTCAGAGAGTGAATTCCCTCATTTTCAGTACGAGCATTAAACAGAACCACATAAACACGCATGGCTATTCTCAGGGCTTGAAGGTTTGTTAGTTATCTTATCAGCACCATAAAACCCTATCTTCAAGCTTTTCCCCCTAACTGACTGAGCGTAGTCGAGGTCAGCTATAGCACCTGCGCGTCTGAGAAGCAACCAATGAGTTTTCAATTCTTTTCCAAATAAAAAATAAATGTTACATCCATCGTATCCGTAACCACCTAGACAGACGATAGAAACCTTAGGCACTTCACTGGAAATAGCTACGCACTTAACCGCTATGTCTAATCAATCGGGCAATATTCAACAATCGTCTGGCCTGGCAGGGGCCATCGCTAACTTTTTTAACTTCGATGCCCTGGGCACCGATCTACCTACGGAAATTTTGGCTGGGGCAACGACGTTTGTCACCATGGCCTACATTCTCATCGTCAACCCGGCAATTTTGTCGGAGGCTGTTTTTCTCAATGGGTCAGGAGACTTATTTGGGGAGCTGGTCATGGCAACGGGGATATCAGCTGCGATCGCAACCCTGATCATGGGTCTTTACGCCAAACTTCCCTTTGCTCTGGCTCCTGGCATGGGCATCAATGCTTTCTTTGCCTTCAGTGTTGTGCTAGGCATGGGTGTGGACTGGCGTGTGGCCCTGGCTGCTGTCTTTATTGAGGGGATTATCTTTATTATTCTCACCCTCACCAATGTGCGCAACAAGATTGTTGCCGCTATTCCCGATGCGGTGAAGCATGCAACAACAGCCGGTATTGGTTTGTTTATTGCCTACATTGCCCTTAAGGGGGCAGGCATTGTTGCCCCCTCTGAAGCCACATTGACCACCCTTGGAAACCTCAGATCACCCCAAGCAGCCATGACACTGCTGGGGTTGGGCATCACCGCATTTCTGTTCTCTCGCCGAGTGACGGGTGCCTTATTATGGGGAATCATTGGCACTGCTTTATTGGCCTGGTTGTTTGGCGTTGCCCCCTGGCCCGAAGGCGTTGTTGCCATTCCTGCTGCCCCTACCCATCTCTTTGGTCAAGCCTTTGTGGGTATCGGTGAGCTGTTTAGGCTCAACTTTTTAGAAATGGTCAGCATTGTCTTTGTCTTTTTGTTTGTTGACCTATTTGACACCATTGGTACCCTAACCGGCTTGGGCTCAAAAGCAGGTTACATCAACAATGAAGGTGCATTTCCCGGCGTTGAAAAAGCCTTTATGGCTGATGCTGTGGGCACCACCGCTGGTTCTATTTTGGGTACCTCTACTGTGACGACCTACATTGAGTCTGCATCAGGCATTTCTGAAGGGGGACGCAGTGGCTTTACTGCTGTTGTTGTGGCAGCTTTCTTCTTAGTGGCCCTATTGTTTATACCTCTCTTCTCCGGCATCCCCGCCTTTGCCACAGCGCCTGCATTGATTATGGTGGGTGTGATGATGATGTCTGGGGCAAGGGCAATTGATTGGGAGGATCCAGCGGCTGCGATCGCGGCATTCCTAACCATCATTATGATGCCCCTGGCTTACTCCATTGCCGAAGGTCTGGCCATGGGCCTAATCGCCTATCCCTTAGTCAAAGCATTCCAGGGCAAAGCAAGAGAAACCACCATCGGCATGTGGATCCTAGCCGCAATCTTTATTCTCCGCTACATCTTTGTAGCCGGCGGTTAAGGGAAAGATCCATTTAAGGTCAGTCCCCCCTTCTCCCCCAGGGAGTAAGGGGTTGGGGGATGAGGGCTAATCTTACGGTCAGATAGCCTGATCGTTGCTGATCGCCGACAGGGCCTATACGATCAATAAATCCCACAAATCAGCAACGACAAATCTAAAGGACTTCTCCTTATGCGCGGTTGGCAGATGGTCATTTCCGGAATACTTGCCCTCACCTGTGGCTTCAGCACCGTCAGCTGCACCACCACAGCCATTGAAGCAACTGAGTCCCGCATTACCTTCGAAGGCGATACACCAGCCTGGGCCGATTCCGCCAGCTCTGTGATGACAGAACTAGAACAGTGGCGTGGCCTCAGCTTTAAGGAAAATTTAGTCGTTACCTTTCAGCCCCAGAACGATCCGGGGCTCAATGGCTGGTATAACTCCGAAACCAAACAGCTCGTTGTCACCACATCAGGCTCTGATGAGCTGGGGCGTGGCGTCATGCTCCACGAGATGTTTCATGCCCTGCAGGATCAGCACTTTGACCTCTACAATCTACATCTCCAAAGCCAGGACAACTCTGACTACGATCAGGCTGTCACTGCCGTCATTGAAGGCGAAGCGATGCTGGCCGTCAGCGAGCTGCTGAACTATGACTTCCTTGCCCACGCTAAACTGCCCCCCGAAGGTCCCATTAATGACCGGCTCTTTGAGAATATTTTTCTTTATGGCGCTGGTCTCAAATTTATTAAGGCTGTGCGCGATCAAGGGGGCTGGGAAGCAGTAGATGCAGTCTTTGCTGATCCCCCCCAGGCGACTACGCTGATTTTGAATCCACAACGCTATTTGGCCGGAGAGCGGACGGTTGAACCAACGGAAGTTCCTCTGGAAACAGGTGAAACTCTAGATAGCAAGACTATCCGTGGTGAATATGCCATACGCCTCATGCTGGCCCAACGGCCTGAAACACGTCATCTGGTAGACAGTATGGACAACAGCTATGTGACAGACACGCTGGGAGTGCTTACGAACAGTGAGGGTGATAGGGTCCATCGCTGGGTGATTGAACTCAATGGTCAGGAGACTTCTGAGGCATTAGCCCAAGGCGTCAAGACTGCGTTAGCCGGAGAGCTAGGAGAAGAGCCTTTGATGGAGTTGTTGCCGAATGGTAATCTGAGGTATCTCTTAGAGACGAAGATTGCACAAGCCTTGCCAGTTCCTCGTTAGGGCCGCCTCAATATGCAGCACCCTTTAACTCTAATAGGGTGCGCCCTTCAAGATATCGGCAAATTATCAGTACCTGTAGGGATAGCAGTGCATCCCTACAGGGTCATGTCTAATACGGTCCAAACATAAAATTAGCGGGTTCCGTCGGCTCCCTGCTGTAGTAAAAGTCTTTTAGGGCCAAGATTTATTGCTGGTAAAGCACCAGGACGAGATTTATAACACCCGATATGCCCCAGTTCCCGCATCAAACGTCAAGCCACGTTCTGCTTTTTGACCCGTAAATGCCCGCGCAAAAATCTCTTTAATTCTCTCATTCTGTAGCGCGCTATCATCCGTAAAATAATTATGGTGCGCAACAATATTCGCCGCATCGGTAAAATCTAAATACGTTGCATTGCGTGCTGTCAAATTTCGGGGCCAATGACCCAAACGTGCTTTTTGTTCATCCCCAGCCAACGCCTTAGACGCCAACAGAGCCGCATCATCTTCATTAATGGTGATAAACAATCTATTGCGAAAACGCACCCGATTAACCCAGTCGGCATGGCCTTCATTGTTCACATCAGCAGCCAGCATCACAATGTTGTCAAATAACAGAGTCTCTCCCTGATAAATCGATGATGACAACAACCGCTTAAACAGATAATTACCCATGCTGTGCAGCGCCAGGCTAAACTTGCGTTTACAAGCCTGCTCTGCATATTTCTTGAAGTAATCTGCCAGCTTCTCAAAGCATCGGTCCAATGCTCCAATGGACAAGGCCGCATCGCGCTTATCATCCTGATAGCTAGATAGCCCCTCAAGGGTTCCCCCCCCGTTAGACGGCCAGGTAAACATGATGACCTCAAGGTTATACCGTTGCTCAATGGCATAGGCACTCTCTAATGCATCACCAAAGTCTGTATTGAATCCATGGACAAAAAAGAGTGCACTGGTATGATTTTGGCGCATCCGCTGCTGTGCCTTTAAAAAGGCAGCTTCGCTAGCCCACATGTCTTCACCGTTATACGTAGTACGGTCATCCAAAATATTGACCTGCCAACTACCACCAACCTTTTGCGCCTCCGCCAGCCGTAGTTCATTAGGCCCCTTCTGGTTAAATCTAGGCCCAAATCGTTCTTCTGGGTTGGCATCTGGCTGTAGATTTCGATTGGTCACTACATACATTAGGCAATCTCCTGAATGCTCACGCTGATTCTACGCGGATCTCCACAGGCATCACCCCATTCTCCGGATGAAGCATCAGAGCGTAATGATCTGTATAGGGTGGAAAGTTGGGATAATTGCGATCGCAGTTGCCGATACGCTATAGCCAGAGTACTCGTAATACTCCAGTGTCAGCATTCATTTAGCCTTATGGGCAGATCTGCTTGACCCACCTATTATTATTCCTGCCACGCTATAGCCAAGCTGATCGCTTAAACTCGCTGCAAATATTGATAATCTTCATTTTTTAAGCAGTCTAATAGCTCAATCAGCTTCTTCAGGCGATAAACCAACTCTGATTGCAAACTTCCTTCCTCTAACTGCAGCAGAACCTGCTTACTATGAAGGACAACAGACTCTGTGAAAAACTCTACAAAGGTTTTTCGTGTTGATGGAGCTAGCTGCACAAGTGGCAACGTAAGTTGTTCACCATTGATAGATAGATCCGTAGCAGTTTCCTCACCAATACGAGCAAAATCAGTGCGTGCAAGCCATAGTAAAAACGTATCGGCCACCTCTACCCGACACATCGGCTGCTTATCGTCACTAAAAAATTCGATATCTAACATGGCCTATAACGCTATCTGCCTTGAGTATGCCGCAACTAGACAAGCAACGTATGATGGCAAGAAAACACTTTTTATAGTCAGTGTTCTAACAATAGAACATTTTTGTCATTGATGCCGCTACTTCTTACTAAAGTTAGGACCCTCCTCAGGACTCACCATGGGACTTTATTCAGGTTGAGACGTTATCCAGGTATTAGACACCACCAATATTAAATAAAAGCGATCGCAGCCTGGAAATACCGGGTCGATAGACAGCAGGATACTCTCTGGACAATCATGCCTTGCGCTACTCCTAATATAGCGAGGACCATCAGACAGGGGGGCCCTATAGTTTTGAAATTCCCTTTAAAAGCATAAAGCGCTCCTCAATTGAGGAGCGCTTTACAGGCTAAATCAAATTAGCAAATTGCAACTAGATCACGACGACTACGCGTTGATGGAAGGAGCAACCATAGCAACAGGAGCCGCTTCACCAGCCGCCAAGTCTAGAGGGAAGTTGTGAGCATTACGCTCGTGCATTACTTCCATACCTAGGTTGGCACGGTTGATCACATCAGCCCAAGTGCTGACGACACGACCCTGAGAGTCGATGATGGACTGGTTGAAGTTGAATCCGTTCAGGTTGAACGCCATCGTGGAGATACCTAGGGCAGTGAACCAGATACCGATGACGGGCCAAGCACCCAAGAAGAAGTGCAAGGAACGGCTGTTGTTGAAGGATGCGTACTGGAAGATCAAACGACCGAAATAGCCGTGGGCTGCAACGATGTTGTACGTCTCTTCTTCCTGACCAAACTTGTATCCATAGTTCTGGGACTCAGTCTCAGTGGTCTCACGAACCAAGGAGGACGTTACCAGAGAACCATGCATTGCGGAGAACAAAGACCCGCCGAAGACACCCGCCACACCGAGCATGTGGAAGGGATGCATCAGGATGTTGTGCTCAGCTTGGAAAACAAGCATGAAGTTGAAGGTACCGGAAATACCCAGAGGCATACCATCCGAGAAAGAACCCTGACCGATGGGGTAGATCAAGAACACTGCAGATGCGGCTGCTACAGGAGCAGAGTAAGCAACACAGATCCAAGGACGCATTCCCAAGCGGTAGGACAGTTCCCACTCACGACCCATGTAGCAGAAGACGCCAATGAGGAAGTGGAAAATGACCAGCTGGTAAGGGCCACCGTTATACAACCACTCATCTAGAGAAGCAGCTTCCCAGATGGGGTAGAAGTGTAGACCGATAGCGTTGGAAGAAGGAATAACCGCACCGGAAACGATGTTGTTACCCAGAATCAAAGACCCAGCAACGGGCTCACGGATACCGTCGATGTCAACGGGAGGAGCCGCGATGAAGGCGATGACGAAACAAGTCGTGGCAGCGAGTAGTGTGGGGATCATCAGCACACCAAACCAACCTACATAGAGGCGGTTCTCAGTGCTAGTAACCCACTCACAAAACTGATCCCACAGATTAGCGCTAGAGCGCTGCTGTAGAGTAGTTGTCATGATAAATTATTGCGTTTTGAAGGTACGGATATGTATGGCTCACAAGGGATAAATAAGATTCCTTGCTTGCTCGTATACAAATGTAACGCATGTTTTTAATTTTCGCAATACACCTTAACAGTTGCTTTCGTTTTCACGTTGCCCTTGTCTGAGGTCACGAATATCAGGCAGGGCTAGAGGTTTGACCGAAGGCCAATGCTGGCTATCAAGACAGTCAAACACTTCAATCATGAGAAGTGTTATGGAGGCTCTCATGATTACGGCTCAGCTATGTCCAGTTCCAAAGCTATAACGTCAACGCTTAGAACTCAAAATAGATATAAGGAACGACCTGATCAGGGGCTAGCAACCAAGCCAAGTAAAACCCTGCTGGAATTAACATGAGTTTAAGGGGCCAGCTGATCTGTAGTTTAAGCCGATATTTAAAGCCGTGAAGCAAGGCCATGATACCGGCCACACCAAGCAGAATTAGAATCACCCCACCCCGGCTGAAACCTAGGGATTCTAAGTAGACTTTTTGGGCAAACTGGACATCGCCAGCTTGACTCAGAAAGCGATTGGCCACCAGTCCGACATCCGCCAGATTTGGCAGACGGAAGGGTACCCAGCTCAAAAATACGAACAATTGAGTCATGGCCCAAGCTGCCATCACACCCAGCCAGCTACCCCAAAATGCTTTCAGCCTCGGACGCGTATCCGCCAATGTTTGATTAAGTCGATGAATCACCAGGGCCATGCCGTGAAGCCCCCCCCAAACCAAAAAGCCCCACTGATCACCGTGCCAAATACCAGCCACCAGCATCACAAACAACAGATTCAGGCAGGTTCTCATTAACCCTTTCCGGGAGCCCCCCAGGGGGAAGTAAAGATAGTTACGTAGCCAGTCGCCCAGGGTAATGTGCCAACGCCGCCAAAATTCAGCAATGCTGGTGGTGAAGTAAGGGAAGTCAAAGTTTTGCGGTAGCTGAATGCCAAATAACAGTGCGCTGCCTCGGGCAATATCAACATAACCACTAAAGTCGAGATAAAGCTGTAGACCATAGGCAAAAATCGCTAGCCAGATATCTCCACTACCGGCTCGTTCTAGATTGTCAAAACTTAGGTTGACTAAAAGGCCAATGCGGTCAGCCAGCAGCATTTTTTTTGCCGCACCTGAAGCAATCAGCCAACCTGCTTCTACCCCTTGCTCCAGGTTAGGTAAACGGGGCTGTTTTAGTTGGCTAATGTAGCCCTGAAATCGAGTAATTGGGCCAGCAATCAGCTTTGGGAAAAACAGTTTGTAGGAAGCAAACTCAATGAAGTGACTGGCTGCAGGAGCACCACGGTAGATATCTACCAGATAAGCAATGGACTCAAAACAAAAGAAACTCAAACCCAGGGGCATCAACAGCTGCAAACTGGGGTTGCTGGTTGCCACCATCGGGAAAAAATATTTAAACCCCAGCAAAAGCAATACATTCAGACTAATGCCAACCCACAGCAATATCAATCGTTTGCGGTCCCAGTCCTGTTGAGCAAAGTGCCACTCTTCATTGGGAATGCGCCAATCGAGGGGGGCACTGAGACGCCGACCAATCAGATAGTTGGTCAATACCAGCCCTAGCAGCAGCGGCACATATTGGACTTGCAGTGAGGAATAAAATATCAAGCTAGCCAGCAGCAGCAGCCATAGCTTGAGGCCACGACCAGGCAACAACCAGTAAATCAAACTAGTGCCAAGGATCAGTAAACCGTAGGTAATAGATGGCAGGGTCATCGTGGCAAGGAGGGATTGATTAGTAGAGCGTTACTCAGCTTCAGCAGGCAACTTCAGCTTCAGCCAGGGAATCATGGGATCTTGGGCTATGCGGTTGGAGAGCTGATAGGCACCAAAGCGGTTTAAATGGCTAGGGTCAGAAAAATAGTCATAGCGCTGAGGCCATAGCTGGCCTAGATCGCGATATAGCAATCCTGATTCTTGGGCGGCAATCTGCAGCATGTAGCGTTGAAAGCGGCCTTCCACTTCTAAACGAGCAGGATCAAGATACTCGTCCGTCAAGGGTGTGTTGACAAAGACAATATCCACCCCCTTGGACCGGGTGTATGCAACGAGCTGTCGCAGGGCATTCACCTGGGGACCTTCCATTTGAAAAGCCTTGTAGTCACCATCGTAGGTACCTGCCACCCGTGGATGAGCTAAATAATAGGTGGCCGGATTAAACTGAATGGCTAAAGGCAAAAAGCCGTCCACATCAATTAAGTCGGTCTCAGTGGGGTTAACGGCAGCCGGTTGTCCTAGGTTCTTAGGGTTGATTTGATTAACGCCAGCAATCTTTTGCAACTGAGTACGTTCTCCGTAGGCCGAAGATATGCGGCCCAGGGCATCGCTTAATTGCTCATCGGTGCGGGCATAAAAGCGGTTTAGACGCTGTGCGGGATTTAGGCTTGGACCAGCGGCTTCACCATTATTTTCAGGAAACAACTCACCAGCGATCAGCTGCTGATATCCTTCTGAAGTTGCGATCGCATTAAATGTCACATCCACCCGTGAGCTATTAAACGCTCGTGCTCCATCGGCCCAAATAATTAGCTTTGGTAGGGGATAGTTGGACAGCAACTGCCGGATCACTAAATCAGCAATCTGAGCCGTGGCCCCATTCACTCCAAAGTTAAATATGCTGACATCGTCATGGCCCAGGGTCCCTAAGGCTCGCTTCAACGCTGACGGATCCACCCCTCGCAGGGCACGGGAGCTGCCAAAAATCAGTACATCCGGCGGCCCTTCTTTAGCCACACGCCAGTCATATAGGGCTAACTTTTCATTTAGCTGTTGGCTCGTAAATGAAGGAAAGGGAGACGATTCCAGGACTTCAGTCATGGAAACCGTCGTTTGGAGAGGGCTACCTAACAAGTCGCTATCATTGATGGCCGAACTGGCAAATCCTGGCAGCTCATCGTCCAAACTGATCGAGGCATCGCCATCCTTTTGACCCCAATTCAGCTGAGCCAGTTCTTCTTCAAAAGTGGAGAGCGGCTTCCGTTCAGGCGTTTTTGCCGTCGTCGTTTGCTGGGCTTGGAGGGCTAGCGACCGCGCCTTAAATAACTGACCGGCGATCCAATCTGCTTGAAATGCCAGCAATAATCCCAAGGTGGCCCAGGCCAGGGCAATGCCTCGTCTGCTGGGTAAGTGCGCGCCGACCAACGGTTCTTCAGGATTATTGGCAGCGGAGGCAAACAATTGAGTTTTAATCAGTAGCGATCGCAGGTGCTCAAGGGTGCGATTGGGCCAATTTTGCTCCGCAGCATCCCCATCCGCCGTCTCATCCTGCTGAATTAGATCTCCTAAATATGCATCAGAAGCGGCAAATTCGGGAACCGCTTCTGGCACCAAACGCTTCTTGGGCTGACGATCAAATCCATAGTTCCAATCTGGGCGCTTTTGCCCCGCGCGGCGACCATAGATGCGGATACCCACCAGTCCTTTAATTGGATGCTGACGGAGATACTGCTTGAGTTGGGGCACCACCTGACGCTGCAACGGACATGTGGGCGCATCGATCATAATATGTAGCCGTCGTTCCCGTCGCAGCAACTGCACTCGGATGCCGCCCGTCGATAGCTGTTCGTCTAAATCGGGATTGAGCTGTTTGGTCAGACAGTAGGCAATGGCTGGTAAGTCACCTTGTCGCGCTAGCTCCTGAGTGGAAACAGCCAGATCTGCATGTTCGCTGGCTGGCAAGTCCAGGCACTTAAGCCATACTGGATTCACACTGTCCAGACTTGGTCCATAAACGATGGCCCGACCGACTCCCTGGGGAGCAAGCTGCTCCAACAGAGGTGCGATCGCATCCATAATCTCCGTTTCAGAGCCCTCTTCAGAGGAGGAAGCCTCTCCACTGCTGGCAACGGTTTGCCCCACTGCCAACGGTTGACACACCAGATGCAGCGTAGAATCCTTAACCTCGGGCAGCACACTCACATCCAGGGGAGCCAGCGCCTGATTTAGCAGGCGAGTAATGGATTCCGTATCACCCCAGCGACTCCATTCCTTTAGAATTTCCTCATCCGGCGTCAGATCCACCCGCAGTCGCCAGTCGGGGGTATCTTCCCCCAACACCTGCACCGAAATCACAGCATCCTGAAACTGGGTCAGTTTTAGATCCCG
The DNA here is from genome assembly GCF_043421015.1 of Leptothoe sp. EHU-05/26/07-4. Classification (NCBI taxonomy): domain Bacteria; kingdom Bacillati; phylum Cyanobacteriota; class Cyanophyceae; order Nodosilineales; family Cymatolegaceae; genus Leptothoe; species Leptothoe sp. EHU-05/26/07-4. Next base: position 313,356 of record NZ_JAXSQV010000001.1, read on the forward strand.
TAACCGCTGGGCCGTAGGTTCAGCAATCATGGCCGGGTCAGGACTGTAGGCGGCTCGACACAAAATCCACAGCCGGTTGATTAAATCTCGGCGGGGGTCAGCGGCCACCGCATGGGCCGTAATCACACCCTGGGCCCGTTTCGCCTTACCGGGTAAAGCATTAACCACCACATCTACCCCTACATCCAGGGCGCTCAGGGTTTGACTAAGGTAGCGTGCGATCGCATCCGGATCACCCTTACGGGCCAGGCTAGCATTGGAAAGTACAATGGCGGAGGTGGCGTCATCCAAGTACCCAATACCCGAAGTTAGATGGGCGGTTGAGCGCTTCATTTCCTCAAGATCAGCACTGGTTTCCACCAGCTGCTCTAAATGGCGCTCTAGACGATTTAGATAAATGGGTGTTGACCAATCGGGTTTTTGTTCTTCAGAACGGCCACTATAAAAATAGAGTTGGTAAATTTGAGGGAAATCTTTGAGTAGCTCGGCTTTACGGTCTGGATCGAGTAGCGATCTCACCAGTCGCAATAGAACATACTCTCGATCTAGGCCTTTAGCAGATTGGGCATAAACATGCAGGATATTGCCCCTCAGCTTCATCTTCAAGCTACAGTCAGAATTATTGACCACATCTTCAAGCCAGGGCAGTAACACCGTGGGGTCCAATGTTGGTGGTTGATCAGATTTTACGTGACTGAACATAGCCCCTTAGATCCCCTAACAGCTCGACGACCAAAACGCTTCGACCGCAAAAATGTAATTTCCCAAGCAGGTTTAGTCAAGTAGCAACTCCAAGTTGCACCTTAGGGATAGCACAGATACGGGAAAAACTAACCTCATGAATCCAGTCTTTCGTAACTCCCATCGGGTCAACCCTCGTTCTCCGTCAAAGTCGTCCATAGACACATACGCTACGAACAGTAACTTTGAACTATGGGTCTTGATACAGTTCGCAATATTACAAGCAGAACAGCATCTAGAATTAGCAGCACCTGCTAGGTTGTAGATAGGCCTTTCCCTAAGGAAAGATTTAGATAAACCGCTAACACCCATGTGCCAGCATCGGCCATCTTATTCCCTAAAGTTGCTATACGTTTACTACGAGCCTCTTACTTATGCAACCTTTTCGTGAAAAATACACGCCAAAAACAGTCACCCCCCTGCCGTTGCCGTTGGTTAGTAATCCTCAAATTGCCCTAGCTCTGGCGACTTTACCCTTTTTAGCCTTCCTGATCATGGGCCGCACGTTAACCTACTGGCTCATGCAGTTTGGGATGGCCAGTGAAGAGATATTTCGCGGCATTCAGCTACCGGTACTAGATGCCGACCCCCACAGACCTTTATAAACATTTTGTCGATCATCCGAGCAGAAGATGCTTTGGAACGTCCGAAAGCCTCTACAATTTTCTCGGAGATGTGACCATGGGTTATCTCTGTCTCTCAGCCGTTACTGCAGACGTTGAATGAGTCCAACTGTTTCCTACCAAGATGATATGGCCCTTCAGAAATCCGAGAGCCTTTCTGTTCTAGAAGAGGCATCCGAAGCGTTTCTAAGGCACCGACTAACCACGGTTGAAAGCATCTGGGAATCAGTATTAGAGGCTGAATGCGGTGCAGACCTGGTCAGTTTACTCAAACATATTCGCCGCATGTGTACTCCAGATGGTCAGGCTGATCCGGCCCTGGATAATGCCAATGCTCTACAGCTGATCGAACAGCTAAGCCTGGAAGACGCTATTCGTATGGCTCGGGCCTTTGCTCTTTACTTCCAGCTGATCAACATTGTTGAGCAACACTATGAACAGCAGGATCAGCGGAAGCATTACCGGACCTTTGTAGATGGCATCGGTAATGGTTCCAGCCGTAATTCCCAAAATCCTACTGAAAACAACGATACGTTCTTACAAAACTTAGTCAGTACCGACATCGGCAAAGGTGCCCCAAAGCAGCAAGGCACAGGCACGTTCCACTGGCTGTTTCCTCTTCTTAACCAGCTAAATGTTCCCCCTAGACATATTCAACAACTGATCAATCAGCTGGATGTGCGTTTGGTATTTACGGCTCACCCCACTGAAATTGTTCGTCATACCATTCGTGATAAACAGCGGCGTATTTCAAATATATTCCGCCGTTTGGATTTGGCTGAAGAACAGGCTGGCATCCGTGAACAAACATCATCCTGGGAAATAACTCAGCTACAGGAAGAACTGACAGAAGAGATTCGACTGTGGTGGCGAACAGATGAATTGCACCAGTTTAAGCCATCGGTTTTAGACGAAGTGGACTTCACCCTGCACTACTTTGATGTTGTGCTGTTTGATGCCATCCCTGAACTATACCAGCGGTTTAATCGAGCCCTAACCAAGACATTTCCAGGCCTGAAACCGCCACGCCATCGGTTCTGTCGCTTTGGCTCCTGGGTAGGTAGCGATCGCGATGGTAACCCCTCAGTCACCCCCCAAGTTACCTGGAAAACAGCCTGTTACCAACGCAACTTAGTGTTGGATAAATACATGGCGTCCATCCAAAAACTTACAGGTTTACTAAGCCCATCACTCCATTGGAGCGAAGTATTGCCCGACCTGCTGGAGTCCTTAGAGCAGGATCGCTTGCAAATGCCAGATGTCTATGAGGAATTTGCAATTCGCTATCGCCAGGAGCCCTATCGACTCAAGCTGGCCTACGTTGAAAAACGCTTAGCAAACACCCATGTACGTAGCAAAAAGCTCTACAACGGCGATTATCTACAGGAAGAAGACGTAGTTGTCTCTCCAGGCACCTTATATGAATCTGGAGAAGCATTTTTAGCAGAGCTGAAACTCATCCATAAGAGCTTGAAAGATACGGGTCTCGTATGTCGAGAATTGGATATGTTACTGAGTCAGGTGGAAATCTACGGCTTCAGTTTGGCTCAACTGGATATGCGCCAAGAAAGCACCCGCCACTCGGACACAATTCACGAAATTACCGAGTACTTGCAACTGCCCAAGCTCTACAATGACCTTTCTGAAACTGAAAAAGTTGAGTGGTTGACCGCAGAACTCAGTACGCGACGTCCACTAATCCCCACCGAGCTGCCAATTTCAGAAAAGGCAAGAGAAACCATTGCCACCTTCCATATGGTGCGCAAACTACACCAGGAGTTTGGCCAGGACATCTGTCGCAGCTACGTGATTAGCATGAGCGACCATGCCAGCGATATTTTGGAAGTCTTGCTACTCGGTAAAGAAGCAGGACTATACGACCCAGCCACCGGTGTCGGCAATCTGCACATTGTTCCATTATTTGAGACCGTAGCCGACCTGCGCCGTTCCACAGCGGTTATGGAAGAGCTGTTTGAACTTCCCCTGTACCTATCGATGTTGCAAGGAGGCTACACAGCAGACAACTCCTCAGAAGTGGCTTTGCAAGAAGTCATGCTGGGCTATTCTGACAGCAATAAAGACTCTGGTTTCCTCAGTAGCAATTGGGAAATCCATAAAGCGCAACAGTCTTTGCAGAAAGTTACTGAGAAGTACGGGGTTTCCCTCAGAATTTTCCACGGTCGCGGTGGCTCAGTGGGCCGTGGTGGCGGCCCGGCCTATGAAGCAATTTTGGCTCAGCCTGGTCGTAGTATTAATGGCCGTATCAAAATTACAGAGCAAGGAGAGGTTTTAGCGTCGAAATATAACCTTAAGGATTTAGCCCTGTATAACCTGGAAACAGTCACTACTGCTGTGGTGCAGGCCAGTCTGTTGAGCAATAGCTTCGATGAAATTGCCCCTTGGCAAGAAATTATGGAAAAGCTGGCCGTACGCTCCAGACAGCACTATCGCGCCCTGATCTACGAAGATGCTGAGCTGGTGGAATTTTTCCACCATGTCACCCCGATTCAAGAAATTAGCCAGTTGCAAATTAGTTCTCGTCCATCTCGTCGTGGCGGCAAGAAGGATTTACCCAGTCTACGGGCGATTCCTTGGGTATTTAGTTGGACCCAGGCTCGCTTTCTATTGCCCTCCTGGTATGGCGTTGGCACAGCTCTAGAGGAGTTCATTGGCGAGGCTCCCGAAGAGAATATCAAACTGTTGCGCTCGTTTTACACCAAATGGCCTTTCTTCAAAATGGCTATTTCCAAGGTGGAAATGACCTTGGCCAAGGTGGACCTACAAATTGCCCAGCATTATGTCAATGAACTGGGTGCAGGGGAACGGCAAGATAGCTTCCAAGCAGTATTTGATCAGATTGCTCAAGAATTTTATCTGACCACCCAAATGGTCTTACAGGTCACTGATAATCAGGCTTTGTTAGACGGCGATCCTAACCTACAGCGTTCAGTCCAGCTGCGCAACGGTACCATTGTCCCACTCGGTTTCTTACAGGTTTCACTTCTGAAGCGTTTGCGACAGCATCGTGACGCTGCGGCTCTGGCAACCGGTGTCATTCAGTCACGCTACAGCCGAGGTGAACTGCTACGTGGAGCAATGTTAACCATTAATGGCATCGCTGCTGGCATGCGGAATACGGGCTAAGTCAAAAAAACCTTTGACATTTTCCCAACAACGGGTTAACTTTGTGGCGCTCTCATATTTTGTCTGTAGGCATAATCCTGCTAATTACAGGTTAGACCCTGTTTTGGGCTAACCAGGCGCAGTCTTCAAAAAGCAGTCTTCAGAAATTGTTAGGGACATTGTTTAAGGAGTGAGTAACGATGATCAGCCTGCTTAAAACTATGCTGGGGCGTTTGGGTTTAGCTACTGTGGTCACAGCAGCACTGTTGGCTGCGTTGGATGTAAAACCGGTTCAGGCCCAAGCAGCCTACGGTAGCTACGTGGGTGCTGGTGGTACCCTAGGCTTAAACGATGATGACGACGGCGATGGTGATGGCTTGGGGCTGGTTATTTCGGGGCGCTATAAGCTGTTAGCAGTTCCGATTTCTCTTCGAGCTCAAGCGTTTTTGCTAAATGGCGATCTGGCACTGGTGCCAACGGTGTCCTACGACTTTCCAGTGAGTTTTCAAACCGATGTATATTTGGGCGCAGGGGTATCCATACCCACTGGCGATGATGCATCACCGGTAGGAGATGAAACAGCCTTTGTGTTGCAGCCGGGTATAGACTTTGCAGTGCCTGGCAGTAATCTTGTTGTCTTTGGTAACGCGATTTTTGCCTTTGATGCCTTTGATGATGGCGGTGGCACAGCGACAGCCGTTCAAGCTGGTGTGGGTTGGAATTTTGGCAACTAGCAGCTATCGAAATATAGCTAAGCGCCTGGTACTTCGTTAGATATCTGAAGGCAGGGAGGAATACCCAAATAGCGAGCAGCGTGCTGTGTAGGCAAAGCTGCTCGTTGTTGTTTAGAGACATTTTTTCGTAGAACGCATGTATTAAAATACGATTCTCAAGCTAGGATGGGCAGTGGCCACCCACGTCAATCCTGGCATGAACAACGAAACGCCTTTAGGTTCAGTTATTCAAGGCTCCCTGAGTCAGGGGCTGGAAGTGCGTCTCCATGCTGATGTGAGTGTGGAGGATATGCGGGTGGGCAAGTTTTTAGTGGTGCAGGGGGTGCGATCGCGATTTTTCTGCATGCTCACTGACGTCTCCCTGGGCACCGCCAGTCAACGCATCCTGGCCAACCCCCCCCACCCTACCGAACTGTTCCTACAAGAAGTCCTCGCAGGTGGCGGCACCTACGGCACCATTGACCTGGCCCCCATGTTGATGTTCACTCCAGAAGACGATGGAGATACGGTGGACAACACCCAACTGTTGCCCGTTAAAACCATTCCAGGGCACTTTAGCCAGGCTTACGATGCCAGCGAACGAGACTTTCGCTCTGTCTTTGGCTGGGAAGATGATCCCCATCGACGCAATTTTGCCATTGGTCAGCCCATCGATATGGATGTCCCCATCTGTATCGATCTAAATCGCTTTGTAGAGCGCAGTAACGGCATTTTTGGTAAATCAGGTACTGGCAAGTCTTTTCTCACCCGACTATTGCTCTCAGGCATTATCAAACAGCGCGCTGCTGTCAATCTCATTTTTGATATGCACTCGGAATATGGCTGGGAAGCTGTTAGTGAGGGGGCTAACTTCAGCACCGTCAAGGGGCTGCGCCAGTTGTTTCCAGGTCATGTGCAAATCTTTACTCTAGACCCAGAAGCGACAAAACGACGAGGTGTGCGCGACGCTCAGGAACTCTACATCAGCTTTGACCAGATTGATGTGGAAGATTTAGCTCTAATTGGCCGTGAGCTGAATCTATCGGAAGCTAGTTTAGAAAATGCCATCATTCTGCGCAATGAATTTGGCAAGTCTTGGATTAACCGCTTACTCACCATGAGTAACGAAGAGATTCAAGAATTTTGCGAAGTCAAAATGGGCAGCAAATCATCAATCATGGCGCTACAGCGAAAGCTGACACGGCTGACCGAGCTGAAATATATCCGCAACACCTGCCCCCACAACTATGTAAAACAGATTCTGGATACCCTGGATGCTGGCAAACACGTGGTTGTAGAGTTCGGCTCCCAGTCCAACATGCTCTCCTACATGTTGGCCACTAATGTGATTGCTCGCCGCATTCACGCTAGCTATGTGCGCAAAGCCGAGCGCTTTTTACAAACTAAAAATCCCAGCGATCGCCCCACTCAGCTTGTCATCACCATCGAAGAAGCCCATCGATTCCTTGACCCAGCCACTGCTAAACAAACTATCTTTGGCACCATTGCCCGAGAGATGAGGAAGTACTTTGTCACTTTGTTAGTGGTCGATCAGCGTCCGTCTGGCATCGACAACGAGGTGATGTCACAAATTGGTACTCGCATCACCGCACTGCTCAACGATGAGAAAGACATTGACGCCATTTTTACCGGTGTTTCCGGTGGTCAGAATCTCCGATCAGTGCTGGCCAAACTCGACTCTAAACAGCAAGCTCTCCTATTAGGTCATGCCGTTCCCATGCCCGTGGTAGTCAGGACACGCCCCTATGATGCCAGTTTCTATGCTGAGATCGGTGCCACGGCCTGGGATGAACTGCCTGATGAGCAAGTCTTTAAAGCTGCTGAAATGGCCAGGGTCGATTTGGGATTTTAGCGTGCAGCGATCGCAACCATAGAAAAATCAACTTTTTATCCATAGACTTTTACCGATCTGTCCAAGTGTTCGGCCAAAAGCATTGGTTTAATTGACTTTAAAAATACCCGACTATTTTAGTCGGGATTGTTTGACGCTGTTTTCAGCACCGTGATACTTTCAAATTAATCTGTCATACATCAATAAGTCCCATGACCCAGGCCATCGACCGTCCACTCACTCAGACACTCCAATCCGCCACATTTACCAATCTCAAGTGCAAAGAGTGCGGTACCACCTATGAGCCCGCAGCTAAGCACGTATGTGAAGAGTGCTTTGGCCCCTTGGAAGTCACCTACGACTACGATGCAATTCGTCGTCAGGTCAGTCGCGAAAGTATTGCAGCAGGTCCTAACTCCATTTGGCGCTACAAAGCATTTTTGCCCGTTGCCAGCGATAATCCCATTGATGTGGGTACTGGTATGACGCCTCTGCTCAAGGCCAATCGTCTGGCTCGTCGCCTGGGTCTAAAAGAGCTTTACATCAAGAACGATGCGGTCAACATGCCCACCCTGAGCTTTAAGGATCGGGTCGTTTCTGTGGCCCTGACCCGCGCCCGTGAGCTTGGCTTCACCACGGTCTCCTGTGCAAGTACGGGTAACCTGGCCAACTCTACTGCGGCCATTGCTGCCCATGCGGGCTTAGACTGCTGCGTATTTATCCCTTCTGATCTTGAGGCTGGCAAGGTACTAGGCACACTGATTTATGACCCCACAGTCATGGCCGTTCATGGCAACTACGACCAGGTCAACCGCCTCTGTTCGGAAGTGGCCAACACCCACGGTTGGGGCTTTGTAAATATCAATCTACGTCCTTACTATTCTGAAGGCTCTAAAACCCTAGGCTTTGAAGTAGCTGAGCAATTGGGTTGGGAACTGCCCGATCATATTGTTGCGCCCTTAGCTTCTGGTTCTCTTTATGGCAAGATTTATAAGGGGTTTAATGAGCTAGTAAAAACTGGTTTAGTTGAAGAGAAGCACGTTCGCTTTAGCGGTGCTCAGGCTGAGGGTTGCTCTCCTATTTCCCAAGCCTTCAAAGAAGGTCGTGACTTTATCACCCCTGTTAAGCCCAACACTATCGCTAAGTCCATTGCCATTGGTAATCCTGCTGACGGTATCTACGCCCTAGAGATTGCTAAGAAGACCAACGGCAATATTGAAGATGTTACCGATGCTGAAATCGTTGAAGGGATGAAGCTCCTTGCTGAAACTGAGGGTATCTTCACTGAAACTGCTGGTGGTACAACAATTGCCGTCCTCAAAAAGTTAGCGGAAGCCGGCAAGATTAATTCTGATGAGCGCACCGTTGCTTACATTACTGGTAATGGTCTCAAGACTCAGGAAGCCGTTAGCGGTTCTGCCGGTGAGCCCTTGTTTATCGATCCTAAGCTAGACAGCTTTGAGCGTGCTTGGGAGCGGGCAAATACGCTAAACCGTTTAGATTGGCAGCAAACCCAAGTTTAGACAAGATGCATGTAGGGGCGTTGCATGTAACGCCCCTACATGCAACAAACCATTACACTCCCCTGTTAAACTGATTTCTGTTTTATTTTTTGAGTTGTTGTTTTCATGGCTGTTAAAGTTCTCATTCCCACTCCACTGCAAAAATTCACTAATAACGAAGCCACTGTTGATATCGGTGGCGACAACATTGTTGCCTTATTGGACTCTTTAGAAAGTAAGTTTCCTGGCATTAAAGGTCGTCTGTGTGACGATAGTGGTGAACTGCGTCGCTTCGTTAATTTCTACGTTAACAGCGAAGATATTCGTTTCTTAGATGGCAAAGAAACAGCCCTTAAAGACGGTGACGAAGTAAGTATTGTACCTGCTGTTGCAGGGGGCTAAAAAGCTTCAATCTTAATAATATTGGTAGTGCTACTAGTCTAGAGACGCTAACAATATTTTCGATTTTTACTAGGTGTTGCTTAGGGCGTCGATGACAGAGTGCCCGCAGCACCTTTTTTTATAGAATTTCACCATGAAGCGTTGGCAAAAGATTATCCTGAGCTTGGTTAGTATAGGGGGGGGATTCCTTGCCTATCTCTGTCTAAGGCAACCCCAATGGATATTTCAGATGGTGTCCCAAATCAGACCAGGGGCACTATTTTTTGTCAGTACGGAAGAACCGGTAATTGCCCTGACGATTGATGATGGTCCCCAGGCTGAGACCACTGCAGCAATCTTACAAGTACTAGAGCGCCATGAAGTACAGGCAACATTTTTTATGTTGAGTAATGAACTACCCAGTAATGAAGCACTTCTCCAGGAAATTATTGCAAAGGGGCATGAACTAGGTAATCACATGACGATTGATGAATCCAGCATTCGACTCTCACCAACAGACTTTGAGACAAAGTTTTTGAGGGCTGACCAGACATTATCCCCCTATGGCAACATCAGTTGGTTTCGTCCTGGTATGGGTTGGTATAATAACCGCATGCTCGATTTCATTGAAAAACAAGGCTATCAATTAGTTTTAGGATCTCTTTTTCCCTACGACACCCACTTACCTTCAATACAGTTTGCTCAATGGTTTGTGTTGAATAATCTTGACCCAGGCGACATATTGGTACTCCATGACGGTCCTAAAAATCGGGGAGAGCGCACAACTCAGATATTAGATAAACTGTTACCCAAAATTCAGCAGCGAGGCTACCGGGTTGTCACTCTAACAGAACTTAAAACCTATGATTAATTAGAAAAGCATTACAGACACAAAGATATTTAAATGACCTTTGGATAAACATAAACTACCTGGGCTAACAAGTTCATGATCTAGAAAATAAGCTAATCTCAGACTTCAATTCGTTCCAGTTAAAGCCCATTAAGCTTGCTTGTAAGTGTTTAAAGATGTTTATCTTCCCCTTTCCTCATAAGTCCTATTTTTTTGAAATGGGACTACTGCTGTAGGGTTGGAAGCAGACACAATGCAGTTTCGACCATTATTTTTAGCCGTATATAATGCTTGATCAGCCCAATCAATTAAAATTTGAGGTGAGTTAGCATGGGTTGGCACAATAGATACTGCACCAATACTAACAGTAACTATAGATTCTGCTATAGATGAAGTATGAGGAATAGATAGTTCATGAAGCCTTTGCTGTACTGATTTACAAACATACATAACACCTTCAAGGTTCGTATTAGGTAAAATTAAAGCAAATTCTTCTCCTCCATAACGGGCTGCTATGTCGGCAGGACGACGGGCACAGGTATGAATTATATTAGCAACTTGACGTAAGCACTTATCCCCATTTAGATGCCCATACGTGTCGTTATAGGCTTTAAAGCAGTCAACATCAATTAAAATAAGCCCTAGTGGTGCTTGCTCTCGACATAGTCTCTTCCACTCGTTCTCAAGTCTTTCATTAAATACACGACGATTAGCAATATTTGTCAGACCATCAAGAGAGGCAAGACGATGAAGTTGCTGATTAGCAAGCTTAAGCTCTTGCAAAAGTAATCTTTCTTTTGCCAATGACTGTTTGAGCTTTTGGTGAGCTAGATGTGCACTAATTGCCTGACGGACACGACCGCGAAGCACAGCCCAGTGAAACGGTTTTGTTACATAATCTACTGCTCCTACCTTATAAGCCTGTTCCACTGACTCAGTATCATTTAAACCCGTAATCATAAGTGTAGGAGGACAATTGTCACCATACACTATATGTAGTGACCGACAACAGTCAAAGCCATTCATGACAGGCATAATGGCATCCATTAAAATAATATCTGGCAATTCTTGTTGACATGCAGATAAAGCAGCTTGACCATCTTCAACAACTACAGTCCGATAACCGTCTTTGTGCAAAATCTCAGAAAGCATAAAATTTGAAACGACATCGTCGTCCACAATTAAAATTAATGGAACATGCTCCGATGAAGGAGCTATATCGAAGACTGTGTCCATATTTTTGGGTGTTACTGTGGTTGCAACCACAGTAATTTTTTTAGATCAAATTAGATAACTTACAATTAAAATTCCCCATCTTAATAAAAACACTGAAAAATATTCTAGAAAACTAGTATTTTCTAATCAATGGAAAGAACATGTCTGATATTGATTTAATTGATATCACAGCACAAAATCAATTCATCCACATCTTTTGTTAAGATAGTTTCTATTTTATGATACTCGTCATGTAAGTCTTCCAACAAATTTGTTGCATTATCTATTTTCTTTTCACGTCCCATTTTCTCTAGTCGCGCACACAAGTTAGACAATTCAATTGCACCTAGAGCGTGACTACTTGATTTCAAAGTATGAGCGCTATGTTCTAGGGCAGCAGCATCCTTCTGTATAGACGCTTGATCCATCTGTTGAATAAGCTCAGGAGACTCACTGATATAGGTGTCAACTAATTGCTTAAAGACGTTTATTTCTCCTCCCATCATAGATATTAAATGACACAGTTGATGCCGATCTACAGGTGATTTTGCTGTTTGTATATCCTCGTTTACAAAAGGTGCTTCTATTCCATGAGCAGGCATCTGAATATCTTTTTGCTCTTGATCTTTGGCCGTAATCTGTATTGATGCTGGTTGTTCTTTACGGCTCTCTTGAGCTTTGCGAGAGGGCACTCGCTGTAATGCTGCCACTAGCTCTTCAATCTGAATAGGCTTACTAATATAATCGTCCATCCCAGCTTTAAGACAAGCCTCACGATCACCTTGCATAGCATTTGCAGTAACTGCAATAATCCAAGGCCTATTGACAGCAGACCACTGCTCACAAATCTTTTGTGTTGCTGTTAAGCCATCCATGTCAGGCATTTGTAAATCCATTAAGATCACATCATAGGATTGGCGCTCCAAAGCATTAATTGCCTCCAATCCATTACCTACAACATCTGCTCGGTAGCCCATTTTTTTGAGCAATTGTGTCGCCAGTTGTTGATTGACACCATTATCTTCAGCCAGTAAAATTTGCAGCGGATGCTTTTCAGCAAGATGGTGATCAATTGTTGTTACTAATTTTTTAGGCTGTTCAAATTTGACGAACTTACCTACACAAAGTCTAACTAAATTCTCCAACAGTTGAGATTGCTTTATTGGCTTATTTAAGAATGCTACAAAATGCTTCTCAATATCTACTTGAGAGATTTGATACTTCCCTACCGAGGTGAGCATCATCAAAGGCAATGATTTTTGGTCTGGAAGATCATGGATTTCTTGAGCAAGGGTCATCCCATCCATTTCAGGCATTTGCATGTCCAAAATAGCTAAATCAAATACCTCGCCTCTTTCAAAACACTTTAAAGCTTCTGCTCCTGAGCAAGTTGTCCGGGTTAGCATGCCCCAAGACTGGGTTTGCTTTTCTAAAATCTGTCGATTAGTAGCATTATCATCAACAATTAGCAATCGTTTACCAACCAATTGAGATGAAGGCGATATTCTCGTTCGGCTACTTTTTTCTACTGTGGTCTGTAATGTAATCGTGAAAAAGAATGTACTACCTTGGTCTACTTGACTCTCAACCCAAATCTTACCTCCCATCATTTCGGTTAACTGCTTGCAAATAGCTAAGCCCAGACCTGTACCACCATACTTACGTGTAGTAGACGAATCCACCTGACTAAAGGCCTTAAATAACCGTGCTATTCTTTGGGGAGGAATACCAATCCCTGTATCTTTAACTGCAAAGCAGAGACTCTGATGAGTTTCAGCTAGCGATTGTGATCCTGGCTCAGCTGGTGATGAGGATTTCCAATTAGTCACGGAAATGGAAATCTCTCCTTGGTGTGTGAACTTAACCGCATTTCCTAAAAGATTGACCAAAACCTGACGGAGGCGGGTAACATCTCCCACAAACGTATTAGAAATTGCTGAATCAATATTGAAGGCTAACTCTAATTGTTTTTCAGACGCTTTTGCAGCAATTAGATCAAACGCTTCTTCGATACATGCTCGTAAATCAAATGGATGAGCTTCAAGTTCCAGGTGACCAGATTCAATTTTAGAGAAGTCCAGTATGTCGTTGATCAGCGTTAATAATGCATTACCACTATTACGAACGGTAGTTACAAAATTACGCTGCTCATCTGTTAATGCTGTATCTAGTAAAAGGCTGGTCATACCGATAACGGCATTCATAGGCGTACGAATTTCATGACTCATCGTCGCCAGAAATTCACTTTTAGTCTTAGTAGCTGCCAGCGCATCATCCCTTGCCTTAGCGAGAATAATTGCAGCTTGCTGACGTTCTATTTCTCGTCCAACCCATTGGGCCATAAGTAACAGAAGTTCTTTATCAAGAGCACTAAAGGCTCCGTCCCGCTTTACCTGGCTCGAAAAATTAAGAGTGCCATAAACCTGGCCATCAACCAAGACAGGGGTGCCAAAGTAAGTTTCTAAATTTAAGCTTTGGTAACAGGCACTATTTGCCCAAGATGTGTTGCCTGCCGCAAGAATACAGAGGGTTTTATTACTGGCAATCACATCCTGGCAATAGGTATTCTCAAGATTTAAAAGTACTCCTTGAACAGATTTTCGGTTCGGTAGTCGGGCTAGGTAGACTTCATACTGCTCGTCCTGGATCCTAGATAAAACGCCGATTGGCAAATTAAATTGTTCACAGCCAAAATTGAGTAACTCCTCAATTGTTTGACTAAAATCTACTTTAGGGGATGCCGTTACTTCATAAAGAGCACGAATTGCGGCTTCGCTTTTAACTAAAAGTTGTTCAACTCGCTGGCGCTCTAGCAATTCCGCTTGTAGATGTTCGTTAACGTTACTTAACTCAACCGTTCGCTGCTCAACTAATGATTCCAGCTGTTCTCGATATTTTTCAAGCTCTGTTTCTGCTTGTTTCTTTTCAGTAACGTCACGAATTGCCAGTACGGCACTCATGGAATGCGAATCTTCAAACTGAATGGAGGCCCAAGAAATCTCAAGAATTCGTAACGTGCTATTGTGATCGAAATCGTAAAAATTAGTCCCCTGACATTGTTGTGACAGGGCTAAACTTCCTGGATGCTCAAAAACTGTTAATACCTGATTACCCTGGGATAAGGGTAGTACGTCAATTAGATTTTTACTCAGCAGCATTAGCTGCTTCTTTTGAACTAGTTTTTCAAATAAAGCATTGCACCACTGTATACGTCCCCGCTCATCTGTCCAGACGATAGCATCAGTTACTGCATCTAAAGCCACCTCCATCTTACCCAAGGTTTTACGCAGTGTATGCAACTGGCTTGCTAATGCCTTGGGATCAGCCTCTACAGACATTTAGGGGACCTCTATTTATTCTAAAGTGGGGAAACTCTCTCTATCCTTACTAATTGAGGGGAGTCAGCATGGCTCCAAACAACCAATCATCCTCGATTTTCTCTGCAATGATGTAGTGCTCAGTCATAATTTCCTGTTGACTTTTGGTAATAGTCATTAACTCCAGGGGATGATTCAAAACATTAGCCTTTTCAGATGCTTGAAATCGTGAAAAGGCCAGGTTATGAGAGTCTCTAAAGCTACTAGGAAGAATCATAGTAATCAGTTCTCCTATGACATCATCCTGGGACCATTCTAAAACCCTTTCAAAACAGTCATTAATATAAGTGATTAAACCTTGACTATTGGCAATTACAATCGGTACTTCATTAATTGCTTTAAGTTCTTCAATAGTATGGGGTCTAACGACGGTAGTCATTGTCATTTTCCTTATGTTGACGGTGTTTTGACTTTGCTGTATTTTTGGGTCGAGAGTGCATTAAATAAAATTATCGTTACAAAAATGCTTCATTCAACTCTGATTTTCGGAATCGAGCATGGGTAAGATTGCTCTTCAAAAAATTGGCGTTTTTAAGGTTGGCTCCTGTTAAATCTGCACTGCGTAAATCTGCATGACTCAAGTTCGCCCCCGTTAAATCTGCACCCCGTAGATCTGCTTTATAGAGATTTGCTTGACTGAGATCAGCACCGCAAAGAGTGGCAGCTGTAATATCTGAGCGACTCAAATTGGCTTGATGCAATCTAGCATTCTCTAAACAAATCCCTTCAATAATAGAAATAGATAGGTTAGCGCCGCTTAAATCTATATTACTCAAATCAGACCAGCTGAGAATCACATCGCTCAGGTCAACGTATTGAAAGTCTCTTTTCCCTACCCTATAACCCTCCAATAACTCATGAATAGTTAGTCTTATTTTCATGAAAAGTCAATAAATTATTTGCTATCTTTGATTACTTACATGTGATTTTTGCACCATTACTTCCTGAGTATTGAAGTAGCAAGGGATTTATGACTTTATTCCCCCTCTCCTAACATTGAAGTAAAGCCTATTTGATCAGTTAAATGCATGATCTTATGACAGGGAAAGATTGTAACAAATTTAGGAGTAACTTCTCGGAATACACTGTAGTAAATATTTTCTTTTCCAGGTATTCGACAATTTAACGTCGCCTGCCTACAGATAGCTTTGGGCAAAGGTTTTACGCTTCGAATTTCAAAAGAAATGGGGATGCCTATTGCTAAACGATTCAATTTTGGGAAAACAGAAGACTTTTCGAAAAGACTTTGAATTCTAAGATCTGACAGGGAAAAGCTTAGCTGTCCACCCCAAATTATCCCTCCCTTAGAATGGTAAACCCGTTTGGGTAGAGGGACCCAAGTGGAGAAGATTTTTCGAGGAACTATCTGAGTCTTTGAAGGAATGGCTATTTGAAAACCGCTGCACTTAGCGATCGCAACCTCATTAAAAACCTCTCCTGAGCGAAGAGCATCATACTGCATACATAATTCCTTGGAAAGTAAGTCGATCATTAAAAAGGCAAGTATGCTCTTTGAATATGCGGATTCACTTCAGTTATGAAAATAATTGAATGTACATTATCTACCGAATTTTCATGGAAAGCATACTTCTAGGACTGAAAAATCATCTTCTAGATTGGCTCCACCATTGACATAACAAACTTTATCTAGCAAAGGTTGAAGGTTAGAAGAGTTAGTTCCCTTATACTCTCTTAGCACATCTGCCCAAGCATCTAACCCCCAAATTTCATGGTTGTCTCCCACAGGAATCTCATAGACTCCGTCACTAAAAAGATAAAGGCTACTGCCAACAGGGATTTCAAATTTCCTTACATCAAAAGGAAAGTCAGGTAATAATCCAATAGCAATGCCATCACTATCTAAATAACAGGTCTTATAATCACCACTCTCAGGCATAGCCAATACAGCAGGAGGATGGCCAGCAGAAGCAAATGATAATTCCCGCGTGGAAACGTTATAAACCCCATACCAAAAGGTGAAATAATCTTCACCATTGTCACTAACTTGAAAAACATCATTCAAAGCGAACAAAACCGTTTCAGGCTTGAAAAAATCAGCGCCTTGTAATGTTTGTTTTCGTAAAATATTCAGAATAGAGACTGATAATAGTGCAGATTTTACTCCATGCCCCGCCACATCTAATAGATGGAACATTAGATGTTCATCATCTAACCAGGTATAGTCAAACGCATCACCCCCCAGAGTATTCGACGGTTTATACTGAACATTGACCTGAATATTGGCCTGAATATTCTCCCTTATTTTTTGTGAATCGTCGGTCTTAGGGAGCAAGGCTTCTACATATTCAGCTGCTCGACTCAACTCGAGTCGAAATCGTTCATTGCTTTCCCGAACTTCTTTCTCAGCCTGCCAGGCCTTAAGTAAATAACGCACCCGTCCTGATAAAATAGGCATTTGAACAGGTTTAGTCACATAGTCAGTGGCACCAGCTGCAAATGCCTCCTCCACTGATTTTTGGTCCTCTAGCCCAGTCACCATCAGAATTGGAATATATTCTCCCTCAGGGAGTTGACGGATTTTTCGACAACAATCAAATCCGTCCATGCCAGGCATCTTGGCATCTAAGAGGATTAATGCAGGAGAAATTTTCTGATAGAGTTCCAGGCCCTTCTCACCACTATCAGCCTCTATAACTTGGCAACCTACCTTTTGCAACATTGCCTGTAGTAATTTACGCGAAAATAAATCGTCATCTATTAATAGAATTGTAGAAGCACTATTTTCCATCTATATTTGCTGGCCTCACACAAAGCTTGGAATACTCTTATTTGCAGGTTTTGTAGACGCTACTTTAGATATGCCCATGAAATTTAAGAACAAAACAAGACGCGCTATTCTATCTTAGAAATAGTTATAATCACCGATCATATATAGCAAATTCAAAAGCTAACTTAGAAACTGCCCCACTCTGTCTGCTGTGATCAAGTGTAAGTTTATTGCCAGTCTATTGCTCGAGAATTGTAACGAGTTAGCTTATATGATTAATAAAGATGATTTTATAGGCCCCCCAACTATTTGGGTTGTGGTGACAGTGGTTGGAGGCATTGCAACGGCGTTAGGGTTAATCATTACTCTGGAGTATGTCAGTAGACGTTTATCTCCCGAAACTAGTTCGATTACTAAAACATCTTTGACCATATCTGTAGAAAAATGTTTAGGGAGAGAGTTTATCCATTCTTGATTTCTTATTTAGGAATCAAAATGAATTAGCTAATATTTTATAGTGCATAGACGTTGTATTAACTATCTCTCTGGCTTTAGTTTTTAAACTAACATTTTTGTTCCTGAAGTGCATAACGCTATTCTGACCTCGCATAAACATAGTTGTTCTCTTTGTTAGAGCATTAATCAACTCATACATTAAGCTAGTTTTAATCTGTATCCTACGTCCATGTAAGTTGCTCCCATAGAAGTGTTAATACTATTATTATCTCGTCATCGATTCTGGATCAGATTTATTGCCTATTGGCTCGTAGGAGTATTTATTTCTCTGTGGATCTCTATTTTCCACGTCTCTCCTGTTGTGGCTCAAAATGGTCCAGAACAATGTGCAGCTATTACACAGCCCCTGACCCCAGAGGAAATGGGTTATGCCCAATCGGCTTGGAATTATTTTGTGGACAATGTTCAAGAATCTAGTGGACTGTCTAATTCTGCTGGTGGGTATCCATCAGGAACATTGTGGGATTTAGGCAATTATTTGGCGGCCATGAATGCGGCCAGATGGATGGGGTTAATTGAACAAGCAGAGTTTGATAGCCGATTAAATAAATTTCTTACCAGCTTAGGAGAGTTGCGTCTATTTGAAGATACGCTACCAAACAAGGTCTATAACAGTGCTACAGGAGAGATGGTAGATTATGGTAACAATCCTTTAGAACGAGGTATTGGTTGGTCAGCCTTAGATATTGGCCGCCTCTTAGCAGCATTTCACATCCTACGTACGTGTCATCCCCAATATTCTGAGTGGATGGCTGGCATTCTTTCCAGCTGGAATATTGCTGCTTCTGTTAGAGATGGCATGCTTTATGGAGCTGCAGTCCTTCCGGACGACAGCACACTGCTTGTACAGGAAGGGCGCTTAGGATATGAGGAGTATGCAGCCAGAGGTTATGCACTGTGGGGATTTGATGCTCCTCAAGCCATAGCCTATGACCCGTTTGACTTTGTCGATATTTATGGTTTACAAATCCCGCACGATACCAGGGATTTCCAAACAACGAATGCCAACAATTATGTTGTAAGTGAATCCTATATCCTGGATGCGATTGAATTTGGTCTGGAAGGGGATCAAGCGGACTATGCCCGTAGAGTTTTCGAAGCTCAGAAGCGTCGCTTTGAAGATACGGGGCTGTTAACGGCTGTTTCTGAAGACAATATCAATCAGGCACCCTACTTTCTCTATAGTACGGTTTACTCCAATGGTGTGCCCTGGGCCGTTATTACCGAGAATAACGAACTACATCCCGAACTACGTACCTTAAGTGCCAAGTCTGCGTTTGGATGGCGTTACGTCTACCCTGATGACCCCTATGCCCACAAAATTTTCGACCATGTGAAGGATACAACTAACTCCGGTCGGGGTTACTATGCGGGTATTTATGAATCGGGACTATACGATGCTCAGCCCCCTATTAACGATATTTTGACAGGGAATAGTAATGGACTAATTTTGGAGATCCTTTACTACAAAGCTCGAGGTCATGTACCGATGTTGGCGAGCGGCAGTGCACCTGTTTCTGTGCCAACCGTTCCAGCGGGAGAAAATACGGGAGATTTACCACCACCACCTGAAACAGCCAGTAATTCCGAGCCTCCTCCTTCTGAATCAGCACCAGCCGCACCTCCTCCTGCATCAGCACCAGCTGCACCAACTGAAGTAGTCAGTAATCCTGCCCCACCGTCACCGACTGAGTCAGCTGCACCACCACCACCAACTTCCCCTGCAGGAATCACGGTTGCGGCTATTGCCCCCGTAGAAAAACCTCGCTCATCAGCGTGTTCATCCGTGGTGTCTCCTTTAAATATTACGGATATGCGCTATGCCAAAACAGCCTGGCAGTATTTTGAAGCTAATCACGCCCCTTCAGGGTTAGTGCCGGATCGCAGTGACCTGGATGGTGTAACGCTTTGGGGTGTAGGGGACTACCTAGCTTCACTCCATGCGGCTCGAGCTATGGATGTGATTAATGCAAAGAAGTTTGATGAGCGAGTCCGGCATTTGCTAGGAGCTCTGCAAGAAATTGAGCTGTTTGCGGGAGAACTGCCCCATCGTTCCTATAGCACCCTGACTCTGGAACCCATTGACTATGGTGGTAATTCTCTGCCTCAAGGGAATGGTTGGTCTGGTTTAGACATTGGCCGACTGTTGGCTTCGCTGCATACCCTTAAAACTTGCCATCCTGAATATACTGATGTTGTAGATCAGTTAGCTCTGGACTGGTCTTATCTGCGGGTAGTTAGAAATGGTCGCATTGCTAATGCCCGTTTAGCTCAGGATCATCGAGGACGCGATCGCATCCGAGTTAAACCAGCTGAAATTCTCGGTTATGAAGAATATGCCGCCCGTGCTTTTCAATTGTGGGGATTTGATGCCTCTCGCTCAGCGGTGGGCGGCAATTATGTCACCACTAAACTAGAGGAACAAGCAGTTCCCACCAATCGGTCTCAACCAGAACAACGTCGCCGAGATGAACGATTAAATACCACCAGTACACCATTTATCTTATACGGTCTAGAATTTGGGTTTGACCCCCAAATCAGTTCTCTAGTAGAAGCCATTTATCAGGCTGAAGCTAGCCGCTATAAACGGACAAGGACCTTTAGTGCTTCAGGAACCACATTAGTCAATCAGGCTCCTTATGTGGTGCACAGTACGCTTGTGTCCGATGGTCGTGATTGGGTTGCTGTAGATGATCAAGGTGAAGTCATTCCACACTCTCGTGTGGTTAGCACAGCTGTAGCCTTTGCCTATCATACACTCTTTCCTAATAGTGACTATGGTCGAGAGCTATGGCTAGCAACGCTAGACTTATACAATCAGCAATTAGGCTACTATGAAGGCTTTTACGAGAGCGGTGGTCGTAGAGCCATTGGGTTTACCGGCTCTACTAATAGTCTAATCCTCCAAGCATTACTCCATAAAAATACTCAACAACAACCTCTCATCTATCCCCATGACGATATGGACTCTCCGTGGTGGGACGCAATTCGTAATGGAGATGAGTTGGGGTTAGGTCTTCCCGAAAGCTCTCGACCAGCGATTGAAATGGTGATTAATGAGCAAGGAGCATACTGGATTGCTAAAGATACAGAGGTAGATGTAGCCCTGTTGCCTGGAGACCTGACAAGAGAAGTTCCTCTTGCTCTGCCGCTTGAGGAAAAAAAAAAGCGCCCTCACTTTCTGAGTCATCTGAGTTAGGTAGCTCAATTTTTCCTTTGGACAGCGTGGAACACATGCCAGATTCCCTAGATCGAGCAGCCGCTCAACGAGCATGGACGTATTTCGAAAATAATTGGAATCCCGATACCGGTATGGTCAATGCTGTTGATGGACTACCCTGGGCTACCTGGTGGGACCAGGGTAGTGCGCTCTTGGGAAGCCATGCTGCTCGACAACTGGGGCTAATTTCTGAAACAGAATTTAATGAGAAACTTTTGGTACTTTTAAGCACTCTAGAGCAGTTACCTTTACCCACAATAAAGCTACCTAACAAAGCCTATAGCACTGACACTGCTGCAATGCGGACATTGGGTAACCGTCCTGATCCAGACGGGACAAGTGGCTGGTCTGCATTAGATTTGGGCCGATATCTGGTGGCTCTATACACACTTAAAACTCATTATCCAGAGTTTAGCGATCGCATCAACACCATCGTAGCCCGCTATGACTTAAACAAGTCTATAAAAGACGGTTGGCTATGGGGCAGTGGAGCCGGTCGTAATGGTCTGCAGTACTGGCAAGAGGGACGCTTAGGCTATGAACAATATGCAGCCTATGGTTTCAAACTATGGGGAATTGAAGCTGAGAACGCACTATATAATCCGCCCACACAGAGAATTACCGTGGATGGCGTAGAGCTGATGGTAGATCAGCGTGATCTCAATTCTTCAGGGGCGAGCAATCATCTCACTAATGATCCTTACCTACTATGGAGGATAGAGATGGGGCTACCTGAGACGATGCAACCCCAAGTCGAAAATCTTTTGCAGGTTCAAGCAAATCGATATGCTGACACGGGCATACTAACCGCAGTAAACGAAGATGCACTGGATCGCAAACCCTATTTTCTCTACTACAGCGTTTATGCTGATGGTCAACTCTGGCCAGCAATAGATGTAAAAGGAAAAACTCACCCTGACTTACGTTTTCTGAGTACAAAAGCAGCCTTCGCTTGGAGTAGTCTTTGGCCTGATAATGATTACTGCCAAACTCTCAGACAAGCAGTGCAAAACCTTGCCGATGAGCAGAAGGGATATCTTGCAGGACGCTACGAGGCCCCAGACATGGGGCCTAACAAGGCAATTAATATCAACACGAACGCCATTATCCTGGAAAGTTTGTTGTACAAAACCCAAACCGGACAACCACTTGCACACACTTTTTAGAAAATATGAATTCCTATCAATCTCGGATTTTAAAGGGTCTATTCGCTAGTCTTTTAACAATGGGTAGTCTGACTGCTTGTACCAGTGGCACCATTGAAATCGAGGGATCTAAGTCTGATTCTCAAGCGGCCACAACAGATGCAACTTTCAACAACCTCTGTGGTCAGTTAACTACCCCTCTAACCGAGCAAGAGAAAGAATATGCGGCTACAGCCTGGCAATACTTTGTCAATAATCGGCAACCAGAAACCGGATTTATCAACTCTGCCAACCAATTTCCCTCCGGTACCCTTTGGGATCAGGGCAATTACTTAATGGCCTTGAATGCAGTTCGATGGATGAGATTAATTGACCAAGGTGAGTTTGATCTACAACTCAATCAATTTTTAACCTCCCTTGGAGAGCTACCGTTGGTAGAGGGAGCTCTCCCAAATAAGGTATATAACAGTGCCACTGGAGAAATGGTGGACTATGGAAACAATCCCACCAAAAAGGGATTGGGCTGGTCGGCTCTAGACATTGGTCGTTTTCTCACAGCCCTACATATCATTCGCACATGCCATCCCCAGTATGAGAATTGGATCTCCGGTTTGATGTCAGGTTGGCAACTGCCTCGCTCCATTGAAAATGGGCAACTCTATGGTGCGGTCTTTAAATCTAACGGCAAACTTTTACCCGTACAGGAAGGTCGCCTCGGTTACGAAGAATATGCTGCCCGTGGCTATGAGCTATGGGGATTTGAGGCTCCAAAGGCGTTAGAAACAGAACCAATGAAGCTGGTAGAAGTGAGCGGGGTAAAAATCCCTGTAGACCAGCGTAATTTCGACGAAACTAATGCTAATAACTACGTAGTTAGTGAGTCCTACATTCTAGAAGCCATTGAGTTTGGCTGGGATGAAACCTTGACTGAGTATGCAGACACTATACTCACTGCTCAGGAAAATAGATATAAAGAAACAGGATACCTAACCGCAGTATCTGAAGACAACATCGATCAAGCTCCTTATTTTCTCTATAGCACCCTTTATGCTAATGGAACTCCATGGGCTGTGATTACAGAAGAAAATGAGCCCTATCCAGAACTACGCACACTTAGTACAAAAGCAGCCTTTGGATGGTATTACTTATTTCCCAAGAAACCCTATACGTTGAAGCTAATTAAAGCTGTAAAGGAACTACAAGATCCCGATGGTGGTGGGTTCTACGCTGGTCTCTATGAAGAGAGTGACGAAATCAACACCATCTTAACCGGTAATACTAACGGCCTTATCTTAGAAATTCTCTACTATAAAGCTCTTGGCAATAAAGCCATCTTAGATGTAATCAAGGATTAATACGTATCGCTCCTATACCTATTTGCAAGAGGCTGGAGTACAGACAGTTATGTATTTCAATAAGGAAGCTGTATTTTCTCTAAAAGCCACATAGCAACTCCATAGTCTTACCATGACAAAGACCTCAGTTGCTTATGCAACTGAGGTCTTTGTTGTTTCAAAAATGGAATAATTATTGATCTAGACAGTTACCATTTTCTCTTGGAGAAAACTTTGAATTTGCGATAGCGCCTGTTCTGCTACTTCTGCTGCAAAGTTTAAGTGAATCATCAAATTTGGATTACTGCTATAGATATGAAGAGAACCATATCCGGGCCGCCATCCAGAGAAGCCAGCGATCTCTGTGTAAGGAATAAACTGAAAAGCGCCATTATTTAAATTGTGATAATGCACTCCTGAATTGGTCAGCGTTAGTGCAATTTCATTGGAGATATCCTTAGGGTGAAAGCCCTTAAATTCAAGCATGTTGGTTTCCTCAAAATGAGCATTAAGGCAATATTGTGTATCAAACTAGGGTCAGTAGTCTGGTTAACAACTTATATGTGGGACGTTTCATAAAAGAGCATTTAGAAGTCAGGAGCCAGAATCCATGTTCTTAATGAATTCTGACTCCAAGAGTCTATAATCCTATCTAACGGAACGTTCCCAACTTAAGTGGATCTCCATAGATCAAAGTTGTTCACTACACATACAGAATTGATGTATTGGATAGATCCATACTTAAAGTACCCTCCAATGTGGCAATCAACTCATCCGAACTGCTTAAGCTACCGGTACCATCACTATCTAGATAGATGTTAGTACTTGACCCTGAGGAACCCAGCACATAATCATTGGCTGAACCACTCAACTGGAGAATATCCTCTGAACCATTGAAATCCGTGATTAAGGCATAATCAGACGTGCCAGCTGTCAGCAGGTCACCATCATCATAGAAGACCTGACCTGACTCACCGAGAATAAAGTAATCGCTACCGCCACCTCCGGTGAGAATATCTACCTCACCGAAACCATCTGTAGCACCCCTGAGGACATCGGCCCCACCATCGCCTAACAGGATATCATTACCGTCACCACCAACCAGGTTATCGCTACCGTCACCACCATCTAGTAAGTCGTTACCAGCATCTCCATAGAGTTGGTCATCACCAGTGCCACCAAGGAGTTGATCGCTGTCTGCACCACCATAGAGTTGGTCACTACCGTCACCGCCAAGGAGTTCATTTTCACCAGCTACGCCATAGAGTTCATCGTTACCAGCACCTCCCTCAAGGCGGTTGTTACCGGTACTTCCAAAAAGTTGGTCATTGCCAGTCCCCCCATCAAGAAGATCATTACCGACTTCAGCATTAAGGGTGTCATTACCAGCTCCCCCGTAAAGGGTGTCATCCCCCAACCCACCAGAAAGGGTGTCATTACCCTCACCACCATAGAGAATATCGGTATCATTCCCCCCTACCAGCACATCATCGCCGGAACCACCATCGAGAATGTCATTGCCAGCACCGCCATCTAGAGTATCTACACCGTCTCCAGCGGTCAGAGTATCGTTACCGCTACCACCTTTTAGGGTGTTGTTGCCACCAGTGGTGAGCAGGGTGTCGTTACCGCTGCCGCCGTCAAGGACATCATTACCGCTGCCGGAAGTAAGCTGGTCATTGTTGTTACCACCTTTCAGGGTGTTGTTACCACCAGTAGTGGTAAGAATGTCGTCACCATTGCCACCATCTAGTCGGTCATTACCGCCTTCCGATGTAAGGACGTCGTCTCCATCCTTACCATACAGCTTGACCTGACTATTACCGGTGGCTGAAAGCTGATCGTTACCACTGTTGGCATAGAGCCTTTCGAGGCCTGCATCAGTGACATTGATGGTAAGGTCCGTATTGCTTTGGAAATAGGCAGTATCAGTACCAGCCCCACCATCAATAACAGTATCGTCAGCATCAAAATAGAGATTGTCGTTACCGCTTCCAGCGATTAACTGGTCGGCACCGCTGCCACCATCCAGAGTATCGTTACCAGCACCCGCATCTAGACTGTCGTTTCCTGTACCTCCTTTCAGATTATCGTTACCACTGCCTGCGATGAGACTGTCATTTCCTGCACCGCCGTCTAACGTGTCGCTACCAGTACCAGTCGTGAGGACATCGTTACCGTCGCCACCGAGCAAGGTGTTTTTGCCACCACTGCTAGTCAGAGTGTCATCTCCGGTTCCTCCCTCTAGGGTGTCATTACCACTGCCACTGATGAGGGTATCATTACCAGCTCCACCGAGCAGCGTGTTGCTACCACTACCGGCGTCGATAATGTCATCCCCACCGCCACCTTCAAGGGTATCGTCACCGCTTCCAGTGGTAATGGTGTCATTACCACCCTCACCGTAAACGGTGAAGTTCTGACTGCTATTAGCGGTAATAGTATCGTCACCCACATTACTGTGGAGTGTTTCAATACCTGTCGCATCTAAATCGATGGTGAGTGCATCACTACTCTCATAATGTGCTGTATCTTCATTGCCAGCACCTGCATCTACCAACGTATCAGCTGCATCAAAATATAGGGTGTCATTACCCGCGCCACCACTAAGGCTGTCGGCACCAGCGCCGCCCTTTAAGATGTCATGACCGTCGCCAGCGTCTAGAACATCATCTCCGGCATCGGCCACTAGGGTGTCGTTACCGCCACCTGTGGTGATGGTATCGCTACCTGCACCACCCTCAATGTAGTTGTGGCCCCCGGTGGATGTAATGGTGTCGTCACCTTCTCCACCAAAGAGCTGATCGCTGCCGTTGCCGGTTTCTAGGGTGTCGCTACCAGCTCCACCGAACATCTTCACGAGATTACCAGCGGTTGAGGTAAAGGTGTCATCACCGACATTACCGTGAACTTCTTCCAGACTTACATCATCAATGTTGAGGTTAATGCCTGTAGCACCCTGGTAAACCCCAACATCACTGCCGCTACCGCCGTCCAGGGTGTCATCGGCATCAAAATTCAGGGTGTCATTGCCTTCGCCTCCGGAGAGAGTGTCAGCGCCTTCTCCACCTGTGATGGTGTCATTGCCACCCTCTCCCTGGAGAACATCGTCCCCGGCACCACCTAAAATGACGTCATTGCCAGTATTGGCTGCGATCGCATCATCCCCAGCGCCACCATCTAGAATCTCATGACCAGTTCCGCCAATGATGGTGTCATTGCCACCTTCTCCATGAATTTCGACGCTGTTATTACTGGAGTTTGTAAAGACATCTGCTGCGTCAGTACCGTAGGCTAACTCAATCTGGCTAGCACCCAAATCCAGAGTGACACCAACATCTCCCTGGGCTCTGGCGACATCGTAACCATCACCGCCGTCTACCGTATCTGCCGCATCAAACTTCAGGGTGTCGTGACCTGCTCCACCAAGCAGCGTATCCGCTCCATCACCGCCATCTAGCGTGTCATGACCGTCACCGCCATCCAAGGTATCGTTGCCAGCATTACCCTCTAGAAGATCGTTACCAGTGTCTCCACTAAGGACATCAGCGCCATCACCACCCAGAGCGTAGTCATCACCAGCGCCACCACTGGCAACGTCATCCCCTGCACCAGCATCTAGATAATCATTAGCTGCCCCGCCAGTCAGAGAATCATGTCCGGCGTTACCAAACATGGCAACACTTTCACCACTGGCAGCACCCGCTCCATTCGTATTGGTAAAGGCGTCATTACCGGCATTACCATGGGCTTCGTTAAAGCTGTTAGCACCCAGGTCTAAGCTTGCCCCCTCAGCGGTTTCCACAATGGCAACATCGTAGCCGGCATCTCCCTTGACTACGGTGTCAGCAGCATCAAAGAAGACAGTGTCATTACCAGCACCCCCTTGCAGTTGATCGGCACCATCACCACCGCTCAATACATCATGGCCAGCACCGCCATCAACGATATCATCACCCGCTTGACCAGATAGCCAGCCATCATCACCAGCCCCACCATAGAGTGCATCAGATCCATCGCCGCCTTCTAGGACGTCAACGCCGTCACTGCCTTCCAGGACATCATTATCAGCACCACCACTCAGGTAGTCATCCCCGAAACCACCCTGAAGGGTGTCATCACCCGCATCCCCAAATAAGGCGTCATTACCAGTTTGGCCCTGGAGTAAATCGTTACCCGATCCACCTTCTAAAACGTCGTGACCATCACCGCCATCTAGACTGTCGTCTCCGGCATCACCCTTGAGAATATCCTCTTGTTTACCGCCACTGAGGGTGTCACTGCCGTCGCCCCCTTCCAGAATGTCATAGCCGTTACCACCGTCGAGGATATCGTTGTCAGCTCCACCCTGAATGGTATCATTGTCGGCTCCGCCAATAAGAGTATCGTCACCTGCACCTCCAGCCAGGTAGTCATGACCAGCGCCGCCATCAATGGTGTCGGCCCCAGCATCACCCAGCAGGCTATCGTCACCGAGACCACCGGTAATGTTATCGTCACCTATGCCACCCTCAGCGTAGTCAACACCGTCACCGCCTCGCATTAAGTCAGCACCGTCGCCCCCTTTAAGGGTGTCATTGCCAGTGCCCCCTTCGAGAAGGTCAGCACCGTCACCGCCATCAAGAATGTCATCTCCTGCATCACCAAAGAGCTGATCGAGACCGGCATCCCCCAGCAGGGTGTCATTACCACTACCACCGATAACAACATCGTCACCAACTCCCCCCGTGGCGACATCGTGGCCAGCACCAGCGTCGACGGTGTCATTGCCTTCGCCACCATCAAGCCAGTAATCATCACCTTCGCCACCCATGATCACGTCATTGCCCGCATCTCCCATGATCACGTCATTACCGGTGTCGCCCTGGAGCTGGTCATTATCGGCCCCACCAGACAGGACATCGTCACCGGCATCACCAAAAATCTCATCCTGGCCCACTCCACCGGATAACCAACCGTCGTTACCACCACCACCACGAATTACATCGTTGCCAGCACCGCCTTCGATGGTATCTATACCGGTGCCACCATCCAGGGTGTCATTACCCTCGCCACCGTCAATATAGTCATGGCCCTCGCCGCCATCAATCAGGTCATTTCCGGCATCACCGTATAGGATGTCTTGACCGGTACCACCTGTGATCGCATCATCGTCATCTCCTCCATGGATGTCATCATCCCCAGAGTTACCCTCGATCACATCAGCCCCGGCACCCCCATCGATACGGTCAATGCCTTCCCCACCGTAGATATAGTCCGTACCCTCACCACCCAGCATGACGTCATCTTCACGGCCACCATACATGATATCGTTACCGGCACCGCCATCCATAAAGTCATGACCAGCCTCACCGTAAAGGGCATCATTCCCACTACCGCCAAGCATGGAATAGTCATCACCAGCACCACCAATAAGGATGTCATCGCCATCCCCACCATCTAAAGTGTCATGACCGTCTCCACCTAAAATTTTGTCGTCGCCAAGACCACCAGTGAGCTGGTCATGTCCGGCCCCACCGTCAACCAGGTCAGCTCCCTCGCCACCGTCAGCAATATCTGCACCATCGCCTGCATAAAGAGCATCCTGACCAGCCCCACCCGTCAAAATATCATTATCGTTACCACCATTTAAAAGGTCATTACCGGCTCCACCCTCTAAAATATCGTCACCATCATCACCATTAATGGTGTCATTGCCCTCTCCACCGGCAAGCCAATAATCATTCCCTACACCACCATTGATGATGTCATTACCAGCATCGCCAGAGATAGCGTCATGCCCCCAGCTGCCGAGCATGATGTCATTACCATCACCTCCAAGGATAAAATCGTTGTAGACGGATGAATCGCCTCCAGGGGGGAATAGGTTACCCTGACCACTAACCGACTCTGTGATTCCCTCAGGGGCATTATATACGTAGTTCCCACCATCACTTAGTTCCCAGCCGCTACCCTCAGAGAAGTCGCCGTGGAGGAGATCATTGCCCTCACCTCCTGATAAGTTGTCGTTTCCAGAACCACCAACAACGATATCCTGACCGGCTTTACCACTGAGCCAAATGTCATTTCCTTCATGCCCATGAATTTCATCATTGAGGATGTCACCTATTAGCACATCCTCCAGAGTGCTTCCTTTAATAAGATTATCGACAACAGAAGAATTAGAATTGGAACTCATAATTAGTGACTACTGGCTTGAACAACTTGAAATAGCTAAAGATCATCCTGACAGTTAATTCAAAACAAATAACAGCAAGCATTTTGGTATGACAATAATTTTGTTGTGTAAAAGTTCAACCTAAGGCAGGAGCTGTTTTATTTTGAGTAAGTAGAAGCGAGAAAATAACACAAAACAAATTACTGTGTCTTTGAATACCATACTGGCTTAGTAAATTCTCAGAGAGAATGAGAGTTTTACTGAATACCCTAAAAGTTAGGTGTTTCAACTGACATAAAACCTTGTAAATCAAGCGTTTGGCAACCGAAATATATTCATCGATTACACGCAAAGTGAGTTATTGGTACTTGATATTTCAAAGCCGTTCATCGTAATCGAACGGACGCTGGCAAACCGCTCAAGACATTCAGCGGTTTGCTGTGCAGCCGCTATATCCTAAAGCTTTCAGCGAACATACACAGTTTGAACTATGTGCACCCAGCTATATAAGTGGGTTAGTTCAATCTTTTATAAGATAGGGACAAACGGTTTGATTTCTTGAAATCCACCCAAAACTCCAAATTCTGAGGGCTTTGAGTACAGTCTTCCTCAGAATTCGGGGATGGGAGGAGGCCTTCGATATCTGACAGTTAGGGGACTATCTACTGAGGTCGAACTCTGAACATACCCTCTATCAAAGTTTGCAGCTTTACATCGGCTCATCAACAAACATGAAATTCTGTGCGAGCCTCCAAATTAAAATTTGGCACGCACTTGCCCAGTAACTGCACGGTTATTAAAAGCGCTGCCGCCTGTCTGGCCAATTACATTACTAAAGGCATAGCCCAGATCCATTTCTAAATGGTCTGTTATTTCAAACGTGCATTTTGCATTGTAGCTATAGGCTGATGACCAACTCCCCCCTAATCGTTGTTGCCCCCAAGAAGCTGCTGTTCCACAGGCTAGCCATTCAAAAACTTCTCCTTTCCAACCAATTTCAGCATTCGCAACCAAAAAGTCAGAAGGTGAAAAGTAGCCACTAGCCAATTCAGCATCTTCTCGATATCTCCAAGTAAACAGGTTACCTGCTATATGAAAATCTCCAAACTTCTTTTCTAGTCGGCTAAACGATTGCTGCTCATGATTACCATCGTTATAACGACCCCACCGCACTAGGGAGAAAAGGTACATATCAGGAGTAATCTGCCAGTATAAATTTGGGCCATATCGCAGGGCCTTGATCTGATTATTTAGGGTAGTGGCATTAAACTTGTACGGCCCATAGTCTGCAAAAAACGAAAGTGTAGCTTTCTTACCGATGGGGACCGACGTACTTGCATTCAGATTAATAGCAACAGGCAGACGGTTAAAAAGGTCAATACCTCCTCCGGTCGTCGTTGTAAAATCACCTACTTCCCGTGTCCATGCTGCTTTGAGAGGAATATTGAAAACGGTATTGACATCTGGTTGGGCATATCTATTAAAACCCGTTGTAATCGAAAGAGGATCGCCATTGGGCAAAGTACCTGTCACAGTTGGTTCGATAATTCGGTTACCCTGATCAAAATTACTAAAAGCATCCGATAGATTAATTGTCAAACCCTCAACCTCCCAAAACGGGACAAAGGGAGTCGTGTCAGTGGTAGCTGTTTCAGCGGTTGGAGTAACCGGTTCAGAGTCACCTTCAGTTGTTTCAGTGCTTGGAGTAACCGGTTCAGAGTCAATCGAGTCTGGAGTCAGTGGGGTTGGTGATGATTCAACTGGCAATGGGACATACAGCCCAGGATTTAAATTTTCTGGAGCAGCCAGATATAGAACATTAGGGTGAACATTTTCGAAACTCGTATCTAGAAAGTTACTTTGAAAATGTTCTGAAATTTCTAAAATAGATAAGGTATTTACAGAGGAACTTGTAACTTCAAGAGTTGGTTCTAGCTCTAAAAACGAGGATTTCGCAGAATTAGAAAAAAAAACCGTACGAGTTTGTAGGCTACGGAGATCTATATCAGAGTGATGAGAGGTATTAGCCCACACAGATTTAGGTAATATCCCACCAACACAAAGCATACAGAGCATGAAATACCGTCCCCAAGCAAAGCTATAAAATCTCAATACTTTGAGGGAAGAACGGCTAAATAACATCCTAAATACTTTTAGTTGCACCTAAATAATATAAGTTAATCTAAGAGTTTAAGGGAATGAAGCATTAAATGAAATTTAAACAATATTATTAGATTTTTCTAGCTTAGAACAAGAGTTGGAAACGCTTAGATCTTTGCTGTAATTAACTTTCCCCAAAAGCCAAGCTAAGCTTAAGCATAGAATTGGAATAGTAGAAAGCTTAAAAGATTCGTAGTAACCCCTAAAGAAAAGATCTTTGAAAGACAAAGCCAAAAACATTTACAAAAGAAATCACTGTAGAAAAGAACTAATTCTGTGTTGAGAAAATAAATAAGTACTTGAAAAATCTGTGAATTTTCGGATTCAAGTCTTCTGACTAATACATTAGAATGACGACAATTGCTACAAATTGCCTAGCATCTACGCTACTTGTGATAGCGGTAGCTAGACAATTTATTATCAGGGTTTAGCAGTAACTAAGGTGTTACTATAGTCATCTCACTACATACAATAGCCTGACCGAGCTCATCGGTTTACATGGGTGCATTATATTCACAGGCAGAATAAAACCAGACTGGCTCTTTATGATGTCATGTGGATAGCTAGAGAATTTACCAACATTATCCAATCTCTAACTTTCAGAAAATATGAGAAAGATTAAGTCTTTTTGATCAATGTCACTAAAGCTCTTAATATCGATTGCGAGTCCCCAAAGAGTCTCATTTTTAAGGGTGCCTGGATCAAGCCATCTAAGAATTCCAAAACCAAAATTATAAGAGAGTTCTTGAGAAAGAAGCATGTTGCAACAGCATCAACTATATACGTTATGAGAAAGATTCCTGAAAAGGAATCTTTCTCATAATTTTATTTAAGAGAAAGATCATCGCTTAGGCTGAGAGTTTTGGTTAGCCAAAACGTTGGTAGCAATCTTCTACTGTTAGCCGTAGCCTAAATTATTTCTCTATTATGCTTGTTCGACTTCATCATTCAGCAAACAGTTGTCATGTAGAGCTTGATAAACTAGCTGAGTTTCTACAATGCATGATGCCAGGTTGATACATTATTTTCTGTCGTTAGATTTGAATATGCGATTATCTCTCAATAGTTTGAGAGATAATCGTAACCAGTTCACTAGAATCGTTCTCCTTTCTAATCAGTTAATCTAGGCTAACAGCCATTCAAGGCGAACGCCCAGAAGCTTTTTAGGGAATATAAGCAAGCACTC
This sequence comes from Leptothoe sp. EHU-05/26/07-4, assembly GCF_043421015.1. Taxonomy (NCBI): domain Bacteria; kingdom Bacillati; phylum Cyanobacteriota; class Cyanophyceae; order Nodosilineales; family Cymatolegaceae; genus Leptothoe; species Leptothoe sp. EHU-05/26/07-4. The sequence goes on from NZ_JAXSQV010000001.1 coordinate 346,179, forward strand.
ATACCTTTTAAAATTATGTTGGAAACAACAACTAACACAAACCGTCGACAATTTGCGCGGCAGCCGTTAGCCATGTTTTGTCAACTTCCAGGCTATAGTAGCAGACTGATGCCTACGATTGATATTAGTCAAGGTGGTGTCAGGATATATGCGGATAAAAAATTACCTATTGATAGTTGTTTTCATTTGCAGTTTTTTGTCTCTGACTGTATTACATTTACTCCTGTTGTAAAAGTTGTATGGGTAAGCGATGCAGAAAACCATTCCTATGCAGTTTATGAAATGGGTCTAGAATTTGTCAAAATTTCGTCAGTTGAGCTTGATGTTCTTATGGAAATGCGAAATTTTCAACGCTCAACTTCTAATTTCAGTCGTATGAACCATCAGTTAGTTGCTTAGACTAATACACGGGCATTCTTAATATATGAGTATCTCCAACAGGAAAACTCTGTAGACTTAGGGGTAGAGGGGGTAACGCACTGTGTGGGTGTCTCTATCAAGAATGCTTAAAAACCTAGGCCGTCATTTTATGGGAGCCCTTGTTTGATAGTAAGGTTTTTGACTTCTTTACATAAGCAAATCAGGGCATCATGACGTACAAAATTTTATTAATTGAAAAAAGTCATATTAATCAATGTATCCTGAGAGCTATCTTAGAGAAACAGGGGTATGAAACATTTATTGCCTCTAGCAGCCAGGAAGCACTCACATTAGCAGAAGAGCATTATCCCGAGCTTATTATCTGTGAATCAACAGGTCTAGACCAAGCAGGAACAGAAATTTGTCGATATATTAAGGCGCATAAAAAACTCTCAGATGCTCATTTTATTATGCTTGTCCGTGCTCGAATAGAAGAACGTATAAAAGCTCTGGAAGCCGGAGCTGACGATGTTTTGATTAAGCCTCTTGAACCCACTGAGCTTCAGGCAAAGATGAAAACAGGATTACGATTTTATCAGGCTAAACAAGATCTAAAGGCGCACTCTGAAAAACTAAGGAAGCAACAGGATTTTATTGATCAAGAATTAGCACAGGCTGCTTCGTATGTACAATCTTTATTGCCTAAAAAATGTATAGGAAAGCTTGAAATTGATTCATGCTTATTGCCTTGCAGCCGTTTGGGTGGAGATTTTTATGACTATTATTGGCTGGATAATGAGAACTTTATGTTCTATCTGTTAGATGTATCTGGCCATGGTATTGGTGCCGCTTTACCCTCTGTTTCAATCCATAATGTTTTGAGATCTAAAGCGTTACCAAATGCAGATTTCTACCAACCTGAGAGTGTATTAACGGCCTTAAATCAGCTTTTCCAGATGGAATTGGACAATCCACGTTTTTTCACTATGTGGTATGGCGTTTATAATTCTAAAACCTCAATCTTGACTTACGCTAATGCCGGACACCCATCTCCCATTTTAATTGCTCACAATGGTAAAGAAAGTGCTAGTGCAGAACTTATCGGTCAAAAGGGCACCTTTCCAGTAGGAATAATAGATGATGCCTCGTATTATAGTGAGAAAGAGTTGATTGAGCCTATGAGTGAATTATATCTATTCAGTGATGGCGCTTATGAGCTACAGTTAGATGATAGAAGTATTTGGAAAGTAGAAGACTTTCAAAATTGGTTACTGACTAACAATAAAAAGATAGCTTACAATGTTGCTGAACTATTAGATAACCTAAAGCAACATCATCACATCGATAACTTTTCCGATGATTGCTCAATAGTGAAAATCTCTTTTTAAAAGTCTACTCCTCCTTAGAAAGAGATTTTCGTTGAATTTTATTTTTAGATGTCTAGACTTTTCATAAGGCGTCTCTGCGGATTATATCAACAGCTTGTTCGTTATCGGTGACATCATAGTTATTCAACCAATCTCAAAATAAATCCATGTCATATATCAAAAGCAGCATGGTATAGCTTGTAAATTAGCATAAGCTATGCCATGCTGACTGCTGTGTAGTAACTAATTACACCTGGGTTATAAACTTCAGTAAACTAACTGGTAACCTTTTCAAAATCTCAAGTTATCACCCGGAAGGGGAAATCTCTAAGATGCTAGAGAGTCTGGAAAAAGGCATGAGTATCTTCAAAAATCTCGAAAACACGATCCATACCTGTCGAGTTAAAAAGTAATTCAACTTGATCTTGAATGCTACATAGACAGAGACGTATTCCCTTTTGTTTGGACAACTTTAAAAGCATTACGAGCGTGCTTAAACCAGCACTATTCATGAAGGTTATGTCTTTACAATCAATTAAAATTGTACTGACTCCCGTATTAACAATGTCGGTAATTTGATTCTTTATCGTACTGCTATTAGCTGTATCAACGATGCCTTTAAGTTGAGTGACTTCAACACCAGACATTTTTTGTGGTAAAGATTCTGTCATCTTAAGCTATGTGACAACCGATAATTGAACTAAAAACAATAAAATGATGTCTCCACATAAATGTGAGAATCATCAAATCTTATTTATCCACAAAGTAATCGAAAAAACAATCTATTAACTTGCTTTTTAATCTTGCAAACAAAAATAGGTGAGTTTTAAATCACTGATTCTCAGACGACAGCCTAAATCTAACACTCACAGTAATTAAAATCTAAAAATAGCCTCGCGACAAGTTCAAAAATAAGAGTCTTTATTCTATATTAAGATGATTCCCATTTTTCAAAATGATTCAACTTTTGTTAGCACTTCTAGCGTGCCCAATTTTTGATATTAGTTCAACCTGATGGAATAATTTGGCTAAATTGCTTAGAGAAAGCTTAAAAGCTTATCCCATGTCAAAAAAATCTAAAAATAGAGTATTTTCCCTGATCGTCCTAGCCTTAAAATTCCTTTCTAGAAGTATTCAAAGCAAGGGAGTGATCCTCGACTAATCGATGAAATTAGCCCTAAATCGTTGAATCCTAGCCCCAACCCATAGGAATCTATTTTAGGTCTTATATTTCACTTTCACCATCTTCAGGCTGATGTATTTTGCCTGAAACGCTGAAAATCACGTCTAGAATACTGTGTAGTTAGCCGCTGCATTATTTTAAGAAAGCAAGGCATGAATGAACTGAAAAATTACAAGCGAATAGACAATACCACCTAGAATCTCTTGCAGATAGTTTAGTATAAACTTGCAGGTTTATACTCTTAAAACAATCGATAACCTCCTATATAGAAGATCTCTCTCACGACATTTGGCTCAGGACCTTTTTTAATGAGTGTTGTAGAGGAAAGTATAATTTTTTACATTATTAGTATGTGAATAATACTTGTTCCTAAAATGTTCATTAGTAAAGAAGACTTACTATGTCTATATCTGCCAGAATTAAAAAAATAATCTCTTATCTTACTGATAATGATGATGTTTGGGGCGGATGGGAAGATAATGTTGACTATGAAGTCCGCGGTAAAGGTGGAAATGACAGACTTTATGGTTATAACGGCAATGACACATTGTTTGGGGACGATGGTGATGATGAGATTTATGGTGGTTTAGGCAACGATAGGCTGTTTGGTGGTCGTGGCAAAGATAAACTCTTTGGGGGCGAGGGTGATGATGAAATAGACGGTGATAATGGCGATGATGAAATCTTTGGTGGCAATGGTCGTGATCGAATCCGGGGTGGCAAGGGTAACGATAAACTCTTTGGTGGTAATGGCGACGATGAGATCGATGGCGATGATGGTGATGACGAAATCTTTGGTGAAGGCGGTCGCAATAAGTTAAGGGGTGGTCGTGGTCGCGATCGCATCTTTGGTGGTAACGACAATGATGAAATCTCCGGTGGTGAAGATGAAGACACCCTCTACGGCAATGGTGGTGACGATTTTATCCAGGGAGATGAACATAATGACGCTATCTTTGGGGGGGATGGTGATGATACCTTAGAAGGCAATAGCGGTGACGACACTGTCTTTGGTGAAGCTGGTAACGACACCATTTCCGGTAATGAGGGAGATGATTATCTAAATGGTGGTACCGGCAACGACACCATTAATGGTGATACCGGTAATGACTATATCTATGGATACGATGGTGATGACAATCTACGGGGAAGTGGCGAGAACGATACCCTTGATGGTGGTAATGGAAATGACAGTCTTGTCGGTGGACTAGGAAATGATATTCTATACGGCGAAGATGGTGATGATACTTTAGTAGGTGTTGAGACCGATGCAACAAGTGCCATGGGCGCTAACAGCATCGATACCTATGTGGGAGGAGCCGGTAATGATGTGTTTGTTCTGGGTGACGCAAACGGTGTGTTCTACGATGACGGCGACTCAACCACCGATGGTGCCAGTGACTATGCCCTAATTAAAGACTTTAACCGCTTCGAAGATACGATTCAGCTAAATGGCACGGACAGTGACTATGTGATGGCAGATTTACCATCTGGTCTGGAAGCTGCCTTTTCTGGTATGAATGTAGCCGGTATTTATCAAGATACTGACGGCAATGGAACTTGGGATGACACAGATGAACTAATTGCAGTTGTAGAGCATCTGTCTCCTGAAAGCTTGGTGTTAGATGCTGCCTATTTCCAGTACACCGATGAGCCTAATCAATCCCCCTGGCATCCTGCTAACAATAGTGATTGGGAACTCGTGTTTAGTGATGAATTTGATTTATCTACCCTAGATAGTAGTAAGTGGAGCACCAAATATAGTCACAATGTCTATGGTGGTCGCACTAATCCCTGGAACGGTGAACATCAGGCTTATGTAGGAGACAATGAGGTTATTAACGGCGTAGAGTATGATGCCTTTGATTTTAACAACGGTGTCTTGAGTATCGTTAGTCAAAAGGTTGATCAGTCCCTGACCCTTGATGTTGAAGACACGGCTGCTGGCTTTGATCCAGTTAAAACCTTTGACTATACTTCCGGCATCCTAAACAGTGACGACAACTATGCCTTTACCTATGGCTATATGGAGATGCGGGCGCAAGTTGTTGCGGGGCAAGGTTTATGGCCTGCTTTTTGGATGCTACCTACCCATGGCGGTTGGCCCCCTGAGATCGACATTATGGAAACTCTGGGACACCGTACTGACACTGTGTTCAACAGTCTCCATTACACGGACGATAATGGAAGTATTGCCTCTGAGAAAGGAGAACAAACCTTTAGCGGTATGGACTTCTCTGCTGGCTTCCATACATTTGGTGTGGAATGGTCAGACACTGAACTGACCTGGTTCGTAGATGATCAAGCTTTGTACAGCGTTGACCATGACATTCCTGATGTCTCCATGTATCTATTAGCCAATATGGCTGTAGGTGGTTACTGGCCTGGCAGTCCCGATGAGACCACTCCTGAAACCAGCGCCTTTGAGATTGACTACATTCGCGTTTATCAGGATAAAGAAGGAACTCTTCATGGCGGGTCTAAGAATGACACTCTCTCAAAGGCCTTGGGTCACATTGCTGGTGAAGCCGGTAATGACGTCTTGCAAGGTGGTTATGGAGATAATACGCTTTTGGGCGGTAGCGGCGATGATAGGCTCACAGGCACCGATATAGTAAATGCAGGTCTAGGAGAAATTGACATCCTCACTGGTGGTAGTGGTGCAGATCTCTTTGTCCTGGGTGAAGCGGGTCAGGTCTTTTATGATGATGGTGAGCTGCTGCTGGATGGTGTGTCTGACTATGCGTTGATTACAGACTTTAACTTGTCACAGAATGATCAAATTCAGTTGGTTGGTAATGCCTTAAATTATCAGCTAGGAGTTTCGTCTGATGGCTTCTCTACTGAGCTATGGTATCAAACGGCGACAGCCCAAGATGAGTTAATTGCTGTTCTAGATCAGCAAGTGGTTAATGACTTTAACACCGGTTTCTCATTCATAGCATAGGGTAATTGCTCCCAGAGTGAAGGAACAATAGAGGAGCGATAAGTTGCTACCCTAAAGAATGTCTATTTTCACCCAACAATCGTGACATCTCAAGGAAGGTTGAAAGGTGATATCAGATTTGCCCCAACATTTCTAATCTTGTAATCACCGCTCTCCTTGACTCTTTATCAGCATCCTTGCCCGATTAGGGCTGGTTAAATAATGTGCAGTTAACGTATAGGTGCACATGGTTCAAAACGTCGGTGATCGCTGAAAGCTAGAAATAGCAACAGCTATGTGCACAATCGATCATACAGATACATTTTCTAAGTACAAGGCATTCAGGAAGAACGATCGTGGTCAATCATCCATCTATCCTAACCAACTGGGATTTAGTTTTTGAAGATAACTTTGACGGCTCAGAACTCAACCAGGATAACTGGAATACAACCTACTACTATGGTAGCCGCACCAACACTTTTAATGACGAAGCACAGTATTATGTCGATGAAGCACTGACTGTAGCAAATGGAACGCTCAGTATAAGTGCTAACAAATTAGATCAACCCCTTGAGGCCTTTGAAGGGGTTGATCAATATCTCCTGGCACAGCAGGGCAAAGATTTGTTCTTTGACTATACATCAGGGATGATTTCCGGGCATGACAAGATTGCCTTTACCTATGGCTATATGGAAATTAAGGCATCTCTACCGGTTGGACAGGGCCTTTGGCCCGCCTTTTGGATGTTGCCAAGCACAGGTGAATGGCCTCCTGAAATTGACATTATGGAATTTTTAGGGCACCAGACAGATACTGTCTATGGGACACTGCATTACCAAGACCCTGACGCTCCCAACGGTAATGCCATGGAAGGTAACTCTGTCTCAGGAATAGATTTTTCGGAAGGAGAGCATACCTTTGCAGTGAAATGGACTCCCGAAAGAATCACTTGGTTTGTAGATGGCCAAAAAGCCTTCACAATTACTGGGAACATTCCTCAACAGGCCATGTACTTATTAGCAAATTTAGCCGTTTGTGGTTCCTGGCCAGGAGATCCGGATCATACAACCCTTTTCCCTAGCAGCTATGACATTGATTACATCCGAGTATATCAAAATAAAAGAGGTATCTTACATGGTGGACTAGGTGACGATACCTTAAGTCGTACTAGAGGCGATATTTATGGCGGAGCGGGTGACGATGTCTTAAGTCTCTCAAAAATAGGCAATTTATATGGTGAAGACGGTAATGACATCCTGAATGGTGGTGAGAGAAAGAATATCTTAGATGGTGGTACTGGTGATGACCAGCTTTTTGGCTATAAAGGGCATGATGAACTTGATGGGGGTACAGGTAATGACCATCTTGATGGTGGGTGGGGGCATGATCAGCTGAATGGTGAAGACGGTGAGGACTATCTCTTTGGTGATCGAGGTCGTGACATCCTCAATGGTGGCGCTGGCGATGATGAGCTTGATGGTGGACTGGGACAAGACCACCTGAATGGTGAAGACGGTGAGGACTATCTCTTTGGTGATCGAGGTCGTGACATCCTCAATGGTGGCGCTGGTGATGATGAGCTTGATGGTGGACTGGGACAAGACCACCTTGATGGTGGGGCAGGTAATGATCTCTTAGAGGGAAATTTTGGCCATGATTATCTCCAGGGCGGTCTAGGAAACGATCAGCTATTTGGTGATAAAGGGAGAGATAGCCTGATAGGCGTTGATATCAATGCATCAACTAGAACAGCCTTGGTCGGTATCAATGAAATTGATATCCTGACTGGTGGTGAAGGCGCTGATATCTTTTATTTAGGCGATACAACTAGCGCATTCTACGATGATGGGGATAATCTTTCATTAGGTGAATATGATTATGCCCTTATCAGTGATTTCAACTATAAACAGAATGATTTAATCCAACTACACGGGTCTTTAGATGACTATTTGTTAGAAGCTACTGCAGAGGACTTAGAGCAAGGTATTGGAATTTATCTGAAGACAGCAAGACAGAATGAACTGATTGGTATTGTGGAAAATGTAACTGACTTGAGTCTATCTAATCAGTTTTTCAAGATTGCTGATTCGGTAGCTGTATAGTTTTTGATTAATTTTCTATAGAAAATCTATAGTGCAGACTTTTTATATGATAAATCCTGCGCTATAGATTGATAAATATAGCTTGATATAGCATAGCTCAAGGTATAGATAATCTCCAGAAGGCTTAGAGGTAAATGACTATATGCGTAGCAAATTTCTGAATGCATTCAGTATTACTATTGTCGTCTATTTGTTCTACGGTTGGCCCGTTAAACCACTGAACACTCCAAACAATATGTTACTTATAAGTCTGCCGTTATTTGGGAATAACCACCCAGCTTTAGCATACATGAACAAGTTATATTTTTATAACTGATAAGATTCTTTCACTTTTATACATAGAAATAGATAGAAATGACTTTTCTGAAGGTTCTAAAGACGAAAAGGTGATTGTCTATAAAAAGTCTTAAGTTGCTGCTTTTATCGAATAATGTAAATCTTACGTGACTAATGGTCTTATTCACAGGCTTATCTTTGGGGACGACTAATCGAAACTGTGCTTAGGACTTGTTAAAAATTAAAATCATGGCTTTGATCCTTTAAATCACGGTTTAACAAGCCTTTCCGGTTTAAACCATGAAGTAGTTTCTTAACAGATCCTTAGGTGGATGCGAATATATAGTGGCTCTACGAGATAGTCACGGCAACCTCCTGGGAGATAACTCATTATTATTTAAGATCGTCTCGCCTACAGCTAGTAATATTTTCAGTCGTGAAATCGAAAATATTACTAGCCCTAGAAGAAATTACTTTAAGTGATGCATAACTCTTTAACCTCACAACAATGCAATAGGTAAGATCGCTCTGAATTACAAATCTATCAGAACCTATAAAAAAACTTATTTGTCAACCAATGGCCAAAAATCAAACGCTAAATAGACAGTTCACACTTTTTTTCACGATTGTTTTTATTGGTGGAACTGTTATCAGCGGCATTGCACTCTCTAATGCAATGCAACAACTGGCCAAAGCCGAGATCAAAGCACGAGCACACATGATGATTCAGACCATGAATGCCGTGCGCAACTATACAAGCGAAAGCATCAAACCTCAACTAGCTGATCAGTTAGCTCAATCTAGCTCATTTATTAGAGAAACTGTACCTGCATATGGTGCTAGAGAAGTATTTGAACATTTTCGAGAATCTCCTGAGTACAGTAACTTCCTATATAAAGAGGCTACATTAAATCCATCAAATCCTAGGGACCAGGCTGATGAGTTTGAAACCGATATAGTCAACATTTTCCGTCAGGATAGTGCCCCTGACGAACTCAGTGGGTATCGAGAACAGGACGGTAAAAAGCTTTTTTATATTGCTCGTCCTTTAGCGATTAAAAAAAGTAGCTGTTTAGAATGTCATGGCCGTGTCGAAGATGCTCCCCAAAGCATGATAGCGACCTATGGTAATCAACAAGGATATAACTGGCAAATAAACGAGGTGGTTGCTGCTCAAACTATCTATGTACCTGCTAATACCTTACTAGAACAAGGCTACCATTACCTGAAGCTGGTCATGGCCGTCATTATTGGCATGATGGCCACCATCATATTCCTTATGAATCGCCTACTAAAACAAAAGGTGGTGCACCCCCTCAAGAAACTAACTCATTTAGCAAAGCAAATTCGTGGAAATGAATTTCCCACTTTAGACGACTGGCAACAGAAATTTACTAGTCTAAACCCCATTGCTAAACGACCAGATGAACCTGGTGAACTTGCCCGTGCTTTTCAGCATATGGCTTACGAAGTAGTTACCCGTGAGCAGTCTCTCAAACAAGCAAAGGAAACGGCTGAAGAAGCTGCACAGGCAAAAAGTGATTTTCTGGCTACCATGAGCCATGAAATTCGCACGCCTATGAATGGGGTGATTGGTATGACGGGACTATTACTAGATACCGATCTGAATGATCAGCAAATTGGTTTTGTTTCTACTATTCGTCATAGCGGTGATAGTCTGCTTCGTATTATCAACGATATTCTTGATTTTTCTAAAATTGAATCTGGCAAGCTAGATTTAGAAGAATGCCCTTTTAATCTAAGATCTTGTATTGAAGAGTGTCTGGACCTAGTCGCACCAAAGGCGTCAACAAAGCGATTAGAATTGACCTACCAAATTGACATGGATGTGCCTGTTAGCCTAGTTGGGGACGTAACCCGGTTGCGCCAAATCCTAGTGAATTTATTAGGCAATGCTGTCAAATTTACCCATGAAGGCGAAATTGTTATTCGGGTTATTGCGGAGCCTATATTAGATGTGAACTCATCTGATAAACTCTTATATCTTATTCGCTGTTGCGTAAGTGACACCGGTATTGGAATTCCTGCAGATCGAGTCGAGTCTCTTTTTGATGCATTTCAGCAAGTTGATTCATCCACTACACGTAAATATGGAGGCACTGGTCTAGGACTGGCAATTAGCAAATGTCTTTGCCATGCCATGGGAGGAGAAATCTGGGTTGAAAGTGAGCTAAATAAGGGATCAAAATTCTTCTTTACTATCAAAGCCCAGTCCATTTCAGAGAATAATCTAGAACTACCCAAGGTTGAACTTAAAGGTAAACGGTTATTGCTTGTGGATGATAATGACACTAATCGCAAGATCCTTACCCATCAAGCAGAGCAATGGAAAATGGAGGTATTTCCTGCCCGATCAGGCTACGAAGCCTTAGGCGTAATTGGGCAAATAGAACAGCCTTTTGATGTGGCCATTCTAGACATGCAAATGCCAGGTATAGATGGTTTAATGTTGGCTCCAAAGCTGAAGCTTCAGTGTCCTAACTTACCGATGGTAATGCTCACATCTGTTCGTACTCATGACCTCAAGGAAAAGGCTTTACGGGCGGGAATTGTTGCTTTTTTAAATAAGCCATGCCGACAGAATGATCTATATAATGCCCTGACCCATGGCATTACGGGTAAAGTAACTTACCACTCCGGTTTAACTAAGGATAACAAGATAGACAATACAATGGCACAAAGGTTGCCATGCAGAATTTTAGTAGCCGAAGACAATATGGTAAACCAACAACTAGCCAAACAATGGCTGGCCAAGTTGGGATACCGTCCAGATTTGGTTAGTAATGGATTGGAAGTTCTCGATTGCCTAAAGCGCCAAACATATGACGTCATCTTGATGGATATTCAGATGCCAGAAATGGATGGCCTAGCTGCAACAAAGATGATTCGACAATCATGGTCCGAAAATGAGCAGCCTTACATTATTGCAGTGACAGCCAATGCTATGACAGGGGACCGAGAGAAGTTTCTGGCGGCAGGGATGGATGACTATATCAGTAAACCTATTCATATTGACAACCTGATAAAAGCTTTAGAAGAGTATCCCATTGACAGACGTACGGCTGCACATATCAAAGATCCACTAGCTCATAACTCTCCGAAAACGTCTGCAGAACTAACGACTGCTGAAAAAACGACCGATCTAGATAGAGTCCGCTTAGAGCAAACACTAGCTCCATTAGGTGGTTTGGCATCTGAAAAATTAAAATTATTTGTCGATATATATCTGAAAGAAAGTTCGCAGTTAATCAAAGCCTTTAAAGAGGCTATTGATGAACAAAATGCTCAGCAGATTCAACATGCAGCCCACACCCTAAAGTCAAGTAGTGCAGCATTAGGATTAGTAACAGTTCAGCGGTTGTGTCAATATATCGAAAATGAAAGTCGTGCTGGCAATATTGCCCTGGCCAGCTCTGTAATCAAACTTGAAATAGCTCTTAATGAGGGGATAACGCTTCTTCAAGCTATCATCGATCAAAACGACAATATTGCATCTCAATCTTCTCAGGTCTAAAAATACTCCTATTAATGATAACGATAAAAAAGTAATTGTTTTGGGGAATCTAATAGCAGTGCAGCTACAACATTTAGTCAATGGATTCCATAAGAACTTAGTTATAGCTTTGTGCTCATTTCCACCATATGAGTTATCGGCTAAAGCTTTGGATAGCGATGGCTGTGGACAATGAAATCAGATGAATATCTTCATCCGATTGATATAGGTTTCTTAAATAAAGATTATCTCGGTAACGTAGTTTACTACAAAAGCTATGAAGCGAACTTTTAGACTTCTACTATCATTAGCTATTGCTGTCTTTCTAGCTACTTGTATCCCGCAATTTAAGGGACACACTCAGGCTCCAGACTCTTCCGTGAAAGTATTACTTAACCAAGTGGGATACTATCCACAATGGCTTAAAGTCGCCTTTATATCGAGTCCTCTTAAAGGAACTCCTATACAGCTTATAAACTTAGATAATCAACAAGTTGTTGAGTTAGATCCCTCTGAGCCAGTACAGTCGGAGCGCCTCAGTGGAGATGTTTTACAACCTGTTGATTTTAGTCATATTCAACAACCTGGAAAATACATAGTTCGAGCGGGCTCAGCAGAATCAGCCCCCTTTAGTATCTCTGACAACGCATACCAAACGACGCTAATATCGCTGCTAAGATCATATTACCTACAGCGTTGTGGTGTAATTTTAGATGACCCTATTACGGGTTTATACCATGCGCCTTGTCACCTGCATGATCATAACTTAGCTCATGCAGATACGCTGCACCAAGTCAATGACAAGATCAATGCTACGGGAGGATGGCATGATGCAGGAGATTATGGCAAATATGTTGCTACAACAGCCACAACAGTCGCTCGTATTCTTAGCCTTTACGAACAGCACCCTAGTCTCTTTTGGGATGGTCAACTAACCATTCCAGAAAGCGGTAACGGCATTCCTGATGTTTTAGATGAGATGAAATTTGGCCTAGATTGGATGCTACGAATGCAGCGTTCTGATGGGGCTGTCTATCGCAAACTTTCTGGCTCGGAATGGCCCATTGGGATGGCACCTGACGAAGATGCTCAAACCCGCTATATCTACGGCATTTCTACCCCTGAAACAGGTAAGCTTGCTGGTGCCATGGCCATGGCGGCCCGAGTCTTTGAATCATTTGATGTCAACTTGGCCGATCAATATCAGGCTTCCGCAGACCTAGCCTGGCAGTATTTAGAAGGGCAACCAACCATGCAAGTGGATTGGTATGAAGGTGATGATAGTGGTTCTGGGAAATACTTAGCTTCAGATATTGATCGAGAAGAGAGTCTTAAAACTGACCTTGATGATCGCTTCTGGGCAGCAGTGGAGTTATATATTTCCACTGGCAACAAAAAGTATCAGCAATATTTAGAGACCCATTTATTAGAAATCACCTACACCCTATTTGAATGGAAAGATCTATCACCGTTAGCTTTAGTAGACTACAGACTGCAGAAACGCCAGCCTAGCTCATCCGAACTGAATGCAATCATTGACCAAAAGCTACTAACAAAAGCAGATGAGATTCTAACGAGGGTAGAGAATAATGGTTACCGTTTAGCCAACCATCGCTTTATTTGGGGCTCAAATAAACTGGCCGCAGAAGAAGGTATTACTTTAGCCTATGCGTATCAAATCAGCCAGGAGCAACGCTATCAATATGCTGCTTTGGATCAACTTCATTTTCTCTTAGGGCGAAACCCCTTTAATCAGACGTTTGTGACGGGAGTTGGGGCAAACCCTGTACGTCATGTAAATCATCTTTTTGCTCGGGCTAAAGGATTGCTGATTCCTGGTTTAGTTGTTGGAGGTCCCAATTCTGATGCCCAAGATAATATTGCACCAAAAGGTCTAGGTATATTGAGTTATTTGGATGATGAGAAGTCCTATGCAACCAATGAATATGCCATTGACTATAATGCTTCGCTGATTGGGTTGATTGGTTTATTAATTAGTGGAAATGCTTAAATATGAGACGTGCGGAGGTTTGATACTTACCAATTCATATCTAACATCCATTAAGTTTACCTAATAATATGGTTCTGCTCCTAAAACAGTTTTAAGTACCAACAAAGTAATGTTGTTTATCTAGTCTCGTTAATGGGAAAACTCAATAGGACAAATATCTCTGCTAGTTGAGCGAGCATACTCTATCACCATTGACAAGAAGATTAGGATTAGTCTTATTCTTACTCAATAAATTGAGATTCAGTGAAAATACTAAGGTAATTGGATTAGAGAAACAAGAGTCACTTACAACTATTTTAATTGACGGATGAGTAGCTTAATTGGTCAGCTGGACCAGAAACCATTGATGAACAATATCCAAGTGCGCTTGCGCGATTGCACCTTGCTATTTCGTTACCTGGTTTTAGTGAATCTAATCGTTGGGACATGGTATTTGCAATGGCGCTTAACCCAATCCCTTAATACAGAGGCCCTTTGGTTTTCAGTCCCCCTTGTATTAGCTGAAATATATATGTTTATGGGAGGCATACTGTTTTTAGTTGGGTTATGGCGACCGATTGAGCGACGGGTCAAAAACCTGGATCAACTCACACCAACGTTATCAAAAACAGACTATCCAACTGTTGATATATTTATTACGTGCTACAGCGAACCTGTTGATATTGTTCAAGAAACAGCACAGGCAGCACTAAAAATAGATTATCCTGTCAATAAGCTCCGAGTTTACATACTGGATGACGGTAATTCTCCAGACATGCGAGCTATGGCAGAACAACTTTGTATACAGGATCTGCAATCACCAAAGTTACAACTCGCCGCTGAACAAATAGAAGCTGAACGTTATTATTTAAGTAGTCGCCTAGAACAAATACAGTATTTACAACAAGATTTAGAATCGATTGAAGAAACCCTGAGTTGTCAGAGAATTCAAATAAAAACCGATTTTAATGAATTGGAATCACTCATGGATTGGTTTAGTACCATGAAACAGCCCATGATTCCCAACAAGGATTGGTTTGCAGCACAAACCTTATTAGGTGAGGGGTTTGATAACGTAGTCAGCCATGCCCATAAACATTTACCCCCAGACACCCCCATTGACTTAGAGCTTGTTATTCTAAATGGCGACATTATCATACGTATTTGGGATCAAGGTGCCCCCTTTGATTTTGAGAAGCATTTACAAAAACTACCTGATGAGATTGATCAAAATGCAGAACGGGGAAGAGGCATTAGCATTTTAAAGCAGCTTGCAGATCACCTGACTTATGTACGTGAACCCAGTGGTCGTAACTGCCTGATCATGATCAAGCAATTTGTACCGCAAAGTTCTATACAAGATCATCAATATTGGCAAAGCCAAGGGTACCTACAAAGCACACGACAACTTCTATTGCTGACTCAGCCAGAATACACTAGTACCACATCAACGTTTGAGGCTGAAGTTCATAAGCTAGAAGGACAAATTGACAAACAAACCACTGCATTAAGTGATCTAGCACGCTGCCGCTACATCGCACGACACAAACCTAAAGATCGCCCACACCATGCTAAAGCAGGCAATATTAACCATGCCATTTTCTGTGGTGAAACCCAGGGTGACTTTATTGTCACTCTAGACGCTGACCATATTCCTAAACCACAACTTTTGCAGCGGGTATTACCTAATTTTTTCCGATTCAACTTAGAGCAAGGGCGCTATGAGCTGAATAAAGTCGCTTTTGTACAGACACCTCAAGCATTTTACAACCTACCTAAAGGCGATCCCTTTGGCCATGAAGCTCACTTTTTCTATGGTCCTATTCAACAAGGGAAGGACGGGATGAATGCTGCATTTTATACCGGAACCAATGCGATCTTACGACGGGAAGCATTGGTAAGTATGGGTTTACAGCATTTTGCCAATGATTTTATAGCCGATGAAAGTCGCTTAGACGAATTTGATTTGATTGGTGGAGTCTCTAGCATTAGCATCACAGAAGACATGAACACAGCTATGCGCCTCCACTCGGCGGGTTGGCAGTCCGTTTATCACCATGAAATTTTGGCAGAGGGACTTGCACCTGATGATCTTAGCTCAACTTTAACCCAAAAGTTACGTTGGGCTCAAGGAACAATACAGGTATTAGTACGAGATAATCCTCTATTCAAGTCAGGCCTGACATTCTGGCAACGGATGCAATATTTTCAGACGATGTACAGCTATTTTGCAGGTTTCTTTGTAATTGTCTTTCTAGCCTGTCCAATAATTTCATTTTTCACGGGTCTAAGTCCTGTTAGCAGCTACGGCCCAGCGTTTATATTACACTTTGTGCCAACCTATGTAATTAACCGCCTCAATTTGTTGGCAGCAGCATGGAAAGTCCCTAAAAAAGAAGTATGGCGTAATGAACAATATGCCATTGCCCTTTTTCCGCTACAAATCCAGGCCGTCTGGAGTGTTTTAACGGGCAAAAACGTCTCATTTAAGGTCACCCCTAAACAACGACAATCTGGCGTATTCTGGGAGCTTGTACGCATACAATTAATTGTTTTTGGCCTTACTATTGCAGGTATGGCCTGGGGACTACTCCAATTGGTCTTGGGTCATTGGCCAGATCCCCTAATATACCTGGTCAATGTGGGGTGGAGTTGTTACCACCTGGCGTTATTATGGGTCGTCATTCGGGCAGCCTATTGGCAACCTAAGACAAGTTCCTAATCTATTTCTAGGCTCTAGTTCTTGCAATGGTTTTACAAAATACACCATTGGCTATTGTGTAAAAGCAGAATAAGTCAAGTAGCAACATCCGACCTTCGACAAATTTGATTAGAACTATATCATCATCTCTAGGAGATTCTCATGACTACAAATCTTAAAACACTTGAGCCCGCAGGCATCCTAGATGGTGCTACAACTAACGAGCTTAAGCTTCAAGTCACCGACTTATTACACGAAGGTATCGACATTGTTTTGTTAGATATGAATCAGGTGACATTTATGAATAGCACTGGTATTGGAGCAATGGTTGCTATGTTAAAAATCGTACGTGCTAGGGGCAAACAAATTTATCTTTGTGGGCTAACAGAGCAGGTCAAAATGTTATTTGAACTCACAAAAATGGATCGAGTATTTAAAACTTTTATAGATCAACAGGACTTTGAAGCAAAGATTTTAGCTGCTTAAGGTGAGTTGAGACTCCACACTCTTTAAGGAATATGGGAGATAGAAAACGCTCATTTTTTAGATAGGTAATTTAAACGGTGCTGACCTTGAGAAAATAACTCTAGCTACAGGCTTAGCCATGCTATCTCTGCCTCAAAGACTACTTAGTCCTTTCAAAGCACGTCTTTCCCGACACATTGCTTTGTGGGTATTTAGTAGTATTGTCTTAATTGAAGCCTTGATTGTCATTCCATCTTGGCAAAAAAAAGAGAAAGAGCTACTACAACAGCTTGAGGACACAGGATTTGTTGCTATACATTCCTGGGCAAGGTTCAATGCAGCTAATAGTGAGAGTCAACCTTTAGCAATACCTCAAGGGAATCTTGCTTTGCCCCCTTTGGTCAAAGGAATTAGTCTTTATGATCTTGATGGCCAAGTTCTAAAGCACGTGGGAGAGGCACCTGCTTTAGAACTTGGCCAAATAGACTCAAATCTTCCTCTACAGCAACGTAGCAATAATGATCAAAGATATGATGTAGTGTGGCCTGCCGATAGGCTAGGGGGTGAGTATATTGTCATCGCCAGATTGGATGCATCCAATATCCAGCCAGAAGTCATAGATTACTTTTGGCGTATGGTCTTTTTTGTTCTGATAATTTGTTTGTTTGTAACAATTGCTACCATGTTGGCTTTGGGGCCAGCTGTGATTCAACCGATTTTACGTCTTCGGGATGATCTACTGTTGGCAGCTGAGCAAGGCATAGGGCTAGAGCAAAAAACCGCTAGTTTTTATTCTCTCTCTGTACAGCGTCGCGATGAGTTGGGAGAGGTAATGACGGCTTTTAACGCTATGTTAAAGCGAACTTCAGAACATGTGATTCAGCTGAAAGATCTGGAAATAAAAATGTTGGAAAGGCGAGAGCGAGAAATTGCGATCGCACGAGATGAAGCCCTTGCTGCTGTAGAATCTAAAAGCAATTTTTTGGCCAATATGAGTCATGAGATCCGGACGCCCATGAATGGGATTCTCGGCATGTCCGGGTTACTTCTCGATACTGAACTCACACAGCAACAGCGGAATTTTTCAGAAACAATTTGGAATTGTTGCAATTCGTTGATTACTAT
Organism: Leptothoe sp. EHU-05/26/07-4; assembly: GCF_043421015.1. Lineage (NCBI taxonomy): Bacteria > Bacillati > Cyanobacteriota > Cyanophyceae > Nodosilineales > Cymatolegaceae > Leptothoe > Leptothoe sp. EHU-05/26/07-4. Next base: position 364,188 of record NZ_JAXSQV010000001.1, read on the forward strand.
CATTAACGATATTCTTGACTTTTCCAAGATCGAGTCCGGCAAGCTTGATCTAGAGGAATGCCCTTTTGAATTACGTACCTGTATTGAGGAGTCCCTTGATCTACTGGCCGCTAGAGCAGCTGAAAAGGGTTTGGAACTTGCCTATATTGCTGACCCCTCCACGCCTACTAGATTCCTAGGGGATGTCACTCGTCTACGCCAGATTTTAGTAAACCTGATTGGTAATGCAGTGAAATTTACCCATGAGGGTGAAGTATTAGTTAAAGTTCGCACAACGCCACTCCAACAATCTTCCATAGAAGATATCGAACTAAAAGACATCAGTCATGCACAGGGTAAAGAATCCCTGGTTACCCTTCATTTTGATATTCAAGATACAGGAATCGGCATTCCTACCGATAAAATGGATCGTCTTTTCAAATCATTTAGTCAGGTTGATGCATCTACTACTCGTCAGTATGGTGGTACAGGCTTGGGGCTAAGCATTAGCAAACAACTCTGTGAACTAATGGGTGGCAAAATGATGGTAACTAGTGTTGTTGGAGAGGGATCGTGTTTCTCGTTTTCGATAGTAGTAGACGCTCTACCCACGCTAGAAAATGAGCAAGTCTCTGATATCGCCCATCAACTTAAAGACAAACGGGTATTGATTGTAGATGATAATGCTACTAATCGTGAGATTTTGACCCTCCAAACTCAGTCCTGGGAAATGCAACCCATCACTGCCCAGTCAGCCTATGAAGCTTTAGGCATCTTAAGTTGTCAGCCTTCCTTTGATGTGGCTATTCTTGATATGCAAATGCCAGAGGTCGATGGTTTGACCCTAGCCCATAAAATTCGTGATCAGGCCTATGGTAAGAAATTACCTCTGGTCATGCTCACATCCTTAGGTAGACCTGAGGTTGATCCTAAAGCCCTAGATCAAGCTAAATTTAGTGCTTTTCTAAACAAACCCATTAAACAATCTCATCTTTATGATGCTCTTGCCCAAGTATTTAGTGATCAGCCTATCAAAATACAAAAGTCTATATCTGATCAACAATCTGGACTAGATAGTACTTTGGCTCAAAGCCACCCCCTCAGAATATTGGTCGCAGAAGATAATCTGGTCAATCAACAACTTATTCGTCAATGGCTTGATAAATTAGGCTACCGTTCGGATATTGTCGGCAATGGTTACGAAACCATCGATGCCTTAAAACGGCAGCCCTACGATGTCATTCTCATGGATGTTCATATGCCTGAAATGGATGGACTGACTGCTACAGAGAAAATTTGTGAGCAGTGGTCTACAGCTGACCGGCCTCATATTGTTGCCTTAACTGCCAGTGCCATGAAAGGTGATCGCGATCTATGTATGGCTGCTGGCATGAATGACTACATCAGTAAGCCAATTCATGTTCCAGACTTGATCGCTGTACTAAAAAAAGTAACACCTTTAGAAGTATCTAGTTGTGCTCCTACTTTAGACAGAAACCTACTGGAACCCACCTTAATAGCGTTAGGGGGGGTAGAGTCTGATACATTTTCAAACTTTAAAGAACTATTTATAAGTGAAGCCTCAACCTTAGTCTCAAAAATTGTAGAGGCTATTCAAACCAATAATCATGAACAACTAGAATATACTGCTCACGCCTTAAAATCCAGTAGTGCAGCACTTGGTGGAGTAAGTCTTCAAACGTTGTGCCAAACTCTAGAAAAAACTGGTCGCTACAAAGACCCAATAGATACTAGTTACACTGAGCAAATAACTTCAACGTTTATGACGTTTAAAACAGCGTTAGCAGCATTACAGTAATTTACTGTTTACAGCATCTAATTTCAAACTTCAACAGAAAGGTTTTTTTACCGCTCCATAAAGTAAAACTTATTTCTAGAGTAAGCGACGCTAATTTTTTATTATAAGGACTGCTAGATTATGAAAAGAGTAGCAAAGAAACTTTTGCGACGGTTTCGGCAAAGTTTAGCACTACGCTACTTAACCATAGCTGGGTCTTGTGCACTCACTACGCAACTAGTTTTTGGGCTAATCCAAGTCCAGCGAACTCAAGCACGACAAATCACTAGCTTACGCAATCAGGTAGAAAGCAAAGCTGATTTTCTTAGCGATGTTGTTCCAGAAGCAATCTTGAGCCTCGATCTTTTGTACTTGGAGACATTAATGCAAAAGACTACGGAAGATGTCGATATTGTTTATAGTGTAATTATCAATCAAGAAGGCAAGATCATCACACAATCTCTCGATCATAAGAATGCTTTAGTCAAATCAACAATAGATAAGTCAGGTACTCAAGCTAGTGATACATTAAGTGTCTTACAATCTCTCAATACTCTACCCCAAATACGCCAGGTAGAAATTCCCATTGAATCACTTGAACAGCCCTTAGGGGAAGTTCGCTTGGGCTATTCACATCAAAGACTACGTCAAGAAAGCATTTTGGCAGTCCTATTCCATGTCAAAATAGCGGCATTGGTAAGTCTGCTATTGGGTCTACTTACGATAGTCCTATTTCATCGGCAAGTACATACCCCTCTTCGAGCATTAAACAAATTTGCCCGATCCTTTGAAGAAGGGAATTTGGAACAACGCATTCAAATTAAATATCCGGATGAAATTGGTCAGGTCAGCCGAGCCCTTAATCAAATGGCTGATCAATTACAGGAAAATTTAGTTGGACTTGCGATCGCACGTGATGAGGCATTGGCTGCTGCCCAATCAAAAAGTGATTTCTTAGCTAACATGAGTCATGAAATCCGTACACCCATGAATGGCATCCTTGGAATGTCTGGTCTATTACTCGACACCGATCTCACCCAGGAACAACGAAATTTTTCAGAAACAATTTGGAACTGTTGTAATTCCTTAATCACTATTATTAATGACATCCTCGATTTTTCTAAAATTGAGTCAGGGAAGCTCGATATGGAAGAGTGCCCATTTGAGCTTCGAACTTGTATTGAGGAATCGCTAGATTTACTTGCCACTAAAGCAGCTGAAAAAAACTTAGAACTTGCTTATCTAGCAGAGCCAGGTATACCTGACCGACTAGTGGGTGATGTCACTCGATTACGCCAAATTTTAGTCAACTTAGTGGGTAACGCAATCAAGTTTACCCACGAAGGAGAAATATTAGTCAAAGTTCATGCCAAGCCTTTTACTACTGCTTCACAAACACATATAGACCAAGATATCGAAAAGGATTATGTAACCATCCATTTTGATGTGCAAGATACAGGTATTGGCATCCCTACCGACAAAATGAACCGTCTCTTCAAATCCTTCAGTCAAGTGGATTCTTCCACTGCACGAAAATACGGTGGTACAGGATTAGGACTTGCTATTAGCAAACAACTTTGTGAACTAATGGGTGGCAATATGAATGTCACGAGTGTTGTGGGAGAAGGTTCTTGCTTTTCTTTTTCGATTGTTGTTGAAGTACTGCCCTCCTTAGAACTTGACATAGAATCTGAAACACATCAACTCAGAGGAAAACGCGTACTAATTGTGGATGATAATGCCACCAATCGTAAAATGTTGGCTCTTCAAACTCAATCCTGGGATATGCAATCAACAGTAGCCCAGTCTGCCTATGAAGCCCTGGGTATTCTAAGTTGTCATCAAGATTCCTTTGATGTAGCTATTCTTGATATGCAAATGCCGGAAGTGGATGGGCTGACACTTGCTAATGAGATTCGCACTAAACCTTATGGGAAAACTCTCCCTCTGGTAATGTTAACATCTGTGGGAAAACCAGAACTTGCAGAAAATGCTTTGAAGAAAGCTAACTTTCAGGCATTCCTCAATAAACCCATTAAACAATCTCATTTGTATAACGTTCTCAACCAGGTGTTTGTCGATCAGCCTGTCAAGATACAGACACCTGAGGTGACAAATGAGGCGGATTTATATGATAGTACGCTAGCCCAAAAACACCCTCTCCGAATTTTAGTTGCAGAGGACAATCTAGTAAATCAGCAACTGATCCGCCAATGGCTTGGCAAAATGGGTTACCGACCTGATTTAGTCGGTAATGGTTATGAAGCCATCGATGCCCTGAAACGGCAAACCTATGATGTAGTTCTGATGGATGTCCATATGCCTGAAATGGATGGACTGACAGCGACTGCTGAAATCTGTAAACAATGGTCTGTCGACAAACGGCCTTATATTATTGCCTTAACGGCCAATGCAATGAAAGGTGACCGTGAACGGTGTCTAAATGCTGGAATGAATAACTACATTAGTAAACCCATTCATGTTCCAGATTTGGTAAAGGCATTGAAACAAGTGCAACCCTTAGAAACCTCTCACCAAGCTCTTGCCTTAGATATGACAAGACTTGAGTCAACATTAGGCGCATTAGGTGGAGTAGAGTCAGAGGCATTTTCTTCCGTTAGACAACTTTTTATCACCGAAGCATCAACATTAGTCGATAAGATCATTCAAGCCATTAAAACAGGCAATTCTGAACAACTAGAACAAAATGCCCATGCATTAAAATCGAGTAGTGCAGCTTTGGGTGGTGTAATTCTTCAAAACCTATGTCAAGCGTTAGAAAAGTCAGGTAGACAAAGGGAAGTTGTGGATCTAAAGCTATCTGATGAGTTAAATTTAGCATTTTCCAACTTTAAAGCGGCTCTAGCAAGTCTATAAAGGCAATTAAGCGCCCCTGGCTAATAGAGTTAGATGCTGCTGTTGGTGTTGGTAGCTAAAATATGATCTTTTACACACTGACGAGCACATGCGTAAGCATTAAATTTAAGCTGGGGCATCTAACACAATCAGACATCCTTCTACAGTTAGATAAGCTGTCCGACCTTTACCGATAGCAACCTCATGCCCTCCAGTAAATGCACCAAAAGAGGGTAGTGTTAGCCGTTGGAACTGATGCTCATGGTAAAAGCAGGGCAGCCGCAGACTCTCAGTAGTAGATTTTAATTACACAACCGGAGGCTAACGGGCTCATGGCTGAGCAATAGCTTGCCTAGAGGAACTGGATGATATAGTTCATATTAAAAACAGACTTTAACGCTATTCGGTCATGATTACCAACAATTAGGGTAACTTTAGCATCCACCTCTTCCAGGAATGTAGACCAGGCAATTTCTATTTCAGTCACCATGCCCTGACGAGAGTGAAATAGATCTCCGAGTGGCTTTGGTGCGTGAATATTTTGGTAGACAGATCGGTCCTCTAGGATATCGATCTTAGGCTTCAATAGGATAGCTATCGGGCATTCCTAAGTGGGTGAACTGATTGAGAATAGAACATTCCAACAGTAATTCTGTCGTTTGATTTTCAATCCCTCGTGCAGACACCTCACCTGTGAACATAGTTTTGAGTCGATACATCATGGTTTCACTCAAAGACCGTCGATGATAGTTTATCTCTTCTTTCCAGGTAGACCGTCCCTGTTTGCGAATCGCTCGTAAGTTTTCATCTCGTGGATGCGGGGCCTGTTTGCGATTGCCATGAAACCAAATTTTGGCATCTTTGCGAGGGGGAATCGCTGCCGTTGCATCACGCTCATCAATGGCGTCATAGCAGTAGGTGCGGTCATACGCCCCATCGGCACTCACTTGGTCAATCTCATCGGGAATTTGGTCGAGGATGTCCGGGAGTATCTCGCCATCAGTGATGGCGTTCGAAGTCACTACGGCAGCCAGAATCTCTCCGGTTTGCTCATCGACACCCAAATGGAGTTTGAGCCAAGTGCGACGTTTGCTCACCCCATGCTGCCGGGTTTTCCATTCCCCGTCTCCGTACACTTTAATGCCCGTACTATCAACCACCACATGACGACTGCCAGAGGTCGGCTGAATCGGTAAATCAATCGGTAATGTCTGTTGACGACGTGACAATGTTGTATGCACCGGTAAGTCTACCGATACATCCATCAGTTCAAAGATAGACCCTGCAAAGCCAATGGTTTGACGTAAGGCCAGTCCATAGAGCACTTTGAAGGTCAAGAGTGTTTGGATGGCTAAATCGCTATAGTCTTTCGATGCCCCTGGTTTACCAGTCTTTTGAGTGTTTTTCCACTCGGCAATCACCTCATCACTGAGCCATAACGTCAGACTTCCTCGCTTTACCAGAGCAGCGTTATACTCAGACCAGTTGCGGAGTTTGTAGGTGCGTTTCATCGGTACCGTGTTTGTGTGGTAACTACACTTTACCGGCACCTACGGCTCCGCAACTTCTTTATTCACGCACCAAAGCCTCTCCGAGTACAAAAATTTGTTCGGGGTGGACTTTGTTACAGTACGATCTCAATTGCTTCAATGTTTCGCCATTCACCTGCTGCGCTACTGGAATCCTGGCCATTTGAAACGTTTCTGCCTTACCCAAATGCACATCTGAATGGTAGCAAAGTATGATATTTAGGCACATACAAAGCCCGTTCCAACAATACCAGTGTCTCTCTCTGTAATAGATCTACCTGGTGCCCGATTTTCATGTCATTTGACATATGTAGTCAACCTACTGAAGGCACCGCATAGTATTCTGATGCCGGTAATAGTATTAATCCTAAACTACTACAGGTAGATAGGATTAACAAAAATATTGATCCGTGACATCTCTACTAATATGGTGGTTTTGCTAACCTAAGGAGCATTCAATAAACCAAGCTCAAAAAAACTGTTTTATTTGCATTTTAGGCAGTATAAATACAGATTTATCATCATTTCTGGATTTTTTTAAGCCTAAATCATGCCTAAAAGAACTGATAAATGACTAGACCTTACAAAGAAATCAAATATTGCAGTAAACCGTATATTTTCGGATTTCTCTGTTCATGCTCTGTCACTAAAATAACACTATCTAAAACAAATTGCGTAGATAAATTGCATAGGCAACAGACAAACAGCGTAATCGTTTGAATTCACTTTAAGGCATTGCCATTTCGAACTCGGGCATTCTAAGCCTTTAGACTGTATCGGAATTAAAAGAGAGACGAAACTAATCCACAGCTTTATTAAACAAGCATTTCAAACCTTTTTGAGAACCCCCTAAAATCGTTTCATATCAAAATTCACACTGTTTCAAAAAGTCACTTAGCCAACTTATCTCAAGTATCAAGGGCACAGACATGCTTTATCAATAGTCCCAAGACTTTTTCATATTTTTTGTTGCTTACTGTTATCTAATCAAACGTCTATCTTTTTACGAGTCCCAGTTCATTATGAAATCTTCTGTCAGTAATTATTTAAGCTGAGGTTCTACTCTTATTATTATTCCTGACATGAATGAGCAAAGAAGTCTTGAAAGATTATTTCCTTATATCGATGGTGCGTTTCAAACCATACTGGATCAAGCCTTGGTCAATCAGCATATATCCACTAGAGGTTTCTCTGTATTTATTAGGGAGATCACTTAGTGATTCAACAAAAGTTAAGCGAAATTATGTAAGCAATTTGTTGCAGATCTGGTTGTTTTTTCCCATCTCAATGTTCGGCAAAACAGATATCTTATTTAGTGAACCAATGAATAAAACCAGGTTAGTGCATCTACGTTTTTTCTAGTTTATGCTTAATCACAGCTATAGAGCTTTCTATATATCAGGTTGCTATCTATCAATGAATGTTTTCTACCATCAAATTTCATTTGCTAATCATCATATACACTTAAATGACAATGCAAAAGCATGCTCTGATGCAGCGAATTATAGAGCAGTTGTTACCAGAAGAACAATGCTTATTTAGCGAATATCAGATTGAAGCCCTCCATCGATCTGCTCTATCTTTACCTAAAAGAAATCATGCCATCAATGTACGTTTGTCAATTCCTTTCCCAGGAAAAGGAATTTATCTCGTCCTTTTTGCAGGGAAAGAACTCCGTTCAAAAAAACGTTTGCTTGCTGACAGAGACTTTCAGGTACTCCCTAGAGTTCTTCTTCTTCTTATTTCACTTCTCGGTTGTGCAACTATCTTTGGTCTAGCTTACAGTCAACGCATATTAGCTATCAATAATCAACGTAATGCATCTAGTCTGAATGAATCATCAGACGTAATCCATCCTACCGTCGTGCCTTTCAAATATGATCAAGAGCAATGTGAGACAAGCTTTCGTGAGTGGAGGGATGGTGAATGTATTGATTACGAGCACGACCATACTTTCTAGGTTCAAGTCTAACGCTTATCCACTAAACTACATACTCTCAAAAATAGTTATTTATTAGCAAGTTGATCTTTCAAACGTTCTATACACTCAAGCAAACTCTCATTAGATAGGCGTGCGCTAAGATGCTCTACTAACAAAGGAAATGCTAAGGGTGAAGGTCGTTGTGTAGTTTTCCACACCACCTTAAACGTCTGTAGCCGTGCCAAAGCTATGCTCAGACGTTCTAGCTCTAGTTGTTGTTCTAGGACTTCCCTCTCTGCCTGGAGTAGCAGTAAGTTATCTGCCTCGTATTTAGAAAAAACCTCGTAAATTAAGGAAGCACTGACTTGGAGTTGGCTACCGGTTTTACGGGATGATGGATATCCTTGAAAGATCAGATTAGACACCTGAGCAATACTGCGAAAGCGTCGCTGGGTCAACTCTGAAATGTTGAGACTGGCTCGAATGTCTTTAATAATATTATTCAAGTTAAAGAAATGAGCCTGGTGGTTTTGAAAGATAGACTCAAAAGAATATCCTTTGGGAGCTAATATTTCAAAACCGTAATCATTGGCAAAGACGGTGAATGTCGCTTTTTTATATTGGGCAAAACGATGGGTCCATAGAAATCCTAAGCCCTCATGAGCAAATCTTCCCTCAAAGGGGAATGCATAGAGATGTTGTCCTTAGTTCATGCCACTCATCCAAAACACGGTCCGTAAGTTACCAAATCGCTGACGCGCCCCTTTGTAGGACAGCGGCACCGATAGAGACTCAGGTGTAGTAATCAAAATCTCATGCAGTTCTTCTTTTGCCGCTCCTTCTGGGATGCTTTAGTATCCCCAGTGCGAGACTCTACCTGGAGTGGCCAGCCCATTGCTGTAATCGGCTTTTGGATGGCTTGTTCAATGTCGCGAGATAGAGCTCGTAGGGGTGTGATGTAGAGTAGCTGTAGGCCGTAACCAGGATTAACCAGCATGTCGGCAATGGGTCCCATGACGGCTGCATAGGTTTTACCGGAGCCAGTAGGTACTTGAATCAGACCACTTTTGCCTGTCAGGTAAGCTTCCCAGGTTTCTTTTTGAAAGGGTAAGGGTTTCCATTTCTGGAGTTTGAACCAGGCCAAAATTGGCGATAGGGTAATTGCCATGGATACTTAACCTGGATGTTAAATGCCTTGCCTACAAACAATTGCCCAGGTCATCCACAAGGAGATGGAAACTCGGATTCTGTGAATTTGGATCGAAATCCTTGTTCTCTCCTCCATTGTCTATCTTCTGTAGTCCCTCTTATCTTCATCCTCCGTCCACTTATGAGACCTTTGCTTTGCCCAGGGTATAGCCATGGCAAAACACTCGAAACCAATGAAATTTCTTACCCCAAACTTACCCCATAAATCGATCTAAATTAGACTTAATAATCACCTAACGCATGTTCTGGTATATGTACATTAAGGGCATAAAAAGCGGATGATGGGACTCGAACCCACGACATTCAGCTTGGGAAGCTGACGTTCTACCACTGAACTACATCCGCAAAGGCTAAATGCAATAGTAGCAGGTAATTTAGCGCCTCAACACCCTGAATTTACGTTACTTAAATGTCTATTGATGTCGATGTATATTTAAGGAAATTGTTAGACTAAGCCGCTGAGTCGCCTCAACGGCTCGTCTTGTCGGGTAAGGGAGAGTAAGTCGCCTCATCTCCCTCCCCTTAGAACCGGACGTGGCACTTACATGCCATCCGGCTCAAGCCTTCTGCAACTCAGAAGGTTGTCTCCATGTGTAGGTGCTGATGACACACTTTGTGAAGGTGGAGTAGGTTTTCAACCCGGTCTGTCCCTCCGTCTGCCACCTTAATTACATGGTGGGTATGCAGTTGCTCTCCGTTAAACAGGTGCTCTTCACAGGCTGGACATTGCCAATTTTGGTTCTCAGCTACTTGGTAGTACTTCGAGCCTTTGGCCCAGTAAATTTTACCTTGCCGGGTTTGACGCTGTTGCCAGTATGTTCTGAGCGTTGGGTCATCTGGTGATGCCTTGCCAGTAACCTTGACATGGCGTTCGATGGGAATGGTTGCCAAGTGAGTCAGGGAGTAGTGAATGGCTCGACCGTCTCGGCTTGTGGCCGAGGCCGTAAAGTACCATTTCTTTTCCCGAAACACTTTGAAATATTGATCCACAACCCATCGCTTCCCTTTTCTGGGATGCCGCCTCTTGCACCATTGGAAGAGGGCTTTCCAGATGTAATGGTCGAGGGAAGAGAAGACCTTTGCACTGTTAACATGTCTGTAGTAATTGGCCCATCCTCTGAGAATTGGGTTGAGATGTCCGATGACAACTTCCGGCTTGTGCGAGGGATTGGCTCTGAGCCAGTCTCTGATGCGCTGGAGGAAATCTTTCACCTTTTGTTTGGCTGGGGTGATCAGGCATTTGCCTTTGAATTGTCTGACAGTAAATCCGAGGAAGTCGATACCCTGTTCGATATGAACAATTTTCGTCTTTTCTCGATTGAATGTCAGGCCCCTTTGTTTTAGCCAATCCTCTAAGATGGGTTTGACCGCTTCAATGTCCTCCTTAGAAGGCGCAGTCACAATAATGTCATCCGCATAGCGAATAAATCCATACTTATTGCTCCATACGCGTTTGGTTTGATATCTCCCTGTTTTCTGGTTGAAACTTCGATATTCTTTTACCTTTTTGAATTGAGATAAAAGTTCTTCTATTCCATCCAGTGCAATATTTGCGAGTACAGGTGAAATGATTCCACCTTGCGCGGTTCCGCTTTCTGTCGGGTAAAACACCTCTGCTTCAATATAGCCTGCTTTCAGCCATTGTTTAATGAGTCCTCTGCCAGGAATTAGCCCGATGGCATTGAGGATATAATCGTGACTGATATTGTTAAATGCACCTTTTATATCGGCGTCTAAAGCCCAAGTATCCACGCCTTTCCTCAATCGAGAATGACATTGTTTAATGGCATCTTGACAACTGCGGCCAGGGCGAAAACCGTAACTATGTGCCTCAAATCGAGCTTCCCAGCTCGGTTCTAGTGCATTTTTAACAATTGCTTGTGCGACTCGATTTTTGAGTGTGGGGATGCTTAATGGACGACGGTTTTTCCCATTATCCTTGGGAATATAAACCCTTCGAGCAGGGTGAACTTTCCATAAGCAGTAAGCCTGCATCTCATTAACCAAATTGACCCTGGCTTGAGGAGTCAGGGCAACTTGGCCATCAATGCCAGCCGTCTTCTTTCCTCGGTTTTGCTGGGTCACCCGTCGCACTGCTAGCAGCAGGTTAGAGTAACTGCGGAGCATCAACTTCATCAGGCTTCTCACCCGATTCCATTGATGTTCCTGAGTCGCACGATAAATTCGCTGCCTTAGATTTCGTACCTTCTTCTTGACGCGTTTCCAGTTGATGGAAGCCCATACTTGAAGACGGCCCACCGTTCCGATGTCTATTTTGACTCTATCTTTCACGTTGGTTAGATTTCTTCACGTTGATTTATCGTTGAAGACCTGTTGGAAGTCAGCTACCTTTTCGGTATCGGGCAAATTTTTGAACCCGTATCTCCCGCATTACCAGGAGCGTTCGCTTTTTCCAATTTCCCTTACCCTCTAGGTAGTTGTGTCGTCCTTGCGGTTGACCTACTCTGGTTATCGACCTTTGCCAGAGAACCTATAGGGCTTACCGTGTTCCGTGCGTTTGATCTGCGACTGAATTAGGTTCCATCTATACCCCGGTGGGATTATTGTCCTTTCGCTTTGAGCGTTCTGAGACTCATTGCCTACCCACTTACCAGTTTGGTTAAGGTGTATCAGCCTGATTTCACCTTTCACGCCTCACGAGACTTATGATGATTCACTTGCGTTAACCCGTTTCAGTCTTCCCTTTGCTCTCCATATCAACTTGGGCTGCCAATATCGTGAGCTTTCGTGCTTTGCTTTCCGCTAGTTTCATTACTTACTCCTGGCGTAAGCGGAGTCAGTGACTCTTTTACGTAGGGACAGGGAGGAAGGCTCCCCTGGGGAAGACGGCTTCCTAATCAAAATGCGCCAGTGGCGCTGAACGCACGACTTTCACGTCGCACCAAAACCGGACGTGAAAGTTTCCCTTCATCCGGCTCCTCAACAATGCAATGCCCTGACAAGGCAGACCTCTTCAAATCGATAGCCGTTTTGCTGTCATGACAATGTCGATGCAGAAGTTGTAGATTGTCGTAACATCCATTCCCCCCTTGTGACTTAGGAAGAATATGATCTACTTCCATCCGGTCTTCAGCTTTAAAGTACAATCCACAGAAGCAACATTTACCTGATTGTCGTTTGAGTAGTGTAGCTACTCGTATCGGCAATGCAGGATGTGTACCAAGTCGTTGACTCCAGTACACCCAGTCTCCGTCAAACGGGCTTCTATCCGCTTTCACCTTGATGTGCCGTTTTATCGGAATATCGTGGTGATTGATCAGATGAAAGCTCTGATTGTTTCGGGTCGAGAATTTAGACTGGTGCCAATATTTGTGCATTATCCAACGTTTACCCTTATTGGGGTGTCGTCGAATAGCCCATCGCCATAGCTTCAAAAACGTCTGCCGTTGAGCGGTTTGAAAGGTCTTTTTACTGACGCCAGTAGCGTAGTAGTTTGTCCATCCTCGAATTATCGGATTGAGTGTCCGAATGAGCACCTCTTGTGGAGATGCTTGATGAGTATGAATGATAGACCTGACTTGCTTCAGGTGGCGTTTGAGATTTTGCCGACTGGGAGTAATCAGCGTTTTGAATCCTTGATGAGACTTTGATTGGTTCTTCCCAACTCGATATTGTCGAACCGTGAATCCCAGAAAGTCAAAGCCCACATTGCCCTGATGCTCATATAAGGTATGGGTACACCGGGTTTTACTAGGATGTAAGGCTAATCCCCGTTCGGCTAGCCATTGAGCAATGGCCTGCTGACAGGCTTGAATGACCTCAAGCTGTTCATGCAAAATGACCAAGTCATCAGCATAACGAATCAGACGAGCCTGAGGGTTCACCTGCTGGATTTGGGTTTCCATTCCGTGGAGTGCGATATTTGCCAGCAAGGGAGAGATAACGCCCCCTTGTGGTGTCCCCGCATCCGTTGGAAACCATTGACCTGATTCCATCACACCCCCTTTGAGCCATGCGTTTACCAGACGGTAAATGGTCGGCGGGGCATTGAGGGTTGTCAGCAGTGCAGAATGACTGATGCGGTCAAAGCATTTCGAGATATCGGCATCTAACGCAAACTTGGGTTTAACGCGGATGCAGTTAAAAATGGCTTCGATGGCATCATGGGCCGAGCGTCCTGGCCGGAAACCATAACTGTTAGGCTCGAACCTGGCTTCCCATTCGGGTTCCAGGGAGAGCTTTAGCAGTGCCTGTCGGGCTCTATCAGCCATAACAGGAATGCCGAGCGGGCGTTTCTCGTTCTTGCCAGGTTTGGGTATCCATACCCGACGAGTTGGTTGCGCCTTATCCGTGAGGTTCATCGTCTTGACCAAGAACATGCGTTGCAGTGGGTTTAATGACGCTATGCCATCAACACCGGCTGTTCGCTTGCCTTGGTTATCTTGAGTGACCCGACGGACCGCTAGACATCGGGCGGCCCAGGATCTCAGTAGGAGTCTTTGTAATCTGTGGACTGCCTTGACATCACCACGGCGAGAGGCTCGATAGATTCGGGTTTGCAGCTTAAAAACCTGCCGTTCTAGCTTTCGCCAAGGCAGTGTTTTCCATTCATACCTCGTCTGAAACGACGGGTTCATGACATGTTCACCACGACTAACAGCTCTATCTTTTACATCATCGTGTCTACGTCAGCGTATCCCTGCGATTAAGCGGGGCCTTTGCTTCTTAGACAATCCTGCCTGCGATGGACATGTAGGTGGCCCCTACTCAGGCTATCGACCATCACCTGAGAGTCTCATAGCAGGTTACTTCGTTCCAGATAACCGTTGGTTTGAACGTTTAGGAGGATGCTATCCACCGGGTTTATCGGGAGTGCTTACTGATCCATGGCCTGCAGGTCAGCCCCATATCCTTTGCCTTTTTGGCCCCAGCCGGTTGGCCTCAGCGGCTGGTTCTAATTAACGATGACTCAGACACACCTTCGCTTTCGCTCTCCATATGTTCATGCTCAACGGGATTCCAGGTGAGGCTCCCTGGTTACCGCCTTTTATTCCCGCTTCACCCGTTGATAGCCAGTCGCTAGGTGGGGAATACGCTGTCACCCATGCACTTTGGGGGTAGGACTTGAGCATTCTAGGATACTAACTCTCACCTACACGGTTATCTAGTTGTCAAGGTACGCTCGTAGCGTTCACTCTTGCTGCTCATCCCCAAGTTTTTCAACTTGTTTCGAGCAAACGAATCACACAGGCCAGATTTAGTCCAGCTCATGCCGAAGCTTGAATACACGTTGGCAGCGGTTAATGCCAGGTTAAAGGCGAATAATACCAAGGTGGTCCTGGAGCAGCGGGGCAGTTCGCTGAGTATGCGAGCGACGTTGCCACCAAAACCGGGAAGTAATCGCATCGTTCCCTATCAGCAACGGATCGCTCTTAACTTACCGGCCAATCCAGATGGTTTGAAGCGGGCTGAAAAGGATGCGCGACTTCTGGGGGCACGACTGGCAACCAAGGAGTTTGACTGGGCTGATTATGAAGTTCACTTGGTGAAGGTAAAACACACTACCAAGGATGTCATTAAAGAATTTGAGAAGGATTACCGCAGTCGCAATGAGCTGAAGCAGTCTACCTGGAATGAGAACTGGGCCAAAATTTTTAAGCGTTTGCCTCCAAATAAAAAGCTATCGTCAGACATCTTAATTGGGCAAGTGTTGAAACAACCCCACAACACTCGAATGCGGCAGCAGACCTGTCAACGATTACAGAAGCTGGCGGACTTTGCGCAAATTGAAGTAGATTTAATGCAATATCAAGGTAACTATGGACCAAGTAAAGTGCAGGATCGTGAGTTACCCAGTGATGAACTGATCGTGGAGTGGTTTGAGCGCATTCCCAATAAGAGGTGGCAATGGGTCTATGGCATTATGGCAGCGGCAGGGTTAAGGCCCCATGAAGCGTTTTTCTGTGAGTGGGTACCGGAAGGACTCCAGGTTTTGAAGGGAAAGACGGGGCCACGTCTGGTATTTCAGTTGTTTTACCCTGAATGGGTTGAGGCATGGGGGTTGAAAAATATTTGTCGTCCCCGTATAGATGCTGAGCATGCCTACACCAAAGGTAATTTAGGCAAAAAGATTAACAATCAGTTTCACCGATATGGATTACCGTTTCAGCCCTATGACTTACGCCATGCGTTTGCGATTCGGACATCGGTGAATTTTAATTTACCAGAAACAGTCAGTGCCAACTTAATGGGGCATACACCTAGCATTCATTTGGCGAGATACCACAAGCATATTTCGCTTGCCCATAGTCAACAGGCTGTGAAGAGAGCCTTGAATTCAGCTGATCGACCAACGCCACCTAAACGACGCGACGACGACTCTGTTCTTTAGTTTTTCTCGTTTTGTAAGCTTGAACATCAACAACAAAACGGCGACCTCGTTTTTGGATTTCTGTACCCGATAGGAATTCACCTTTACGAATGGCATGGCGAAGGGATTCGGGATTGTCGAACCCAAGCATGTAGTAGGCTTCAGATGTAGGGTATAGCTGACGGGGAGATTCTTGGGCTTTGTTCTGTAATGCGTTAAACAAAGCAGCCTGTTCTGTTTGAATCTGCTCCATACGAGCAAATACCATCTCTAATGTTCGATTGGTTTGCCTGAGTTCTTCTAACACTTTGGAGTACATATCCATGACTCCGTTCTCCATGATGTGAGTGTTCAAGCGGTAGATGAGTTTATTGCACTGCGTGTAAGCATTATTAGCCTAGAGGCAATGCTTATGTTTCCTGATAGAGCCATCATATAGCAGAGACATTTAGCTATGCTGACAAAATGCTGTCATAGAAACATTGCTTAATTTAGTTAGTGGGTGAATATTCTATATAGGCTGGTCATCAGCTTTTTGGATTTTTGCACTAAATCTCAAATACCTCAAACCTTTGCTTTTGGAGGTAAGTTATCGAAGTTGTCAGCATTAGGTGGTTCAATAAGGAAGCGAACCACCTAATGCTTGGTTGATTGATCAGCATAAGTCTCAAAACTGCTGATTTAACTGAACTTCAGCTCCTGCTAGACGACTATTGCTTGAACATAGAGGGTGATATTACTTCCCTCCTATTAACTAAAGCTCATTTACTGAATCATGGCTATGGTTATTAAGGTTTCCTTTGCTCCGCATGATTTTTGTGCCTGAATTCTCTGTAGAAAGCGAAGGTAATAACACCTTGGTGTTCGCAGTAAAAAGTATTTTTAGTCTATTTAGCTAGGAACTATAGAAGTTGCTTGATCGTAATATATGTGTTCCTTAAGGCTAAGAAAAAGCTGAAGATCGCTAATAATGCAGCAATTTTCAGTATATGTTCTAGCAAGGTGATATCAATTCTGCTTGATGTAAGCCTATGTTCCTTGAAGTATTCCGGTGTACGTTCGGCGATTATTCCTAAGCCGACTAAATTCACTTGATCACTCCAGCTATATTTATCAATGCCTAAGCCTTTTTCTGACAGCAGTATTCGCATCGAAAAAAGTGCTATTGGTAGTGCTATCGTATCTGGCGATGGCAATACTATCTATGTTATTCATCAAGCGCCTGAACAACAGGATGAGAAACCTTTAGTTAGTCCATCCAATAGTCATATTGGTCCGAATCCCTATAAAGGACTGGCTGCATTTGTAGAAAGTGATGCTGACTACTATTTTGGTCGAGATGAGCAAATACAGCGTCTCTGGAAACGGTTTCAGAACCTATACGAACAATCCAATACGCCTCGTTTTTTACCGATCCTTGGACCATCTGGTTGTGGTAAGTCATCATTGGCACGGGCGGGACTTATCCCTGAACTCGCAAGAAAGCCTTTACTGGGCAAAACCCAAATGCGGGTTATAGTTATGCTGCCAGGCGAGTCACCATTAAAGGCTCTTGCAGGAGTACTAGCAAAACTAACACAAGATGATCAAACACCGGAAGTCATCAAAAAGCGTCGCTATGCAGAAGAATTAAGAGACTCTGCCAAATCAGGTCAGTTTGATTTCCTTCAAGATGTAGCCGAAACACTTTCAGATATTAAGGCTGCCCCATTAGTGGTCATGGTTGATCAATTTGAGGAAGTTTACTCCCTATGCAAAGACGCTGATGAACGCGAAATCTTTA
Source organism: Leptothoe sp. EHU-05/26/07-4 (assembly GCF_043421015.1). Taxonomy (NCBI): domain Bacteria; kingdom Bacillati; phylum Cyanobacteriota; class Cyanophyceae; order Nodosilineales; family Cymatolegaceae; genus Leptothoe; species Leptothoe sp. EHU-05/26/07-4. The sequence continues at coordinate 381,594 of NZ_JAXSQV010000001.1, forward strand.
TCAATACACTGCTTCAGGCTGCCAGTAGTACGACAGGCTATGTCTCAGTGGTAATTACTCTGCGCAGCGACTTTCTAGGAGAAACTCAGTACCATCAGCAATTCAATCAAGTGATTGGCTCAGATCAGAGCACCATCGTTCCTGCAATGACTGAAGAGGAACTGAGACAAGCCATTACTGAACCGGCTGCAAAAAATCGGCATCCACTGGATGCAGCAACTGTCAATTTATTAATTGAGGAAACTAAAAACTACGAAGGGGCGCTGCCTCTATTGCAATTTACCCTACAACAAATTTGGGAGGGATTATTGATAGGTACCCCACCAACAGTAACCCTTAAAAACCTTGGAGGAGTAGGTGGCTCACTGGCTGGAAGAGCCCAAGAAATTTACTCTCAGCTATCATCCCAAGAACAAGAAATAGCTAAGTATGTTTTTGTGGGATTGGCCCAACTTGGAGAGGGGATAAAAGATACTCGTCGTCGTTGTCTGGTGAAAAATTTGATCCTGCAGAAAACCAAACCAGAAGATTTTTACAAAGTTTTACAACGCTTTTCTGCTCCTGATGTTCGGATGATTACGTTATCAGTAGATTATACAGATGAGTTTTCTGAAACACAGTTATCAAACAGAATACTAAGTGCTGACAATACTGCAGAGATTACACATGAGGCACTACTAGAACATTGGAATAAACTGAAAAATTGGCTAAATGAAAATCGTAAAGATATTCGCTTACTAAGACGTGTAGAAACAGCTGCAACATTATGGGAGCAGGGATCTCGTCATCAAGGACGATTGTGGCGCTCTATCGACTTAGCTACATTGAGAAGCTATACAGAGAGGTCAAAACTGGGACTTACGACATTGCAGACTGAATTTCTCTATGCGTCAATATGGGCTGAGAGACGTCAAAAAGGAGGCTTATTGCTGGGGTTAGTTTCAATATTTGCTTTACTAGCAGGCTCTCTTTGGCAACAAGCACAATCACGAAAGACTATCGAAGCTATATTTTTAGGGGCTGATACAACTGAAATTTTGGCTGCACTACCTTCCCTTAAGCAATCTGCCGATCGCTATAGCCAGAAAATAGATCGGCTGTCCGAATTACCTGATGATCAGCAAGCTATCAGTTTCTATCAAGAGAATAAGCTGGAGCTTCATCAAGCGATGGCTTACTATCGCAATATATTGGAGGTAGTTAGCCAACTAGAACAAGACCGCAATTTAGAAGAACTAATATCAAGAGAAGAGCTTCAAAACGATTTTTTTGAGCCTGCTGAGAAATCTTTAGCGCACTTAATAATTAAATATCGCATTCCGCAATTAAGAATGCAGCTAAGCCAAGATCCTCCAGCATTTGGTAAATTCCTTGAAAAGGATCGATTAGAATTTGAAGATCAATATACTGAAGGTGCTTTAAGAACGACCTATGAAATATTAATGCGGAATTCAGGTGCAGGAGCTGATCTAAACAATGATGGCTTTATTCTGAGTACTCAGGAAGCTAGCCAGATGCCCTGCTTGGTATTACAAAAAATTGAAGAACTTTGGCGTGAGGCCACTAATCTTCAATGTGGTTGGTATAGTAGTGACGAATATCCTCGTGATAGCCATGGCTGTAAAGAAGTAGATTCCCAGAATAGAAGTCTTTATGCAGCTATTTTCGGATATGACCAAGAGTTTGATTTAGAACGTATTCAAGGATGTAGTATATCTCCTTCTTAAGAAGAATATACAACTATACCTTTTTAATATATGCCCTTGTAAAATTACAGGCTAGATTTCCCTGTGCCAAATTGCTTTATTCGCATAATTCCATGGATTTTCCAACTTTCTACAGGCGCATCAGGCTAAGAAAGCCAATCAGCAAACTCGTGCTTTCGGCAGGTATTGCCGCATTAAGCTTCTTCATATTTGCTTTTCTGCCTTACATAACCATAGGGCTCCAAGCGTCTAATCCGATTGCGGCAAGCTTTGATCCTTCCTGGCGTAGTGGTGGAAGTATCCAAATATCCAGCAATGCTTATCGAGGCGACGTGCGTGTCTATCCGTCAGGTGGCTCACAGGCTAACTCACCTAGCCAAAAACCTGTTTTATATGGTACTGAGACTGATCCAAATGGGGATCAGCTTTGGGTCGGCGGTCGTAGTGCTTGGGCACATATGCGTCTCTGGAGAGGTCAACCTTATAACAGTCAATCTGGCCCAATTTTACAAGCTGGATTAGCTGAAGGCCCAAGTAGATATAAGATGGCCTGTGCTCGTTGGTCTGGCAACGTTATTGTTGGTTGGGGGCTTCGTAGGGTCAGAAATGGTGCATGTGAAACTTTGAGGGTTCACGCTTCTGGCTCGTATTCTCGTAATGGAGACAGTTTATATGCTGAGCATTTGAGCAAAGCTGACGGTGCCGAGATAGAAAAGGATAAGCTTTATGCTCAGAGTGATCCACCTGAAGAGTTTAGCGATGATGATTTATTCGTTAAGCGTTTAGATGAGCTGTCGCTTATTTATGTACATGATCAAGACCAAGGAGTAGCAGTAGATGTACTTGTTGGCCAAGTAGAAGTTCAACCAGGCCGTGATCAACAAGAAAGAAATCTTGAAGCTGGTCAACAATATATTTATTTTGGTGGTATTAGACCAGCTATCACACAAAGCATTGAAGTGCCTACAGTTGCTCAATCATCACCGATGGAAACCTTTCTGTCATCAGAAAATTGGGCTTCAGATTTAGCTCCATTATTGGAGCAATATAAAGCTGCTATTTTTGGCCCAATATCACTAACACCGGAGCAACAGGCTATTTTAGATATGCATAATCAGTGCCGATCAGATGTTGGAGTCGGCAATCTAAATTGGTCTAATGAAATAGCAGCTTCTGCTCAAGCATGGGCGGAGCAGTTGGGTGCTACTGGGGGATTTGAGCATGATTCATCAAGTCCCTATGGGGAAAATCTAGCAGGTGGCAATACAGTTTCAAGGGCTGTTGATCAATGGTGTGCAGAGAAAGAGAAATATAATCCAGAAACAGGTCAATGCCGTGGCGATCCATTTAGCTGCTATCACTATACTCAGGTAGTCTGGCGTAACACACGCGAATTAGGCTGTGGGATTGCTGACCACAGAAGATGGGGCAAAGTTATAGTTTGTAGCTACAATCCTCCTGGAAACTTTCGTGGGCAACGTCCTTACTAGGCTGTAAGTTTGGTAAGGCAAGTATTCTTATGGTATTTGCCTTACTGGACTTGAGGTCAGAATATTGATCGGCGTATGTTTAATAGCAGTACCTATCTATTTTTCTAGGGCATTAGATTCAAGTTTTGTCTCAACTAAGACGTTTACCAACAAAAGCAGGCGTCAAGCTACTTTTAACCATTGTTAGTCAACTCCAAAAAGGATAACTGAATCTATGCGGATATAGAAACATTGCTTAATTTAGTTTGTGATTGAATATTACACATAGGCGGATAGCTAATTTTTCTTAACTAATAACGCAGATCTCAAGTAACCTAAGCCCTTAGGTTTTGAAGGAAATTGTCGAAGGTATCAGCATAAAGTGACTACACAGAGGCGCTCATTAGTCTTACTTGATTAATTGATCAGCATAGCTCTCAAAGCTCCTGATTTAATTGAACTTCAGCTCATATAAAAATCTAAACTTGCTTACCTGATTGCCCCTTGACTCAGTCAGATGTTGTAGTTAATCTAAGCCTTAGGCTGTTCACGGCCTTACTACAGAGCCCATAATTTAGCGCCATCGGCAGGTGCTCCAACACCATGCCGATGACATACGCCCTCCAAGCTGAGCAAGCAGCCTGGGAACGCAGGTTTAATGTACCTGATGCCACCCCGGATTGCACCTATGCAGGGGGTGGCTATCTTATGGCTCTGGTTTCCTTCTCGTTTTTTATTTGGAGATCAGAGTCCATGTTTATCGATAATAGTCAGGGCACAGGTGTGCCCATAGATCCGCCTGTCAGTGGCGCATTGCCGGAATATCAGTATGAAGACGTGAGGCTAATGCTGCTGGGTAGCCTTACATCGGTGCAAAATACCATCGCCCTGCTTTTTAAGCTTAACTATGCGGAGCCTAATGATTGGAGTCGGCCATTGGCGACTGGGCGACCTAATGAGGTGATGGCAATTCTGACGAAGCGGGTCAGGGTGGATTAGGGCAAACAATAAGGCCATGTTGGTACCATGGCCTGGAGCTTGATTAAAGCTAGTTTTCTACTAAAATATAGAGTGTGTGCTCGCTTGCAAAATGATGCCCACTTCGGCACCTAAATGATGTCTGCTCGCTAGCACTGTAGACACCAGAGCTTCAATAGAGTTCAAAATTGACTTTGATAGACGGCTTTTGCTCTGTCATTCGTAGGTTCGAATCCTACTCCCCCAGTCACTTTCAGAGATTCCCTAAGAGGATTTGCCACAAGTTTGCCGCAAATCCTCTTTTGTTTAAGGGTGAACATATATCGATTTCCAGAATTCATAAACGTCCCATCAACGCATGTTCATGATTGCATGCCTCTCAAGTAAACTTGACGATGTGTAGCCTTCTTGGAAATCCATAACATGTCAGCAGAACTGGAAGTCATTGTGCAGCGAGTCTTGGGGAACAAGCTTTCTCAAGATGAGCAGCAAGCACTGGTACTGGCAATCAACTCAGGACAAGCAACACTAGCTACTGGAGACCGGGCGCTCGCCCTGGGTGGTAATGCTGATAATGCGGTTCTCGTAACAGGTGATCAAAATATTGTTGGAGATCGCAACATCGTTGGCGACCACAATATTATTTTCCAAGGCGCTGATGCTGAAGCTATTCGGCAGTATATCAAGCCATCTTTGGTTGACATACCAGAAAATTTACCTCGCAGTGGCGTTATTCAATTTGTTGGCCGAGAAGCTGAGCTTAGTCAGATATATCAGCAACTGCAGGAGAGTAATCAGGCACAGGTCTTTGCCATTAGCGGAATGGGCGGAGTTGGCAAAACGGAACTCGCTCTTCAGTACGCCCATGCTTACAAGCACTTATATGAGGGTGGGGTATGTTGGCTTCAGGGTAAGGGAACTGCTATTGGCACTCAGATCGTTCAATTTGCTAGGTCTCGTCTTCAACTGAATCCATCTGAAGATTTGGACATTTTAGAGCAAGTTGGATTTTGCTGGACTTATTGGCCTGAAGGTGATGTTCTAATCATCATTGATGACATAACTGATTACGAAGTTATTAAGGGCTATCTACCTGCTGGCAAACCTCGATTTAAGGTCCTGCTAACAACACGCTTTCGATTAGGTGCATCAATTCAGAAAATTACTATTGATAGTTTGTCAGAGCAAGAGGCCTTAGCCATCTTAGAAACTCTGATTGGGAAAGAGCGGGTTCATGCTGAAATTGGAGATGCCAAGGCTATTTATCAGTGGTTAGGCGGATTGCCACTTGGCCTAGAGTTAGTCGGTCGATATCTCAATATTAAAGAAGATCTATCTTTAGTAAAAATGCTTAAACGCTTGAAATCAAAGCGTTTTAAGTCTCGAGCTATTAGTAATCCTGAGGCAGAAATGACTGCGACACGAGGTGTTGAGGATGCTTTTGACTTGAGTTGGGAGATGCTGGAAACAGAGGCTCAAGCGTTAGCTTATTTACTCAGCCGATTTGCCCAGGCACCTATTCCCTGGAATTTAGTGGAGTTATGCTTACCCGAAGAAGATGAAGAAGATCTAGAAGATTTACGCGATGATCAATTACTCAAGCTAAATATGATTCAGCGTAAAGGAAGTGGCATTTATCAACTTCATCAACTTGTTCGGGAGTTTTTACATGATAAGTCTAAGTCTGTTGAACAGGCCGAAGATATGACTCAAAGCTTGTGTCACTATTTGGCGCAGGTTGGGGAAAAGATTCCTGAATCACCAACACGGCAATATCTGCTGCAAGTAGCACCTACTATCCCTCATCTTGAAGAGGTTGCAAATTCCTTAGCGAGTTTACTAGAAGATGAGGATCTGATCAGTCCGTTTGAGGGATTAGGGCGTTATTACGAAAACCAAGGATTTTACATACAAGCACAGGCTTGGTGCGAACAAGGCTGTGCCCAAGCTAAAGAGCGTTTTGGGAATAACCATCTTGAAGTTGCCCGCAGTTTGAGCAATTTAGCTAGTATCTACCAAGCACAAGGCAAGTATGAGGAAGCAGAAGAGATATTTCTGCAAGCTCTCAATCTTCGCAAACAGCTTTCAGGAAAAGACGATGCTGTATGTGCGGACAGTTTAAATAGCTTAGCAGTATTATTTTGTAGACAAGGTCGTTACCAAGAGGCAGAAAAGTTTCTTAAGCAGGCATTGGAAATATGGAAGCAGGCTTACGGTGATGAGCATCCTCATATAGCCGATGCATTGAATAATCTTGGCATGCTTTACAACGACTTAGGGAAGTATGACGATGCAGAACCTGTATTATTGCAGGTCTTAGATATGAGAAAGAAGTTGTTAGGCTCTAAACATCCTCGTATCACTACAAGCTTAAATAATCTTGCTTGTTGTTATAACGCTAAGGAGAAATATGATAAGGCAGAACCTCTATTTAAAGAGGCTCTAGAAATTGCCAAAAATATTATGGGAGAAGAACATCCTAGGGTAGCTGAGTACCATAATAATCTAGGCAACTTATACCTTGCTCAGGAAAGATTTGATGAAGCACAGCCTGTTCTAGAGCAAGCTTTACAGCTACAACAAAAGATCCTGGGTGAGGAACATCCAAATGTTGCAATGGGAATACATAATCTTGGTTATCTTTACTATCTAAAAGGCCAATATTCAGACGCCGAAGGCCTTTATAATGAATCACTCGAAATGCGAAAAAGACTTTTGGGCGAAAGTCATCCACTTGTTGCTATTAGCTTCAACAATCTGGCAACTCTTTATCGTGAACTAAAAGACTTTGAAAAATCTCGAACACTTTATATCCAAGCAGTTAAAATCTTGGATGCTCAACTTGGCATTGAGCATCCGCTAACTATACAAATCACAACTAATTTAAATAAGCTGGCAGATTTAGAAGCCTCTAATCAAGATGATTAAGGCTCCTAGTAATCTCTAAATAATCAATCTGCTGAACCAACAAGGGTGAATGCTGCCCATTCTCCAGGTGATGTGTCTCGATTTTCCCCTAGCATATCTAACATAGCTAATCTCAATGCAATAGCTTTATCCCGTTGTGGATTTTTCGTTGGGTTATCAAATAGGTGATTGTAAAATGCAATCATTAGTTCTGATGTCGAGTCATCTGGGACTTCCCAAAGAGACAAGATAATACTAGGAACACCAGCGATACTGAATGAAAATGGAAGACCTACGACACCTCCGGGTGTAAGCGGACCACGTCCAGTATTGCAAGCACTTAAAACAACTAGCTCTGTACCACTTAGATCTAGATCGATTATGTCAACTGGAGTTAAATTACTAAATCTGCTAATTGAAGCACTGTCAGAAGAACTGTCAAGTGAGGAAAATGAAATACCGCCACCGGCAACTGGGGAACGATACAAATCAAATAGTATTCCTAAAGGAGTAATCTCATCGTCTTGAGTTCTAAGGCCATATTGAGCAAAAATGTCAGCTTGAATTTCATCAAAACTTGGAGATAAGTCTAATAAAATCTCGTTCACATCAGGCAAGTCCGGACCATCTATATCCAAAGTACCGTGGGAAGCAAGATGAATAATTCTTGCATCTTCCATACGGTCAATCACACTCCACTTATCAGCATCAGAACCGGTGAATAATTTATCATTAAAGCCTTGCTCATCTAATATCCGTGCAACTTCTTCTGCTTCAGTAGCTGCAAAAGTTAGATCTAATGTTGGATTGCCAACTACTAAAGCATCTTCTCTATTATCAGAAAGCTCCTCTCGCTTCTGTTGACTTAAACGCAAATGCCTTAAGTTTGGAGCAGTGATAATAGTATGTTTTTCGACCAAATATTGACCAGATGGTTCTGCAGAATCCTTGAGAGCAGCAAAAGGTACAAAGCTGAGAGGCCCCTGAGGGACAAAGACGACTCGTGAATTTGGGTTAGTAGGAAGCAAGCTTTCTACAGGCTGTATTAGGAGTTTATAAAGTTCATTTAACTGTTTACTCCTTACTGAGGCAGATTGTTGAAACTCAACACCTGAAGTCTCAGCACCTGAAAAACCACGGGCTAATGCCACTCCACCTAATAGACCACTATATTCTGAAGGGCGACAATTATCAGAAGAACTACATTCAATCTCCAATGATTCTAAGTCGAGCACCGAAAGAGGCTGCTTGACAAAGGATACTGTTCTATTTGGCTTAATTACCCAAATATAAAGATCAGATGGCCAAGTGATGAGTCCTAAAAAATTATTTATACCTCGATTGTAATCCCGCACGTACTGAATATAGTAAGGATCGTCCCGGTGTGAAATGATAGAGTAGCTGACGATTGTTGCATTTTGTTTAGCTGCCATATTCTTCATGTCAGCCACTGTTAACCGGGGAGCAAAGTCTTCAGAAAGTTCACACGGATCAGGCCCACCATCTCTTTCTCCAAAGGCTAGACCTGGTATGCCTGAGAACCCACCACCTATTGCATTTAGAAAAACACTCTTATCAACTGTAATTGTTCGACCTAGTTCAGCAGCTAAAAGAGCAGCCTCTTCGTTTCCTTGCTCAATAAGAACTCGTTGCAATAACTTAGAAGCGCTGTTTTCTAAAGCTGCACTTTCTTGCCCCATTTCCCAGGAAAGACTGCAGGATTTCCTAGTTTGACCTGAAGACCATCTCACACCAAAACTAAAGCTAGAGTCACTTATTGAAGAATAAGTATCAGTACGGGCAGGAATATTCTGCCGAACAAATGAGAAAATACCTGTGTTGTGTAAAATTGTGCTCAAAGCGTTCTCTGCACCACTAAGAGCAACTGATTTTTCATACGTAAACCCAAGCTCTCCAGCCCATGTTGCTAATGCTGTGTATTCCAGGCCAATATCGTATAAGTCACGAAAGTCTTCTTCTCTAATTGCGGAGCGTCTCTCAGTATCTAATTGTGTCAACTTATTTCGTAAATCAGCTGGAGATACGTCACTTTGCGATTGAGCTAATGCCGACGTTATTTTAGAACCTTTTAGTTGTTCAAGTGGACTGACTGTAATTGCTAAGGCTACAAATACACAAGAAACAATTCTTTTGAGAGGCATAATATGAATGTTATTCATTTTTGGACTTTCGGAAAAGTTTATTTGCATATAGTGTTTAGTATTTTGCAAAAAGCTAAAAGCAGTAGATCAATCTAGACCAAAAGCTTGAGTGCATACTTCAAAAAAATGACTCAGGGTAGGAATTTGGGGTCATTGAATATTAATCTGCTGAGCCAACAAGGGTGAATGCGGCCCACTGAGAGGGTGAAGAGTTTTCATCATCCTTTAGCATTTCGAGCATAGCTAATCTTAATCCGATGGCTTTATCCTGATTTGGATTCTCTGTTGGGTTATCAAACAGGTTTTTATAAAATGCAATCATTAAATCCGATGTGGATTCATCTGGGACTTCCCATAAAGAAACCACAATGCTTGGAACGCCTGCAATACTTAATGAAAATGGTAATCCTACAATCCCTCCAGGAGTCAGTGGTCCACGCCCAGTGTTGCAGGCGCTTAGCACAACTAGTTCTGTCTCACTGAGATCAAGATTCAATATGTCATTTGCAGTTAATGCATTGCTTCGATCATTAGATGAATTTGCAAATAAGAGGCTGCCTCCTGATAACGGAGAAAGATAGAGACCATATAGCCTTCCCATAGGAGAATCATCTGATATTACCCCTAGTCCGTGCTCAGCTAATATGTCATCATAATAGGCATCATCGTAATAGTCTGCTAGTACATCGAATGCCTCCTCCAAGCTAACTCCGGACTCTCGTATGGACTCCATATCTAAAGGTTGAGGTACATCTAAAAGTTCAGATACAGTTGGTAATTCTGAGCTACCTGAGTCTTCTAGAGTCCCATGAGATGCAAGGTGAATAATTCTTGCATCTTTCATACGCTTAACAACACGCCGTACATCTGCATCGGAGCCGACCAGTAAATCATCAATATCAAAGCCCTGATCTTCTAGAACCTGAGCTACATTTTCAGCTTCAATAGCTGCAAATGGTAGATCTAAGGTTGGATTTCCAACTACTAGGGCATCTCCTTGTCTATCATCGTCTAATTCATCTCGCTTTCGTCGACTAAGCCATAAATGTCTTAGGTTGGGAGCAGTAATAATTGTATGTTTTTCAACTAAATACTGGCCTGAAGAGTCCTGGGCATCTCTAAGAGCAGCAAAAGGTACAAAATTCAAAGCTCCCTGGGGAACAAAAATGACCCGTTCGTTCGGCCTAAGAGGCTGCAAAAAGCTTTCAACAGGTTGTATTAGCAGCTTATGCAGTTCATATAGCTGTTTATTTTGCTCAGCATCTGAATTTTGTATTGTTGATGTTGACCTCTCATTAGTTGCAAAACCACGAACTCTGGCAACTCCGGTTAATAGGCCACTATATTCGTTTGGACGACAATCTATGGACGGAGGACATTCTATTCCTAACGACTCCAAATTCAGAGATGAAAGTGGTTGTTGGACAAAAGAGACATTGCCCGTTGGCGAAACAACCCATATGTAGAGCTCAGAAGGTCGAGTATAATGCCCAACCGTGCCTAAACCGTTAGAGTCACTTCTCTCAATTTCGCGTAAGTTTCGAATAAAGTGAGGATCGTCTTGATAAGAAATAACCGAATATGTAATTAACGTAGCATTCTCACGAGCTGCAATCTGCCTAATATCATTGATTGTTAGTCGAGGAGCAAAGTCTTCAGCCAGATCACATAGATTAGGCCCTCTACGCCCACCTAAACTAATGGTGTTATAAAAAACGCTTTTGTCAACCGTAATTGATCGACCAAATTCAGCAGCTAAGAGAGCCGCTTCTTCTTTGCCTTGCTCAATCAAGACTCTCTGTAATAGCTTAGATGTGCTACTCTCTAAAGCAGCACTATCTTGACCAGGGCTCCAAGAGTAACCACAAGTTCTAGATTGACCTGACGAAAAGCTCCAACCAAAGCCAAAGCTTGAGTCACTGCTAGAGGACCAAGTCTCTGTCCGCGCAGGCCTACTTTGTTTAATGAATGAAAAAATCCCTGTATTATGTGCAATAGTACTTAATGCTTTTTCTGCACCACTAAGTGCTTGACTTCTTTCAGTAGAAAAACCAAGCTCCATAGCTAGATCGGCCAGTGCTTTGTAGGCTAGTCCTACATCATATAACTTGTTAAAGTTCTCATCATTAGTGGCGTTTCTAGCTTCAATAGCTAGTTGTTCCAAGCTTGCTTGTAAATCAGTCTGAGAGACATTACTTTGTGACTGTGCTGACGCTGATGTTATTTTGGAATCTTTCAGATATTCAACTGGAGTCACTGTAATAGCTAAAGCTGCAAATATACAGGAAACAACTTTTTTGAGCGGCATCATAAGGATATTGTTCGTTTAGAGAAAAGTACTAAAAATTTAAGTTTTGGAGTATATGTTGGCCATTAATCTGCTGAACCAACAAGGGTGAATGCTGCCCATTGAGAGGGTGAAGAGTTTTCATTATCCTCTAGCATTTCGAGCATAGCTAATCTTAATCCGATGGCTTTATCCTGATTTGGATTCTCTGTTGGGTTATCAAACAGGTTTTTATAAAATGCAATCATTAAATCCGATGTGGATTCATCTGGGACTTCCCATAAAGAAACCACAATGCTTGGAACGCCTGCAATACTTAATGAAAATGGTAATCCTACAATCCCTCCAGGAGTCAGTGGTCCACGCCCAGTGTTGCAGGCGCTTAGCACAACTAGTTCTGTCTCACTGAGATCAAGATTCAATATGTCATTTGCAGTTAATGCATTGCCTCGATCATTAGATGAATTTGAAAATAAGAGGCTGCCTCCTGCTAAGGGAGAAAGATAGAGACCATATAGCCTTCCCATAGGAGAATCATCTGATATTACCCCTAGTCCGTGCTCAGCTAATATGTCATCATAATGACCATTGTTGATTAAATCCTGCAAATCAGCATGACTCGTAGGACGTCTAAGTGGAGCTATATCTAAAAGTTCAGATACAGTTGGTAATTCTGAGCTTGCTCTGTCTTCAAGAGTCCCATGAGATGCAAGATGAATAATTCTTGCATCTTTCATACGCTTAGTGACACTTCGTACGTCTGCATCGGAGCCTACTAATAAATCGTCAATGTCAAATCCTTGGCCTTCTAGAACTTGGGCTACTTTTTCAGCCTCAATAGCTGCAAAAGGAAGATCTAAGGTTGGATCACCAACCACTAAAGCATCCCCTCTGCTATCATCAAGTGCCTCTCGTTTCTGCTGACTTAAGCGCAAGTGTCTTAAATTTGGAGCAGTGATGATCGTATGCTTTTCAATCAAATATTGACCTGATGGGTCTAATGAATCCCTGAGTGCTACAAAAGGCACAAAGCTAAGAGCTCCTTGGGGAACAAAAATAACCCGTTCATTTGGATTGTTAGGCAGCAATGTTTCTACAGGTTCTATTAGAAACTTATAGAGTTCATGTAACTGTTTATTTCTTTCCAGTTCAGAATTTTGCAACTGACTACTTTCTGGTACAGAATCTTGTGATCGGGAGTTTGAGTTCTCAATATCCTCAATATTCACAAAACCATTAGCTATCGCAACTCCACCCAATAAACCACTGTACTCATTGGGACGACAATCTCCCGAAGATGCACATTTAAGGCCTAAAGAGTCCAAATCTAGTGATGAAAGCGGCTGTTTAATGAAAGAGATTTCTCCGTTTGGTTGAATTACCCATATATAGAGATCAGAAGGTCGCGTATAATTTCCAATAATCGTGCCTAGCCCATTAGAGTTAGTTCTTCTAATCTCTCGTAAGTTACGAATAAAATGTGGATCATCTTGATAAGAAATAACTGAATATGTGATTAACGTAGCCTTCTCACGAGCTGCAATCTGTTTAATATCATTGACTGTTAGTCGAGGGGCGAAATCTTCAGCTAGCTCACATGGACTAGGCCCTTTACTTCTACCTTGCCTAATAGTATTGTAAAAAACGCTTTTATCAACCGTAATTGATCGACCAAATTCAGCTGCTAAGAGAGCCGCTTCCTCTTTACCCTGCTCAATCAAGACCCTCTGTAATAACTTAGATGTACTGCTTTCTAGAGCTGCACTATCTTGACCAGGACTCCAGGAATATCTACAAGATGTTCTGGTTTGAGGCGACGACCAGCTCCAACCAAAGCCAAAGCCTGAGTCACTGCTAGAGGACCAAGTCTCTGTACGAGCAGGCCTGCTTTGTTTAATAAATGAAAAGATCCCTGTATTATGTGCAATAGTGCTCAATGCTTGTTCTGCGCCACTAAGTGCTTGACTCCTTTCAGTAGAAAAACCAAGCTCTGCAGCTAGATCAGCTAATGCTTTATAAGCTAGCCCTATATCATATAATTTATTAAAGCTCTCGCCATTAGTGGCGTCTCTAGCCTCAATAGCTAATTTTTCCAAACTTGTTCGTAGATCAGCCTGAGAGACATCATTTTGTGACTGCGCTGATGCCGATACTTCTGCAAAGTTTTGAAGCAACTCATATGATGCGAAATTAACAGCACAAGCAATGAGCGTACAGGATATAACTCTTTTCAAGTTTATCAACATATGATTGGCCCCTATAAAAGGCTAAGACAACGATAACGACTTATATTTAGTCAATTACCAAGTACTAAAACGAACATAGCTCACCCTTTTTCTAAGTTTCTCATATTAGAGCCAATACTACTTGGCTCTAATATTTCATTCTCTTTAAATAGATGGAGTAATTAATCGATAAAAATTTAAAGAAACCAAATAGGATTTCAATTATGTAGCATTCATAACACATGAATTACTTGAACTAAGTTTTTTTTAGCCATTGAAAAAATAAATTAGCGTAGAGCCCCCAGATAAATGGGGCAGAGCATGTATCTTGAAGGTGAAGCTGAGTATTGTCCATTCATTAAAGGCTATGTCACAGATATTTACTCATGGTTATGCACTCTTAGTAGGTATAGGTCAGTGTGCTGAACCACAGCTGTCTTTACCCGTTACTGTGAAAGATGCACAAGCATTGCAGAGAATATTGACTAATTCAAGCCTCTGTGCATACCCTGACAACGATCAGCATATAAGGCTACTTAACGATGCAAGGGCTACTAAACAATCAATCTTAGATGGTATGGCTTGGCTAAGAGCTCAATTAGAAGCTGATCCAGAGGGTACTGCGATTGTTTATTACTCTGGACATGGCTGGCTAGAAACAACTAGTAGCGACTACTATCTCATCCCTCATGATTTTGATTCCTATGACTGGCGCAACTCAGCTCTGTCAACCAAAGCATTCAATCAAGCCCTACATCAAATTCCTGCCAAGCGACTGCTCGTTATCCTAGATTGCTGTCATGCCGCTGGTATGGCAACGCCCAAAGAAAATACGTCAGAACCTCGACTACCTAAAGGCGTGGTATCAACTGCCGATCCAAAAGATCTGATTGACTCCCTTAAACAAGGTGAGGGTAGAGTAGTATTTACGTCTTGCCGAGGAGAGCAAAAATCCTGGATTCGACCAGACAATACGTTAAGCATCTATACCCATCATCTAATTGAAGCATTGCAGGGTGCTGCTAGCCCACCAGGGGCAACTGAAGTAACCGTGTTTGACCTGGCCAATCATTTAGGGAAGGTAGTTCCAAAGAGCGCAGCTGCCATAGGAGAGCAGCAAACTCCACGCTTTGAAATGGCAGAGACAGAACGATTTGCGATTTCCCTTCTCCAAGGGGGTAAAGGCTTACCCACAGGTGGATGGGCTGCTATCAAGCCGCAGCCTACCATTGTTAACCAAGTACAGATTAGTGCATCAGGCGAAAGAAGTGTTGCAATTGGAGGTAATGCGGTTGGCAGCACCATTATTACTGGCAACAATAATGTGACTGGCAGCGGTAACATCATTCAACGCGGTCAGAATAATTTCAGTTTCGATACGGCTAGCAATTTTTCCATTGGGGATACCATCCACACAGATCGAACATCTCGTGAATCACAACCTCCAACTCCTCAACAATCCAACCAGCAGCCTTCTGGCAATTCTGGCCACAGGCAAACAGAGAAACCAATAGACAACTTGAAAAATGAGGTTGCAACTGACCAAAAAGAGGTATTCATCTCTTATGCCTGGGGTGGTAAGAGTGAAGAGATCGCTAATCAAATTGATGAAATCTGCAAGACAAAAAGTATCTCACTCATTCGAGATAAAAATCATTTGGGTTTTAAGGGACGCATCAAAGCCTTTATGGAACAGATTGGTCGCGGCAAATGTGTAGTGATCGTTATTAGCGAAAAATATCTCAAGTCAGAAAATTGCATGTTTGAACTATTGCAAATCGCCAAAAATGAGCAGTTCTACGAACGAATCTTTCCTGTCGTTCTAGACGATGCAAAAATCTACAAACCCAAGGATCGTATTCAATATGTTCAACATTGGGAGCAAGAAATTCAAGAGTTAGACCAACAAATTCGCAGTGTCTCATCTGCCAACTTAGAAGGGTTTCGAGAAGATATTGACCTCTATAACGAAATACGTCAGTATCTGCCTCGGCTGACTAATATCCTCAAGGATATGAATACCCTGACTGCTCAAATTCATAGTGAATCCGGGTTTGAAGAATTAATAAAGGCTATTCAACATAAGTTAAACGAGTAGTTCCCAATTGAAATGGCAATTACGCTAGTCCAGGTCTGATTAGAATCAGAGAGTGCTTGCTCTGAGGATGAATCAATGTCTTCACCGTTGCCTGGAATGGATCCCTACCTCGAACATCCGTGCTCATAGCCCAATTTTCATCATCGGTTGATTAGTGAGATCGTCATCAGGCTAGACCCACAACTACGACCCAAATATTGCGTCGTAGTCAAGGAAGCTATTGATCAGACTGAGGGACAGGATTTTTTTAGTGGGAGCACCTGATGTCACTATCCAAAAAGCAAAATGTGCTCAAGCTGTTGATGACATAATCTCGACAGCAGCTCAACCGGCTCAACCTTCCCTTAAATAATGCCAGAAGAGATGATATCTAACAAATCGATATCCCATAGTTCATCATCATTCATGACGACACCTTGTTCTAAATTTGGTGGCGACGACAGTGAACTATCCACCGATAATCCACTGTCCCGAATGGCATCAGCAATGGTCTGAAAGCCGGATTCTAGGATGCTCTCTAGCCGATCACCCGAAATAGCCGCTGAACCTGGACGATCTGTGATGGGATTGGGAAGTTGGTAGAGATCGCACAAAGTATCAATCTGCTTCACCAACTGTTCCACACAGACACTGGTCACCGCCTGCACCTGCTCCTCACTCATTTCCCCTCGCTCCTCCTCGGCCAGCGGACGATAAAATGCCGAAATGGCATCCATCGCCCGCTGCCGACCCTGGCGACTGGTGAAAACATCATTGTTAATCAGATAATCCAACACCACCGCTGTGGATGACGGAAACTGAGCATTGTAGACAAACTTCACCCGATCAGACTTGCTTTCCTCAGCCATTAAGCCACTCCTTTGAGATTCAAAATACTGTCGCAATCCTTGTTCATCAGATAAGACGCACCACTGGTTAACACTACATCGCCCCTACCGTTAGCCAAACTAAGAATCAAATAGTCATTAAAGCGAGGTCTATCGGTGCCAAATTCGTAATCAAAATCGCTCGTCAGTCAATTTCTAAATCAGCCTTCCGAGATTTTATCGGTTGCGTTCCCAGAGACTTTGCCTTCTCTACTTGTTGCCACAGTTTCATCACGGTCGATCTCACATATTGACTCATCGGTGCAAGCGGCACCTTGTTCCGATGTACCTGATGTTGCATGTAAGGACTTTGATGCAAAATTCTTGCCACTAATTTAGGTGAATGCCCAGTCATTAACCCCTTCAGTGCCACTGCCTCATCCAACTTAACCGCCGCCCAATCATTCTGGGCAAATCGTTCATAGAGGGTGCCATAGTCTATCTGAGGTTCTCCAATCACAACCCGCGCCAACTCCAAATACTGTTGCCGCGCTACTACGCCACGCTCATTTGCCGGTTCTTTGGGGGTTAAATCCATTTATGCCACCGTATCTGACTCATCCAATAACTCTCCCAGGGCGGTCGACTCATCAAAATCCACGCCCTCGTTCTGGGGAATGGCTTCGCTCACCTCGCTCGGCTCCTCTGCTGAAACTTGTTGGTCCCCACCTTGGGATGCCAATACCCCGGTCACAATAAACTGCTGTAACACTTCACCCATGGTCTGTTGAATCGCCTGTTTCAATTCAGGACTCACCTGAGCCGATTGGGGCGACTCGATGCCAAAGGTTTGGCAAATCAAATCAATCTGACGACTTAATGCCGCCACCGATTCTCTGGCCATTCCCTGCAGTTCGTCCTCACTGAGATCCTGCATCGCCTGATAGGCAAAGGGCTGCCAAAAGGCCGACATCGCTTCCAGTCCCTTATGCTTACCCAAGCGGGCGGGTATCTGCTCATTCTGAATCAGATACTCAAACACCACCCCAATGGGCTTATCAAGGTCCGCATTGTAGGAAAACAAAATCCGCTGGCGTTCCGTGTTCGCTTGTCGTTTCCGGGGCATTGATGTCTCCTAGGCCGTTACCTTGCATAGCTTACCGATGAGGCCCTGAAATAGGCCGTAACTGTCCACCATTCGTAACGGTAGCGTTGGAATAATGGCCGATTCGGTGAGCTGACTGGCAATAGCTGTGAGCTGAGACTGGCTGCCATCGGCAAAGGTGACACGATCCGTCAGATTCAAGCTGTCAAAGTAATCTTCCAGCCTGGGTCGCAACACATGGGAGGCTCCACCACTGACAGTGATATCCACGGCTGCATTACCCAATTGTTTAAAGACATGGTCTTGCAAATGCACCTGTACCGCCTGCCAGTAGGTCTGTCGCAACGCTTCGGCCAGCTCACCAAAATCATAGAGACTGCCCCGTGACTGAGAAATCTGCTGGTTACGTCCCGTCATTAATGCATTCATCAAGGCCCCATAGTCAGCGGTTGTGACACCCAATGAGTCAGCGGTCTTTTCAAATATTGGCCAGAATCCTGGACCATTGGAGCTGGAGGATGCCACTCGCAACGAGCCACCCTCAAAATATAGAGCCGACAAATTCCGATGCCCCATCATCAGCACCATCATGCAGCGCTGGGCAATAGACTGACCTAAGGATTCCAACTGTTGCTTATGTCGCAGATACAGTCCAAAGCCTTCAGGGAAGAACTTTAGCGATAGCTTTATCCGCTGAGGGGTATCTCGAAACTTAAAGCCGGACTGACAGAGTGCCTGTAGTTGTTCGGCCACTTCATTACGGGTGCGAATTTCGGTTAAGGGCAGGGCTAACCAGACGGTGGCATCGTAGTGGGTGGGAAGTTCTTCAGCGGTTGCGATCGCACCCAATGCCGCCGCAATCTTATAGGCTGCCATTTGCGACTTCTTCGCCATCAGACTATTGGTTTCCAGAAATGCCTTAGCCGCATCCCCCACTAGCACAATTTCATCATCCAGTTGTAACCAGGCACTATCTTGAGGCCGACCGGATGCATTCAGACTAGGCACCGAAACTGCCGATAGCCCATCGGCTACTTCTGCCCCCATCCATAAGGGAACCGTTTGCCCTGGATGCACCCGATAGAAAAACTTTGAGGCTGACGAACCCAGGTCCGCCGCTAGATAAATGTGTGGATTTGCAACTGTAGTCAGAGTCATACATATCTCCAAATTCCTACAACGCCCATGCTAAGAGCATTAAACCAAATTGGATATAAATGGATAAATAATGAAATATAGTTGACCAAAGAATAGACTTATTGGTTAGTATTGGAATCAGATTTCAGGTTTTGTCTACCAAGTTACGCCCCGATCCGGGGCTTCACGGGGAGGCCACACAGGACGCCAAATTTTTGGCAATTTTCCTCTATCCCCCATCTCCCAAAGGTTTCAAGGTTTTTCACCTCATCTACTCGTTTTGCTCGATTGTTGTGTCGTTTTAGACCGGGCTTTCCGTGCTTTCCACGAGTAATCTTTCCGCCCATCAAGCGGCCCATTACTACTCAAAAGAAGACTATTACAGCCAGGAGGAAGGGGTATCCCCATCTCGCTGGTTAGGTGAAGGTGCGAAGAAATTGAATCTCTCTGGCGATGTCAATACGGAGACCTTCCAACAGCTGTTGCGAGGACAGACACCGGATGGTCAGAATTTGTTCAGTCGTAAAGTCAATATTGATAAACGTCGAGCAGCCACGGACTTTACCTTTAGTGCGCCGAAGAGTGTCAGCATTGCGGCCCTGGTGCAACAGGATGAGCGGGTGGTCAAAGCTCATCATCAAGCAGTAGCGAAAGCACTTTCTGTCTTAGAAGAACGCTATGCTCAGACGAGAATTTCAACCGAGACGGGACGGCAACGAATCAAGACCGGGAATCTTATCACCGCAGTATTTACCCATGGCACCAGTCGAGAGGTTGAGCCGCAACTTCATAGTCATTGTGTGGTGCTAAATGCTACCCAGTTGTCCGATGGTCGCTGGTTTAGCTTTAGTAATGAGCAGGCGATTGCCAATAAAAAACTGCTGGGTCAGCTTTATCAGAATGAATTGGCCCACTTGCTCAAGCAGCAGGGGTACGACATTGAGCCTAAAGCCCACGGACAGTTTGAGTTAAAGGGGTATGCTCCAGAATTGCTGAAAGCGTTTTCTACCAGGCGAAAGCAGATTCTATCTTTACTGGAAGAGTGGGAGTCTGAAGGGAAGAAACCGACCGCAGCCAATGGCAAGGAAATCCAGTCGGAGATGCTGCTGCGAGAAGCGGCAAATCTGAAGACACGTAAGAATAAACCAAAAGTAACCAGTGTTGAGCGATTGCTAAAGGGCTGGAATGCGTTTGTGCAGTTGAAGGGGTTTGTGTTGCCGGAATTGACGGGGGAGGAGGTTGCGATCGCGTCAGCACCAACTCGTCAGCACGCAACCGCCCAGAATATTCGTGCTGCATCAAACTTAAAACCTGCTATTCAGCACTGTGGTGAGCGGGATGCGGTTTTTCGGCAGACGCATCTGGAGCGGTTTGTATTTGAGCATCATCTGGGGGAGCAAAGTTGGGAGGAATTGGAGGGTGCGATCGCGACCAATCCCGAACTTATCAAAGTCGAAGAGCAGAAGTTTACGACCCAAGCAGCTTTAAACCTGGAACTCAATACCATCCGACTTATGCAGCAAGGTAGGGGTAAGGTAGAACCGCTGGCATTTTCGGAATCTTGGGTTAGCGATTCCACCCTTACCCAAGAGCAAAAGCAAGCTATTCAGCTCACCTGCACCACCCTCGATCAGTTCATTGCATGGCAAGGATCTGCCGGTTCTGGTAAAACCTATGCTCTGAATACTCTCAAGAAAATTGTCCAGGCCCAGGGCTATCAGGTGCGAGGTTTTGCCCCCAGTGCAGAAGCGGCCCATGGTTTGGGCCAGACATTAGATATTCAGACAGAAACGGTGGCAGCATTGCTGGCGTCTCAAAATCGGGAAACTACTAACGCTATCTGGATTGTGGATGAAGCGGGACTGCTCAGCATGAAAGATGCCCGTGCTTTACTGACCCGTGCCACTGCCGAACAGTCCCGAGTAATTTTGGTAGGTGATACGAAGCAGCTTTCTGCCGTTGAAGCAGGCAATCCGTTCAAAAGTTTGCAGGCAGGCGGTATTACTACCGCTTACCTGGATGAAACCTTACGACAGCAACGGCAGGAACTGAAAACAGCCGTGCAGCTGATCGCCCAGGGCAAGATGGTTCAGGGCATCGATACCCTCGATGCGGCTGGGTGTATTCGTGAGGTTGAAAATGCTGACCTCAGACGCAAACAACTGGCCCAGGATTATTTGGCACTATCGTCCGAAGAACGGGTACAAATGCTAATTCTGGCAGGCACCAATCAGGAGCGGTTGGCACTGACTCAAACCTTGCGGGCTGAGCTTCAGACTGAGGGGAGTTTAGGGCAGGATGCATTCACGGTTATGGGGTTGCGTCAGAAGAATATCACCAAAGTCGAGGCTGCTTATGTGACGGTGTATCAGCCAGGGGATGTGCTGGTGCTAACGCAGAATTATAAGAAGCAGGGTTTACTGAAAGGGCAACAATATACGGTGGTTTCGGTGAATCGGGAAAACCAGCGGCTACTGGTAGAGACACCGGGTGGTCAGGTGATGGGAGTTGATCCTGGGCGGTGTCCGTTGAAGTCGGTTTACGTGGGCCAGGATGTTCAGGTAGCTCCTGGCGATCAACTGCGTTGGACTAAAAATGATCGGGCTAATAAACGGCGCAATGGCCAGCGATTTACGGTTCAGTCTATTGCTTCCAATGGCACCGCTCAGGTGATTGACAGTGAAGGGCATACGCAGCAGATTAATCTTAGCGGTCGGCAGTATGTGGACTATGCCTGGGTGAGTACGACCTATGGCAGTCAGGGAAAGACGGCGGATCGGGTAATGGCCTTGATGGATAGCACCACAACAAATCGTGAGTCTTTTTATGTGACGGTGTCCCGTGCAAAACACCATTTGGCACTGTATACGGCTGATAAGGTTGAGCTATTAAAGTGGGCTGAGGTATCGAAGGCGAAAGAAAATACAAGTGATTATGTTCCGTTGGCTCAAGCGGTGGAAAGTAATGTAGTTAGTGCGCTCGGGGGAGATAGCAACACATCTCCAACTTTTACTCAACCTGTAGCTACAACAATTAGCAATCCACCAGTGCCAAAGTCATTTGCTGTTCCTGATGAGGTTACTCACAAAGAGACTGAGTCGTTTAAGGCTCAAGTATCTCCACCTGAGTCAAACACTCAGCCATCGATAAAACAGAAGTCTTTGGCCCTTTGGCAACAATATAATCAGGGGCTTACGCTCAGGGATCCTGTAAACCTAGATCTTCAGGTTGCAAGGAAAGCTTTGAAAGATGGACAGAGCCAGAAGGATATTGCGTTAATGCTTTCGGCTGGCAGTCCTATGGTGCGACGAATCATTCAAGATCAAGGCAAGCAGCAGGCCATGGTCTATGTGAATCAAACGGTGCGGAAAGTAATTAACTGTCAGGTAATGGAAAATAAGCAATTATTTCCATCAAAGATTGGCCATCAAATAGAATTGGAATAGAATATTAAGAGTAGTGCATTAAGTGTAAGGATACAGAGACGAAAGACAACAGAGCTTTAGAGATAAGATTTTAGTAGATCAAACCTCATCTGACAGAAGGGGGGAGCTGGTAAGGACTAACTATTAAAGCTCTGAAAATTCACACTTCTTCTACGTAATCCTGAACAGGATAAGGAGATTTTTCTTGCAATGATTCATCTTTCTCTAAAGTCTTAACTAGTGAATCAGCCAATGATGAGTCTAATAGAGTATTGGAAGTATCGTCCGAAAGCTGACTAAGCAGCTTTTTGATAGTTGGCATCATCAATAGACCTAAAATTCCGATACCACCATTTAGAGAGTTTGGGTCAACATCTGAACCAATTTGTACGATTGTTCTATCTCCAGATGTGTCAACTGGAATATGCGATGTAATGTCAGGAAGCGTTTCTACAAGCTTCTCCAATACCCTTATAGCTGCAATAGCTTTCTCTCTCTGAAGACTTTCTGAAGCCTTTAAACGTGCTTCTATGATTTGAGCTTCTGCTATCCCTTGAATTTTCTGAAGATCAGTCTCTAGTTTAGCAAGTTCTAACTGAGATTTTGCAAGTTCTAGTTCTTGCTCTAATGTTTTCAGCTTTTCTTGACGCACCTCATTTTCATATGCTATTTGTTCTTTTTCAAATTCATGCTCTTTCTGTTCTTTAATCTGTTGAAGCTTTTGTTGATTCAGGATTTCTTGAATTGCTTGTTTTTGCTGATATTCTTCATCTTGCTTCTGCCTGTTTCGAAAATACTCCTCTAACTCACGCCGTATTTCTGCCAAAGCCCGCTCTTTAGCATTTTTTTCATTCTCAATATCTTTTTCGATTTGGGATAACTGCTGCACATTCTCTAACTCAGCTTCTTTATGCTTGATTTCAATCTGCTTTAAGGCTTTTTCTGTTTCAAGAGCTCGTAATGCAGCAGCATTTTTTCGTTTTTCCTTTTGCTCTTCTATAGCGCTCTCTTTTTGTGCTTCAAGAGATGCATGCACCTTCTCTAGCTCTATCCACTTTTCTGTAATTCTCTGTTCTGTCCCAAGAATTCCAGGATCTAAAGGACGGACACGGATCTCACTTGAGATAATTGAAAAACCACATTCTGTCAAAAATGCTATAGATTTTTCTTTAAATATCTTGTTAAGTTGATTATGATGCTCTGGTTCTTCGAGCAGTTTCAGATAGTCAGCTTGCGATAAAGTTTGTGCAACCGCTGCACAAAATCTGGAATTTAGTCGATCTCGAAAGATTTTATCTGTAATAACGGATTGAGTGTCTTTAATGGTTGCACATCGTAGCTTTTCCACCAGCTTAGGCAACGATTTCTCTAAGTTGCTCTCATCAATTTGAGTTTGTATTCTAGCAACAACATCGCATCTTAAATCATTACCTAGATTAAAGGCTGAATCACCTTCCTGACGAACTTCTAAAGTTACTAAGCTCGTGCTAAGTTGTACCCACTCTTCTCCCCATCGGCGACGTGTTTTTTGTGGGCCAGATATAACCTTAGGAAAATTTTTGGATTGTTTTCTAAATGGGAAAAAGATGATACATCCATCTTTTGCCTTTATTATTCGAATTCCCATACTTTATCTCCTTAATTGTTCTTGCCACCATATTTCCAACTGTTCCATTTCATTTAACAGAACAGAATGTTCTGACATTACTTTATTCAATGGAGAAAACACCAAAATAGATTCTGGTATTTTTTGCAATTGCTGCCGAGCCAGACCAAGGTAAGTGCTAGGACTATCATTTTGGATTTTGCCACCAAAGCAACTTATTGCTGCGCAATAGTAAAGCATGGTTAGCAAAATGGGCTCGGTTTTTCTAATAGCTTGATTTCTAAACTGGATAAATGCTTCTTTAAAGAGCTGTTTTGGAGTTAAATCTTTCCAAAGCACTGATTTCCCATCCAATTCCATAGCTTGGGCAAGTGAGAAATTTACGACTGGCGACTTCGGATTTTTATCTCTTGCCTCCCAAAAGCATTCGATAGCCAACTTATTATTCTCAATTTGACTCCACGATGAGCTTCTAAATGTTTGTGAAAATATTTTCTTAAGAAAGATGTTCCCTTGTCTAAGTTTCAATGCTGCATAGCACCACTCCCAAGTTGGAGACATTTGTTTTCTCTTATTAGAAGTAACATTGTTTAATTCAATTTCAACAGATTTAAAGGCGTCTACTACTTTTTGCGGATCAGTATTTCCATGAAAAAAAAGCAACTCAGGGATATAGATTCGTGAGCGAAAATCTAAAGGATATCTCTCATGCGCATCAGCAAATTCATTTTCCGCTTTGTCATAAGCACCTGTGTTGTAGTACATGATGCCAAGATGATAATAGGTTTCATCTATTAGAATGCGCAGATTCCTTTTGATTTCGTCAGCATCCCAATTTCCATATTGGGATAAAGGAGCAATTAGTTGAGCCTTTGCCGAATTTCGCGCTTTTAACAAGTCTTCTATTGCTTGCTGATAATTCATTTCATTAAATCTGCTCAATCCCCTTACAAAGGAAGAAACAGGGCTAAGTAAATTGGCTAGGTTTCCAGTCAACTCCAAAGTATTGAGTCTTGTCGAAAATGTATGAATTTGTATACGATTTTCTTCTTCTTTAAATAATTCACGATTACGTTTATGAAAGTTGCATGATATGAAAGCTTTGGAAAAATCCGTATTGATAGTATCGACTTGAGAGCGATACATCATCTCCTCCTGGGAGCGATAGTTATCGAAACTTCCAATTTGTTGATCGATTTCTTGAAGCTTCTTGGTGATATCAGCTTGAATATTAAACGTCTCTTTCAAAGAGGCAATCAATGAGTTGATCATTCCGATGTTATCCCTGAAAGACCCCATCATTGAGCGAATTTCACCCATATACTGATCTTCAAGCCTATATCTTCGCCGATCATCAAAAAAACTTCTCAAACCACTAAATACTAAAAAAATAGCAAAAAATGCTGAGACAGCCGAAAATATCAAGTAGACGCGACCAAGGTCACGCTCTGCTGCTTCAACAAGCAATTCTTGTCGTTCTTCAAGAATACTTAAACGCTCTTCTAGAGTAATTTGTTGAGAATTCTCAACAGCAGATTGATCCTGTGCAAATATGATTCTAGGTGTTACTAACAGAAAAAATATTAAGTAAAATATCTGTACAAGCCAGCGTCGGGATTTAATTCCACGCATATTCTTCAATATACTTCTGTGGATTTCCACAAAACGTATACTCCTGACTATGAGGTTTTCAGCTTTTGTTATAAAGCCAATAGGGATAAAGCTACCTACCCAACAAACAACTTATAAGGCTATCCCTTTAAAGAGCATTAAGTAGAAACACTTAAGATATTCCCAAGTCATGTATAACCTTGCCTCAAATCAAGATGGTTATATTTTAGCATTTCTTCAAAATTCTCTAAGTGGTAGCATACCCCCTAAATAGGGCATTACCAAAGATAGGTTTGCCATTTAAGTTTAATGATAATTAAGATATTTCTACAATCTTTAAGTAACAATTTGAAAATCTCTGCCTCACTGAGACTAAAGAGCTAGGCAGCTGACGTGGGTAATCCTAAATACGTGGTGATAAGGTGATGTGTATTAACTATGTGTATGTTCGCATTACTTCTGAACCAATGTCTCAACTATTATGTGTTACATGTTCGATTAATGTTTGATATTACATCTTGACTGTTGCAATCTATTTTTTCGCTTTTAGAATAGCCACCTTATGAATTTTCTAATGCGCCCAGTGCCTTCAGTGTATCTTTCTCCGCAGCAGTTAATCCTTGAACACCTGTAATATTCATTCCTTCGTAAAGTCTATCTGTTAAGGTGCGCAAGCATTCCCCTGTTTGGGGATTCCATAACTTGATAGTGCGATCGCTACTGCCACTAGCCAGTAATGTATTCTCATGATTAAGTGAAACAGAAAAAACAGGACTGGAATGACCTTCTAGAGTCTTTAAACATCTGCCATCTAAAGCATCCCATATTTTCAAGGTTTGATCGGCACTGGCGCTCACTAATAGATTGGAATCAGTTCCAAACGTAATCGACTGAATCCAATCCGAATGGCCTTCAATAGTTTTAATCAGCTCATACGTTTTCATGTTAAACAATCTCACTTTGCTATCAGAATAACTGGCAGCAAACATAGATAGATGTTGACTATATGCAACAGACCAAATGAGTGATTCATTTTCTTGGCTTACTGCGATGCATGTTTCATCATCGAGGTTCCAAATCTTGAGATCACCAGCTCTATCACCACTAATTAAAATGTCATCGTTCGCACCGAAAACAACTGAGGTGATAGCACTTGGATTGCCATCCAAGCATTTCAGGCATTCTCCAGTGCTTACATCCCATATCAAAATAGTTGTATCACCACTTCCACTGGCAAGATATTTCCCTGTGGGGCTAAACACAACAGATTGGACCCATTTTGTATGGTCATCTAAGTTCATTAGGCACTTATTTTGCTCCAGATCCCAGATTTTCACTGAATCCTCAGCACCAGTAGCTAAAAAACGTCCATCTTGACTAAAAGCCACAGAACAAACTGCTTCTGTGTGTTCATGAAATGTTTGCAAACAAGTTCCATGAACAACGTCCCAAATCCTTACAATTCCATCATCGTAACCACTAGCTAACAAATTACCACTTGGATCAAAGCTAACAGTCCACACCCAATCACTTAACCCTTTGATCGTCTTCAAACAAGATTTTTGCTTTAAACTCCAGACTTTGATAGTTTGATCAGCGCTACCCGTAACTAATATGTTTTCTTCTGGCTTAAAGACAATTGAGGAAACCAGATCAGCATGTCCTGGAAAGGTTATTTCAATTTTAGAAGACTGAATATCCCAAATTTCTATGTTTTCATTTTTATTGCTCCTTGCAAACTTTCCATCGGACCAATTTACAGAAAGAGGCGAGGACCAATTACTCTCAACGTCTATAGATTTAAGAGCATGTCCAGCATTAATATCCCAAAATTGAATACTTTCACTACTGCTACTGATTAGAGTCTGGCAATCGCGACTCAGCGCTAAGGCACATACTCGACTTTGGTGCCCCTTTAGGGTTTTAATACATTCTCCAGTATCTAAGTCCCATAGCTTTATGGTTGAATCACCACTTCCACTAACAAAGAAATCGTTTGAGGGGGAAATTTCAAGTGCCCATATGGATCCGGTATGACCTTGAAAAGTTCTTATACACTCTCCTGTTTGAATATCCCAAAGCTTAATTGTTTGATCAAAGCTTCCACTGAATAGCCAGTTCTTATTAGAACCAAACGCTATAGAACGTATTATGCCTGTATGCCCTTTCAATACTGCCAGGCATTTGTTGTGACTGATGCCCCATAATCGTATTGTTTTATCTGCGCCTGCACTAGCAAGAATCTTTCCATCTGAGCTAAAAGCAACTTTATATACTCTATTAGTATGACCTCTGAAAGCTGCTATTTCCTTATAACTCTTGCCATCCCACAAATGAACAATTCCATTACTACTACTGGTAGCTAAAAGATTTCCATCAGGGCTAAAGGCAACTGACCAAACATAACCTAACACCTTGGTGAAGCTAGAGTCCAGGATTCTTGCATTTATAAAGCTTGTATTTTGCAGCTTGGCATTAGTAAAGTCAGCACCAATAATTTTGGTGTTGTCTAGGGCTACATCCTGCAGGGCAGATAAGTTCATCTTCAGGAGTAGATTAATGGAGTTTCCAATTACGTAATCATTTTTATTGGTTTTGCTTCTATGAGATTTTATAAGGTCTATGAGTTTTCCTTCAGCATTAGTTGCTGAGGCAATTATGGGCAGTAATAAATCAGTTAATGCCTTCGACAAAAGAACCTTCCCAAAGGTACTACTTAAATCAGTTGGAAATGCAAATACTTTCTTATCTATCAGTTCAGCAAAATCATCAGCTATAACAGCTAACTCGAATGCAAATTTATAAGCAACAAAAAATTCTAGTAGAGAACGATGAGCTGGTGAGTAATCCCCTTTTGCGTTGCGGATTAGCATAGTCTGACCCATCATATCGTAATGCCAATGATCGAGATTTTTCTCTTCCTCAACTGCAGGGCCAAATAGCTTACGAATACGATCCGGGAATTCTCGATAGTTAATACTCATCCGGTCAGTACTGAGCATCTCCCAGGACAGCTCACACATAAAATAGAGCTTATCTGCCATTGATGTAAACGTACGCTCAGCTTTAATATCACGCTCCATTTTGTGACGTACAGCGTAGAGATAAACCCGAGACATATCTACTGGCTTACCAGCTTCAATATCAGGCAATGCCTCTAGAATCAGCTCAGTCAATACAGGACGACGGGCTAAATCCAGCAATTCAGGATTACCCATAATTTGTTCTACTGTTGCTGGTTGTGCTTGGCGTTCTAAAACCTGGTGAATTTGTTCATCATTGAATTTCTCCAGTTCAAGAACTTCAAACTGAGGTGTCTCTCCAGTTAAATCTCGGGTGGAAGCTTGTAATTCTGCATTTAACAGAGCCCTCCCCTCCCTTGCATCTGGAAAATGTTCAGTGCGACAGGTAAGGATGACTTTGGCACTAGGCACTACTACCTTAGCCAATTCCCAAAAGTTGTTGATCATCTCCTGGCGATCAACACGGGCAGCCATTTCATCAAAGCCATCGAAAATCAGCAACAGTTTGCCCATACGGTTGAGCTGCTCAAAAGCAGAATAACCAGGAATGGGGATCTCATGCTTGCGGAAAAAGAACTCTGAAAATAAAGATTCGACGCTGACAGCTTTTGCGTAGTCCCGCAGGGGAATCACCAGCGGTAAACGAGGCCGCTCTAGACCCCGTTTCTGAGCTTCTCGATAATGCTGCAGGGCTTTCCAGGCATAGTGAAGAGCAAACCAGGTTTTGCCTGTACCAAACTCACCTAAGACAGATATATGTTCCTTAGCGGGGTCATCTAGCCAAAGGTCTATATAGCCATCGATCCAGCCATCGCGATCATCGTAACGGCTGACACCGATACGTTGTTTAGTATCAGGATCAACTTCTTCCTTGAGACAGGCCAACGGCACGTACTTCCGCGCGATACCACGTTTCTGAATCTCGGATTCTAGCCAGTTCAGGTAACCACTAAAGTCAGCATCCTGATCAAGTAGTTCATCCAGGGTGTAGCAACCCAGTCCATCGTTTTCTTCCTTATTGGCTTCATCTCGGGCAGCCCGGCTAATGCGTCGGGCAGTGACTAGCCAACCTTCATCAGTGCGATGGGTTTCAACCGCCTGCTTTAGCTCCTCTACATCTCGCAGTCCAGCTTCCCCATCAATACCGCGTACCAGGATGCGATCGTACCGTCCCCGCCGTATAGGGATATTGATAATCCACTCAAAATAGTCATCCTGCCAAACTTCGTGGGATTCAAAGCGAAAGCCTAGAGTTTCGAACCAGCCACGCATTTGCTGAGCCAGGGCAAATGCCTTACATTGCTCTGCGCTAAAGGCTTCACCTGCTGGCAAAGCAAGATTATCTTGAGCTGCTAAGCGTGCCATTTCGGTACGCATTCCCTCAAGAGTGGGTAAACGGCTCAGGCGCTCTTGTAAGGTGCCAATTTGCCGATGTAGGGAGTCCAGTTTTTGCTCAGCCAAAATTTCAGCTGGAGTGCGGGTACGTTTGGCGACTTCGATAAATATAGCTGCGAACTCGTAGAATTCCCGTCGTACATCGACGTTATTGGCCTGGAGATCAGTCTGTAGAGGGTGGTTATCTAGAAAGGCTTCTCCATTCTTAAGCAGGATCGAGGGGCTATTACGTTCCAGGGCTTCACGGAAAAGCGCCTGAATCTTATCCTGTCTGAAAATTTCCAGCACAGGGCGAGGTTTGCCCATTCCGTATTCCACCAGGGCATATCTGTAGACACCAGGAAAATCCTCTGGTGGGTGCTCGGGATCAAGCTTTAGGTGTTTGAGTAGTTTGATAATCCGTTCATTGCGGCTAACGCTCTCCATTGCAGTATCGAAGAGCATATCTATCAGATTATCGAGTCCAAACACCCTGCTTTCCTCAACTCTGGTTTTTCTAATGAAAGCTAATTTTTTGCTATCTGGGCAAGGTTACAAATAACTCTAACAGTTCAATTAGATAAACACATAAGTAAGAAAGTATAAAAAAATACTTAGAAAATATTTTGACTACAATATAATAAAATCGTGTTTTTACATATCTGGTGGCTCATTAAGAATAGCTTCTGGAATATGCGACCTCTAGAAGCTCTACAGTTCAAGAGTTTCAGAAAAAGTCGAGTCCAGTTCTTAGGCTTGATGCTGAACTAGTATGTATGCATTAGCTATTCGGAGAGTGCTTTTATGTCTAGCATTCAGTCACTATCTAACCTCAAAGAGGTACTGCAACCAATAGCTGATATCAATATCCTTATCAAACTTGCTTCTTCCGAAGTTGAATATACTGATGGAGAACTTGCAGAAGTTATACAAGCTCAAAATTATTGGAAAACTCAGACAAAAGTAAACAAGTTCAAGGAACGTTGCACCAAGAATTTAACATTAGTTAAACAACGTGTTGATGAAAGAGAGACCGAATATTCTGCAGCTCGGAGAGAAGCTGATGCAAATGCACCTGGCCTTCGTCCTACAGGGCTATTTGTTGATAAGAAGGATCCACAATCAGTTAATCGTTACAATCAAAAAATAAACGAATACAATAATCAAGTTGATTTTCATAGGAGGCTAGTCGATCAATGTAATCGTGCAAAAGAGCGTTATGAAGATTCACTGGATAACTACAGAGAGAAGAAAGCAGATTTTGAAGAGCAAATTTTAAAACAAGAAGAAGAGCTCAAGCCAGCTTTGGAGTCTGATATTGTTATCTTTCTCGATAAGTTTCGAATACTTATTTTTGATTGCTTTCAGAAAAAACGCTTGATCTATGAAAGTTTCTTATTGTTATTTCTAGCAAAAATCTCTTACAGCTTTTTACACCCTAGGCTGGAGAATTACAGTGAACAGGCTAAGGCGAGTGATATTCTACTCCAATTCTCAAATACTACAGATGAATTGCTTAGTGAAAACAAAGCAGACTTAATCAAAGGTTTTTCTGAACTAATATCGCATCTCGATGAAGTTTTTCTAGACAATCAGGAGATTATACAAGAAATTCAACTCTTGCTAGAAGATTTACCATACGATACTTGCCACGAGAATGAAATTCGTGCTTCAGATTTGACTTCTCTTAAAACGGATAGTGACTTTAGATATCAACATTTGATTGATCCAGCAAAGCTTAGTAGTATCGCAAAAGAAATTGAAAACCGAAAATCAAGCTTTATTAGCTGGATTTCTGATATCAAAGCATTTACCCATGGTATCAAAGATATTTTCTCTGAAATTTCCGCAGTCTTAGCGGAATGCCAAGGAAAGCTTAAGCAAATGCATATAAACAAAGATGAACTAGGAGAGACTTTTGGTCAAATAGTATTTGTATTAGGTGTTTTTGAGGAAAATATTCAAAGTCGATACTTTGACTCACAGAAGCCTATCCTTGACAGGATTCAACTGGAGTTAGAGTCATCTTATGAAGATTCGATTTTCCAAAGAGTGCAAGAGATTCATGAAACTCAATTGCTAACTATTTCAGCGGAGAGAAAAATACGAAACAATAAATGTTTTATCTTCTTAGAATATCAATCAAAGCTCCAGGAAAAATGGAGAGAACTCGAAGACGGTATACATAAATTAGATAATGTTCTATCAGAAATAGATGAACAGCCTAACAAGTATGCACAGCAGTTTAAACGTAAAATTGAAAACCTTCTAGGCAGTTCTATTCTACCTATAGCAAACCTACTGATAGTATTCTTTTTAAGTCGAGAGTTTCAGAAATTTTCTCCGGCTCTAAAAAGTGCACATCCATCTTATGTTAGGCTTCGTAGCAATTTGATATCTCGTCTACAAATTGTTGTCATAGCACATGTAGTCTTAGCTTTCTTGATTGCTAGTGCAGTGTATGTGACCAATGGTCGTCAAAAAATTCTAATTGGCATTGGAGCAATTACATATGCTATTTCTGCTGGTTTTCTGTACGTAAAGCGTCGACAATTATATGATCACTCACGTCCTAAAAATGATTCAAGAAAAGATGTAGATTTCTGATGCTGTATTGAAGTGACTTACAATGGCTGTACTTAAGGGCACTTCTATTAATTGTCTAATGTCACCCTTTGAGAAACTAAAACCCTAGAAAACTCGTTCTTATTTTCAACCAAATCTGAATAAATAGAGGTGCCCTTAATTGAGGTTTGTTTAAACTTCCATAGAGATTGAGCTCAAGAGATACATTTGTATTGTCTGTTTGTCGATCAATACAAATGTATCTCTTGAGTTTATATTTTGATGATTTTATTTCTATTTCATTCATAGACTTGAATTCATAATTGACATTGACTGTTAACCACTCTTATCATTTTTCTCTGTAAAATAAAAATACGTACTTATAGAAGTGTCAGCATACTAACCTGGCATCCTTCTACTATCTAAAAAGTAGTATGATCTGGGTGGTGCTTGTCCTCAACTTTATTCAAAACCGCTATGAAGAATACTGATGAGAATACAGGTGATTCAAAAGAGGATTTAAAAAAGGACTTACTAGCTTCATCTCAACGATGGAGATACTTGAACAATTTCCTTGTGAGTAGCTTGCTTGTAGGCTTTGTGTGCTATTTAGGTTTTGGTTTACTTAGTAACCCTCGAACTAAAGCTAGCAGAGTTGATCTACCTTCAAAAAATGACAATCAGTTGACATCAGACAATACTGATAATCTGGTTCGGGATTCGTCATCTGAGATATCTGAATCGACTCAAAGCGGTACCTCTTCCAATTTAGAAAGTAATTCTTCTAGAGTGAAATTGGTTCAACCCCCAATTGCTCAATCAACCATCACGCCTAAGGCTAAGGAATCGTGTGGAGATTCGGTTTTATCAAAAGAGGATTATCCTGCCGTCGCTTATGCTGTTGCAGCAGATTATACAGAAGCACGCTTAGAAAAAATTCAAGACTACTACTGTATGGATGCTAAATCTAAAGATGGCGAATACATACAAATAGCGTCCTTTTACAGTAGAGAACGTGCACAAGCCTTTAGCCAAAAAATTAAAAGCAAGGTTGGTAGTGGCTATATACGAAAGCCAGTTTGGATAGCTGAACCAGGTAAATTAGTACAATTTCCAATAGATACCTGCAGTGATATCGAGCTTAAAGTAACTGAGCGAAAAGTTTACTTTTCTAGTGTTCTAGTACCTTTCAAAGACAGGACAAAACAAAAAATCCAGGAAAATCTGTGCAAGGAAATTGGTGTAGTTGAGTCCGGACAAAAAATAGAAATTGCTAAAATCCGAGATGCAGAAGAAGCGAAGCAATTTGCAAGCTTTCTTAAGGAGCATCTTGAGTCTAACGAGGTTGAGGTTATACAAAGTGAATTGGATAAAAATGAGAATGACCTTACAGTAGCATCCTTAAAAATGTGTGAGGATGCTAAATCTGAAGACTACAATGCTTTTGGTCAATATGAGTACTCTATTGAATTTGGTGATTATAGAGGCGAATTTTCATTTGTAGAACAGCGAAGTACAGTCTTGACCGTAACCTGGCAAAATGATGCAAACATTCAGGAGTCAATTAGGCAGAATTTAAAGCTTCTTCATTGTCCATTTGGTTATGCTTTGGTCGGTAGCGATCCATGGGATCCCGTATCAGAATCGCCGTCTAAAAATTATATTTCCGATATTTTCTTTGGGCGTAGGAACAATGGAAAATTCAATTGGTATGCTTGTGATATTCATTATTATTATGTCTGTAAGGAAGGAAGTAAGCTTGTGAGAAGCTAAAGACAAATAGATGTATTCAATCTTTTCATACTGGCTTTGAAAAGTTATTAGGGTATATATTGGAGTGCCATTTGATGAAGACTACTAATCCTTTGAAATGGTTGTGGGTTCTAGTTCCTGTTTGGCAGAGTTTTATTACTTTGCCATTAAGTAATTGGATTAGAGTTAATTATTTTTTTGAGAGTTGGTTTGAACTCTTGGCACTTTTACTTATTGCCTTTTCAGCTCTTTTGGCATGTTTAGCTGGATTAGTGATTATCTACACTAATCAAATCCGAAAATTGGCACATGAATATGAATTCTCAAGCTCAATCATTGCTTCGGCTTTTCTACTTTCATATTTAATTATAGTTTTCTCATCTATAGCTAACGACGGCAGTCTAAATTTTGTTTTTGCGTTCTTGGTGCTGGGCTTAGCTATTTGGCAAACTGTAATAGCAATTTATTGTTTAAATTCTTTCAAGATAGAAGCTCTTCAAAGGAAAATTTTCAATTATCTTGAACCTTTACGAGAGAGAATAGATAACTCTCAATCCTTGATAAAAAAACTGAAAGATTTTGAATGGGAAACCGAGAAAAAATTAGTCCTACTTTTGGAAAATCAAGAGTTGATTAAAGATTCAGTTAGGAGTTATGAGAGAGAGGAGAAAAAAAATAAGAGAGTTTTCTCTAGGGTTCAGTCAAAAGTTCATGAGATACATTGCCGAGAGCGCAATTTCGTTCATCAAGAATCTACGTGCTTGCCAAATATTTTGATCAAGAGATATAGAGAGCATTCAGTTTATAGTTCTAAATCCAGGGCAAAACGCTTTAATAGGAACGTCGCCCAAATTAAAGTAGAATTTCTTCATCAAATTGGCGACCTTAAGCAAGCTGAAAGAGTAACTCGAAATACTTTCTCGGAAGCTTCTTTTAAGAACTCTCAACAAGCAGCCAGCTTATTTCATGAGATTAGTTATTTAACTCAAGATGCTGATATTTTACGTAACGACGTTACTCAATTGATCGAGTCAACAAAAGAATACGTCAGCAAATATGAAAATATATTTCATGAGGCTCCTCAACTAGTGAACTGTTCAGATGAACAACACGCTATTAGAAATTTGGAAAAAAGTGATTTCCTCATTAAGAGCATTGAAACATTAGACAGTGAGCTTCAGAATGCATTTCACACACCAGCCAGAGCAATTGATTCAGCCTACAATGAGTTGAGTCAAAAAAGCTCTGAACTCACTTGGGAGCCAGAACTTTCCTTTCAAGAAAATATCCAAGAACTACAGAAGATTATTCAAACTCATGAGTCTTCACTTGAGTATCGCTTAGAAGGCTATCAAGGTTCTACTACCAAACTTTACCAAGATACTGTAAGTTTACCGTCTCTAGAAGCCGCTGGTTTTATCATGGCACGTAATTTGGAGTGGTTCGAATTGCCAATCAGAATGCTTGCTCTCGGCTCTTCTGGTGCAGGGAAATCCATGTTTCTTGAGATGGCTCTTTATCCCATTTATCTGGAAATTGCTAGACAAGGTGCTACCTTAGATAAAGGTGAGGCTCTCCAGGGACCTCCTATACGTGTTCTTGTTTTTGATGTGGACGGAGAAGTTTTACCTTTAGTTGATCACGTTGGTATTTCTCCAAAACAACGATTTTTCCTAAATCCCTATGATGATCGAGGTGATGAGCATGGTTTTGTCGGTTGGGATGCTGCCAAAGATTTATCATCTCGTCGGGCTATTAGACGTTTTACCGAGATTATTCTAGCTGATGAAAAGAATTCGAATAGCAATCATTTTAATCGCCTTGCTCGGCAAGCATTACAGCTAGTTATGATTGCATTGCGTGAGGAAAAAGGAGATGAATGGAG
Organism: Leptothoe sp. EHU-05/26/07-4; assembly: GCF_043421015.1. NCBI lineage: Bacteria > Bacillati > Cyanobacteriota > Cyanophyceae > Nodosilineales > Cymatolegaceae > Leptothoe > Leptothoe sp. EHU-05/26/07-4. The sequence goes on from NZ_JAXSQV010000001.1 coordinate 417,715, forward strand.
CTTCTATGAGTCATTGTTTATTGCTACGGACATAAATGCATTAAAAGAGTTATTGAAAAAAAATAGTATTCATGGTTATAGAAGCTTGAATGAGGCTGTTTTTGGACGAGCTGAACACGGTAGCGACTTGTTTAGTACGATGATTAGTCGCTTGAATGACTTGATGGAGATTGCGGCTATTTGGCATCAAAGGAAAGTTAAAATCTCTATTCGTGATTGGTTGACCACATCTAGTGTTTTAGCTCTTAGCCGACTTGGAGATAGCTCAGATGCGATGAATCGGATTAATCAAGCTTTAATTCAGATTTTTGCAGATATTACAGAAAAAGAATCACCTAACGTTGATCATCTCACAACTACTGTGGTGATAGATGAAGCTACTATGTTGGCCCCACTGCCGGATGTAGATAAATTATGTACCTATGGTCGTAAAAAAGGAGTATCTGTTTATTTAGCCTTTCAATCAATACCTGAGGCACTTGAAAAATTTGGAGAAGGTTCACTTAAAGCCATTTTGGGTCAATGCGATGTAATGGCGTTACTACGTACAAATTGTCCTGATACAGCTAAGTGGATGTCAGAGCGATGTGGTGAATACCACAAAGAAGATTATCTCATTGATATTACTCTTGGAGAATCAGTACAAGATTCCAAAACTTTTACTACTGGTCAGAATGAATCAGTAACTCAAGGCACCTCTAAAAATAAAACTCACGGTACCACGAGTACCGAAACTTGGAATACAACGGATACCAATACGGTTAGTCAAGCATATACAAGCGGGACCACCGATACTTCTGGTCATACATACAACCAGGGTAAATCTACTTCTATTGCCAAAGGTGAAAATATAGGCAGTTCTGAAACCATAGGTGAATCCGATTCAACAAATCGTAATCGCACTAAGGGGTATGGAAAGAATTGGGGAAACGCATTTTCAGAGGGATGGCGTGATGGGGAAGGCTTTCTAGGATTTGGCTTTGGTAATGATACTCGAACATACTCTGATAATCACGGTGGTTCGAGAAACTGGAGTAAATCAGATGGCCGCAGCCATACTAACAATCGCAGCTATTCTAGAAATCAAAGCGAGTCTACTAATATGACTCAGTCTACAAATGAGGGAATATCCAAAAGTCAAAGCCATTCTGATAATAGTAGTCAGACTAATACGACAGGTTACTCACTGTCTAAGTCGGTAGGCGGTAGCCGTGGGGTAACTAATAGCGAAACCATTGGAAGTTCTGAAAGTCGTACATCCGGTTCCTCTACTAGTGATAGTATTGGTCAGCAGCAAGGCCGATCACGTAGTGTCACTGTTAGACAACAACGTCAACTTCATCCACGTGTTGAATACACTGAATTTTTAGATCAGCACTTTTCAACTAAGCACGCTGGTATAGGTGGTATTATCATTGCCCGTGACTTTCAGACTGAGCGAAATTCAGTGCGTCGAGTAGACTTACCACCTAATGTGGTGAGTATGGTTAAACCTGAGAAAACAGAATCTCTTCAGGGATTTATCTTACGTGATGAACAAGAAACTGAATCAATTGTTGAATCTGCTGACACAGAACTTGTACAAAGATATCTCGAAGACTATTCTGATATAAAAGAAGGCAAGGTCAGTAATAGTACCCAAAACAGAAAAAAAGATATTAGCTGGGTTGGGTTGTAAAACCAAACTACAGGCTTTGAGAGTGGTTGTAGCGGTGCTCTAAGCTTTGCTGCTGCTCAATAGAGTCGTTTTGATTTAAGTCAGACTCGATTTTTTGCTCATTATATTTCTCTAAATAGCTTTCATAATGACCGGCACCCGAAAGTTCTTTGACTAAAAGGTCTGCAGCTACTTGATTATCCTGTGAAGGCTCCTGACTCCACCCATCTTCTGGAGCTGATAATGTTGCTTCTTTTATTTCACCGGATGGTAATTGAGCCGTTATGAGAGCGGGCAGATCAGGCCCTTCTACATCAACTCTCAAGCTTGGATATTCAGCGACTTTCTGCTTAACATAATCAGAAAATTGTTCAAGAGTCAAAGGTTCTTCAGCATATGGCTCTAACAAGCTTATTGATGCGTCTTCTTGATCTTTCTGTGCTGCTTCAAGTGTCTCTTGTGCTTGTCCCATCCTTTCTACAAGAGGACTGTCTTGCATTTGAAGCTCAGCTTCTTGGGCCTTTTCTAAGGTTTCTGGAAGTTGAGAAAGATTTTGTTCGTTCTCTAAGGCATCTTGACTGTTCGATGGATTAATATAGTTCTCAACGATATCGGGAACAGCCTCAATTGCTTCCCTACCTATTTCACCTACAGCTTCAACAGCTTCAGATGTGATTTCAGCTGCACCTTCAACAGCTTCACCAATAGCTTCTATCCCTAATTTACCAAGGTCCTGAGCTCCATCAACAATATTACTAATGCCATCAGAGATATTGCCAAAACTTTCACCAATATTACCCTGCAGTATATTATCTCTAGCAGATTCAAGATTCTCAAACCCCTCAACGATATCTTGAGAAACCTCACCAAAGTTTTCAATTACCGCACCTGAAATCTCTGTAGCAGCCTCGCCAATCTCTTGGGATACCTCCATAACCCCTTCAACGGCTTCGCCAGCTATCCCCCCCACTGCTTCTACATAATCATTGACTTGTCCTAAGTGTCCCTCAACTGCTTCTCCGATACCTTCTGGATCTACAGCTGTTTTTGCATAATCACGTATAGTCTCACCAGCATCTTCTACTAAACCACCTGCATCTTTCAGAGTATCAAGCCCTTTTGTGCTTGCAGTTGTAAGATTATTAGCATCCTCTTGCTCAAGTGTCTCTTGTGCTTGTCCCATCCTTTCTACAAGAGGACTGTCTTGCATTTGAAGCTCAGCTTCTTGGGCCTTTTCTAAGGTTTCTGGAAGTTGAGAAAGATTTTGTTCGTTCTCTAAGGCATCTTGACTGTTCGATGGATTAATATAGTTCTCAACGATATCAGGAACAGCCTCAATTGCTTCCCTACCTATTTCACCTACAGCTTCAACAGCTTCAGATGTGATTTCAGCTGCACCTTCAACAGCTTCACCAATAGCTTCTATCCCTAATTTACCAAGGTCCTGAGCTCCATCAACAATATTACTAATGCCATCAGAGATATTGCCAAAACTTTCACCAATATTACCCTGCAGTATATTATCTCTAGCAGATTCAAGATTCTCAAACCCCTCAACGATATCTTGAGAAACCTCACCAAAGTTTTCAATTACCGCACCTGAAATCTCTGTAGCAGCCTCGCCAATCTCTTGGGATACCTCCATAACCCCTTCAACGGCTTCGCCAGCTATCCCCCCCACTGCTTCTACATAATCATTGACTTGTCCTAAGTGTCCCTCAACTGCTTCTCCGATACCTTCTGGATCTACAGCTGTTTTTGCATAATCACGTATAGTCTCACCAGCATCTTCTACTAAACCACCTGCATCTTTCAGAGTATCAAGCCCTTTTGTGCTTTCATCTAATGTCTGCTTACTTTCACTCATGTTAAATCTAAATTGAAAAGTCAGTTGATTCTAAGAATTGCCCTTCAAAGTTCTACTTGATTACTAATGTCTAATTTTTTAGATAATCCTATATCTATAGTGATTAATTGTAATGCTCCACTTTATTAAAAACATGAGAATCAGTATTAAAAAAATTAAACATATAGATATTTCAAGACCAGGCTATCCAACTGAGTAAGTCTATTCATCTGGGGAGAACGAGTTTTGAGGCTGTATCAGTTTATTGCCCTTGCGAGGTAGTGCGAATGCTCATGATTGTATGTCTTGCTCTTAAAAAGAAGAAGTACAAAATAACTAGTTAGCGCTTGTGAGATCTCACCCACCAACCACTCACAGCATGTGCGCTGTCTTATTACCTGTCTGCCGTTTAGTCTGCTTCTGCCCCATGGCTAAATCCTTCTGCATAGCCATCTGAGCCTTCTCAGACAAAGCCTTTCCCTTTACTACATCTGTAGCGACCTCAGCAATCCGCGTCAGATACTTCTCAGATCGCCCCAACTTCCAGGCCGTCTGATGCCATTGCCACAATTGCTGTAGCTGCCCTTCATCAAGTTCAGACTGCTGCGCCTGCTCCGGCTGCCCATGATTCACCAACCGCTCATTCCAATCCTTCCCGTAAGCAGGCCGTAACCGTTTAACCCCTGGCACTTGCGCCGCCACCCGCCAGGCCATCATCTCCCCAGCCTTATCCGCATCAAACGCTGCTATGACCTGTCCATTGCGCTGCAAAACCGCCTTCAGTGCCGCCACTGGCACCCCGCCCGTCCCATCCGTAGACAGATACACCGTCACCCCACCCTGCTGCCGCCGTTCCTTATCCAGCACCGCCAACGACATCGTATCAATGGGTGATTCCGTCAGCAGCACCCGCTGTACAGGCCCTTGCCCCGTCCCAATCCGAAACCAGCCCAACTCCCGCACCGACCCTGGCACCAGCCGATGATAGCTATTGTGCTCCCCCCAGGTGCCCCGCAGACTGGCTCCCGTCACCTCACCTCGCTGCCAGCCACCACCCTGCAAACCATGGCGCACAAACACCGCATTTTGATGGTCATCTGCATACACCAGCCCCTTCTCATGCACCCGGTCAACCAACGCCTCTGGTAGCTTACGCCGATTCACCAGATACTCCTTCACCCCCGCCCAGCGCTTTTCACTGGGGTCAGGCATCTCTAAACGCTTCGGCTCTGCCTCAGCTTCCGTCTGTCGCACAGGCGCAATTACCGGCACTGCCGTCAGGTCCTGGCCAGACAGCCACTCCACCGCTGAACGAAACTCCACCCTCTGTACATGCATCACCAGGTCAATGGCCCCACCGCCCCCTTTATCCGCCAGCCAATCCATAAACAGCGTCTGGCTAATGCTGATAATGTGGTCCCCATCGCGCCACTTGTGTTTGTCATAGCGGTCCTGCTCCAACCCCAAATTGGCCGCTATCACCTCCAAATCCAGATTCCTCACCTCATCCGCCACCTCGTGCAACGACGGCTTTGATATGGGGTGATTGATCACCTGCTTTATAGGCGTTAGAGGCTTTTCAACAGATGGCTTCTCCTCAGGCGTCTTGGCTGACACATCCCATGCAGGATCTGGTCCTGTTGCTTCACTATGGGGTTGACCTACTATCGTCGAGAATTGCTCCACATCAAAGAGATTGGCCTCACCCGTTGTTTCATTTTGTTGTTCGCCTACCTCAACAACAGTTGCCACCTCAGAAACCTGATCACTTCTCTCCTTAGCCTGCCACTGTGATTTTGCCGCCTCCGCAAATCCCTGAGCCAGAATATTCTTTGAGAATACCTGAGCAAAATTGCGGTCGGGTGCCCGCAGCTCTCCTCCCTGTAATGGATTCTGTACTGCTGTCTCTCTAAATTCCAGACTCTCCTCCTGAAACAAGAACACCATTTCTGTATCGATAAACGTGTCCCCGTTCTGGCTCAAATAATGCGTCAGATACAGCTCCTCTCCATGACGTTCCACCACCAGCGGAATATAGGGCTCATTCTCAATCTTGAAATGAAAGTCGTCACTCTCCAATACCGCCTGGTAAATCCCTGCCTCTTTGAGAAACCGAATCACCCGCTTTTCCAGATACCCCATGGACATCGTCTTCTCAGCTGCCTCAGGCTTTTGAGCCACCGGCACCGGCTCTGGATTAACCGCCTTCTTTTTCAAAATGGGCTGAATCGGCTTTGGCTGCATCACTCTTGGCGGAACACTTACAGGTGGCACCGGTTCTGTCTCCACCGTTTTCAGCTCCGGTAACGTAATCCCCAAATACTCCCGCGCAATCTCCTGGTGCTCAAAGGCTGCCAGTGCATAGCCTCGCTCCTCCATTAACACCGTCAGCGTTGACTCAAACCGTTCCGACCGCACCACCACTTCCATCCGATTACTCACCGAATAAAAATCCGACCCTGCCGCCTCAATCAAGCCCTCATCCAGGTAATACTTCCCACCGGATTCCTTCGACTTAGGAGCCTGCGCCACAAAGCCACTCCCATTCCGCTGAGCCTTTACCAACAACAACTCATCTAGAGTCTTCACCACCCCCTCTCGCTGAGTTAAATTTGTCAGAAACGCCTTTACCTGATGGGGCTGCTTAAACACTACTGGCTCTTTTTTCAGGGCCTCGGTAATGTCAAACCCCTTAGCCATCATCAGTCCCTGACGCACATCACCCTGGTAGTCGGTATAGTTAACCAGCTTGCCACCAGGGTATTTCTCAAAGGCTCGAATCAGATTGCCTGTAAAGATTTGCCGATTCACCCGCCCAGCCGTCTGCCGAGTGTCAAACAGTTCATAGATATCCGTACCAAAAAAGTCTTTTTCCTCGCGGTTTATTCTCAAGGCACCTTCCCGATGACTATTCACCTTAGAGAGCGGCACCGTCAGTTGCCGCATGGCATCCGCTACAAATATCCGCAGCTTCCAATTGTTGGGTGCCGCAGGACTACCTGAGCGGTGTTTCTGTTCTATGCCTGCCACTACTCCGCAGAATGTTAACCGCTGTCCAGCGGTGAGTATCTGCACCGTAGCCCCCGGCGTAAAGTCTTGCAGCGCCCCAGCCACCTGCAGTACCTGATTATCCAGCCGGTCATTAAACTTTGTGATCGCCTCCGGCTCTCGCTTTTTCTGCACCATCACGGCCCGGTAGGTTTCTGTCTCCTCTGTCAGTGCATTGATAGTGTCAGTCACCTGTTGTTGTGCCTTTGCATCCAGCCCATCCGGGTCATGATCTTCAACCTGTTCAACCGTGTCTAACCCCAAAGACTCTCGCACCGCATTAATCACCTGGAGCTGAGTCAGTGGTTTGGTTTCACTCTTCGCATCCACCACCTCCAGATACACAGGTCCTGTAAATTCACTCTGGGTCTCATTCTCATCGGCAATCACCTCCATCCGCGCCAGGGGCCTTGCATCCAGGTCCAGCTGATCTGCCTCTAAAATGTTCTCCCCCATGGACCGCGCCTGGTCAACCAAATCCTGATATTCCGACTCAATCAGGCTATACACGGCTTCCTGTTCTGCCACGGGCAACAATGGAATCCGTCCCGTCACCTTCTTTACCAGGGCAATTTCAGACGCATCCCCACTGACCTGGGCGATGGGAAAATCCAGTTTGGCATTGAGTTCAGGATCATCATTGAGCAGATCGCTCACCACCTGCTCACCATAGAGATTCATAAAATCCACCACATTGCTCAAGGAGATATCCGTCTCTCTGGCAGCCGTGGTATTCGCATTCAAGCTGGCCATCTTGCGACATAGAATTGCCCCTGGTCGTTTCTCTGCTGGAATATCCCCCATTAACAGGGTGTATCGCGGCAGCTCCACCTGGCCTGTACGATGGACTCGACCCAGCATTTGCATAAACACATTAATGTCCCGCTCCGCCTGAGCCACAATCATATGTCGAGGCCGCTGGTCCGCAAACTTCTCCGACGCATGGAGAGAAATCCCCGTAGACCCAGAACAGTTCAACAGAATCACATCCGCATCGCCCGCATTAAAGCGAGCCACCGCATCAATCTTGGCCTTTGCCGTCGATTCCTGGTCCGGTCTCACTTTATAGGCGGTCGTCCCATCGGCGTCATAGTGAATCCCGGCTTTACGCCCAGTCACCTCTGCTACCTGGTATCCTGCCCGCTCCAGCTGTTGCTCAATATAGTCAATGGGGCTAATGGGAATCGAACTAAAGTCTCCGTCTCGAATTGTTTCTAAAGCATCTTCATAGGCTATCACCCCATTCATACCCAACTGGTCATCACTCAACCGATGCCGCGTCATTTCACCGCGATAGTCACGGGTAATCACATCCCGAGACCGTTCCAGATACCGCTCCAATAAATCAGCAAAGGAGAGATCAATCGGGTCACGGTCGTTAAGATCATGGGCGTCCGCATAGGCTTGAATAAAACTGCCCATGGTATTGGCCACTGCAATTACAGGCTTCTCTCCTCGTTCCAGGGCGTCCATTGCCGCCTGCACCGTCGCCTCCGCTTTCTGAGCCAATAATCCCTGTTCAATGCAGTTGTGCATCAGTGAGGTAAAGTTGGTGCTTTTGGCCCCCACATCGCCAATGGCTCCATCTTCACTCAGGGCCTTAGCTGCTGCTTTGAGTTCCTTACTCAGCTCTTTAATCGCCTTCTGCTTGGCTCGGTCAAAATCCTTAATCGCCCGCATCGCTGCTGAGAACTGGTCGGCTACCTCCCGGTCCACCGGTACCGTCTGCGCCTGAAACGTAATGCCTTCATAGGAGCGCTCTCGCCGCAGCATCTGCCCAGAAGCGACAAACTTACTGGCCACAATCTGCTGTAGCGGCACCCCACCCCTTGTCAAAATATTTTCCAGCGCCGTAATGCTGCTTACCCCCAGCCGCAGATCGGTGCGTCTGGCATAGAGATCCATCACATCAGGGCGTTTGGCATAGGTGGCCGATGAGTAAAACACCCCAGCCGAGTTATCGATCAGTTCTCGCACAAATGTGGCCCGATCCGGTGGTCCATTGGCCTGCCATCGTTGCTGACTCCCCCCGGCCTGGTGCGCCTCATCCAAAATCAAAATGGCATTGGGCATCATCGTCCGCAAAAACTGTCGCCGCAGCGGTTCTTTTTTTCCCACCGTTTGCAGCTGACTGTAGGTAGTAAACACCGCGCTGTAGGGCTGCACCGTCCCCCGACGCATCATGTCACCCATCTGTTGTTTTTGCTGAGCGGCACCGCTGGTCTTGAGACTGCCACCATTGGCCAGGGGAATCTCCGTACTGCTATCGGTAATAAAAGGCCGAAAGCCCCGCATCCCAATATCCGTCACATCCCGCATCATGTCGGCATAAAGGGGCTTATCCTTAGTGACAAAGACCGCAATTTTGCCCTGCTGCTGGGCATAGCGAATAATGCTGGCGCAAATTCTCCCTTTACCAATGCCCGTCTGGTCTCCGGTGATAAAACCCGCTCCCTGTTCAATGTGGCTAATGGCCAGAGCCGCTGCATCAATCTGTTCTGCACTTAGATACTGATACAGCTCTGAGCGAGACCCATAGCCCAACCGTGCTGCCAGATAATCATCAATATTGCCGTAGCGTTGTTCAAAGCGCTCCAGGGCTACCTGGGCCGCACTGGCCATATTGAAGGGAATCAGAGTTTGGGTTGGGGTGCCCTGGCTTTTGGGGAGATAGGGCACCTGTCTCGGTTGGGCATCCATGGCGGGTCCTGGAGTTAGGGTGTCAGGGTGACCAGCCAGTCCTCCAGAGGAGTATCGTCGTGCAGGGCTTGCCAGTCGAGAAATTCGGGATGATTGGGTAGAATCAGGTCCGTCACGGGGAAGGCCACGCCGTAATGTCTCAGCTGTTCCTGGAATCGCCAGGTATTGAGAATCAACGTCTCGCTCCACTGCTGTCGCCAGGTGTCCAGATCGTTGTCTTCCAGCAGTGGTACTGTCTGGGCTGAATCCAGTTGTTCCAGACTGTTGGCCAGCAGTGCCTGAGTCTCTTTGAGCGATGTCGCCTGAGCCGATTGTTGAATCATCCGGTCCAGTCGCGTTTGCATCAGTGCCAGATAGGTTTTCTCGTCCAGTGTGTTCATCTCCTGGGGGAGCCGCACGATAAACAGGGACGGCAGCCACTGGGGTTTCCACAGCGTTTGAAAGCTGGGATAGCGCTGGGTCATAAACGGGTAGGTCCAGGGAGAAATCATGGTGAATTGGGTCATTGGGTAAACACTCCTTAAGATCATCAAATGACGAGTAGATGCGGGGTACGTCAGCCGCCGGTAATGGCCGTTCGGCAGTGCCCGTGCCGTTAATCACAATCACATCGATGGGAAAGCCTGCGCCTTGTTTGCGGTAGAGATCATCGTGGAGCGATAGGTGTTGGGTAACGCGATAGTGCTGATAGAGCAGATGATAAAAGGCCCGACTCTCACGACTGTTATAGCGCTCAGAGCGCTGGTCTGTGTCACGGCCTAGCTTACCGCCCAGAATCAAAACCGCTCGGCCATCAGGTTTCATGGCTTGCAGGGCATTGAATGAGATCACCTGATCAATCTGGCTGGTCCAGGTGTCATATATCCGAAATCGTCGGGTGCGACGGTTGTCATCGACAACGGTGCCAAAGGGAGGGTTACAGATGACGACATCCACCTGCTCCGTTGGACGATAGATCAGTGCATCTTCCTGGGTGAGCTGCCGGTAACCACGAGTCGCCAGTTCACCATAGCGATCTGGATTAATCTCGTTGGCGATCACCTGGCTAGATGTCGCTCCTAACAACAAGGCTCCATGGCCTGCAGTGGGTTCATACACCGTGGTCTCTGGCGTAATCCCAGCAAGCACACTGGCAAAATAAGCAATAGGCACCGGAGTGCTGTATGCCTGTTGAAGAACTGAGGTGGATGACTTTACCCCTAGCTTGGGTTGCCGTTGAAGCAGGTCGACCAGAAGATCATACGCTTGATGGGTGGTTTCAGCCTGGGCAATCAATTGCCGTGCGGATCGCACCACCCCCACTTCAATGGCTTCATCCACCTGTTTCGCCAGTGCTGTTCCTGGCCGTACCGGTTCACCTAAAATCTCTGCAGCAAACTGTCGCGCTGCCACAATGGTGGCAAAGCCCTGACCCAGTTGAAAATGGTTGGTAAATGCTGCCGCTAGAGATGCCTGCATCAGCCCATCTCCAGTTGTTGTGAGGCCACCGGTTTAATGGCAGATACTGAAGGTCGCATTTGCACCGACCGCATCCGCTGGGCCAGCCGATCAAAGTGGGCAAAGTCCTTGGGTCCTAGCTTGGAGAATACTTCCCCTGCCTGCCGTTGGAAAACCACGCCTCGGCCCTGACGCTTATCCGTAATCCGCAACAGATTGCCAGCTCCCATTTCCAGCTTGAACTGACCACCGTCTTTATCCCAGCAATGGGCACGGGCAATATTGCGCAAGAAGACACGAACTGTTCGTTCTACCCGATCTGTTTTTGCCGTGTAATTGGCTTCTACATCCAGAGCCCCTTGGGGCATCACCCGCTGATCTCGTTTGAGTGAGATCAGGTCCTGTCGTTGAAAGTCACTGAGGCGGTCACTTACCTCCAGTAGTTTGATGCGATGACCCAATCCCAGTTGACGAAATGCCTGAAACTGCATCAATACTCCCTGCTGATCTCGTAAGGTATAGAGATTCGTGCCCTTAAACGAAAGCCGATAGTTACCCAGTCTGTAGTGATGTTCTCCCGTGCGCTCATAGCTACGGTGGAACAGGCCTAAAACGGCATAGGCCAGCCGCTGATCTCGTAATACCTGAGGCTGTCGTGAAAGCCACTGAGCCCCCTGTTTCATCTGGGTCTTAACTTGCTGTTTCCAGTCTTTCGTAGTTGTTTGTAGGGTTTGACGAGTTTGTTCATGGGGGATTTTAGCAATCTCTCGATCTAAAACTGCTAGCGCAGGTGGACTATCCTCAGCTGGTGTTTGCTCAGCTGTAACAGGTTCAGGCATCTCTCCCAACTGCGCTATCCGCATCCGTTCCGTGATGGCGTGAAACGTTTGCCAATCAGCCTGAGTAACCTGCTCATTCAGAATGGTGCCTTGTCGTGATGACAGAATGACATCATCCTCTTGGGACACTGATAGCAGATCACCTTGCTGTTGAATGGTGTATTGACCAACTGCAACCGCCTGATACGTGGGTGTTTCCTGCCCCAGAGGATTGAGCAACAGCTGAGCCGCTACAGCCACATCATTTGCCAGGTCTGACGTGATTGGTGTGGATGCCGGTAATGGTTCCTCTTCTACAACTGATTCAGCTATCGGCTCAGGTTCAGGCGATGCCTGCTCAAGTGTGAGCTGAATCTGATTAATCGTGATCGTGCCATCCCGTTCTTCTCGAAATAGAACCTGTCCCTGATCTCGAATTTCGATATTGGGAACCTTGCCCTCATAGTCGTTTGGATCGCTATCCGGTGTGACCGATCGCTGGAGAGCATCCACAATCACCTTCAGCGTATTCGGTGTTAGTTCCCGCCGTTGGGTGCCATCGGCCAGGGTGCCATACACCACCCGACGTCCCATCTGGATGCGGAGGCTATCTTCAACAGGCACAGAGGGCTGTTGAGTCTGACGGTGGAGTGTGGCATAGAGTCGCTGGGTGACCTGACCAATGGCCATCAGCAGTTGAGCTTCATCCTCCTGCATTGCCAGGGCGTCTTCTGTACGAATCGTAAATGGCATGGTAATTCTCTCCTTACGATGCAATCCGGTTGACTAAGATGTCTTGACCCACTTGAAATAGGGCCATCTCATCGTCAAAGCGATATTCCACAAACCGGGGTTGATAGTCGGCTAAACAATCTCGGGCCATCAGCAACACCCCATCTACAGACTTGAGATAGAGCACATCCTCAAACAACACCTCGATCACGCTAGGGACATAGTCCAGCGGCAACGGTGGTCGTTGTTGAGCCTCCGCTACAGCCTCTAAAATCTCAGGCATCTCTGCCAGCAGATCCTGGGCTTGAGGTAAAACAGTTTCAGGTAATGGTTTGGTTGTCATTACAACACCTCGCTAAATTCATCTTCAGTTAGGTCACCCTCGTAGGGGATATCCACGTTTGTTGGCAACGGAAAAAACGTCTCAGCAATGGTTTGTCTGACTTCATTGGCTTCACTCAAATTGGCCATGTCATCCTGCTGAGCCGCCCGTGCGATCAGCCGGTCTCGTACACGTTGTTGCCACAGCAGTTCACTCCGATGCTGGCGTTTAATATGTTTCGGACTCAATTTCACCTTCAGCCGTAACGGAATCGAGGCTTCTTTGCCACTGCGATAAGCCGGATTGATAAAGACACATTCCCCCTGGTCTAGTTTCAAAATCTGGTCGGGTGTGAGCAGCGGCACTCGCTGTAACTGCTCTGAACGGCTACGGCTCGTATGCTGGCCATAGCTGCGGGACCGGGTGGTGTATTTCACTTCCTTATCCCCCAGATAGCCTGAAAACTCTTGGGCTGTTTCCCGGTCTTTGGGATTAAAAAAGATTTTAGTCCCACAGGCCGCAAAGATGGCACGGGATAGCTCACGGCCATAAATGTGCTGCAGCTGAGCAAAGTTTTGATAGCCCAGTAATGCTACAAACCCATTGGAGCGAAACTCATTAATCCACTTGGGTAAATCGGGTAGGTAGAGTGTGGGTAGCTCATCCAGGGCGATCACCAGCGGTTGTTTACGAGGCGTGGCAAAATTGCGGGTGACGATCAGGTGCAGAACAGCGGCTATCAGGGGATTGACCGCATCCCGCTTTTGGATATCTGCTTGAAGAAAGAGAATCTGCTTGCCTGTGAGGTCTAACGGAATAGTTGTCTTGCCACAGAAGCTAGACACCAGCTGTTTTCCGGTAAATGTTTTAAAGGTACGCTGAGCGGTTGCGACAATTCCGGATATTTGTTTTTCTGCTCCATCGGACGCTAATAGCTGGCTAAAGCTATCCAGCGTCCAGGACGGTACCCAGGACTTTTCACCCGCCGCTCGAATTCGTTTGGGCAGGTCTGCAAGATTCAAAATCTTGCTCGCCATCAGCAGATCTTGATAGGGCGTCAGCTTGGCCAGCAGCATTACGGCCTCCACCAGGTTGGTACCCGCTGAATTGAAAAAGTCATTTTCTCGGTAGCCGCTATCCCGCTGGGTATTGCGCTGAATCACATTGGCCAGCTGCGCTGCCATGAGTGAATCGGTCGCATCGGCTAGAAAATCCAGCGGGTTACAGATACCGGTATAGGGCTGTCCTGGCGCAAAGGTAGACACCTTATACCCCTGACTCGCTGCCCAGGCCGCATGGGTCGCTACCTGAGAGCCCTTAAAGTCATACACCAGAATAGGAAAGCCCTGCTCAATAGCCGAACAAATCGCCGGATCAATGATGCTAAAGGTTTTACCCGAATCCGGTGCACCGGCTACCACAATACTTTGCTGAGCCTGGGGAATCTCCAAATCTCCGGTTTTAAGAGATACTTTGGCGGTTTTACCTTGTTTTCGCTGTTGCCGAGCAGTCGCCTTAGCCTTCTGCCGTTCTTGCCGTCCTCCAAAGCGCCCGGTTGAAAGCTGTCCCTTTGAAGCCGTTCCTCCCAGCAGACTCATGCCTGCCCACAAGATCCCTAGACCCAGCAGCAAAAATCCCATACCCGATTCCAAGAGCGGTTTCAGTAACGCTCGTAGATCTAGAGATTGAGTCTGTAGGAGAACATTACTCATGGGGTAAAGACAGATTATCTACCGTAACAACGGCATAGTGGGTGCCATCAAAGGCAACGGTAAAGCGCTGTAGCTGTTGACCTTCGAGCTGATGTAGTGTGAGTGTGGGCAAACCTGATTGCAAGGTATCAGTCACAGATAACAGTTCGATATCCGGTGGCAGATGGGGATCCAGATAGATATTGAACACAGTCTGGTAGTCTTGCTGATCTGGAATGTAGCCAAGAAAAGCACAGCCTGCTTGCCCACAGAGGGGTTGCTGATCGCTATCCGCCAAACGGGTATCCACCAGATATAGGGGTGCCAATTGCTTGGACTGATGAACTTTCAAGACCCGCATCTGGCTAAGATTGACTGGTTCAGCCGAAGAAAGATGCTCTTCACCGATTTGTTTCAGTAACTCAGGTGGCGCAATCTCCCCCGCTAGTTGCCAGGTCGTCTGAGCCGTTGATGATGTTTTGGCATACACCCCCACAGCAACAGCTGCTGAAAGTCCACCGAGCATTAACCATCTCTGATACCCCATGACTAATCTCCTGCAGCATCCTGGGCCATCAGCTGCTCAGCAATATCAGTCGGTACACCAAAGCTAACTAATGTGGCCGCATCTACAGCACCGCCCCCTGATACAAGCACCTGCCAGGTTTCGTCAGTCAGTTCCAACACGGTTTGGCCACCCGTCTCTCCCCATTGCCAGGTAGTCAGGGCATAGGTTTCAACGATAGTTGTACGGGTAACTGAGGGTTGTTGGGCTGGCTCAGTGACCTCAGCCAGAAGATAATCTAGGGTGGCTTGGCTGACCTGTTCGGAAGCATCTTCAACAGCCTGAGCAATCTGAATCGGCTGGTTTGGAGGGGCGATCCCGTTCACGGTTGGACTGCTGATCACAACCAGCAGAACAGTGAAAACGAGAATAGTCCATAGACGATAGTGTTTTAAGCTCATAATGAAACTCTCCTAATTTTTCAAACGATAGATACGACTTTGGCCAGCCCCATAAACACCGGCAAAGTTAATGTCTGAATCCCAGGTAAACCGGGCACGACTGGATGAATTAGATCTCACCTGAGTGCAGCCCTGGTTCATACAAATGCCGATATGACCGGCTGTTGAGGCAATTACGATATCTCCAGGAGCTGCCTGAGACTGACTAATTTGGGTACCTCGACCTGCTCGTAAATCAGCTTCAACAGAGGGTACATAGTTGGTATTGGCCCCCACAGGTTGAATACCCGCATTAGCCAGCACCCGATTTACTGCCCATGCACAGGCTAAATTGCCACCATCGGGACCCGAAGAGCTATCAAACCGCCCTATCTCTCCCATGGACTGGAATATCCGCTGGTTCAAATCACCCCCCGTCTGCTTAGCACAGCGTTTGCCGCCCCCTGATACCAGCGCAGTCTCATAGCTCTGGAGTAGCTTCTCACCATAGCTTTTAAGCGTCAGCCGTCCATGGACATCGGAGGAGCCCCCATCAATCTTGGCACCGGGTCCACCAAAGTGAATCTGACCCACCCGCTCAATTAGCCGACCACCGGAGAATCCTTCTTGCTGCGCCTGGGCAATATTGCGATTCTGGTCCTGTTTGAAAATGCCATCCTGGCTGGTGGACGGAAAGAACCGATCAATCTCAGCGCTGCTGATCGCGCTACCTGAATCGACTTTAGCAAGAAATGCTGCTCCACCGGACTGTTGTCGGATGGTGGATCGCACATCGCTACGATAGCTCATGTACTGATAGCGGCCCAGTCCTCGGCCACAGTTGCCATCGCCATCACAGACATAGGCCCCAACAGAATCGTAATGGCCTTCAATACTGGATAATGCCGCTGCCAGGGCCGAATAATCCACCCCGCCAGGGCCATCGCCACAAAGACCAAACCCATCGCTGATAAATCCCGGTAATGCCTCTGTGGGAATGCCCAGTTGTCGGGCCTGATCCAAGACTTCAGTGGGTAAAGACGCAGATGAACTGCTGCCCCCCTGACCATCCAACAGACCCACCAACATCATCGTGGTTTCGCTATAGCTCAGAAACGGAACCGGTCCAATAAAGTAAGGCGTGCAGCCCAGGTCTGGGATACCTCGCTTACAGATACGGAAAAACAAGGCTGTGCTGACGGTCCCGGTTGATTCATCCACATCCCAAACAACAACCTTGGCCACCTTGCCAAAGGGATGTCTGCCAGTCGGTTCTTTGCCACCATTGACCTGGCCCAGGATGCCTTCACCCCCGCGCACTTCCTGATACTTACCTGAGATCCATTGCTTACCATGGAGTGCAGGACTGGCGGTGAGTTCCACATGGGCACAGTTAGTCTCACAGGCCACGCTAAAGCCTGCCTGGTAGCTACCTGAAATCGTATTCTGTCGTGATTGTTCTGCAGGGCCATACGCCACATCTACCTGGCCCAACAGTCCCACTGAATTGATGGGATTGGGCATCTGGTCAAAGGGAACATCGGCTAAACCAGGAACACCACCCAGGGTGCTATTGCCCCAGTCAGTGAAGTTCTGTAGGGGGACAGTGTCGAGACCGGGAATGTCGGTGATCGCAAAACTGTTTAGCTGATCGCCCAGATCACCCAGGTTTAACTGCCCCAATTCTGGATACTCACCCAGTAATTGTGCAATGGTGTCATTGGCCTGAGGATTAAATCCCGGTGTTCCTGGCCAACGACTTGAGATCAGCTCCTGAATCGGTGGAACCGCACCAAGCTCAAAATTGCCCAGTCCTGGAATTGCCGTTACCAGATCATCCAGGCTTTGCCATGCAACCATCTCCAGGGCTCCCAGGGCTACTTGCTCAAGATCTAACTGGGTTAGTTGGGCAACCGAATAGAGATTAAACAGCTGGAGATAGAGACTGGTTTGAAAATCTCCCAGCTTCAGATAATTATCAGCCGTCTGCCCTGCCTGCCAGACCCGAGAAAGGTCATAGTTGAGGGCATCATTCATCTCTGAAGGAGCATCAAACACACCATCGGAGAGAATCGGTGGCAGGGTACGAAATGTCAGCTGTGACCAGTCAGGTATTTGACCATACTGGTTCTCCCAGGTGACACCCACTGTAGGAATGCCATAATCTTGGGCCGTGCTGATCGCACCCGGCAATAGCCATACGGCTAGAGCGACGACAAGTATGATCAGGAGATTGCGTACTGATCGCAAGATTGGAGTTAGCATGGTCTACCTCCTTGCCCCAAATTCCATCAGCCGAGCAAGTAAGTCTGGTGAGATACCTGCTCGTTGAGCCGCATCAGCCGTGGTGGCACCATCTCGCATCAGCTGCAAACAGGTTTGAATCCGTGACCATAGGGGATCACTGGGTGAGATCAGGCGACGGATTTGAGCCACCTGCAATCCCTGTTCAATTTGTGTGACTGCGGTAAGTGTTGGATTATCCGATAGTTCAGGAGGCTTTTCTCGTTGCAGCGCCAGGACTGAATACTCAGGCACTTCACCATCCGGAAAACTCAGCTGAAACGTATAGATATCAGCATCGGTAAGGACTGTGAGAGTTGTTGTGGCTGTGGCCGGTAAATCGGGAAACTCAATAGGATGAATCCGCCGCAGATGAATGACAGTTGCGGCACAGCCTTCTGAAGTTCCAACAACACCACATCTAGGATCGTCAAAGTCTACGGTGACTTTGGAGAGATCATCCAACCAGGCTCGTTGAATGGTGGCATCCAGGGGACGGAAGTTGAGGGTTACACCATGGCCCCGATGTAATTCCACATCTATAGCTCTCGATTCAGGCATCTCAACCGAACGAGTCTGGGCCATGGCAGGTCGGGCCAATCCCCATAGCAATAGAGCTATCGATAGCTTTATCAAACGCTGCATCATTCACCTCCGGCTACATAGGCAACTGCATTGAGGCATTTACAAACACCTGCACTGGCGTGTTCTCCTCCAGGTACAACACCTGAGGTCGTTGGGCTATGGCGTCCCTGGCCTGCTGATTCCGTTCAGACAGAATGTCTAGCAACACATCCGTCCCGCCTTCCAGAGCACCGGCTAGGATATTGGGGTCTGGATTCTCTTCGGTAACAACCGTGCTGTTGTCATTAGTTTGAACACGGGTATTAGGTCGAGTGTAGAGTTCTGACGCTCGACGGACAGCACCCAAGGCCACTTCACTGGCATCAAGGGCTGCAATCTCACCCCCTGGATCTCCATAGCCTTGGGCGATCAGCGGATGACCATCAGCACCCCGAATCTGAACAACGGCATCGGGAAGAAGAATTTCTTGTTGATTGTTACCCTCTTGCCAGGTAGCCGATACCGCTGAGATTTCCACCAGTCGATCATCCCCGACGGGTTCCACTTCAACGGTGAGATCGCTTTCACTAGGAATGGCAGGTCGTCCCCGGTTATCCATCAGGGGCTCATTTAGACGCACCACATAACGACTGGATTGTTCGGATTCATTGAGAACAACAGGTGTGGTGAGTTCTCCAGACGCATAGGTGCCTGACATCAGCGATGGTGGCTGGAGCGGTTCTGCAAGGATGCGGGCTTCGGCATCGCTCAAAACCTCAGGAGAAGCCTGGGCCTGGAGGATGTTTTCGAGTGGTAACGGTTCAGAAATTTCAGGAATAGATGATTGTGTGTTTGCCACCAGAATGGGTTCGGATAGTTCTAATGGTGCCGATTCTTCTGGAATGACTTCTGGCTCTGGTTCTTCAGGAGCAGGGGGGGATTGTATTGGCACGGTAGCCATTACCGAGTGAGGAGAAATCTGGGCCACAGGAATGGTTTCGATTGCATTACCCCCATCGACAGTTTCTGTTTGCTCCGTGGGTTCAATCGGTGGAACTGTGCCGTAGCTACCCAGGCGGGCCAGTGTCTGCCAACGCTCGGTAGGATCGGTGTCTGAGAAACGGGGTGAGGCGGCAGCTGTCACTGCAGGTGCAGGTCTCGGTGGTGTCGCTATCGTTTGTACAGGTCTGGGAGTGGGCCGATAATCAATAGCGGGTGCAGGCCGAGGACTGGCACTGACAACAGGTGCAGGTCTTGCAGAGGGCTTAGTTGTCGTCTTGGGTGGTGCTGGTGCTGGCGTCGGTGACGACTTTGGTCTAACAACTTCCTGCGACTGTTGTTGAACATACGCCTGATCACTCAGTGCCATATTGGATTTCAACCGAGCAACCTCGTTACGGGATTCTTCGAGGGCAACCTCAGTGATGCTGGGTATCTCATTAGCCGCCTCCGTATCTGTGGAAGCCTCAGACGCCGCTACATCCGCTTTATCGGTCTGTCGGCTGGCCAACATGAAATAACCAGCGGCACCAAAGACAGGCACCAGCGCTATGCCGACGGCCATCAGTTTTGGCCCCGGCATCTTCCAGGCGGGTCGTTCTGATTTCATTTCCACCGCATCAAAAGCGGTTTCACTCACCAGGGGTTCGTCCAAATTTGGAGCCCCGGTCATCTTCCGTAAACTCTTCAGGGTAGGTTCATCACTCATTGGCTGATCTCCTCTCCATGAATGGGCCAAATTTCATCAATCTGTAATCCGCTTTCCAGCAGCCGATACACCACCTGTTGATAGTCCGATGCATTTTTGATCAGTGGCTTTCTGGGAGGCTCAATTGCCCGTACATAGAACCGTCGATTAAAGGGAATCGTGGTACCAGATGGGTTGGTGTCATCAAAGACAATGCGTGTGGCAATCAGGTCCACCTGCCACAGTCCCTCATTGACGACCTGAGGCGGTGAGACTTCTTGAGGGATAATCACCGCTGAAACCTGACCATCAAAGACCGCATCGGGAATAATCTCGGTAGCCAACTGAGTCAGAAAAACATCACGAAAGTCACTGGATAATAGAAACCCCGCTTCCCAGGCAGATTCAGTGACCCTATCTGTACCTTTGACCTTGATGCCTTCATCAATGGTCTCTGTTTCTTTGCCAGGGATGGAACCCCAGGTAAAGGTCATCACCGCCCAGTCAGACACCACCCGCCGAATAACTTCGGGTTCGCGATAGTGAACATCGGCAGGGCGTACGGTAAAGGCACGACCATCCACCTGCTGTACCAGGGTGGGAGACGGTTTATTGGCTAGCTTGGAAAAGGACACCGCCAGCCAGAGTAGTGCGATTGTCAGAATGACCACACCTGCGGATAGCCCGGCAAAGGCCAACGGCAGAATATCGGTAGAATCCAGTCTAGGGAGTCGCCCACGACGGGTGAGATCGCTAAATTGCATGGTGCGCTTTAGGGTAACGGCAGAGTTGATGAACCAATGGAAATAATGCGGGTAACACCACCGGAGATGCCGCGAAAGACAGCCATTCCAGCTCCCCCGGCAATGGATAGGGCCAGCACCGGAGCCAGCACACTGATGAGTAGAAGAAAACCAAAATCACTCTGGGTCTGAACTTCAGCGGTGACAACGACGGTGGCTGCTAGACCCACAATGACGCTGTAGGAGAATTTGGCCATGCCCAGGCTGAAGAAACCGGTTAACCAGGCCCATAATGGTCTTCCTTGAAGAGGAACAGCTGAACCTGCCACCGCAATCGGTCCCATCAGCCCGGTCAACAACATGGCTAGTTCTAGAATGTTGGCAAAGGCCCACTGCCAGCCCTTAAGAATGTGTTCGGCCAGGGCATGACTGCCGGTCTGCACCAGACTATGCACCAGAAAATCACCCAACGGATCTCCTCCGGCAGGGGGTGAGCCATCCTGATAGTCCTGTTGAATGTGCTCACCGATTTGTCGTAGTCGCTGGGACAGTCGCTGGAGTCCAGCACTCCAAAACCCTCGACGGCGATACTCCTGTTCCAGGATTTGCTGTGCTCGTTCACCCGCGTCTAAAAAGCAGTCAATCTGGGCCTGTCCTTCTTTGGCATCACATTCGGCATATTCTCGCTGAATCAATGCCTTGGCCTGTTGAGAGACAATCACATCGTTAAGGGCCTCCACCATGGAGACTTCGCCGATTTGCACCGCCAACACCACCTGGGTTTGGGCGTTGATCACATCCCGTAATCCCAGAGTGACTGACCCGAGAAGAGAACCATTATCAAACAACAGCACTGCGATCAGCAGCATCCAGAGCACATGGGGGAGTGCCGGAAAAATGCCTCGCTCCATGGCATCCTTAACCCAGCCCACGGCAAAGAAGATAAAGGTGCCCACCAGAATGATGGCCGCAAACTGGTTGATGCCGAGATAAAGACCGTTGGACTGGGTAAAAATCTCCTGCCAGCGGTCATCCCAGGCTTGCTGAACAGCTTCAAGCTGCTGGATGCTATCTTCAATGATGCTGAGGCCCCCAGTTAGCTGGGCCAGGACATGGGCGGTCATCGGCATTACTCCTCTGAAGTCTGGGTGCCTAATACACCCGGCAGGTAGATAGGTGATTGGGCTGAACCAGAGATGGATACCTGACGTTCCAGCCGCTCTCGTCGATTGGATTCGTCAATGCCCTCGCTGGTATCGGCAGCAAGTTGAGCCACAATGCCTTGCAGCTGTTGAAGCTGTAACAACGTGGTGTGATTATCGGCAGTCAGCTGAGTTTGTTGGGTCAGCAGCTTGGCAATCTCGGCATCAATCTGAGCACTTTGTTTCATCACATCCTGAGTGACGCCCATGCCCTGAGCACTGTCTGCCAGTGAGACCACCTCTTCCGTTTGTTGTACGCTCTGGTTGACCAGATCCGTTGTGCGCTGGGCGGATTCTTCTAACCAGGTATTGCCTTCTTCCCCGATAACAGGAGCCGCCAGCGATCTGGCCATTTCCTGGTCCACCAGATTACCTAGGTCCCGCTGTTGAACCACAGGACTGGTAGTGAGTACTCCGGCCCCCGTCACATCCTCAGCGGTGCGTACTTTGTACGGATCTAAAATCTCAGTTTGGGTGCTGCCCTTGAGATCATCCCACAGCACACCCAATGCAGTTTCCATAATGGTTTCTCGAATGGGATCTGCTCGCTGCCACTGGCCGACAAGCTGTTCTAGGGGATTGAGATAATCATCCAAGACACCCTGATGCCAGCCATCGGGTAAACCACCGGGCAATAAGGATGCAGCAGCAGTACCAAGGGTGAGGACCGGCACCAAAGTGCCAGTGCCGATTAGTAACCATCGCCAGCGTCGTTTTTTGGGTGTCATGGGAACCTCCTGTAGATTAGGAATTGGGAGAAATTTGATCCATGGATTGGCCTGCTCGCAAAGTTTGAACGTAAGCTTGAGCAAAGGCGGCATAGCCTGCGAACTTGTTGTCATGCTGGGCCAGTACTCGCTGCCGGGCCTTTTGTTCTTTTTGGTTGTTAGCTACAGCGGCCAGTAGTTCAGGGGATGGGTAGTGGGAGCAAGGGGTAAGTCGAGCGTCAGCATCAACCAGCCAGTGGGAACAGATCTGTACTGGATCAATGCGGAATGCTTCATCGGTATTGGGCATCAACACCTGGGGTGAGTAGCCAAACAGGGTTTCATAGGATGGCAGAGCATTGGGCTGAATGGCACCGATAAAGCGGGTATTGAGGTTCTGGAGGATTTGAGACCCAGCAACTGAATTGGCAATGGTGTCTGGATCCTGGCCGATAATCAGAGGACGAATGCCGGACTTGGCCCCATTGGCGCAGACCTGACCAATAATCTGAGCAATGCCGTTGTACTTGAACAGAATCGGACTTTCATCAATGGCCAGGAGTGAATCAGACACTTCTAATGCCCGGCGAAAGGCCATGGACTGAGCAGATAGGGCTAGGACAGCCGCTTCAATGTTGTCGCCCACATTGCGCAGGGCAAAGACGGTAAGTTGGGCATCGGTGCGAATGGTAGACGGTTGAGAAATAGCTCGACCGACTCGACTGGACAACCAGCCTCGTAATTCCAACAAAATGGTGGCCAGAGCCTCTTGAATTAAGGGAGAATCCACCTCCAGTTCCAAACCGACTATACTTTCAACAAAGTCGGCCAGGGTGGGCATTTGTTGCCAGGCCGTGCTGCCAAAGCCGTCGTCAAAGGCGGCATCATACCGGCTGAGAATAGCGTTATCGGTAAAGAACTCTGCTAGACCCTGCCACAGCAGCGTATGGACCCGCTTGCCGAGCTGGTTCTCGGTTTCGGTGCCCATCACCATGGTATCCAGGGCTTTGACGAGAAATTCTTTATAGTCGTCTAATCGTTCCTGGCGTTGCTTTTCATCCAGGTGGCGCAGGTCTGGAATCTGAAACAGGTTGTTGGATTCTGAACCAATATCAAAGTAGGCTCCCTGATCGCCAAAGAACTTCACCAAGTCGGTGTAGGTGGTGGTGCCATCGGGCTTGGGATAGTCCAGAGAAATCACATTCATGCCGCAGGCGATGGCCCAGACAAAGATTTCAGCGGCCAGAACAGATTTACCGCTGCGGGTTTCACCAAAGATCAGGATGCCGCGATGCTTTTGGGCAAAGTCGATTTGAATGGGCATCCGGCCCTGATGGGTGATCAGTTCAATGCCTCGACTATCTACTGGACGGGGAAAAGCAACCGGCATTAACCCCGGTGCTTCATGGGTGAGATAGAGCTGTCTGCGACCATCTTCCAGCAGCCAGCTGGAAACAATCGGTAACGACCTGAGCCATAACTGCCAGGCCACTTCGGTTTCACGGATAAAGTCTCCCTGGTGAAAGGCATTGGTGAGCTGCTGACTAGCTTCACTGAGTTCAGTGGGATTGTTGCGATGGAGAAAGACGACAACACTGACCCAGATGGGTAAGGCTCCTTCGTAGATTTTTTCTTGGGCAGCCACACCTTGCTTTAGCCGCATTTGGGAGGCCACATCCACATCCTTGAGCAGATTGGCTCGGAACGTGGCGGTCATATTCTGTCGGGTAAGCCGTTGTAGACTCATGCGAGTCATGGTCCGGTCGGCGGCTGCCAGCTCACAGACGCAGTCGTAATCAGCAAACTGAGACAGGGCTTGCCACAGGTAATAGAGCTGATGTTCTGGAGAGATAAAGCCTGCCGGCTTGGATTCGAGAACAACCGCACCGATACATTTACCTTTGACGCGCACCCACTGGCGGTCTGCTTTTGGGTGAGTGGGATGGCCATGTTCTCCCCGAATTAAAACAGAACTGGCATGGAGAGGAACAGTGACGGTTTCTTGAAGGGATAATTGCCCCGTCTGATCGCTGAGAGTCAAGCACTGTGGAACAGGTGGTGGTGCTGACTGGTTGAACTGATACCAGAGATAGCTCCAGAGGTGATCAGCATCCATGGGTGAAGCCTGTAAACCCATGCGACTATTGAGCTGTTGTTCCCAATGGAGATACCCATCGGTAAAAGCTTGATTTAATAGCTGTTGATAGTGCTGAGATTCTTTTTCTTGCTTGAGTCCTTTGAAGGTGTCATACCGGCTGATAATCCAGGCAAGGGCCTGCTCCAGTCGATCTGATCGGGCTTCTTTCCCCGGTTCTAAAACATAGGTGGCAAACAGGTAGAGATGTTTGGGCTGGCGTTGTCCTGCTGCTGTTCGGTCACGGGTTGCCCGCTGTTGAGCCAGTAATAGGAACTGAGATTCCAGGGTTGATGTGGACTCTATGCGATCCGAAAGTTCTTGTTGTCGTTGGTGATCGGTACCGATGGATCGCAGATGAATTCGCAGTCGGTCACCGGGTCGAAAGCCTTGAAGGCCCGATTCCAGACGAGCCAAAACAGTTTCTGCTTGGCCGTTTGCCAATAGGGTGTGAATGCCTACAGCCTGAAAGCCAAAGACAAAACTGAGCTGCTTGCGATAGTTCAGCAAATAGGCTCCCACATCTCTGTCTCTCACCTGAAGGCGACAGATGCATTCCAGGTGAGATTCATCTTCAAAGGGTTTGAATCGGTAGCGTTGTGCCCCGAGGCGTTGTTTGGTTGTGCTCATGGTGTAAGTGCGGTTGATAGACCACATGGCCCCGATTCCAGTCGGGAACCGGCACGAACTTATGGGTAAATTTCCATGTTTTCTCGCCCACCACCACCCACCAGGTACTCATGCCCCAGGCACTGGTCAAAAGGAATAGGCCAAAGCCAAGCTGCAGAACCACCTGAATCAGCACATAGGAGCTGACAATAATGGCACCACTGGGGGCAAGAAGATTGGAGGGAATGGGGCCGAGGCTGGGTGTCTGTCCAATACTTTGGTTAATGGGACAGAACAGATTGGAGTCCTCGGCCATGGGCTATACGCCAAAGAACAATTGACTTAAGCCTTCGACCACCACCACGGCAGCGATAATAATGAAGGCATTTTGGAGGAGGGGTTGCCATTGTTCTCCCCGCTGGGCTTGGTAAATGGCAAAGAAGACAAAGCCAACTGCCGAAATCCAGACGACAATGCGTAACATGCCGAATAGGAAGTCAATGATGCCCTGATCGATATATTGACCAAAGATGGTTTGAGCCTGCTCTTCTGCTGTACCGAAGAGCTGAGCAAAGGCGGGATTAGCCTGGAAGATAATAAACGCGAACAATAAAATGCCGCCGAGGATGCCCACTATGCGCCAGCGACTCAGGCGGCTAAAGCGAGCATTTAGATGGGCGAGTGGTTGGGCAAATGGAAGATGCCCCAAGACTGGGACGTTGAATCGTAATGAACGTTGAATCATGGTCCGACTCCTGTCGATGGAATTGCCTGGAAGTCGGTAGATAGAACCTTGACTGGGTGTGGTGGTGTGTCCGTGAGATGACAATTGATCACCCTGGGACATGAGCGAGTAGCACTAAATAATAAAAAGTACTACTTAGTAATACTGATCGAAGTCTACAGAATAGACCCTATCCTTTAGCTTTACTTAAGGATTGTTTATCAAAGGTTACGTAGCGAAGTAGGCTGAGTAAATACATGCCTCTACAGCTATTTAGGAGCGGTGAATGCAGAGATATAGACAAGGGAAGTACTACGTTTAGAATCTTAAGGAAGTCTATATCGGCTTTATGGTTACTTTGAGAAACCTTAGTACTTCTATGAAGCTAATTATGGTAATGACGTGCTCAAAGTCCTAAGGGGTAGGATAAAGGTGAATCTTTGGAAACACTTATCTGATGGTAGAGTCTGCCTCGTCTGGAAAACGTGCAAAAGCGAGCGATGATGACGCTCAAGAGGCAGGGTGCCGACCGACGTTCTACATGAGTACTGAGCTGCTGGCTGAGATCAATGCTCAGTGTGAAGCCGAGGGGAATAAGAAGCGGTCTCCGTTTTTGGTGGAATTGCTGGAACTAGTGCTGACATCGCCGATGGGGCAGCAGCTTCGGGAGAACGCAGAGCAGAACCGGCGTGGACTAGTCCATGAGCTGGAGGCGAATTTACTGCTATTTAATGAGCACCTCCCAACAGAGCGGATTGAGGAATTAGCGGCAGCCAGTCAGCGGAACCCGGACCAGATGTTAGTGCGGTTAGTTTTGCTAGGGCTCAGGGTTTATGAGCGCTCCATTGCACGGATGGAAGCGGAAATTGATGCCAGTAGTGGTTTGACCTAAGGCTGATCGCGGTACAGACATTAGCTGCAAAGAAATAAATACAAATATCCTTGATTTTCTTTACCGGAGCCACATCCTAATGATGTTATTAGCCTCCGAATAAGGAGAAATCCGGATAGTGGGCTTTTGGCAGGCAGGAAGAGATAGTCGTAACAGTGTGCATATCAGCTGAAATTGATATGCAGCAATCGTTTTAGCGAGGTCGGGGGACCAGGTTACGGACATTTTTATGCACTGATTGTCTTGAATAGTCACTTGAAATGGTGAGTGGTTGTCTGAATTATGGGTCTCGATTTCGTTCAGCGATAGACGTTTACCCATGTGAGTGGAGCACCCCGGTTGCTGGATAGGGTCTGGGAGTGCTTATGGAACGGTATAGAACGCGGCAGTATGTCGCGATTACTTGGGCGGATGCGCTACGGCTGGCAGAGTTGGATGGGACACCTGTCGAGGACATAATCCGTGTATCAGACGTGGAGTTAATCCACCGTACTGAATGGTGGGCATGGTGGTCTGACCTGAAAATAACGATAGCCATTGGGTTGCCTCAGGATTTGCAACCACAGGGGTTAGCACCGGATGCGGCGCAGCTCATTTCTGAGGTATGGGAAAGTGACGTGATTGAACCGGCATGTGGCTGGCCATTGCTGGCTGAAGTCAGACAGATTTTGCACCGTGCAGTGATCTGGCGGAGTGAGCAGCGGGGGCAATACCGACCTGAAACCTGGGAGCGATTAAATGTCGAGTGTCAGGATAATAGGCAACGCATCATCTATCGAGTGATTCAGGGATATGAAACTGGTTACTATTGTGACATCACTTTCGATTTACCTTCAGGCATAAGCGATCTTAGGTAGCTCGTCACCTGTTTCCTTATGAGCTAAGTGCGATTAAACAAGGTATATGGTGTGAGCACTTTATGTTATCGATGGGGGCATAGCATGAAGTCCCTTGCTGTGCCTTGAACTTCCATTTTTTAGCATCCTCCTAAAATAAATGTGATATTAGAAATAACTTCAGTCACCTCTGAGATTTCAATATGTTGGAATGGCTTGTAGCGTCAACAGGTATAGAGTTAGGCAAACTAGTGCTTGAACAAGTACTTGATTTAGGTAAGCCTGTTCTAGAGGGGTATGTTCAAGATTTTTTCAAAGCATGCCTGAATAGTAGTGTTGCTCAGCTAAATGCCACAAAATTGAAAACACCGATGGCAGAAGCAATTGGTTATTTTATTCAGCGATTTATCAAAGAGCTTCAGATTAACGAAGTACCTGAAACCAGTATTAGGCATTTCTACAAGGCTGCTATCAAAAGATTTGTGCAGGATAAAGCTGTATGCCCGATTTTAGGGAAAGCATTTGAGAAAAATATCAAACAGATTGACCATGCACAATTAGAAAGCATTTGGCAAAAACAGTATCAAAATACTGACTGGCAATTTCCATCAGAGGAATTTGATTGGCGAGGAATCAGTAAAGAATATGTTTATCAGGTGAGGAGAATTGTTAAAGCAAATGCAGAGTTGCGCGCTCTCCTGGAAACAGATTTTTTAGAAGAAATTTCTCAAAACACAAAACAAATCTCACCAGGTTTCGATATTGAGAAATATCGAGAGAGCTTACAATTCAGCTATGGCTACCTGAAACTATATACCC
The DNA here is from genome assembly GCF_043421015.1 of Leptothoe sp. EHU-05/26/07-4. NCBI lineage: Bacteria > Bacillati > Cyanobacteriota > Cyanophyceae > Nodosilineales > Cymatolegaceae > Leptothoe > Leptothoe sp. EHU-05/26/07-4. The sequence continues at coordinate 446,111 of NZ_JAXSQV010000001.1, forward strand.
TCGATAGAACTGATCGTGCGGAATCAATCAAACTCTGGACAATATTTATTGAGCAAACCGTAAGAGAAGCTTTGCCTCCAACACGCTATGAGCTGCCTTCAGACTTGAAGCGTAAACTCAAAGAAGAAGGGCTATTAGAGAATGACTTATCATCCAAGGCCTTGGATGATTTTCGTCGTGAGTATTTTCAACAACCTATACAAAAAGTATTAGAAGTTTTAAGAAAATCTCAAAAATCAGTTATTCTGGGCGATCCGGGATCTGGGAAGTCTAGCTTATTGCAATATCTAGCACTGGAATGGGTGGAGGGCAAAACCGAAGTTTTACCGTTATTGATTGAATTGCGAGAGTTTGCTATTGCTCCATCTGCGAACTTCCTCGAATATCTTCATTGTGGTCAAGGTGTGAATTGGCAGTTTGATCAGAAACAACTTCATCAGCACTTGTTAGAGTTTTCAACTTTAGTAATGTTTGATGGGCTGGATGAGATATTTGATCACCACATTCAACATACAGTCATTAGCGATATCGTCCGTTTCTGCCAAAAATATTCCAAAGCACAAGTTCTAGTAACTTCTCGGATCATTGGATATAATCCTGAAAAGCTTCAACAAAGTGGCTTTCGACACTTTACAATTCAATCTCTGAACATCAACGAAATCCATAGCTTCATCGATTGTTGGTATGACCTATCAATAGATAATGAACCAGATAAGGTAATGCTTAAGGAGCGTTTGAAGCTGGCAATTGCCAGTTCGCGAGCCATTGCTAACCTGGCAGATAATCCTCTGCTTTTGACAATGATGACAATTTTGAATCGACGACAGGAACTACCACGCGATCGTATTGACCTTTATGAACAAGCTTCACACGTGTTGCTACATCATTGGGATGTCGATCACAAACGATTACAATTGCCAATGGGTGTAATTGGAAGACGAGAAAAACAGGAGATCCTACGCTTAATTGCTTATGAGATGCAGTCAAGGGAAGAAGGGTTGAAAGGAAACTTGATTGAAATTGATCGACTGACGCGAATTCTAACAGCCTATTTGCGTGATCAAGGCTTTAGCACTCCCCGCGAAAAGGCTAATCAGTTGATTCAGCATTTACGAGAGCGTAATTTTATCCTCTGCTATCGCGGTGCTGATACCTATGGATTTGTTCATCGAACATTTTTAGAATACTTCTGTGCTGTAGAGATCTTTAATCGATTTGAGAAACAACAGCTGATTGACTTTGAACAATTGAGGGAGGAGATATTTGGACAACATTGGCGGGATGAAACTTGGCATGAAGTATTACGGCTGCTCTGCGGAATGCTCACACCAGAGCTTGTAGACCAATTGATTAAATTCCTCCTGGAAATAGAAATTGATAAGACTAATTTTCTAGATGATGACTATGAGGATGAAGTAACAACGGAAGGGTTAACTAATTTGTTACTAGCATCTGATTGTATGATAGAAGCGTATAGTATTAAGACAATTCCTCAAAGTCACAATCTACTATTAGAACTACTAAAGCAAGAAATCGAAAACCCTAAAATTCCACTAAATTGGGGAGCTATTTACACCATCCTTAAGCGCATTGCCTCGTATTTCCCGGAGGAGTTGAATTGGTTGTATTCATTAGTAAATGAAAGTTCTACTTTGCAGAGTAAGAATGTAAAATGGCTAGTACGACGAGCAGCAGTGTTTACAGTTTCTCAGCATTTTTGTGACAGGCCAGAAACTTTACCATGGTTACAGGAAATCGCTCAATCTGAGACAGATGGATATGTTCGGGGAGCAGCTGTAGAGTCAATTACTGCTCAATTTTATAATGAACCTGAAACATTCCAGTTTGTACTGGAAAAAATACAACAAGAGAAACATGGTTATGCACGGTCAGGAATGTTAATGGCATTTGCCAAGTATTTTCGCGATGCTCCAGAAACTTTGCCGTTGCTCAAAATAAAACTTCAGCATGATGAACATGCATATGTTCGAGAAACTGTCCTTGAGAGTCTTATAGAGTGTTTTCGTGATGATTCTGAAATATTTGAATTATTGTGTAAGGTAGCCATAGAAGATCCTTTTGTAGATCGGGAGTATGAATTTCAAATAAATCCTCGTCAAGTTGCTTTAGTTGCTTTATCGAAATACTATTCAAATCATCCAAAAACCTTAGAGATCCTACATGATCGGGCAATCAATGATCCAGATTCACAACTTCGAGAATGGGCGCAACAGCAACTCAGTCTGAAGTGAGTTTAAGAAATATAAAAAGCGATGGCACTGGTCCCATGTAATGAGAAAAATGACTGAAATACTGGCAGATCAGGGATTTTATCGACCTTCCTTCAAAAAGGCTATATCCTTTCCATTATGAGCGCTTCCATCTAATCAATCCCATCAGGCAAAATCGGTACCGACGATTCAACTTAGGCTAATACTCTACAGCACCAAGTACTTTTAATCCTGCTTTCTCTGTATCAGTTAAACCTTCAGTTTCTGAAATATTCATGCCCTCATAAGGACGCGTACTTCTTAAATTTAAGAGGCATGAACCACTCGCTATTTCCCAAAGACTAATTTCTCCATCTTCACCACAACTGGCAAAAGTATTACCAAAAGGACTAGGAGCAAGCGATGATACTGTTCTCGCATGTGCAGGTAAGACTTTAATACATTCATTCTTACTAAGATCCCAAATACGTATTGTGAGATCATCGCTACCACTGATAAGTAATTTGCCATCTATGCTGAAGGTAATTGCTTTTACTTGTCCTGTATGTCCTTGCAGGGTAGCTACGCATTGACCAGTTTTAAAATCCCAAAGCCTTACACTATAATCATCACTGCCACTAGCAAAGAAACATTTGTCGGGGCTAAATACAACTGCTGCCCGTAGCCAATTAGTGTTGCATTGATGAGAAGTAATACACTGACCCGAAAGTATATTCCAAATCATAACAGTATCATCATGACCACAACTCAAAAGAGAGTTTGAATCCGCACCAAATGCCACAGATCGCACTCGATTTGTATGTCCTTTTAAGACTTGAATGCATTCTCCTGTGGATACTTTCCAAATCTTGATCGTATTATCATCACTGCCACTCGCCAGCAATTCCCCATCAGTACTAAAAGTGCATGTACGAACCCATCGGGTATGTCCTTTCAAAACCCTTATACACCGACCTGTGAAAATCTCCCAGAGTCTGACTTCATAGTCATCACCACTGCTAGCAAGAATGGAACCTTCCGGACTGAAGGCCAACGATTGGACCCAACTTAAATGCCCTTTTAATTCAGCTAAGCATCTTTCATTGCTGATATCCCAAAGCCTTACATTATAGTCTTGACCACCACTAGCCAATATGTTCCCATCGGGACTAAAAGCTAAACACTTTAGCCAATTCGAATATCCTTGGATAGTATCTAGACATTCCCCAGTATGGACATCCCAAAGTTTTACAGCATGATCTTGAGCACCACTGATTAGCATCTGATCATCAGGAGTAAACGCAATCGCTTGCACCCAGTTATCATGGCCATGTAGCGTTTGAAAACTTTTGCCTAGGCCAAGATCCCATAATTTGATTGTTTGGTCTGAACTACCGCTAGCTAAAAGTTTTCCAGTACTGTCGAAAGCGACTGAATTTATTTGCGAGTTGTGCTCCCTAAGAGTTTGCAGACATTCGCCTGTATTAACATCCCATATTTTTATTGCATAATCTTGGCCAGCAGTAGCAATTGTTTGTTTATCAGAGTTGAACTTAATAGACTTCACCCAATTAGTATGTCCTTTAAGAATCCTGACTTGCTGCCATGTAGAGGCATCCAAAAATTTTACGCTGTAATTATCTCCGCTGTAAGCTAAAAGTTGTCCATCAGGACTAAATTCTACTGTTCGCACATATCCATTTGGTTCTGCAATGGTTTTAAGACATTTACCAGTCTGTACTTCCCATACTTTGACTGTATGGTCTTCACCACCACTAACAAGTAACTTTCCACTCGTATCAAAGATAACTGATCGAACAGCACTATTATGGCCTTTTAAGCTCTGAAAGCATTGACCTGTATTTATTCTCCAGAGTCTGATTGTGTAATCGATACTGGCACTTGCTAAGATGTGTCCGTCAGAACTAAAAGTCAATGCTCTAACAACATGAGTATGACCCTTTTGATTCCAAACTAAGGATCTATCTTCAGTTTTCCATAAGCGAACTTCACCAGCTGCATCTCCTGTTGCAAATAAGTGACCTGCGGGATGAATAGCAATTGAAAAAATCTGACTGAAAGCTCTGATAAATTTAGAATCTAGTAAATTCGCTTGGGCTAAATTAAGGCCTCTGAGACTAGCATTTGAAAAATCAGCACCTTTAATTACAGCTCTTCTTAGATCCAAGTCTTCTAAGAAAAATGGATTAGATTTTGCAAGGATCGTTGCAATATTTCCACCAACATAATTTACTTCTGATTCGGTTTTACCACATGTTGATTTCAGTATCTCGAAAATTCCAGAGCTATCATCAATAATTGGTAACAACAAATCAATAACTGCTTTACTTAATTTAGATTGACCAAATGTTGATTTTAAATTCTCGAAACTTTCACTTGTAAATTTCTTCAATGAGGTAACTTCATGATTCCTATGTGAAAAATACTCCGACCATTTATATTCACGAGCTTCTAGGGCTGAATCTATCTCTGGGTTCACTTGAGCTAATCCTAAAAAATCAGATGCTAAAGCTCCAAGTTCGGCAACAAATTTGTAGGCGACAAAAAACTCTAATAAAGAACGATGTGCTGGAGTATAATCTCCCTGAGCATTACGAATCAGCATTGTCTGTCCCATCATGTCATAATGCCAATGGTCAAGATCTGTTTCTTTTTCAACCAATGAGCCAAAAAACTGACGAATACGATCAGGAAATTCTCGGTAATTAATGCTCATACGATCTGTCGATAGCATTTCCCAAGATAGCTCACACATAAAATAGAGCTTATCTGCCATTGATGTAAATGTCCTTTCAGCTCTGATATCACGCTCCATCTTATGTTTTGCCGCGTAGAGATAAACTCGTGACATATCTACTGGTTTACCTGCCTCGATCTCTGGTAGTGCCTCTAAGATTAATTCTGTCAGCACTGGGCGACAAGCTAGATCTAGTAGCTGAGGATTGCTCATAATCTTATTAAGAATGGTTGGCTGAGCTTGATAGGACAATACTTGCCGAATTTGTGCATTGTTAAACTTCTCTAGTTCTAAGACTTCAAATTGAGGTGTTTCCCCTGTTAAATCTTTGGTGGAAGCCTGTAATTCTGCATTCAGTAGCGCACGGCCTTCCTTTGCTTCCGGGAAATGTTCCGTGCGACAAGTAAGAATAACTTTTGCTCCAGGAACCACCACTTTTGCCAGTTCCCAAAAGTTATTGATCATCTGTTGACGATCCACACGAGCTGCCATTTCATCAAAACCATCGAAAATGAGTAACAGCTTGCCCATACGGTTCAGTTGCTCAAATGCTGTATATCCTGGAATCGGGATCTCATGCTTACGAAAAAAGAACTCAGAGAATAGCGACTCTACGCTGACCGCTTTGGCATAGTCTCGCAGAGGAATCACTAATGGCAATCGAGGTCGATCAATGCCCCGTTGTTGCGCATCACGATATCGTTGCAATGTCTTCCAGGCATAGTGAAAGGCAAACCAGGTTTTACCAGTACCAAACTCGCCCAAGATGGAAATATGCTCTTTAGCTGGATCGTCTAACCAAACATCTAAATAGCCATCAATCCAACCATCACGCTCATCATAGCGACTAACTCCAATGCGTTGGTGAGTAGCTGGATCAACTTCTTCCTTGACGCAGGCGAGCGGTACATATTTTTCATCAATCCCTCGCTGCTGAATTTCTTGCTCCAGCCAGGTGAGATAACCGCTAAAGTCAGCATCTTGATCTAGAAATTCATCAAAGGTATAGCAGCCCAGGTGCTCATTTTGTTCTTTTGCTATTTCATCACGAGCAGCCCGAGAAATTCGACGAGTGGTCACTAACCACCCTTCATCTGCTTTTTGGGCATCTACCGACTGCTGTAGAGAATTGACATCTGCAAGGCCAATTTCACCAGCAATACCTCGTACTAGCGCCCGACTGTAGCGCCGTCGTCCAATCCGGTAATTGATAATCCATTCAAAGTGATCTTCTTTCCACACTTCATGACTTTCAAAGTCATAGCCTAGAGTCTCCAGCCAGCCACGCATTTGCTGAGCCAGGGCAAATGCTCGACATTTTTCAGCACTAAAGGACTCTGTACCTGGTAAGGCTGGATTCTCCTGAGCCGCCAACCGAGCCATTTCAGTTCGCATTCCTTCTATCGTAGGCAGACGATGTAAACGATCTTGTAAGCTGCCAATTTGCCGGTGCAGGGAGTCTAGTTTTTGGTTGGTGAGAATATCAGCCGGAGTACGGGTCCGTTTAGCGACTTCAATAAAAACCACTGCGAATTCATAGAATTCACGGCGTACATCAATTTGATTGCTTTGGATATCTTGATCTAAGGGGTGTTCTTTAAGAAACGCTTCTCCTCGTTGTAGCAACACAGCAGGGTTATTCTGTGACAAGGCTTCACGGAACAGCTGCTGAATCTCGGTTTGGCGAAAGATTTCTAATACAGGCTTGGGTTTATCAACCCCGTACTCCACGAGAGCATATTGATAAACACCTGTGAAGTCATCTGGGGGCTGGTCTGGATCAAGATTGAATTTCTTGAGCAATTTGATAACTCGCTCATTTCGGGAGAACTGCTCAACAGCTGAGTTAAAAATCGCGTCAATCAGATTATCCAGACCAAACATAGTGCATCCCTCGACGAAATTTCAGGTTGGGCTTCAGATAGGTTTGCAGCTTTCGCTGATGGTTTATACGGTTTAACGATAGGTAGTAGGCATTCTAGAGTCAGCACCTTTAACCTTGATTTTAGGGTTGGTAGCTATGGGGGGGTAGGGAGTTGCGATCGCACCCTCACCTACCCAACACAACCACCCCAGGTCGCCCAGCATCCCAAGCAGTACTACCTCTACTCAACCATAAGCCCTCAGAATTCTAACTTCAGTACTTCTTGACCTTGAATTCAATGCTTACAGCCACGCTTATGGCCAATAAACCACCCTGCCAGTAAGCAACTCTGCGATAGTTACAGGCAGTAACATAAATCGAATAGATATATTACCTTTAGCTACCTTTAATCCGAAGTTTGGGCAGGTTACCCTGAAGTAGGATTAGACCCCCAATAGTGCAGGAATCAAGTGCTTAAAATTGGACAATTACTAAGGAATCGTTTTTGCGATCGCAACCACACAGGAGACGTTAACTAGGAAATGAGCCAGGGCGATTCAATGGATGCTCGTGCCTCGCAAGGAGCGATTAACCAGCCTCAGGAATCAGTCGAACAGCAATTTGGCGATCGCGAAACGACTGAAACTGGGGGCGGAGATGCTGCGGGTCGGGATATCTATAAAACCACCATGATTAACTACTTCGCGTCTGGCGATGTGGATAAGAGCATGGCAGACCCAAAGTTCAAAGCATTGCTGGCGCTGTTAGATCAAATTGATAACCAGGATAGCGTGCCGCAAGCTCGTCAAGCATCCCTACCTGACGATGCGAATCTATTTCTTAATGAAGCCACCGATAACGCCACTATCCTGACCCAGCTACATGAAGAATATGGGAAGATACCTGCATTCATAATCCACCTTATCCAGGATGAAGCTGTGCCACAGAAAGTGCGCGATCAGCTCAAGGCAGAGCTTGAAGCTTGTATTACATCATCTGAGGTAGATCAGCCGTCCCATCAGCTTCCAGACGACTCAAGCACTGACCAAAAGCTAACTCCCTACATGATGGTTGTGCTCCGTCCTACCTCTAACGATGGTCAGTTTTTAGTCAATGCCTGGTTGATCCCTGACGATTCCGATTCGACATCCTTGGATCGTTTTAAGCCTTTGGACTTGGATGATGAGCAAAAAGGCAAAGATTGCACGCTGGCTGAGATACCCGGTGTGATCGATCAGTTTTTGAGCAAAAGTCGCCAATATCTACGTGGTAAAAAGTGTCACCCAATTACGCTTGAAGTCTTTTTGCCGCTGGAATATCTATGTAGTGAAGCGGAGCACTGGGAAATATCGGTGCGGAATAAAACCTTACCCATTGGTGTTAAACATCCGTTGATTGTGCGGTCCTATGAAAGGTTGAGTTTCGATTATCTCGATGATTGTTGGACCGATTGGTGCGATAACTGGGAACAGTTCAAAACTCACTTAAACAACACCCCTTCTCATGAGCTTTTTGAAAAACTAGAAAAAATAGACGAGGGCAACTGGGATGAAATTCTCTACAACTTTAAGGATCAACCTGAGAAGGTAGGATTTATTATCCCCTGCTTACCCTGCGAAGATATGCAGGAAGATCTGTTTAACACCATTATCGATGCGTCTGCTCCCTTTGCCCTTTGGGTCAGGCGCACTATTCCCGATTTTGATCACATTACTGAATTTACGGAGCTACTAAACCATGGTCCTTTAGGAAACCTTCCAGAGCGTATCCGTAAGCTTCGGGAACGGGCTCGTGCTCAACGAAAAGTGATAGATGAACACTATGCATACCATTTATCGATTTTGTGGGAAGATCCAAATCGATTACCTCCGAATGTCGAGGATCAATTAAAGTTCTCCAGAGTAGTGAGGAATATGGGGTAATTATGAGCGATTGGAAGATTTTCTTAGGCAACCAAACGGACACTCACAATAGAATTGACGACCTTCCAGAGCCCCCTGACTGGCGTAAGTTTGGTCGCGTTAAACCTGAGTCTCAGTTTAACTTTGTTGAGCTACCCAAGGGTGATAGTGAAAAAACAGAGGAACGTGGAAAGTCTTTTCGCATTCCGGCATCTCAACCTGAGATTGTAGATGTTGTCAATGCAGCTCTGTATCTACGACGACCATTGATGATTACGGGGAAACCCGGTACCGGTAAAACATCATTGGCCTATGCAGTTGCCCATGAACTTCAGCTTGGTCCGGTACTGCTATGGCCGATCACGGCACGCTCTACGTTGCAAGAAGGTCTTTATCGCTACGATGCGATTTCTCGCCTGCAAGATGCTCAAGTGATCGTCAATGCCGATGGCAAACCTGTTCAGGTGCAAAATACCGAAAGTGTAGGGCAATATGTTCAGCTAGGTCCCCTAGGAACGGCGCTACTACCTTCCAAGCGTCCCCGCGTACTACTGATAGACGAAATTGATAAGAGTGATATTAACCTTCCCAATGATCTGCTTAATCTCTTTGAGGAAGGAGAATATGAAATCCCAGAACTAGCCAGGCTTAAGCGAGATGAGGATGAACCAGATCAAATGGCTAACGTGCGTACCTATGATTCAGGAGGACGCGCTAAGATTACCAATGGATTTGTTCGCTGCTATGAATTTCCTTTTATTATTCTCACTAGCAATGGGGAACGTGACTTTCCCCCTGCATTTCTGCGCCGTTGTCTGCGGTTAAAAATCAAGGACCCGGATGAAACTGCCCTGACTGAAATTGTTAAAGCTCACTTCAAGAATCGTCCAGATGTTTTAGAAAAAGCTCTGCCAATTATTCAGGACTTTGTAAAGCGTCGTCAGAAAGGAAATATTGCTCCAGACCAACTTTTGAATGCTGTTTATCTGGTGACTGGGAAGCAAAGCCCGACCGAAGAAGAACAGACAAAGCTCATTGACCTACTTTTGAAATATCTCTCAAGTACGGAGGATCAATGATCAAAGGATTGGTTGCAGCCTTAGGTCTTGAATTAGAGCTAACCGGTGAGGAAATCGCCGATGTGCTCTGGCTGACTGCCCATATCCAACCTGCTGAGCAAGATGATGCCTCAATGACGGCTGATACTGAGGAAACAGCTCAGTCTACATCGACTCAATTCCAACCACCTGAACAACCTCTACCTCCTGAACCTGATAGAAACCCAGAAGAAGATATCTCCAACACTGGCGAGTCCCATGCGGATGTTTACACTGAGGACGATGCGAAGGGTTCTACAGATTTATCGTTTCAGGTCCCCGATGCCCGTTCTCTACGGGAGCCTTTAGAACTGGCCAGGGCGTTAAAACCTCTGCTGCGTCGTGTAGCGTCAGGAGCCGCCAAGGTATTGGATGAAGAAGCCACCGTGCAGCGCATTACTGATGAACGGGTTTGGGCACCTGTCTTGAAACCAACGCTGGAGCCATGGCTTGACCTGGTTTTAATCGTGGATGAAAGTCCTTCGATGCTGATCTGGCAGCGCACGGTTCTAGAATTTAAGCGAATTTTAGAACGCTATGGTGTTTTTCGGAATGTCAGTACCTGGAGCCTGAGCGCTGAGGAGAATGGTAGTATTCGACTTCGCCCTGGTATCGGGGTTATTGGACACAACCAACGTCCCCATAGTCCAAGTGAGTTACTTGACCCCAGCGGTCGTCGGCTAATTTTAGTGGCCAGTGATTGTGTGTCAGACTTTTGGCAAGATGGCACTCTTTTGCCGATGCTAAAGCTCTGGGCTGAGTCTGGGCCAATGGCGATTGCTCAGATGCTACCCCAATGGTTATGGGAGCGCACGGCGTTGCGGTTTGCGGCGAACACTGAGTTTTTGGGACTACGGCCAGGCATGACGAATCAAACCTTGGTGGCCAAACCACTCTCTCGTCGCAGTAAGGTTGATTTTAATACAGGTATCAAGATTCCCGTTGTTACGCTACAGCCTGAGGAATTTAAGACATGGGCCAGTATGTTGTCGGGGAAAGGGGGGACCTGGGCAAAGGGGGCTGTCTTTTCGACCGTTACTGATAGATCTACTCGGCGTAGCGCTCTAGGGGCGATTTCAGAAAATCTCACTGCGGAAGAAAGAGTACAACGCTTTCGTATAACGGCATCACCCATGGGGCGAAAGCTTGCGGGTTTGCTGGCTTCTTCGCCTGTTATTAATTTGCCTGTTGTGAGAATCATTCAGGATCGCTTGCTGCAACAGTCTAAGCAGGTTCATGTTGCTGAAGTTTTTCTGGGTGGGTTGTTAGAACAAGTTACTGAGATTACTCCAGGTGTAAAGCCCACAGGAATCCAATTTAGTTTTTTTGAGGGAGTTCGGGATGTCCTCTTAGAATCTGTTCCGAAAAGTGAAATTATTAATGGGTTCAATGAGGTGTCAGCTTTTATTGCTGAGAATATTGGTTTATCTCTTGAAGAATTTGCGGCTGTATTACGAGACCCTGTTGAGGCTGGTGATGAAGCATTAGCTAGACAGGCGCGTCCTTTTGCAAGGGTGACAACCCAAATTTTAAGGCGACTTGGGGGAGGTTATAGCTTATTTGCTGAACAGATAGAATCCGCACTAATTCCTGATTCTCAGTATGATCAATCCTTGGGAACAAATAAGACTTCTACTTATGTTAGCGGTGGTATTGTTCAAGCTAATGATGGTATATATCTTACACGACAGGCTGACACGGAGCTTTTAAAGCTTTGCAAAAATAGTGAATTTGCTTATGTGCTTGCCCCTCGACAGACAGGCAAATCTAGCTTAATGATACATATATCTGAGCAATTAGCTAATCAGGGTATTCGTACGATTAACATTGATCTTTCAACATATGGCACTCAGATATCCGAAGAGAGTTGGTACTTTGGAATAATTCTATCGATAGAGAGTCAACTAGAGTTAAATGTTCAAGTGCGGGAGTGGTGGGATATTCGTTCTCATCTGAGCGTATCTCAAAGATTATATCGATTCTTTAAAGATATTGTACTGAGGGAAATAGATGTTCCTATCGTGATATTCGTAGATGAAATCGATATCACATTGTCTCTCGATTTTACTGATGTTTTTTTTGCATTCATCAGAACCTGCTACAGTCAGCGAACTGAAGATTCTATCTTTAATCGACTCTCATTTACCTTATTAGGCGTTGCTTCACCGGAAATCTTGATAAGTAATCCAGAACTGACGCCCTTTAACTTTTGTCAATATGTTGAACTGACTGACTTTTCATATGAAGAATCTCTACCACTAGCTAGAGGGCTAACCTCAAGTATCAATGATTCAAGAGATATTTTAAAATGGATTCTAGACTGGACTGATGGTCATCCTTATCTCACCCTGAAGTTCTGCTCTGCCATCCGTCAAGAGTCGCAACAGAGTTGGTCAAAATCAGATGTAGATAACGTTGTAAGACGTATCTTTCTTGATACCTCTACCCAAGATTACAACTTAAACTTTGTCCCAGATATGCTGTTAAAAAGGGCTTCTGATATTTCAGCAACCCTAACTCTTTACAGGGAGATTTTTCAGAGTCAACGACAAATTTTAGACGACCAAGTCGATGCATCGATCAAAACTCATTTGAAATTATCAGGAATAGTTAAAGCGGAAGTTTCTGGCGGTTCTTCGGTTTTAAGAGTACGAAATCGTATTTACAGAACTTTGTTCGACGAGGATTGGATAAATCAGCACCTTTCTGTTTCGAATACTGAGCCTCCTTCAAGTGAAGAAACTGAAAATTTGTCTGTTCGGACTATTTTAATCCTAGCTGCAAATCCTTCAGATACATCACCATTAAGGCTAGATCAAGAAGTTCGAGAAATATATGAAAGACTAAGACTAGCGAACCGTAAAGATCGTTTCATAATAATCTCAAATTGGATATCACGTCCCTCTGATCTCTGGCGAGCAATTTTAGAAACAGAGCCATATATTATCCATTTCATAGGTTCGGATATAGCTTCAGATGGAATTAGCTGTGAGGATAAACTTGGAAATCTCAAGTTGTTGAGTAGCAACTTCCTCTCGAAACTCTTTCAATTATTCTCTAGTCGGGTTCAGTGTGTTTTACTCAGTGCTTGCTATAACCAGAATCAAGCAGAAGCTATTGCTGAGCATATTACTGTTATTGGAATACGTCAACCAGTTAGTGAGCGTACTGCTGTTATATTTTTGAACACTTTTTATGATGCCCTAGGTGATGGTCATGGTCTCACGATTGCTTACCACTTTGGGTGTAACGCTATTCCCCTGGAAGGTTTTGATGAAACCTTTACTCCTGTATTTTTACAAGTGGCTCAGTCTTCTCCTCCTATTTCTCCTAGTTTGCAGTTGTACAGAAATAACCAAAATCCATTTTCCCGAACTATTCTCATTCTAGCTGTAAGTCCGTCAGCTAGAATGAGTCTGAGGTCGGCGGAAGAAGAACGAGAAATAAAGGAAAGTCTAAATCGTTCTGGACAACGAGATCGTTTCACTTTGGAAATTCGTTTTACAGAGCGAATCCAAGACATGTTATGGGCGATTTTAGAGACAAGGCCACATATTATCCATTTTTCGGGTAGTGGGATAAATGCAGATGGTATTAGCTTGGAAGATAACTCTGGGAGACTCAAGCTGTTGACTGGTCAATCTCTAGCAAAATTCTTTCAATTGCTTTCTAACCATGTTGAATGCGTTTTACTCAACGCTTGTTATGATCAAAATCAAGCAGAAGCTATTGCTGAATATATTGATACTGTTATTGGAGTAAGCCACACTGTTATTGGAATAAGTCACGCTGTTAGTGATCGAGCTGTCATTCAATTTTCAAAAGCTTTTTATGACGCTCTAGGGAATGGTTTTAATTTTGCATTTGCTTATCATTTAGGCTGTACTGCTATCGAACTGGAAGATGTCAATGCAACCCTTACTCCTGTTTTTTTACAAGCAGCTCAGTCTTCTCCACCTCTTGTTCCCAGCTTGAAATCAAATAGAAATAGTCAAAAATCATCTCCTCGAACCATTCTCATTCTATCTACGAATCCGTCAGATACATCGCGATTAAGTCTGGCTCAGGAAGTACGAGAAATAAGCAGAAGGATAGAGATTTCTCGGCAGCGAGATCGGTTTACCATAGAAAGTCGTTGTGCAGTAAGCCCATCAGATTTACAGCAAGCCATTCTAGAGGTAGATCCACATATCATTCATTTTTTAGGTTTAGGTACAGATGTTAATGGTATTCTCCTGGAGAATCAATCTGGAACATTAGAACTCTTAGGCAATAGGGTATTAGCAAGACTATTCCAATTAGTCTCTAGGCGAGTAGAGTGTGTTTTGCTAGGTGCTTGTTATAACCAAGGACAAGCAGCAGCCATTACCAAGCATATCGATATTGTTATTGGTATGAGTTCATCAATGGGTGATCAAGCTGTTCTGCAATTTACACTTAGCTTCTATAATGCATTGGGGGCAGGGCAAGATCTGGAATTTGCTTATCACTGGGGTTGTGCGGCCATTGAGATGGAAGGACTTGACACATCTCTCATGCCAGTATTCTTGAAACAGACAAAGGACCAGTCTCAATCATCCTCAACAGACTTGGCAGAACAATCTCAGGAATCAACATCAGTTGCATCAGCTCGTATTTTCATCTCTTATAAACGTAATATTGCTCCTGACGAGGCTTTGGCCCTTGAACTCTATCGAGTATTAGGTGCGACCTATGAAGTTGCAATTGACCAGAATATGTTAGTGGGTACTGAATGGGTGCAATGGATTAATGAACAGTTAAAGCAGTCAGATTTTTTAATAGTTTTACTTTCTGAAACATCAGTACAGAGTGAAATGGTGATGCAAGAAATTGAACTTTTCCATAGTTTAAATTTCCAGCAGGGAAAGTCTCAGATTTTGCCTGTTCGGCTAGCTTACCGAGATCCTTTCCAATATCCATTGAGTGAGTACCTAAAGCATATTAACTGTGCCTTCTGGGAAGATGAAACAGATACGCTGGATCTGATTGCCCAATTACAACAGAATATTCAGGAAGGAGCACCATTAGATACATCAATGATGCAGGAACAGCTGTTTCCCACCGCACATGTATCTGAGTCTTCAGATCTAGAGCTCATAGAATTTCCTGTAGGAGCAATGGATCTAGAATCTAGTTTTTATATTGAGCGCTCCTCTGATATTGGAGCACTAGAAACTATTCAAAACCAAGGCGTAACAATTACCATCAAGGGACCACCTCAGACAGGCAAGAGTTCGTTATTGAGCCGAATTATGAATACGGCCTATGAGTTGGAAAAAAGAGTAGTCTTTTTAGACTTCCAATTTTTTGATGAGGAAACTCTATCAGATTCTGAGCTGTTCTATCGACAATTTTGTCAACAATTGACTCGCAAGTTACGGATGACAGACGAAACAGAGCAATGGTGGCAGATGTACAGTGAAGTTGGTAACCCTTTAGTCTCTACGTTTTACCTACAAGATTACCTATTGCCAGAGCTGAAATCTCCACTAGTGCTGGCGATGGATGAAGTAGAGTCTATCTTTAGTTCACCGTTTCGAACTGATTTTTTTGGAATGTTGCGGGGGTGGCATAATAGTCGTGCTACAGAGTCTATTTGGAAACAGCTTGACTTGGTGCTAGTTACCTCAACACAACCTTACCAATTGATTCAAGATCTGAACCAATCTCCCTTCAATGTAGGTCAAATCATCGAGCTAGCCGATTTTTCTCCGGCGCAGGTAACTGATTTAAATACCCGTCATGGGTTGCCGTTTTCAGAATCTCAACTAGAGCAGCTAATGATCTTACTCCATGGTCATCCTTATCTGGTTCAGCGAGCTATGAGCTTATTTGCTAATGGTCAATTATCCGTAGAGGAGCTGTTTCAAAACCGTTATGAAGAGCGTGGTCCCTTTGGAGATCATCTACGATACCTTTTCTCAAGAGTGTATAGTAACCCATTGCTTGTAGATGGTTTACTTCAGATTTTGAACCAGCAAATATCTCCAGATGGAGAAACATTATTCCGACTGGAAGGAGCAGGACTAATTCGGCGTGAAGGGCGGAAAGTAGTTCCTCGCTGTCAATTGTATGCTGAGTATTTTCAGGAACATCTCAATAGTTAACAGTGTAGACTGTGTTTCCTGCACCAGTTGGATTTCATAGGTTATTAAATAATCGGAAAAATATACGATGTCCTCAAAACTTGAACGATTCCAAACTATTTGGCGCAAAATATCTCAAGGGTACAGTCAACCGCCTATGAGTTTGACTATTCCTCAAAGTCGAGTAGATTTAAGTCTTTCAGCAGACGGAGCGTTGAAGCAAAATGCTCGATATTTTCAGGTTCGTATAAATGAGCTACATCTTTCCAAAACACGAGAATGGTTCACAACTTATCAGCCATTTGTCTTTGTTGTCTCCGAGTTTATTTACGATAACAAGATCGAAACAGTACCCTTTATAGTTGGTCCTTCCCTTATTGAAAAACATGGCCAACCAGCCCCCCAGGGTATGATCTTTGCAAACACGCGGGTTGCTGGCCTTCACCCCTATCGAGGCGGCAAGCTCAATCTTTCTATTCTGCTTTGTCGCATTAAAAACAAAAACTATGTCAAAGAACTCCTCCAACTAACCGAAAACGCTGCCAGCGTTCTTGACTTCTCCACTGCCCTCACTAGCTATCTCAAAATCGGCAACGTCCTCCTCGACGGCATCGAATCCCTGTTTAACCTGGGCGATACAAAGTCCCTCATCGGCCTACGACAGGAATTTGATCCTGACGCCGGAGATAATATGCAACCCGGCTACTTTGCCCTTATAGACACTCCAGAGGCCCAATTTAACTCTAACCACTTCTGGGTTCGTAATAACCAGTTGCTCTACGGCATGACCTCCGCATCAGCTAAACCATTCCGTGAAGCTGATTATGTGCTCTACAGTCTTGTCCAAACGTCAGAGCGTCAGGATGTAGCCCTGTTGCCCTTCTACTCTAGTTATGAAGATGTCAAAGCCTGGGCCAGTAAAACCGATGAGAAAAGCTGGGAGCAAGCCAAAGCTAGCATGTCTAGTCTCTATCAAGAGATGGTCAAAAGCCCAGATCTGATTTCCTCCCAAATGCGAAAGCTAGTCAACCAGTACGTAACTGAGATGCGACAGCTGCGCAAAATGGCCATTGGCCTGGGGGCTTTGGGGGCAGCTGATGAGTTTGATATTGGCGAAATCGATGAGACTAATACCGAAGCTAATCTGACTAATGCTGCGCGCATTCTAGATTTGAAACTTTAACCTTTCAATCAACCTGTTGCAGCTGAGTGCTAATTTTCCAAGCTGAGGATAACTTGCAGATAAGGGTCCTATAGCCTGCTTAGCACGTTCTAGCGTCTCATCCCGGCGCTCTGTGTTTCCAGCAGACTCTGCCTTGATCGCGGCATTCAACGCCAGCTCAATCGCCCTCAAATCATCTGCTAAATCTTCCAACTCAGCTATCTCCGCCTGCTCGATCTGCTCAGTCACCTGACTACAGATGCTCTGTAAGGATACCGCATTCTCATTAGCAGGAGTCGCTGGTGCAGATTTATACATATCCCGACCGGCATAATCTCCACCGCCCGTATTAATTACTGTTGAATTGCCAAAGACCTGATTAATTGGACCACTGGGCCGATTGACAAACCCCTGAGAGCCAGATGCATTAATATAGTCTCCACGCTCAAGCACTTGCACATCCTGCATATCGCCACCAGCCGCCAGGTTAACCTGGCCACTAAGGATTTGTTGCAAAGCTCTCTGACTTTCTGCCGCATCCACCTCACGCACTGCCCCATTAAGAGCGTCAGGAGCATCGCCAGCTCCCAGTTCACTACCAGGAGTTTTCCCACTGTGCAGGGCCACAGCCATCACTCCCAACCCTTTTTGAATCGTCAGCTCTGGCTCTTGCACTACGCCATATTGACCAAATAGTTTCTCCACATCGGCTTTGACCTGACTAAATACCTTTTCATACAGGTCAAAAATACTGATATACCCTTTTCGACTAGGGATACCCTTGCCCTTTAGAGCTTCAACTAAACTCTGCGCGAACAGTGTCATAGAGTCACTCGGCGAAAAGTAAGATTTTTGAGTCTCCCGACAGGCTGTAATAATTACTCGCCCTTCTCCTGTTGCCAACAGCGCATTTGCAGTTTGTTCCGGGATATTAGCCCCTTGCTCGTCAGGTGACCCTAGAGTGCCAGGAGAGATTTCTCCCGAGTGGCAAGCATTAAAAAATAAAAAAACTCGCTTTGCCTTAATGGCATTTAGTTTCTCTAAAAGAGCCCTCTCATGAAGTCCGCTGCCTACAGCAACTTGGTTGCCATCTAAGCGCGTATCATGGGTGGTCAGATAATAACCATCGTCACCATAATCACCATGACCACTATAAAAGACAGACAGTGTATCTGTATCATGCAGAGTTTTAGCCAGATTATCTAAAGCATCTTCAATGTTTTGACGAGTTGCTGTCTCGTCGTGCAAGAACTGAATCTGTTGCTCAGGATATGCGCAATGGTTTAAATTATGTAGGATTTTTACAATTGCTTGAGCATCCTCAACTGTCAGAGGCACATTTAGTTGTGGTTCATGTTGATAAGAACCTACACCAATCACCAGGGCATATCCTGTATCAAACGCCATAAAAACCTAGCTAAGCTACTACATGCTATCTTATCGCGATAGTTGGGAAATCTGTTGACTTTTTAACCTTAGTCCTCTAACCAGGACTTGATTGCTACAACAACTTTTTGGGCCACTGGGTGTTGAATAACTTGTTCTAACGCCTCACTTCCAGATGATTTTAGGGCTTCGATTACTAATTGCTTTAATAATGCATCCTTAGAGATTGTTTCAATGGCTGCCGCACTGATTTTTGCTTGACCTGCAGCAGAATTTGGATTGTGTTCCTCAGAAAGTTGATTAAGCAGGTTTTTAATATCCTGAGCAGCCCGGGCAAGGTCTTGATTGTTGATGAATTGGTTGCCAGTTTTGTTGCCCTGGACCCGATCGCCACCAAAGTTATCGCCTTTGCCAAACTGATAGGTATTACCCATAGGAACCTCCTGGGAAATATTGAATGGGAAAAACGGATTAATTGTTTGAGTAGGTGACTGGACAGCCTCAACCATATGCATAGGCATCTTGCCCATCATTGGTTGTGTCGCCATCATGTCGTTAAATCGTTCCTGGAATGGTTCCTGATCATTGTATTCTTGTCTTTCATAACGCTCTGGTCGTTCTGATATTGTTCGATCAACGTCGTAACCTACAAGTTGCTGAGGTAATGGATTCGTCACATCATCAATCAAGCGACGCACATTGACCATCTGATAGCTTTTTTGGCATTGAATCGTTGATTGTCCATCATTTAAAAACTGGATCAATGTTTCAAAGGGATAATCATAAGGTTGCTGACTGCCATGACAACTTTTACAGTTACATGGAATAAAGGCTCTATAGGCCAACCGCTCATAGGAGGCATGGATTTTCTCAAGTTCATGAACAACTACGGTAAATAAAGTCTTTTTACTTCTACCAGAAACCCGCAGTCGAATTTCACCCTGATGATAATGCTCAATAACTTCTGCCCTGGCCATATTGTCAGTAACAATCACACCGTTTTTCCAAACTAGAGAATCCTCGGTTTTTTTATGCATTTCAACAATAAAGTGGGTGAGAATGCCTTTGGGCATAAACTCATACTTAAATCGAAGAATAATGTTTTCGTGCACATCCCAATCGTATTCAGGCTGATTGATCGATAGAAGAGACGGAGCGATGTAGGTACCTTTTTCGTTAGGAATTTCATAGCACAGCTTGAACTTCATCATTAGCTGTAGAAGTTCATCATGCATATCTACATACTTGTCTTCACTCCAGATCTCCATTAGATCTTCATCGGTAAATTGCCCCTGATTTGCTTGAACTTTTTTATTGTCAAATACCTTATAGGCAGCGATGGTACCCCATTCTGGATTTAAGATAACGGTCTTCTTGAGGAGTTTGTCATCTTGAAAATGTAAGCACACCCCCAGGTCATGGAGGTATCCGCTCAGGTTGAGCATTTGTTGTCTATCAGTAAAACCTTGAAGCTTGCAAAGCTCACAATATTCCTCCACCGTAATGTGATTACAATTTGCATTTTTACTGTAGTTTTCGAGGGCAGACCGCACCTTGACCCAAATACCTGGTAGGGCAGTGCCCACATGGGGCAAATCAACCACTTCTTTTTGAATCGCTTCTCTGATCTCAGCTAAGCCACGATTATCAGCGAGATTAGTTGCTAAGATTTTCTGAAGATTGGTAAACTGTCCCCTGAGCTGACGCTCATTGACCTCGCACTGGCGATCTTGCTTTTCATTTTTAACAATAATCACTGGACTATTGTCACTTAGCAGTTCAATAACCTTGAGCCAGTAATAAAAGTCAGTGTCCACCTTACGGGTATCAGCAACCAACACATATAAGGACCGTTTAGTCAGGAAAAATTGGTGAGTAGCATGGTAGATTTCCTGTCCGCCAAAGTCCCACATATTTAGCCGAAACGGATTGCTATCTGGCTGGTCAAACTTCCAGCGGATAACATCAATTCCCTCCGTAGACTTTTCAGCTTCCTTGAGTTCGTACGTTTCATCCTGAATCTTTTTAGCTAGGGTAGTTTTACCCGCGCCTCCTTCTCCGACTAATAAAACTTTAGCTTCGAAAAGTTTTGCAGATTGGGGATCTTGTTGTGCTGAAAAATAGAATTCAAGAATATCTTGTGCCTTTTTTGCGGGTTTTGAGTTTAAAATCTCTGGTGGGATAGGTAATGGATTACCTTCCAAGCTTATTTTTTTTAATCTTGACAATTGTTGAAGAGTAGCTGGAAGCCTTTTCAAAAAGTTATTACGAAGATTGAGTGATCGAAGATTTATTAGTTGACTAATCCACTCTGGCAAAATGTTT
The DNA here is from genome assembly GCF_043421015.1 of Leptothoe sp. EHU-05/26/07-4. NCBI lineage: Bacteria > Bacillati > Cyanobacteriota > Cyanophyceae > Nodosilineales > Cymatolegaceae > Leptothoe > Leptothoe sp. EHU-05/26/07-4. The sequence continues at coordinate 466,921 of NZ_JAXSQV010000001.1, forward strand.
AATTGGTTATCACTTAGATCAAGTGATCGGAGATGAGTAAGTTGAGTCATCTCTTCTGGCAATTCTAAAAGCTGAAGACCAGAGAAAGACATTGTTTCTTTCTTTTCTTCTATAGCTATTCTAATAAAATTCAGAAGAAACTCTTTGGATACTGGCAATTCAACTTCATGGGCGTTCCATGATCGTTCTAAAGTGACATCTACAACGTCTAATTCTTGAGCAATATTTGAATATTCTTTACCTAGTTTTCTTAAGATCTGAGTCGTGATTTTTGCAAAAGGATAGGATTGATAAATATATTTTTGACTTGCTTTCTGTGTTGGGCTCTTCAAAATAGCAATGAATTCATTTACTGACAAGCCTAATCGATTTGAAACGTATAAGGACACCTCATCCAAAACGTTCAGAACATCTTGATTAGACATTGATTCAATTAAGATGTCTCTTACACCATCTACAAAGTTGTATTGTATTTCATCAGGCTTGACATTATCTAATTGAAATTTAGAATTTGGTTTTAATAAACCGCTTAGAAAAACTTCAGCTACATGCAATTGTTGTGAATGAGGGAGCAATCAATCTCGAATAATGCGTACGATAGGTAAACTGATGACCGGTGCAGCTGCTAACAGGCCTGCAAGTCGCCGAGCCATTGGAGAAGATATGGAACGAAATTGCTGTACTTGTTGTTCAATAGTTTTCCCGTTAAGAGCCTGCAATTGGTTTGATTCAGTTCCTCTATGTAAAGAATCTGAATCAAAAACGAATCCTGTTGACCATATACCTCCTTTGGAGGTGAGCATTTTCGCCCAATTCAAAAATGTTTCTGGAGCTAATGTTACTACAGGCACTGGGGTTCCTATCTCCAAATTCACCTCTTCCCAAGATGATAAATTACGTACTTCAAGCTGCTGATTAGAAATCCCTGGCCTCGGGGAATGTAGTTTTACAACAGAAGCCCATCCTAAAGCCGTACGTTCCCACAACCATTCTGGCAACATTTGTACAATTGCCATTGGTCCACTTGTTGTCCACATGTTTAAGAGAGGCAACATCGATCCATCTCGCCAGATAGTTGAGACACAATCAGTCGCTACCAAAATCAGTCTTCGACCACTGGGATCAATTAATTCACTTGGTTCGCGCAAAGAAGAAGAAGCTCGCTGAGCAATAGACTCTTTTTTAGGGTAAAGTTTCACCTGCTTTCCTTCTTCTTTTATCAAACTCCAAACCCGCACATCCCGAAAGACACCATAGTTTTTCAATATTTTTTGCAACTCTTTAATTGTTTTTTGCCATAGATGCATTGAGATGTTTTCGTCTACGACTAGAGCCAAATCAAGCCAGGGTTCTAAGGATGGTTTTAATACAGGCATCCATATGTTTTGATCCGCAATATATCTTACTGTTGCAGCTTCATCGAGCACTGTACTTAGACCCACCATCACCCTCTTTAAAAGAGGTTTGAGAGAATCTGCTAAAGGTAATGGTTCTCTAAGGGATCTAGCATCTGCAACTTTTAGCGGTAACCCAGCTCCCATACCATCTTGTGTAGTAGTTTGAGTACTGGAAGGAGAATGAAGTTCAGCTTTTGAAGATTTTATTTTTTGAGACTTAATGTTTTCCTCAGAATCTGAAAGAAACTCAAGTTGATTTTGGTTAATGGGTTTTCTTTTCTGGGAATGCCTAAGATTTTGTTGATTTGTAGTTGTTATATTCCCCTCATCAACTCTACTAGTTGCTGACTCTGGCTCATTCATTTGGAGCGTAAGCCACACTATATCTGCAATTTCTTTACTCGTCAGTCCCAACTCATGTCTTAATGCTACCGCTAGTTGATTAATCATCCATCCTCCGCACTGGAAAGATACTTCATCAACACATCCATCAGTTTTGCCTGGTCGCCGCCCACTGGACTAAATTGTCGCGTCACCAAATACACTGCATTCAAAAGCTGGTCAGGTGATAGATCTCCCTTAATACGCTTTTCCACGAACTGCTCAATTAGCGGTTCTGCCTCTTTAATCACCTCATCCCCTAAGTGTGCCTTCACCATATCAACTAAAGCATTTTCAGTCGGATCTGGCATAGTCAATCGTAAACAACGTCGCAGAAATGCAGGCGGGAAATCTCGCTCTCCATTACTGGTCAATAAGATGAATGGAAAACTATCACACTTCACCTTACCTGCCCTGAGGGTAACTTCCTGTCCATCATAAGTACGCACCTGAACTCGTTCTGTATCTTTGGCTAGTCGGGCCAACTCAGGAATCTCAAACTCCCCTTCCTCAAACAGATTCAACAAATCATTAGGTAAATTGATATCACTCTTATCAAATTCATCAATCAACAACACTCTGGGGCGTTTGGCTGGTAGCAAAGCCGTTCCCATTGGTCCTAACTGAATGTATCGACCGATGTTAGAGTTCTCATCACGGTCAGAATACGATGTTTTCTTTAGCTGTACATCTTGCAATCGTGAGATTGCATCATAACGATACAGTCCATCTTGTAATGCTGCCCGTGCCGTAATTGACCAAGACAGCACAGCTCCTAAATTTAACTCATAAGCAATCCTATACGCCAAAGACGTTTTTCCTGTTCCTGGTTTACCAGTCACTAACAAAGGCCTTCGCAAATAGAGAGCCGCATTCACTACATTCACCAGATCATCATTATCTTGTGAAACCCTAAAGCTTTCTCCCCGTGTTCTGTCCCTATTACTTAAAGCAGGTGGCTCATCAACCCATTCTAGGGTTTCAGAATCTCGCTCAAACTGACGCCATCTAGGAGGCTCTGGCAGTGAGGAAATGCGATCATGGGGCTCTCCAGTACCTGTAAAAATGCGCCAACTATCCACGGTTTCTTCCCCCTACTGTCCTGGTGTTCTGAATTGTGCCATCGCATCTGGCGTTAGCCGATTTGGATTTTCCCACAGTACAGCCAGATGTGATCCAACATGAGACTGAGGGCAATCAGCACAGTCAGCTTCCTCCCGCTTTTGTCGAACGACTTCTCTGAGATCTGACAAAGGCCCAGCCATTACTAACTGATTAATAGCACTGCATTGACCAGGCAGATCTTGTCTTGGCCAAATGGCAATAGGTGATGCAGCTTTGAGAATGCAAGTAAACAAATACTTCTTATGCGCTTCCACCAGCCCGCAGGTCATCTTAAGCCCTAACTTTTGCTTTAGGCGGTTGCCCACTTGTTTCCAGTTACAAGTCTCCATCTGGTCAAGATGTTCAAACGCATCTTGGGTTGGAACTGAAGCCAGGCTAGCTGTCACTCGATCCCAGTTACTATGCCACTGGGGCAGCCGCGAAGCTAAATACCGAGGGTCAAGACGTTCTTGCGATCTCACAATAACCGGATATTTCGTCCCTAACAAATACGTTTCATCCTCGAAAAACAGATCAGTCAACTCCCAACTATCAACGTTGGCGCAAAGATAACTGAGGGGCAAAAATACCTCAATCGTTAGCTCGTATCGCTGACCGGTCAGGTACTCTAGTGCTTGATTCAAAAATCTATTAAGAATCTTGGGTACCTCTTCAATCTCACAGGAAGCCCCTTTTTTTGCCTTATCAAGGTCCAACGGCTGATAACGCTTGGCAGAATCCTGTTCAAGATCATTAGGAATTAACCATCCATTGACTATTAGCTTATCTGAACTCAACTCTGGGCGTACCACAATTTGCAAATACGCCTGTATGATTTCTGGCTTACCACTACTAGAAATATTACTTGTAGGTAAGTCTGAATTATCAGTCTGTGACTTAAATTCCTTCAGCTGTTGTCGAATCGCTTCTGGGGTATCTGTATCTACCAGAAGCTGATCTAAAAACTGATCTAATCGACGAAATTCCTGAAGTTGACGGACCATACTTTCGGGTTGACTTACCCTTGGTTGCGAAAGCTCAGCATCTGCAGGTAAAGCACTTTGATAGGCTTGCCTTACACGTTTACCATCACCATACTGGTCCAATATCCACAGCAACTTATCCATAGCTTCAGGGACCAGCCCATCAGATGCTGCATCTGCACCAATAAAAATATTGATAAACGAGCGTTTATCTACATCTCCACCTGCAGAGTCGCCACCGCCCGTATCAACTTGCTGCTCATTACCAAAACGCTGATTTATTCCACCTTGTGGATTTTGTATGAGTCCTTGTGATTTTTGAGCATCCGTAGATCCTTGACTCATAGCATACGTATAGACTGACTTGGTTTCCTGCTTACAGCTTCGGCCTCAATATAGCCTTTTCTCAAGCTTACTGCTGTAAACAGCCTTAACTCGATAACTTACGCAAATTTTTAGACCTTAAACAGGTAGGTACAGAGGTTACATAGCCAAATCTTTAGCCACCGACTACTCAACTAACGACCCAAGTCTGGCGAAGCCCTGCGAGCCGATGGTCGAGTTCCCAATATCTGCAACGACTGAATCGACTGCACCTGAGCCACAGTACCCTTAGCATACTGATCCAACGCCCCAGCATCCATCCCCTTAACCCCCTGCTGAAATTGAGCATACGGCCCCTGATACAATAAGTGGGTTACCGCCTCAGCCGACTCCCCAGCCCTCAGTGCCGCCGCCACCACCTGCTGGTCCAACTGAATCGCCGCCAGGTCACTACTCACATGCTCTCGATACAGATCAGCGTAGCTTTGAATCTTACCAGTCACCGCATTCGCATATTCCGTATACCGCTGCTTCTGAGCCGTATCCACCTGCGTTTTAGCATAGTGCAGAAGCTTGGGCAGAGCCGCCTTCTTCTCCTCTGGCGATTGTGCCCTTGTCTCACATTGTACATAGGGTCCCTGCGCAACAAACTGAATCACCTGCCGAGGAGAATGCCCCGCTTGCAATGCCACCTGAGCAACCGTGCGATCCAATTGTTGCGCCGTCTGTTGATCCTCAGGCTCCTCACTCGCGTAAGCCTGAAATAAAGTCTGATAATCCTCGAAATTCACTCTAAGAGCAGCCTTTGCCAGAACTAAATACTGTTCTCGCGCCTGTTTCCCCTTCTCCGTATCAGGCTCACGAGGCAGTAATGGAGCCTCTTCCGAAGTCGTTTCTTTATCAGCTTTAGGAGACTTTGCCATGATTACTACCTACAACACATCCGAAAAGTCGTTGAGTAGATCATCTTGAGCCAACAGAGAAATCTCTCCTGTCGGTACCGCCATTGGGCTAATTGCTGGAAATTCAGACTGGTCAGATTCACTTGGAGGGGGCTCAATCCCAAACGTTTCCCGCAAATGCTGAATTTGCTCTTCCATCCGAATAATAGACTGTCGGGCCAGGTCCTTTAGCTCTGCCTCCGAATGCTTACCAGTATCTTTATAAGCAAAAGGTAGCCAGAAAGCCCGAGCCGCAGTGGCCGCTTTTTCTTTACCCTTGTAAGTACGATGAATCAGCCAGCTATAGGTAACACCATTAGGGGAGCTACGGTCTGGCTCAAAAATAAAGCGCACCCGCGATTTGGTGGGCTTATCTGGATCATCATTGCTGGGTTTACGAGGCATGGCTCAGCATGTTCAGGAAACTATTTGACCAAAGCCTAGCGCTTGCACCTACAAATGCTGATAAATCGCTAAATAAATTAACGTTTAAGTGTTCCTGAGATATCTGTTGCGGATAGGATGCTGAATTCACTCAATCAATTACAGCATTTTAGCCAGCATGACTGAAAACTTCTAAGATAGTACAAATAAACTAATTAAATCGAGATGGCTGCACAATGACAAAACCAATCCTGACCAGGGCAGCCTTAGATGCCTCACGACAGTTTATTGAACGAAAGGGACGGTCATTAGAAATCGCCAGATTCCACTATGCCTTTAACGGAGCATCAGCCGACTCAGTAATTGCTGCATTAAAGGAATTCCAGAATCCAGATGGCGGTTTTGGCCATGGACTAGAACCTGATTTGCGCACAAATGATAGCTCGGCACTTTGTACATCCATAGCCTTTCAAGTACTCCGCTCCATTAAAGGCACCTCAGATCATGAGTTAGTCTCAGTTGCGATCGCCTATCTGCTAAAAACACTGGATCGAAAAGAATGGCACTGGCCCATCATCCCTAAAGCAGCTCAGCAGAGCCCCCATGCTCCTTGGTGGGAGCAATCAAATGATGACGATGAACCGGAGTCATTCTCTCTTAACCCCACCGCTGAGATTCTAGGGTATCTATATGACTATCAACATCTTGTCCCGGCAACCATTATCTCCCAGGTATCGGAGCGGGTGATGGGTGCATTATCACCTGCAAATGAGATTGAGATGCATGACCTATTGTGTTGCTTACGTCTAATGAAGACAAAAACACTACCCAATGAATTCCGTGAACAAATTCGTCAAGCATTGGCCCAGCAGCTTGATGGAACCATTGAACAAGATCCTACAAAGTGGGAAGGCTATTGCTTGCGACCATTACAAGTAATCGATGCGCCCGAATCTCCTTTTATGGCTGGCATGGAAGACGCTGTAGCAGCAAATTTAGCCTACGAGGTTGCGACTCAAAGTAAAGATGGTGATTGGTTACCCACCTGGTCTTGGGGAGATATGTTCCCAGATGCATGGCAACAGGCCTATCAAGATTGGAGTGGTGTAATCACGATTGAAAAACTGCTGGTCTTGAAACGATTTGGATGCATTGAAGGCATTTCATCGCCAAGCTAACTATAGTCATCCGTCTTGATTCTTGAGGGTAGATCGGTATGATCTGAGAAATTGTATTCATCAGAGCATGTTCCCCCCGTATCGTTATGAGTTCGGAGATACCAGTATCCAGTCAAACCGCAGCCATCGAAGAATTGAAAACCTTCATCAAGACGCAACGTGATGGTCGTCAGGTGAAGAAAGCCCTAGCAGTTAAACTGCTCTATCAGGGGCATACCTACGAATCGATTATCAGTATTCTCGACGTGTCGATGGGCTTCATTGCAAACTGGAAGCAGCGATACGAGGCCGAGGGACTCAGCAGCTTTGCACCGCGTCATAAAGGTCGTCAAAGCTATCTGAGTGCTGCTCAAAAGGCCGCTGTTATCGAGTGGCTCGGGACCAAAGCTATCTGGACACTGAATGAATTGGAGTATCACCTGGCCAGTGAATATGGGGTCAGCTATGAGTCCAAACAGAGTTACTACGACTTATTCGAGACCGCTGGTCTGAGTTGGAAGAAAACCAGCAAGGTCAACCCCAAAACCGATCCCGCTCTAGTGGCTAAAAAAAAGCCGACATCCAACGGCTATTGGCACGCTACCGCACCGAGATTGAATGTGGCCAAGTGAGGGTGTTGTTTGTCGATGAATGTCATCTGATGAGTGGGGATCTCGAAGGCTACGTTTGGGGACGTCGAAATCAGCGCGTTGAGGTCCCGATTGTCAATGAACGCGACCGGCAGACGTACTATGGGGCCTTGGACCTGCTGAGTAAACGCGTTTTCGTTGAGGCCCACGCTGCCGGCAATACGACCTGTACATTGGCCTATCTCAAGTTCTTGCAGCGTCAGTTTCCAAACCAGCGCTTGATTATTCTATGGGATGGAGCCAGTTATCATCGTTCTCAGGAGATTCAAGCGTGCTTAAACGAGCTCAATGAAGGACTGCCAGAATCCCAGTGGCGTATCCACTGCATTCGCTTTGCGCCCAACGACCCAACTCAAAATCCGATTGAGGATGTTTGGTTACAAGCCAAGACCTGGGTCAGACAGATGGCTGGATTGAAGCCGTCATTCACTGGCCTCAAAGCTCTATTTGAGCAGTTTTGTGCCCTGGAACTCTTTGACTTTCCCAAAATGCATATGTATGGAACATTCTCACCAATCAAATAGGAACGCTATATACGATAGAGTCATCCTTGAAATACGGCATGTGGATGGGGCTATGGTATTCTGCTTTTTTGCCATGGAGATATCATCGTAGCGCCAGTACTATTTGGGCTAAAACTAACGATACATAGATTAGAGGATGCCAAGCACGAATAGATGAACCATGATTGTGATCGTTAGAGGCCGTGCTACCCCCGAGCAGGTTGACCAAATGTTAAAGGCTCTGGGAATTTACATTAAAATGGCGGTGGACGTTGAGCGTGAAGTTTTAGCTGGGGGCGGGGAATTGCACGCTGATTGTGAGCTGGTTTTGCTGGATGATGGTAGCGAGCAAAAAAATGTTTGGGGGGCGGACTGGTATCCCACTAATCAGTCTGTGGGTTTTGAATCGATCATTAATATTCGCCCTAGTGCAAACAATCGTTCGATGCAAATTCAAGATCTTGAGTTACGTCAAAAGATAGAGAAAATTATCAGGTCGTTTCTAGAAGGAGTTGAAATTCAATGGGAGTGAACTGGGACATTCTCAAAAAACGATTCCTTCAGGCTGACCAAACAGCTCAGCTGGAAAGTCTTGCGTTGAATTTAACTCGCATTCAGTTTTTTGCTGACAGCGTTACCGGTGAATCAGTTGTTGAACACCTTATTAGGGAAAGTCAGTTTTTTATTGAGTGGATAGTACCAGATATTGATTTAGAGACTGATCTGGACCAGGCTGTTGAGCTGGCTGACCTGCAACGGTTGCTGAGTCGCTGGAAATTAAATTGCTCGGCTTGGTGGGGGGATGAGCAAAAACGTCAGGAGGTGGCACGACTTTCTCAAGAGTGGTGCGAACGAATTCTTAAACAGCACACATTATCGGCTTAACAGAGCTGACTCTCTCCGCAACTAATAGTGTGCTCGTCGTTTTAGGTGAATTTTATAGATATTCCCAATTCCACTTTTATAGCTGGAGTGGAAGAAACTGTAGCGGCAAATTTAGCCTACGGGATTGCTACTCGTGGTGAAAATTGTGCTTGATTACCCACAGCAAAAATGCCTATGCCGATCAAGAAGATTTATGGCGTCAAACCGAATGTTAGACTAAGCCGCTGAGTCGCCTCAACGGCTCGTCTTGTCGGGTAAGGGAGAGTAAGTCGCCTCATCTCCCTCCCCTTAGAACCGGACGTGGCACTTACATGCCATCCGGCTCAAGCCTTCTGCAACTCAGAAGGTTGTCTCCATGTGTAGGTGCTGATGACACACTTTGTGAAGGTGGAGTAGGTTTTCAACCCGGTCTGTCCCTCCGTCTGCCACCTTAATTACATGGTGGGTATGCAGTTGCTCTCCGTTAAACAGGTGCTCTTCACAGGCTGGACATTGCCAATTTTGGTTCTCAGCTACTTGGTAGTACTTCGAGCCTTTGGCCCAGTAAATTTTACCTTGCCGGGTTTGACGCTGTTGCCAGTATGTTCTGAGCGTTGGGTCATCTGGTGATGCCTTGCCAGTAACCTTGACATGGCGTTCGATGGGAATGGTTGCCAAGTGAGTCAGGGAGTAGTGAATGGCTCGACCGTCTCGGCTTGTGGCCGAGGCCGTAAAGTACCATTTCTTTTCCCGAAACACTTTGAAATATTGATCCACAACCCATCGCTTCCCTTTTCTGGGATGCCGCCTCTTGCACCATTGGAAGAGGGCTTTCCAGATGTAATGGTCGAGGGAAGAGAAGACCTTTGCACTGTTAACATGTCTGTAGTAATTGGCCCATCCTCTGAGAATTGGGTTGAGATGTCCGATGACAACTTCCGGCTTGTGCGAGGGATTGGCTCTGAGCCAGTCTCTGATGCGCTGGAGGAAATCTTTCACCTTTTGTTTGGCTGGGGTGATCAGGCATTTGCCTTTGAATTGTCTGACAGTAAATCCGAGGAAGTCGATACCCTGTTCGATATGAACAATTTTCGTCTTTTCTCGATTGAATGTCAGGCCCCTTTGTTTTAGCCAATCCTCTAAGATGGGTTTGACCGCTTCAATGTCCTCCTTAGAAGGCGCAGTCACAATAATGTCATCCGCATAGCGAATAAATCCATACTTATTGCTCCATACGCGTTTGGTTTGATATCTCCCTGTTTTCTGGTTGAAACTTCGATATTCTTTTACCTTTTTGAATTGAGATAAAAGTTCTTCTATTCCATCCAGTGCAATATTTGCGAGTACAGGTGAAATGATTCCACCTTGCGCGGTTCCGCTTTCTGTCGGGTAAAACACCTCTGCTTCAATATAGCCTGCTTTCAGCCATTGTTTAATGAGTCCTCTGCCAGGAATTAGCCCGATGGCATTGAGGATATAATCGTGACTGATATTGTTAAATGCACCTTTTATATCGGCGTCTAAAGCCCAAGTATCCACGCCTTTCCTCAATCGAGAATGACATTGTTTAATGGCATCTTGACAACTGCGGCCAGGGCGAAAACCGTAACTATGTGCCTCAAATCGAGCTTCCCAGCTCGGTTCTAGTGCATTTTTAACAATTGCTTGTGCGACTCGATTTTTGAGTGTGGGGATGCTTAATGGACGACGGTTTTTCCCATTATCCTTGGGAATATAAACCCTTCGAGCAGGGTGAACTTTCCATAAGCAGTAAGCCTGCATCTCATTAACCAAATTGACCCTGGCTTGAGGAGTCAGGGCAACTTGGCCATCAATGCCAGCCGTCTTCTTTCCTCGGTTTTGCTGGGTCACCCGTCGCACTGCTAGCAGCAGGTTAGAGTAACTGCGGAGCATCAACTTCATCAGGCTTCTCACCCGATTCCATTGATGTTCCTGAGTCGCACGATAAATTCGCTGCCTTAGATTTCGTACCTTCTTCTTGACGCGTTTCCAGTTGATGGAAGCCCATACTTGAAGACGGCCCACCGTTCCGATGTCTATTTTGACTCTATCTTTCACGTTGGTTAGATTTCTTCACGTTGATTTATCGTTGAAGACCTGTTGGAAGTCAGCTACCTTTTCGGTATCGGGCAAATTTTTGAACCCGTATCTCCCGCATTACCAGGAGCGTTCGCTTTTTCCAATTTCCCTTACCCTCTAGGTAGTTGTGTCGTCCTTGCGGTTGACCTACTCTGGTTATCGACCTTTGCCAGAGAACCTATAGGGCTTACCGTGTTCCGTGCGTTTGATCTGCGACTGAATTAGGTTCCATCTATACCCCGGTGGGATTATTGTCCTTTCGCTTTGAGCGTTCTGAGACTCATTGCCTACCCACTTACCAGTTTGGTTAAGGTGTATCAGCCTGATTTCACCTTTCACGCCTCACGAGACTTATGATGATTCACTTGCGTTAACCCGTTTCAGTCTTCCCTTTGCTCTCCATATCAACTTGGGCTGCCAATATCGTGAGCTTTCGTGCTTTGCTTTCCGCTAGTTTCATTACTTACTCCTGGCGTAAGCGGAGTCAGTGACTCTTTTACGTAGGGACAGGGAGGAAGGCTCCCCTGGGGAAGACGGCTTCCTAATCAAAATGCGCCAGTGGCGCTGAACGCACGACTTTCACGTCGCACCAAAACCGGACGTGAAAGTTTCCCTTCATCCGGCTCCTCAACAATGCAATGCCCTGACAAGGCAGACCTCTTCAAATCGATAGCCGTTTTGCTGTCATGACAATGTCGATGCAGAAGTTGTAGATTGTCGTAACATCCATTCCCCCCTTGTGACTTAGGAAGAATATGATCTACTTCCATCCGGTCTTCAGCTTTAAAGTACAATCCACAGAAGCAACATTTACCTGATTGTCGTTTGAGTAGTGTAGCTACTCGTATCGGCAATGCAGGATGTGTACCAAGTCGTTGACTCCAGTACACCCAGTCTCCGTCAAACGGGCTTCTATCCGCTTTCACCTTGATGTGCCGTTTTATCGGAATATCGTGGTGATTGATCAGATGAAAGCTCTGATTGTTTCGGGTCGAGAATTTAGACTGGTGCCAATATTTGTGCATTATCCAACGTTTACCCTTATTGGGGTGTCGTCGAATAGCCCATCGCCATAGCTTCAAAAACGTCTGCCGTTGAGCGGTTTGAAAGGTCTTTTTACTGACGCCAGTAGCGTAGTAGTTTGTCCATCCTCGAATTATCGGATTGAGTGTCCGAATGAGCACCTCTTGTGGAGATGCTTGATGAGTATGAATGATAGACCTGACTTGCTTCAGGTGGCGTTTGAGATTTTGCCGACTGGGAGTAATCAGCGTTTTGAATCCTTGATGAGACTTTGATTGGTTCTTCCCAACTCGATATTGTCGAACCGTGAATCCCAGAAAGTCAAAGCCCACATTGCCCTGATGCTCATATAAGGTATGGGTACACCGGGTTTTACTAGGATGTAAGGCTAATCCCCGTTCGGCTAGCCATTGAGCAATGGCCTGCTGACAGGCTTGAATGACCTCAAGCTGTTCATGCAAAATGACCAAGTCATCAGCATAACGAATCAGACGAGCCTGAGGGTTCACCTGCTGGATTTGGGTTTCCATTCCGTGGAGTGCGATATTTGCCAGCAAGGGAGAGATAACGCCCCCTTGTGGTGTCCCCGCATCCGTTGGAAACCATTGACCTGATTCCATCACACCCCCTTTGAGCCATGCGTTTACCAGACGGTAAATGGTCGGCGGGGCATTGAGGGTTGTCAGCAGTGCAGAATGACTGATGCGGTCAAAGCATTTCGAGATATCGGCATCTAACGCAAACTTGGGTTTAACGCGGATGCAGTTAAAAATGGCTTCGATGGCATCATGGGCCGAGCGTCCTGGCCGGAAACCATAACTGTTAGGCTCGAACCTGGCTTCCCATTCGGGTTCCAGGGAGAGCTTTAGCAGTGCCTGTCGGGCTCTATCAGCCATAACAGGAATGCCGAGCGGGCGTTTCTCGTTCTTGCCAGGTTTGGGTATCCATACCCGACGAGTTGGTTGCGCCTTATCCGTGAGGTTCATCGTCTTGACCAAGAACATGCGTTGCAGTGGGTTTAATGACGCTATGCCATCAACACCGGCTGTTCGCTTGCCTTGGTTATCTTGAGTGACCCGACGGACCGCTAGACATCGGGCGGCCCAGGATCTCAGTAGGAGTCTTTGTAATCTGTGGACTGCCTTGACATCACCACGGCGAGAGGCTCGATAGATTCGGGTTTGCAGCTTAAAAACCTGCCGTTCTAGCTTTCGCCAAGGCAGTGTTTTCCATTCATACCTCGTCTGAAACGACGGGTTCATGACATGTTCACCACGACTAACAGCTCTATCTTTTACATCATCGTGTCTACGTCAGCGTATCCCTGCGATTAAGCGGGGCCTTTGCTTCTTAGACAATCCTGCCTGCGATGGACATGTAGGTGGCCCCTACTCAGGCTATCGACCATCACCTGAGAGTCTCATAGCAGGTTACTTCGTTCCAGATAACCGTTGGTTTGAACGTTTAGGAGGATGCTATCCACCGGGTTTATCGGGAGTGCTTACTGATCCATGGCCTGCAGGTCAGCCCCATATCCTTTGCCTTTTTGGCCCCAGCCGGTTGGCCTCAGCGGCTGGTTCTAATTAACGATGACTCAGACACACCTTCGCTTTCGCTCTCCATATGTTCATGCTCAACGGGATTCCAGGTGAGGCTCCCTGGTTACCGCCTTTTATTCCCGCTTCACCCGTTGATAGCCAGTCGCTAGGTGGGGAATACGCTGTC
>NZ_JAXSQV010000002.1:0-1443368 GCF_043421015.1 Leptothoe sp. EHU-05/26/07-4
ACTTACGCAGCAGCGAACTGAATATCAGGGTTTCTGAGTTGTTGAACCAGATAATTGTCAAGCAACCCACGTTTGAGCTGGTAAAGTGTCTGACCTGTTTGGATCGCTAATTGATTGAGCCTGACCCAGACCAACAGCGCACACCCAATGTGGTTGCGCTGAATTCTGGCAAGCCGACACTGACAGTGTTCCAAGCCCGTGGTCTGTTTTCCCTCTCGGTGTAACTGCTCAATGCGCCAACGGTAGCTACACGCTTCTTGTGTCGCCGCTGTTGACTCTTGAGTCCAATCGTTGGTGACGATATAGTCCGTGCGGTGGGTAGACGCCTCAACCCGGAACAGTCTCACCTTATGGTCTTTGGGAAATCCTCTAAGCTTAATGACTTTACCTGTGGATAGTTCGGTCTCGTTCCAGTTCAAACTGTCTACACGTTCATAAGAACCTTGTCCTCCTGAATCATCTACTTTGCGATTTGACTTGAGTGGGCAGTAATAGACTTTATCAAGCGATTCGATGAGTAACAACAACGCCTTGGCCGCATACCAACTGTCCATCAGGACGGCATGAAAAGGTAATTGCTTGTGATACACGAGATTTATTAGCATCTCGCTAACATGGTCAAGTTTACTCTTGCCATCGCCATCGGGGTCATAGATTCGGTAATCAATCAACCAGAACTGATCGGTGTTGGGATTGACATAGATGCAGCTGACCACACCGATGCCTTTAATCACTTGTTTGGCATTACCACTGTATTGTCGACGCACCAAATCAATCGAGAACGAATGCCGTTTGTCGAGAACCGTGTCGTCAAAGAGCACATAGCCATAGATATCTGCCTCGACTTGCGATTGTGTGTTCTCCCAGACCAATCGAGGGGTAATGCGTTCTCGTTTTAAGTATCGATTAATGGTGTCATGGGTCCAGGCTTCGCTATGGTCAGCAAAATTGGTCAGCGTATAGTTCACTTGGCTGATCAGGAGATATTGGCAGTCATCAAGTCGGCTGAACGGTTTCCTCATGCCCTTGATCTTATCGATTTCCCCTGCATTAAGCTATGACTAACTTCCTTTTTCTGATCTGCTTTGCGTAAGTCCTATTCAAATAATATTTTCCCTTTAACCTCAAAATGAGAAGTATGACTATTGTTCCTACCTGTAGCTAGTATACCCTTAAGAAAAACTGGCAAAAAACAGCTAGCTAACGTTCCCAATCACCCGCCGCAGATAACCTCAAACTCCCAAGCGATAACCTCTCGACGGTCAGTGTGCATTGGGGTTGTTATGCGGCGATCGCAATTGATTAGCTCAAAAACAAAGCATACATTGAGACTTACATCTGTAACTTAGAGCTTCTTGAAGTATCTAGCGACTGGCCACAATTTGAAGCCCACCTTCTCATAGGTGTGGCGGGCCGGGGCATGACCGGGATCACCTCCAGTATCAACCATAGCAATAGACATCCCCGCATCTTTCATCCAATCAAGAGCGCGCTCTATCAGAGCGGCACCAATGCCGTGACCTTGAAAGTCTGGATCGACGGCGACCATGTAGACTTCACCCATGCTGTCCTCTGAGTGTAGTTTCACGGCTACGAAACCCACTGTAGAATCTGTATCGATAGCAACCCATACATCTGTGTCTTCTGCAGCGCAGACACCCTCGACAGCCTCCTGCTGGCTCACACGCCAATTATCGGAATAGAACGCCCGGTACACATCAGCATTCAGCGATTTCTGAATCGAATCAAAGACCGGAGTCCATGCCCGAAGCGAAAGACGAATAACACTATCAAGGTAGCAGGGGGCGTATGGTTCAATTCGCATTCCCATGTGAACTCCAGTTAACTCTGTAAACCT
Source organism: Leptothoe sp. EHU-05/26/07-4 (assembly GCF_043421015.1). Classification (NCBI taxonomy): domain Bacteria; kingdom Bacillati; phylum Cyanobacteriota; class Cyanophyceae; order Nodosilineales; family Cymatolegaceae; genus Leptothoe; species Leptothoe sp. EHU-05/26/07-4. Next base: position 1,859 of record NZ_JAXSQV010000002.1, read on the forward strand.
CAATAAATATACTACAATATACTACAAAACCTAGTGGCTTGGCCCTGAATGCTTACAGATAACTTTTAGGCTACCTTCACTGAATTACAAGCAGCATAACGGCGAAGTTCAACGGCGTTAGTAACTTTAGCCTTTTATCAATTGCTAACACTCCGCTGTTGCAACGCAGTGTTAACTGGCGTTTATTCAGTTTTAGTTGCTTCCTCAAGTACTTGCTGGGGATGCACAATCGAAATGCCTGGAACCCCTGAAAAATCATCTGGGTTCAGCGTTAGGATGTGACCAATATCAGAAGTCAGCATTACAGCCATAATACGGACATCATGAGTCCGTTTACCTTTGATTTGGTTATCAGTAACAAGAGCGAACCAACTTGAGAAAATCTGAGAGGTTTCATCTGCCATGGGAAAACGGTTCAACAGTTGCTCAATAACATCATGCGTTTGTTCAACTGACCATCCCAATCCGTTCACATCTACTGGACGTGTTGCGACAACCCACAACTCAATCAAAACCTGTGCTGTTAGATAGCACTCGTTGCCCTGGAACAATAAAATAGCTACAGCTTCAGTGGCTAGATCATGTTGAGAATCAGATGGATTACTGAACCGTAGAACAACATTGGTATCTAGCAAGTATCTAGTCATTATTCGTAAATATTGCCACGGTCAAACGCCTCATCTGATAGTGTGACGCTTGTTTTAGGCAGTTGAGCTACCCATCTACGGAAATTGTCGGCACGTTCGACAGGCGTTGCACGTTGCCAAAATGGCATTGACTGTGCAAGTTGCTGAGCCTGAGCTTTGACGGAATTGATAAAGTCAGCGATCTTCCTTAGTTGGCTGTCATTGAGCTTATCAATTTCCTGCTTAAGATTTTCCCGCAGCATGATGTTAGATCTGAATACCATAGCTGTAACTATGATAGCTGATCCAAGCTTTTACTCTTTAAATAAGTGTAAATACTCTAAAAGCTACACGCACCGATGTTTTTACAAAGGTAGTATACCAAAGCTTCAATGGGCTGCTGCATGGTTTTCATCAAACAACAATAGATTTATGGTCAAACAACTCTTCTATAGGCCCATTGTGCTCCGGAGTGAGAATACATTTGCTATTTAATGTTCCCTCTCTAATCTGTTCAGTAAAAGTCACGATCCTTTCCCAAGTAGTGATATGTTGCTCATCGGATACTGTCTTCGGGAAATGTAGGTCATTCCAGAACACTATTTCGATATCATGTGACTGGTTTGGTCCATCCACCCAAATGTAAAAGCACATATCATCTGCTTTCATAAATGAACCACGCATTGCATGTTGGATAAGGTTATCTGGATCGGCACTGAGCTTTTTCAGCACAACTGAAGTTAGAGGTACGGGCGTTTCAACGTTCTCATTGGCAATACAAATAATCTCAGGGTTATTTACGAAATTTTGAATTACTTCTATGGAATGGTGTAGGGAGTCATTGTCAAGTGACGTGATAAACACCTCCGTCGCTGCTCCGTCCCATGGCAGCAGGATAAACTTCGCTTTCGGCCATAGTTGCTTGGCTAGTTCTACGTGTCGCATTATGCGCTTTGTATGCCAGCTAACGTGGAGCTGAGCGGTAGCCAGAATTTCTCTATTAATGACTGAGTCTCTCATCTGTCCGCTCCTGCTCAGTGTTAGGCTTACTATGCCATTAGCTGTTGAGCTGTACGAACTAATAAGTCACAACGTTCAGTTAGAAATCGATTGAAATCATCATGAAAAATGTCTGCAGGACAAAGGGCATGGTTCATAATTGAAGTTACTGTTTCAGAATCTTCTGGCATTAAAGCTCGATATTTGCTCGGTTGACTGTCGCTAATACGATTATTTGAGGCCCGAGCCAGTATACAAAAGTTTGCGATTGAATTTATAGTCTTATCATCTATATTCTGCTCTTTGAGCAGTGCCTTGGGATAAATATGATGAAACTCTTTCTTATTACATTCCCGTAGAACACTATTAAGTGCTATTTCTTCGCCGCTGATAAAATCTAGTGGTGAGGCTGAAGCAAGCATAAGAATATGAGTTCGAGCGTTAGTATTTCGTACATTGAATGTGCTTTTGGTGAAAAAGGATGCATCAATAGAGTGCTCAAACTCTCCAAGGTTATTTGGAGCCCCGTCACGTAGTTTTCTTATCTCACGAACATCTTGATTTAACTGCTCAAGTCGCTTGCTATAACGTCGAGTAAAGAAAGTTCGCCAAAGCCATCGTTTTAAGGTACTTTGCTGAGTTGAATCTGGATGAGTGCTCTGATCTCTGGTTGTTGCAAAGAAGACAGATAACGGAATAATAGCTGTAGCATATGGAAGAACTTTGGTTGAATATGCTTTAAAGCTTGTTCGGAGGAAATCAATCGCGCCAAGAATGCCTGCACGTACCTCTGCAAATCTTGCCCTAACTTCAACACCGCTCAAATCAATAATTGTTTTTGGCGAAGCATTTTCAGAGATTATTGCTGCACAGCAACGTAGTAAAAGGTCAGTATCACTACCAACATCATCAAATCCATAAGGTGCTAATTCATTAGCAAGGGTACTAAATTGTTCTTGTAAATCAAACTCCTCACTCCATGACCATGCTGATAGAAGTTGTAATGTATCAAGCTCAACACCAAGTCGATTAATACGCTCAAATACAATTGCAACTGCGGCTCGATCATCTGTAGAAAACGTCTGAACTGGAATGCTTGCTGTAGTAAATCTTTGATACAAGCGATCGACTGTATCTGCAATCGAGTCATCCATTGTTCTTAGGAACTGTCGATAAGCAGGAGGATTAAACAAAATTGAGAGGGGAAAATGACAATTGGAGTCCACTTCGTTTTCGGCAAGGAATAGAAATTGTGAGTCTTGTGCATCTAGTGGAGCCTGAAGATCGTAATAGATCTGTGTCCAAGAATGGTCTTCGCCCTCAGATGGAGTTAAGGCATTCTGAAAAACTCCAAAAATAGAAGTTGCACGTTGCTGCCCATCAAGAATGTAATCAATGGGATAATCAGGATCGTTATCTGGCAACTCAAAAGGCCCCAACTGTCGTTCTGTCTGAAGTGCCGTCCTCGTTCTCCAGAATAGAAGAGAACCGAAGGGGTATCCCTTATAAATACTATCCATGAGGTGCGCAACTCGATCTGCGTCCCACACAAAACCGCGCTGGAATGACGGGATTCGTAGATGACCTCTAAGGATTTGCGAGATCAGGTCATTAATAAAAAGTGGATCTGCCATGGTTTTCCCTAGTGGTCTTGATGCATTCTAATGCAGGATGCCTGGCTCTGAAGAGAGAAAGCAGCCTAACTATATATTCAGCGTCAGATCTGACGGATAAGATCCATATTTCCGGATCTTATCCGTCAGTTTTAGGTAATAACACCCTTATTTACAGAACTTATATGCAACTCATGACGTATAACTCCGGGAAAACAGGGTGTTATCCGTCAGATCTGACAGTTAAGTATGGTGAATGGGGTACTTATCCGTCAGATTTGACAGTTAAGTCACTCCATACAGTAGTTATACGTCATGTACGATGGCAAAATCAAAGCCACCACGCTTACTTGATCAAGTTAGGGAAGTTGCTCGGCTAAAGCACTTTAGTCTTTCAACTGAAAAATCCTATGTCTATTACATTCGGGACTACATTTTGTTTCATAACAAGCGACACCCGAAAGACATGGGGGCATCTGAAACCAGAGCTTACTTATCGCATCTTGCTATTCACCGGAATGTGGCAGCATCGACTCAAACGGTGGCTCTCAGTGCGCTGTTATTTCTATATCGTCGGGTTCTCAATATAGAATTGCCTTACATAGATGATATTGAGCGTGCTAAACGCCCTCAACGCTTACCAACTGTCTTTACGCGCTCAGAAGTAAAACGCATTTTAGCCAATCTAGACGGCATTCAACATCTGATAGTCAGTTTGCTCTACGGTACAGGTATGCGCTTGATGGAAGGGCTGCGCTTACGCGTAAAGGATTTAGACTTTGAGTACCACCAAATTACAGTGCGAGATGGCAAAGGCCAGAAAGATCGTCGTACGATGTTACCTGACTCATTGGTTGATCCATTACAGCAACAGTTGCAAAAAGCTAAACGTTTACATGACCAAGACTTAGCAATGGGGTACGGAACGGTTGAAATGCCCTATGCCCTAGAACGTAGATATCCCAATGCCCATAGCGAATGGAAATGGCAATTTGTGTTTCCCTCTTGGAAACGTTCTGTCGATCCTCGAACCAAGATTATCAGAAGACATCATGTGTATGAGCGGTCTATACAACGGGCGGTGAAACAGGCGCTTCAGCGTGCTGGTGTCACAAAATATGGTGGCTGTCATACCTTTCGCCATAGCTTTGCTACCCATCTTTTGGAAGATGGCTACGACATCCGCACTGTACAAGAACTATTAGGTCATAAAGATGTAAAAACAACCATGATTTATACCCATGTGCTTAATCGCGGTGGTCGTGGAGTTAAAAGCCCATTAGATACCTAATCTAAACAAGAAATGTTTAGGAACCACTATGAGAGGCTTCACACCGTTGAAGCTGTCTGCTGGCTTTATCACCATTAGACAGAGTTTCCCACTCTATTCTGCCATTGACCATATCAATATCCACCTTACTGCTAAGAATCTCGATACTCTTGAGCAGCCAGTACAGAGAAAACGCCCATATACCTGCCCACTCAATCCACAAAACCAGGCGATCACCGATAATACTCGTGCCAGTGGCCAGCCTCAGCAACAGCACTAGGCCAATGGAAATCGGCATCAGAAATCTGGCAACACTAAAAATAGCCGTCCAAAAAGCTCTCTTTTTTTCATCTTCAATAATTTTGACCGTGTCCATTGCCGTGTAGATGTTGACCACCATAATCGCAATAAAAAATGCGATCGCAGCAATAAAATGAATCGACATCGGCAACCCTAGCAGTTCGCTAGGCACATAATCCACAAAACCCGGCGTGTCTTTACACGATGCCAGCACCTGAGGTTCAGGCCAGTCCGTCGGGAAAAACGCCACACCAGCAAGACAAATACCGGCAATGTTGAGCAACCAGTTCTCTAGCTTGCCAAAGCCACTGTAGATTACACAGCAGGCTGCGATCGCAGCCAAAATGCCAACAAATAAATCCCGATAAACACCCTCTAAAGCCGTACAGCTCGACCCAGCATGGTAGTAAGCACTCAGAGAATTCTGAACCGGCAGCGGTGCCGCAAGCCACCACCAGCTTCTAAGCCCACCAATCACAAGCAACAGAGGCAAAATAAAACCAAACACACTCATACACCAGCGCAGTACAGAATAGCTACGTAAGATATGAGTATCTAAATGCTCAGGGGAACCAGTAAATCGCATAATTCACGAGTTAATGCCAATTAAAGTATGGAATACCCCAATAAAATTCACGTAGTACCCGTAGGGGTACTTTCCTTTTTTCACTTTTTTACCCTATAAATTTTTACCACCTCCCCATCTCGACATCTTCATTGCCGTACTAAGGAGAAATGTCTTACGGGAGAAAGTTCGAAATAAATATAATCGACCCCGCCGTAACTCCTTAACGTAATGCGATTAGGAACAATCCAGTACGTTGGGTCGTAGGGTGTCGTCACGGCCCTACCCATGGGAAACCCCAATATGCCTAAAGGAGATAACTTAACTACTTCCAGAAAGAGAACTCGGAGGGACCCCAAGCAACCGGTTTTGCTTTTAACCAACAGCTCAGGTTCATAAAGTGAAAATTGATCCATAGCGAAGAGGGTTGCTCAGGGCTTTCCTCCCTGAAACCCTCCCTTTCGTGGGGGCCTAACTCCCCCACACCCCCCGACAGGGTGATCGCTCATAGCAATGATGCAGGTGTAGTGAGAGTTACGGTGGGTCGATTGTTAAGGTTCACTATCTTTCTTTAAAGACTCTTTAGGCTTAGTTAAAGCCATTAATTTCAACATAAGAAAAAGCGGCAGAGCTCTTTGAAGGCTCTGCCGCTTTTTATCAAGAGAAAATCAAAAGATTATTCGCTGCAATTAACCCAGCATCTCTTTTACCTTAGCAACAATGCCAGTAGAATCAATCCCCTGGTGAGGGAACTGTTCCCAAAGGCCACCGCCACCTTCAATGTGAGTACCAATGTAGCCATACTTAGGCGTCAAACCACGCTCTAGCAACCAGGAACCCATGCGGCTACCCAAACCAGTACGACGGTTAAAGGACTCAACCACAAGTACCATGGGAGTGCCACCAATCTTAGCAAGAGTCTCTTCATCAACCACGTTGAGAGTACCCTTGTTGATTAGGCCCACATCAATACCTTCTGCCTTCAGTTTCTCTACCGCATCTAGAGCACGGTAAAGCGCAGCACCAAAGGCAACAACATAACCTGCAGTACCTTCACGAACAATGTCATCCTTACCGGAGGTAAAGGCGTAGTCTCCTGCAAACATCTCGTTACCGTCAGTATCCAAAATCATGGGTACCTTAGAACGGGTAGAGAAGATAAAGCGCAGACCGGGAGCGTTAAAGATCGACTTCACGCAGGCCCGCATTTGGTTAGCGTCAGCAGGGAAGTAAATGTTAGTGGGATGACTGTCATCCAAACCATTGTCGGCGAACAGGTTGTTCATACCGAAGTGGCAGGTGTTGTCAGCCATGTCGTCGATACCTGCGTGGGAGAAATGGCACAACAGGTTGGAGTAGTTGAGACGAGCCATGGTGATCTCAGAAATACACATTTCCAAGAACGCACTAAAGGTGGCAAAGATACCTTGCTTGCCTTTCTCCATACCAAAGCCAGCTGCCGCAGATAGGTTGCCGCGCTCCTGAATACCACCGCTGATAAAGACTTCTGGATGAGCTTCACGGATGGTGTTCAGGCCACAGGAGCCTTCCAGGTCGCTGTCCACAACCAGAACGCTGTTCTTGCGCTCTTCTTCACCCATGGCACCGAGCATTTCTACCACAGCAGCACCAAAGACCTTACGGTTGGCATCCATCTTGTCGGTGGAACCAGTGTAAGTGTTGGGATTCTTAGGTGTCTCAGTATTCTTGAGAATGTCGGCTGCTGCCTGGTGACAGCGAGCTTCTAGATACTTGATCGCAGCAGGAACAGAGATTACATCATGACCGTGGTTAGACCCCTCCAGGCCCTCAATGCCAGGGCACATGGGACGCTTGAGGATAACAGCGATCGGTCCGGGAGTATTGATGGCCTCGCAGATGTTAGCGTATAGCGCATCGATATCTTCACCGTTGCACTCTAGAACCTTCAGACCGTGACCTTCTAGTGTCTTCTTAACACTGTAACCAGGCAAATACTTAGAAGGGTTACCCGCAATGGTGACGTCATTGTCATCAATGAGCAGCTTCACATTGATGTGCTGAGCTACCGCTAGACGAGCCGCTTCAGCGTCGTTACCTTCCTGCTGGGAACCGTCGGAACCAAGACAGAAAACAGTTTTGCCAGGGTTAGCTAGGGCAACGCCATTAACGTAGGGCCACATGTGCCCCAGACGACCGGAGCTAAATTTTACACCGGGGGTAAGACCCAGCTCAGGGTGTCCGGGTAGGTGAGAACCGGCAGCACGATAGTTCATGAGCTGCTCAGCAGGCAGGTCGCCATTCAGGGTAGACATTAGATACTGGGTACCCACACGGTGTCCGGCTTCATCAAAGAAGGTGGGAACATAGCTGTCAGGTGCACCCCGGAAAAGAGCATCCATGAGCATGACTTCGGGGACGGTATCGTAGGGGCCACCAGTATGACCGCCCACACCCCGCGCAGCACCGGTTGCTGTAAAGAAGACAATGGCATCGCGGCAAAGTTGAATATTTGCTTTGATAGCCTCACGCTGCTCATCAGTCAGCGTCGGTGTAGACGGATCAAGACTAATACGCTTGTAAGCGCCCAAGTCGATTGGAAATGCAGCCATGTCATATCTCCCTTGTGACGTTTGTTGTCAAGGGGTATTCTCGCATTCCATGGAACCGGATGCATGGAAATTAGACAGGTTTGTATTGAGGAATACTGATTTAACTAGCACTCCATTCTTCAGAACAGCTATAGATGTATTGCAGATCAAGATATTGAGCGATGAGTTCAAACATTGTATAGGGCCGAATGGGTTTGGTAATAATGTCATCAAACCCGCCGACATTCACTTGATGGGCACAGGCCAATGCTGGTTGTGCAGTGAGGGCAATGATTTTTGTAAGGTTTTGCCGCTGCTCCATGGCTTCGGCGGTGCGAATCAGACGTGTGGCCTCGCGACCATCCATCCCAGGCATCAGCAAGTCCATAAATATGAGCTGGGGTTGCCACTGTTCCCAACGGGTGAAGGCATCGGCCCCATTAACGGCCTGGCTGACGGCAAAACCACTGCGTTGCAATAAACGCATCAATAAGGTGCGATTTACGGGATGGTCATCCACCACTAACACCCGGCATGAGGGGTGATCTGGACGAAGACGCGGTAGCAGACAGGGTAATCGTTTGAGGGTGGGCTTTGTTAGAAGTGCCATGGGTGACTGGAATTGCTAGCAACAAAACAACGGGTCAGCACTGCGTCAATTAGTAGATGGCCAAGCTTAAAATTAAAATCTAAACGGGTGGGAACAAGGTATAAAAACAGTTTGTGAATAAGCCTGACGCTGTACTAGCAATTTTGGGGAGGATGGTGAAAAGCTGAGTATTCAACGGCTCATTCACCCACGTAAAAATTCTTGCCCTGAAGGTTTACGATGCATCGCTCACCAAAAGTGTTTGATGTTTCCAGGTTGCCTCAAAGAGTGTGAAGTTATGGTGCCCCTTCATGGAAAACTCATAAAGATATTACGGGTAGATGGAAATCTCTTAAACTTACTGAGACTTTTCCTGATAATGCCAAACGCTTATATGAAAGGGCTTTAGCCGATGACTGAGTTAAACTTTACCCATCAGCGACTTGAATAACAGTTGTCCATCGGTGCCGACGCCCCCCATGAGTCCGCCGCGTACTGGGTTCGTTGTTTGGCTAAACATGGTGACCATGGCCATGACCAGTTCAAAGGGGGATAGGGTATCGGCTAAGAAGCCTGCCCACTTGGTCTGGGGTAGCTTGAAGAAGCTGTCAAAAAATTGGCACAGTTCACGATGGTTGAAGCGCATCAGGGTTTCTAACCCAAACTGATAAATGTGATGCTTGCGTAAACGTTCGGTGGTCCATAGGGTTTGCCAACCTGCTTGGGCAAGCGCTTCCCCCACGTCTCCGTTAGAAATAGCCGTGGCGATCGCAACCGCCACATCCGGAGCCCGCCGCAGCATCGCCCCCACCATATACCCCGTAGCTGGGTGCACCATACTGGCCGCACCGCCAAACCCTAGCACCCGCTGGTTCAAATCCGGCAGTGGTAGGTTCATGGGAAACAGGCAATATTCCGTGTGATGTACTTCGCTAACTTCTACACCATCCGCCGTAAGGCGCTTCTGCAGCCGGTCTTTTAGGGTGTCGTAGGCCATTGCCGGGGCCAGGGCCAGGGAGGTTTCCTCCACAAAAAACACGTCATCGCCCATGTCCATGGCATAGAGGAACGTGGGTGGACCGGCCAGCTCCTCGGCTGACAGGTGCTCTGCCCGGTAGTCCATCAGGGAAAACTGCCCCGGTGCCACGGGAGGTTTTGAAAATTTGCCCACGATGCCATAGGCCACCTGATAGGACACAGGCGGATTCTTAGATATCGATCGCTGCACCAGAGCGGCATTGTGGCCAGTGGTATCAATAACGAGTTTGGCTTTAAGGTCTTCGCCAGCCTCGGTGGTCACACAGCTATGGTCGCTAGTGTGGGTCACAGTCGCAGCTTTGCCACAGTGCCAGGTCATGTCGCCCAGTTGAGTTAGAAAATGCTGCTGTAGCTTGTCTTTATCAAATAGACCGTAGTCGCGATGGTGACGTGTGGGCTGAGTGGCGGCTTCTCGGCCAAAGTAGCTGACGGTGTTTTGCCAGCTTTGCCCTAATAAGTCCTTCAGGCCCAGCTCTTCTAGTTCGTCACACCAGACGCCATAGGTATTGGGCCAGGGAGTATCTGGCGTTGTGGGAGCCAGGCCTTGGAGGGATAAACCATGGTTGGCTAAAGCGGATGCCATGATCAGTGCGGCAGGCCCTGCCCCGATGATTAATACGTCAAACACCGTGTTGATTCTCCCAAATATCCCTATGGTTATTATCACCCTAACGGGAAATTACCGATCGTAGAGACGTTCCATGGAACGTCTCTACGATGGATGGTTTGATAATGGTTGCAAATTGGCGATTTGATGGATTCGTGATTTTAGGGCAATATCCCTACGATTGGCCCGTCCGGAACATTTTGCTCATGGTGGCCTATCGATGACATCTGAACCACCTATGATTACTTAGAAATCAGGCTATGCTCTCCCCCAATCCTGTTGCACTACCCAATCAAACTATGTCGTCCGCCGATCTGCTGCGAGAATTATTTGATGCTGCCGTGGCTGCGGCCATGCCCCAAGAACAGGTGGCCCGTGCCCTAGAGCCTTACCTAAAAACAAAACCCACAGGACGTGTGGTGGTGGTTGGCATTGGTAAATCCGCTGCCGCCATGGCCAAGGCTGTGGAAAATACCTGGGCAAAGGCAGGCAATACAGAACCCATGGAAGGTCTAGTGATTACCCGCTACGGTCACGTTGTCCCCACCCAATCCATCGAAGTGATCGAAGCAGGACATCCGGTGCCCGATGCCAACGGCATGGGGGGAGCCCAGCAAATTTTCCAGCGGGTGCGGACCTTGACCGCTGATGACTTGGTGATTTGCTTGATTTCCGGTGGCGGCTCGGCCCTGTTTACCCTGCCACCAGAAGGCATCAGTCTAGAAAATCTAGCGGACATCAACCGTCAACTGCTGGCGTCAGGGGCGGATATCATTTCTATGAATACGGTGCGTAAGTCGTTGTCTTGCTCCTCGGGGGGACGCCTATCGGCAGCGGCGTATCCGGCCAAGGTAGTATCGCTGATTATTTCCGATGTGGCGGGGGACAGCCTCAGTGCCATCGCCTCTGGTCCCACCGTGGGAGATACGGCCACAGCCGCCGATGCCCTGGAAATCATCGACCGGTATCGGATCACCATTCCCAATCACATTCGGGATTATCTAATGCGTAATCCTAACCCCGTCATTCCTCCGGAGGATAAGCGGCTGAGTACCACCACCAACCATCTGATTGCGACGCCGCAACAGTCATTGGAAGCAGCCGCTAAGGTTGCGATCGCAAGTGGCTATACTCCCCTGATCCTTAGCGATGCCATTGAAGGGGAAGCCCGCGATGTCGCCCTGGTGCACGGAGCCATTGCCCGTCAAGCCAAACGCCATCAGCAACCCATTGCCCCTCCCTGCGTCATCCTCTCCGGCGGCGAAACCACCGTTACCGTCAAACAAAACTTTGTTGGCAAAGGCGGCCGCAATAGCGAGTTTCTATTGGCCCTGGCCAGTTACCTGGACGGCGAAACCGGCATCACCGCCATTGCCTGCGACACCGACGGCATCGACGGCAGCGAAAACAATGCCGGAGCCCTGATTACACCAGACCTCTGGCGCACAGGACGTAACCCGCAGAAATATCTAAACACCCACGACAGCTATAGCTTTTTTGAATCCATTGGAGCACTAGTGGTGACCGGACCCACATTGACCAATGTGAATGACTTTCGGGCCATCGTTGTTGAAGGATAAAACCCTTTGTTGCCGCTGGTTTCGACTTCGCTCAACCAGCTAACGATACCCGTAGGGTGAGCGAAGCCGATTCTGCTTAACTCAAAACGATACCCGAGGGGTGAGCGAAGCCGAACCCCTACTCCTCACACACTTCCCCATCATCTGCTGCCGCCAGCACCGAGGCCAGCACACCTGGAAATTTGGCTTCCAGCTCATCTACACGTAATGAATTCAAATGCTGGGTGCCCACCTTCTCGGTATGGACAATGCCAGCTTCGCGCAGAATTTTAAAGTGATGCGACAGGGTGGATTTGGCAATCTCATCACCACCGCAGCTGCGACAAGCTTGCTCGCCTTTTTGGGCGATGGTTTTGACAATTTTTAGCCTGACTGGATCACCCAGGGCGTACAGCACCTCTGCCAGGGTTATTTGGTTTGTATCTGGATGGGAAATTGGACGCATACTTGCATTATGACACGGGGCTATGTCAGTAAAAATGGGAGTGGGCGGATGACCGTCCTTTGTTAGTTCAACTTTATGGAACTATAATTGATGCACTCAGTAAATGCAGAAGGGCCTCGATAGGGCTACTGTATTACTGGCGCGTTGGTTTTTCAGGAGGTCAAAAAGATGGCTACAAATGCATTGGTCAATGAAGTTTCAGATGCCGATTTTCAGAATGATGTACTGGGCAGCGATACCCCTGTACTAGTCGATTTTTGGGCACCCTGGTGTGGCCCTTGTCGCATGGTGGCACCTGTCGTAGATGAGGTGGCTACTAAGTTTGAAGGCCGAGTCAAAGTCCTTAAGCTCAATGTAGACGATAATCCTAAAAGTGCCAGTGACTACGGTGTGCGCAGCATTCCCACACTGCTAATTTTCAAGGATGGTAAGGTTGCCGATACGGTCGTTGGTGCTGTACCCGCTAGCACCTTGTCAAGCACCCTTGAGAAATATTTGGATTAGGTTACGCATAACAGCGTAAAACTCAAAAGAAAGCTTAGAATTACAGCCTGTCTCTTGCTCTAGCCAGTATCAAAGGGACAGGTTTGTCTTTAGACATTCGTTTTTTAAAGTTAGGTTAGTCAACCCATGAGCTACTCTGATCCCTCTTCTCCCAACTCAACACCACCGGAATCTGATCCAGAAACGACTACAGAAGAATTTGTGGTAAATAGCGACAACCTGGTTAACAAAGTACAAGAGCTCATTAATGAGAGTAATGTGCGACGGATTTTGATTAAAAATGCTGAAGGCCGCACCTTGTTAGAAATTCCCCTGACAGCGGGCCTAGTGGGGGGAGCCGTGGGTCTGGCCTTTTTTGCACCGCTGGTTGCGATCGCATCCGTTGGCATGCTGGTTGCCCGTTTTACCCTAGTGGTCGAACGCCGTGCCTAGGCCATTGTCTCTTTTGTCACACTTACCTTTCTAGAGACATAGTAGAGGCAAAAAGTCTTACCCCTACCCTTGTTTCCACCCAGCCTGTCAGCGTAAAGGATTGGGTGGATTTTTTGTAACCTGTGGTCATATCATAGTCAGATTTTAGTGGCATACTGAAGCCTTATTTCTAGTCACTAATTTGTTGTTTCAAACATTTACCATGTCAGGGTTAGACAAATGGGATAAACGATATTGGCTTATTTTCCTGCTGCTGGCGTCTGCAGGATTTTTCATACACTACAGTTTTTGGCACACACCGGCTGAAGAGCTTCAGGGCCATGATATGTACTATATCTGGCTAGAAGGCAAGCGAATTCTGGCTGGAGAAAACCCCTATGCCAGAGTTCTGGCAGGCAACCTCAGGGAAAATGATAAATATGCCACTTATTTTCCCATTGCCTATCTTGTATCTGCTCTAGTGCAAAAACTTGGTTTTCTAGACTATCGCGACTGGCTATACTTTTGGCGACCCACAGCCTTTATATTCCACATGGGTATTGTTGGTCTAACGCTACGATACTTTCAAAAGCGTCGGTTGTGGTTACTGGGGACAGCGGCCTCGCTTATTCTCTTGCTAGGCCGCTGGAGTATTTATATTATTCGTGTCCATCATCTAGAATTTGCAGCCATTTTCTTTTTAGTATTCTCCCTGGTTCTTTTAAAGGAGAAACCACGACTCGCTCTGCTGATGTTTAGCATCTCCGTGGGTATCAAACAGATCGCGATATTTTTACTGCCGCTATATCTAATATATCTATGGAAAAAACGCGATAAGTACGCTAAAAACCTGATTATTGGCTTTTTGATTATTCTCAGTGTGCCGTTGATAACGTCCCTACCCTTTATTATTTGGGATGCCGATGGCTTCTTTAAGTCTGTTTTGTTCTCAGCAACACGCCTAGGGGATAGCCATATTAGCGGTGCCCCATCTATCGATGTGATTCTATTTCAAAATTATCCGTGGCTGGTGGGCCTCAAGGCCAAAGCACTGATGCTATTTCTAATGGGGCTGGCCTATCTAAGTTTCTTAACAGAGCGGGTTGGCATCTTTGCAGCGTCTACAGTCACCATGATGGCCTTCCTATACTTTAATTCCGTGTTGTTCTTGCAATACTTTATCTGGCCCCTAAGTTTGATTCCGTTTGCTATGGTGGAAGATAGAAAGGGATTTGCAGATTAGCTGATATCGTCTTAAGTTCCACCTGAATCACTGAGAGGCAAATTTTAAGTCAACCCTCAGCATAATTGAGGCTGGTTTTAGACAGCTATTGGGGAAGCTCTTAGATGAGTTGCTTACTTTGGACAGCATCGTAATCTAAGTGGTTTTCAATGGAATCATTGGATCGTTATCTTGAAGCCCTCAAGCGTTTGTTTGAGAAGGGCCTCATTGAGGCTCTTCCCAGTCTCTCAACAGTTAAAACCGGCGAGATTATCTTTCATGGTGAAGAACCAGCAGGGAAGATTTTTGGCGTCAAAACTGGAAAAGTACAGCTGGTGCGCTATCTGGAAAATGGCCAGATGAGTCACCAATACGCCATCGACAATGGCAGCTGGTTTGGCGAAAGCGCCTTGTTTCATGGCGTTTATGCTAATTCTGCGATCGCAACTGAGCCCTCTCTCATTGTTGCTATCCCCAAACAGGCATTTCTCACCCTACTACATCAAGATCCTGAGATTTCCCTTATTTTTATTAGTGAATTAACAGAACAGCTCCACATCGCCAAAGACCTCATGACATTGCGATGTATCCGTTCCGCTAGTGACCGTGTACTAGCCTATCTCTACAATTTAAAAACACCGGGGCAAAACATCTGTGTTCTCAATTGCCCGATTAAAGCCATTGCCGAGCAAATTTGCCTGACACCAGAGGTGGTTTCACGCTCGTTACGAAAATTGCAAGACGATGGCATTATTCAACGTAATCAGAGAAAAATTATATTTCTGGAGGGATAGGTGTAGCTAGTACGCTGTGGCGTAGGTTTACCCACTATTACAGGTGGATGGGGGATGGGGGGATGCCATCGCTTTAGCTATCAGATATTGCAGCCCCCTTTTTCCACTTTTGAAGGCTTTGAGGGCAGACTCTAAGCAGTCAAATAATTTGTTAATGCCTGATGCAAGATTGCACCAACCTACTTACCGTAAGTCTTAAGAATCTTTTTTGATTTCAGCCTGGGATTTCAATTTTCTTAACAAACTTGATTTGAATCATAGATTCTCAGGGTTTACTCATCTAAAATTCTGGGAAATCTCATCTAAGTGATTCCATGAGCGCGATGAATGAATCTCAGCTCCAGGTTGCCTGTATTCCCAATCATCAAATCCAGTCTCGATGGCTTTCAGCCTTAACGTCACTGCGCTATAGGGCTGGCCATTTAGAAGCGTATCTGGAAGAGCTAGTTTCTGGATTGCGTCATGGCTTGGGGGCCAGTCACGTGATGCTCGGTCAATACTTAGGGTCCGGTAAGTATGACTTCATTGTCAGTCCAGAACTGCAGCCAGGTAAACCTGAAAATTATGCCTATTGGAGTCGCTTAGCTGAAGATATTTTAACTCAGAGAAATTCAGCTACGGGGGTCTATATATTACAGGCCAATCTGAATGTGGCCTATTGCGGTGTGCCCGTAGTTACCCCTAAAGGTTGCTGCTGCGGTATCTTGCTGGCCCTAAGACCTGCCATCGAACCCTTTCAAACTGAAGATCAACAGATTTTGACGTTAATGGCCCATCAGGCTGCCATGGCCATTGAGCTAGAACGCTGCTGTCATTCTGTCAGCAACCATACCCTGGAGACAGTCAGCCCTAGGCACCCTCTACAGTTGCTCCAGGAAAAGCTGATGACCGTTAACCAGCAGCTGACCCAAAAATTAGATCACTATAGAACTGAGCTACATCGGGTCTCAGCTCGACTACAGGTAGAAAGTATTGCCCATTCATCCTTAGAGCAGCGTTTTCGCAAAATTTTTGACGGGTCCAACGACGCTATCTTTGTGATTGACCCAGCCCAGGATCAAATTTTAGAGGCCAACCCAAGGGCGACCGAGCTACTCAGCTATTCACACCAGGAGCTGCTAAACGCCATTAAAATCTCTCAGGTTCATCCAGACGAAATGCCTAAATTATTGGAATTTACCCGGAATGTTTTTCACAACGGTCGGGGCTGGACCGATGAACTGACCTGTTTAACAAAGTCGAAACATAAGCTGCCAGCGGAGATTTCTGCTGCACCCATTGAGTTTGAGGGACGGCAATGTATTCTCGCCATGGTTAGAGATATTAGCGAGAGAAGACGACTTGATGCCCAACGCCAGCAGGCCGAAGCCCATGCTAAAAAAGCACTCTCCCATTTAGCTGAAGTTGGCGAACTATCTTCCATGATTGTTCATGAAATTCGTAATCCTCTGACAACGGTGCTGATGGGGCTAACCAGCTTTCAGAAGCTAGACCTGGACGGTCGATTTAAAGCCCGGTTAGATATCGCCCTAGAAGAAGCCGATCGCTTAAAGCGATTGCTCAATGAAATTTTGCTGTTCTCTAAACCGCAAGCGCTGAATTGTAAGCCCTTAGAACTAAACACATGGAGTGCGGATCTTCTAAAATCTCTACAGTCTCATCCCTCCGTGGCAGATCAGGTGATCGAATTCCATGCAAATCCAATTTCAGCCATCGTTTCGGCAGATTCTGACAAACTCAAACAGGTCTTTATTAACTTACTGACCAATGCCTGTGAGGCGACAGCTGCCGGCGAGATCGTGACTTGGGAGATTACGTATCCATCCAAAGCTAATCACCTGACAGTGCAGATTCATAATGGAGGTAATCCCATTCCTCCATCTATTTTGGAGAAGATTACAACACCGTTTTTTACCACAAAACCCAATGGTAATGGCTTGGGTCTAGCCATTGTTAAACGAATCGTGAATGCCCATAAAGGTCAATTTTCCATAACTTCAGATGCCAAGTCCGGTACTACGGTTACGGTGATGTTACCGGTTCTTAAACGTTAATCACTGATGTTATGAACTATGGGTGCCAGGCTATAGATATCGAGCCCTTGGGGCGATATGGATGATTGCCTCACCAAGTCATTGCTTGATAGGAATGCTGACGATAAACTCAGTGCCTGATCCTACATTAGATCGACACTCTAAATTACCGCCGTGGTTTTCAACAATAATCTGATAGCTGATCGATAACCCCATGCCTGTTCCCTCGCCAGTAGGTTTTGTCGTGAAGAATGGATTAAATATCTTTTTGTAAATCTCTTCAGGCATTCCTAAGCCATTATCAGCAATGGATATGTTTATCCATTGTGAATTAATCGTAGATGTACAAATGGTAATTTGACCAGCTTCAAGCTTACCTGGATATTGTGATTGTTGTGTGTAGCGATCTTCAATAGCATCGACTGCATTGACTAAGATGTTCATAAAAACCTGATTGAGTTGCCCTGAAAAACAGGAGATTTGAGGTAACTGACTATAATTCTTAATGATGGTGATGTTAGGACGGTGGCCATACCCTTTGAATCGGTGCTGTAGAAGCATCAAGGTACTGTCCAAACCGTCATGCAAATCTGCTTCCTTATAATCAGCTTCATCAAGTCGTGAGAATGTTCTCAATCCTGACACAATCTTGCTAATGCGTTCACTACCTATTTGCATAGAATTCAAGAGCCTGAACAGGTCTTCAACAATAAAGTCCACCTCTAACTCTTCGCTGAGGGCCGTAATTTTGCTGTGTGGTTCAGGATAGATTTTCTGATAGAGATTGAGCAAATCTATTAAATCTTGCACATAGGCATAGGCATGGTCAATATTACAATAGATAAAACTGATGGGATTATTAATTTCATGGGCAATGCCTGCCACCAACATCCCCAGGGCAGACATCTTTTCAGATTGTATCAATTTTGTTTGCATCAGTTGCAAATTGGTGAAAGCTGCTTGTAACTCCTGACTACGAATCTCTGCCTCACTTCTGGATTTTTCTAATCCTTGAATAATTTGACGAACTAACTCTGATTGGATCTCGTAAGAATTTTCTAATTCTGCCCGATTGGCTTCCGAACGAGCCAATTTTTTCTGTAACAGCCGATTGTGTTTTTCTAACTTCTCAATGCGTTGTTGTAGCTGATCAGGGGCCATATTATCCATGAAGAAGCTACTCCATGCCTAACAGCAACGTTACAAAGGTTTCATTGTGAAATTGGGCTGCGCCATGGGTGCGGGACGGAGCGATTTCTCCATAGGTATAAAATCCAGCGCACGTCATGTTAGGTGGAATTGCCTGTCGTAAGACGTGATATTCTTCTTTAGTTCTGGTTCCTAAAACCCGCATACGCCCTGTGCAGGAGAATAATAAGGCTACGGTGGGATGAGTTCCAGGATAATGCTTAAGGGCTTGTCGCATGGATGAATTTGCCGAGGCCACCATTTCATCCCGACTGGAACGAACCACTTGTACCTCTGACTGGGGTGGGATATCGGCAAAGAAGGTGATACTGCCAGACTCTGAATCATAGGAGCCGTTAGACGCTCGCATATACCAACTGTTTTGATTTGGTTCAAACACAGCTAACCGGTAGGCAGGAGATGGACGAATATCGCCTAAATAATCTCGATAAAACTCTAAAATGGGCTGTCCATTAACTTCATGAAGAACATTACCATCGACTTTAGTTACTTTTCCTTTTTTTCCTATCGGGGTCCAACCCGTGGACACCCCATGGCCCCAGAGTACAGGCCCTGACAATAGCAAAATGGGCAGAGCATCACTTAAAACTTCTTGCCCAAAAAATTGGTAGGTTTGTCGAAATTTCCATTGGTCACAGGTGGTCCCCCCGATAATGGGAGTTGTTTCTCCTAAGGCTTGTTGCAAGCCATCCAGAATTAACAGTCCACTGGTCGTTAAACTTTCAGGTGTGGTGATACATAAAGCTGTTGGGCGTTGGGACTGTGCTTGGGCTAATTGAACGGTTTGCTGAGCAATTGCAACAGGGTTTGAGGAAACATGGCGACCAACAGCGGCATGAAAGCCCACTTGGTCGGAGTACAACAACATTAAGACTAGAGAGTCTTGCTGAAATTCTAGGATAGATGAAATTTCACCGTCAGTTGTGCCGCCAATGAGTTGAATGCCTGGAAATGTTTGGTTAATACGTTGAAGGATTTCAGTATGCTCAAAATCAAGGGCGGCTAACAAAATGCCTGCCTGAGGCTTAATCCCTGCTAAGGCAGTCAGACATTGCTCTAAGACTTCTGCGATCGCAAACGTCGTATCTGGGTCATTGCTATGACCAACTACTGCTTTTAGCATAGCTTCTACGCAAAACGTTGATATCTACTCTTCCATTAGTCAGCATACCCAACTCACTAAATATCCACTTAATCTTGTACATACGATGGATATATTTCAAATCAGTAGAATTGCGATGTGTTCAAATTATCGTTTTAGCCTCGGAATATGGGCGTATCTATGCTTCCATATGTCTGGCCTACCGATAATCCATGGATGGGACTCATAAAGCTATGAACCAATAATGTTCGTTCACAGGCCGTGACAATATCGGTTGGGTGGAAATGTTTGGTTTTAAGGATATGGATGATCAGTTTGCGCAGGTCATTGAGGCCATGTAGGAGTAGCATCAAAGGACGCTGCCACCGACGATAGCGCACACAACGTAGGGGATACCGACTGACACCAATGGATTGAAACAGGTCTAGCAAATAGGCTGGGCGCAGACGATTGGCCGGAATTGAGTGGAGCAGGCGCATCTGGGGATTATGCCAAATGGGCCAACCTCCCTGACGTATATGGCTTAGGGTTTCAACATCTTCCCCTTTGGTTTTTAGGCTCGTGCCACATACGCCACTGAGGGCTGGCTCTGTGGGGACACAGGTGAACCAGGCTCGGCGTCGAACCACCATACCCGCCCCGGCGGGTAAAACCCCTTGCTTGGTGTGGTATTGAAAGGGCGTATCTCCCCGCTGAATGACGGCCAGACAGCTGGCAATACGCTCAAAACCTTCTGGGGGTTTGCTTTCGTATTGTCCATCAATGGCACTGCCATAGGCTCCTGCCTGGGGATGGAGTTGACCAAATTGATAGGCCTGAGCAACCCAATCCTCGGCGGGTAAGGTGTCGTCATCTAAAAAACCGACAAGGTCACTGCTGACAGAGCCCATGGCGCAACGGCGGGCATAGGCAAGGCCCTGACGAGGCTCAAACAAGCATCGCAGGGGAATATGCTTAGGCCACTGGTGCTGATAGTCGCGAATACATTGAGCCGTCTGGTCGTGACTGTTGTTGTCAACGATGAGGATTTCCCAGGTTAGGGACTTGGGGGTGAGTTGCGATCGCAATCGCTCTAATAATATAGGCAGACGACGCTCACCGTTATAGGTGCAGATAACAACAGAAAAGTCAGTCACAATCCGAGGGAATACACAAGCCTTTAATTTTTATGAAAAAATGCCTCAAATACATCCGGGACAACGCCCAAAACCTATTTTGGGTGACCCTGCATTCGGCCCTTAAATAGTAGGCTCCCAAGGTTAAGCCTAGACCAAGAAAAGGTAGTCATTCGGTCATCACGCAAAGGGATTCATTAGAGCGTAACCTGCATAAAGTTAGGACTTACCCCTGAGCCAAACCACAATTCTTGAGATAGGGCATGGGGGCTATAGACCGGGGGCGTAGCTGGAAAAACAGATACACCAACAAAAAGAAAGACACAATAGCCAGGACAATGTATTGGTTTAATACGGGAGATACCAGAGCCTGATAATCACTGATTGATAGCGTTATCCCTCTTTCAGCCACAGGTTTACCAAAAAAATCAACCGCATTCCAGACCACCACTGCCGCATTAAACAACCCGTGACAAAGCATGGGAGCCACCAAACTAGAGGTTCTTAAATACAGGAACGCCAGAAAAACTCCATCAATAAATAACGAAATCAGATCAAACCGAACATGAATAACCGCAAACAGTAACGACGATACGACTATTCCCCACCGTAGCCCCCACTTAAGTCCCCACTTCTGGAGAAAAATGCCGCGAAACAAGATCTCTTCTAGCAACGGTGCCAGGATAATGGCACTAACAGCAAACAGAATTAGCTCCAAGATATTGGTGAAACGTTGTACACCTTCAAAGTAGTCTTCAACATAGCCTGGCCAGACATAGGACAAACCATACAGCGTGATCCTGTCAAAGCTCAGGGAAAATAAAAACAAAGTTGTCGCTACTAAACAAGTTAAGAGACCCTCGCGGGCACTAATGCCCCCCTTAAGACCCAATGCAGACAGATCAAATTTGGCGGCTCGCAGTAATCTAAACAGAAGAACAATAAAATGAGTCGATATCACCAGACCTATTACATTTGCAAACAGGGCTGTGATCTGATATTCATCAAAATTCTGTCCGGTCAGTTTGACATAGGCCAAAACCATAAAAATGGCATAGAGTGTGGCCAAGGCCACATACTTTAGACCGATTTCTAAAAGGCTGACTCGATCAAATGCCGTTTCCGGTGTAGCTGTTTGCATGTCAGGAGACGGCTTGCAGCGGTTGGGAATGATCATCAGCACCGACAACCCAATCCAACTAAACAGGCCTAGCCATCCCCATCGTTTGCCATAGCCTCGGGATTGGGCATAGTTTCCACAGCCTTTGATAAAGGGAATATGCCCGGCAATCAGAGATATCAGAGCTGCAACAGCCAGGAGTGTATAAACAATAAAATATGTACCCACCCCCTCTTCCCTAGGGGATGGTAGCAATCCAAAAATGATAATTGGCCCGAACATGATCGCCAGACCCATAAGAATCTGTCTGATATAGTTTGGCTGAGTTTTCATTAGCTACACCTTCGATGTAATTAACGTCAGATAATCGACCTGCGCGATAGGTCGTCACACGACCTTCTGCTACAGATATAGACGGTGAATAGCTACACTAAAAGACCTAGCAGTTACGCTTAAGCCATCAGCGTAAATCTCTAAACCAGGTAAGTTGTTAGATGTATCATCTTAATTTATTGGCCATGGAGGCGACTGTAGTGTGATGGGGTATCCTCGTGAAGGTGAATGCCTATGGGGACGCTCATCCCGATGTGGCTGCCAGCTTAAATTTGCTAGGGCTTATTTACCAAGATCAAGGTAATACCTAGTTAAGAATCTGGGGACATTGGCTTACGCGCAAAATGATGTGCCCCAAGATCAGGAGTATCTGGATCAAGCGCTGAGCATGGCCAAGGAAACTCTTGGAGAAGATCATCTCTCCCATCCGCAAACAACGCTCTATCACCGTCGCCACCACGTCTTAACAGGAGCTGTCTCCAACTTCCTCAACAAAACATCCCTTTGCGTAATCTCCACCCAGGGCATCACCGTCCCAATATAATGGGTCTTCCGCCGTTTCTTTAGCGCCAACAATGCCACCCGTATATTAATCGCCTCATTTGGCAACCCCCGACACAGCTCCACCACCGTCGCTGATGTCACTTTAGACATCGCCGCTAGTGCAATTGCCGCATTCATCACACCGCTGTGCTTTAATTTCGACAACAACGGCACCAACTCGGCTTCCGTCAAATCAAATGCCTCAATCACCTGCAGTGCTTCTGCAATAGAAATATTATTGGCCATCCCATTTTGCGAACCATTGCGCTGACGCCTCACCTCATCCGGCAACAATGCATCAATGATGTCAAAGATCTTATCCAGCATCCCCTTTACCGTGTGGAACTCACTGCTCTGCTTTATGCCGTTATACCGCAGAAATGCCAGAATTTTCTCGTAAATAGTCAGAATCAGCTGACTCGTATAAATATCTACCTCAATATCTCGTTGAAATCGTTCCAGCGCCTGGGGATAGCTATCATCATCTAACCGCATACGGCTATGGATAAACTCATAGAGAGACGACAATGCTGCTGAAACATTATCCCTGAGATCCTGCAACGCAGGCAGATACAGTTCACCATTTTCCAAATCAGCCAGATAGGGACTAATGGTTTGGTAGTTCTTCTCAGCACTGGCTACCAAGAAAAATAAAGCTTCCAGTAAAAGATTAGTCTCTAAAATAGGTGCATTGTATTTAGCCGATAAACCACCCTGTTCAGCTTTGGCCAACATAAACTCATAGAAACTGCTGACATTTGCCTGTTCTATCCGCCAAGCCTTAAAAAAGACCTCAGCTTTGTTCATTTGAACAAGGGAAGACTCTTCGACTTGGGGATTAGCTGCAGTACTTTCATCTTCACTTGCATCTTCAACAAGCTTGGGTAAATCCAGTAACTTCACTGTGCCATCTAAAGAGGCTGTAGCAAGGTACGAGCGATTGGCCGCAAAGGATAGGGCAATGGCGTGGGCATCATGGGCAATGGTGGTAACGCGTCTACCGGTAGCAACTTTGATTATGTTAGCGGTTTGATCTGACGATGCTGTGGCCAGGTATCCTCCATCGGCAGAGAACGCGACGGCATTAACGTCCTCTTCGTGCTTAATGGTATAAACGTTTCTGCCGCCTGTTTTAGTGACTACTTTGATGAGTTTAATTGTATTATTCCATGAGCCAATGGCTAGATAGGTACCAAAGGGAGATGATGATATACCCCGCAGTTTACCCTGATGAGAGATAGAGGTAATTTTCTCACCGGTGGATATCTTTGTAATTTCGGTGTTTGAGCCAGTGGTTGTGGCAATGTAAGCCTCGTCTGGCGAAAAGCAAAGGACATCGGCTGAACTTGTATGGGAAAATGCTGTCACCTCATGGCCAGTGGCAACAGCCACTATCTTTATTGTTTTATCACTGGGAACGGCCAGATATGTCCCCCTGGGCGAAAAGCATATGGACTTTGATATGTCTGCTTCATTTTTGCTATGGACCAGGGTACGAATTGTCTTGCCTGTAGCTACCTCAACAATTTTTATGGCTTTGTCAATGGAAACTGCGGCTAAGTGAGTGCCATCTGGAGAGAAGCAGGTTTTCTGTACAATACCTTGGTGCTGCACGGCAGCAAATTCTTTACCCGTCGATACGTCTATGACCTTAAAAAGATGGTCTAATACAATGGCCAGATACGCACCATCCGTTGAAAACGACATGGCTGTAAGCCAACCTTTATAGGTGATTGTTCTCAGCTCTTCACCTGTCTCCACCTCAATGATCTTAGCAGTGGTCGCTGATATGCTTTCTTCACCAGGCACTTGCCTCAAGTAGTAAACCCCGTTGGGAGAAAAGAAACCCACTGGGACATCAGACCTATTTGTAATAGTTGAGAAATTATCACTAGCACTTGCTTTATTGGTGGTGATTTTTGCATTGGGCTTAACCAATTCAATAAAGATATTGGAGAGCAGAGAATTTAGTCGCTGCTTCCCTGCCAAGTTGGAAGAAGTCTGGCCAATATCTTCTGGGTAGATCAGGGTAAAGGTTTCTTGTAGGGATGTGAGCTGTTGTCTAACAACGTAGAGATTGGGGTCATCAATTCTAGCGTCATGTTGTAGACCTGAAATCTTCCTCGCTCCGTAAGAAGCATATTGGGTGCTTTCGTTATCATTAGTAATATCTTGTCGAATGCTTTCTATAGCAATATCTCGTGACTGACTCAGTTTTTCTCGTGTTTTGATAAACTCATATAGCGTAGAAAGGGCGGTATCAATGCTGTCTTTGCAATTTTGCAATTGCTCTGCCTTGAGATATTCTTCACAGGTGATTAATAATGAATTGATCGTTGCCAAGGCAAGATTCGTTTCTAAGATTAGTAGAACATTCTGTTCTATGGGGTTATCCGACTCAGCTGCTTTTTCAACCGCTTGTTTGATGCCATCCTTGGTGTATAGATAAAAGGTGGCGTGGGTAGCTTGCTTAGTATCCCGAAGGTGCTTCCAGTGCAGGTAGTTTTGGTTAAGCTGTTTGATGACATCCAAAAACTGGTGCGGTAAATTATTTCTATCTTCTGGCGTGATATCGATATTGATAAAGTCGTCGTGGATAACGTCTGGTGAAAACTTGGATGACGATATTAAGGAAAGCATGCTTCAAGAACTTGAGGGTGCTTATGGCTGATAAGAGGCCACTACAGCTAGATACAATCCCTTTATGGATGATTCCTTAAGGTTTGAGCCCTCAATCAAATTGCGTCCCAAAGCGCTGTCGTTCTGAAATAGGGCTTTGTACAGTTATTATGGCACCAAGGTTTTTTAGTTAGTCAGACTACTGAAGCAATTATATGTGTCGATCAAAGTTGTCCCTATGGTTAGCTGGAGTAGTCATCATTATGTTCGGTACTGGATGCCAGCCAAAAGCACAACCACTGCCGATAAGTGCTCCGTTTGATCAGCGATTAGATACTGCCCTAGCAGAAATTGAAGCACAAAATCTAAATGTTATTATCGCCGTCTCTCACCATAGCGAGCCTATTCAATTCAAAGAGTTTGGGGCTCCAGCCATTGACACAATACCACCCGAACAAACCTTGATTGACATCAATTCCATCACAAAAACTGTGACTGGAGTGATGGCAGCAAAACTTGTGCAACAAGGCAAGGTCAGTTTTGATGAAACCCTTGGTGATATTTTTGACAACGTACCAGCCGATAAATCGAACATCACAGTACATCAGTTATTGACACACTCCGCTGGATTTAGCAAATCTATTGGTCCAGATCCAGAACAGCTGAGTAAAGATGAATTTCTCATTCGAGCATTTGAATCGTCGCTTGAATTCCTTCCAGGAGAAACATATCAATATTCCAACACCGGATTTGGCATTGTCGCCGCGATCATCGAAGCACGCTCTGGTAAATCTTATGAAGCCTATTTGCGCGAAGATGTGATTGCAGGACTAGGGCTAGAAAATACTGGGTACGAGTCTGTTTATGACAATAGCCGTTCACTAAAAACCAGGCAAGACGAGACAATTCGCCAGGCTAGTTGGGGAAACGACAAACCTTATTGGAATCTCATTGGTAATGGTGGCTTAGTCTCAACGGTGGAAGATATGATTCAATTTCGTCAAACGGTTGTTGCTGGTCAAGTCATATCTCCAGATATGCTTACTATTGTGCAAACGCCGCATATTCGGGAATTTGAAGACGATGAGAGCTTTTATGGCTATGGGCTTGTGGTTGAAGAATTAGACGGCATTGGGCAAGTCTATTGGCACGATGGTGGTAATGAAGTGTTTTCGGCCCAATGGATAGATTACGTAGAGCAGGGTGATTTAATTTTTACAGCTGGTACTGACGAGGATGCTACCAAAGCTATAGCTTCGTTGGAAAATCATTTGTATGGTGGTAGTGAAAATAGTTCAGAATAATTGTTTTGTCTAAGCCCAGATTAAGGTTTCTGTGATTAGCTATGGCCATAGTCAAAACTACTTTTAATTATGTACATAAATTCCTCAGGTAAATTCACAGCCACACTACTTGCAAGCTTAGTTCTAGCAGTAGGCTGTGCCGTAGATCCATCGAGTCAATCCGTGGATACCACTGTAACTAGCGATATCCAAGACAGTTCGGCCATAGCCACTGAAGTTGCAACTACGCCTAATCCCTGTGCTAGTGCAAGTCCCTGTGCTGGGGCAAATCCCTGTGCTGGAGCAAATCCCTGTGCTGGGCCAGATACAACTGCAGCCGTAGAAACTATTGCACCTGAAACCCAAAATATCCAATATTTTGCAGATAATAGTGGACTGGCCATCCGTGGCACTGACCCCGTTGCTTACTTTACCCAAGGTGGACCGGTTGCGGGTAGTTCAGAGTTTACCTATACCTGGAACAATGCCACATGGCAGTTTGTCAGTGCAGAAAATCGAGACTTATTTGCAGCTAATCCTGCACAGTATGCTCCACAATATGGTGGATACTGTGCCTGGGCCGTGAGCCAGGGATATACTGCGTCCATTGATCCTAATGCCTGGAAAATTGTGGATGGCAAACTCTATCTTAACTACAGCAGAGGGGTACAAAGACGGTGGGAACAAGATATTCCCGGCCATATCAGCAACGCCAATGCCAACTGGCCTGGAGTCCTTGAAGAATCTTAGGAAGGGCGGTTATCCATAGAATGTGAGAGAATGTGAGCGGTCTCAGGGCTACCCTAGATTCAACAGCAATCGTCTATCCTAGACCCACTAACTTCAAGAATTCACCTTGATAAGATCGTTCAGCAAGATGCTGATCATTTGATGCCAGGTATTTGTTAAGCACCTTGAGAATCTTTTCTTTCTTAACAGGCTTGCTAAAGAATCCAGATGCACCCACTAATCTGGCGCGTACTCGGTCAATCAGGCCATCGTTGCTGGTTACCATGATTACAGGTGTTCTCCGTAAGGATGCAGTCCGGCGAATTTGAGCACACAGTTCGTAACCATTGGTATAGGGCATCACCAAATCTAAAAAAATCAGCTGAGGCCTGAATTCTAATAGTCTTGGCATGGTCTCTAAGGGCTTAGAGATATTTTGATAACCATAGCCTGCCCCTTGAATAATTGCCGCCATGGCCTGGCTATCTAATGGACTATCTTCAATGTAAACCACCTGATTTTGAGATGCTGACAACAATCCTTGGGATAAGCGCGAAGGGTTGGGAAAGAGTAGAGAATTTGTTGTTTCTGAAGCGATAGGA
The DNA here is from genome assembly GCF_043421015.1 of Leptothoe sp. EHU-05/26/07-4. Classification (NCBI taxonomy): domain Bacteria; kingdom Bacillati; phylum Cyanobacteriota; class Cyanophyceae; order Nodosilineales; family Cymatolegaceae; genus Leptothoe; species Leptothoe sp. EHU-05/26/07-4. The sequence continues at coordinate 29,680 of NZ_JAXSQV010000002.1, forward strand.
ACAGGACCTAACAGCGTTTTTACTGTAGCTAAAATACTCTGTAGATCAACGGGTTTTAACTCACACGCATCACAGCCAGATTTCTGCACTTTGGTTCGCTCAGCTTCAGTTGTGCAAACTGTCAAGGCAACTATGGGGATCTTTTGCGTAACTGTTGATGCTTTAAGAATTTTAATTGTTTGCCAACCACTGATAACAGGCAGGTCTGTGTCAATTAAAATAATATCTGGTGCTTCAGTAACTGCCAATAAAATACCTTCATCGCCCCCTTGTGTAGCTAGAACTATCTCATAGTTACATTGGGTAAACCATGATCGAAGGGTATTACAGAGCGATGAATCGCTCGTTATTAATAAGATTTTCTTGGTCATAAAAAAGATTCACGAGCCATTTCCTAATGCACTTGAGTTTCCACGAGAACCAGTGAATCTGTTCCAAACGGACAAATTCATTGTCTCTAGTTCTGCTCAAACCGGTGGCAGGCCTGCCAGCGATTAGCATACAGGCCATAAAAAATCATGGCCTGTACAGTTGGAGCTATAACTAGCAAGCAATAAACATGCCCGATGCCAGTGTGAGTAGTAGGACACTCATATCAAGTACGACCAATGAAGTAGTTCAAAGTTGCCAATGGTTGAACCGCTTCAGTCGTTTGACGTATGCAATCTTGGATAAATTGCGCAAAAAACGTTTGCGTAATATCAACGCCCCTTAGGGCTGATCTTGTGAACCTGGTTAGGATATGCGTCAAAGCGGTCTACAGTTTGAGTTGCTTGAACTGTAGACCGTCTACATGCCTAAACTATGCCTAAACCACAGTAAATGCAGTTTCAGTTAGAGCTGAAGCAGCTACGCCATTTAGTAGAGCCAGATCCTCAGTGCCAAAGGAAATTACCGCAGCATCGCCACGCTGACCAAGGGATAGATCTGAGAAGGATAAGCCATCGGCCAGACCGATCAGGTCAGTGCCCACTTCGAAGTCAAGGATAGTATCTGTACCTTGACCTGCGGCCAGGACAAAGGTGTCAGCACCACGACCACGACCAAAGTCGTCACCCACTAGGGTGTCGTTACCCAGACCGCCCTGCAGCAGGTCATCACCGTCGTCACCCCAAATGTGATCATCGCCGGCATCGCCGAATAGCTCGTCGTTGCCACCTTTACCGCCGATTCGATCATTGCCTGCACCACCAAAGATCAGGTCATCGCCACCGATACCGCGCTGGGAATCGCGGCTATTGAGGTCACCCCGCAGGATGTCATCACCGTCACCGCCAGCGATCATGTCAGCGCCTAAACCGCCTGCAATCGTGTTGTCACTGACAGTGCCAACCAGGGTATTGTCAGAATCATCACCCACAGTGACTGATTCTGGTATCGATGCCACACCTAAACGCGGATCTAGATTTAATGGCTCATCCAGTGCCAATGTGATGATTTCGTTGTTGTCAATTTCGGTACCCGAGAAATCACGACCAATGGAGAATGGATAGTTGTTGTCATTCGCCACCAGAATGGTATTTTCATCAAGCACCAGGACATCTTCAATGGTGACAAAGGGGAAGGAGAATGTGGTGCTACCATCACCATTGAGATCATTAGGATCGGCAATGTCCAATAGATCAGCAACCAGCTCTCTTCCTACAAAGCCATTTTCATCAACATTAGAGATATCGATTTTGTAGATGCGCTTAAATTCAGCAGCTTCACCCTGACGACCATCCCGCTCAATCACTAAGAATTCAGTCTCGTTGATGGGGGTGAGGTCACCAATGGCATGGTTGGGGGCATCCAGCTGATACAGGCCGATAATGCCCTCAAATGAGCGGCTGGCTACATCAAATTCATAGATGCGCAGAGACCCTTCGGGATCGCCAAGGACTGTGCCTTCTAGCATGGGATAGAGGGTACTCCGGTCGGGGCTAAAGCCCATGCCTTCGTAACCCCGTGAACCGCGTAGGTTAGCAAACTCTTCAGCGGTTTCAAACTGTTCAACTATAATCCGTCCAGTTTCAGGGAAGTCGGTGAAGAAGCCATCCACACCCAGTTCAATCAGCTGACGAAACTCATCTCCAGATGTCTGGGGGGTACCATCCTCATTTAAGGTGAGAAAACGCTCTTCATCCCGCAGGGTGTAGGGGTGAACTTGCAGCCCTGCATCGTGGGCAAAGTCAACTAGAGGAAAGACCTCTCCAGTCAGGCGAGTGGTGATTTCCTCAATACCGTCCCCATTACCGTCTACGGGTGTTGCCAGGGGCTCACGCAGCAGGATGTTGTTTTTCCAGGGGCCAATTCCGTCGGCATAGCTGCTAATTTCAGTAATGGCCTCAGCATTGGCCAGGGAGTTATAGCCTGGGTTTTCAAAATCTAGGAAGGGAAGCAGGTCACCGTAGATGGCCCCTTTCTCAGCTTCAGATAGATCGGCATTGGCCACCAGGTCATAGGGCACGGAGAAACCGCCACCGCCTTCATTGATAAAGGCACCTTCAGTATCACCAAAGAGCTGCACCAATTGCAGGTCATCTAAACCAGCCTCAGGGAGGATTTCGTTTCGTAGGTCTAGCAGGTTCTGAATTTCGAAGGACTGGATAAAGATGCGATCGCGATCTGTAAATCCGGTATCCACCAGGGTTTGCACCAGGGGTTCTTCTAACGATAGCCCTTGCTGATCAAAGAAGGTGGGGTGCTTGGTTTCGGGATAAATACCAATGTCACGGCCCACTGCGGCGCTGACCTCCTGAACCAGTTCGATGACTTCCTCAAACGTAGGAATTTCAAACTCGTTGTTAAATTCCTGATTGCGGTATGGGCGGGACTGAACCGCCCGTAGCTGCTTGATTTCTGCCAGGGTGAAGTCTTCAGCAAAATAAGCCGTAATTTCTTCCCCATCCAGCATCTTGGTGGACATGCGTTCAGCACCAAACACCTCGGCCACGTTAGTGGTGTCGTCAAGCATAGGCTCGTGGCGAGCGATCAGTACACCATCAGAGGTGATCACCAGGTCAGGCTCAACAAAATCAGCCCCTTGATAAATGGCTAAACGATAGGCTTCTAAGGTGTGCTCAGGAAAATCACCGCTGGCCCCCCGGTGACCAATCACTAATGGAGTTTGACCATTAAGGGTATTAAAGTCAAAGTCAGGATTATTGGGAGAGCGCACCTCGCCGGACGTCAACCGATCTACGACAGGATCTCCTGTGCGAGGGAAGTCAGTAAAGAAGCCATCGGCACCAATGTCAACCAGCTGCTGAAACTCTTGCTCTGGTGTTTGGGGTGTGCCGTCAGGATTTAGGGTGAGAAAACGTTCTTCATCGCGCAGGGTATAGGGATGCACCTGCAAATCAGCGCCATGGGCATCATCGATGAAGGAGGTAACTTCCCCGGTGAGACGAGTTGTGATTTCGGCCACACCGTCACCATTACCATCCACTGGAGTCTCCAAAGCTTCCCGGATAAGAATATTGTTCTTCCAAGGACCTGCCCCTTCGGCATATTGCTCGCTGATCACCTGCAAAAATTCAGCGCTATCCAGATCGCTATATACGGTGGTGCTAGACAGGGGATTCTCCACCGCCGCTAAAAAGTCTGCACCATAAATGGCCTCTAGATCGTTACCCTGCTCCACATTAAAGCGGATGTCGTAGGGAGCCGAGAAACCGTTATCTACAGGTGCATCGGGCAAGGTGTTGCCATATAGCTGCACCAGGGGAATATCGCCCAGACCTTCTGCATCTAGCTGGCCCTGAAGTTCAATCAGGTTCTGGAACTCAAAGGACTGGATAAAGATGCGGTTGGGATCGGTAAATCCGGTCCGCTGTAGGGTTTCAATTAAAGGCTCTTCTAGAGACAGTCCCTGCTGGTCAAAGAAGGTGGGGTGCTTGGTCTCAGGATAGATACCAACTTGAACACCGGTTTCAGCTTCAACGGCTTGCACCAGTTCGATTACTTCCTCAAAGGTGGGAATCTCAAACAATCCATCAAAGGCCGGATCGCGAAAGTCACGAGATTGGACGGCCCGCAACTGTTTAATCTCTTCTAGGGTAAAATCTTCTGCAAAGTAACCAGTGATCTCAACACCGTCCAATAGTTTTGTGGCCATGCGCTCGGAGCCAAACACCTCGGCCACGTTAGTGGTGTCATCTAAAAGCGGCTCATGGCGGGCAATGAGAACACCGTCAGAGGTGGTGACTAAGTCGGGTTCAATAAAGTCAGCCCCCGCTGCGATCGCAGCCCGATACGCTGCTAAGGTGTGCTCTGGAAAGTCACCGCTAGCTCCTCGATGCCCAATGACTAAAGGATCTTGACCATTAAGGGTGTTGAGATCAACTGGATTGGGAGTGGCAATGGGTGCTTCTAAGAGTTCACCCTCACTGTTGAAGTGCAATAGATAAGGACCAAACTCCTCACCCACCCAGATATCACCGTTATTATCAATAACAAATGACTCAATATCAAAGTCAGCACCGGTCAAAAGACGCTCGGCACTCTCTTCATTTTGAATATCGAAGGGAATTAAATTATCGGGATCGCTCAGTTGAACAAACCCTTGCAGATCTACGCTACCATCACCACCTTGACCCTGAAAATTTGGTCGAGCCTGGTAAATGCGCAACAGATAGTCGGTACTGTTACTTTCACCGCCAAAGCCGTTGTCAGATAAAAACCAAAATGTTCTAGCGTCGGTATCAGGCGCGAATTGTACGGCACTAAACCCCTGCACTGGCTGGCCATTAAAGGGACCGGTGCGGCCATTTGCAGAGATGGGTTGAATGCGATTGGCCGCATCAATCCGACCGTTGTCTGTCCCAGACGGAGGACCATCAGCGAAAGTGTCGGCTGATAGGGAAGCAAACCCTCTTAAGGTGACCATCTTTACCTCTGAACTATGTGATTAGTAGATAACTATTGATGTGGAGAACTTGAACACTCCCAGTAAGGAAGTGAAGAACAATCTCCGTCGTTCCGGGTGGTAACAATCCCCCAGGAGGTAATATTCAGGAGCAAGGTTAACAAAACATTTTCGAACCATTAAACAAACTGGCTACGGGTGCCAGATTATCGTTCAAGGCATGTGGTGCAAATGGTGTAAGAATTATGTTGGCCAATAATTTTCGTAAAGTTGCTGCGATTATTGGCAGCGGCGACTAAACCTTAACCTGTTTTAATCTCTTCTTCATCCACATCAGGAATAATCTAAACGGGGGTTAAGCATGGGTGTCAGCGCTTTTGAACACAGTGTAGGGCCATGCTTATGTCCATCCTTTTTAACTGGCAATGGGTTTTCTATGGTGCTTGATTCCGATTTATTGACGGCGTGGCAACAGCTTAGAAATGGTCAAATTGACTGTCAGCGCGCATTACAGCTGTTGCGGGATGACCAGGGAGCCCTGAATCTAACCCTGCTGGATGACGAAGTCTGCCAACGATTTTTTCAGCTGTTCCCTGACGCACAGCAGCTGCCGCCGGTGGTGCCCCTATTGCTGTGGCGCAATTGTTACTATCTGGGCAGTCCTGTTGCCCTGACCCCTGAGGTAGAACAGCAGGTTTGCGATCGCACCCTCACCCAGGTCAAAATTTTATCCATTACAGAAAAAAGCTATCGCTGCTGGCACCACACCCGCCACTTTGACGTAAATTGCATCGGTGCGGCCCCTTTAGTTAACCCCCTCACCGGTAGCCAGGACGCAGAAGATATTAGCGAAACAACAGAGCTATTTTTGTCAAAGGCGGCAGGCCAGATCGAGCGGATTAAAACCATTATTGCCAGTGCTCTACGCAACCGGGCCAGCGACATTCATCTAGAGCCCACCACCGAAGGTCTACAGGTACGCTATCGCATTGATGGCGTCCTGCGTAACGTCACAAAACTACCCTTAGACATTAGTCGCCGGGTGATTGTTGCCCTCAAGGTAATGGCCAGCATGGACATTGCCGACAGCCGTCGACCCCATGATGGCCGCATTGGTGAACAATATATGTCTGGGGATGGCAATGCCCTGGGCATGGATATGCGAGTCAGTACGCTTCCCTGTGTCTGTGGAGAAAAGGCCGTTATCCGGCTTTTACCCCGCAAAAATCCGTTCTCCACCATTGATAAACTGGGGTTTTCTCCCAAAGTATTGCCCACCTACAAAACCTGGTTAGAACAGCCCCAGGGCCTAATTATCTTCACCGGTCCCACCGGCTCTGGTAAAACCAGTACCCTATACACCAGTTTGCAGGCCATCGCTAAAGAGCATGTCAATGTGGTCACCGTGGAAGACCCGGTGGAATATGTTCTGCCCCGGATTACCCAAACCCAGGTAAATGAAGCAGCCGGCATGACCTTTGCCGCAGGATTACGGGCCATTCTCCGGCAAGATCCTGACATTATTATGTTAGGCGAAGTGCGGGATCACGAGACAGCAGAAACTGCCGTGCGAGCGGCTTTAACGGGTCACCTCGTCTTTACTACGCTCCATACTAACGATGCCGTTGGCGCAATTCCCCGGCTTCAGGATATTGGTCCCGATCCTAGCTTGATCAGCGATGCACTGCTGGGTGTCGTGGCCCAGCGGCTAGTCCGTCGTATTTGTCCCCACTGCATAGAGTCTTATCCAGCTACCGAGACAGACTTTAAACGATTAGGGATACTGCCATCCCAGATTAAAGCCAACCCTGTTTTACACCGAGGTCGTGGCTGCAACCATTGTTTAGGTTCAGGTTATCTAGGTCGTGAGGCAATTGTGGAACTGCTTGAAGTGGATGAACCCATTCGGGAAATTATCCACAGTGGCAACATGATCGACTTACACCGTTACTTAAGGGAAACTGACTTTATGTCCTTCCGTCAGGCCGCCATCGAAAAAGTATTTGCCGGTGTCACCAGCATTGATGAGGTCTTTAGAGTCTTACCCCGCAGTGCTTTGCGTGTAACCAATTCACAGCACAAGCAATTATCACAACTAACGGCTTAGGCCCAGGATACAGTGCCCTGTTGGGAGCGGATCAAGAAACAATAAGGTACTCTCAAATTTCGGCTCAAGAAAAACAATATCTCTCATAAAAAAGGGCCTCAGGACTAATCCCAAGACCCATTCGCTCATCCGTCACAAACACCAAATCTATACAGTGATGGGTTGACCGTCGGTTCTGTACATCATGATAGTGATACCAGGTGTTTGAATGTTAAAGAACATCTTGGTGCCATCAGCAGAGAAACATCCGCCAGCAAACTCACTGCCTTCAAAGCCAGGCGTAATGTTCTTAGCAAATTTGAACAGACCACCGTCGGGAGTAACTCCAACAACAAAGATGTCGCCGCCGCCATCTTCAAATAGATAGAGACTGCCATCGGCGGGAGAAACAGTAATGTTGTCTGGGTTATCCAGTACCGCTTCGTCAGTGGACTCCACAAAGAGTGTAGCGGTTTCAGTTACATCGTCATAGCACCAGACTTGACCCTGACCAGCATCACCACCGCTGGTACAGACCCAGTAAATCTTGTCATTGCCAGCCCAGGCACCTTCACCACGGGCAAAGATGGCACCGCCCAGTTCCTGAGCATCAAAGCGGAGGGTATCTGTATCGGGATTAACGTTGACACCATTATCGGTTAGGCTCACCCATCTTACCCGTTGGGGCTGGTTTAACAGAGAAAGCACACCAGTACGAGTGTCCTGGAGACCACTTTCAAAGGTGAGTACCTGTAGTTCACCGCCATCTGTCAGATTACCTGGAGTGTTGGGGATATAGCGATAAATGCAGCTGTCGCCACGGTCTTCAGTCTCATAGACATAGCCAGTGGCAGGATCGACAGCGACAGCTTCGTGGTTAAAGCGACCCATTTCAATCAGGGGCACGGGGTTAACTAAACCGCCACGGGCAGGCACTTCAAAGTTAAAGCCGTGCTTTTGAGTAATGGCAGGGTTGTCAGCAGGAACACTAGTGTTCTCTTCACAGCTAATCCAGCTTCCCCAGGGAGTCGGACCACCGGCACAGTTACGGATAGTACCTGCTAGAGAAACATAATCCCGTAGAACTTGACCACGATCGGTAATGATCATGGTGGACGTACCACCAGCCCCTACACCGGGACCCCCGTCACCGTCAAATCTGTCGTAGGCTCTCTGTAAACCAGTACCGTCAGTAAAACCGGAACCATCATCTTCACCAGGGCTGAGTTCGTGGTTTTGCACTAGAATATGTGTACCGCGAGGGCCTTGAAAACAAGCCATACCATCATGGTCACTGGGGCAAGGCTTACCATCACTCATCTTCATGCCACTGACGTGGAAAACGCAGTATTCAAAATCAGCAGGTACCTCTAAAATTGCTCCTGCGGACTGGAGATTGTAGACTGGGCTGAACCGAGGGTCAATATTTGCAGGTAGCTTAGGAACCAGGGGACCAAATGGGTTAGCAGTAGGGTTTTGCCCAAAGGCTTTTTTAGCGACAAGGGCCTGTAGGGGGGCAATAGCCAGTGCGCCAGCAGCACCAGCTCCCATATAACCAAAAAACTTACGGCGAGATAGGGAAACCACTATGTTCTCTCCTCTCTAAGAACACATACAAAAATCAAGGCATTAACTCACACGGAACTCCCATCGACAGATGGCAACTGAGGCCATGGTTATGACGACTAAGATAAGAATGCTTTCGAGATATCAGGCGGCAGCCACACTACAGATATCCATCAAAAAAGAGCAGTTTAAAATCACTCTTTTTATAAACCAGCTGCCATGCCTATGGAATAGAATGTTCAGATTCTAGCAACCGTTTTAGGATAAGTAGTTAAGGTGGGATTAAAGAGAGTTTAGTGTTTTTTCTTCTTTGGGTAGGGGGCTACATTTCAGTTGATGCGATCGCTAATCATGCGCCCTCTTCCCACTAATCAAGCTCATCAATAAAAGCCGCATTTTCAATAATGGGTCGACGACGCGCCACCTGAGAACGAGGGGGCGTTGAGTTGGGTTGGGTATATCCCAACAACATTCGGACACTTGGACTATAGTGAGCCCAGTTTTGAATATCGGGTTGCTGTTGCCACTGGTCACGAGAAATGTCTGCTACTAAAACAGGCAGCACCTGTCCATTGCGATGGACAAGGACAGTTAACTTAATGGGAGTCGCATCAGGATTTGTTGCAAAGACATTAGAAATTGTATCATTTGCCGTGCCGACCACCTGCTCGATCAAACGTCCATAGGTGCGCACCTGATCTGCTGAGATGGTAACAGTCAGCGATGGGGATGCTGCCTGATTAGTCGGTACTTGCGCTACCGTCGTTGCTCCTGAAATCCGGCATCCCAACAACACTAGTAGACCACTTAAACACAAGCCAGACAAGAGTTTTAGCATCATCGCATATCCTTTGGTGTTATGACTTAGTTAAAAGAGACACCAAACATTAGGCAAACGTCTTGAACATTCCAATAAGAGGACGTTAATAAAGGGTTAGGACAAGGCTATTAACCACAATCTTTAAAGCACGAAACCCCAGGCAACTGCCTGGGGTTTTGTATTAAAAAGTCAATTTTTTCGGCTTAACAGTTTAATTAAGCCGCTTGCTTTTGACGCTTGGCTACAGCTGCTGCTCCTGCTACGGCCAAAAGACCCAGTAGAGTCGCAGGCTCAGGAACAGGTTCAGGATCAGAGACTGAAATTGTACCAAGTGCAGTTAGATCACCATCGGAAATTGCACCTGCACCAAAGTTGTCTACAAACAAAAACTCTAGATCAAGACCAAAATCATCAGAGCTGTAGAGACCCTGATCAAGACCGTCAGTCAACCCAAGTTCATTAGGTGTACCGTCTACAAAGAAGCCAGTATTGTCAAACAAACTGGCAAACTCACCGTCAGAAGAGGAAATAGTAAATGCGTCTACTTCGCTATTACCACTCCAGCTCCATTGCCAAGAATCAAACTCATTACCGGAGACAACACCATCAGTGGCAGCTGTTCCTTCAGCAATAAAGAAACCACTAATGAAAGCATCTTCAGCAAAAAAACCAGTGTAGTCAACACTCCACTTGAAGAGAGCCGCATCGGCAGGTGCTGCAAAAGCCATGACGCCCAGTGCCGCCGCCGCTGCAAAAACAATTCGTTTCATAATTCTGTCTATGAATAAACCAGGTAAATAAATGGACTAAACTGCGTCAAGTCCCCCAAAGCTCGCCCTGTTCTGGCTCAAACCAGAACAGGGTGGGATACTAATTAGGAGCCAACAATGCCGCCATCCTTACGGGTGATGACAATCGTACAATCGCGAGGAATTGTAATACCATCCGTCGGTGCCGGGAAGTTGGTTGCTACTGGATCGCCGTTACCAGGATGCTGGGTATTGATGAACAGAGTCTTGCGATCAGGCGTGTATGCGACACCAGTGATTTCATCACCGCTCACACCAACAAAGAGACGACGAATCTCACCTGTTTCAGGATTAGCAACCAAGCACTGGTCTTGCAGCCCCTTCTGCTGACCACCATCGGTTTCAATGAACAAACGCCCATCGGGGTCAGCCCATAGACCATCGGGATCGCTAAACGTCCGCTCATCGCCTTCAGCGTGGGTCTCATCTGCAAAGATGACGTGTTCCCAGGTAAATGTGGTGCCAACGTGATTATTTGAGTCCCGTGTTTTCAGAATGTAACCATCGGGGTTGGGTGCCCGGAGATTTACAGCATCCGCTGTTTCACGTCGGCTGTTGTTGGTCATCGCCCAGAAACAATCACCAGTTGGTCCGACGGTTACCCACTCAGGACGATCCATGGGAGTTGCTCCCAAGATGTCAGCCGCCACACGAGTAAATACCAGGACGTCTCCCTGATTTCTAAATAGAGATTGTCCCTGTTCGTCTACAGCATCACGGATGGCAGGATTACTGTATGTAATTTCCATCCACTCGCCGGTATTATCATCATTGAACTTCGCGACATATAGCTTACCGTAGTCCAATGGACTCAGACCGCGAGCAACCATGGAACGCCAACTTGCCTGAGACACAAACTTGTAGCAGTAGTCGAAGCGCTGGTCATCACCCATGTAACCAACGTAACGACCACCTGCACCCACGGTCCCACCAACACCTTCGTGCTTAAAGCGACCCATCGCCGTCCGCTTCACAGGCTTTGCAGTTGGGTTTTCTGGATCAATTTCCACAACCCATCCAAAACGATTACGCTCATTCACATAACCAGGATTAGAGGTATCACAACGGACATCAAAAACGGTGCCATTGTTACCGCCCCATGCATACCCAAAGCCTTCAGCCGTTACACCGTAGCGCTCATCAGCCCCGGTGAGAGGGCTCCCCTCACCCAACGCAGGATCATCGGGAGGGTTAGACTGGTCGACTTGAGAGTTGTTGAAGTAACCGTTAAAGTTCTCTTCACAGGTCAGGTAAGTGCCCCAAGGTGTGAAGCCGTTGGCACAGTTATTGACAGTTCCTTTGAACTCATTACCAGCAGGGTTTTGCAATAGAGAGCTATTGGCTGCAGGGCCGCTGAAAGCAACCGGTGTGTTGAAGGTGACTCGACGATTCTTGGGGCTGTCCAATACAACCTGCCACGTACCGTTAACTTTCTGAATTTCCACACAGGCAACGCCGTGGGCATGCTCCATCGTGCGAACATCTGCCAGCGACTCAGGAAGATCCTTGCCCAGGACATGGGGAGTACGGCCAAACTCATGGTTAATGCACAGTACACCCTTTGTATTGCTGGTGCCATTCTCAGGGAAGAAGTGCATCCCGTCGTGACCAATACCCACTTGCTTTAGCTGAGCATCAGCGGTAGTTCGGTTGACCGGATCCCCTGCATATTCTGGGACGCCAGACTCCAGTGGAGTTCCCCAAGGAATCAGGACATCGTACTGATAATCAGAGGAGATGTGGGGCACTCTGCTGTCCACAATAGCCTCTGCAATAGTCACTGGACTAAAGCCAATGTCAGGGCTAAGACTCTGAGCAAAAAGAGACTCGGTTAAACTAGTTCCAGGAGAACTTGCAGCGGCGGTTTTACTGGTTAAACCGTTGCCTACAAGCGCACTAGCAAAACTTGCGGCAGACAAGACAGCACTGCGCTTTAGCAGATTGCGCCGTGACATGTTTGCCTTCAATACATCATGGAAAGGGCGATTGCCCGAGCGATTGCTGGGGATTTCATCATGAAGCATGGAAATTTGATCTCCTCTCTTGAATCGTAGTTGCACTATCAAAGAACGGGGGCTTAAACCCTCCATAGCTGACCCTTCAGAGCTGACAAGTTGCAGTCTCCTAATGAGAAGCCTTTCTTACCAAAGACACCTTGTTGTGAACAGCTAATCCACAAAATCCACATAGGACTGCACAGTTCTACCATTCAGTCGACCGGCGTCAAACTGTCGATCAAACTGGGTCGCAATCCCCCGCGACGCAACAGGCGAGGAACGACGAGATGGCGAAGCGGCCACCTGGGGAGGCGACTGGCTATCATGTCGTCGAATCAAAGCATATGCGCTGTAGTACTTGGTCCAAGCACTGACTTGCGGTTTCTCTTGCCACTGTGTCCGAGAAACGGTTGTGGTTAAAACTGGTATCACATCGCCATTACGACTACCCAACACAACAATTTCGATCGCAGCCAAGCTGGGATCGGCATCAAAGTGCTGGTTAATTTCTTGGCTCACCATAGACTCAGCGCGACTAATCAAGTCATCGCTAGATGTCCGACTATAAATGGGCATCTCCAAAAGAACTGGCCCATCTGAATTCGCTAAAGCTGATTCGAAAAACGCACCTATGGAAAACGTGCCAGCAAGGCAGGCTGCCATAGAGATACCGCCTAGCAAGAGCTTGCTAGACCACATAGAAAGACGATTAGCCAACATATTTGGCAGTACTTGTGTAATAAAAAATCAGACAGCACCAGTAATCTGGCTCAGCCCATTTATCCCCTACAGCCTATGGTTCCACAAACAAACTTTTTACAGGTTAATGGGAGGTTAATGGGAGATTTTAACTAGTTAAAGAGTGTAAGTATTTTTACAAAGACAACTATTGATAAAAGCTATAAAAGTGCTTTTATCAAAGAATATAACCTATGCGCACAGGAATGTATGCGTCCTTGATCCCTGGCTGTTTTAATTGTATTTTTAGATTTCCTAGGTAAATATCTGTAAAAAGGGGTATTCTCCAGCGGTTCTCAACAATAGCTTCTTTTATGTAGTGTTAGCTTGGTCTTTGAAGTGAATGCAAACAAACGCAGCTGAGTTAGCCCTCAGCTGCGTTTGTTTTAGCGCTACAGAATCTAGAGATTGGTAAAGCTATTCTCTGTAAGCTCTTCTGTGGCCACACCTTTCAGAGTTGCTAACACTTCGTTGCCAGCAATGATGTCATTCCCCGATAGGGTGAGTTGATTAAAGCTCAGACCGCTGGATAGGCCAATGCGGTCGATGTCAACTGCAAAATCAGTGATGGTATCAATACCGCCGCCAATCATCAAGATAAAGGTGTCATAGCCTTTACCGCCAGAGAGCTGATCATCACCAGCACCACCGTCTAAGACGTCATTGCCTGAACTACCCAGTAACACGTCGTTACCTTCGCCACCTTTTAGGATGTCGTTACCGATACCACCCTGAATAATATCGTGGCCGACGTTACCCGAAAGATGGTCGTTACCCATACCACCTTTTACAACATCATTGCCGCTGCCGCCTTTAAGGGTGTCATCGCCCTGGCCACCAAATAGCTTGTCGTCGCCCGCCTCACCCTTCAGCGAGTCGTCACCAACACCACCATCTAGATCATCGTTACCGCTGCCGCCTTTCAAGGTGTCGTCACCAATGCCGCCCTGGAGGAAATCATCGCCATTGTTGCCAGAAATATAGTCGTCGCCCATGCCACCTTTCAAGATGTCATCGCCATTACCGCCTTTGAGCGCATCATTGTCCTGGCCACCAAACAACTTGTCATTACCCGCCTCACCGTTAAGCAGATCGTTACCGGTACTACCCTCTAGCTCGTCGTTGCCATCTCCACCTTTGAGGGTGTCGTCACCCGTGCCGCCTTTGAGGATATCGTGGCCATCGTCCCCCAAAATCCGGTCGTTGCCGGGGCCGCCCCTTAAGGTGTCATTGCCACCTTTACCGCGAATACGTTGGTTACCTGGGCCGCCAACAATGGTGTCACCAGCATCAGTACCAATAATGGTTTCTGTCGGTGGCGTCGTCAGCAAAGGTTTGTCTGAGTCGAACAAGGGTGTCACTTGCCCGCGAATTGCACCGGGAGTTCCCAACTTGTCGGACTCAGCAGTGTGAATCTGAATGTAGAGTTTGCCGGATTGCAGCTCATTGATAAACTCGCTGAGGGGTTTAGTTTCTGGACCGTCATCGGTGTCACCATCTCCGTTTAGATCGGTGGCATCGCTATCGTTCCAAATACCAGTGATGATGCCATTTTCAAAGTCCACCACAAGATTGTCGTCATCCTCACTGGGTAGCCCAAAAATATTTAGGGTATGGGGACCATTTTCGCCTTCAGGACCTACATGTAAGTGAATGCGAGTAACATCATTGAGTTCAGTGCGATCAGTAATGTTTTGTTTTAGGGTAATCCCGTCCAGTTTGATTTGGTACGCGAGGCCGCTGCCATCCTCTGCCAGGATAAAGGTGGCGGTTGCTCTGGCAGTGGAATCAGGAATTACTGCATCCTGAACCACCTGTGCGCCATCGGCTACCAGAGTAAAGATATTTGCCTTGAGAGGTTGTTCAATCTGACCGCGAATGGTGTCCGGTGTGCCTAGCTGATCAGCTACTACGTCGTGGATCTGGCGATCAAGATCCCCAGCTTCTAGTTCATCAATCGGCTGGCTAAGAGGTTGGGTCTCATTGGGGTCACTGGTGTCGCCATCACCCCTTAAGTCGCTGACGTCATGGTTGTCCCCCACCGCTTTGATGATGCCCTTGTCAAATGAGTCGATGGGGGTGATTTGGCCACGGGCACTGCCGGGTGTGCCCAGTCTGTCGGCAGCGGCGTCGTGGATTTGGATGTAAAGGTCCCCGGCCCGCAGTGCTTGAATAAACTGGCTGAGGGGTTTGGTTTCAGGACCATCATCGGTGTCACCATCCCCGTTTAGGTCGGTGGCATCGTTGTTGTCCCACATGCCGGTAATGATGCCGTTTTCGTAGTCCACCACGAGATTATTGTCGTCTTCGCTGGGTAACCCGAAAATATTCAGGGTATGGGGACCGTTGGCACCGTGTTCACCCGCATGGATATGAATCTTGGTAACATCGTGGTCTTCGGTGCGAGCGGCGGGATCTGCTTTGAGGGTGAAACCGTTGAGTTTGATTTGGTAGGCTAAACCGCTGCCGTCTTCTGCCAGGATAAAGGTGATTTTGGCGGTGCCGGTGCCATCGGTGATGGTTGGATCTTGAACAACCTGGGGGCCGTTTGCGATCGCAACAAAAATCTCCTGCGATGATGCCTTGGGTTCAGTCACTGAAGTATCCAGCTGCCCCCGAATAGTCCCTGGAGTACCTAGCTTATCGGCAGCTACATCATGAATCTGTAGATAAAGCTGACGCGCCTCTAGCTCGTCAATCAGTTGACTCAGGGGTTTGGTTTCAGGACCATCATCGGTATCCCCATCACCATTTAGGTCAGTGGCATCATCATCGCCCCAGACACCAGTAATAACGTTACTCCCATAGTCAACGAGAAGATTATTATCGTCTTCGCTAGGCTTCCCAAAGATATTCAGAGCGTGGGGACCGTTTTGGCCCTCACCTCCCTGGTGAACATGAATCTTGGTAACATCATTATCTGCCGTGCGGCTAGCTGGATCCTCTTTTAGATCTAGACCATCAAATTCGATTTGATAGGCCAGCAACTCACCCCCTTTGAGGGGCGTAAACGTAGCCGTGGCCGTGGCCGTTGCATCAGGAATTGCGGTATCCTGCACCACCTTTTCACCTTCAGCCAAGAGAGTAAAGCTGTTTTCTGATTTTAGAGGCGTAATCTGACCGCGCACTGCACCGGGCGTCCCCAACTTATCAGATGCAACATCGTGAACCTGGATATAGAGTTCGCCAGCCTTCAGAGCCTCAAGAAAATCGCTGAGGGGTTTTGACTCGGGACCATCATCCGTATCGCCATCACCATTCAGGTCTCTAGCGTCACTATCTTCCCAGAGACCTGTAATGATGCCGTTTTCATAGTCAACAACGAGATCATCGTCGTCTTCACTAGGACGTCCAAAAATATTTAGGGTATGTCCACCGTTGGTGCCGGGTGCACCTATATGGAAGTGGATTTTAGTAACATCGTTATCTGCTGTGCGGCTGAGGGGATCTTCCTTGAGGGCTAGGCCGTTGAGTTGAATCTTGTAAGTCAGACCACTACCATCCTCAGCCAGAATGAAATTCACGATGGCAGTAGCCGTGGAATCAATAATAGTGTCGTCTTGCACCACCTGCTCACCATCAGCTAAGGCAATAAAGGCAGGTGTTGATTGGTGTACTCCCGAGGGTATCAGGCGATCAGTCATGGTTTCTGTAAAACGGCTAAACAATTCCTACGCGAAAATGCTGACCCTGGTAAGACTTTAACTAAATTGAAAGCTGTAAGTATCAAGAGGATGTCAAATTTAGTAAGGGCAAATAAAAATAAGTTATGAAGCCTTCACCATGGGCAAAACCCAAAAAATCCAAAGCTAGCGGAGGATTAAGGCTGACTATGCCTACTTTTCCTGACCCTGTGGATCCGGTGCTATGGGCAATACAGTCTTAGCGACGTTGGATTTACAGGTTATGAACGTTCACGGCTTCATAGTCAGCGATCGCATGCTTGAGAAAATTAGGCAATAATCTGCGAGGTTTGTGTATTTAGAGTTAGCTGCGCCAAACCTATGATGAACTCATCCAAAAACGCAATGAAAGGATAAGGCAATGGCTCTATTGCCGGTTCGAGCCATTGTGTCGTACATAAGGAAAGTCATCATGTTAAATGCAAAAAACAAAATCATTGCTATCACGGGAGCCAGTAGTGGTATTGGCGAAGTGAGCGCCAAGTTGCTGGCCCAGAACGGTGCGAAAGTTGTTCTAGGGGCACGACGAACCCAAAAGCTAGAAAAAATTGTCGCAGCGATTCGTGCCCAAGGTGGCACAGCAGAATACAAAGCTTTGGATGTCACCGACCGTGAGGATATGAAAGCGTTTATTCACTTTGCTAAAGACCAGTTTGGTCGCGTCGATGTCATCTTCAACAATGCGGGCATCATGCCACTCTCCCCCATGAATGCTCTCAAAGTCGAGGAGTGGGACAAGATGATCAATGTCAACATTCACGGCGTGTTAAATGGAATTGCAGCCGGTTTGCCAATCATGGAGGCGCAAGGCGGCGGGCAATTCATCAATACGGCATCGATCGGCGCGCATGTTGTCGTCCCGACTGGCGCAGTCTATTGCGCCACTAAGTATGCCGTTTGGGCAATCTCGGAAGGACTACGTCAGGAGTCGCAGACTATTCGCGTTACCACGATCTCTCCTGGCGTAGTAGAAACAGAACTGGGTTCTGACATTACGGAATCGTCGGCAAAAGACGCTTTGCATGAATTTCGCAAAATTTCACTCACCCCAGATGCGATCGCTAGAGCTGTCTTGTACGCCGTATCTCAACCCGATGATGTTGACGTAAATGAAATTATTGTCCGACCGACCGCCAGCGCATTCTGAAGAGAATCACTCAAAGTATAAGACCGTTATTGTAGCGAAGCAAAACCATAAACAGAAAACTCTCAGCGGTCATCGTAGCGAGGGGAATGGTAACAAAGATCGCCTTGACGATCTTTCAAAATGGAGCGAGCTTCTCTGTTCCACTGATATTTCTGACTAACTCCGATAAACAAGAAAGGTCATTATCATGATTAAACCATTTCGTTCTCACATAATATTGATAGAAGGGTGCCTCAATCGAGCATCAACGTATTTCTTAGCTCTCTTGATAGCATCTGTTCGGGTTAAAGCACAGGGGACAGCGACAGCACAGCCCATCTTGTAATTTGCCCATACGGAATAAAAGATTTGACCGTTTTCCTCACTTTGGTCTACATCTAGCCGCCATTCTCGGTAAGTAAACGACCAAATAATATGAGGGAAATCAGGGTTCAACATCATGACTAGGTTGTATAAGCATTATTGAACAGCTCCACCCCGCTGAGGTAGAGCTGTGTAGTAAGACCTCAAGCCAAACTACAGAGTCAGATTGGCACTAGGATTTGAAGAAGATAGCATAGACTCTGTATTCCTTAGGCCACTGCGAGGTTTTGAGCGGCAAAATCCCAACTCACCAGGTTATCTAAGAAGGCTCCAATGTAGTCAGGTCGCTTATTTTGGTAATCTAAATAGTAAGCATGCTCCCAGACATCCATGGTCAGTAGAGGAACCTGTCCATGGGTGAGGGGGTTATCGGCATTCAGGGTTTTTGTCACCTTGAGTGTGCCGTTATCCAAGACTAACCAAGCCCAGCCACTGCCGAACTGACTGGCCCCAGCAGTTTTGAAAGCTTCTGCAAATTTCTCAAGGCTACCAAAATCAGTCTCAATTTTCTTGGCCAAATCGCCTGTGGGCTTACCGCCACCATTTGGCTGCATGCTGTTCCAATAAAAGGTATGGTTCCAAGCTTGGGCAGCGTTGTTAAACACTCCGGTTTTTTCAGCATCGCCCGCGATTGCTTTAATGACATCTTCAATGGGCTTGTTGTCTAAGTCTGTCCCTTGAACAGCGGCATTGAACTTACTGACGTAAGCTGCGTGATGCTTGTCGTGGTGAAACTCCAAGGTGCTCTTTGAGATGTAAGGTTCAAGAGCGGTGTAGTCGTAAGGTAAAACCGGAAGCTTGTAAGCCATAAGTTCTGAATCCTCTCTCAACAAAACAAAATATGCTGCCTATGGACAGGCAGAACTGAGACGCAGTCAACAGTTCAAAAAATGCATTTATGCAGCATTTCAACTATGCGACAGCCTAAAAGCATAAGCTTGATACTGTGATTAACACAGCCTCAAACTATCAAATCATCTAAAGAAGATCTATACCCCTAGGAGGCATATGTTTAGCCAGCGATAACAGCACCCATGGCTGCCCTAAGCACAAGCTCAGCAGTGACAGCTAACGCCTGCGATGATCCGGTCGCGACAAGTGATTGCCCATTAAAAAACGACCCGACTTCGCGACTCGGGTGCAATATTTTGTTATCCGGCGTTTCCTTGCGTGGCGAAGTAGTCCTCAAACTGTGCGAATGCCTCTTTTGGGTCTTGGCAGTCCAAGAACATCATCGTAGCGTACGAAATACAGTCGATCCATTGAGAGATGGTTGCAACATCGGCATCTGAGATCAAGTTATTGCGTCGAAGCATTCCGTCCGGATGAGTTGCCCAATCGCGAGCCAAATGGCAAATGCCCCAAAGGTTGCTGATTGTTTTGCGTTGAACCTGTTCTTTGGTTGACAATCCCGGTCCGATTGCCTTGAGGCATGCCATGATTTCTAGGAATGCGTCTTGATTCAATGAGCCTCGGTACGGGCGGAGTGAACCTAAGAACCCGTTCGCCATTTCAGGATCGTCCAAGTCCTCGTGGGTGAAGCTATGTTTCGCAAGCAGGTTGTGAGCGTCCTCAATTGTGAGGCGCGGCAAAGATTCAAATGAGTATTTCATGTGCCTCGAATTGTGATTAACACTACCCACTCTTTAGCCGAATAACGGCTACGTTGAGCGGTGGCCAATATTTTTTGCATCACTCACAATACTTGGCGACCGTCCGCTCCAACGTGTTGTTAGACTCTTTTGCCGAGATAAATTCACAACTTTTCTACCGCTTTCATCTTGCTGCTTTCTCAGCTCTGAAAAAATGGCTTTTAAGTCATGATCAAAAGCCCTGGAGTAGCGCTGACGAATTTCATGAATTGCTTCTACAATTTTGTCCTGCCACATGAATCATTCTCCTAGCAACTCGTAAGGGGTACAGATGAGTGGTAGCTGGTAGCCAAAGTCTAGACTAATCTCAGCAAGCTTGCTTTGAATTTGGGCGTTGGCAATGTGCTTACAATTCCACGTTAGCAAATAATCCATGCCGTGAACCGTAGCTACGGCAATGTGAATTGCGTCCACATCAGCCTTTGAAGGAAGGTTGCTACGTGATAAAAACTGGACCGCCAATGCCTCAACATCTGCATTGAGATCGAGCAATGGAAAATCATTAGCAATTTCGAGACGCTGAGCTGCTATTTCAGAATCCCCCTGAGCCGTTTCCATCAGGACTGCTTGCGAGATATATAGCGTAAAATCCTTTCGACGAGCATTCCACCAATCCCTGGTCAACTCTATATTCGCAGCGATGATTAAATCTCTGGTGGATCTAGCTGTTAGGTATCCTAGAATACTGGTTTCAATGTATACGGATTCGCTCATAAATTACGAATATTGGTTTGCTGGAGCGCCCTTCATTTTACCCATTACAGCTAACCTGAGCGAAGTAGCGTTTGTCTAAAATTTAGTTCAGCGGTTGCTGAAGACAATCCTCTGTGACAAGGGAGTAGATTTCAGGTTTTGATAGCTTGAACTCAAAAACTGGTACTCAAGAAATGGGCGGAAAAAATTCGATCGGGCGCAGAATGGTCTCATGGAAAGGATCAATGGTGAACTGCTCTTCACCTAGCCATAAACTATGATCATTTGGGCCGCTGATGATTGCCTCAGGCGGAAAAGATCCCTCAAGCAAAACGCCTCCCGAGCTAATTGCATTGAGCCCTCTGCCGAACATACGTGCAACTTCCACATTAGATGTCCAAGCGAATCCTACAGAGCGATCTTCCCATCTTGCTAAATTTTCGCCCCGATAAAGCATAACTGCAATACCTTCATAAGGCAAAAGCATATGTCGCAATAGATGGACTAACGCTTGATCGTCTCCAAGTTGTTCCCGAATTCGATGACCTGCTTCTATCCAATAGGTACCAAACACTCGACTTATCTCTGCTGAAGGCTTTAGCTCTTGCAACAATTGTTTCGCATAAGATTCCCAAGACCTCTGTTGAGTAATCTTTCGGAAATCTTCGAGTGTCATATCGTTTCTTATGAAGGTCTAATTACGAAGTTCAACTGTTTCCAAACTAACAGCTTTTAGTTGTCTCGATAACCGGAAACATTAGAATTAGAGCAAAACCTCTCTTCTACCCTATCAGTTGGAACGAAGAGTTGGGTCGTAGCAGCCAATATTCTAGTATGTAATACAATTGTACTATCTCCGCTACGATTCAACTATATATTCAGCGTCAGATCTGACGGATAAGATCCATATTTCCGGATCTTATCCGTCAGTTTTAGGTAATAACACCCTTATTTACAGAACTTATATGCAACTCTTGACGTATAACTTCGGGAAAACAGGGTGTTATCCGTCACATTTGACAGTTAAGTATGGTGGATAGGTGCTCATACGTCACATTTGACAGTTGTACCTACCTACGGGATTTATACGGCTAGGCAGCCGCTGTTTTGACCGTTATACCGTTGCTATAACCCTATGGGCATGGGCAAGCCTAACGCATAGTATCTCCAATAGAGTTAGCCAACACTTCAATGAGCGGAGTCGAAGGGGACGCTTATAAAAACAGGTTGATGCGTCATTGCCTCGCGCATCAACCTGTTTTTAAGTCACTCCTTGCAGGCACTCGGGACGATCGGTTTGCGGTAGAAGATGCTATCGCTTAAACCAACCACCCTGAATGCCTGCTAATAGAGCATTAAGCAATTAGCTGAGTAAAGGACGTCTCATCCAATAAAGTTGTTACGTTCTGAACCACAGCTAGATTCTCACCCCCCGTGCTTAACAACAAATCATTGCCTTGCACTGTCTGGGTGATGGCTCCAAAGCTTAAATCTCCCAGCAGACCAATAAAGTCGGTACCCACTTCAAAGTCAGTAATGGTGTCAGTGCCGTGACCCACTGCAAAGGCAAAGGTATCACTACCTTGACCACCGGAGAAGTTATCGCCAGTGAGAGTGTCGTTGCCGACGCCGCCATGGAGCAGGTCATCGCCGTCGTCACCCCAGATCAGGTCATCCCCTTCATCCCCAAACAGCAGGTCGTCACCGCCCTTACCGCCGATACGGTCATTGCCGGCACCGCCAAAGATGGCATCATCGCCACCTCTACGGCCCTGGGGATAGCGGTTGTTGAGGTCACCGCGAAGAATGTCATCACCATCGCCACCACTAATAGTTTGGTCACCCTCACCACCTGCGAGGGTATCAGCTGCGTCGGTACCGACAACATCGGCATCAGGCTCAACACCGCCATTACCGCCGCCATTGCTACCGCCATCAATAACGGTATCCTCACGGAAGGCCAGGTTCTGGATGCGAGTATCCTCTTCTCGACCAGCATCCGCATTGTTAAAGGCAGTCTCCTCTGTGCCAAAGTTGGCGGCTAGATATTCTGCCAATGCATCTTGCTCAGAACCATCGGGGGCAAATGTGGCCGCACCGGTACGGGCCGCATCGTCTTCTTGGGCTAGCTGGACTACATCGCGGTCAGGGAAGGGATAACCATCGCCACCGCCTGCTAGGAAGTTAAGGGTAACCATGCGGAAGGTGCGGCTGGGGTCACCCACCAGTTCACCATTTTGAACAATCACATCGGCGTCGTTGCCGTCTTCGTCAAGAACAACTAGAGATTGTACCCGGTCATTGGGGTCAGCTGTCAGGTCAAAGCTAAATTCTAAACCACTTACCTGGGGGAAGCGTCCTTGGGTATTGCTGTCATCGGGGCTGCTGGCGGCAATACCGTGTTCGATAACGGCAAGCAATTCTTCGGCGGTAATTGTCAACAGGGTAAGGCCATTGTTAAACCGCAGGCTATTGACAATGTCGTTTTCAGAAATGCCACCTTCGGGTTTCACTCCAGGAATCTCTTCGTTGGGTAGCAGCTCTGGCTCACCAGTGCCACCGGCGGGAACAACGACGCGACCGATGTCATCACGGATACCGCCACCGTTCTTGATGGAGATAACGACATCGGAATCAGTTTCTTTTGCGATCGCAAGATTTGCATCCGCCGTCAGATTACCCAAATTAGTTTCTTGGGTGCGTACGCTCCCCCGCACACCGTTGAGGTACACATCGCTAACCCCAAAGACATTGCTTTCCTTAGCAACAATCACCTCTTCCAGGGCATCGACAATCTCCTGAATGTCAGGATCCACCAAGTTCTCTGCATTCAGATCAGCCACACCCTGTTCATCAGTGGCATAGGCACCGCTCACCTCAGAGTCATAGCTTTCAGGGATAATGATGCCATTCTCATCAAAGTCAATCACCAAACGACCCACATACTTGTAGTTGCCATCGGTATTGACAATGGCGACGGGATTACCATCAGCATCGGTGGTGAAAATGGGGTAAGTGCCCTGGTCAGTGTCACCATCACGGGGACGGTCGTTTTCATCAAACAGACGGGTGTTAGACCCACCGGCAACAATTACGTCCACATTACTTAGACGCGTGGCCAGCTCTTGCTCAATGCCAATTTGTTGCATGTGAGAGAGAACAATCACCTTGTTCAACCCAGGGTTGAGGGCCAGCATCTCATCCACGTCTTGCTGGATCTCTGCTGCTAGGGCATCCAGCTGCTCAGACGTAGGTACACCATCAAACGGCTGGGGTAAAACAGTCACATCACCAGGATTAGAGATGCGAACATTCACATTGTTGATGGTGGGGGTGGTGGCACCGACAACGCCAATCTGTTCACCCCCCACGTCAATCACCGTGGTGGCTGCGATGCTGTTGGGCTCAGGAGCCTGATCGTCGGGGACTACCAGGTCTGCCAGATTTTCATCGGTGCTGAAGTCCAGGTTGGAGCTGAGATAGGGGAACAGAGCACCCTCAAATGACTCATCTACGTCTGGTGTCGTGGGGTCATCTTCAGCACCGGCAATCAGGTCGCGCACCAGGTCGGTATCCAGGTCAAACTCATGGTTACCAAAGGCGATGGCCTCAAATCCGAGTTCATTCTGAATCAGAATGTCAGCACGACCGGCACCGCCAAAAGCCTCTTCACTGGCGGAGAAGAACAAGCCAGGAATAATGGCATCACCGGATGACAGGGTAATGGTGTTATCAAAGTCATCCCGCAGGGCGTTAAGGACGGCGGAGAATCGGGGGGCATCTTCTAAAGCAGGAATGCCAGCTTCTTGGTCCGCTGCATGGAGTAGCTGTAGGGTAAAGGTAGAGGGTGCAGTCACAGTTTCTTCTAAGGTAAATCTTGCTACTAAAGGTTCATGGTCACTAGCCACAACAGTGTCAGTAAACTGTGCACCGTTGTCATCGCGGGGGAAGTCGTTATTGACATGCACGATGTCGAATTCGGCTCCGTCTAACAACGAGTCGGTGACAAATATGTGGTCCAGAACCTGACTGTTGCCATCAAAGATAAAGGTGTAGGCATCATCATCGGCAACAGCTTGATCCACCAGGTTGGTTAGCACTCGCTCATCGCCAGTACCGGGCAGAATCTCAGCCAGGTCGTTGGTGAACTCAAAGGTATTGAGGTCGCCCAACACAATTACCTTGGCATCGGGATTGGTGGCCACAATGTTGTCTACAAAATCGTTGAGAGCCTGAGCTTGGGCTTCGCGTTCTTCTTCGCCTGCTTGTACAAAGGGTTGAGGTCCGCCGTAAACAGGAGAAGAACCAAAGCGAGAGGTGAGGTGATTATTGACCACGGTCACCAGATTGCCGTTAAACTCAAAGTTGGCCACCAGTGGCAGGCGAGTGCCATCAAAGGCAGGGGCTTGATCGATAGTGGCAAAGGAGTCTAGGGTGACCCGGTCGGGGTTGTACAGGTAAGCGTTGCGGATGTTGCCACCGGGAACGCCGCCCTGGGTGCCATCTTCTGGAGCCACGTCGAAGAACTCGTAGGTGGGACCGCCAGCAGCTGCGATCGCATCCACCAAAGCCTGTAATGTGGACGTCGCATCCACGGTGCCGTCATTGGTCACACCGCTGTCATCCTGAATCTCTTGCAAAGCAATAATGTCAGGACTATTGAGATTGTTAACCACCTGCTGACCCAGCAGTTCAAACTGTGCTGTATCAGTACCGTCGGCGGCCAGGTTGAGCACATTGTAGCTAGCAACAGTGAGATCATTGTCGCCACCTACCAGATCAGTAACCTCCTGCTCTAGACCGCTGGGGGTAATGTCAAACTCTTCGGTAACATTTACCTCAAAGTTGCCAAAGCTATAGCCAACAACACCGGTCACATCACCCAGCTGATCGCCCACGGTGAGAGCAGGAGTATCAAAGCCCTCAGGCAACAGGTTGGGATTAAACTGAATCTGCACCCGCTCGGGATTTTGATCGCCTGTATTATCAGGACCAGAGTTGAGATTAATGCTGCCCCGCGCAGTCAAACCATCTTCAGGAGTGACGCCTGCACCCTGGTTAGGTAAGGTAACCGCCTCAGCAGAGAATCTACCAAATACCCGGGTGGGAGATACAGCCACTGCATCCTCAACCGTAACGCGCATGCCCTCTAAACTCTCGTAAAAGTCAATGGCATCTTCATCGGGGTCAAAGTTGCCACCGGGTTCCTGTAGGTTGACCGGTAGTTCATCATCATTGATGACAATTTCACTGGGCGCAACTCGGCCGCTTTCACCAATCACCGTGGCTTCTGGTAAATCATTTCCAGAGGAGAGGATGACCACATCTGGATCAATGAGCTGGGTAGTAGAGAGTTCGTTGGTGCGAGAAACCACTTCACTGACTTCACCAAACAGACGCACCTCGTCCCCAATGCTAACGGTGGGACTGCCGCTAGTGGAGATAAACAAGCCTTCGGATGTGGCATCGTTGCCATCATCAACAGCAGATTGCACATAGAAGCCACGGAAGTCAACGGCTGTGACAATACCTTCGGTTTGTACCAACTCACCTTCTAACGGAGAGACATGACTTGCACCCTGAATCTCAGAGATGGTAGCAGCCTGCACATTAGTTTCATACACTGCGAAGGTATTGGACTCTTCGTTGGCAATTGTTAGCAACGGCTGACCGGTGGGGCTGTCTTCTGCCGAGATGAAGGTCAAACCCTCAGGGGCAATATCCTCATCACTGCGGGCATACTGCACAAATTCAGGGTTGGTGGGATCGCTCAGGTCATACACCAACACACCCCCGCCAGCCCGCTCTAGACCCACAAAAGCAAAGGGACGACCACCAATTTCGCCCACCGTAACTGCCTCAGGCTCAGCCCCCTTGTTGTCAGAGCGGTTGTCAACCTCAGCGGGGTCACCATCGTTGGCATTAAACAGATCGGGAGTCAGTTCAGCCGTAATCTCAGCAATCTGGCTACCGCTGTCAAACACCTGGTTGCCATTGTCATCCCAGATGGAGAAAGAGCGAGCCCCGTAGGAGAACAGCTGATCGATGTCGCCATCGCCATCAATGTCGCCGTCGATGGAGGAAATTGTTAGGCGGCCCAGATTTTCGTCGTCAGCGATGGCTGGATCAAAGCGCTCGTCGAGGGACAATCCACTACGGCCAAAGGAGGTAACGTCACCTAAATCACCCACACGGATCGCATCGCCACGGGCATCTTCGTCTGCATCTCCCCGGTCATCACCTTCATTAGCGGTGATGTAGAAGGTTTGACCATTCACCTCAAAGGAGGCAATGGAGTCTGGCATGTACATGCCAAACACAGGTTCGGTATCGATGTTGATGCCGCCATCGCGATCGCTAGCATCTAAGCCTACCTGACTAAAGTCCTTAAGCCCCAGGGGAACAATCCCCTCAACTTCATTCGTTGCCAGATTGATCACAGCCAGGGCATTGTTTTCTTGCAGTGTGACAAATGCCTGGGTGCCATCGGGAGAAACCGCCACATACTCGGGTTCAAGATCCTGAGCAACTGTGGCATCGGGAAAGATGCGCACACCATCAGCCCGTAGGTCGTTCTCACGACCGTTGAAGGCTTCAAACCCAACAGTGGTGACACTTGCCTGAGAAATACCGGTCAAGCCACCGGATATGTCAATAATGCTAATGGACCCGTTGGGGTCCACACCGTTATCGGGCTCGCCTTCGTTGGCGGTCAGCAGCTTGGTCCCATCAGGGCTAAAGACAACGTTGTCGGGCAAAGCCCCCACCTGCACAACCTGGAATGCGTTAGGCTCACCCGCGATCACAGCGTCGATGTCGGCAACCGCGACAAAACCAGGGTCGGTTTGGGGGTCAGCACTAACTGCGATCGCAACCACCCCATTGGCAACCGCGACACTGTTTACCCCATCAATGTTAGGAATAAAATCCGCAACATCTAACACACTAAGCAGATCAGGGTTATGGGGGTCAGCCAGGCTCAGCAACTGTACTTCAGTATCACCACTCACCATGAACACAGCATTGGTAGCTGAATCAAAGGCCGCAATCTCAGCACCAATATCACTGGTAAAACTACCAATTCTCTCTAAAAAATCCGTCATGGTTTCTCCCAGAAATTAAATAATTGCTAGCGGACTACATTTCCATGGCCCCAGGGGAGAAGATAGGCTGATGAGCTGCTCCCCATGGCGGGCGACTGTTGTTACGTTTGAACGAAGGATCTCATTGTCAGGGCAGTTATACCTTGCACCCAAGCCTCATCAGCAGTACCCGTCGGATAGGAATAAAACTTGGCATGATAAACAGGAAGCCTGACTTTAAAAGCAGGCAACGCGATGAGCATAACTAGCTCCGTATAACAGTTCAGTAGAACCGTGTCCCCCAAGCAGTAGTAAACGCTAGCCCGACAGACAAAGTAATGCTTCCAGGTAAAGATGGGTTTATGGAAACGTTATCGTCGGAGGAAACAATCCCCATAGAACGGTGAAGTTTACAGAAACTTTTTTAATCAATCATTTCTTTTTGGTTTAAATATGATGTTGCGAAGCTTGAATGTGGTACCCAGAAATAATTCAGATTAATATTGAATATTCTCGCAATGGTACCCCCAGGGAGAGAACACCATGGGTACCATTGAGTACATACGGGGGCATTCCTGTTTGCGATCACCACCATCAGACACGCTAAAGACTACTCAACCTCAGCCCCATTGATGTCATCTGTAGTTAGCTCTCGATTAATGGCAGAATCACGTTGTCTATCCTGCGCTTCCTGCTGAACCGTAGCTTGGAGCAGTAAAATTTCGGCATCTATGCGCTCACGTCTGGCAGTCCAGACTCGATTTAGAGATGCAACACCAGCCTCATGGGCAATGATTTCGTCATTGTCAATTTCCTTAGCAATTTGAAACTGGCGTTTCCGAAATGCAACTTCCTGAGAGGTTACCGTTGGTTCAGAAAGAGGTAATGCCATATCCTTTGCTTCCAGCAACTGCTTAGCGTGCAGCACCATGATTTCGCAATCAAGTCGAAATTTTTCAATCGACAGTACATCCCGTTTAGCAGTTAGGGCTGCCTGGCGATCTAACTCTGCTTGCTCCTCTATATATTTAGCAAAATCAGTCTGATACTGCCGTAATTGAATTTCCTCTTCAGTAATGATTGAAGGAATGATCGGGACTGAGCAGGTTGATGGCACCGCATAGACACCAGGCAAAGCACGGGCAATCAGCCTAACGTCGGATGACGACTGAGATGATTCAGAAGAAGATTCCAAACTAGATTGCCCATCTCCTCCGTTAGAAGAGTGTAGTGGGAACGAAGCAGGCATTCGCGCTCCCATGGCTGACACACTAGCCAAGCCAATGCATAAAATAGCCACAATCAGTGATTGCAATACATTAGGGGCAAATCGCCATGTTCTCTGACTATTCTTCATCTCAAGTCTTGGGCACCAAACAAAACAATATTGACTATTGACATCTTTCAATGTGTGCCGAGCATTTTCTGGGAAGCTCCGGCCCTACTGACGCAAAATTCCCCAAAGAAACGTATCGTCACTAACAATATAAAAATTTTGCCCACACTAGCATTCCCAACAGACTGTCAAGTCAAATTTTAGAGCTCGGAATCTTGATTACTCTATGGGTATGGCCGTACAACCCCATGTTCTTAAACATTTTTTGATCAAAAACACAAGGGCTATTTAAATAATTCACATTCAGCATATAGTTTGAACCATCATTTCCTGTGGTTCCGTCTTTCTAAGCTTTTTATCCCATAAATACCGCCCAAGTACTGAATACATCTAAGTTTGTTGCCCGAGCCTTTCACCGTCTGCTGTAATGAAGTAGTAATTTACTACAGCCTTAATACACAGTGGCAACTATCCTGATTGTCGAAGATGAGCCTCAAATTACAGCCTTTCTAACAAAAGGGTTTCGCCGGGCTGGGTATGAAATATATACGGCCCAAAGCGGTGTTCAAGCTCTATCGCTAGCCACTTCAAACAATTTTGACCTCATTTTGTTAGATTTAGGGTTACCTGACCTGGATGGTCTGTCGGTTCTTAGTGCAACTCGCTCTCAAGGGGTGCAGACACCGATCATTGTCATAACAGCACGAGACAGTGATAATGATCGACAACAATCCCTATCATTGGGAGCCAGTGATTACATCACCAAACCGTTTAGATTTAGCGAGCTTTTACGCTACGTTCGTGCTCACCTCTAAGAAATAGTCGCCGATAGGTTCAACTGTTAGGGCACCTCATTTAAATAATCACCCCATTACCCCATCCCTAATTCGATAATGGTTGGAGATATTTACGAATCATACTGAGCAGTTCGTTAGGCTCTGGTGGTTTCACCAAGAATTCTGTTGCACCGGCCATACTGGCCCGCGCCCGATCAACGGGTCTACTGCGCCCAGTCAGAATAATAATCGGTGTGTTTTTAAAGGTGGGTGTGTCTCTTAAGAATCGACATATATTATAGCCATCAGCGTTGGGTAGCATGACATCCAACAGTATTAATCTAGGTACATGCTCAATCAGCTGAGAAAAACCCTGCATGGGTTCTTGAATAATCAACGTGCGATAGCCAGCCGTAGCCAATATTTTTTTGAGACTGTGAGCCAGCACAGGACTGTCATCAATGCAGGCAATTAGAGGTTGGTCATCTGTGGCTTGGGGAGCCGGTGCAGACTCAATAAATGATGAGACAGGTTTTTCCAGTTTTGCTGAAATGGTCGACGCCGAAAATGTTCTTGATTTACGGGATACAGGTGACGTTGTTGAACGAGTTGACGTCTTTGAGGACTGCGATATGGAGAGTTTAGCTTTGGATAGTGGTAAGTCAGGTATAGTCCTTAATTCTAATGCCTGATTCTTAATCAGGGGCAGTAGATGCTGGGTGACCTCGACAATGGACTTATCAAGCTTTACGGCAATATCCCACAGTGTGTTTCGACCAGTGAAATATTGTTGGGGCAATTGCAATATTTGTGGTTCTACAAACGTTTTCAGGACAGGAGATAGGCTAGGGTTAAGCCCCATTAATCCTGTTGCCTGCCATTGCTGTCGCAGGTTTTGAACTGTACGATGCGTCATCTTGGTTTCCCAAGTGGATAGCGCCAGACTTCGAGATACTTGGGACAGTGACAATTTGCTTGGCTGCCAGTGATGTTGGAGAAACTTACACAGGCTTAACTCAAATAAGCATTCTTGGATAATTGCACGAATCATTAGTTTGGCGCGAATCAAACTTAAATGTTTTTGACTCACTCCAAAATCTAGCCACTGCATCTGCCAGGGCTCATCCGTTGAGGGGTGTATTTCTGTATTAGCCCAACTCACGTTAGGACAATACTTTTCAAAGTTTCTGTTCCAGCGTCGAACAACATGTGTATTATCCACAGCGTAGAGCAATTGTCCTTGGATAACGGTGAGCTTCCAGCTCAACTGTTGATTGCTGAAAATCAAGTATCCATCCAAGTTTGTGTTGGGAAGCTTTAACAGCTGAGTCAGCTCTGTAATTTCCATCGGTAACAGTATTTAAGGGTGCGATGATTGCCAAGAAGCTCCTGATTTTAAGCGCTTCTCGATTGAGATGAATACACGCTGGGATAGTGGTTAAGGGGAATGCATTGGCAGTCCTTTAACCAAAAAGTATCAATAATATAAATAAGACTATGAATAGTGTTTAACCAACAAACCATCCACGTAAGAGAGGATTATAGCCAACTCAAATAAAGTATCTCGCACTAAAAACAAAAGCTTAATGCGAATTAACAATTAACCAATGATGGCTTTGATGATAAATTCTAGAGATCAATCGGACTAATATCACTCCACTGATAATTAGTAATATTTTCAAAGCTAATCGTTTTTGGCCAGGTAAAGCACCTGTCTTGCTTGAACTTTAATCCTATCAGCAACTTTTTTAAAGATGTAGTAAATCAGCCCAAATCACGAATATACTTTTCAGTTTCGCAGTGAGTTATAGAGAATTTCTAATGGTTTTCAATGGAAATAACTATTAGACTTTTGTCTATACAAATTGCTAGATCCTTTGAATAAAGGTGATTTGCCATCCTTTGTAGAGATAGGTACTAGACTTTTGTCTAGAAAGGTAGCTGCAACCAATTGAAATAGAGGGCTTCTGGTGTTCTTTGTTATGAACATATATCTTTCATTATCCCTCTCTGAGCTGCTAAAACTATAGCTTAATTTTGGCTTTTTTAGAGGATTAATAGTCAAATATAGTTCTTATTCTTGGATAAATAAAACAGTTAGATCAGATACAAAAAACTTTCGTTTTTAGGTGCTCCCATAAATGAGAAAATTTTTATTTTTGGGTTGCTTTTATAGATTTTTTAGATGAGAAATCTTTC
Organism: Leptothoe sp. EHU-05/26/07-4; assembly: GCF_043421015.1. Taxonomy (NCBI): domain Bacteria; kingdom Bacillati; phylum Cyanobacteriota; class Cyanophyceae; order Nodosilineales; family Cymatolegaceae; genus Leptothoe; species Leptothoe sp. EHU-05/26/07-4. Next base: position 61,476 of record NZ_JAXSQV010000002.1, read on the forward strand.
ATGTTTTAATTGTTCTGATGGTGCCTGAGTTTTATTTTTTATTTTTTATTTTTTTTTTGATATCTATCCTGATTCTGACTCATTAGGAAGTCATGTTTTGGTGTGTCTAATTAAAGTTGATAGATTCACTTAATGGGATAGGCAACAATATTGGCTGAAGTCTCAAATATGCATTGAATCAGCGAAATTGCAGCGTCTCCTCATTCTTTGCACCTCATTCTCAGTTTTCGTCTAATTTTTAGTTTCTTAATCTCAGAAGAGCACTCACCATGTTTGCAAACATCTTTGGCAGCTTCCAAAAACTTAAAATCCAGCAGCAGCTTCTACTTCTGATTATCTTGAGCGCAGCAATTCCAGCCTCAGTCGTTGGACTATTGGGTACAACCTCTGCCAGTAATACCTTAGGCAACAATGCGACCGAGTTACTACAGGAAGAGGCGCAGGAAACTACTGATGAAATTAGTACTTTTTTGACAGGGCTCAATGAGGATGTTCTGTTTCTGAGTAAGCTGCCTCCAGTTCAGGGGATGATCCGTGCCCGTGCCAACGGTGGTACCGATCCTCAAGATAATTCTTCCTATGATGAATGGGCTGGTCGTCTACAGGATGTCTTTCAGAGCATCATGGAGGAGAAGCCTCAATATATGCAGCTGCGGTATATTGATGAGTCTGGCGAAGAGCTGGTGCGGGTAGATTCTGATGGTACTTCAGTGACTCCCATTCCGAGGTCTCAGTTGCAGAATAAAGGGGACCGGGGTTATTTTACTGAGACGGTCTCGTTATCACCCGGTAGCGTTTATACATCACCCGTGAATCTCAACCAGGAACAGGGAGAGATTGAAGTCCCCTTTAAACCGGTTATTCGCTATGCTACGCCTGTGGTAGATGCATCCGGTCAGCAGCGGGGAATTATCATTTCCAATGTATTTGCCAATAAGTTTTTAGAGTTTCTGAGTGATTCAGAGGAACTGCAGGACGAGGAGCTACAGCTAGTTAACCAAGAGGGTTATTTTCTCGCTCACCCAGACTCTGAAAAGTTGTGGGGCTTTGACTTGGGTAAAGAGGAAACCCTGGCAACTGATTATTCCCCAGAGCTGGCGGAACAAATCCTGTCCAGTGAATCGGGCATTATTAACCTGGATCAACACATTATTGCTTATAAACGGTTTGTGCCTAATCCAGATCGAGCCTATGCACTGACTGCGATCGCAAAAGTACCCCGTAGCGAAGTATTTGCCTCGGTTAACTCATTCAAACTTTTCGCAGGTTTAACCGTTGTGTTATCTCTGGGGCTGGTGATTCCGTTTGCGATTTGGCGTGGACGGCAGTTAGTATTGGTGCTCGAAAAAGTATCTTCTAACATTGCTACGTCTACCCAGGAAATGGCCTCCACTGTGGCCCAGCAAGAACGGATTGCTAACCAGCAGGCTGTTTCGGTGAATGAAACGACCACCACGATGGACGAGCTAGAAGCGTCTTCTCGTCACGCGGCTGAACAGGCAAGTGCCGCCGTTGAAGCCGCAAAACTGGCTTTTTCGGCCTCGGAAGAAGGGGCGAATTCATTGAATGCCAGCTTGGAGGGGATGTTTAGTCTGGAGCAGAAGGTAGATGAGATCGCAGAGCAAATTGTTAATCTTAGTAGCCAGGCGGATCAAATTAGTAATATCTCCCAACTGGTGATTGACTTTGCCAACCAAACCAATATGCTTGCGCTTAACTCATCGGTTGAAGCCGTCCGAGCAGGAGAACATGGTAAGGGATTTGCTGTCGTTGCCAACGAAATTCGTAAGCTGGCAGACCAAAGCCAGCAATCAGCTGACAAAATCAACAACCTGGTGTCTGACATTCAAAAAGCAATTAATGAAACCGTCATGGTGACAGAGGAAGGTACCAAAACTGTGAAAACAGGTGTGGAAATCGCCAAGCGCACAGAATCAGCCTTCAATCAAATCCAGGACTCGGTCAATCAGGTGGTGATCAATAACCAGCAAGTGTCACTGAACCTCAAACAGCAGGTAGATGCCATCAAACAGGTTGTCCACGCGATGGAACTGATTAACCGGGGTGCTCAGGAAACGGCTGGTGGTTTGAACCAAACCAAAGTAGGTACAGATCAGCTAAATGAGGCCGCTCTAGACCTGGAAAAGATCATCTAGGCCCTGACTGCATCATGGCTCCCTGGCTGAGCCAGGGAGTTTGCCGAACCAGGCGAATTCACCGTAATCTCTAACCCGATGACTCAAACGCATGATGATCCAAGATGCAGAACTGCGCAGCCTCTATCAAGAAACCAGCACACAGCGACTCAACACCCTGGAAGTTAGTCTGCTACAGTTAACAGAAGATCCCCATAATTCAATTATTCTCGAAGATTCGCGGCGAGAATTTCACAGTCTTAAGGGCGACTCCAAAGTCATTGGTCTAGATGCTGTTGCGATCCTGGCTCAGGAACTAGAGGAGTTAATCAAAGCCCTGCAACAACAGGCTGAGTTTACCCCGGATATCAGCGATTGCTTTTATCAGGGTATTTATGCCATTGGTCAACTGGTGCACGAGGCGGTTACGGGTGACTCCATTGATATAGATTATAATCAGACCCTGGATTTTCTCAAGGCGGTTGTAGCCTCAACCACTATTACACCAGCCCCTGGCTTAGACCCCACGGTCAAAACTCTTTACATCGACGATGATGAGCTGCGAGAGATCTATCGGATAACCAGTCATGATCGTCTGCAAGCCTTAAAAGCTAGCCTTCAACAGCTAGGGCACAGTCCGGATGATGCCACCACCCTGGAGCTAATGCGACGGGAAACCCATAGTCTCAAAGGTGACTCTAGGGCGACTGAACTGGACGAGATTGCCGATCTTGTCGAAGTTATTGAAGAGATTGTCAACAATATTCAGCGTCAAACCATCTCCTTTACCGCTCACATTGGCAGTTGTTTGGAAGATGCGTTAGATGCCATCAGTCAGCTGATCCACGAAGCCACGACCGGTGAACCCAGCCAGGTAGTGTTATCTCAAGTGTTTGAACGGTTAGATGAGGTGACAGAAGGGTTCGAGGTGCCAGCCACACCACTCCCTGCACCTGATGCGATCGTCAGCGCCAATTTGATCGCTGACCCTGAACTGCGACAGATTTATCAAACGACTACGGCAGAACGACTGCAAGTACTAGAGTCCAATCTTCTAAATTTAGAGCAGACTCCTGACGATCAGGAGTCTTTATCGGTATTGTTACGGGAGGCCCATAGTCTGAAAGGGGATGCCAGAAGTGCAGGCCTTGAATCGATAGAAGCCCTTACCCATCGGGTGGAGGACATTTTGGGTGGTATTCAAAATCAGGCTCTGTTGCTGGATGCGGTGGTCAGCGATCACTTGTATGCAGGTCTAGATGCGATCGCTGATTTGGCCCATGAAGCCGTCACGGGTATACCCACCAACGTCGACACCGAACAGCTCCTGGAAACCCTTACCAGAATTCTACCGCCAGCCGCTATTCCCACAGGCGTTGACATTCCTACCGATGTTGCAACCCTAACCGACGTCGACACCAACGCGCTGCCAACGCTGGAACTCACCCCAGCCAACCCAGCTGGCAATAAAGACACCCCCCAAACTGAAACCATTCGGGTTCAACTGCGCGATCTTGATAGCTTAACGACCCAAGCAGAAGAGTTAGCCGTCACCCGTATTCAAATCGCCCAAACCTCGACCCAAACTGATCAGCTAATGACGCTTTGGGAAGAATGGCAAGCCAACAAAAATAAACCGCAGGCTGTCCCAGGCCAGTCCTATGAAGATCGCTTAGAAACCCTGATCTTAAACTTGAGATCTACCCTGCAAAGCAACAGCACTAAGCTTGAGCTGGTCTCCGAAGAGTTAAGAAATCAGGTTCGTAAACTACAGCTGCTGCCCTTATCCACCCTCTTTCAACCCCTACAGCGTGTCGTTCGTGATCTAGCCAAACAACAGTCTAAAACCATCAATCTCACCATTGAAGGGGCAGAATCCACCGGTGACAAGCGGCTATTAGAAGGCATCAAAGACTCCCTTATGCATCTTGTGCGCAATGCCATCGACCACGGGATTGAACCCTCAGCCGAACGCGAAACCCTAGGTAAACCCGTTGTGGCTACCCTACGGCTCAAAGCTTATCAAACGGCTATGAGTCTAATCATTGAAATCACAGACGATGGTAGAGGCCTAGATTTAGAAAAAATCAAACAAACCGCTGTTCGACGGAAACTCTATAGCTCAGATGAACTGGACACCATGTCTACAAGCCAAATTCAACGGCTAATTCTGGCACCTGGTTTTTCAACCCGTAGCTTTATTACTGAAATCTCTGGTAGAGGTGTCGGGTTAGATATTGTCCGCAACCAGGTCGAAAAACTCAAAGGAAATATTCAGATCGAATCTACCCTCGGGCAAGGCACCACGTTTCGCCTACAACTTAGCACAGCTCTAAGTACAGCCAATGTGGTGCTAGTGGAAACCCAGGGCATGATGTTTGCTGCACCCATTGAGTTTCTAAAAACAACCCTACTGATCTCTCCTCAGCAAATTCTGGCCAGCGATGGAGAATACACAATTATGTTAGGTGACCAGGCTATTCCAGTGGCCAATTTAACCGATGTTTTAGAGCTATCTAACTCTCCCATCTACGATTGGGTTGCTCAACCAGGCTTAAGTTCTGATGATACCCGACCTTGTATGATCCTCAATGCTGGTAATGATCACGTCGGTTTCTTTATCGATCGATTGATTAGTCAACAGGAGGTGGTGAGCCAACCTTTGGGTAAGCTACTCAAGCGGGTGCGCAATGTTTCTGGGACGACCGTCTTGGGTTCAGGAGAAATCTGTATGATTCTCAATGCGCCAGACCTACTTAAGTCGGTACAGCAACAGTCGCGATCTGAAACACTCACTATAACTAAATCAAACACCCAGAGAAAACCTGTCATTCTCTTAGTGGAGGATTCACCGCCTGTTCGAATTCAGGAAAAACGATTGTTTGAGGGTGCTGGCTATGTCGTCGTTACAGCTAACAATGGTCTCGAAGGTTACAACACTCTCCAGAGTGGCACATTTGATGCCGTTGTCTCTGATGTAGAAATGCCCTACCTTGATGGGTTTTCCCTGGCCACCAAAATTCGTCAGCACCAAAAATTTGAAAATTTACCCATTATTCTAGTAACCACGTTAGACTCGGCTGCTGATCGCCAGCGCGGTGCAGATGCAGGGGCAAGTGCCTATATTCTTAAAGGTCGATTTAATCAGGAGGCCCTTTTAGAAACCTTAGCAAAACTTATTTAGTACCTATTTATTCTTAGCGCCTGATGTCTATTCGTGTTCTAGTTGTTGAAGACTCTCCCGTTGCCCTGGCAATTCTCAAAAAAATTCTCAGTTCCTCACCTGATATTGAAATTGTGGGGACAGCACGAACTGGACTGGAAGGATTACACCTTATTCCTGACACACGTCCCGATGTGATTTGCACCGATTTTTTCATGCCCCATATGAATGGTCTTGAATTCACATCCCAGGTCATGCTGCGCTACCCACTACCTATACTTGTGGTCAGTGCTTCAGTGCAAGAAGAAGAAGATACTCATCGTATTTTTCAACTGCTAGAGGCTGGAGCAGTGGACATTTTACCTAAACCAAAAGCTGGATTAGACAGCGACAATATACGACTTAAGCAAGCTCTGATTGATAAAATAAAGATACTATCTGGTGTCAAAGTTTTTAAGAAAAAACAACAAAAATCTAAGCCTCATCAGGCATTGCTCCGTCATAATCAAATCGCCTCATCCATAAAACTAAGTAGCAGACCCAAAATTTTAGCAGTGGGCTCTTCCACCGGTGGTCCCCTGGCATTACAGCAGATATTAACATCGCTACCTGCAGATTTCCCCCTACCGATAGTCTGTGTGCAGCATATCAGCCTTGGATTTTTACAGGGACTGATAGACTGGCTGGATGAATCCTGTCACCTCTCAATCCAGATCGCCCCAGCCGGAGAACGCCCTAAACCTGGCAACATTTATTTTCCACCCGAGCGTCAACACCTAGAGATTGATCATCAAGGCCGATTTATTCACTCAAAATCACCTCTGGTCAATGGACATTGTCCTTCTGTGACTACCTTATTTAAATCAATTGCCCAATTTTATGGACGTAGAGCCATTGGAATTTTATTAACAGGAATGGGATGTGATGGTGCAGATGGAATGAAAGCTATCACCGATGCAGGGGGGCTAACTATTGCCCAAGATGAAGCAACGTCCATTGTGTTTGGGATGCCTAAAGAAGCCATTGACCTGGGGGCAGCCCAACAGGTTTTACCCATCCAGGCTATTGGGCCGACCGTTTTAAGAGTTGTTCAACAGTTTTCGCTCGAACTCCAATAATTAGTCCTTATCTTAAAATTCAGAGTAAAAACCCACTGTGTCATCCATAGAGCCCTTAAGTCCAGAGCTGACTCAAGCTTTTATCCAGCTGATTGTCAAGCGCACTGGCATCATTATTAGAGAAAACGATCAGGCAGTCTTCAAAGAAACGATTACCCGCAGGGCTAAGATCATAGGTTCAGATTCCATAACAGCCTATTATCGATTACTGGCCACCGAGACATACAAAAGTCAGCAGGAGTGGGGCAGTTTAACCACAGCAATCACGAATACCGAGAGTTTCTTTTTTCGAGATAAAGGGCAGTTTAATTTATTAAGAAATCATATTTTTCCAGATTTACTTAAACGTAAGGCTCAGACAAAAACAATTCGTATTTGCAGTGCCGGTTGTTCAACGGGTGAGGAGCCCTATTCCATCGCCATGCTGCTTTACGATTTAATCCCAAATATCAAGGACTGGGATCTGACAATTTTAGGAGTAGACATTAACTCGGTAGCACTGGAGAAAGCCAGCAAAGGACTCTATCGTCCCTGGTCTTTTCGGGGAATTGATCCAGAGATTCAGAAACGTTTTTTTAGACAAGCAAACAATCAGTATCATATTAGCGATGACATCAAAACTATGGTCAGCTTTCAAATTGGCAACCTACTCGATAACTCATCTTTAAATCCATTCTGTTATTTCAGAGATATGGATTTAATATTGTGTCGCAATGTCTTTATTTACTTTAGTGACGCAGCTGTCAAAACGGCGTTAGATAAATTCCATAATGCGCTTGCTCCCTTGGGTTATCTCCTGGTGGGACACACTGAGCTTCACAGTCAAAATCCTGATAAGTTTTGGGTCAAAATGTTTGAAGAATCTATTACTTACCAGCGGCCAGCAGATACGGTTATCAAACCCATAGCCAGCGAATCATTAGCTCTGCCCCAGCAACAGCTCCCACAGGCAACGGTCATAACTGAGGATAGACTTCAGGTTCTAGATGATTCCCTGGAAGATGTTAGCCTGCAAATGCAAAAAACAGCCCTCAATCTTCTTCGACAACTTCCTGGAGACACTAGAATCGCCAAATTTGGGAATCTCACAGCTGCTGAAATTATTCAGCAGTACGAACAAGCTTCAAAGGAAATCGATTAGAGAACAATTATGGAAACATCCTATTGCCTTTTTGAAATCAATCAGTGTCAAGCCGCAGTGGACACAGCTTACGTTGAGGAAGTATTTGCTTTACCGGAGCTTGTACTCATTCCGAATGCACCCCTGGGTGTCATTGGAGTCCTTGATCGACGCGGGGACACCTTACCTATTGTTGACCTCCAAGTTAATAGTGAGTCCCAACCGCGACATTATCATCTGAGCGACAGCATTATTGTTCTCCAACAGGCAGATTTAAACATAGGCATCATTGTGAACTCAGTCCAAGGAATTAAAGAATTATCTGCATCAGATATCAAAGCTGATATGGATAAACAACAAGAGGAATCCAATCTTAACCTAAAAAGATTTTTCTCAGGCATGGTCACAGATGAAAGCGATATTTTGATCTTAAACTCTCCCCAAACCTGGTTCAAAACTGGGGAAATCCAGCAGGTCATCTCTGTTACTCGCTCTTTAGCCGATGATTTTTATCGCGCTCAACCTGAGAAAGCACTTTCTGAAACACAGTTATTAGATGATACTTCTATAACAACATTTGCACCTGCGGTCACTCCTGAGGATCGAGCAATCTTTCATCAGCGGGCTAAAAACCTGAGGCAGTCACTTGATGAGAAAAGCGCAATTACGGAGTCTAGAGCCTTAATCGTCGTCTCTTTAGGTGATAATCTTTTTGGTATTGACTCCAATCTGGTGCGAGAATTTATCACTATCAGCCAGGCAACTCCTGTTCCTTGCTGTCCAAAACACATTATTGGGGCTATCAATTTACGAGGCAAAGTTTTAGTTGTGATCGATATTACTCAGTCCTTAGGGTTGCCCCTAAAGGCGTTACAAAGATTGCCTAAAGCTATTGTTGTAGAGTATCAGGACAGTCTTATAGCTATTGTTGTAGAAGAGATTCGTGATGCACTATTTTCTGCAACTTTAAGCGATATTCAAGAAGTCACTGATAATGCTCAAATTATGGGCAGTGACTATGCTCAAGGACAAGTGCCTTATGGGGATCAGATTATACAAATACTGGATTTACCCAAGCTTTTAGACGTTAGCGAACTTATAGTCAGCGAATCCTTCTAAAAATGCTCTAAATACTTTCTTAAAGGCTATTTTTGCAGGGAATTAGTATCAATTACATTTATAATAATAGGTATTTAGTATTATAAATGTGGATTCTTTTTCATTATTTAAACACAATAAAAATCACAAACTTCATTATCAGTATTACACCGTAACTATACCGCAAATTGTATAGATATACAGACATATAGACAGGTATGTATACGTACAAAAAAGCATTTGTTTTTATCGAAAAAAGAAAAATAACAACGTATTTCCAGGGGTTTTGCTAACAACAGGATAAATAAGCTTCAAAATTACAAAAAAATAATATTGTTAATGATTCCATGTTTTTTGCGTAGTCTAAAGTATGTTTTTTTACTAAAAAAACTTTAAAATACGGAATATTACTGAAAAAAATCGTCTTTTTTTGACAAGCTTAAGGCGGAATTATCTAAGTAATTTCAACAGGGGGTCCCTTTGTAATAAATTTCATGTGGTCTTAGATCAAGAAAATTCTATAAATATTAAGTAATATCGCTTATGTACACGTACAAATCTCAGCTCTACCATGACTCTTTTGCCCCAAGATCAAGAGCAAATTCTGTCTGATAAATCGTCTCATTCCAAAGAGATTTTGCCCCGTAAGAAAAATTTTCTTTTATGGTTTTTAGTCCCCGCAATTATTTCAGGTTCAGGATTCTTGTTGTTTATTAGTCGTTATAGCAATAAGAATATTGAGCAGATGGCGCTCCAAACGCCAGCCGAAGATTCCACCTTTGTCGGCTCAACTATTGGTTTTCAGGTTGGCGATAATTATCAAACAGATGTCACATTTGACATTGTTGGTCCTGATGGAGAAACAACCCTTAATCTACGTAATATCGATCTCAGCCGGCTTATTCCCCAAGTGCCAGAGTTTGCTAAGAATAACCCTGCATTGAGACGATGGTTTTTGACCGAACGTGAGTTTAATCGCCAGCGGGTGATATTTGCTGCTGGCTCTGAACACATTGATATTCCGGGTGGATTAGGTGGTTACAGCGCTGATCAATTGTCAATTGGCCTCACCAATAATTGTTTGGGCGCAAGTTACTGGGAACTGGCAATCTACGCTGAAACACCGTCGGGTCAGGAAACTATTTATCAGGGATATTTCGATTTCCCTCGGGGTGCTTATGCCGATATCGTTTCGGATCTTAACCCTGTTAGCTATTGGTCACAGGCACGCAATCTGGAGGCTTGGCCAAAATTTGGTTTCCTTAAAGGCATGCAGCTTGATTTAGGTGCTTTTCGAGATGTGGTCAAAGAGTCGGAGATCACGGCTACCGATTTAGCTGATGCAGAAATTATGGCCCTTGGAGAACAAGATAAAAAGTCAAACCTGATTGTTGGCGAAATCGTTGGGACTACTTGGGCAGATCTCCGCAGTTCGGATCTACAGTTTCATAGCTTTGTGCCCCCTGGTACCTATGATGAAAACCGGCTGTGGGGGTCTGACTATAGCCAAATTGAAACTCTCGATAAAGTAATCGGGCGGGAAATTGACTCCCCCTTAGCCACTGAACCTCTCAAGGAGGTGGAGATTGTATTCAATGGCAGTGAAGGTACGCGCAAGCTGATCTTAACTGGATTGGATATGGACGCAATTCCTCAGCTAGCTCCTGAAGACTATAGTGATGGCATTTATAGACCTTTAGGCTTTGGGACACCCTTTACGCAAGACTATGAAGATTTAAAGCGGATCAATCCAACGGAACATCCATTTATGGCTATGGTGCTTGATGGTGATGATCGGGTCGTTGATTATCGCATCGATATTGGTCTCAATGGTGTTGTACTACACCGAGACCAGGAGAATCCCAATCTTTTGCATGTGTATCCGATGTCCTATGAGAGAATCACGCTGGTGGGACACTATACGGTAGATATGGGAGAGGTTTAAGTAGGTTGGGTCTTCTTGGTTAAGTAGATAAGTGTTAAGGGATCTGTGAATAAATAAAATCCCCGGTAGTGTCAGGTGATAGGTGTTCGGTGTTAGGGACTAGGCCATTTAGCCTCATCCAAGTGACTGGAAGGCAGACCTAAAAACTAGAACCTTAGACCTTTTACGACAATCTTTTATGGGGGACTTTATTTTTGAGCATATCCCTTATTTCTCTTGCAACCGAGTTGAGCAATTACAACATCTTTAAAGCTATGGCTATACTGATGGGTGTCCCGATCAAGTATGGGAATCGTGGCTATGGCATTGATCAAGTGTTTCTCCTGTGGGGCTGAAACAGACGATATTGATGGGGCTACCCACAGCTATCTGTTATCCACACCGGGGTGCTGGGCAATGTATGGCGAAGTGCTTGCCCGCGAGTATTCTGATTTTGCCTATTGGGCCGTTCATGATCTGACGGTAGACACCTATTCGATTCAACATCCAGGTCAACCAAGTCGTCAGACCATCAGCTCGTTAAATGTTCATTTATCGAGTCTATATGCCTATTTTAAGTTAGATGTTTCGGCTGGCGAGCTTTCTAACATAAAGGTAAAGGTGGTTCAACACAAAGATCAGTTTGTCTGGTTAGAGCCGCCCGATTGTTTAGGTCATTTAACAATTAATGACATTCTGCGAGCGGAGAATGCCACCCAGCATTGTGAGCTGGTAAACCAGTGGGCAGAGGATGTCTTTAATCAATGGCAGGACTTTCATCCTGTTGTTCAGGCATTACTGGAAACAAGCATGTAATGACAATTGGGTGTTGTTCATTTATGGTCAGGAAACGGCGTAATTTTTGGAAGCTAATGGCTATCATGCTCATGGCAGCCATCGGTTTTCTCTATTTTAGTAATGCTTCTTTTTGGGTGAAACCCATTGGTCTTTCTCCGATATTGGTGGCCCATCGTGGGTTGAGTCAGGGCTATGATCGCCAGGGGTTAACCAATGATACGTGCACTGCTGCGCGGATGTTACCCGTGCCCCATGACTATCTTGAAAATACGCTGCCGTCGATGAAAGCGGCGTTTGACTATGGCGCTGACATCGTTGAGTTGGATGTTCACCCAACGACTGATGGGCACTTTGCTGTATTTCACGATTGGACCATTGACTGTCGTACTAATGGTGCTGGTGTTACCCGTGAGCAAACTCTAGATAGTCTACAGGCCCTTGACATTGGTTATGGGTATACCGTCGATGGCGGAAAAACCTATCCATTTCGTGGACGAGGTGTTGGTATGATGCCGTCACTGGAAGAGGTGTTCAATGCTTTTCCTGATCGTAATTTTGTTATTAACGTGAAAAGCCAGGATCCAAAGGAGGGTGAGCTTTTAGCTGAGCGATTAGCGATGCTACCTCCTGAACGTCAGGCACAATTTATGGTGTATGGTGCAGACCAGCCGACTAGCATTATTCGTGAACAATTTCCCACGATTCGGACGCTGTGGCCACGTCGACTAAAACAATGTTTGATTCGCTATGTAGCTTTGGGTTGGACTGGGTGGGTACCGGATAGGTGCGATCGCAACATGCTTCTGGTCCCTGCCAACGTTGCCCCCTGGTTATGGGGCTGGCCCAACCGATTTCTGCAACGCATGCACAATGTGGGCACCAAGGTTTTCCTAGTTGGCGACTATAACGGCGAAGGCTTCTCCCAAGGTTTTGATGATCCGGAGCGACTTCAAGATTTACCAGCAACCTATGCGGGGGGTATTTGGACCGATCGGATTGACTTAATTGGTCCAGCCGTTCATGCAATCAATTCTTCTGACTAATTTCATCGAAGGTTAAATTTGCCATACTTCATTGATTAACATCACTTTTGAAACGATCAGCATTAGCAGCTTCCGATGTTGCCACATCTCCCTTGCCAAAGAAGGCAGGAAACGGCTTGGGAATCTCAAGGGCACGCTGAGTGGCGGGTCGAGCATCGATGCGTTCAAACCAGGCTTTTAGATTGTTTAACCCATCTACCGAAACCTTGGCCCAATAATAAGATCTTGCCCACGGGTAAATAGCGATATCAGCGATGCTAAAGTCATCACCAACAAGATAATCTTTATTGTCAAGCTGGTTGTTTAACACTTCAAGCAGTCTGCGTGACTCTGCCCCATAGCGGTTGATGGCAAACTCATCTCGATGTCCTTGAGGTTCGGCGATTCTCTGGAAATACATGGCCTGCCCCATCATGGGACCAATTCCGCTCATTTGAAACATAAGCCATTGGAGGGTTTGCGATCGCAAATTTCTATCCTCAGGCAAAAACTTCCCATATTTCTCTGCTAAGTACCAGAGAATGGCCCCCGATTCAAAGACAACAAAATCATCATTACTTCGGTCCACAATCGTAGGAATACGTCCGTTCGGATTCAGCCGTATATACCAATCAGACTTCTGTTCTTTTTGACTAAAGTCAATCGGCGTTAGTTCATAGCCAACCTCTGCTTCTTCTAAAAAAATCAGTGGCTTCCAACCGTTCATCGTTGAAGCCGTATACAGATGAATATCGTGCATGGGAGTTCCTTTAAGGAATAAAAACCAGACACGCATACCGTACAAATCTAAGATACGATAGTCAACCAGTATACTTTTAGTAACCAGTCATGGGCTTGGCCATAGAAATTGAAACCGATAGTCATGGTCGTAAACGGGCAGTTGAGCCTTGCCTGGAGCCTTGCTCCATTGAACGAGGAATGAGAGTTTTAGGGGGAAAGTGGAAAGGCTCAATTCTCTGGCATCTCAAAGATGGCCCCGTGCGATTTAATGATCTCGCTCGTCAGATTGGCGGTGCTAGCAAGAAAATGGTGAACCAGCGTCTTAAAGAGATGGAAGACGCAGGACTCGTGAAACGCCAGGTAATCAACACAAGACCCATTGCCGTGGCTTACGAAATCACAACGTTTGGTTGTACTGCCCTAGGCTTTCTAGAAGAGTTAAAAAAATGGTCAGAAGATAACAATCTCTAAGCAAAATTTCAATATAGCTTGTTACCTTCCATTACTTTGAAAGATTAGGTTCGACAACAGTTGGAAAACTTTCAAAGTTACGACGTACCCAGTCCATACCCACTTCATTGTTGAGCTTGATTTTTCTAGGTGTATCAGAGTAAATTTTGCCCAGAATATCTGCATCTTGTTCGACAACCACTTTGCTAAAGTTAAGAAAGCTGTCACCTAGCAGATTAAATAGCGGATGTTTTGCCTGACCAAACAACAAGATATATGTGCGAGTTCGGTTTTCCGCTTCAGGTATAAAGAGATGACATTGAGCAATTTTACCCAATGGAGTTTCTCCATGAAAAATAACCAAAGATGGAAAATGGTTCTCCAGGTGAGCTTTCAGCCTATTAGGCAATAGAAAGAGATCTGGCTTTCTCACTTTCTCTAATAGAGAATAAGGTTCAGTGGGCATTTCATAAAACGCATGGGAGTGATGCCCCTGATCAACAAACTGATGAAATTCTACCTCAGTAATCCGAAATAAATCTCGGTGAGTACCGTTTTGATGGTTATAGTCATGCATGTTGAGCAGCATCGTCAGTAAATCAGTTTCAACCCTGATATCAGCGGTATGACCCACAAAGTTATATGTTTTGGCCACATCATCCAACACTGTGGGAATCCCAATTTTTGGCTGATGATCCCCATAGGACCAGATAAAATCGCCCTGAATAAAGAGTTTTAACGGCTTTAATTGAGGCAGCGTTTTCTTACCTGACCCAGGCAATACCGTACAGCCCTTGCCATCAAAGGCAAGGGCATGAAATGGACAGGTTACCGTACTGGTGCCGCTGTTGGTTTCACACCATCCTTCTGATAGCATGGCTCCCATGTGAGGGCAAGCATTGGGCAGTGCATGAATGTCTCCAATGGCATCCTTCCACATCACGTAGTCACTGCCATACAGCGACATTTTGCGCGGTTGATCCACTGCCAGCATAGACCTGTGCGCCAATAACCAGGGCGCACCAAAAAGCATAGACTTCATGGGGGTCTCCGTTAGTTATAAAATTGTGAGGAATCCGTCGTGTTTTAAAAATATGACAGACCAGTCGCATTTGTCAAAAAATCTTCGTCGACAGCCCAAGCAAGAGCGGGGCAAAGAGCGGGTGGAAAAAATTTTAGATGCGGCGGCGGCAGTTTTTGATGAGGTTGGTTATAACGCTGCCACCACCCATCAAATTGCAGCGAAAGCTGGGACAGCCATTGGGTCTGTGTATCAGTTTTTTGCAGATAAAGCGGCTATTTTTAACGCGATGGAGCTGCGCCATGTGGAACGCGTCAAGCAGTTTTGGGCCCATATTAATACGCCAGAAATTGTGCAGCTACCCCTGCGGCCAATGATTCATGCCCTTATATCTTCAGCAGTAGAGCTGTTTGAGCAGCCTGTATCTAGAGTGGTGTTTGTCCAGTTTTACACCGCTCGCGATATGTTCCAGTCGATTGACGACAGCATGACCCAAGAAGCCATTGACTTCCTGGCCAACATTCTACAACAGCGTAATTCATCCTTAGGGCAAGCCCAATGTGACCTTCTGGCCGAAGTGTGTGTGCACAGTTCTAATGCCTTGATTCTGAAGGCTCTACACACCTCTGACCAAGAGCATCGTCAGCGCTTGACACAGCAGATTGAGGACTTACTAGTGTCATATTTAGAACCGCATGTTGGGAATGATCGTGCCATCAATGTAATGAAAGTAATGATATGCCCGCACTGTCAGTCAAAACGACTATCAAAAAATGGTCGTCGTCGAGGAAAGCAGTGTTATCTCTGTAAGGATTGTGGTAAACAGTTTGTCCAGTCGCTTGCGAGCGATTAGCCTGTCCACCCTTAGGTCTAATTAGTTACCTGAGCTGATCTTTTCAGATATCTGTTTGAGAAAATTTAGATGAAAATTAATATAGTCATCATTGAGCCAATCCTGTGCCAGGGAATGACCGGTATTAAGCCCAAAGAACCAAATATCTCGTATGGCAATAAACGGTTCGATAAGACTTAAATCCAAATCAGAAATCTCTCTCTTTGACCTATATCCCTCTAGAAAACTTGACCATAGGGCATCTTCTTTGCCAAGCAGCCTAATCACCCACCTAAATGTGGCCAGATCATAAATGCGCCAACCCAGGCCACAGCAGTCAAAATCAAAGTGTGTGACCTTGCCACCATGCTCATGGGCATTCTCTCCATGAACGTCACCATGGCAAAACCCATAGTCCAACTTACCTACCTCTGTAGCATTAACAATTGTAAAAAGACTGTTGGCTAACTCACTTAAGAACTCCCAGTCTGAGGGCCTTTCTGCTAAATAAGGTTGGATCTTGACCAAAGGCTCATCTATAAGATGTTTGAGGTCTAATGTATAGCGGCTAGCATTAGACTCAAATCCTGAAGAACAACTGTGTATTTCTGCCACTGCCTGACCAAGGAGAGTTGCATCTTTTGGATCGTTAAACTTTAAGATATTTCCTTGGGCAAACTGAGTGATAATAACGTGTCGTTCTCCTTCTGGAGCAATAATTGGGGTAATAAACCCTCCTTGCTTTCTCTCAATAGGAATAGCAACAGCTGCCCCCTGCTTATGTAAGTGCATCAGTGCCGCTAGTTCAAACTCTATGTCTGAGCGTGTCCTCCAATTGTGTCGATACACCCGCAATATAAAATCATCTTTTTCGGAAGATAATTTATAGGTGTCATTGAGCCCCCTATGCCAAAACTCGCAGGAGACAGGATTCGACATTTTATATTGCGGTGCTACTTTACTCAACAGCTCAGATGCACTCAAGGTCGAATACGTCGCTTTAATAGTCAAGCTGGGCTGAGGCATAGTAAACAGATTAATGATCGCCGTTGCAGATTCATAGAATGGTGAGCTACCTGGATAGGCATTGGTTATCAAGGTCGCTCACAAGGTGGCTCAGACAAAAGTCTTTTGAGGAGGCCAACAGTATCTAGGTATTTAATCTGAACATCTCACTTTAGATCAGTGTGATATGATTTTACTCTGGATCGGTTCTAGTGGGGAGCAGCCACTGGAGTTAATGGGGAAAGCGTAGTGAAAATCTACCACTGTCCCGCAGCTGTGAAAGAGGTTCTAAACTTTGTTTATGCCTCTCAGTCAGAACGCCCGCCGATGCTGTGACCTAAGATATCTGCGAGGTACGGATGTGAATCAAATCTTTTTTGCCCGGTCCAGGCTCCAACGGCGAGTTTGTTGTCGATATGTCTATAGCCCTTGAAACAGAATTGACTAGAGTCTATGCATACGGTCTTTAGCTTCAGTGGCATAGCTAAATAGTCATCTGAAGCATGGCTCTAGCCTTAACTTTTGTCTGCAAGTTGCTTTGGCCTCCACACCTTAAATCCCTCTCCTTCTCCTCAAGGAGAGAATTTTTGGCTTGAAAGAATTTGTTTTTCTCAAAAAATCTCCTCTCTTACTGCCTTCCTTCTTCAGGAGAAGGGTTTGGGGGATAAAGGTGATCCTTTGGTTGTTCGTTTCTCCACACAATACACACTTAAAACCAAAAGACCAATGTCTACTATGTCCAAGTTCCCTGCTTCTCTAACGCTTCTATCTTTTCTATTGGCATCACCCGCCTGGGCTGGAGAAACAACCAAGCTAGAAAAATCTGAATTAGCTCAGACTCCTGAGGTAGATGACGTTATTCGGATTAATGTTGTTGAAAGTATCCTTGATCAGCCTGTTTACTCTCCTTTTCGTCGTGAAGGCACTGTTCGTGAGTCAACACAGCCTGTTTATGTGATTAATCGCGAGCAAATTGAAACGCAGGGAGCCCGCACTGTTGATGAAGCCCTACTCTATCTACCCGGAATATTGAGCGAAGGTACAGCAGGTGGCCAGTTGGGCTCTCAGAGTGGTCAGTTTATTCGGGGAGGTGGAACAGCTCAAACCCTGATTTTGCTAGATGGTCGTCCAATAAACGAGATCGGTGCAGCCGGTGGATTTGATCTCTCGACCTTTACAACCGATGCGGTCGAACAAATTGAGGTGCTGCCAGGGGGGGGCTCAGTCCTGTATGGATCCAATGCCATTGGTGGTGTCATCAATATCATTACCCGCAGACCGCTGGAAGAAGAAGGCATAGAGGTGACCACTAGCTTAGATCTTGGCAGCTTTGGCTATAACAGTCAGGCACTACAGGTGCGGGGAAACACTGGCAATGTTGATTGGAGACTCGGTTATAACCGTACCGATTCAGAAAATGATTTTCCTTTTAGCCTAAGCACAACAGACTTTGAGGGTGATCGCAGCAATGCGGAGGTGCTTTATAACAATCTTAATTTTCAGTTGGCAGCTGACCTTAATGAACGCAATCGGGTAAGTCTGGGGGCATTGTATCTCACCAAAGATTTAAATGTTCCTGGTGGTGTGCCGACTCCTAGCGGCTTTGGTGCGTTCAATACACTGACTGAAGACGATAGTCAGTATACAGAAAATTTACTACTGGATTTAACCTATGAATCCAAGCTGGGGCAAGGGGATAACTCATTGCTAACAGCACGATTATTTGGTGATTTCCTTGACCTTACCTTCAAGGATCCCATTGCCGATAGCAGTTTTGATACGCCTTCAGAAGATAGGATCGATCAAATTTCCCTAGGTGGGCAATTGCAGCATACCTGGCAGTTTGCTGATAATCAGAACATTACCTACGGTGTCGACTACCGTAATGTTCAAGCAGACAACGAAACAACTAATTTGTTGACAGATTTAACCACTGAGGCCTATGACGAAAGCATTAATCAAACCGGTATTTTTGCTCGATACCAGGCTGATATCACCTCTCGCATCAGTGTTAATGCCGGTATTCGGCAAGATTTTAACGATCTGGCTGATGAAGACTCTTTTACTTCATTTAACTTAGGTACACGGGTGGCTTTAACCGATACCACGAATTTTCGGGCTAACTTTGCTCGCAATTTTCGTGTGCCTACCTTATCGGATCTTTTTCTGACCACATTCAACACCAACAACCCAAACCTTGAACCTGAAACTGGCATTAGCTTTGACGTAGGTATTGATCAACAAATCGGCGACCGGGGCTTATTTAGGGTTACCTTCTATCGCAATGAAATTAAGGATGCCATTAACTTTGACAGTGATACCATGAGGTTCGAAAACATTGATCGAGTGGAGGCCATCGGGATTGAGACGGAGCTAAATTACCAAGTGCTTGACGGTGTGTTTGCCTTTGCAAATTACACGTGGAATCGTCCAGAAATTAGGGAAAGTGATAACCCCGATGATCGAGGTAATTCTTTGCCGTTTACCAATGCCGACAGCTTTAATTTAGGTGTGGCTTATGAACCCGGCGATGGGGTATACGCGGCTCTATTCTTACGCTCCATCAGTGATACTTTTGTTGATCGGGGTAATTCAGAAACCCTTGATGGGCGAACAACCTTGGACTTTAAGCTACGGTTGCCTCTAAGCGACAGCTGGGCATTGAATGCCAGCTTAGACAATATTTTTGATGAGCAGTTTGAAGAGTTTCCTGGGTTTCCTGGCATAGGTCGGAGCGTTCAGGTGGGTTTGAAAGGAACTTTCTGATCAAGTAGGGAGAGGGGTAACAATGGATCGATTTGAAAAGCTGGCCTCTGTCCTCCTTGTAAAGGGAGACTATAGGGGGGGCTCGACCACGTCAACATCATCTATTCTAAAGTCTGTAACAACCGTCTTGCTATTGGGGCTGTTGGCGACGGCTGGCTGCCGACAACTTCCATCAGAACCTGCCACAGCTGATAATCATGCTGCCTGTGTCGCAGACTACAACCCTGCCACAGACTACTTTCCCAACAAAGTTCAGCCTAAATACGCAACTGGCTTTTCCGTTGACTATTACAACCACTACAAGGTCGTTACCGTTACTCAGCCCTGGCAAGCGGCTAATGAGACTTTTGAGTATCTGCTAGTGCAGTGCGGAACTCCGGTTCCAGAAGGGTTTGAAGAGGCTCAAGTCATACAAGTCCCGGTCAATACAGTGGTTACACTTTCTACCACCTACCTGCCTCACCTAGAACTGCTGAACCAGTTAGATGGGCTTGTAGGTATGGATGACTTCAGCTTTGTGTATACTCCTAGCGTTCGTCAAAAAATTGAACAAGGGGAACTCATAGCCTTTAGCTCTGGTAAAACTCTCGATCTAGAGCGACTACTCGTGAGTGAACCAGAGCTGATCATGACCTATGGTATAGGCGACCCGGATGTTGATGGCTACAGTCGTCTGATACAGGCAGGCTTGCCAGTGGTCCTGGCAGGAGAATATGTGGAAAACTCTCCCCTCGGACGCGCTGAGTGGCTGCTGTTTACAGCTCTGTTCTTTAACCAGGAGGCTAAAGCTCAGCAGGTCTTTACAGATATTTCGACTGAGTATGAATCTCTAGTGGAGCTGACGGCTGGTCTGTTAGACCGGCCAACGGTCTTTTCTGGTTTCAGTTATGAGGGTACCTGGTACATGCCAGGTGGCAAGAGCTACGCCGCCCAGTTACTCAGAGATGCAGGTTCTGCTTATCTGTGGGAAGAGAATGAGTCTACGGTTACTATACCGCTTGATTTTGAGTCTGTCGTTGACCAGGCGGCGACAGCTGATGTCTGGGTAAATGTCAGTCAAGATTGGTTCAGTTATGGCGATGCGATCGCAACCGACCCTCGCTATGGCAGTTTTGATGCCTTTAAGCAGGGCAACGTCTTTAACAACAATGCCCGCATCAATGACACTGGCGGCAATGACTACTGGGAGAGTGGGGCCGTTAAACCCCACTTGCTCCTGGCAGATTTAGTTAAGATCTTTCATCCACAGCTATTACCTGACCATGAACTGGTTTATTACCAAAAGCTAGAACCATGAGCCATTCTATTCTCTTAGCCCAAGTGACTGATAGCCATTTGTTAGCCAAAACCACGGACCAGCTGCGGGGCTGTAATACTTGGCAGACCTTTAACGCAGTGTTACGGGAAGTTACCCAGTGTAAGCCTGATGGATTGCTATTGACGGGTGACTTGGCTGAACAGGGAGAGGCTGAGGCCTATGGGAATTTGGTGGATGCACTCTCACCTCTGCAAATTCCCACCTACTGGCTACCTGGTAATCACGATCGTTTAGACATGCTGCAACAAGTACTCCAGGTTCTGCCCGCTAGTCAGGGGCTGAGCTCCATTGACCTGGGGCCATGGCAACTGATTTTGCTTGATTCAGTTTTTCTAGATGCCACCTTTGGCGAAGGTCATCTTTCTGAACAGCAGTTACAAAAACTGCGTTTTTATTTAACCCATCATCCGCCTAAGCCCACTTTAATTGCACTGCATCATCATCCCGTCTCTGTGGGCATCGATTGGGTAGATCAAATAGGCGTGAAAAATGCCGATGAGTTTTTCGCGCTGATTGAGCAATTTTCGCAGGTGAAGTTAGTTGTTTTTGGACATATTCACCATGAATTTCAACACAAAACAGCCAGGGGCATTGGGGTTTATGGGTGTCCGTCGACTTGTTTGCAGGTGACACCAGCGGTTGCGGCTATGGATGATACTCAGCCAGGGTTCCGGTTGGTTTGGTTGTATGGGGATGGGAGGTATGAGACAGAGGTGAGGAGGGTGAATATTGTGGATGGGGAGCGGTGAGTAGGGATGGGGGTTGCTCAGGGCTTTCCTCCCTGAAACCCTCCTGATGTGGGGACATCAACGTCCCCACGCCCCTCGCATTAGAGGGGTAGGGAGAAGAACTCCGCAGTGCACCTCAAAAAGGGGGGGTGGGAAGTTCCTAATCATAAAGACTATCTCACTAAAAACTTACCTCACCCACCCAAAAACTATGGCCAACAAAATCTACACCCTCAACTCCACCCATACAAAACACCCAACCATCTCCCAGCCAAAAAAAATATTCAACAAACTAACTAATCACCGACTTAAATCACTTTCCATCAGCCACCTCGGTGGCCTTACCCTCCTCACCCTGGCGCTTATTATCATATTTCTTGCTAGCCTCGCCCTAGGCTCCGTCGCCATTCCCCCCCATGAAGTGCTGACCGTTCTCTTGGGTGGCACCGCCGCTAAGCCCGCCTGGCAAGAAATTATCCTTAATTTCCGTCTCCCCCGCTCCCTAACCGCCATGGCAGCAGGCTCAGCCCTGGCCATCAGCGGACTCCAACTCCAAGCCCTATTTCGTAACCCCCTGGCCGGACCGTCAGTCCTTGGTATCAATGCCGGTGCTAGTCTGGGTGCGGCCCTGATTGTCTTAACCGGCGGCAGTATTGGCTGGTGGGGACAGCTAAGCGTGGTCGGAGCCGCCAGTGTGGGCGCTGCGATCGCAATGTTCCTGATCCTGCTCATGGCCCACCAAATACGTAGCTCCCTGGCCCTGTTAGTGTTTGGGCTGATGCTGGGCTACATCACCACTGCCCTAGTGACTATCCTGTTGCACTTTAGCCACCTTGAACAAACCCTCACCTATCTAAACTGGACCTTTGGCAGCTTTAGCGGCGTCACCTGGCAACAACTACCGATTTTGCTCTCCGTCGTCATCTTTGGACTCGCCATTGCCCAACTTACCTGTAAACCCTTAAATCTCTTACTCCTGGGAGAAGAACAAGCCATCAGCCTGGGATTATCCATGACAATGGTCCGCTGTTATCTGATCTTTAGCGCCTCTTTGCTAGCGGGCAGCGTCACCGCCTTTTGCGGCCCCATTGCATTTCTAGGTGTTGCCGTTCCTCACCTGGGGCGCAGTCTTTGCCGCACCCAAGACCATCGTGTGCTGGTTCCCGCCGTTGCCTTACTAGGAGCCCTGTTGGCCCTGGTGGCCAACAGTATTGCCCAGGTGCCTGGCAATCAAACGGTCTTACCCCTTAATGCCGTCATGGCCCTGCTAGGAGCCCCGGTGCTCATCTGGCTGATGCTCAAACATGGAAAACACCAGGTTTAACCCAACCATTGCCAAACCCTCAGCACTTCTGCCACCGTCCACGCCTGGGCCATACACCCCCGTGGTGTCATCGGTGCATCCCCGTCAAAAATCTCACTGAGACTACCAATACAGCCCCCATGGAGATGCTGCACTAGGGGGGTAAGTAACTCCCTGGCCCGAGCCGCATCCTGATATACCCGAAAATGTGCCTGCACATAGGGACCCAACAGCCACCCCCAGGTAGTGCCCTGGTGATAAGCACCATCACGCTCCAGCGAATCACCACCGTAGGTACCAACATATTGAGGATGGGTGGGCGTTAGCGATCGCAACCCGTGGGACGTTAGCAGTTCTCGACCACACACATCAACCACAGATCGTTGTTGCTCCGGCTCTAATAAAGCACCCCCAGCCTCACCGCCAGCAAAGGGTAGGGAAATGGCAAAAATCTGATTCGGACGCATCGCCGCATCATGGCCCTCGGGACCATCTAGAACGTCATAGCAGTAAGCCCCGTACCAAAACCGTTGGAACCCGATTAACGTATGCTGTGCCAGGGTTTTATAATCCTGTGCTGGCTTCCCTAAAACCCGCGCAAACAGTTCCATACAGCGCAATGCATTGTACCAAAGCGCACTAATTTCAATCGGCTTGCCAATGCGGGGAGTGACCACCCAATCCTCCACCTTGGCATCCATCCAAGTTAGCTGCACACCGGGCTCGCCAGCATAGATTAAGCCATCGCTATCCAGATGAATGTTGTAGCGAGTACCGCATTGATGCCAGTCAATCACCGCCGCCAACTCTGACCAAATCTCCCTCAGCAGCGCATCATCTCCAGTGGCTGCATAGTACGCTCGAATTGCCTCAAAATACCAGAGAATCGCGTCCACCGTATTGTATTCAGGGGTTTCTCCAGCATCAGGAAACAGATTAGGTAACATCCCCTGATCCAGATAGCGAGAAAAGGTCCGAATAATCGTACGTGCGATTTGGGGCCGCCCCGTTGCCAAGGTTAGCCCCGGCAAACTAATCATCGTATCCCGTCCCCAATCACCAAACCATGGATAACCGGCAATCACAGTTTTACCCTCAGGTTCATTCACCAAGGGGCGATCAACAATAAACTGGTCGGCAGCTAAAACAAGCTGTTGAAACTCCCCTGACGTGGATAATGGATGCTGTTGTTCTGATATGTTGAATGCCTGGGCCAACAACTGGCGTTCATAGGTTTGCCGCATGGCCAGGGCCGACTCCCCGTCTAAGGACGGTGCAGCCACGGTACTAGCCGCAACCAATAATGATTCACCTGGAGCCAGTTCCACAGCTAAACTGGCAACACACAGGTGATCATCTCGATTGGTCAAACCTCGATACCGCTCTAGGGAAAGCTCAAATTTCTGATACCAATCATGGTGTAATTGAAACTGG
Source organism: Leptothoe sp. EHU-05/26/07-4 (assembly GCF_043421015.1). Lineage (NCBI taxonomy): Bacteria > Bacillati > Cyanobacteriota > Cyanophyceae > Nodosilineales > Cymatolegaceae > Leptothoe > Leptothoe sp. EHU-05/26/07-4. The sequence goes on from NZ_JAXSQV010000002.1 coordinate 85,452, forward strand.
CCGCGATCGCTAAAAAGATAATAGGGAACCGCATCAGAAAAAGCTTGAACACAAAGGCCATGGGGAACACATCCGGTCTCCATCTGCCAGCTTCGTGCTTGGGTGTTGCCGTGATAATCTCGATAGTTAACCAACGCTTTTAGCGACAATTCCACCGCGTTGCCCCGATGCAAGTAATATCGGACATAGGTTGTATTGGCCCCAGGCTGCATCCAAATACGTTTTTCTAATAAGGCATCGTCTAGGGCAAACGTCCAAACTGGTATGCTCCCATCAAGCCGAAAGCTTTCGATAAACCGATAGCCCTGGGGAGAAACACTACCATCTATCCAACGATTGGTGCTCAACTCATAGGACTTATTGGTATAGACTGCTTCTTCTAATTTGGTTACCAACAGCGTGCGCCCCAGGGGTGGTTGCAGAGCCGCGACCAATAAGCCATGGTAACGCCGGGTAAGAATGCCTGCCACTGTACCAGCGGCATAACCACCCATACCATTTGTTACCAGCCATTCTCGAGTTTCAGCCGTCGCCAAATCTCCACAAAGCTCTCGCCCAAATGTCAGCATTGCACGGCCATCCCTACCATATAAAAACCTTAGATTCAAATCTTAAAGCATGGTATTTACTGGAAGAGTCCCATGGCAAAACTGACCAGGGAGACAGCCCTCTTTTGTAGGGTGCAAGGCTCTGTCTCCCTGGTCAGCAGCGGTGTGGCGCTAAACGATGTCTGGGGCTATTCACTAAAGAATCTATTTGAGTGTTGGACTCACATGGGCAGGTATTTTGACAACTTTTGTAGCAAGTCCGAGCGTTTTCAATACCCAAATCGCCCACCAGGTGACATCAATTTCCCACCACTGCCATCCAGCTCGAGCGACATTAGGGTAGGCATGGTGGTTGTTGTGCCAGCCTTCTCCATAGGTGAAGATAGCAGCCCACCAGAGATTCCGAGAATTATCCGCAGTAGTAAAGGTGCGATACCCCCACATGTGGGTAACTGAGTTAATAAACCAGGTGCTATGCCATAGCAGCACCGCTCGCAAAAAGATACCGTAAATCACAAAGGACCATCCACCTAGGCCATAGAGCAATAATCCTAGAGGAATTTGCAAGAGTATGAAATTGCGATTTAGCCATCGATAAACAGGATCTCTTGCTAACTCTGGAGCATAGCGGCTGTATAGGTCTGAGTCAAAAAACTTTGCTTCGGGATATAACATCCAGAGCATGTGGCTCCACCAGAATCCTCGCTTAGCAGAATAGGGATCCTCCTGTTCATCTTCCGTATGGGCATGGTGTAGACGATGTCCAGCAACCCAGAAGATTGGCCCTCCCTGCAACGCTAATGTCCCGACCAAGGCAATCAAATATTCCAACCATTTTGGCACTTGGAAACTGCGATGACTGAGGAGCCGATGATATCCCAAGCAAATGCCAATGCTGCCAAAGAGCCAGTGGAGCAATAGGGTAAGGCCCAAAGCCTGCCATGAAAAATACCAGGGAGCTAGCAAAGCAAGAAGATGAACAAGTGTAAAAAAGGTAACAGTTGTCCAATTCAAGGGCGGCTTGGTTGCTGTGTTTTTCGGGACTGAATTTTCTGTCATATAGATGCTTTACACGAATTGTTGACAAAAGAGGGGAGCATTAAACTCCCCACGGTGAATGACTTAAGTTTTGAATTAAGGAACCAATTTTGATCTTATGCGGCGATAGCGGGTGCTGTCAGTGCAACGGGAGCGGCCTCACCAGACGCCAAATCCAGGGGAAAGTTGTGGGCATTACGCTCATGGATGACTTCAATGCCTAAATTGGCGCGATTCAGCACATCGGCCCAGGTATTCACCACGCGCCCTTCACTGTCTAGAATGGACTGGTTAAAGTTGAACCCATTGAGATTAAAGGCCATGGAGCAGATGCCCAGGGAGGCGAACCAAATCCCGACCACCGGCCAGGCGGCCAGTAGAAAGTGCAACGAGCGACTGTTATTAAACGAAGCATATTGAAAGATCAAGCGTCCAAAGTAGCCATGGGCGGCAACCAGGTTATAGGTTTCTTCCTCTTGACCAAAGCGATAGCCAGCATTTTGGGATTCAAGTTCGGTGGTTTCCCGCACTAACGACGAGGTGACCAAGGAGCCATGCATGGCTGAGAACAAGGCCCCCCCGAAGACACCGATGACCCCCAGCATATGGAAGGGATGCATGAGAATGTTGTGCTCGGCTGTAAACACAATCATAAAGTTGAAGGTGCCCGAGATGCCGAGCATCAAGCCATCCGAGAAACTGCCTTGGCCGATGGGGTAAATCAGTAACACAGAAGTAGCCGCTGCCACCGGAGCCGAATAGGCCACGGCAATCCAGGGTCTCATGCCTAAGCGATAGCTCAGTTCCCACTGACGGCCCATATAGGCATAGGCAGCAATGAGAAAGTGAAAGATAATCATCTGGTATGGGCCACCGTTGTAAAGCCACTCATCTAGACTGGCGGCTTCCCAGATGGGATAAAAGTGGAGGCCAATGGCATTGGAGGAGGGCACCACGGTGGCGGTAATCATATTGTTACCGTAGAGCAAGGAGCCGCTAATGGGCTCTCGAATCCCATCCATATCCACGGGGGGTGCTGCCACCATGGCCAGGACAAAAACAACCGTAGCGACCAGGGCTGTGGGAATCAAAAGGGTCCCGAACCAGCCAACATATAATCGATTTTCAGTGCTGGTGATCCATGCGCAAAAGCGTTCCCATGGACTAATCTGTTGATATTTCTGAAGTGTATTATTCATGAGTCCATATTGTTTGTAGCGAAAACAAACTGGCAAAGAAATTTGCACTTAATGTAGCGCTATATAATTATATAACTATGTAGCGAAATATTTAACAAAATAAATGGAAAAACTTTTGTCATTTATTTCTACACTAATCGCTATGACGCTCTAGATGCATGCATCTAGAGCGTCATAGCGATTAGTAACGTGCCAATGGTGTGCTAGACCACTTGCGCTTAAATAATCACCCTATTACCTACCCCATCACTATTTGATAATGGGCAACCTTACGCCACAGAGTACTAGGCAATGAACCCTGGGTCAGGACAATAACTAGTACGGCGAGATGTTGTCCTGACCCAGGCTAGAACTTCACTCAGATGCTGGAGAACCAGCTGAGGCAGCGTTCAAATGCTGGCTGATGATTATTTTTTGAAACGTTACGAAACTGGGTAAACGTTGCCCTCAGCTCAGGCTCCTCAACAAATTCAAGAAAGCTATCATACATTTGTACATTAGCAATTTCTGTTTCAACGGCCATTTCACAAGCTGCTTGCAGAGTTTCAGGGGCCTTTACATTACCAGCAAACGTATCTTCAGGAATGGGGAGACCACACTGTGTAAATAAGGTGTGCCAACGCTGAGCATGGCGCTCCTCTGATTGAATAATATTACTAAATGGCTGAATGGCTCCGTACTTTTCAATGACGGCAGTGTAAAGTGCCCTCGCTTGATACTCATCATTCATGGCATCAATCATTGCTTGTTGAGTTCTCTCATCAAGACTAGAACTAGCGGATATAGGAGATGCTGATGCTAGGAACGCCATTCTACAAAGTCCAGTGGCACCTAGTCTGCGCCGATGTTGTTGACGATAACCTTGTTGCCGGTGGCCTTGTTGCCGGTGGCCTTGTTGCCGACGACCTTGTTGCCGGTGGCCTTGTTGACATCTACGTTTCATACTTTTTTCTCTCAAATTGAATATCTTGGTTGTGCAAATTTTAGGGTCTATGGTTGTTTAGGATTGAGTAACCAGGACCTGCCACTCCTTGACAAGAGCTGGGGATACCAGAAGTTCGACTGGCTCACCTTGAGTGGTTGGGAGACTTAGCTTCAAGGGGATTACCGCCCTTAACTCAGATACAATCGGTGCCAAATCATATTGACCAACATTGGGTTCCGGTGCATCCGCATCCGTGAAAATTTTTCGAGAGGCGTCGTTTGCAGTTAGGGTGTTGCCTAAAGAGTCGGTTAACACCAGGGGCTGTGAACGATCAATGGCCGCAGTGCCGGGAAAACCAACCAGCCGGAGATAGAAAAAGGTGCTGCCATCTGGGCGAATGCGTTTAAATGCGATCGCTTGCCAACTATTGTTATGCTGATCGTGCAGGGTCTGACGTGACTGATAAACAAATTGACCAGGAGCCTCTTCCAATTGGCGAATCGCGGCAGATGCTGGCAGCACCGTGAGATTTTCAATCCCTGTCAGGCTCAGGACTAATAGTATGCTGAAAGTGAGCAGCCAAAGCATCAGCTGGCGTACACGTGACCACATCATAAAAATCTCCCAATGATGCCTGTTTATACTATTACTAGCTTATTCGCCCAGGGCAGCTTGAACCGACTGCTGCACTGAATCGGGAATAAACACCGCATAAACTCCTCGTAAGTCACCCACTTTGAAGTCGTATGCCAAATCTTGGGGATAGTTATTCTTGACAAACTGAGGACGATTGTCTTTGAGCCCATGGCAGGCTAAACAACTTGCTTCCACATTGATGCGACGATAATAGCGAGTGCCACTTTGGTCGCTCAAGGTTTCTTTTTCCCAGAATCCCATTAACTCTGGGGATTGCTCAAATGTAGACAGGGCATTAGTAGCGGCAAGATTATCGGGTTTATGGGCTGGATTACGATACTTTTTGGCCATTTGCTTTACCTGCCAACCGTTCTCTTGACTGAGTTGCATGGCTTTCATGCCAACGGGTTTACACACTTTCTTCATGGTCTCCGCCGTCGGTGGTTCTGGCGCATCTTTCAGGTAATCGGCTAGTCCGCTGCGCATAGCGTCTAAATTTTCAATCTCCTGAACAGCTTTGGCTAGCTGAGCGGGTTCCGGCTGAGCTTGAGCGATTGCTGGGCAGACAAGAACAACGAGAACGATTAGCGAAAAACCCAGTATGATTTTGGATAGAATTCTGAACATGGATATCGTCCCTTAGATTGGGGGATAAGCTAAACTGTTCGATCTCCGTTAGGGATCTGGCACAGAGTGATAGTAGATCTTTATCGATAATCCGATAATAGCGACAACTGCCGACGCGTCGACAGGTGACAACACCCGAGCATTTAAGCAACTGTAGGTGTTTAGAGACATTGGCCTGGTTTAAACCAGCTCGCTGGCAAATCTCAGTGACATTGCGTTCCTGGCTGCAAATAGCAGAGATAATTCGTAACCGACTGGGATCGCTTAGCAGTTTGAATCGCTCTGCTATTTGTTCAAAGTGGTTTTCCAGCAGAGCTGAAAGGGGTTCCACTTGGTGCGGCTGAGTCTCCATAATTTGGGGGGAGTATCAAAAAAAGGCCAAATCTCAATCGATGGAATGCTTAAGGGCTAACTGTTGTTTGTTCGTAGTTGGTGGTGGTGGGCTTCAGCATCTGTAGACCGAAGATAACGCGTAATCCCAGTTTTTCAAACCAGGGCATACCAACTCCAGTACGCATTTTGACCATGAAATATTCCTCAAAGGCTGCTTTTACCCATACAACCCATGGGCCACGAACAGCATAGGAGTGTTTCCGTTTGCCAGTTTCTGGGTCAGGCAGAACGGGGGCGGCAATATAGGCAATACCAGTATCGCCAAATTCTGCAAAACACAAAGCATCCAACGTTGGAACTTGGAGAGGACTTTTAATCGCCCCCAACTCAACCGCGATATTGTGGGCAACCGCTGTCGCCATGGCTTCCGACATTTGACCACTTTTAGGTAACCCGATGGGAACACGAGTTTTATCAGGCTGTGCCAGTTTAATGCTGACACCTGCGGCATAAATGTTGGGAAAGTCGGGATGACGCTGGGTGGGTAACGTCGGAATAAATCCCTTGGCATCTCCTAACCCAGGCGCTGCCTGGATAAATTTGGCCCCGCGAAAGGCCGGTAAGACCATCGAGTAGTTAAATGGCAACTGTTGCCCGTCGTCCAGGGTAATGGTGTGTTTATCCACAGCCGTAATGGCCGCATTCTCAATGACCGTAATGCCTTGTTTCTGCATTAAATTGGCGGTCAGCTCTCTCGCATTTTTTACCTTAGAGACACCTAAATGCCCAGCATAGGGCTCTGGTGTGACATAGGTGATGGGCACCTGATCGCGCAATCCTCGACGACGTAATTCATGATCGGCCATCAGAGCAAATTCGTAGGCGGGGCCAAAACACCCTGCCCCCGGAGCTGCGCCCACAACTATTGGCCCTGGATTTTTAAGCAAGTCGAGCCAGGCTTGGTGAGCCGTGAGGCTATGGTCGGGGGTGCAAACAGACTGGGTATAGCCACCATGGGGACCCAAACCTGGAATTTGATCAAAGGCCAGGGATGCCCCAGTTGCGATCGCAACATAATCATACTCAATCGTTTTCTCTCCCTCGACTGTAATAGAACGAGCGTGAGGGTCGAGGGCCGTCACTTTGCCAGATACCCAATTTAAATGATGACGCTGCGCCAGACGCGCTAAATCTAACTGAACATGCTCCAATGGCTTCAGCCCCAAAGCCACCTGGATCAACCCTGGAATAAAGGTGAATTTGGACTCACTGGATATGAGTGTCACCGTATGCTCACTGGGCAGCAAGTGACGTAGCTCATAGGCTATGGGCAACCCAGCCAGACCACCCCCAATAACAACAACGTTTGCCATACCTCAACCCTCTCCTCCCTGATCTAAACCAATCACCCGACGATAAAGTGGGAAATCCCGGTCAGGCTTTATCACTTATCTACTAGATAGTTATATAGATATTATGCAGTAATCCTGATTCTGTCAACTGAATAATTCGGTTTCAAAGTTCCACCGCCTTCCTGAGCCATGGGGCGTTGAGCCTTTCAATCACACCAGGGAAGTCACAACAAAATAGATAAAATAATTTACAATTTCATTACTAATTGGTTATACTACTGATTAGTAAGAAAGGTAAAGAAAATTTGCACTTGCTTGCCACATGACTCGATTGAATGATCGCAATTAACAACCCTGTCTCACTTCAGCCAGGTTGTTACCCTCTGCTTGAGGTTGCCCTCTTCTTGAGACGGTCATAGATATGTTGTTCCATTTTATAAGGAGGTTGATCGATATGGATGATGCACTTTCTTTCGAAGTCCCATCACTGTCTCGGCGACAACTACTCAATTTTTTGACAGGGGCAACGGTTGCCGCAACCGCTGGTTCAGCCCTCTACCCTGTCGCTAAGTTTTTCATCCCACCTCGGGAAGTATCTGAGGGAGGTGGGATTCTCGCAAAAGATAAACTGGGCACCCCGATTCCAGCCAGCCAAATCCTTGCTAATCCGCCTGGAACTCGCGCCTTGATTGCAGGGCTGGCCAGCGAACCGACGTATTTGATCGTCCAAGACGATGGTTCCCTGGGGGCTAGAGGTATTGTTGATAACTGTACTCACCTGGGTTGTACCTTCCCCTGGAATCCTGCAGATCAGCAGTTTCAATGTCCCTGCCATGGATCGCTTTACGATCCGGAGGGTAACGTTGTGCGTGGGCCTGCGCCCCTTCCCCTCAAGATAGTTCACGTGGTGGTTAAGGATGATGCCATCTGGATCTACCCCTGGAACGAGACTGACCCCCGTACTAATGAGCAACCCTGGTGGGTGTGATCAACTAAGAGGTTTTTACGAATGCGTATTATTTTGATGACTGGAAAAGGGGGGGTGGGTAAGACATCAGTTGCAGCTGCGACTGCCCTGCGAGCAGCAGAACTGGGATATCGCACACTGGTATTGAGTACCGACCCAGCCCATTCATTAGCGGATAGTTTTGCCCTAGAATTATCCCATGATCCAACCCTGATTCGGCCCAATCTGTGGGGGGCTGAACTCGATGCCCTCAGAGAAATGGAGCAGAATTGGGGAGCGGTTCGACGTTACATTACAGACGTGCTCCAGGCCCAGGGGATGGATGGAGTGCAGGCAGAAGAGCTATCAGTCCTGCCTGGAATGGACGAAATTTTTGCCCTAGTGCGGATGAAACGCCATTACGATGCGGGAGATTTTGATGTCCTAATTGTGGACTCAGCCCCTACAGGCACAGCCCTGCGTCTGCTCAGCTTGCCAGAAATTTCTGGCTGGTACATGCGTCGCTTTTACAAGCCTTTCCAGGGCATGGCCAATACCCTGAGCCCTGTGTTTGAACCCATTTTTAAGCGCATGACGGGGTTCTCTCTCCCTGATCGAGAGGTGATGGATGCCCCCTACGAGTTCTATGAACAAATTGAAGCACTGGAGCGAGTGCTCACGGATAGCACTCAAACTACGGTGCGATTAGTCACAAACCCTGAAAAAATGGTGATTAGCGAGTCACTTCGGGCGCATGCTTACCTGAGTTTATATAATGTGGCAACTGATCTGGTGATCGCCAACCGCATTATTCCTGAACAGGTGAGCGATCCCTTCTTCGCCCGTTGGAAGGAGATGCAACAACAGTATCGCCAGGAAATTCAAGAAGACTTTCAACCGTTACCCATCAAAGAAGTTCCGCTCTACAATGAAGAACTTTGTGGTTTGGCTGCCCTAGAGCGACTGAAAGACACTCTCTATGGCGATGAAGATCCGACCCAGGTTTACTACCGGGAGACCACACTCCGAGTAGTGCAACAGTCTGAGGGGTATTGTCTAGATGTTTATCTGCCAAATATTCCCAAAGAGCAAATCCATTTGCATAAGACGGGGGATGAACTCAACATTCGCATTGGTAACCATCGTCGCAATCTAGTTCTTCCACAGGCGTTAGCAGCGTTACAACCAGCAGGCGCTAAATTAGAAGATGATCATCTGATGATTCGTTTTACGAAAAATGCTTCTATTCCCTCTGCTGCGTGATCCTCTAAAGCGTGATGGGGAGGAGGATTGTGCAACTACGCAATATCAGGCATGTGAACAGGAAGAGATGTCACCTGGTTTCTGCTAAAGGTATTTTGAAATCCCCTGATGCTGACGTTTGGCACACATATTGGCGTGATCCTTACCATTTACTCTTGCTCATTCCCTGGCCAGGGTTTCTGCTATTGATTATAGCGATATACGGGTTGCTCAATGCGGGGTTTGCTCTCATTTACTTGGTTGGGGGAGGGATTGCCAATGCCCAAACCCATGACTTTTGGGATGCATTCTTCTTTAGTGTACAAACCCTGACCTCCATTGGCTACGGTGTAATGTATCCCCAAACTCCCTTTGCGAATACAGCTGCTGCAGTAGAGGCACTGGTAGGATTGGTGGGATTTGCTTTGGTGACAGGGTTAGCTTTTGCTCGCTTTTCCCAACCCACGGCTCGAGTTATCTTCAGTAACTTTGCTGTGATCACACCCTATAATGGTCTGCCAACCTTAATGTTTCGGGTTGCGAATCAGCGGGGGAATCAGATTGTCGAGGCTCAAATACGGGCATATCTGTTGCGGGATGAGGTGAGTGCGGAGGGACAATTTATGCGACGGCTTTATCCATTGCGACTATTACGCAGCCAGGCCCCTGCCTTTGCTCTGACATGGACAGCTATTCATCCCATTGATACCGAAAGTCCCCTTAAAGGACAAACTGCGCAATCGCTGGTGCAACTTCGAGCCCAAGTGGTGATTTCCTTAAGTGGTATTGATGAAACGGTTGCTCAAGCTGTCCATGCTCAATATCTGTTTCATAGTGAGGAGATTTTATGGAACTGTCGCCTCATGGATATCATCCATGAAACCCCAGCGGGTGAGTGCTACATCGACTTTACTCACTTTCATGATGTTGTCCCGCTGCAAGCACTGGCTTGATCAGATGTATCGCTGGCCTATTGTCCTCCAACGGTATTTCTCGCCAGGGTGGGGCATTAAGGATGAATGCCTTCCCATTGGTAGGAGCTGTTGAATGAGGCATAGCCCAGTGATGCAGGGAAATACAGAGATTTAAGCCTGAGCTAACTTACTAGAAAACTAAAAATAAACCAAAAATAAAGGGGATAGATTTTGATCTGGAAAAGTAGCCTTGTTGCCTATTTGCACTACGCCAGCTTCATGCTGATCTTTGCCGCCCTATCTGTCGAAGGGGTCACTTTGAAAAAAGAGCTAAGTCTCAGTGAAACCTGGAAGATAGTCATTGCAGATGGCGTTTATGGAATATCAGCTACAGTTGTACTCATAACAGGTGTGTTGCGGGTTCTCTATTTTAGTAAGGGAGCCGATTATTACCTGAGCAACCCTGTTTTCTATGCAAAAGTTGCCATTTTTGTCGCCATTGGCACCCTCTCGCTGTATCCAACCTTTTCATTTTTAACCTGGATCAAAGACTTACGACAGGGCAATCCGCCAAGTCTGGAACTCTCCAGGGTTAACCAACTGGCCTGGATTATTAAAATTGAGTTGCTGGGGTTTATTCTGATGCCCCTGCTGGCGGCAATGATGGCAAGAGGAGTAAACGGCTGGTGATTTGCCTATATAACTGATTAATTATATAGTGTATTGGGTCTTCTAAAGCCCAATTAAAATAGAGAGCCTTTAGCCTTCGGAGTATAAAACTATGGCCGTAGCTGAGCAGCTGAGTGGGTTGGTGTTCGAAGCATTCACTCCCCATGAGGTACAGGAGCAATTTGAACGGCACAAAATTGTTCTGATTGATGTGCGTACCCCTCAAGAATACGCGTTTGAGCATATTCCTGGGGCCATGCTATTTCCCATGGCCTCCTTTGACCCAAGGAAACTACCCATACAAGCTGATGAGAAGCCCATTGTGTTGTATTGTGGCTCTGGCAGACGATCTCGACTGATTGCTGAAAAATGTATTGATTCAGAGATTGATAGGATTGCCCATATGGAAGGGGGAATCAGCGCCTGGAAAGAAGCTGGTTTGACGTATATTTCCATTGATCCAGCGACGGGTGGCTATGTGCACAAGCCTCAATAGTAGAGAGACCTACGAGAAGAGAGCCTACATTAGAGGGAGCGTTGTTGAGACACAATGGCTGGCCTGACTCTTAGCACTACTCATAAAATATGCGACACCAACCATCAAAACGGCCTCTACGCTCCCATGGAGAAAATCAGCGTTGTTTAGAGCTGGCCAGACCATGGCTGGCCATGCGTAAAATCTCACGGTTGTTAAAGCCAATTTCCTTGAGTGCCTCACTATAGTGCACCAAAAAGGATTCTATTAGTGTTTGCTTATCCATGCCTACGGTTTGCAGGTCAGCTTCAACCTGATTGAGCATCTGCCAGATCAACGGAAGTACCTGACGATTAGCAGTCTCGAGTTCTGCTTTTACTGTCTCAAAGTGTGCTTTAAGCCAAACTTCTCCGAAGTTGAGATGGTGATACTCATCAGCAACGACTCCTTTCGTCACTTTTTGAGCAAACGCATCGGCAACCGGAATATAGACGTTGTAAGCTGCGATTGCAAAACATTCTATGATCAACGATTGAATCAACAGGCAGGTGGCTATCTTACGGTCGGTTGCCGACGTTTGGAAAGCTTGACATAGGTCAGCAAAAAACTGGTTGGCAAATGCCAAATCAGGAATAACATCCAAATTTCGGCCACAGGCTTCAAAACTTTTACGATGACGCCCTTCCATTTTACCGAGTCGGACTAATTCTTCGGCCTGTTCTGGCAACAGATCTGCCAGGCATAGGAAATTGTCGTAAGCGGCCTGTTCCCCTTCAATAACGATGCCATTAATACGAGTAAAAGCATCGCGATAGGTATCACTATGAAAATCAAGCGTTTGATCGACTGCAGAATAGGGCATATCGGATTCAGATCTCCTTCTTCAGATCAGAAATGGTTAGGTGCCTGGGCCTTGAAATTCACCCATGATATTGCACAGCAGATTAGGTATCATTCTGGCCTACTGAGCCACGGCTTCCCTCAAAGGACTTCAGCCCCTATCAGCGTATGCCTGCATCGATTTCATGGGGGAATGGACTCAAGCTTTATATAACTATAAAGCGATTAATGAAAATAATCAAGAACTCTTGTTTTTTTGGAAATATCATGACGGGAGGCATTAGGAGACAGACTGATACAAAAATCAATCGTTTTGTTGATTAAATAGCTACTTGGTTGTATAGTGATTAAGTTGCTCGACATCGTCCTATCACTCACTTAAGGCTTCTTAGTCATTATCGATGCATTTAAGACTAGGTAGTTGAGTCAATAAGGCTGAGGTTACTTGACTTGAGATTAGCTTGCATGTTGCATAGCCCGTGTTTGCGATTTTAGGTCTTTCAAAGTAATCAGTCAGGTAGCTCCTTCAAACTCTCTTGCACATCTTGGAGGTTTAACTGATGAGTACATTAATAGGATATAAGGGATACAAGCGACCATCCACCCCTGATCGTTATACCCTGTGGGAACAATTTTCTGAGTGGGTCACAAGCACACAGAACCGTTTTTATGTTGGCTGGTTTGGTGTGTTGATGATTCCCACCCTTGTGGTTGCAGCCATGGTGTTTGCGATCGCACTTCTCTCAGCGCCACCTGTTGACGTAGATGGTATTCGTGAGCCCGTCATGGGATCAATTTTAAGTGGTAACAATCTGATTTCTGCCGCAGTTGTACCAACTTCAGCCGCCATTGGACTTCATTTTTATCCCCTTTGGCAGGCCAGTTCAGCGGCTGAGTGGCTCTATAATGGCGGCCCTTACCAGCTGATTGTGTTCCACTTTTTAATTGGGATCTGGTGTTATCTTGGTCGCCAATGGGAATTGAGCTATCGCTTAGGCATGAGACCCTGGATTGCCGTGGCCTTTTCTGCGCCTGTGGCGGCTGCAACCGCTGTGTTGTTGGTGTATCCCATGGGTCAGGGTAGTTTCTCAGAGGGCATGCCCTTGGGGGTTTCTGGAACCTTCCACTTTATGTTAGCGCTGCAGGCCCAGCATAATGTTTTGATGCATCCACTTCACATGCTGGGAGTAACTGGTATTTTTGGTGGCGCTCTCCTCAGTTCTCTCCATGGCTCCCTGGTTACCGCCAGTTTGGTTAGAGAAACCTCTGAAACAGAGTCTGCCAACGTTGGTTATCGCTTTGGTCAACAGGAAGCCACCTATAATCTGCTTGCCAGTCATGCTGGGTATTTGGGGCGGTTACTCATTCCTGGTGCCGCCATGCGCAATAGCCGCTCGGTTCATTTTCTGTTAGCCGCTTTACCCACCATCGGCGTCTGGTTTGCTGCCTTAGGTATTAGTGCTATGGCCTTTAATCTCAATGGGTTCAACTTTAATCAGTCCATCTTGGATAGCCAGGGTCGGATCATTCCCAGCTATGCCGATCTGATTAACCGGGCAACCCTGGGGATTCAAGCCATGCATGCTCCCAATGCTCATCACTTTCCCCTGTTGTTAGCGAATGGGGAGGCAACCCCCGTGGCCCTGGAGATGACATCTGCTCTCACAGCTCACAGCTAACCCAACTTGGTCTGTGCGATTGTCTTGTTCTGACTTGATGGCAAGATAATCGCCCAGACCTGGAACACTCTGCCTAAGAAACACTCTATGGTATCCGCATCACCCCCTAAGCCAGCTATTAGTGACGTACCTCCAGAAGACTTTGTTCAATCCCCTAAGGTTTCGAAATTCATTGATGTCAGAAGTCGGCTTGAATACAATCTTTTTCATGCTCCTGATGCCATTAACCTGAGTCTGCCGCGCATTCTGATGGCTCAGGTTCCGTTGTTGCGCTACCTGGTACTGCCGCGATGGTTTTGGCAACTTCCCAAGGATGAACCTCTCGCGGTGATTTGTCTGACGGCTCACCGCAGTCCAATGGCTGCTCAGATGTTGGTCAAACTGGGCTTTAGCCAGGTGTTTAATATTACGGGCGGCATGATGGCCTGGCAGAAAGCCGGTTTGCCCACCCATCGAGATCACGTGAAAGAGTAGGTCACGGATAGACTCGCAAAAATTTGACAAAAAAGGAGAATGATTGTCGTGTGGAAGGTATTAGGGTTCATCCAGAAAAATTTAGTCTGGTCTGTTCCTGTATTTATGATTGCTGGTCTAATCTTTGGGGCTGTCGCTAATCCGACTTCCCTAAAGGCTTTGATCATTCCTCTGACTTTTCTCATGGTCTACCCCATGATGATTAATCTGCAAGTTCAGAAAGTGTTATCGGGAGGAGACTATAAGGTTCAATTACTCACCCAGTTGATTAATTTTGCGGTGATTCCATTCTTTGCCTTTGGCATGGGAAAGCTGTTTTTTGCCGATCAACCCCTGGTGGCCCTGGGGCTTTTGTTGGCCTCCCTGTTGCCCACCAGCGGCATGACCATTTCCTGGACAGGCTTTGCCAAGGGCAATATTAGTGCGGCCATTAAAATGACGGTCATTGGATTAATTTTGGGCTCGGTTGCCACCCCCTTTTATGCCAAGTGGTTAATGGGGGCAGTGGTGGAGATTCCGTTGGCTAGTATTTTTAAGCAAATTGTTATCATTGTTTTCTTACCCATGGTTTTGGGGTTTGTCACCCGGATTACACTGATTCAAATTGTTGGAGCGGATAAATATCAGAAAAACCTTAAGCAGAAATTCCCAGCCTTTTCCACCTTGGGTGTGTTAGGGATCGTTTTTGTCGCGATGGCCCTCAAAGCCAAAGATATTATTGCCAATCCCCTGGTACTGCTTTCGTTTTTGATTCCGCTGGCGATCTTGTATGTTGGGAACTTCCTCTTCAGCACACTCATCGGTAAATTCTTCTTTAAGCGGGGAGATGCGATCGCATTGGTCTACGGTACTGTCATGCGTAACCTATCCATTGCCTTGGCCATTGCCATGACCGCCTTTGGCAACGAACAAGGATCTGAAATTGCCCTGATTATCGCCATGGCCTACATCATCCAGGTACAGGCAGCGGCCTGGTACGTGCGCTTTAGCGACAGAATTTTTGGCCCCGTGCCAGACGCCCAACCCCCGATGCAACAATCGGCTTAGCAAATACTAGGACACTATGAAGTTTTCCCTTTTTGTTCAACTGCAAAAGCAATTGATAGCCTGGGGTATGGCAAAAGCAACTGCGGGCGATCTGCATGCCATCAAAGTAACAGGCTGTGAGCACCATACTAATTTGGGTGATCTCAAGCAGGCGCTTTTGGGGAATCTAGGGGGTACTGTGCTAGAGATTGGCCCCGGTACCGGGGCCAATCTCAGCTATTACTCGCCAAGCATTCATTGGCTGGGTGTTGAACCGAATCGGTTTATGCATCCTTATTTGCATGGGGAAGCTAAGCGGCAAGGGTTGCAACAGATTAAAATCCATGAAGGAATTGCCGAGCACTTGCCTGCCGAGAGCAATACGATTGATACGGTCGTCAGTACCCATGTGCTCTGTTCAGTCACCCACTTAGGGCAGGCTATTCAAGAAATTAAACGCGTTCTTAAACCGGGGGGGACATTCATTTTCCTTGAACATGTGGCCGCAAAACCCGATACCTGGGCGCGTCATCTTCAGGAATCAATTACTCCGGCTTGGAAAACCCTGTTTGATAACTGTCATCCCAATCGTGAGATCTGGAAAGCCTTAGACGAAGCAGGGTTTGTCCCCATGGACTATGAGCATTTCCAGATTCCATTTCCAATTGTGGGGGATCATATTGTGGGCGTGGCAACCAAGCAATTGAGTTACAAAAAAGATATCGAAATGACACCCTCACTATCGTAGTTCACGATCGTTTACGCTTGGCTCTTCTGTCTTACCCGAATCTTCTGTCTTACCCGAAATTGTAGTCTTGACGGAACCCTAGTGAGACCCCAACAGTAAGGCACCTTGATAGAAAATAAAACTGGCAACCCAGGCGAGTACGAGCGAAAACCCTAGGGATAAGACGGTGAATTTCCAGGACTTTGACTCATTCTTCAATGTGGCCACGGTTGCTAAACAGGGGGTATAGAGCAAACAAAAAATGCAAAAGCTATATCCCTGAATAAAGGTTAGTTGCTCAGAAAGCACCTGGCCAACGGCGGCATCATTCAATCCGTAGATCACCGCCAATGATCCTACAACCACCTCCTTGGCCACAAAGCCAAAGATTAACGCCAGGGTTAGCTGAGGTTCAATGCCAATGGGACTCATCACGGGACTGAGAAATTGCCCAATTTGTCCGCCGATGGTGTCTAAACCGGTGGCCCCTTGGGGGAAGTGGGTCACGATCCACACAGCAATGCAGCCCAACAGAATGAACCCTGAGGCTCGGGTCAAAAAATCCCTGACTTCAAGCCAGCTTCTCATGAGCACCTGACGCCAGGTGGGAAAGCGGTAAGGGGGTAATTCTAAAACAAAGGGCTCATCATGCTTAAATACCTTTTGGAAAAGTACAGCCGTGATCAAGGCGGCCACAAAACTGAGGAGATAAAGCGAGAAGAGTGCGATCGCACCCCTGCTGTCAGGAAAGACGGCGGCCAGAATAAAAACAAACACCTGTAACCGGGCTGAGCATAACGAAAATGGAATCACCAGCATGGTTAACAGCCGCAGCGGTCGCGATCGCATCACCCGAGTGCCCATTAAAGCCGGTACATTGCAGCCAAAACCCAGCATTTGTAGCACAAAACTGCGACCGTCCAGCCCCAGCTTTTCCATAAAGGCGTCCATCAAATAAGCTGAACGAGACAGATAGCCACTATCCTCCAACACTGCCATCAGCATAAAAAACAGCATAATCAGGGGAACAAAAGACACCACCGTGGCGATGCCATTCCAAACCCCGTTAATCACAAAATTCTGAATGATGTTCGGAAAAAAGCTCAGCAGCGGTTCAATCAGGTAAGCCTGGATGCCATCCGTTAGCCGCCCCATCACCCCCTGGGCGGGCAGACCCACCGTCCAAATCAACCAAAAGGCCAGGAAGAGGCCGAGAAAAAACAGCGGCAGTCCAAAAATCGGATGCAATAACACCTGATCTAATCGCGCCGTTAGCGTTATGGCCAACTGAGATGGCCGGATCACACTATCGGCTAAGAGCGTCTTAATCTCAGCTGCGGTCGCCATGTCACCATCACCCCAGCGATCGTTGTCAGGCCGAACTTGATGCGCTAACAACGGTGCCGTCAATTGCTGGGCAATGGCGGCATAGGCTCTGCCGTAGCCCTGGCCGTACTTAGCACTGATCAGGAGAACCGGTATGCCCAACCGCTGGGCGAGTTTAGCATTGTCAATGCGAATGCCATAGCGCCTGGCTTCATCGGCCATATTGAGGATAGCCAGCGTGGGGTAACCCAGGGCCTGCACCTGCAAGAGCAACCGTATTTGGCGCTCAATTTCAACCGCATTCAGGACAACAACAATTAAATCGATCGAAAAGTCGCGAAGAAACTGTCGAACAACGGCCTCATCCTCTGAAAACCCCTTGAGATTATAAATACCCGGTAAATCGACAAACTCTGTACAGAGACCACCCAGTTCCACCTGAGCCTGTAGCAACGCCACCGTCATCCCTGGCCAGTTGCCCACAAAGGCAGACGCCCCTGTAATCCGGTTAAAAAAGGTTGACTTACCCGTATTAGGCATGCCGATTAAGGCCACTCGCCTCACACCCTTTTCCGGTTGAATGGTTGTTGTTCTGCCCTGATGAATCATAACTGCACCAAAGAATACTGGAATCAAGTCAGCAAATGCCCACGCAGCAACTGTCAGGTTACTGTCAGGTTCTATGGGAACAGGTTTCAACATTGCGAACAACAATCTGGTCGGCCTCTTTACGGCGAATGGCCACCTCCGTAGTCGCACCGACGCGAATATGGAGGGGACCGCCAAAGCCCACTTTGCGAAGCACTCTCACTGAACTATCCACAATGATTCCTAGCCCAGCCAGACGGTGCACAAAGGCCTGATTATTTTGTCCAGAACTTACTTGATCAACAACGGCCAACTCACCACGCTGTAATTCGGATAACACCATAATCCGTTTAATAGTAATTATTTTCATTAATTATGGCAGAAAAGCGAGTTAAATGATCCGTTACTGAATGGATAAAAATCATTGTGAGAGAACAAATCACACGGTTTCCCCTGATTAGGCAGCAGCGTCATCAGGGGGCTTAGGGGATGGCACAACAAAATAAAGCCCCCGGTTGGGGCTGTCGATGGGTGGATGAATGATGGGGTAACGGGGGAATTATTGAAGCGCAAGCGCCTTAGGGATCAGCATTCCTTAGCAAAGTTGAAGCGCGATCTAAGATCTAATACCAAATCCGAATTCATCAAACCCGATTAAAAATGGAAGGATCTGTAGGGGCATCCCCTGGTGGGTGCCCTTCGATATCGGACGCTATCAGTCAGGATTTTGTATAATCTTGTCACAGAATCCGTTGCCACCTATCGCTTGATCAGAACAAAAATTGCGACAGCGAGAACAAAATAGCCAAATCCCTTTTGTAATTGCCTGGCATTAATAAATTGAGTCAGGTAGGAGCCTGCAACTGTGCCAATGCCTGCCGCTAAGGTAAAAGAACTTACTAAAGCCCAATCCACACTCACCTGGTTTAAGTAGCCCAAAAAACCTGTCGCTGAATTCGCGGCAATAATTAACAAGGAGGTGCCGATGGCTTCTTTCATGGGAATGCCGCCCAGTAATACTAAGGCGGGGATGATCATGAAACCACCCCCCACACCAACAAATCCAGTGAGTACACCCACGCCGATTCCCTCTACAGGTATCAAGAGCCAATGATGACCCTGGTCCTTGTCCATGGCATTATCGATAGACATTCCGGCATGGGCTAACGCCGATTTCGAATGGCTTTGGCGAATCATTAAAGTACTCGCAATCACCATGACCACGCCAAAACAAATTAGCTGAAAGCTCCCCGTAACAAAAGGTAGACCCGCCATACGAGCCCCTATGTATGCGCCGAGCATTGCGGCTGGTGTAAAAATTATGGCTATCTTCAGGTTGACATTACCCTGACGCCAATGGGGAATAGCCCCCATCAGACTCACAATGCCCACAATGACGAGACTCATTGCGATCGCACCCTTTGACCCCAAACCCATGACATACACCAGAATAGGCACTGCCAGGATAGAACCGCCACCCCCAATCAGACCCAAACTCAGACCAATGCAGACCGCTAAGAGATGACCAATCAACCAAATCATTAATCAGGAAGTTCCTTTATATCAACAGCAATGTCATGTTGTTACAACAACTTTGCCGCATTGCTCATTGGCGGGAACCGCTTCCATAATTCTTTTAGGATTAGGTAAGTGGAGATTATTCATAAACTGGATGAAGCTGGCCCGATCTTTGCCAACGAACCGGGGATTAAAGCGTTTCTCTTCATCAATCGTAGAGACCGTCTGCCCTTGATAGTCATGGCCTGGATAAACGAGCGTCTCGTCTGGTAACGTAAACAGCCGCTGGGTCACATGGTCGTAGAGTGTACCGGCATCACCACTCTGAAAATCCGTACGCCCACAGCCGCGAATAAATAAGGCATCCCCCGTCAACACATGGGTGCCATTCACCCGATACGACATATGGCTATCCGTGTGACCATGGGTTTCAATTGCTTGAATATTAACATTACCAACCCTCAGGCTCTCTCCATGCTGAAGATAGCGGTTGGCACAGGCTGCATTGGCATTCTGGGGAACAACCCCTTCGCATTCAGTTAACTCTCGCAGCCTACCCGTACCTGTTATATGGTCAGCATGGATATGGGTCTCTAAGCAATATTTCAGTACCAATTCTAATTCAGTCAGGAGTCTATAATCACGGTCTACTTGCTCTAGAACTGGATCAACGAGCGCCGCCTCTCGGGTCACTGCATCTGCAATCAAATAGGTATAGGTCCAAGTTGCTCGATCAAACAATTGACGAAACAGCATTATTTCCTCCTTATTTTGCTTGCAAAAATATTTAAAAAAGCGACGACAACATCCCAGGGCTAGACATCACCAACAACAAACAGGATCGCAAAGACAACGACTAAAGAAAAAAATGCAAGGTAAGCTTGAACCATGTTATTAGCACCGACTTGGTCCAGAGAAATAAACGCATACGATTGATTTTAATAGATCAATCGTATGCGAAAGAATATATCATCATATAGTAATTTAATCAAATATTAAGCATTTAAGGTGTGCGGCAGCGGCAAAGTATTCGAGCAGGGGGCGTCAAGTCAACTGAACGGGTGCCGGTGTCATCAATTCTTGCATGATCTCGGCAACGGACATCATGCGTGTCGCTCTACCCGCATTCGTCCCGGCAAAAATTAACCCGTTTTCAATATCACCCCGAGAGGCTCGATCCAGGGCTCGTATAATGCAATAGGTCTCGCGCTTATCCCGAAATTTACAGCTCTTGAGACAATTAGCGAGGCATTTTCCTCGAGGATTAGGGGTGCCGGCCATAATTTTTTCGGCAAAGGGGTTGAGTAAAGCTCGCCCTGGTAACCCCACCGGACTAGGCACTAGCCTCACATCGTCTGGGCTGGCATTGAGATGAAATTCCTTGTAACGAAGGTCAGCGTCACATTCATGGGTGGTGATAAAACGAGTGCCAATTTGCACGCCATCGGCCCCCAGAGCCAGAGCCCGAACGATATCACGTTGGTCCCAAATGCCCCCAGCGGCAATCACAGGCATGGGAGTCTCAAACTCGTCTTTTAGGTAAGCAACCAGTGCGGGAATGACAGCTGTTGCTGCCCACTCAGGATCGTTCAGGGTGTCCTCCGTAGCCCCCAGATGGCCACCCGCTACCTGAGGATCTTCCACAATAAACGCATCGGGCAAGCGGCCTTGCTGCCGTTGCCATTTACGACAAATCAATTTGGCGGCACGAACGCTAGAGACAATGGGGACCAGCGCCACTTCTGGATGATCCTGGGTATAGGCCGGTAATTGCAACGGCAAACCAGCTCCGGCAACAATGACGTTGGCACCGTTCTCAACAGCGGCACGCACCAACAGCTGGTATTCACGGGCGGCCACCATAATATTCACCCCGATAATCCCAGTTGGACTCAGGCGGCGAGCGGTGTTTAATTCATCGATTAAGGCCAATCGACTGGCGGTTAGAAATTGCTGGTGACGCTTTTTAGGATTGGGTTCATCGGCATCGAAATAGGGAGAATTAATTCCTAACCCTGAGGCTGAAATGGTGCCGATCCCCCCTGCGTTGGCAACTGCAGAGGCCAATGAAGCACATGAAATCCGCACACCCATACCCCCCTGAATAATGGGATAACGAGCGATGTATGAACCAATTTGAAGAGAAGGAAATACTGTCATCGGTTTAGTGTTATTGGCGAAGGGATAAGGATTGTATCAGATCCAAACATTGATACTGGAGAGACGTGGAGCCTAAGTAATTTTGGTTCCTATAGGTCATTACCTAGATTACTTAGGCCCATAGACTACTGGTCTTGCTTTGGCCTCGATGCACCTGATTAATCAGGGCCGATGGGATAGAAATCATGCACGTGAGGCCAAACTAGAAGACTTGACTGATGGGACTGTTGAAACTTCGGGATTCAGGACGATCTCCTCAGATTGGAATGCGTGAATGGTCTGAGCCAGATGCTCCATTGAGCTGCCGTGTGGGCTATAGGCGACTTTTACGGAGTCAATATCTGGCAAGGATTCAGGGGCATCTGTCAAAATCAGCAGCCGGAAAGGTTGGCAGCTATTTTGTTGCTGAACCCGTTGCATAAACTCTGGGAGGGACATATCTGGCAGCGGATCGGAGACGATGACGATGTCAACAACGATGGAGTCTAACAATATCAGCCCAGTTTCACCGTTGGTGGCTTCACTGGCAATTTCGATGCCGGCTTGCGATCGCAAGCCCTTTCGCAAGGCAATGCGAGCCGCTTCATCCCCATCCACAATCACCACTTGCACATCGTCGATGGCATCGTTGGCAGGTTCATTCACCTCCGCTACGGTGTTGGGTGCGCCACAGGCCGAAACGTCACCAGCAAACTCAACATCTGCCAGCTTGGCCGCCTTAAGCTTAATCATATCTTCAGCAGAGAGAATACGAGATTGATCAAAGCCCAGTTCAATCTCTGCCTGCATTCCCTTACGCTTCACCCGTTTGAGATTATAGAAACGCTGATTAAGGGTGGTTTGCACAAACGCCCACAGACATCCCAACAAATAGCGCCGCTTGAACGGATCACGGGTAAACCAATATTCCACAAACTTCCAGCCATAGAAGCGGGCATAGTTGCGTAAAACCCCCTTCAGCACCGCTTCCCGCGTCATATTGTCGGGCTTGATAATGGGCGTCACAAAGTTGTAGTGGGAAAAGTCTCGCACTTCGACCTTATCTTCGAGATCTTGAAACAGTTCCGCAAACGGCCAGGGCGTAAACATATTCCAATTGGTCATGTCTGACTTCCAGTCCCGAGTCATGCGGTAAGTTTCTTCAATGGTCTCAGGGGTTTCATTCGAGAGGCCCATAATGAACTGCACCTCCGCCACAATGCCATTGTCACGCAGTAGTTTTACTGCCCGTTTATTATCGGCAATGGTGGTTTCCTTACGAAAGACATCGAGGTTCAATTGGGCCGCTGCTTCTGTTCCCAGCGACACATGGACCAGACCAGCTTTCCGATACAGCGGTAGTTCGGCCTCATCTCGCAAGATATCGGTCACCCGAGTATTAATGCCCCAATGAACACCCAGGTTGCGATCTACCAATTCTTCACATAGGCTGACAAATCGAGCCTTACTAATGGTGGGCTCTTCATCGGCCAGGATGAAAAATCCTATATTGTGTTCTTTGACCAGATGCTCAATTTCATCCACAAATAGCTTAGGCTTCCGGGCCCGGTACTTCCGCCAGAACTTCCATTGGCAGCAAAACCGACAGCGAAAAGGACAACCCCTGGCAAAATTAGGCACGGCCACCCGCACATTCAGAGGTGTGTAGATGTACCGGTCCCAATCGAGCAAGGTCCAATCGGGGGAGAGCGTATTCAGATCACGAATCGGCGGATGGGCCGGTGTGACCACCACCTGACCGGCATCATCTAAATAGGCCAGTCCCAAAATTGACTCACGGTCCTGATGGTCTCGGCCCTCGGCAATGGCTCGAACTAAGTTGACGCTAATTTCCTCCCCTTCTCCCCGAATGATGTAATCAACCCAGGGGGCTTCTTGCAACACCTCACGGTACATATAGGTGGGATGGATACCGCCCATAATTGAGATCGCATCAGGGCAAACAGATTTAGCAATCCGCAGGGTGTCCTGGGATTTATAAATCATCGGGGTGATCGCTGTGGCCATAACAATATCAGGCTGATGCTCCTGAATGAGAACGGCCAGCGCCTCATCCTCGATGTAGTTAGTCATGGCATCAATAAAGCGGATGTCATCAAAGCCCGCTTGCTTTAAGGCTCCCCCAACGTAGGGCACCCAACTAGGCGGCCAGTTACCCGCAATTTCTGCCCCACCTGAATGGTAGTTGGGTTGAATCATAAGGATACGCATACAGGGTTCTCCTGATATCAAAAGGGTGCAGTGATGGTGAAAGACAAGCAAACCGACTGAGAGAATTGACGAATGGTGTGATCTCTCAAATAGGTATCGAACACGGCGGCAATGTTCCGTAGGTTTGAAGCAAAGATTCCATAGTCCAAGGAGATCCAGGGGCTAAAAAAATCCCCCATAAGGGGGATTGGAGATCCATAAGAGCGGAGGAATTCTGAAAGATTATTCTGCGACTGCCATTTCAGCAGCCTGTTCAGACGAGCGATGGCGATGTTCCGTACTACCCGGCTTATCCTGGCGAGTAATCAGATCAAAAACATGATCGCCGATGGCATCTTTCACCAATGGCTCCAGCTCATGCATGACATTGTGATTGAGCCGAAACGCTAGGTTGGCTTCATCCACAATTTGACGGGCCAGGCTCTTTTCAATCGGTAAGGAATTGAGAGTATTGCGATATTTTTCCTTAAAGGCTCGTCGAGCTTCCACCGTTGGGATCTCTACAAATTCATAGAAGGCTGTCCCCACACCATCTGACAAGCCTAGGGCTGAGCGAGTGATTGCCTTTAAGCTTTGCCCCCCAGAGAGATCACCCATATAACGGACATAGGCATGGGCGATTAGCAACGCAGGATTCTGGTCAGATAGCTCCCGAATGCGTTCCACATAACGCTGTCCTTCAGGAGAGGCCGTAATTTGGTTACGCCAATTGTCCCCATAATAGAAGGCGAGATCTTTTTCCAACTGAGGCACCCGATCTAATAAAGGGAAATACATGGAACCCATGACAGAATGTTGAGCATGGCGGCGCATTTCTTCTTCTAAGGCACTATAAACAAAGTATAGGTTAGCCATCAATTGACGAAAGGGTTCCCTTTCAACAATCCCTTTGAGAAAACATTTCATAAATGCCGTATTTTCGGCCAGAGTATGAGACTTTTGAGTTCCTTCTCGCAAGCAAGATGCTAAATTATGGTCCATTGTAAATACCTCAAACAGTCAATATTGGTTCAGCGGAGACAATCTTTGTTAAGGAATAAGGCTTGTATAAGATCCCAAAATAGGATCTGAAGAGACGTTTTATCGCAACTTGTACGACAAAAAGTAAACCTGGTTAAATCCTCATTCCTAAGAACGAGGGGAAGAGAAAAGGCAAGGGACACTATGGGTTGAGTATGTTCAGGAGCTAGGAGCCCTCCTGCTCATCTCTACATGATTGGAGATACCTATTATGTTCCCTTGCCACATAGCTTGATAATCACATCAAGGTGTGAGTTTCCCGTGCACTCAATCTTGGGACTTGAGAAAGAGATTAGTCAGCCCAGCCTCTGGGGTACGGCCACCAGCACTGCCATCACGCTGCCAGTTATCTTCTTGAAATTTTGTCTGGCCGCCTAATTGCCCTAGGGCAGAATCAGCGGCAGGCACAGCTGCCTTAGCATGCGATGGGTTGACTGGAGGACTCATGGGTCAAATCGTTCTCAAATGGGTTTAACTTTAATTACTCTATAGTTATGAAGTATTTCAACTATATCATTTTTTCAAAACTTTACCTTTTTGAGGTGTTTTCCCTATGGGTGACGATCGTCAAATCATAGTTCTCTAGAGGAGGGGCAGCGCAAGCGCTGGCACCAGTAGCCCAGGCCCACCATACTCAAAAGGCCAATTAATACCCCTGGCTCCGGTACCGAAGTCAGGGGCGTAGGGTCTGGAATTGGGTCAATTACCGGCGGTGGTGTGGGGGGCGTAACGGGTGCTACTGGTGGTGGTGTAACGGGTGTTACTGGTGGTGTAACGGGTGTTACTGGTGGCGGCGTTGGCCGTGGCGGTGCTGGTCTTGGGGGACGTGGGGGGGGAGTGACAACACCGACACCACCAGGCGCAAAGTTAGGACGCTGCCTCAGGAAAAATAGATCATTTGGAGCATTGTCCAGAATGAAATAGCGAAAGGTAACCGTCTGATTAGGATTGACAACGCCCCCCGTAAAGTTCACAAAGTCTCGCACATCCGTAACTTCATCAACCACCGAAAAGGCATTGGAGCGTGGCCTAACACTGGGAATACCTTGGGCAAAGGATAAACCATCTTCCTCAGGGCTAGGCACCCGAAACTGTTCCTGTAGCTCATGGTCAAAAAACACCCAAGGCGTGTTAGTGCGGTTGGTCACCACTGACTCTAGACGAAACCCAATCAACCCCTCCCTACGTAGTCCTTCAATGGATAAG
The DNA here is from genome assembly GCF_043421015.1 of Leptothoe sp. EHU-05/26/07-4. Lineage (NCBI taxonomy): Bacteria > Bacillati > Cyanobacteriota > Cyanophyceae > Nodosilineales > Cymatolegaceae > Leptothoe > Leptothoe sp. EHU-05/26/07-4. The sequence goes on from NZ_JAXSQV010000002.1 coordinate 111,131, forward strand.
AACAGATCTATATTAGGCCCCGTAACATCTTGAAAAATTCTTAAGGCATCAGACGTTCTTTCTCCCCTTGTAATTCTAAAATCACCTGTAACTTCCCTGAATGTTAGATTTTCTAAAACAAGGGTGGCGGCTTCGGCTGGAGCCGCCCACAGCCCTAACGTTACAAGCAGAGCAACCGTTAGCCCCCGCTTGCGCGGAACATACTGGGAAAAGGCGATGAGAGACATATTTTAAAGGGAAAATTCTGCTTTGCCTTTAGTCTAGCTAAACAGAATCAATTCATGTTGATTTTCCTGATGTCAGCCTTTCTTCCCTGTGTTAAGCAACCCGCCTAACAATTTACCAAGCTATAGGTTGCTTTAGAGAACTTAATGCTTCTTCTAATTTCATAGTCAATCGCTCAATGGTATTGTCCGTACTCAAAACCGGTCGACCATGTTTAATCACCCTGGCTAACGTATCTGCCGCAGACGGGGACAGAAGTTTTGTCGGCTGAGATGACAATATCTGCTGTCCCCACTTAGCCCGCAGCCATCCTGCCTGTAATGACGAGCGCAATCCCCTCGCATAGTTTGGATAGTCTGGAAGGGGTAACAATCTCTGGGGACGATAGGGCACAGCGATTGAGGCGCACCAGTCTTGCCATTTAAAACCTAGAATTCTGGGGCTGGTAATCACAGGAATCCAAGCCGTTCTGAGAGCATCGGCCACAATCGCCCCATGCATTGCTTCCGCTAGTAAAACATCAATACAGCTAATGGCCTCTAAGACCTGTTCTATGGGCCAACGAGGATCAATGTAACCAATACCCACCTCTTCACATCGAGATTTCCAGATGCCATCGGCAAAATTAGCATGGTGAATATGGGGCATAAACCCATGGGAAAACACTTTTTTGCCGATGGGAGAGAAGCAACGACGCACCAGGATGCCTCCATCTGTAATTGCTTTTTGGCGAGGTAGTTTTAGACGACGGGCCGATAACGGCCCCCGAACGCAGGCAATGTGCCAATGGGGCGGAATTTCGGTCAGAGGCTGTTCATAGCCTGCACCGCTACTAAATATAATCAGACGCTGTGCATGGGCCGTGCGCTCTGGCAATCGATGATTCAATAATGTCCCTGTACCAATAAATTGGGTGGATTCATCATCATCAAAAAAATTTGGTAGGAGTTGGGGCCACAACCACCTATTCAGCTCATCACCAAAATTAGGTTGGCCATCCCGTCGTTGGTAATAAAAGATTTTCATAGGCTATGGCTATTTTCGCATGCTTGATCCCTGTACACTCCCTTGGTTAAGTTTTTTTTAGGTTAAATTATCACACCTACTTTCCATGTTCATCTTTTAATTTAGTGGGCACTTTAACCATATCAAATCAACAATGAGATTAAACATTTTCATCTTAATCTTGTTGTTAACTAATAATTAATATCAAGCTAAATTGATCGCTTGTTCGAATGCTTTATCATATAAATCACTGCCAAAATGGTCGATATGTTCATCAGTTTGTTGACAACAGAAGATCATTTTTATCCTCTTCTAGATCCTAGGCGAGAGAAAATTAATGCGTTAGTTTGACGCTGATTAAGTCCTGCGCTTCACCCTTTATAAACCGTGAACAACACGTTTGTTTTTTGGGATTCGCCCCCATCTCCTAAAAGCTTTGGGGGTGGGTCCAGTCTCCTCGGCTTAACTCCTCGAACCGAAATTTGAACGCTCGCCAAATGTCCAAAACCGGAAAAGAAACCCCAATGTCTGATAGCTAATGAGAACCCATTGCTTACTTGGACCGTGCGATTTTTAACTGGCCGCATTGATAGTTATCGTAGATTCACGTACGTAGAGACTCTGATTGCAGATCATGGCAATGGCTACGCCATAAAAAGATTTTAGAATCTTCCAAATTTTCCATAGGAGAGGATTGATGCTTCACTTTAAACCTAAACAGCTAGGCGATTCAATCTTAGAATTGCAACATAGTAATTTTAGTGGAGTTGCCTATGTAGAGCTACTGCCAAATGTTCTCCAGAAGAAACATCCTACTGTTTTAGTGTTGCATAATGGAGAACTTACGTATTGTGGGTTCTCACTACCTGATCCAACGAACTTTTCCAAAGCGCTGGGGCAACAGTTCGATTTAGAAATCATGGCAACGGCTTTACAGCTTGCCCAGAAAAGAATTGATGATCAGACCTCTATACGTAAATATCTAGAACTTTTTATTCGACTTAAGTTATTTGCCTGGGACGATATCGAAAGATATATGCGCAAGCAAGTCATCTTAACCCTAGAACAAATCTTTCCCTACGCTGGCAAGATCGTATTAAATAGGTCTGTTGCCGTGGATCTTACCTATGGAGACGATGGTCATGGATTTACGTGGGATCAGCTTGAACTGGAGTTCATGCAGCGACAACAGGTATGGGCGTCCCTAGCGGATGTAATTCCAGCAGCCAATGCCATTCCTTATCAGCTTAACCATAGTCGCCAAACGATCACCGATGATTGGGCCAAGCAACATGTACCCCAATGGATAGATGGTCAGCGCACGCTGTATGATATTGCCCACCACATCAATCTAGATCCCCTGGAACTTGCCCATAAGTATCGCAAACTTGTTCAAATGGACTGGATTACGTTTGAACAAGAGAAGTATCTGGCTGCGCTTCAAAAGCCTCAGAAAACAGTTATTAATCAACCTCCGACAACGAATGAGTCGCAGAAAGTTAATGTTAATTCTTTAGAAAAGAGTACACATAGTCCCGCCATTCCTACCGCTAACGCAGTCGCTGAGAATCGGCCTACGATTCTCAGTGTTGATGACAGCTTAGTGGTACAAACCATGATTAAACGGGCTATTGGCGAGCAATATAATGTGCTACTGGCGAGCAATGCCATGGATGCTCTTAGCTTATTAAATAAGGAAAAAATCGAACTAATGCTGCTGGATGTAACGATGCCTGACATCGATGGCCTAGAACTGTGTCGAACCGTACGCAGCATTGGTCGATTTCGGGATCTGCCAATTGTGATGCTCACTGCTAAAGATGGAATGTTTAATAAAATCAGAGGGCAAATTGTTGGCTCAACCCATTATTTAACCAAACCAGTTGATCGTCCAAAACTGTTGGAGGTTTTGACAAAGTATGCTCCCATTACGGTGATGTCATAACACTTTTATCGTTAAATAACTATGATGGACAACCAATCCTACTTATTCTTTGAACTTGATGATTTGCAGTATGGCATTGAAACCTCTCAAGTTCGAGAGATTTTGAGACTTCCCGAATTAACACCAATTGCTGATGCACCAGGCGATATTATTGGTATTCTGAATTTTCGAGGCAAAATTCTGCCGATTATGCATCTTGCGAAGCGCTTAGGGCAGGGCAGTCCCCTTTGTCAGCTTAGTGACAGTATTATTGTTATTGAGTGGCAAGGTTTGCAGGTTGGTATGGTGGTCAACCAGGTTTATGATGTTCAGTCTTTGTCGCCATCTATCATTGAAGCGGTCCCCACCTATGAGTTGAGGGAGCATGCCCATACGTCATTTGCTGCAGGTATTGCTAAGGTCAATGATAGTCTGATCACATTGTTGAACCCAGAGACATTAATTCGCCAAACGGATGCAGTAGAGACCATAGCCTTAGAGTCTAACCTGGATGATGTCGAGTCTGACGGTACGACGGCTTATCCAAATGAGCAGGTATTTGAAGCCCAACAGATGCCTGTTATCACCAACTTTTTCTCACTGTATTGTCCGAATATTTCGTCAGAGGAACGGCAGATTTTTCGCCAGAGGGCAGATGCCCTCGTCCATTCCCTAGAAAACGCTGGGGCTGATATTAATAAGTTGTTGCCTTTGGCCGTATTCAGATTAGAGGAGGAATACTTTGGCCTAGACCTGCAACGGGTACGGGAATTTATTAATGTGCGCAATGTCAGGGCCATTCCCTGTTGCCCTCCCCACATTATGGGCAACATTAATTTGCGCGGAGAAGTGATGACCTTAATTGATATTCGAGGGGCGTTGAATATCTCTCAGGCAATGGACGAAGTGCCTAAGGCTGTTGTGATTGAGGTTGATGATATTGCTGCTGGTATAACGGTTGATCAAGTGCTGGATGTGATCTATATTCCCCCATCAGACGTTGCTTCTATGCCTGCAGCGTTACCTCAGCATTCTCAAGCATTTTTCCAAGGGGCCACACGCTACCGTGAGAAAAACTTGAGTATTCTTGACCTCCCTAAGCTCTTTTCGGATGGGGGGTTAATTGTTGATCAAGCAGCCTAGCAAGCCCCGGATGCTAACGATCACTATCAATGTTCTTGACCAATTTATTTGCAATCTAACTTAGGAGCGATCCCATGAGAATTACTGCACAGCTCAAATACAGTATTATCGGACTGGCTGTTTTGACCGCAGGTGTAACCATTTTTGAAAATACTCGAACTCAGGAGGGTGAGTTTGATGGTTCTATGGTAAACAAAGCAGGTATTGTTCGCGGAGCTAGCCAAAGACTTGTTAAACTGGAAACCCATGGCCAACCCAATGATGAGCTAATCGCCACAATCGATACTCATATTGATGGTCTGCTCAACGGTTCTGAAGAGCTGAAGCTGCATAAGCAGAAGGATAAGACGTTTGTCGCTGCTATGGAAAAGGTTGATGCCAACTGGGAGGTATTAAAGGCAGGTGTTATTGAATATCGTAGAGATCCCAGTCAAAAGACTCAGTTGATTAAAGACAGTGAAACCTTCTTTGAAGACACTAATAAAGCTGTACAGGCAGCGGAGAACATTACGGTGGCGCACATTAAAGAAGTAGGTAACACGCAATTGGCGTTTTTTATCTTTGACATTGCGGTACTGGGCTTTATTTTCTGGCTTGTTTTGCGGACAGCGAAACTACTGCAAACCTCGATTTCATCAGTGGCTGACAGGTCTTCAGATATTGCAGCAACGGTTGAAGCGCAGGAACAGGCTGTCACAGAACAGACCTCATCGGTAACCCAAACCACCTCTACCATTGAGGACCTGGGTGCGGCGTCACTCCAGGCGGCTCAAAAGGCGGATACCTCTGCTGACGGTGCCCGTGAAGCCCTGACCCTATCGGAAACTGGAAGCCAGGCGGTGGAAAACACGGTGCAGGAGATTGAGGAGCTACAGTCTAAGGTGGGTGCGATCGCAGATCAGATTATGCAGCTGAGTGAACAAACCGACCAGATTTCGATCATTTCAAACCTGGTGGCGGACGTGGCAGACCAAACGAACATGTTAGCCCTAAACGCAGCGGTAGAGGCAGCCCGAGCCGGTGAACAAGGAAAGGGTTTCGCGGTGGTTGCGGGTGAAATTCGAAAGCTGGCTGACCAAAGTCGTGACTCAGCCAGTAAGATTGGTACCCTGGTAGAAGCGATTCAGTCCTCCATTAACAGCACGGTAATGGTGACAGACGAAGGGACGAAAACAGCAAAAGCAGGTATTGAAACCGCAAAAGATACCGCCAATGTCTTTAATCAGATTGCAGAAGCGATTAATGAAGTCTATAACAACTCTCAACAGATCGCCCAAACTGCAAAACGGCAGGCGGTTGGTGTACAGCAGGCTGTCTCTGCGATGAACACCATTAACTTGGGAGCAAAAGAGACCGTTAGTGCAGTGAGTAAAGTACAAGACTCCACCGAAACACTGAAAACGATTGCCAAAGAACTACAGGTCGCAATCTAACCTTCTGTTGTGGGGTAGAGAGATTAATCATCTCACCCCATCTACCCCATCCATCAAGAAATATCATGTTTATCGAAGATGACGAACTGCGAACGCTCTATCGAGACGCAAGTAAAGACCATTTAGACAACTTAGAAGCTGGGTTTCTACATTTAGAAAAAAATCCAGATGATCTAAATAATCTAAAAAATCTATTGCGGGCTGCCCACTCGTTAAAGGGAGACTCCCGCATGTTAGGCGTCCAGGAAGCGGAAACTTTAACACATCAATTAGAGGAACTCTTAAGTGGTGTCGAAAAAGGGGAACGAGATGTCACGCCTGCCTTCTGTGATTGTCTCTATCAGGGGTTAGACGCCATCCGCAAAATTGCCCATGAGGCCTTTACGGGGGAAGCGTCAAATGTCAGTGTGTTTCATGTGATGGCTCAGCTGATCAATGCTGGAGAAGCCTCTGAGCCAATCACCATTGCCCCTGCTGCTGAGGAGCGGGCCATGCTGGAATGGATGCCCACCAATGCGCCCCCACAGCCTGACTATAACGACTCTGTTGCCGTGATCACGCCTCCTGTCATAGAAGAGGAAGAGACGACCTTAGGCATGGGCGTTAATCTTGAGCACCCTGTCCTCAAACGACCTACTCCAGACGAAACCAGTGTTGTTATTCCCCCTCCGCCAACCATAGAAGAGGAGACAGCCTTAGAAGAGGAGACGGCCTTAGAAGAGGAGACGGCCTTAGCCATAGGTGCTGACGCCCCCCCTATCTCCAGATCGCTAACTCCAGACGACCCCCAAGAAAGCACTCAGCAGCCATCCCAGTCTGAGAAGATGTCACATGAGGGCTATCACATTGACACTATTCGGGTTGAAGCTACTAGGCTTGATACCTTAATGACCCAAGCCAGTGAGTTAGCTGTGACCAAACGACGGATTACTCGTCGGATGGATGACATTGATCAAGTGCTTCTGTTCTGGGAGAACTGGGTTCGTGATAGTTTAAAGCAAAAATTAACGTTGAATAGTCTGGAGAATGCACAATCAACAGACCAAGCCCTAGATTCGATACAGGCCTTACAACAAACCACAGACGAGCGTCTAGATCAACTAGGCGATCTCTTAAAGCAGCTCAGAAATACCTCCTATGAAGACTCTGCCCAGTTAGAGACCCTCTCTAATGATTTAGAATCAGGGATTCTCAAACTGCGCCAGGTGCCATTGTCCAGTATGTTTAACCTTTTCCCCCGTATGGTCAGGGATTTGGCAAGACAGCAGAGAAAGAGCATTAATTTAGTCATTGAGGGAGAAGATATTCAGGCAGATAAACGGATCTTAGAAGAGATGAAGGCACCGTTGAGCCATCTTATCCGTAATGCCATTGACCATGGAATTGAGGCTCCAAGCGAGCGCATTGCCATGGATAAGGTTTCTATGGCTACAATTTGCATCAAGGCTCGACAGCGAAATAATCGCCTTGAAATTGAAGTCATTGATGATGGTCGTGGTCTTAGTTTAGAAAGCATTAAACGTACAGCTCTGCGCCGGGGACTCTATACCGAAGCCCAGTTGGACAAGATGGGCGATGAGGAACTTCAATACTTGATCTTCACGCCTGGATTTTCCACTCGAACGGTTGTCACTGAAATTTCTGGTCGGGGTGTGGGATTAGATGTTGTACGGGTTAATGTGGAGCGCCTGAAGGGAACTATTCAAGTGGATTCCACCCCTGGTCAAGGCTGTACATTTCGATTCACCATCAACACCAGTTTAGCCACAGAATCGGCCTTGATTGTTGAAGCTAACCAGGCATCCTATGCCATTCCTGTTGAATCTATTGAAAACATGATGCGGGTTATCCCCCAGGATATCTTCACCCTTGATGGCAATCCGGCAATTACATTTCGAGAGAATCCATTGTCTGTTGCCTGGTTGACAGATCTGTTGGGATTGCCTGTATCAGTGGCTACCCAACCTCAGCTGAATAGCGTTAACCCATCAGTCCCCTGTGTTGTCCTTAAAGTTGGACCTAGCCAATTAGGCATATTTGTTGATAACCTAATCGATCAACAGGATATTGTGTTGAAGCCCCATAGCAAACTCCTTAAACAAGTACGCAATATTTCTGGCGCAACTATTTTGGGATCAGGGGAAGTCTGTATGGTACTCAGCCCCCAGGACCTGATTAAATCTTCCAGAGGTGAGGAAATCGGCGCTAAGGTTACTGATTGGGAGCCTATAGCGGTTAAACCGAAAGTCCTGCTAGTGGAAGACTCGATTCCGATTCGTACCCAGGTAAGACGGATTCTCGAAGGGGCGGGTTATCAGGTAACAACAGCGGTCGATGGTCTTGATGGCTTCAATAAACTACAAACAGGAGATTCCTATGATGCTGTGGTGTCTGATGTGGAAATGCCCAATCTCAGTGGCCTGGAATTAACGACCCGTATTCGTCAGGAGGCACAATATGAAAAATTGCCCATTATCTTAGTTACAACATTGGCTAAAGATGAAGATAAACAGCGTGGTGCTGACGCTGGAGCCAATGCCTACATCACCAAAGGTGATTTTGACCAAAGTCTACTTCTCACTACTCTTAGGAGTTTAATTTAACCATGGCTAACCCCATTAAAGTTGTTTTAGTTGAAGATTCTGCCATTGCCTTACAAATTCTACAGCGGTTAATCGATTCATCACCTGAGGTAGATGTTGTTGGTACCGCTCAAGATGGCTCTGATGGCTTGAAAGTAATTGCTCAAACAATGCCAGATGTTATCTGTACCGACCTACAGATGCCCAAAATGGATGGTCTAGAGTTTACGAAAAAAGTCATGTCTGAATTTCCTCGACCGATTCTGGTGGTAAGTAATACTGTACACCCAGGCGATGTAGACAATATCTATAACTTAATGCAGGCAGGAGCACTAGACTTTTTTCCAAAGCCCACTTCCGGATCAGCCACAGACTATGAAAGACTTAAAAATTCGTTGATTACTAAAATCAAAGTCTTAGCAAGTAAGAGAGTGTAATCTTGGCTCTGGGTGTTTAGTTTCAGCCTGGTCCCCTGGTTCTTCTGTTGGGAAGAATCAGGGGACCAGGCGATTCTAGTCTAAGTTCTCTTCCAGAGGGCTGTTGTTGTGGCAATGTGCAATACAATGTACACACATCTCGGCAGAGAGATCAGACTCCTGCATTACCCCCCTCAATCCCCCCTTACTAAGGCAAGGCTGTTTCATTGTCTGGACAGTAAATCTGAAGACATTGAAAGCTTATTTGAGGAAAGGCATGCTCTACATGAAGGTGGGCCAAACAACAATGCGATAACCTGATTAATCGACCCCGCCGTAACCCTTAAGTTAATGCCATTGAGGACAACCTAGTAGGCTGGGTCTTAGGGCGGCCTCCCGGCCCTAACCATGGGGGTTTGGGGAACTCGGAGGGACCCCAAGCAACCGGTTTTGGCTCCCTCCGATCATCTCTCGATTCAGTGTGAACGAAGTCATAAGCCTTACAGATTTTCTCTGGTGAACACGAAACGACCCTGCCTTACTAAGGTAAGGGGAAGCTCCAGTCCTCCCCCTTACCTTAGGCTTTAGCCCATGCCCGGAGGGCTTTAGGGGGAGTTAGAGGGGGTGAGGCAATCGTAAATGCTATTGACGAGCACTTGTGTGTACACCGTAGCCTTACCAAGGAGAACCCTTAGCGACTATTTGAAACCATTGAATATTAAGAGGTTTAGCCACTCTCTCTGACTTAGGGAGGGGTTAATCTGAAAAATGCTGGCTTCGGACAAGTCTGTTAGATCGATGCATTCCCTAGATCAGCAACAGCAAAAATCCAGAACGATTGACAGCCGTTCTGGACATAAACTAATGGAAAGCTATCTGACGCTATGGGAGTTAGGAGCAACCTAATGTAATTTATTTTGCTACCTAGCTTTGATTACTAAACTTGTAGGGCTTGCTCAATCTGGCGTAGCTTAATACGAGCTAGACCTAAATTTGCTTTTTCTCGATCCATTACCATGTAAAAGAAGACACCTTCAAGGGCTTCACAAATGCGAATTAAGTGATACTGATTCTTCAAGCTGATGAGAATATCTTCGATGGGTGATGTGATTCCTAGACCCTCACGGGCTCTGTTTTTAGCCTTAATCACTTCAGAGTTGAGGGCAATTGCTTGCTCTAGCTGCATTGAGGAGAATGCACCTTCATCTTTACTAACCTGACCTAGGGAAAACCCTGTAGACCAATCTCCAATAGCAGCTCCGATCGCACCATCGACAGATAGTGAGCTTTGAATAGACTCTTTGACGTTATTCATTTTAACCAACAACCTTAGTAACAATAATGTTGATGTTGTACAAGCTGGCCATGCTTGAGCTGACCCTAAGATTCCCGAACAAGGCTCAGGTGTTTCATTTATCTTAGATCTTTCACTCATGTTGGTGATGGGACAATAACCCACGCTGGGTTCAAAACCCAGCGCTAATCAAGGGCTGTCTGCTGAAGCGACAACTTGACTGTGGGGCTCTGGATATAGACCTTTTACCGATCACTCAACCCCTACTCTTCGAGAAGTCTTACGCCTATAGTGGATTTTGATGGGATTAGCCGTGCGACTTTGAGCCCACGGTGGGCTAACTGATAAAATTATTGTAACCATTTGCAAATTCCTGGGGAAGTTTGAAGAATTCTGCGTCTGTTGATATTTGCTTTTACATTCCGACGACATTTTGGCCTGCTCAGTTACCCGCCTCAAGTGCTGAGAACTGGTCGGGGTTTGGGTTAGGGATTTACGCCTGGACTGTACAGACGTATCTCAAGCTACGGGAAGCAGGGGTTGCCTGTCGGCTAACTGATCAACTGCCTGAGAATGGAATTGTTTTCTTTCATGCCAATGCCACTCGGGGGGGCAATATTCGCCCCGGTGCCCATCGGTTGCTTATTTGTTTGAAGGCAGAGGCAACGTTATGCGCTCAGGCCCAATTCCATCTGGTGCAAAATTCTTGTGAGGCAGTTGGATGGTTAGGTTGTTATTTCATACCCCATTGGCCGCAACCTGGACTACAGCCTCGTTTGGCAGAGCGAAAAAATCGGTTTGAAACTATTGCATTTTTAGGACATCGCAACAGTTTAGCTGCTGAGCTCATGGAACCAGAGTGGGAGAAACAGCTACAGCAGCGCGGCCTGAACTGGCTACCTGTAATTAATACTAATGTATGGGATAGCCATCAAGCCGTGGATACTCGCTGGAATGATTATCGAAACATTGATGCGATTGTGGCGGTGCGTCAGTTTAATCTGAAGCGTCCTGGCTATCGTCGTAAGCCTGCCACTAAACTTTATAATGCCTGGTTAGCGGGCGTTCCAGCCATAGTGGGTCGAGAGCTGGCCTACCAAACGGTGGGTACTGCTGGTGTGAACTATTTAGAAGCTAACTCTATGGCAGAACTGTTGTCTTGTTTAGATAGACTGCGACAAGATAGCTTACTGCGGGCAAGGATTGTCAAAAAAGGACAAATCCGCTCCATTCACTATACTCCAGAAGTGATTACTCAGCGATGGCAACAGTTTTTGAATGAGGTGGCGATACCAGCTTACCAGGCCTGGTGTAGCTGTTCTGACTGGCGACGTCAGGTGCAATATGGGCAGGCTAGGTTAAGGAATTATGGCGATCGCATCACCCGTCGTCTAAATCTCTAACCAGTCATTTTCTATACCTTTTCAAATGCCAGCCACAGGGTTGTAGAAAGTTAGCGATGCCCAGGGTGGAAAGTGTAGAGCCGAACCCATGACCGTCATCCCATGGGTAACATTAGTTAACACCGTAGGGGCAAAATACCAACCAGGGCAATGGCCTTGGCCACATCCATGGGTGCACCGCCACCCACCGCCACAATGCCGTCAGCTTGATGGTGGTGATAGGCTTCCAACCCAGCTATTCCATGTAGTTCACCAACGTAGAAATCAGATCAAACTGGCGCATAAGATTGATCTGGTCGTAGCAAGGACGTTCTGCAACATCCTTCTCATCGGCAATCACACTTTTCTACGGAAGCGATCTGGGTAGCTGGCACCAGCTTTGCCCGGGTACCGCCCAACAGGTCAGTATATGAAACCAGAAAAAATTTAATGCCCAGCTCTTTTGCTTTTTCGATCAGTGTTTGCGTTTGCGTCAGCGTTCCTACCATAATCTGAGGATCCATAGGCTATGCTCCCTCAGTAAAACAGCAGGAATAGGCAGCTTTTGTAGCTGTGGCTACCATCTGATGAAGCATCACACTTAATCAAGCTGCTTGACCTATGAATCATAGCGATTACAAGAGTTCAGCCTTGATAAATAGCTGTCGCTTGTCATAACAAATGTAACAATAGTGACTATTCATTTAGTCAACTTGAGGACAGTTTGATATGGGTAATATCGCTAGCATGGCTTTTAGCTAACCGCCTGTTGGCATCAAACTATAGGTTGAAGATTGCGATCTCAATGAAAATTCTAGTTATTCAAAACAGTGTTCGAGATCCCGTTGGCATTTTAGGAGACCATTTAATCTATCGGGGTACTGAACTGACCACCTGGTTCCCAGAACAGCAACCCAACTTACCTGAAGGAGCGTTTTCAGGGCTAATTATCCTGGGGGGACATATGAATGCCCATGAGGATGACAAGTATCCTCATTTACAGCAGGTGGTTACTCTGATTCATCAATTTCACGCTGAGAACAAGCCCATCATGGGGGTGTGTCTGGGGTCTCAGTTAATTGCCCGAGCCTTTGGTTCTCAGGTATATCCCCACAGTACACCAGAATTGGGATTTTCTCCGTTGGCGGTGGTGACAGATGCCGTCACAGAGCCCTGGCTAAAAAATTGCCCTGTCAATCTGCACATTATGCAGTGGCACTTCGACACATTTGATCTGCCAGGGCCAGCAACATTGTTAATGACCAACGATATTTGTAAGCATCAGGCCTATCGCATCGGCACCAATATCTATGGGTTTCAGTTTCACCTGGAAGTTACCCCAGAGATTATTGTGGATTGGCTAACGGCGAAAAGTGACTGGATTGATACCCACTATCCCAATCTAGACCAGCAAATACAGAAACAGATAACTATCCATACTGACAATGCCGCCACCTTTGCAGAACAGGTTGCTTGCCATTGGCTTACACTGTTTCCTGATGCTGTTTCCAAATGGTGAAGGGTTCAAAGTTGAAAGAGGATAACCATCAACAAGATTGAAGTCAGACTCGCTAATAGGGTTCGGCTTACGTTCCATTGATTCCAACGAGGTTCAAAGTGCAGACGGGCGGTTCTGAGCGCCGTTCCCTCCATGGCATCGATCTGTAGCATTTGGAGTTTGTTATTTAGCGGGACGTTAATTGTGAATGTGGGTAATTGGACGCCAAGGATATAGAGCAGCGGAGTCACAAGCAACAGCATACGCTGCATGCCATCCAGTTGCCCAATACCCAATCCGGCAGCGACCAACAACGCTACGATTGAACCAACCCAGGTGGCGACAAATATCGGCTGGTTATTTTGGATAACTCCGTCGATCACTTGAAAAGCTCGGATAAACTCCCGGTCATTTAACGTTTTGATTCCTGGCATAACGACTGAGGCAAACGCAAAAAGGAAGCCTGCCACGAGAGAACATAACAATGTTGCCAGGAGTAAGATGATTTGAAAGCTAGCTGTGGTTGACATGGGTTAAGTTTCCTAATTTGAGGAGTAACTATGGCAATATTTTGGAAACTACAGAGGGATATGAGATCGCAACAGAATAGAAGATTGATGATGGATTGTGCGATCGCGCCACTCCCAGAAATTTCCTCGACAGTTTCAGCTTATGTAAACTGCCGAGGTGGGGCTGTCTATTTCTTGCGGGACTATCACAATCTTGCGGCGGATGGACAGCATCCCTTGGATGGACAGCATATTAGTTTACGAACCCACTCTTAAGGTAGGCAGTAAAGATAGTTTTCTACATCCCAATCACTGGTGGTAGCCAGGAAGCGTATCCACTCATCTCGTTTGTATTCGTCAAAGAGACGATACATTTCACCGGGTAATGCCGACTTAATGACCTCATCATCGGCAAGCCGTTCTAAGGCCTCCCCCAAACACATGGGTAGCTTCTTCAGATAAGGATTCACCATCGAATCCACTGCCCGATATTCAAACCGTCCCGGTGCAGAAACTCTCAGACCATAGGGGGAAAACGGCTTCCAGAGAATCCACTTTCATCTGATTTTGTTGGGCAGTTGGTGAGTCGTTTAAGTCCCCTGTTTCATGGAGAATTTGAAACAGGCATCTACCCCGATGAGTGGTATTAGCGTTCGAGGCTGAGTCTACCCGATGTAACGCGGGAAATGTGTAACGCATGGAAATGCGATCGCACCACCCGCCGTCTCAACCTCTAAAGCTTCCACCAAACCATGGCCCACTCCCCTGATCGGCATCACCCAAGTCACTCAGCTACTCTCAGAAAAGTCTTATGAAAAATTCAGTTTTTGGTCAGATGGCACTCAGCCGCTGGCGACATGTTTGTAATCGGGGGGCAACAGTTTTCAGTCTCAGAAACTGTCACTAGATTAATTTTTATAGATTTCCAATTATGACGAGGCCTGATCACATGGTGATAGATAGGAAAGTTGAAGTTGTTGCTGTGGCATACTTGAATCTCAACATTCGCTATAGTGAAGCTGAAGCATTAGTCTCAGCATGGCATAAACAATATCCTCAATATGATTACCAGACATTAGTTCAATGGATTTTGGCTGGGGATGTCACTTATGTTGATGGGCAACTTAAGTTGGCCGCCTACGCAACGTCAGAAGATTTAAAACAACTCGTTATTCAGATGCGAAGTGCGGCTGGAGTTAGTATTAAAGACCGTCGGCATAACCTCACGACGTATCGAAAGTGTTTTGTTGGGTCTGAAGCTGTCCAATGGTTAATGGGTAACTTGGGTCTGACTCTCGATGAAGCTGTACGTGTAGGACAGCGCTTGTTAAAGCGCGGCATTATTCATCACGTTGTCGATGAGCAAGACTTCAAGAACGACTATTTGTTTTATCGCTTTTATGCAGATGAGTAATACTGATGCTTAAGGAAGCACACCCCTAGCGGCTGCACCATGACCACCCTAGTTTCCCTGTTTTTGAGCAATCACTGCAATTGGGCCATCACCTGATGGTCCTTAATTTCACCGGATGGGGATGCCTCTGCCTTAGCAAAAATATTAACGATAGAGCCAGTTGAATTTCCTCGTGTTGAAACAGAAAATGCTCCTGGTTGGTCTCAAAATGAATTGAGTGTTAGTCTTTAATAGGTGCTTATCACTGCCAATTTGCAAACCGCTGTCGTTGTCGTTGTGCCATCCAACAGGTGATTTCCCACACATCGGCAACGGGCATGTTCGTATACGGTAAGGTCTGCATGTAACCGTCGTAGAGAAACTCTGGCATCATTGTCGTTTGTGCCATACCTCTTATCCGTTGTTTCTCCCAGATTAAACTCCACCATCGTTCATGGGCCGTAAGCGCTTCTTGGTATTCTGGTGCGCGAGGATCAGAAACCTGGGCATGTTGAGGATAACCAACCCGACACTGGATATGCTGCGCCCGTTCAGCACACAGTTCCAAAATAGACCATTCTGTATCAATCAGGCGTTCACAAACAACACACCAGTGGCTAAAGTCACAGGTGAGCTTCATTGAAGGATATTCTTTTAACAGGTCGCGAGTCGTCCAAGGATTGTACAGTGAACGACTGCGATGGGTTTCAAAACTGACGATACAGCCAGAAGTGTGCTCTAATTCCAGGGCACGTCCAAAAAAGTCTACATTTTGCTGCCAGGACCAGGCATCATAACCACACATGGTGGAGACAAACAGCGCTCCCATATCCTGGGCATGGTCAATCACCCATTTCAAGTCACCCAGATGATCGTCGATGCTGCGGTCGGGGCGAGTTATCCACCAGTCTTTGGGGTCGTTCGAATCGCTCCCCGTGGTAGCTTCTGCGATAAAAACCAAATCATTATCCTGAAGCAGCTGCCGAAGTTGTTGTTGTTGCTGCTTGTCTTGTGGAATAGGTCCTTCGATACCGTCAAAGCCGTCGTTGAGGGTTTGTTGCACCAGTAGGTCTAGGTCAGTTGGCCCGGTCCACCATGAGCGTAAGATGAGAAGTTTCACAACAGTCTTGTGTTAAAAAAAGAGATATTTATATCGCCAGCTGTAACAACACTTGCAATAACACATTTGCCCCATTCTCTAAATCTTTAGGAGCTGTGTATTCTTTTACATTATGGCTAATGCCATGGGCGCTAGGAACAAAAACCATAGCTGTAGGAGCCATGGGCGCAATTAACCCGGCATCATGACCGGCTCCACTGGGCATGGATTTGACCGATAGTCCTAATCCCTCAGCTGTTTTTGTTACTAGGTCAATTATGCCAGCGTCAAAGACAACGGGTTCAAAGCGAGCTAAAGAACGACTGGTAATTTTCAGCCCCTCTGCCTTGGCGATGGCAGCGATTTTAGTATTCATTCGGGCTTCAGCGTCTTTTAAACAGGTTTCATCGGTGTTGCGCAAATCAACGGTGAGGCTAGCTTCTTGGGCAATTACATTGATCAAGCCAGGTTTTACTTGCATGGAACCGACAGTAGCCACTTGATTACCCCCCATGTCCAGGGCAAGATTGCGGGCAGCGATTGCGATCGCACTTGCCCCATAGCCTGCATCATGGCGCAAATGCATCGGCGTAGTACCGGCATGGTTCGACACACCCTTCACGGTGTACTCTTTCCACGACATCCCCTGAACGCCAGTCACTGCACCAATCTGGAAACCTTCTAATTCCAGTACTGGCCCCTGTTCGATGTGCAATTCCACAAATGCTTTTACCGGTTGACTACCGCAGGGCACTGTTCCGACATAGCCAATCCGTTCTAAATTTTCGCCAACGGTAGTACCGTCAACTCCCACTGAGGTCAGAGCGTTTTCTACCGGGAAGCCACCGCTAAATACCCAGCTACCCATCATATCGGGCTGAAATCGGGCTCCTTCTTCATTGGTAAAAAAGGCCACTGCGATAGGATGACGGGTTAGAATGTTGTTTTCATTCAGGGTGGCGATGATTTCTAACCCAGCCAGTACCCCAAAATTGCCATCGTAACGGCCCCCCGTTGCCACCGTATCGATGTGGGAGCCGGTCATCACTGGAGGGCCAGCTTCTAGACCGGCACGGGTGGCGACAACGTTGCCGATCTGGTCAATGGTGATGGTCAGTCCTAGCTCTCTCATCCAGCTAACAACCAGGTCTCGACCAGCTTTGTCTTCGTCGGTGAGAGCAAGACGACAGACACCGCCATCTGAGATCGCACCAATTTGAGCTAGCTGATCTAAGCGTTGGAGAAGACGCTCCTTGTTGATACGTAAATCAGCGAGGGAGAATGAACTTGTAAGAGAAGAGAGCTGAGAAACCATTGTATAAGCTTAGTCCTGACGAATGATCAACATTACTAAATTTGCCTAAATCTTATCGAAGAATTATGGTTATTCAACTTATTGAAGGGGATCTGGAATAACAACCGTAAACTGCTAATCTGGTTTCTGAAAATCTTCAGTTACCTCATTGCCTAAAGCCAGCTCTCTAATTCCGCTCTACCGGAATCTGAATATCACTCCGCTTTAACCCATCTGGAATAAACGGTCCATCATAGAAAAACCGTCGCGGCGGCCCCACCACCTCATACTCCGGATGCGCCGTCAGCCAATCCTGTAACTGCTGTACACCCCGCGTATACACCCCATAGCCATAACCACCCCGCAATCCAATACTTACCACCGTCATCGGCAATATATCCTCCACCCGCACATTCTGCGCCACCTCTTTCGGTACCACATCCAAACTGCGATACAAAAACGAAACTGCCGCATCTCCGTCTGAAATAGTGCCTGTCTGTAGCGTCGCCGTCGGATACCGCGTCTCCACCGGAGCTGTCATCGAAATATCATTGTCGCTAATGTGACGAAATAACGGCGAAAACCCACGAGATGCCGCCTTACCTAAGTCGCCCCGCACCTGCACCGTCGCCGCTCGGTAGGCCGGATACTGCTTAATTTCAATCTCACCCTTCGCCGTAGGGGGTGGAAACCCCTCTGGCAAAGGCGCAGATGCGGCCCGATAGCCCCAGACAAACAGCGCTCCTAAGCCAACGATTATCCCAACAATTAGCAGTCCCTGACTTGGTTTCATAATATTGGGGCTAATAACTGAATTAAAGACCTACTCTAGCGCAGATGTCATCGCCAGGGGAGCTTGAGTGATGCCAGCCTGTTCCAGGGCCACCGCTGCGGTAAAGAGAGACTGCTCATCATAGGGACGGGCAATCAGCTGCACACCCACGGGTAACTCTCCAGGTAGGTGAACGGGAACGGAAAGGACTGGTAAACCAATAAATGATAAAGGCTGAGTATAAAATCCTAGATGGGGGCGTACCAAGACCGTCTCACCGTCTAGCTCCATGGTGGTTTGCTCAATGAGAGGAGCTGGGCAGGGTGTTGTTGGTGCTACAATCAGGTCCACGGTTTTGAATAGTTCACGGACCTGGTCTTGATACCAGCGCCGAAAACGTTGGGCTTGAATATACCAGCTACTGGGGATTAATGCCCCTGCTAAAAAGCGATCGCACGTCGCTGAATCAAAGTCTTGTGGCTGAGTTTGTAAGCGAGATAAATGCAGCTGACTCCCTTCGCTGGCGGTAATCAAATAGGCTGCAGCTCTGGCTCGTGCGGCTTCTGGGATCGTCACAGTACGGGTGACATTGAGGGCCGTGACGACCTTGTCTAAGGCCTGGGCAACGGTGGGGGCCATGCCTTTGGCAAAGTGATCGGTTGCGATCGCAACCCGCATTCCAGCCATATCGCCTGACAAATCAGGGATAATTCCCGGACGATCTGTACAAATAGGGTCTCGTGCATCTGGGCCTTGCAATATTTGAAAGGCATTGGCAACATCTGCAACAGAACGGCCAAACGGGCCAATATGATCGAGACTGCTAGAGAACAAAAAAGCCCCTGCCCGCGATAACCGACCATAGGTGGGCTTCAGGCCATATACACCACATAAAGCCGCAGGCACCCGAATGGAACCATTCGTGTCAGACCCTAGGGTTAACGGCACTAAACCGGCAGCGACAGCAGCAGCAGATCCACCCGATGACCCGCCCGAGATGCGCGTCAAGTCATGGGGATTTGGGGTGGCACCATAGTGCTCGTTGACCGTGACAAATCCATAGGCATACTCATCCATATTGAGTGCTCCCACCAGAATTGCCCCCGCCGCTTTGAGGCGAGCAACAGCGGTTGCATCCTGGGTGGCTGGTAAATTGGCCTGATTAATTTTGGAACCAGCTAAGGTAACAGTGCCAGCAATGTCAAAGAGATTTTTAACCGCAAAGGGAACACCGGCTAAGGGACCTACCGGTTCTCCTGCTGCCTGTTTACGATCCAGTGTAGCGGCAGCCTCTAATGCTGACGATGCTAGGACTGTCGTAAAACAATTCAAGCGTTCATTCTGGGTTTGAATACGCTCCAGGGTAGCTGTTACCACATCTTGGGCTGTGATTACTCCCCGTTGGAAATGGGCAGTAATTTCTGCGGCGGTTGATGTGATTGCTGATGGGGTCATGGTTCAAACCTTGGCGCAGACTCAAGATTATCAGGTAATGAAAAGTCTAAGACGGGCTGCGCAATGGCCTGAACACGCTCAAAGTTTTCGACCACACTAGCCATCTGTTCTGGCGGAATAGCTAAATTTAACAGCTGTGCTGATTGTCGCACGTAGGTGGCTGCATCAAAAGGACTGTTGAATTGATCGGTTGCTTCTGGAGAGGGTGTGGCCATGGGGGCTGAACAAAAATCATATGTCACCTATTATCTCTTAAATTATACATGGCAACTCTTATGAATGTTCCATGATACGGAACCAATGCTTTCTCATACGTTTTATCCACAATCAGACTAATCCTTGAGAGACCTTTCTATAGAAAGGTCTCTCAAGGAAAAGAGACTTTTGAATTGTTAATCGATCTAACCAATCATTACTTCTGGCAAAGCAGCGAGTGCTGTATCATTGAGCGGCTCACCACCGTATAGGCTGTATGACCGAGCCACCGCACCCGTGAATCCAGCATTGTAATCAAGGGCAACTTCATTAGTAATATAATTTGTCCGTTCATCAATGTAGCTGTAGTCATTGGGTGAACTGGGTCCGCCAACTAATGCGCCATACAAGATATGTTCGTTAGGAGCGCTACTATTGATGTCAGTTGTGCCTGAAGCACCTCGGTGGTGGGGGTTCAGGGCAAAATCATCACCAAAGCCAACTTGATAGCTGAAGTTGTTGGGATTATTGCCTAAAATATAGTCAACCTGTCCTTGCGCAAAATTGCTGTAACGGTTGTCATAGTCATTGACGGTGTCACTATAAATTCCGGCTAAAAAGGCCGTGTTGGCACTATACCGTAGTGAACCCCATTGATCGAGCCAGGCAAGCCCTCCCTCTGTATAGGTAATTCCATTCCCATTCCGATTACTCCAGTAGTCAAGCCATGTCTCAGCATCGTTGCGATATTGGCTATTTCCGGTCTCCTGTGCGAGTAAAACAGCTGTCCCGTAAGATTTATTATCCCAACTTTGGGTCCATTGTTTATTCACTCCTTTGTAAGAGTCTTTGGCTTTAGATAAATACCCCGATTCGCCAGCTTTTACCAACCAGGCGGCACCCCAGGCAAGTTCATCTTCATAGCCACTCCAGGAATTGTAGTAGTTTGCGGCATCGGGAATAGAGTCAGAGTATTTGCCACGATAGGTATCAGCAAAGTCATAAAGTTGTTTTGCGTTGGTTAACAACTTATCTGCATAGTTAGCATTGGTGGACTTAAAGACGATTGATGCAGCAGCTAAGGCTGCGGCTGTCTCCCCAGCCAAATCAGATCCAGGATTGTTACTATCAACTTTGTAAGCTGGACGCTCCATCGTCATAGATTCTGCTGAACCCCAGTAGGCATGGTCAGTTCCACCATTACCCACCTGTCCCCATAGAGCTGTTGTTCCATTACTGTTGGTCTCATGTGCTTTCAGAAAATAGTCAGTTCCCCATTTAATGGCAGCAAGAACCTCATCCAGTTGACCACTTTTCTCATAAGCCTCACGATATTCAATGACTCCCCAGCTTAGAAGCGTTATTGAAGATGCCATGGGCAATCCAAATTTTACATGGTCTCCTGCATCATAATAGCCACCTGAGAGATCCACTCCAACATCTGCACCATCATTGAGAGCCGAGTCATCTCGCCATGCAATGCGATTCTCTTTTGGTAAATCGCCAGAGCGTTGAGCCTCAATAAACAACAGAGATTTCTGTAAGGATTCACCATAGTTATAATCTCCGCCGTTATCAGGTGGTGAAAGATTCGGGGGGCTAGGTGGAGTTGGAGTTACCTCAGGTATGTCTGGATCAGACTCTGGTGGAGTAACATTCTCATTGTTATCCTCATCGAAAATTGTATCCTCATTCAGGACAAAGTTTGAGGGATCCTTTGGGGAACCGTTTGCATTGAAGCCAATAAAAATTGGCTCACCTGTTGCTATTGTGCTGTTGTAGTCAACATTCTCTATTGTGTAGAGATTACCGTTTTGGCTGATGACCTTACCGCCCCAGATATTAGTGATATCAAAATCTGCTTCAAACTCAAGTTGCCAACCATCAATTGCCGTTGATTCTAAATTTGTTATCTCAAAACCACCTGTAAATCCACTTCCCCAATTGTTTGCAACGGTGAAGTCAATGTCTGCTGGAGCAGAATGTGTAGGAGATGGGGTGGGTTGAGGGTTGGGAGTCGGCGTAGATTCAGGGGTAGGTATCGGTGTAGATTCGGGAGTTGGCACAGGAACAGAAACTAATGCAATACTTGAATCATTGAGCTGAACGTTGCTAATGCTTAGATCAACATCACTGGCAGCGTTTGCACTAAACCCAATACTTATGCTGTTGTTTGAGGTTACTTGTTTATTCCAATCTAATGCGCGAACGACATATTTTGAACCTTTGTGACTAACAATTTCTGCATTCCAAAAATTAGAGATCTCAAAATTGCTTTCAAACTCCAATGTCCAACCATCTAGGGGCGTATCACTTGGGTTGCCAATCGTAATGGAACCATTGAAACCGCTATTCCAGCGATCATTCTCTAGGAACTCAACAGAATACATAATTATGAGGGGTTAGATATTGCTACGGCAAAACAGAGTCGTTTCTGACCTATGGGCATGCAAAAACATCAGCCAAGCAGGAGTGTCGACTGGTGAAAAATACATGCGAATTATTTTTGAAAGAACCAACCTTACAGGGCGTCAGTAATGTCTCAACCTTGTGCTGACGAGTATTTTAATTATTCAATAAATAGCCAAGAGAACACGTGGCTTGAAAAACTTGTCAAAACGCACTGCCACTACAATGCGCAACGTTAGTTTCAATCCATCGGCAAGTTGATACACAGTAACAGGCCACACGAGAAGCAAGTGGCGATGCTATAACTCAGCTCTCAAGCGTTTACGTTAAGCCTTATGGAAGATGAGCCTTTGAAATTGTGGACATATCCCACAAACCTATTAACCCTGATTAAATAAAGTGTCAAGCTTTTCTGTTGTTAACGTCAATTTAACATAAATTTTTCAAGGTTGCAAGAATTTCATCCAAATTCTCTTATTCCGGATAGCTTAGGATTTCGATGAGAATTGAAGGTGTTGTCGTTTTTTTGATCACACGAAAATGAATGGAATACCTTATTCTCGCTAGTTACCTATAGTGTTATTTTTTACCATTGGGTTGCCAACCTGGTTTACCAAAGATGTACTTTAAAGCACAGGAAAATCGCTTGCTATGCCTAACATCTTTGATGATTTGCCATAACTCATAGAAGTTAATGACAATTGGATTGACCGACCCGATCTGTTTGGTAAGGCCATAGGTGATTTTCTCAGTCTCAGCTTGGTAAGTGTCAAATAGGTGATCCCAGATAATCAAGATTCCGCCATAGTTTTTGTCAATACACCTCGGACCTACCCCATGATGAACACGATGAACTGATGGTGTATTAAAGATGTTATCTAACCAACCCAGCTTTCCGATTCTTTCAGTGTGAATCCAGGTTTGATAAACAACAACTATCACCAAGGCAATCAGTGTTTGAATAACATCAAAGCCTATTAAAATCATCGGGATGAAGAATATCCATTCAATTAGACTTTCAACCCAGGCTAACCGCAGGGATGTGGTTAGATTATATTCAGGGGATGAATGGTGAACGCTGTGATACGACCACAAAACACGTATCTCATGCTCCCAACGGTGCATCCAATAATAGGTGAAATCTGCCAGAATAAGGGCCATTCCCCAGCTCCACCAGGTTAAGGGTAGCTTCCAGGGAATAAAATATTCAACAGCGAATAGACCTAGCACAAAGACTAGTCCGTAAAAGGTGCGATCTAACAGCAGGCCAACAAAAGCAATGCCGAAGTTCGCAAAAGTCTCTCCCTGATCCCGACGACGCACAAAAGCAATATCCCATACAGCTTCAAGAATGATAGCCACAAAAAAGATGAGATCGATTAATTCCAGAGCTTCAAATATTTCCATAAATCCATCAAAACGGGTGAAATCAATGTCCATTTGGGCTTATCCTCCTTACTCTCTTTAGTTTTTATATCGAGCGCTTGGTTTATTTTGACCGCAAAAAGTTTCTATGGCGCGATGCAACTTATAACGACATATTTACTGTCTACTGGGAGAATGCTTCTCGAAATAGGCAAGCAGCATCTGTGTTAATAGATGAATTTGTTCCTTAAATGAGAAACTGCTATCGTCCTCTAATTGCTCAATCAAAATGCCATTAATGAGGGTCCAAATAAATCGAGCGAGTTTCAGATCGGTGAGGTCTAAAAATTCAGATATCTCCTGCTGACTTCTCTGATCAATTTTTTGAAAGACAGGATTGTCATTAATTTCCGCTATGTCGTGATGTTGATAAAAATCCACCCAAATTGCGGCTTGTTTAATAAAGTGATCCTCATTCTCTACTAAAAGCGTCTCCAGCGCTTGCATGCGATCCAAAAGCGTATGTCCACGCGTGGCTGCTTTAAATAACTGAAACTCCTGCATACTCACTTCTTCCACTAGCTGCTCAAATAAAGCCTGCTTACTAGGGAAATAGTGATACATTGCCCCGGTTGAGATACCTAGCTCCTTGGATAGCTTTCTTGTTGTGACATTGGCATACCCTTCCTCTGCAAACAAATTAAAACATTTGTACAGAATTTCTTTTCGGTATTGCTCAGAGTCAACTATCTTAGGCATGATTTTATATCGAGCGCTCGCTCTATTATATTCACTTCAAAATTTTAGTGTCAAGTGGTGACGTCGAAATTGAATTGGTCTGATCATGTGTCATTTCTAGTTCAATGTACAGGGACACCAGATATTTGAATATCTGGTGTCCCTGTAATCAGAGATCGATATCAAGATAAAGTATCCGTCAGCTTCTAGGCTGGTTCTGGACCATTAAATAGCGACAGTTGGCTAGCCTGATCGCTAGCAATAAGTTCCCAACCTTCACGCAACAGTTTTTGAAACGTGGAAAACCCGCGTGAACCGATGGCCATATGGTCAGGGCTTATAAACTGAGGGAACATCGTGTAAGGACGCCAGGATGTTCCCTGCTCGATGCGCAGATGTAGAATCTTTTCTTGCCCGTTATCCTGGGGTAGCCAGGCCATTTGTTTAATCATGGTAACCTCCTTAACCCAAGGGCTGATCGAGTCACTCGATCAGCCCACTTACACTCCTTTGAGCATGGCTTTATAGCTTCAAGTAACATTCTTTGAACGTGTGCCTGATCCAATTATCTTTCAGCATGAGCTGACGCATGGCTTCAAGCAAATACTCTTGAGCTTGATCGGGGGCAAGGTTTTCAACCTGTTCCCTGAGGACTTTAAGTTGAAATTCTTGCTCTAATGATAGTGTTCCAGGTGTACTCATAAGATCCTCCTTGGGCTCTGCAAAAGCCCACGTATACCAGCTATTAGTGACTGATTCACATGGTATGGTGTAGAGTCCTTTACAGGAATGTCCCAAAGAATACCTCTCTTAACTAGCGGAGCTGACCTGTTGAAGTTTAACGACTCAGGCTATGTCCAACAGCTGTTAGCGCTCTACGACAAGTGTGAATAGTACTGCCTCAATAGCTATCCAATTTTCAAGGTGACACACTCAAAACGAACGACCCTGAAGCGAAATGAGTATGTTGGCTATCGGGACACGTAGCAGAATCAGAGGTAGGTCAGTCTTTTTTCGTTTCAATATAAATGTTGTAAGACTTTCTATCTCCAAGAAAGAGCAAGCCTGGACAGTGTTTGGGGATTATTTTGATAGACAATGGGTGTCAAGCTTGTGTTTTCTTATATTCATTATAGCAAACATAATTTCCCTACTTTCGCAACAGTACTTTACAGTTGTTGTTGCAGCAACAGGTTGATTTTGAGGCTAAGGGAGCTGCGGCCAAATGATGCACTCGCTCAACCCGGTTTTGACTTCGCTCAACCGTCCAGCTTTGAGAGTTGAGGCTTCGACGGTGAGCTCAGCCGAACCGCGAAGTTGAAACTCGCTCTACGGGTATTTCATTTTCGACCCATCCCCTAAGGCTAAGATGAGGTCTTTTTACGTTATAGGTTTCTGGTTCTCATACTGTCAATGACGTGCTCCCCAACAAAGTTAGGTCCTGCAAACGTTTGATGCACAGATGGAGGTTGATGGATCCGTCCAGTAATGGGTTCAAAGTCTTTGATATTAAAAGCGTAGGGCCATACACTGCCATCCCATCCCACCACGTCTAGGGGATGATGGGTGTAACAATATTGGGTGAGGCTGCTCCTGGCTTTCACTCGCACTTCAAAAACCCCCATTTCATCATGGGTCAATAGTTTCTCCGGTGGTCGAATATCGCGCTCACAGTAGGGAGCTTGTTCTAAAAATTGTCCCTGGGGACTGAGGTATTGCTGCGGTGGCTGGATATGCCCCGAGGCTTCTAGAGATAGATGGATTTGCTCCACTCCCCTTTCTGGTATCAGCCGCCAAAGCACACCCGCTGGAATTATTAGATAGTCTCCTGACCGATAGTGCAGTTCTCCCAGCTGACTTTCCAAACACTCTTTGCCCTGGTGAATAAACAAGAGTTCATCCCCATGGGCAAAGCGGTACCAGTAGGTCATGGGCTCGTTAGGATGGGCAATGGCAAGGGTAACATCAGCATTAGAGAGTAAGGGTAGGAGAGATGCGATCGCACCTCTCCTACCCCACTTACCTTCCCACAGCACTCTCTTTTTTGAAATTCCTCTGGATGCTACACTCACTGACTACATTGCTGTCCTCCAGGGCACTCCAGCAGCTGTCAAGGTCCGTACGGGAGGGCTAACCGCTTCCCCTTAAAGCGACTGCCGGGCTACACCAGCCATTACGCAGCTGGCAAACCTTGCCCAATGGTGATTCGGTTCAGATGCATGGCTTGCTTAACCTAGCGATCGCAGCAGCTTTTGCCTATTGCTATGGGGCTACTGCAGCCGAGATCGCCAGCATTTTACAAATCGATACCCTCAATGATCTAATTTTCTCGGAACACGAGATTATTTGCCATAGCCCCCTCTGGTCAAAGGAATCGGAGCTATCCACAATAGCGGGACATTTACCATTAGACAGCCTTGCCCGTGTACGCAGTCGTTATTTCCTAGGAATTGGTTCCTGTTCTTTCCAAGAACCCTTGGCCGAGCTTTACCGTTTGAAGCTGTTCAACGATCCTGCGTCGGTACCGTCCTATGTCCTCTCTACCTGACACCACCCATGACCCACATCGGACACCTGGGGGTTCCTCTTAGAAATTACCCACCAGGGCAAAAAGCCCATCCAGTTATCCACGGGAGAACAGCGTTTTTTCTTAGCTGACGGTGACGAAATCAGTCTGCGAGGATATTGTGAGACACCAGGTTACAAAAAAATTGGGTTTGGCGAATGTCGGGGACACGTTCTCGCTGCGATCACTCAATAATATTTGCTAGAATAAAAGTACATATGCACTATCTGGAGTTTTTATGATGCAAATTCCCTCTTTTTAGTGAGATCCCTGTTTCTAATTGCTACAGAGGTTTTTCTAACCTTTGTTCAGCTCGACGATTTAGCTGATTACAGCGAGTATGTCTTTAAGGTTAAAGAATCTCGCATGTTGGCCCTGTGGGCACTGGTGAAATATGAAGTCTAAGGATTTCTGCTAAGACATTATGTTTTTTGTCAAAATCAACACAGTATTAAATATTTTCTTCACACTATAGGTATCTCCTAATGTGCTCCGAATACCTTGACAGTGGAATGTCACTTCGGAGGAAATCTGATAATGAAACGTATATTTGAGTTTGGTGACTCTCTAGGGCCAGACAAAGTTGTTCATATTTATGACCACCATAGCGGATTAAAAGCTATTCTCGTGGTAGATAATGTTGCTTGTGGTCCTGCCATGGGAGGTGTTCGCATGGCTCCCGATGTCACTACGGAAGAAGTCTTTCGACTGGCACGAGCCATGACATTTAAGAATGCAGTGGCCAATCTTCCCTATGGTGGTGGGAAAGCGGCTATTCTTGCTAACCCAAAAGTACCTGCAGCCAAAAAAGAAACCTTGATGAGAGCGTTTGGGGTAGCGATCAAAGAAATAACTAGCTACATTCCTGGTCCTGACATGGGCACAGATGAAGCCTGTATGGCCTGGGTGCAGGAGGAAACCGGTAGAGCCATTGGTTTACCATCAGCAGTCGGTGGTATTCCCTTAGATGAAATTGGAGCCACTGGCTATGGCCTTAGCGTTGTTGCCGATGTGGCCAGCGAATTTTGTTCTATTGATCTGAGCACAGCCAAGTTTGTGGTTCAAGGGGCTGGTTCAGTAGGGCTGCATACAGCCAGTTTTCTAGCAGCTAGGGGAGCCCTTCTGATCGGCGTAACCGATTCCCAGGGCACCTTGTTTAATCCTGATGGCATCGACATTGATCAACTGACTGAATTAAAACGTCAAGGCAAGAGTGTGCTTGATTATGCTGACGGAGGCAAACTGTCTCGTGATGCTGTCATTGATATTCCTTGTGATATCTGGATTCCTGCGGCTAGACCCGATGTCATTGACGCTGACAACGTCAATCGGCTAAAGACTAAACTGGTTATTCAAGGAGCCAACATTCCATTTACGGCTAAGGCAGAACAAATCTGTCATGACCGCAATATCCTGGTCATCCCTGACTTTATTGCCAATGTGGGTGGTGTGATTTGTGGTGCCGTAGAATATGGCGGCGGTACCAAGGAGATCGCGTTTCAAACCATTGAGGAAAAAATTCGCAAGAACACAACTCTAATGTTGGAAAACGTTGCAAGTACGGGTAAGCTACCTCGACAAATTGCAATTGAGATAGCTGAACAGCGCATACGCAGAGCTACAGCTTATCGCAGTAAGCGCCATGGCCCTGGGTTACAGCTGATTGCGTAGATAACGTTTGGGAAGGGTGTCTTGGGTTTGTTGCAGAATAACGAGTAACGAGTAACGAGTAACGAGTAACAAGTAACAAGTAACAAGTAACAAGCGAGGCCAGTTGCTAAGATATCCTACAGTTACACTAAGGTCGGTTGTGAAGCTCAAACCCACGTTGGGTTCAAAACCCAACGCTAATTGAGGGCTGTCCACTCAAGGGACAAGATTGGCTGGGCAGCTCTAAATAGAGAGCTTTTAGGGAGTCTTTAACCGCTTGAGCGGTTTTGAGCCAGTTAGCCTTGCGACTTTGAGTCCAAGGTGGGTTAATGCTTCTTTGCCAGGTGCAAAATCTCAGATATCCTACAGTTACACTAGATTAAGCCAACTTGTTTGCCTATCTTGGTAAATGCGGCAATGCACTGGTCCAGATGCTCACGGCTATGGGCTGCGGAAATCTGCACCCGAATGCGGGCCTTACCCTTAGGTACCACTGGATAGCTAAAACCAATCACATAGATGCCCTCTCTCAGAAGTTCTGCTGCCATAGTTTGAGCTAGATGGGCGTCATAGAGCATGATTGGCACAATGGGATGGGTGCCAGGTGCAATGGCAAATCCCTGTGCTGACATGCACTGCCGAAAATAGCGCGTATTTTCATTTAATCGTTCCCTGAGATCATGGCTCTGTTCAATTAAATCCAGAGCTTTGAGACTGGTGTAGACAATGACCGGGGCTAGGGTATTTGAGAATAGATACGGTCGCGATCGCTGCCTTAAAAGCTCCACCACAGATCGATACCCGGCTGTAAACCCGCCTGAGGCTCCTCCCAGGGCTTTACCCAGAGTGCTGGTGACGATATCCACTCGCCCTATGACACCACAATGCTCAATGGTACCGCGCCCAGTGGGGCCAAAGAATCCGGTAGCATGGCTGTCATCCACCATCACCATGGCATCGTAGCGATCGGCCAGGTTGCAAATCTCCCTGAGCTTAGCCACATCACCATCCATGCTAAACACTCCGTCCGTGGCGATCAGCCGTCGTTTTGCTGCCTGGGAGGTTTGCAGCGCAGTCTCAAGGTCTTTCATGTCACTGTGACCATAGCGATAGCGCTGGGCCTTGCTGAGGCGAATACCATCAATAATGCTGGCATGATTCAGATATCAAGGGTTCTGGTATCTCTTGTAACATGGTCACCACAGTTTTTTATGGGTATCACCTACGCCCGAAAATCTGATGTAGGAAGAATCCAAAAATCAGAAGATAGAAGTCGGAATATAGTCACCGATTGACTTCTGACTTCTGAGCCCTGAATTCTATACCTGGAAAAACGTTTGCTTTCAACGAGTCCTCCATCATATTTTTTTTCTTAACAAAATCCACACATTCTAGTTTGGTTCGTCCATGATCTACATAGAAAAGAGATTAGGATCGACTTAATTCTTTAAATTAAAGTCAAGCCTTTGGGGGAAGTAAGATGCCTCAGTTGGCACCACATATTTTTAATATGTTGCATCAGCAAGGGGTGCAACATGCGTTTGGCATTCCTGGAGATTTTGCCTTAACGCTCTGCGATGCGTTGGCTGAGAGTGAGATTCAACCTATTGTGATGACCCATGAACCCTCGGCTGGCTTTGCAGCTGATGCCTATTCACGCATTCGAGGTTTAGGGCTGGCCGTTGTCACCTATGGTGTGGGTGGTTTGAACATGGTGAACCCCGTGGCGGGAGCCTATGCCGAGAAGTCACCGTTGGTCGTGGGCACGTTTTTGACTGATATTAACTTGGGTCTGTTTAGCGCTCACTTAGAGCCAGCCTATGCCATTTCTGCGACCTCAGAGCATATCTCAGAGAAGCATCACCAATATCCCAATGACGGTGCCTATGCGTCATTGCGGATGATGGCCCATCAAACGGCGGACTTTGTGAAGATTCCTCGTTTGGATTATGCCCAGCTAGCTGAGTTGATGGGCGGTAGGGGGTTTGTGATCAAAACGGGTGAACAACTCTGCCAGGCATTTAATCAGGCGTGTACATCTGAGTCTTTTTGCCTCTTTGATGTGCACCTCGCAGCCGACGATGTTTCTCCAGCCTCGCAACAAATTGCCTCTCTATTCGCCAAAACGTTAAAAGGATAAGAATTTTCAAATCACATCCGCACCTGTGCCAGGAACGACCTATGATTACTCAAACGATATCAAATAGAAAACAATTTAGCTGTCTGAGTAGCTATGCGATTGAAACCATTAGCGATCGCAATCTCAAGACTATCCAACCCTTTTTTGAGAGATTACCAGCCGATCCCTATTTGGAAGGTCATTACCGGTTTCGGCGGTTTTCTCATTTTCAAGAAACAAACAAGCAAATGATGCAGTTGTCCCATGCATTTTTCTATCAGAGCAAGACCTACAATCCCCTATTGGGTAATGTTAAGCGAGACTATGAAGAACTGTCTGGTTCACTGGTTCAATCTGATGCGTTTCAGCAAACCCTGCTCACATTTTTTGAGTTCTGCAGACAATGTTCACCGTTTCATGAAGTGGGCGTACATCAGATTCGCGTGACCGCAGACCAGAGCGAGACGGGTAATCCTGCCCCCGAGGGCATTCACCATGACGGTGTCGATCTGGTTGGGATTCTTTGCATCGCTCGCCATGGCGTATCAGGCGCTGAAACCCAACTGTCTATTTTAAAAGGATCTGACCCCGTTTTCCGTAAAGTACTTAATCCTGGAGAGCTGCTCGTATTTAATGACCACCAGTTTTTCCACTACACTACCCCAATTGTGCCTGTAGAAGACAGCGGTTACCGCGATGTCTTTGTCTTCACCTGTCCAGATCTTCCCTTTAATCTCCCTGAGTAGAGGAGTATTTCCAGTGTCTCAATCTGTTGTTGTTCCCGCTTCTGACACCGCCACTTTACCCCTAGACTGGATTCGTCCCCAGTTTCCCGCCCTGGCTCAGGTAATGAATGGTAGTCCGATCGCCTTTCTCGATGGTCCCGGTGGCACCCAGGTGCCTCAACGGGTGATGGATGCCATGACAGATTATCTCATCCACAGCAATGCCAATGCCCATGGCGCTTTTATCACCAGTCAGCGTACCGATGAGGTTATAGCAGCGGCCCGTGGGGCCCTGGCTGATTTTTTGGGATGTAACCCTAACGAAATTGTCTTTGGCCCCAATATGACCACCCTCACCTTTGCCATCAGTCGTGCCATTGGCCGTGAGCTCCTTCCAGAGGATGAGATTTTAGTCACCTGTTTAGACCATGATGCCAATGTAGCTCCCTGGTTAGCATTAAGAGAACAGGGTATCATCGTTCACACCGTCGACATACATCCTGAAAACTGCATCCTAGATCTTAAAGATTTAATCAGTAAGCTTAATCACCGTACTCGCCTCTTAGCTATCACCTATGCATCCAATGCGGTGGGTACCCTCAATGATTTGCCAACAATTATTCAACTCGCCCATGATGTTGGAG
Organism: Leptothoe sp. EHU-05/26/07-4; assembly: GCF_043421015.1. Classification (NCBI taxonomy): domain Bacteria; kingdom Bacillati; phylum Cyanobacteriota; class Cyanophyceae; order Nodosilineales; family Cymatolegaceae; genus Leptothoe; species Leptothoe sp. EHU-05/26/07-4. The sequence goes on from NZ_JAXSQV010000002.1 coordinate 142,966, forward strand.
CCTGGGTCTATGTGGATGCAGTCCACTATGCCGCCCATGGACTCATCGATGTCCAGCAGCTCGACTGTGACTTTTTGGTTTGTTCTCCCTATAAGTTTTTTGGTCCCCATATGGGGGTTTTATATGGCAAACGAGAACACCTGGAGCGGTTGCACCCCTATAAGGTAAGACCAGCCTCAGATGTGATTCCCGATCGATGGGAGACCGGTACCCAGAACCATGAAGGATTAGCCGGTGTGACTGCTGCTATAGAATACCTAGCAGACTTAGGACGGCTTGTGTCTCCCCAGGTGAGCAATCGTCGTGGGGCTGTATTCGCAGCGATGACGGCAATTCGTCACTCTGGAGAAAAACTTTGTCAGGTATTAATCGAGGGACTGTTACAGCTGCCAGGGATAACAGTGTATGGCATTACTGCACCAGAACAGATACTGTGGCGTTTGCCAACAGTGGCAATTCGCATGACAAAGCATCCCCCAGCAGCTATGGCAAAAATATTAGGAGAACAAGGAATTTTTACGTGGCATGGCAATTTTTATGCGCTAAATTTGACACAACGACTGGGAGTTGAAGATCAGGGTGGACTGTTACGGATTGGTCTAGTGCATTACAACACATTAGCTGAGATCAATCGTCTGTTGGCAGCACTGGCAGACATGGACCTCACTCGATAGTCTTGCTGTCGCTATTGTAGGAACTGCCGATGACCATTACCCTCGATCAAATTCGCCAGGCTGCTCAGCAAATCCACTCAGGCATTGTCCATACTCCTTGTGTCTACTCCACCAAACTCTCACAGCTGACCAATACAAGAGTGGCATTAAAATTTGAAAATCTTCAGTTTACTGGTTCTTTCAAAGATCGTGGTTCCCTCTACAAACTGCTGTCGCTGTCGACCACACAGCAGCAGCAAGGTGTCGTAGCCATGTCAGCAGGCAACCATGGCCAGGCAGTTGCTTACCATGCCCAACGGTTAGGCATTCCAGCCGTAATTGTCATGCCTCAATTCACTCCTAGTGTCAAAGTTGAACGCACCCAAAGCTTTGGTGCAGAGATACATCTGTATGGCGACACCCTGGATGCAGCTAAAACCCTGGCCCAACAACTGGCTCAGGAACGTCAGCTTACCTTAATTCATCCCTACGATGATTCGTTTATTATTGCCGGGCAGGGAACTGTTGCCATAGAGATGTTCAAGGATTGTCCTGACCTTGACAGCATCATTGTCCCCATTGGCGGCGGTGGCTTAATTGCTGGGATTGCCATTGCGGCTAAACAGATGCGTCCCAGTATCCACATCATTGGTGTGCAAACTACTCGCTATCCATCCATGTATCAGGCAATTGCTGGCAAACAGCCTTGTTTTGGCTACAGCACAATTGCTGAGGGGATTGCCGTCAAAACCCCAGGTAGTTTGACATTACCCATCGTTCAGAATCTGGTGGATGATATTGTCCTGGTGGAAGAAACAGACATTGAACAGGCGGTTCGACTGCTTTTAGAAGTTGAGAAAACCGTGGTTGAAGGGGCTGGTGCAGTGGGGTTAGCGGCTCTGCTAAAGAGGCATAAACAATTCTCTGGGAAGACAGTGGGTATTGTTCTCAGTGGAGGCAATATTGATTTACTGATTCTTGCTTCAATTTTGCAACGTAGTTTAGTAAGAGATCAGCGTCTAGTGCGGCTACAGGTGAATATTCGCGATATTCCTGGCGCTTTGGCAGCTGTATCTCAAATCATTGCTGCAACCCAGGCCAATATTGTTGGGGTAGAGCACCATCGGATGTTTACCGGTCTACCGGTACAATCTGCAATTTTAGAATTTTCCCTACTGATCCGAGGGCATCAACATCTTGAGCAGATTCTCAATAAGCTAAAATTAGCTGGACATGATGCCCATAGCATTCCCCTGGATGTTGATCTTGCGACTTGTCACTCCTAAAATCTATCACGCTTTAGGACGGTTGAGCTGTGTTCTTTAGTCACGTACAATCACCCCTTAAATCCGATCTCTTGCAAGATTCTCTCAACCTTAGCGCGGTGATTTTTCTCCCATTCTTCTAAAGATTGGGCTGCATCTTTCTCTGCCCGTCGCTTAGCCATATCCCAGATAGTCTCTTGTTGTTTAGCTGGGATAACTGCAATTCCTTCTTCATCAGCAACAACAATATCTCCTGTATCGACCTGTACACCACCGCAAATGATTGTGCTTTGTAAGGAGCCTGACCCTTGTTTTTTACCTGGGATTGGCATTGCCCCGCGAGCAAACACCGGAAACCGTAGCTCACGGACTTCTGCCACATCACGAATCACACCATCAATAACAAAACCAACGATACCTCTTTTTTGAGCTGTGGCACAAACATTACCACCGGACATAGCATAGTCTATGTCTCCGGCTTTTACGACAATTATGGAACCTGGTTCTGCTCGATAGATGGCTGCATGGAGCATCAGGTTATCGCCTGGAGCACAGCTGACAGTATACGCTGGCCCGGCAATTCGGGGGATATGGGGCCACATTTCCCTGATCCCCATATCCATAAACTGTTCACGTCCTAGAAGGGCATCAGCATAGGTTGTTGGAGACAGTTCACTAAATTTTGAAGGGGCCATGGGTTAGATCTGGATAACGATAACTATGTGCTAGGTTTCTAACACATAGTCGTCACAGTCGACGACCTTGAGGGCATTGAGCCTAAGGTATGGAATGTCACAACCAACTACCAATGAGCAGGTAATTGGCCCAAATATAGGGGGTTGTGTATCCGTAGTCGTGAATTAAGGACAACTGTGCCTGACGTACGGCATTAGCAATTGACATTCCTGGTTGAGTCAATAATTCGTAGAAACGGATCATGAATTGGGTGTTGGGTGTATCTTGGGCAATCCATAGGGTTGATAGGACGCTACGGGTTCCTGTTCTAGCCGCTAGGCCAGCCAATCCTAGGACTGCTCGTTTATCCCCCTGGGCGGTTTCACAGGCACTCAGCACAACAAGTTCAAGGGGGTGGACACCGCCTCGACTGCCTAGCCAAATCAGATTGTTTAGGTCTTGGGCTGAAATCTGTTCTTCGTAGGCGACGACATAGGTTTCATCTGGATCAGAGCTAAAAACACCGTGGGTTTTCCAATGGATGGCGGAAAAATTACCTGTTTCTAACTGCTGCTGCAGATTTTGATGGGTAAAAGATTCATTGAGCAACACATTGCTGCTATCTACATATTGGGAAATACCGTCTAGCTCTTCTCTCACCTTAGCAATGGCAGGAAACTGGGTTTGTTTAATTTCCTGAGATAGCTCCACACCCCCCATGAGAACCCGCAGTGATGGATTGGCAGTCTCGGGTGTGAATATCTGGAGTCGGGGTGCGATCGCAACCGCATAACCCTTTTCAATCAAATACTGTTCGCCATCGTAGAGCACCGCCATGGGAATATTTCGTAAGGGCCCATCCAACACAAATACAAGGGTTTGGATGGACGCCTGGTTCAGGTCCGTTGCCAAGGGCCGAATCAGCCAGTCATAGACGGTCTGGGCATCGGTCAATACTTCAGGTGTTTTACTGGGATTTGCTAAGTTTGCCTGCAAAGCTAGCAGAGTGGTGTCCGCTGTTTCTTTAGCAATCAGTGTCTCCCGGTACAGGGTTTTGCCAGGTAACTGGGCAATCATGGCGATGCGATCGCTCAAAATGATTGGATACAGAATGGCAGTCTGGTCATCCTGCACTTGATCCACAGTTCTAGCATCAAGGGTGCAGCCCAGATAGTTTTCCAACTCCGCCAGCTGTAGCTGATCAACCGTCTGGATCGCCTCCTCTAAGGGCTGCGTCTGTTCGTCATGGTCTGAGAGCAACAGCTCAATATATTCACGATAAACGGGCTCCACATGATCGCGAAAGGAGAACTGCACATTTGTATTGACGCTCAGCAAGTTGTTACGAACCTGCTGTAAGCTTCTGATAGCCGATTTATAGCCCTGAATTGCCCCTTGGCGATCGGTTTGCTGTTGTCGTAATCTGCCCAGTTGCCACTCCCAACGGTAGCGAATCTCAGGGGCATCTACGGTTTCTAATGTGAGCAATGCTTGCTGTGTTAGATGCTGGGCATCGGCCCATTGCTGCATGTGTTCATACAGAGTCCCTAACTGCCCCAGAGCATAGGCTTCTGCCCGTTGATCCTTCAGGATACGAGCCTGCTGAATAGCTTTGGATAACAGCTTGGCAATTTCTTTTGGCTGTAGAGTTGTATGAATAACCGAGCTAGAACTCTCTGTGAGAGATGATTGTACTTTCATCAAGCTCTCAGCCAGGTGAATATGGGCATGGATTGCAGAGCGGCTAGCAGGTAATTGCTTCATAGCCTGCTGCACCTGGGGTAATAGCTGCATTGCCTGGGCTATTTGGTTACGCTCAACCCATAACCGAAACAAATTCAATTGAGCCAATGGAGAGTCATTGGTATTGATGGCTTGTTGATAGGCTACTTGGGCAGATTGACTATGTTGCTCTGCCTCTGCCTGACGCCCAATGGTTCCATCGCGATGGGCCAGCAACCATTCTGTATTCCCCAACTCTAAAAAGAGATTACTTGTCTGACTGGGCTGGGTGTTTAATGAGATTCCCTCTTGCAGTAAGCTGAGAGCCGTGTCTAAGTCACCAATTTGTCGCAGCACGCTACTTAAGTTGTATAGCCCTGCCGCTTTTAGATCATTGTTGGGCTGTTGCTGAATGCCTTGATAAACAGTTTCTAACAACGTTTTGGCCTGGTGGTTGAGGCCCAGGTATTGCAATACGCGAGCCTGATTGATTTGTGCGATCGCGACCCCTGCTTCATCTCCTGCTTGTCCATAGGTTTGGGCTGCTGATCGCCAATGGGCTAAAGCAACATCGGCATCTCCTTGCAGCCACCGTAGTTTGCCTTGGGTATTAAGAACCTTGGCATAAATCACAGCCTGAGATGCTGAGATTGTCCGTAAATCAACCGGATCAATTAGGCTCAGGCTATCCTGTAAGCTTTGACTAGCCTCATCTAACAGACCCAACTGCTGCTGAGCTAGAGAGAGATAGCTGAGGATAAGGGCCTGTCCCCAAGGATCGGTTTTGAAGGATAGGTTTGCTTGCTGCCACTGTTGAATTGCTTGGGCATAGTGTTCAGCCTCATAATAGGCTAACCCTTTTTTTAGTAATTCTTGAGGAGACGCAGCTGCTAACGAGACATTTGTACGTCCCAGAGCAACATCCATAGCTGTTGGCATAACAGCTGGTGTCACCAAAGTAATCGCAAGGCTTATTAAGCCAATCAATAAACACCATCTCATGTCGTTTTCCCGAGCTTTATGCTTGTTACTTTTGTCTCCAACAGTTGCTATGGGATAGTTCAGGCGGTGACGTAGTTAAGATAACATCACCCGTATCGTTCACAAACCAACTCTCTGCTTCTGTAATCGCAGTAGACTCGGTCCAAGGATAGGGGAATCGTAAATCGTCCAATACCTCAGCATCACTCAGAACATTGCTTCCTAAAGGCGTAATCCCACCTCGACCCGATGTGTAAAACTCTCCTTGGGCGGCGATTGCTGTGGGATCGCAACCCTGGGCAATTAGCTGAGAAGAATCTAACAAACCAGCTGGCAATGAGGTGACTCCCTGCTCAGGTTCAACACTAAGATTGTTGATCTCAATCGTACCACTAATGCCAAATTCGGAGCTTGCTGTAATATCACTCAACGGTGTCCGTCTCGGACGAGGCCTGATGCCAAAAATATTTTGCGCCGTGATATCGACATTTCCTCCCCGCCCTTGAAATGCATTTGCTGTGATGTCGCTGTTTTCTTCAGAGATCGCAATAATAAAGCCTTCTGGGGCATTAATAGAGATGTTGCCGCCATCACCGATTCCGTCTTCTATCCCTGCATTGGTAGAAATCAAACTGCCATTCCGTAAGAGCAGAAAATCTTCAATCTGTAAATTAATATTTCCCCCTGTATTGCCGTTAGTTGCTGCAGAGATTTCGCTACCATCTTTCAGAATTGCCGTATTAGCCGTGACTTGAATATCACCCCCCTCGCCCTCGCCCCGACTATCAACGCTAATAGTGCCACCGTCCAGAATTTGCAGAGAATCAGTGGTCACCCTGATACTGCCCCCTTCTCCTCTACCGGTATCATTGACAGCGCTAAAGATCCCGCTGGGAGCCCCACCCGCAGATTCACCCTGAATCATCAGGTCATTGGTTTGAACAGTAATCCGACCAGCATCACCAATGCCGGCGGTACTGGCTCGAACAATGGCCCCATCCATGATGGTCAAGGTATCGCTGATCAAAGTGATATCTCCACCTTGACCTTCCGCAGGAGGGGCATTTGGAAACAGGGTTGAACGCTGCACATCGGCCAGAATACCTCCAACTCGCTCATTATCTCCTGGAAAGTCTTTTATAAAGGTATCTGATCCATCCAATACAATATCTTGCACGTCAATGGTAAGCGTTCCAGCGTCGCCAAACCCTGCAGTTGCTACTGAAATATTAGCTCCATTACGAATAGCTACCGTTTCTGCAATAATGGTGAGATTGCCACCGCGCCCCCTGGCTCCAACTTGCAGAGTACTGCCAATAGCACTAGGGAAACCTAGCTCATTCACTCCATCCACAATGACAGCATCACTAACCTGAATATTAATGTCCCCGGCAATGCCGTCACCCACAACAGTGGCACTGTTTGACGCACCATCATTGATGATTAGAGAACCGTTCCTAACAGTAATATCGACACCTCCTGACTCTCCTACTCCTCCTTGGCGAACGACGCTATTAAAACCGCTGGGTAAAGGAACGCCGTTGCTATCTCTGCCTACACCAGAAACCAAAATCAAGTTTTGGATATCCAATGTGATTTTGCCAGTATTGCCTGCACTAAAGGATGTTGCAACAAGTTGTCCACCATTGATGAGGTGCAGTTCTTGACCCATAATGGTGATATTGCCACCATTACCCGTAGCACCCTGCAAAATCTCGTTGAATAGCTTTCCTTGATCAAGTGTGACCCTGCCGGTAGCATCAATGACAATATCCCCCGCCTGACTGTCTGAGGTACCCGAGAAGAAATCGATGCCAGCCAATAGTCCTGTTCTAACTCCTATCAGGCTGACATCATGACCAGATACAACAATGTCACCGCCATTGTCAGCAGTCACATCAACCCTAGCATCGTTATTCATCGACACATTGCCGCGATCCACTTGACTTGGAAACGTCAGACGAATTTCCTCGTTATCTATGGCTAGTCCAAGGGTCCCAAGACCTGCTAAACCTCCTAGCTCAACCCGTCCTCCTACAGCTGATAATTGTCCCTCTGTGAGAGCAATGTCACCGCCAGCTAAAATAAGGCTTTGAGATGGGTCAACTGCAACAGTCGCAGCACTTGTAATCGGTTGTGGGGTGTCAGTCCAATACGCTAACCCCACTGGCATACTGACGGTTAATAGAGGAAAGTCTCCAGGGTTTGTTGCACTAAAGATTCGCTGATCGTCAAATTCAATCGCGTCAGCCGTTGTTGCTAAAAAGGAGCCGCCGATCTCCAGCTGTGCACTGGGTCCCAGAATAATGCCATTGGGATTGAGTAGAAAAAGATTGGCAGTACCGTTGGCTTGAATCAAACCATCAATATTAGATATAGAATCTCCCGTAACCCTGCCCAAAATAGTCTCTATTTGTAAACCATTATTAAAAATAGCTTGTCCGCCAGTTGGCACAGAAAACTCGCGGAAACTGTGAAATAAATTAGTCCCCCTAACGGTGCCGCCATTAATCGTACAGACATTACAATTTTCGGGTACGTTAGAGGGGATCGGCAATGTAGTATCGGGGGTAACTTGGGCAAGGGTTTGAGGCCCAAACTGCCCTACTAGCAATGGCACAATCGCCACACCACCAACAAGAACCTTTATTATTAAACGATGCATCATGCAAACGCTTACCCCCATCCATTTCATAGTGCACTCAGGGTTGTAACAAAGAGTACAAAAGACAGATTCCAGCTCGAATATTTCTACCCACACAATACACTAAGGACTTAAAGTCCGTAAATTAACAGTATGTGCTTATAGATAAATGTTACGGGCAAGATACGGCTACTGGATTAGTCTTTAATGACACCGGCAATCTTTTTTCAACATGATTAAGGTCCATAAACAAATCGGTGCGTAGATATCTTTCACCAAAACTGGACTGAAGAATAACAATTAACTTGCCAGCATTTTCAGGGCGCTTAGCGACTTGGATTGCTGCTGAGAGCACAGCACCTGTGGCAATGCCCGAGAGTAAACCTTCTTCATGGGCAAGGCGACGACCATATGCGATCGCATCTTCATCTGACACCGTCATCACCTCATCGATCAGGTCGGTGCGCAAGATTGTGGGAATAAAGCCAGCCCCCAGCCCTTGAATTTTGTGGAGACCGGGTTTTCCACCCGATAGCACTGGACTGCGCTCAGGTTCAACGGCGATGGCCTGGAAGCAGGGTTTGCGAGCTTTCATCACTTCGGCGATACCCGAAATCGTCCCCCCTGTTCCTACACCAGCCACGAGGATGTCAACCTGCCCTTCCGTATCTCGCCAAATCTCTTCAGCGGTGGTTGCCCGATGAATCCTGGGGTTAGCAAAATTTTGAAATTGATTTAATAAAAATGCATCTGGCAAGGTTTTCACCAGCACCTGGGCCTGGGCAATGGCCCCCCTCATACCCTCTTCTCTAGGGGTGAGTATAATTTCTGCACCATAGGCCTGCACTAGGGTGAGCCGGTCTAGACTCATGGTTTCTGGCATGGTCAGCATCAGCCGATAGCCCTTGGCCGCCGCTACCATGGCCAGGGCGATTCCAGTATTGCCTGCGGTGGGCTCCACCAAAACGGTTTTTCCGGGTTGAATTTGGTCTGCGGCTTCCGCTGCCTGAATCATACTCAGGCCTACCCGATCCTTTACGGAACTGGTAGGGTTCATACCTTCTAGTTTCATCACAATCTGGCCCAAACAGTTTTCTGCCTGGGGAATGGTGTTGAGGTTTACTAGGGGGGTATTACCAATCAGTTGAGTAATATCCTTTGCAATTCTCATGCTCAAAAATCTCTAGTAGGGCGCACTAGTGCGCCCCTGTACTGATTAACTGTCACGGTCAAGCCACACTTTTAACCTGTGGAAAACTGGCTGGTAACTCACTGGGTGGACAGTTGATCACATCGTCACGGTCAGGGCCACAGTTTTCTAAAAAGAAAATCTTGGCAAATTCACAAATAATCATTTTGGGATAGGTGGGTCCCTGCTTACGATAGTGATACATGCGTTCAAGGTGTTCATTTTGATAACAAACGGTTTTTTGGGGATCCTGTTCTATCCACTGGGGTAAGAAAATAGCACCGTGTAATTCTTTTTGGGCGAGATTAATGGTGACGCAAACAATGGTACCGGTGGGTTCATCCCAGGAGATTTTAAAGGTGTGCTCGGCAATTTTGACAATATCTGCCTGCTGGTCGGTTACCCAGCGACCGGCCACAATGCCGCTATGGATGCGATAAGCAAAGGTGTTTTTATTTTTGACATAAATCTCATACTGCCAGCCATTGTCGTAGGTATAGACCAGATGTTTGCCCACAAGTTCATGGGGCTGATGTATAGATTGATGCAACGTCATGGGTGACCTCCATCGGTATGGTTATAAATTAAAAGAGAGCTAATTTAAACTAGAGATTGTTGGGCCAATGGCAGCTACAATGTGCCCCTCAGCGGCGATGTCAGCGGCAATCAGGGCAATATGTTCATCTAAGGCCTGTTCGTCGTCATTCCAGATGTAAGGATGATCGGCGGAGAGAGATTTACCAACAACTGTGTGGATAGCTGAATACAGGTGTTGCGATGCAGGGGATAGGTGTTGGGATGCATCATAATGACCCGCAAGCTGATGGGTTCGTAAATCCGCGGCTTGCACTCCAAAAATGAGTGCGATCGCAATATACTGTTGAAAAATCTCAATGGACTGACAAGTCAGATAGGCCGAGCCAAACCCCTGACTATTGAGATTTTGGTTAAATTGTTCAGCATGGGTGGGAAACCGATCAGCCAGAGAATTTCCATAGAAAGTCAACAGGGGCATCATGGAATTTCCAGTGATTTGCAGCCCCTTTAACCCCATATTCACGGGTCGTTGCGGATTGCCCACTAAAGATGCCGGTAGACCATTATTAAATTCTGGCATGGCCAGCATGGCAATTTGTACATCTAAATGCTTAGCCAGCAAACCCAGGTAATAGCGCAGGCTATCCATGGCCGTGCCAATGTATTGGCCCAGAAAATTACCGCCGTGATAGCTTGCTTGCTGGGCCACATCAATTAAAGGATTATCCGTAGCAGAATTAATCTCGGTTTCAATCTGTTCCGTAATCCGTTGAATGCCATCTACAATCGGGCCGGTGTACTGGGGCAAACACCGTAACGAATACCGATCCTGAATCGGTTGTTCCCCACGGTAGTCATGCACACCATCAAGCTCATTCAGAATAAGATCGGACCCTGACAGCAGATCAAGCATGTGCTGAGCGGCCCATAGCTGCCCGGTGTGGGGCTTATGGCGATGGATAAAGGGATGAAATGACTGATTGGTCCCTTGTAACCCTTGAATTGCCAGGGCATGCATGCCCATGGATAGGGCCAACAGAATTTTGGCATCATAGGCACAGTTGGCGGCGATGCCCGTCATCATGGCCGTCCCATTCATCATGGCCAATCCCTCTTTGGGCTGCAGATCTAATGGGGGTAGGCCCAATCGTTTAAGGGCTTCAGGCGCTGGTATCGTTTCTCCCTGGAAGTCAACCCTATACTGTTCACTTAACCCGACGAGAGAACCCGCCACATAGGCCAGGGGAGTCAAATCACCGCTAGCCCCAATGGAGCCAAACTCTCTGACATAGGGGGTGACATTGGTATTGAGGAATGTTTCAATGCGCTTGATCAACTCTAAGCGAATGCCAGAGGCTCCATAGAGATGGGAGTTTGCCCTCAGCAACATACCAGCACGCACGTGGGTCTTGGGTAGATTCTGCCCAGCCCCAACCTTATGAAATCTCATCAGATTGTTTTGTAGATCTTGGGCTTGCTTAGGGGAAATGACCACATTGGCCATGCCACCAAAACCGCTGGTGACCCCATAGACCGGTTGTCCAGAACTAACGGCCTGGGCGATATATTCAGCCGAGCCATGTACTCCCTGTAAAACCTGCTCATTATGGCTAATTTGAACTTTGGTATGGTGACGAGCGACCTGTATAACCTGGCGAATGGTCAAAGGCCGTTCGCCGATCACAATCGCTTGTCGGTTAGAGTTGAGCGTTGAACATTCATTAGGATAAGCATGGGGGGGAGCTGTTGGTGTTAGTGTCATAATTAGAGGCCAATATAAAAAATGTGGATAATCGGCCCAACGCTGTTTAAGGGGTTTCTCAACAGTATTGGACCGGTGTTCTAGGGACTATTTGTTGGGTTGGGGCGTCATGCGCAGATAGGGCTTAATCTCAGTAACGCCTTTGGGAAACGTCTGCTTGGCAGCCTCGGTAGAGATTGCAGGAGACACAACCACATCCTCACCACTCTCCCAATCCACAGGTGTGGCAACACTGTAGTTATCAGTGAGTTGTAAGGAGTCAAGCACCCGCAGAATTTCGTTGAAATTGCGACCAGTGCTAGGAGGATATGTCAGAGTCAGTCTCAGAGTTTTGTTGGGATCAATGATAAACACAGTCCGTACGGTCACTTTGGCATTAGCCTTAGGGTGGATCATGCCATAGAGATCGGAAACGCTTTTATCCTCATCGGCAATGATGGGATAATTAATGGTTGTGTTTTGGGTTTCATTGATGTCGCTAATCCAGCCCTGGTGAGAGGCAACCCCATCAACGCTGAGGGCAATCACCTTGGCCCCACGTTGGGTAAAGTCAGGCTTGAGTGTGGCCACTCGGCCCAGTTCCGTTGTGCAAACTGGGGTGTAGTCCGCTGGGTGAGAGAATAAGATTACCCAGTTGTTGCCTGCCCAGTCGTAGAAGTTGATTTCACCTTCGGTGGTTTGTTGGGTGAAGTTCGGAACGGTATCGCCAAGTTGTAAAGACATAATAGTAGGCTCCTTAAATGATTTAGAAAGTTGTTGGAAGATAATATGGTTGGCATTTTCAGAAACGGTTAAAAGCTTCTGCTGCTAAGGAGGTGGTCTGGCTAAGATATGAGGCATCTATATATCTAATCGGTGTGCGGGTAAATAACCTACTGTTTTGAGAGGCTTAGCGATATCTGGTTCCCCTTACCAAGGCTACGGTGTATACACATCTAGAAGATGATGTCCCAAAAGGTAGGCCCGACCTTGAATTGGCCCACTCTGCGAGAAGCCGCTTTGGCGTCTACATCCTAAATCCTTCTCCCTGGGGGCGAAGGACTTTGAGTCCAGCCCCCCCTTCTCCCTCAGGGAGTAAGGGGTTGGGGGATGAGGGTTCGAAATCTGGAGCCACTCTCCGACTTATGTGTACACGGTTCCCGTTACCAAGGGGAACCGTCAGGGAGGGGTTTGGATAACTGGCGCAAACGATCGAGACCCCTCCGCCTACGGCACCTCCCCTTGCTAAGGGGAGGACTCTTGTAGACACTATTGCTTGACTGGGATTTTATTTATGTGCAATTGTCTAACCCCAGCGGGGTTGTTCATCTAAGTTGATGCCCAAGCCAATTTTGGCAACAATTTCGTGGGTGAGAGCCGAATTGGCTGGGTGGAACCGTCCAGCTCGGGCATCTCGGAAGAGACGTTCGAGTTCGCTCTTTTTGAACATGCCAAAGCCGCCGGAGAGGTCAAGGGCTCGATCCACAATCTGCCAGGAACTTTCGACGGCATGATATTTGGCGGAGACTAATTTCTCCGGCCACTGGCCTCCATGATCTACGCCATTGGACCAATCTTCAGCAATTTTTTCGATGTGGGGGCCAATGGTGTCTAATTCTAGAATCATATCGGCAATGCCATGTTGAATCTCGGCATGGTGAGACATGGGATGTTGTAGAGCAATAGACGTTTTCTTCTTGGCGGCTTCCAGTGTGAGGTCTAAGGCGCGCTGTGCGATCGCATAGTACACGTTGGCAAAGCCCATCAAGGCCCAGGCAAAAACGCACAGCACAAAATAGTCAGCACCACCAAAACCAGCTGGCACCACCCTGGACACGTAATTATCTGGAATAAACACGTCCTCTAGAATAGTGTCATCGCTGCGGGTGGCCCTCATCCCCAACACATCCCAGGTCTGTTTGATGCTGTAACCAGCAGTATCACGATGCATAAAAGCATGAACAATTTTGGGATTATCAGGATCGCTGGCATCCATGCCGTGAACACCTAGCCAGTCCCAAACTGGTGTTAGACTGCCAAAAGATTTCCGTCCCTGGAATCGGTAGCCACCCTTAACGTGAGTAGCTGTTGTTGTGGAGTAGAGCAGCGGAACATCATTGCCACTTTCCGCATGCCCGGCGGCAAAGACATCACCCTGCGCCGCTCGCTCTAAAATCCAATCGGTTGAATGGTCACCAGACCGATACAAATCAGCCGCTAGCCCAACCCAATAGTGGTGCATATTCAAACAGACCGCTGTGGCAGGAGCATGGTAAGCAAGACGGCGGGTTTCCTTAGCCATTTCAGCCAGGGTTAACCCTTTGCCACCAAACTCAGGAGGGACTGTCAGTAACAAATAACCTGCGGCTTTTAACTCATCAAAATCTTCTTGACAAAATCGGTTCTCACGATCGTAGGTGGCAGCTCGTTCAGCGCAGCGATTCAGCAGTTCATCATTTAATCGAGGAACAGTTAATGTTGACATGATTAATTCTCCTATTTTCAATTTTTGATTTATCTTTGCCACTTGTTAAACCGTGGCATACTCAAAGGCATCACCTTAAGCAAGCATAGCCAAGCAACCTGAACCTAAGTAATACAGTGCTTTCAAGGTTCAGAGAAGCAATTTACGATTGCTAATTTAAGAGATGAGCTGATCTAGACCCTTATTATTTGATGATGTCTGATAGCTAAAGCCATCTGGAGGAGCAGCAATACCAAATTTTGGGGATTATGAGATTTTGGCAAACTTACTTTGCCAGCAGTGTTAGTTTGTCTGCATAGGTGGAGACAGTGTGTCTAACTTACTTTGCCAGCAGTGTTAGTTTGTCTGCATAGGTGGAGACAGTATATCTAACTCTGTAGAAAAACTGTTTTAAGGCCTCAGGAAAAAGCTGAATGTCAGTTTCCTGACTCCAAAAGGTGAGGGCATACCAGGTTTTAGGGCCCATAAAACCTGTTTCAATGACGCCATATTGATCTTGAAAAGCAATTAAAGCTTGCTGAGTTTGGTCGTCAAATTGACCTGTTAATCTGCCGTTATATAAACCCAGTTCGTGCAGCTTCCCTTGCAGTTGAATCACCATGGGTCCCTGGTCACCTACATACAGCGTTTCAAGCGGCAGGTCAATGTTCTTACCACCTGCTTTCATAGGTTAGAAACTCCTTCAGTCTCCTGTAATAACAATCTTGTGGGTGATAACGTCATTGCCCAATAAAGCACAGGGCAAAGCAGAATTATACATAGGGCCATCGTTGTAATGGGTCGCAGCCCCTGAGTTTGTTCAAGCGACATTGTAAATTTCTCCAGAAGCGAATGTGCGGTTAAACTAGTGTGTGTTTGGACGCTAGCGCATTGTATTTCAAATGCAGATTGCTTTTGTGTTGTCCATAGGGGTCTCAAAAAATGAGAAGGGGAAATCTGCAAATATCTAAACTGTTTACATAAGTTTATGGAGAAGCTGCGATGTCCTTGGGCGGGCACACGATAACGCCCCTATAGAATTGTTTGATTAATTGCATGCCATATCCCAGGGCGTGCACAAGGCAACGCCCCTACAGGGTTATGCATTTTGGTTCGGGATTTTGTATCAGTTTTCTAAGGTGATGACTGGGCCTGAAAAGGGTGCGGTAGAGAGTTCTGTAGCATCGATAGACTGCAATAGCATATTCCAGTTTTCTTGGATTTGTGGGTCTTGGGGAGACTCTTGTAACTGCTCAGCCACTCTCGCTAGGGTGTCGTACCAAATGTTCGGGGCATCTACCTGAATTTGTTGGTCTCGCTCAGGGGTGCTGGCAACTCGTTGCACCGAACCTGTAATCGTTAAGTCGGGTTGGTCATTAATATTGTCGTGGCAATATAGCTGAAAATACCAACGATAGGGCTGATCTTCTGCTAAGGCATACTCCGGTAGTGAGGGAACCGTCACGCTGACAATTCCGGGAGACTCAGGTAAGGTAAAACGAACATGGTAATGGCGCTGCTGTTCTCCGGGCCATAGGAGTAAGGAAAATTCTCCATATCGTACTTGGTCTGCTGCAAACGGATTAAAAAATAAAAACGTGGGCTGGGCAGCTGTGGTCAAAACAGGATTTTCAACAGGAATAAGCGCCCGTAGATCCTCATTAAATGCATGACATAAGGATGTCAGTGGATTTAAGCCACCCCCTGGTGTTGTGCGATTGGGGGGTAGGGGGGTAGAGGGCGGTTCCGGAGGTCGCTGGCTAACGGTTGTCTGATTGATCGATTGAGCTAGGGCTGCTGTTATGGGAAAGTTCCAACTCCCTATTAACAGGCTAGATACGATAACGAGTTTCCAAACAGTCATCTTAAATTCCGGGGGCAACAGAACAGATATAGGCGTATTTCAATTAAATTGCCAGAATCATCTATGGGTTGAAATTCTGATCAGCGATGTTTTTTTGATAGTTCCATCATGAAGGCTACACAGCAGATGGCCAAAAATACGGAAAAAATGGCAGACATAAAGGGGAGCCATAAACCCTGGGTAATCGCTGTCACGGACACTCGTTCTAAGCCCCAGTATAGAGAGATGAGGCCAAAGGTCAATCCTAGGGGGATGATGAGTTTGAACGATAATGGGGGTCGGTTATATAACCAGCTGGTAAATAGGCTGCCAAGGAGGGACCATCCTAAAATCCAAAGACCATCTAAGCAGGGTAGATTTTGCCAATGGGGTAGTTTACCGATCAGCGGTCGTTGGTCTAGAGCGGCACTAAGCAGCTGACTGACCATGTGGCTGTGGACCCAAACACCGGGCATTTCTCCATAGGGAGTATTAACGTTATCCTTGGCGACCGCAGCGGTATAGCCGACTAATACTAGGCGATCGCGCACCATATCTGGGTTCAGCTGTCCTGTTAATACTGAATCGAGGGAGACTGCTTGCCCTGGTTGAGCCGCCCTGTAGTTCAGCATGAGTTGGCTACTGAGACCGTCCAGGTTTTGATAAGCGGCAAACCGACGGGACAGGGGGCGAAGAGTAATGGCACCAAATTGCCAGTGGTTATTCTCGTTAGTTTTTAGTGGTGTAACACCTGCTTGGGATAGATACCGGTAGGCAAGCTGAAAACTCAAACTATAGGGTGTAGCACAACTGGGGCGGGTGGAAACTAAGGCTGGCGAATAGGAAATCAGATGGCGGCGAACCACATTATTGACTTGTTGCAATGTCAGGGCAGTGGCTACTGCGTTGGGTTGGCCCTGGGAGATTTGTAAAGGAGAGTCCAACAGAAAATCACTAAACCCCACCTGGGAAATCTGCTGCTCGTCTGAGAACTCAGGGGGTGAACCATAATCCTGTCCAGGCATATCGTAGGCGCAGACAGTGAATAGATTAGAATGCTGGCGAAACTGATCGATCAATGCCTGTCGGCCTGTTCCCCTGGGGCGAAATCGATGCATATCAAATGCGATCGCAACCGGCTCCAATTCCTGTAGTACATCCACCGTTTGGGCTAGTACCGCATCTGAGAGGGGATACCCCCCTAATTCATCCAAATCTGTCTCGTTGACCTCCACCAATAAAATGCGAGAATCAATGGTTTCAGCGGGTCGCGATCGCAACAAATGATCGTACGCTGCCAGCTCATAGGGTTGCAACCAACCCAAATGCTGCACAATCAAGACCATGATTGTCACCACCAAACTAAGCCAAACCGGTTGCAACCAGTTAAATCGGTGGGATGCAGTGGGTGCCGCCGGTAGGGCAGCGGGTTTACCCTGCAGCGTATGCCAGTCAGGGGGAGGGGTGAGAAAGTTTTGATAGATGACCGGCAACCAACTGGCACAGGGATACTGATGCTCCAGCCCCTGTAGTCGTTCCCTTGCCTGGCGCGCCGACAAATACAGCGATTCTCCATGGGCAAAGGCTTCTAAAAAGTATTTGAGAAACGCCTCTGCCACCTGATCGATCACAGGTTCTCGCATGACGATCATTTGGGGAATCGATAGCTGCTGCAACGCCTGCACCAGCCCCAATCCATCACAGGAATTAAAAATTGCTAGCTGCAAGCCTTGATCAATGGCTTTGCGCAAGCCATAGCGTAGCTCCGACAGGGTAAGGCTATCGGTGGGGTTAATAAAAATCCGTCCCTGGTCCCGATAGGTCTCGCTATGGCCAGCAAAGAATAAAATATCCCAGGGCGTTTCCCAAAGACGATCGTTTAACTGTTGGCGATCAGGCTCCACTAAAAATGAGACGTCTGCCTGGGGTAACCCAGCCAGTAAACGCTGATCGGCTTCTATATTAATACCGTGGCTATGGCCCAAAATAGCCAAGATTCTGACCGGATGAGATACGGTTGACTTAACAGAAGGACGTACGGCCTCATATTCGGGGGTGCTCAGGGCCATTTCCGCATAGGGATAGCGATCAAAGAAATCCCATTCATGCCAGGGCAGTTTCTGAACATCAACATTCTGAGTGCGAATCAACAACCGAATGGTGTCATCCCGGCTCAGTTCTTCTCGCAGACGCCGATCAATGGGTTGAAAAGACTCAGAATTTAACCAAGTTTGAAAACATTTACACAGTACCTGGGCTGACTGTTGACAATCCACCAGACGCTGATTGATAAATCCTTTGTGAATAATCTTGTGGCCTTTGATCCGTAGCGGCATACCCAAGGGGCGATAGGCATCCTGCCAGTGGCGATGCAGATGGGCCAACATCCCTGGATTGGGGGGTAAAAATCCTTTTACTTTTAAGGCATGCGGTTCATTTTCAGCCTGAATTTCCAGGGTTGTCCGAAACCCTGAGGTAGCCAAATCTCCCTCTAACTCTAGAACTACCCACCGTCCAGCCATAGTCTTTTTGGCACCACTGACCTCTAATATAATGGGTCAGTCAAATTCAACCGTGATTGTGCCACGTACATATAAGATTCTTGCCATTGCTGATGTAGAGGATAAATCGATCTGGTAGTATCGCTCTAAATCAGTATCTTTCAGATTACATCCTGCCGAGACTCAGCAATGGCAGATTTTTAAATAGCAAATTGCTCGGTCAGTATTGACTGATCAAGACTAATTTGGACGGCAAAATTTTCACCCGGTTCGGCACTAAATTGAAACTCTAACCCTTCACTTTGGCGACCTTCTGCTTGCAAAACCGGTGTTTTGGCCTGATCCATCACCATCAAATGTAGAGACGGCGGTAAATGGGTCTGTTGCCCTGCTGGATAAAGCTCCACGGTAATGTCAAAGGCAATACTATCATCAGCCGGGGCAATACCCACCAAAAATAAGACCTGAGTGCCTGGCGTAAAGGTTAAAAATTTACCTCGTTTAACACCTTTGGCCACTTGCTCAATTAATTCTTGATGCGCCAACGAATTTCTAAAACTATAGGCGGGCATCTGGGTTTGCCAGTCAGCAAAAATCTGTTCGAGACTGGCCCAGCCCTCATCGACTACATTGTCTAACCACTGTAGCAATGCGGATGACTGCTCCTTTGGAGCTGTCTGCTTCACTACATTGTGAGCCAGGTAAGCGGGTAACTGATCCATGGGCTGTAGTTGCTGGGTTGTTACAGGCGTCTCTGACGGTTGAGTCAGAAATCCCAGCAGTGTAGCCTCCGTTAACTCACTATCCAGCTGAACAAATACATAGCCCACGCGATCTGTCCACACATCTTCCGAGATAGTCCAGGCAGTTTGTTCGGGTAACACTGGGCAACACTCTAAACGACCGACCCCAGTTACCCACAAATCTGCAGCATTACTGAGCACCTGTAATGTAGGATTCCAGCTTATACTTTGCTCTAGGTCAGTCTCTATACCAAGACAGGTCAGATAAAATCTCACGGTTTGTAAACTCAGGGTGTTGAGATAAACCTGTTTTGCCTTTTGAGGATCGCTGTGATGCTGATAAAATTGCTGGGCTATTTGGTGAAAACGGTCAGTCAGCGGCATCCTAAATTTTGTTGGCTGGCAGTGAGTGGTCATTGTTCTAGGGTTGAGTAGGGGTGATCGCACAGTGGTTGAAAGAAACGGAGAGTGGGGAGTGGGGCTAGTTGGCGTGGGTGGTTAAGTACTCTTTAAATTTGGGGGCAAATTTGGTTAGACAACGTAAGTAGAAGGAGCTGAGGGTGACGACTTTAACCCCTAGTTCATCGGAGATTTCTTTCCAGGAATAGCCACCTAAAAATCTGAGGGCGAGATGCTGAAAGTTGGCTGCGGGTTTGTTGCGGATATGGGTTTCCTTAAACAAACCGTCGCGATCGTCACGAATGCACTGGATCACTTCTTCAGATAGGGATGGGTTGGATTGCGATCGCAACTCCAGCGACTCCTGTTTATCCAAAGCATCCAAAGTAATGCGCTTGACTTGAGAACGATCCATTCCTTTAGGGGCAACCGGCATAAAATCACGACTCGCCTCAATAAAGAATCGCTTTCTCATCAGAAAATTGGCCCATTGCAGCACTTCTAACTCTGGGTTATAACGGCTAATATCCTCACATAGATAGAGAAACAATTGCTGTTGCGCCTCCGCATAAATATCCTCATACAGGCCATAAAACTGACCTGAATAGGGACGCACTAACTTCTTTGAGCGATATATAGTATCGACCAAACGAGCCAATGCACACTGCCGTTCGGGGGTTTGGGGAGGATGCTGCTGCGCCTCTATAGCCAATTGTTTAAGCTGTTGATCTAAATCCATGCGTCCTATAAGCCCAGAGGATTAGGGAGTAAGACCGACCAAACAAAGCCCTCAGGCCAATGTATCGCCTAGCCTACCTAAAGGCATCTCAAAAATAAAGGCGCTAAATTTTATCGATTTCGAATTATGTTACGAATATTTACATTCGTGCATCCAGGGTGCCCAGATCTGTAGAGAGCGATCGTACCTTTCAGGTGTTCACAATACCTCAAGTTCTTATTGGGTTTGAGGGGTTGAGATCACGCCTTCTATAAGATGGGGTCGTTCATGAATCTGGATATCAGATGCTCCTCATTCGCCACACTACCGTGTGTGAGAACGAACACAAGTCAATAGACTGTTAAACCGGAAAGGCTTGGCAATGAATGCTTGAGCCCCTAAGGAGAGAATTTCTTCTCGAACTTCGTCATTGTCAAGAGCTGTCACAACAATCACAGGAATCTGCACTGCTTGCGCACGGATTTCCTTTAAAACTTCCCTGCCATTTATTTCAGGTAGTCCTAAATCTAGCAATATAAGGTCGAATTTTCCTGATAAAGCTGAAGGTAGAGCTTGATTTCCATCTGATGCTATCTGGGTTTGATAACCTGCTTTTTTCAATCCTTTTGATACAAAGGCTGCGATTCGGGGGTCATCTTCAACAATTAGAATAGTTGCCACAGTACAAACTTTAATTCAGGCCGTCAACCCTGAAGGTTAAAGGCTTTTTTGGTAAAAAGATGTAGGTATAGACTCAGAATTTGCGGAAAAGTGCCAATTATTCGTTTAATAGGACATCTTAGCTGCTGAATGCAACCACTTATAGCACTGCACGTCCGTTCACTCCCTAACCAAGGCTGACGCTGTCCCTTTTCCACAGCCCTGTGGGACACTTGGGGATAAACTGTATAAAATACAATACTTGATCAACATGCATTAAATAACCCCCGATGTACTGAGCACTGGGGGCTACTTTGTTATAGGAATTTGAATAGGCAGTATGCCTGCCATCTATGGCTACAGTACCTAGGGCTAACTTCCTGACACTTACCGACCCAGCCGATGGACACAGGTTTGCCATGGACGGATCTTAGCAACGCAGGGCGGAAAATATTGAGGCAAGTGGCATAGCCAAAGAGAGCCATAGAGCTCATGTTTGTCGTTGAGGACAGATGCCAGGCATGTGCCATATCACAGCATATTGGGCAATGGATCACACAATCCCATCAGACCTGAACAAACCTGAACATTTACCTGAATAAACCTGAACTTTTCGGTATGTTCGCTGCCCTTGAGATTCGCCATAGTAGGGACATCGGCCCGCTAATGTACGCCATTGAACTATTAGCGGGTTTTCCTATGTGTAACATTGGCATTGTCATGCACCCGTCACGTAGGACAACAAGGGAGTAACGTTAGTGGCGACTGCTATGTATTCAATTCATTAAACTTCCAATTTATAAGCTTGATCTTGAGCCTGCTCTAAACCCTTAGGGTTGGCAGGGGCTCCAGTGGGGATATATCGCTGCTTCAAGTTTTGAGCTAACCACTAGCTAAGTTTTGAGCTAAATGCAGAGCTATTGCCTATGATTCAGCCGAAAAAAGCAACGTGATTAGCGCGGCAGCAAAAACATTCAAAATGCCATCAGCACTAGCTTTGTTGATATATATAAGCTTTAGCCTTTGATCTTGACCTCAGCTTCAATCTCTTTGCTAAGAAAGAAATTTAGGAATGTACGAATTACCGCAATCACGGCTAGCTGGCCCAGGGCCTCAAAGGAGGGAGCAATTGTTGTACCCAGGATATCGGCCCCCAGCTGAAATTCTAACCCCAGGGCTAGCCAGGACCCCAAAGTCAGTCGAATATCGATAAACGGTGGAGTATACAATCGTTTGGGTTGAACTAGTACCAGTTTGAGGCAGGCAATTAGCCCTAGTAAAATGCACAATACTGAAATAGCTTCAAAACCCAATTGAAGTACCCTAACAATTGCGGCCAGTCCAACTTCCAACAGTTCCATAAATTACCCATGATTCCTCTGACGTCTTCCATACCGTACCTCACGCTGCTGATTTAGGTCTGTCATCACCATGGAACTTTATTTCTCACCAGGGCAGAGTTATCCTTTAGGCGCAACGGTTCAACCTGATGGTGTGAACTTTAGTCTTTTTTCCAAAAGTGCTCGCTCTGTAGAGTTGTTGCTATTTGATCATGCCAACGACCCACAGCCAGCCCATATCATTTGCCTTGACCCACAACACAATCGCACCTTTTTCTACTGGCATATTTTTGTAGCAAATATCGGTGCTGGGCAAATCTATGCTTACCGAGTCCATGGACCGTTTGAGCCACAGCAAGGATTGCGCTTCGACGGTTGTAAGGTTTTGCTTGATCCCTATGCCCTAGCCTTTGTGGGTGAAGAGATGTATAACCGTTCTTCTGCCATTGGCGCTGGAGATAACTGCGCCCATGCCCTTAGGGGAGTGGTGGCCGATCTGACCACCTACGATTGGGAAAATGACGTCCACCCTTGTACCCCCTACTCTGCCACTGTTATTTATGAACTCCATGTGGGTGGCTTCACCCGCAATCCAAATTCCGGAGTCGCTCCCGAAAAGCGTGGCACCTACGCTGGCCTGATCGAAAAAATCCCCTACCTCAAGTCCTTAGGTATCACAGCGGTGGAACTGTTACCTATTCATTACTTTGATGCTGATGATGCTAAACCGGGGCTAACCAACTACTGGGGATATAGCACCCTTGGTTTTTTTGCCCCTCACCGTAGCTACAGTTCTCGTCGCGATCTGCTAGGTCCATTGGATGAGTTTCGCGATATGGTCAAAGCGCTGCACCGAGAAGGTATTGAGGTGATTTTAGATGTTGTCTTTAACCATACGGCGGAGGGGAATCATACAGGACCCACCTTGTCATTTCGAGGGTTGGAAAATTCTGTTTACTACATGCTAGAAGAGACTCCTGAGTATTATCGTAATTACAGTGGTTGCGGTAATACGTTTAAAGGTAATCATCCCATTAGCGGTAGATTGATTTTAGATTGTTTGCGCTACTGGGTTGCCGAAATGCATGTGGATGGCTTTCGCTTTGATCTAGCCTCTATATTGACTCGGGATAATATTGGACAACCCCCTACGGGTGACATCACATCTGCCAATATTTTATGGGTGATTGAATCTGACCCGGCTTTAGCGGGGACAAAGCTGATTGCTGAAGCCTGGGATGCAGCTGGACTTTACCATGTTGGCGAATTTGTCGGCCTGGCAGACTGGTTTGCAGAATGGAATGGGCCGTTTCGAGATGATATTCGCCGGTTTGTTAAAAGCGATAATGCAACCGTCAAATTGTTGGCCGATCGCATTTTAGCCAGTCCAGATATTTACAGCAGACAGGGGATTGATATTAATCGCAGTGTGAATTTTGTCACCTGTCATGATGGATTCACCCTGAATGATTTGGTGTCTTATAACCATAAGCATAATAAAGCCAACGGTGAGAATAACCAGGACGGTGCTAACGATAACCATAGTTGGAACTGTGGTGAGGAAGGACCCACGCAAAACCCGGATATAGAGGCATTGCGGATACGGCAGATTAAAAACTTGTTTACCCTCTTGTTACTGTCCCAAGGGACTCCAATGGTGTTAATGGGCGACGAAGTGCGTCGCAGCCAGCTGGGTAACAACAACGCTTACTGTCAGGACAATGGTCTCAGCTGGTTTGACTGGAGTGCTGTGGAAAAAGAAGCGCCGCTACTGCGCTTTGTCACGGGGTTAATCAACTTTATCCAGACAACTGAAATTTTTAAGCAGGAACAGCTGCTAGAAGTGACCTATGGTAGCCAATCCCCTCACGTTGTTTGGCATGGTGTGCGTTTGGGGCAGCCTGATTGGGGCGACAGTTCCCACAGTTTGGCATTTACGCTACGCCACCCCCAGCACGATGAACATCTGTATATAGCGTTCAATGCCTATTGGCAGCCCCTGAGTTTTGAGCTGCCTCCCCTAGAAAATAACGATTATTGGCACCGCATTATCGATACAGCGCTGCCATCTCCAGAGGATTTTTGCCCTTTAGATGTTGCACCTATGGTGAAGGGTAAGACCTATCAAGTCGAGGCCAGATCTACCATCGTTTTAAGGGTAAAAAATGATGTTATGTAGGGGCGTCTGCGGTTCGCCAAATATCTGGAGTTTACAGTAACACCACACCGATCTGATTGTGTGAACTTATGGAACTACTTTGATGAGATAATCGTAGGTCCTCAAACACGACAGTTGATAGATCAAGGATACCCAAGTGACTATCATCACCTCTGCAATACCAAGCTACTAGCAAAAGCTGATAGCTACAGAAATTATCTTGATGGGTTAGGTACAATCACAGATAACAAGCTGTATGGTGATCCTCTACGTACCTGGTTACATTGGGCCAACACTAAACGCACTCTGATTTTTGCTCGAAACCGAAATGATGGTTATTGCTGGCTGCATCGGTATAGCGAAGCTGGGGTTAAAACTGCTACGTTGATGGGAAAACACCTCGATACGCTAGACGGAATAAGTTACAGGCACTCTCAAGGGGAGATCTTGATCTATTTAGGTTAGTAAGATTAAAGTAATAAATTAGATAGGTAAGTATAAAGTTCTTGCCTGTATACCTGAATAGCTTCGTTTACCAAATGAAGATGTTCTTTTCTATTAAAAACAAACTTGATTTCTGATAAAGCTAATCTCGCATTAAGAAGCTGAACTGTTCTGTTGCTTAAAACTACACCATGAGAAACTAAATCTCGGGTAGCTAATGACCATTTATAGCTTGAGCTATTGAATAAACCATTATTATTTGAACGTTTTCTTTTGCCAATTCCCAAGTGATTTTCTATATACTCCACCAAGGCTTCAAAGCTTATTAGCTGTAGAACTGGTTCTTTTATTTGTTCGATTGCATTATACCTTTCAACATACTCTAAAGTGTTGTTCAAACTATAGTTTGGATAGTTTTGTAAGTACTTTTTAGTTTGTCGTTCAATGCTATCTATGCCCACAATTAGTATTTCACAATTAATTCTAGCTTGGGGAATAATTGCGTTAATCTCAATTTTTTGTGGATACTCGGGGTGAGTTATATGACTTTGCCCTAACTTTAAATTAGAAACTCTCAATCTTAGTTTTAAGACTTCCAAGTGTGATCTAATTTCCTTTTCTGCTGAATCTGAGAAGATTTCTTTATTCTGAATTTCTGAAAATTTTTTCTCATAAATAATATATTTCACTACTAGCTTTTCTGGATTTTTGTCTCCTTTTTTTTGAAATTGAAGATATATCCTTGTGTTTGACAACGCATCTGTATATATTTCTAATTTTTCAGAATCACTATCGCCTTGAGCTTTTGAACATTTTATTTCATCGCCTATGAGGCTATACTCAATTCGATGCAATATTTTATCTTCCATTATCTTATTTGGAATATTGTTCTAACCAGAAGCTTTAAGTCTAATGCCATTCTTTATTAGCCCACTCTTTAAGTTTTCTAAGTAGCTCAGGTAATCCAATTGCTAAAGGGCCAGCTTCATAGCCTTTGACCTGACTGACTGATTAGCTTTTGTCAGTCAGTCGTTGGAGTGTCGACTGTGTACACCAAAAGATTATGTACCGAGTTGATGCTGTACTCAAAAGTAAACCCCGGAGCAACATAACTAGGGTGCATTAAGAACATACATCTTTGCTCTAGTACGTGGTTCCCTTGGCATTTAGAGCAATAATGAGTCTAAGTGGGTATCGAACACCTAAAAAATAGACTTAAATCAATAATTTAAATAACCCTGACAAAGGGTTTAGTGTGCCAGTTGATGCTTATGAGACACAAGAAGTGACACACATTTGCTATAAATGGCTAGAACCCTTGTATATCAAAACATGCAAGAAATCTGGTGGATTTTAATGTTTCGGCTGAGGGCGCAGCTGGCCTTAATCCAGCTGGCTGCGGTTGAACCCTATGGCAGCATTGCCTATGAGTATGAAAAGAATTCATACCCGCTGGCCATGGCCGATGTGCTGTGGGGACAACAATCATCAGGTCTGGCGTTTTTGCAGCAAATTGACGAACAGGCTACGGAAACCCAAGGTATCGACCTGCTTTCAGGGTTTACCCTCAAAGGCCAAATGCGCAAGTATTTTTACTTTGGTGACCAGCTGGACCCGGCCTATCGACAGCGCATGTGGGATGCCATGTATGAGTTCACCCTGACTGACCCGCTGGCGCGCACAGCTGACCCACCGCGAAAATTTTGGTCCCGTTCTAAAGATGATTGCCAAACACCGGTTGATTGTCGCAACACTGACAATTTAAGGGCCATGAGAGAAACATCGGTGTACCTGATGGCGGAGGAAACCGGCAATGAAGCCACCCGGTTGATTTATAAACAACACCTGGATCGCTACGTTTCTACACTGCTGGATATTGGCATGGGGGAATGGGACAGTCCGGTTTACCACGGGTATACCACGGCGGCCTATCTCAACCTCTATGACTTTGCCAAGGACCCGGAGGTTAAACAGCTGGCCAAAGATGCCCTGGACTGGCTCTATCGTTCAGCGGCCATTAAGTACTGGCGCGGCAGCTGGAATGGGCCATCTAAACGCACCTATGGTGACAGTGCTGCCCGATTTTTCTGGCTGTATTTTGGCCATGGCCCCGTGCCCGATGAAATTGAGCGGGATTGGATCTATGGTCTGACCAGTGATTACTTGCCGCCGGATGATGTGGTTGCGATCGCACAGCGTCGATTCTTCAAACCCATTGAGCTACAGCGCACCCACCCCCACTACGAAAACTGGAAGCCAGAACTTTATGGCCCTGCCTTTTACGAAACCATATATATTGGCCACAGCTACCAGCTAGGCAGTTTAGCCAGGGGCACTGGTGGCGATTGGAATGGCTTTAGCTTACGGGTGGCTAAGGGCAGCAGCAATACTGACGAATTTACCGTTAACACCAACCGCCCCCATAGCATTGCCCAATATGACAACCTGCTGATCTGGCATGGCGCAGAAGCTCCTGAACTGACATTCCCCAATGCCCGTGTTGAAACAGTAGACGACATCACTTTCCTAGCCTGCGACCAAACCTGGATCGCCGTGCACCATTTTGAGCGAGGCTTTGCCCTGGAGGTGGGTGAAGCCCAAACCCATGGCAGTTTTGCCGCGTTTAAGGAAGCTGTTGCCAATCAATCTCAGCTGAGTGTAGAAGCCGAGCGGGTGGACTATCGGGATAGTACTGGTAAGCGGGTGGCCATAGTCCCCCAGGTGAATGGTTTACCTGAGGTTTGGCGCGATGGCCAACCCTACGACTGGCAAACCCATAACCGCGAGCTATCCTTTCAACTGCCGTTTCCCAGCGGTCAAAACTAAACAACCCCGCTAATTTTTTTAATGTACAGACGTTCCATGGAACGTCTTACACCTTCGCCAACCTAAATGCAGCCCCTAACCCAGAGCCCATCTCTTCAGGCGTAATTTTGCCATCATGATCCAGATCAAGGGCATCAAAGACAGCATCCGCACCCATCCATTCTTCACGGGTAATAAAGCCATCACCGTCCAGATCATAGGCACGAAAAATGTCTTCGGCAGCGTGGCTAACCACCTCGTTCCCCTCAAGCTGAGATAGACGTTCTGCCAATAAGGATTCTAATGACTCCAGGGCCTTAGTAAACCCTTGAATACCTTCGGCTAGTTTTTCTGAAGCCATGCGGTTGGCCCCATGCATTTTTTCGAACGTTTCCTGATCAACCGAGATTTTCTGGATTGTCAGATCTTGGGCCAGTTCAGGGGAAAGTTTACGAGGTAACTGGGCCGTAACAGCATCCAATTGCGCCAAAAGCTTGGGTGAAATAGTCAGCAGATCGCACCCTGCTAGCTCCGTTAGCTCATCCGTATTACGGAAGCTAGCCCCCATCACCTCAGTGGTGTAACCAAACTTTTTATAGTAGTTATAAATTTCAGCGACTGACAAAACACCTGGGTCCTCGGCGGGTTCGTAAGATTCTTTACCGGTCTCTTTTTTATACCAGTCGAGAATGCGACCAACAAAGGGAGAGATGAGTGTCACACCCGCCTCAGCACAGGCAATGGCCTGATGTAAACCAAATAGCAAGGTCAGATTGCAATGGATGCCCTCCTTTTCTAAAATCTCAGCGGCTTTAATGCCCTCCCAGGTAGAGGCAATTTTAATCAAAATTCTCTCACGGGAAATGCCGACACTCTCATATTGGGAAATCAGATCGCGCGCCGTAGCAATTGTCCCCTCAGTATCGTAGGACAATCGAGCATCGACTTCAGTGGACACCCGACCTGGAATAATTTCCAAAATTTTGCGGCCAAAGGCAACCGCCAGACGCTTAAAGGCTAAATTGACAATTTCCTGAGTATTAGCATCAGGACCTGCATCCGCTTTTGCAGTTTGTAATGTTTCGTCAACAATGCCTTGATATTGGGGCATCTGTGCCGCCGCCGTAATCAGGGATGGATTGGTTGTGGCATCTCGCGGTTTAAACTGCTCAATTGCCTGAATATCGCCAGTATCGGCGACTACAACGGTCATTTCACGCAATTGTTCCAGGAGAGTTTGTGCCATAGTTTGCTCCATTTCGTTGGCTGACCATGTCCTTATTGTAATCACCCTCATCCAAAGTGATTGGAGATCTAAAGGCCGCCTATGGAATTAGGCAGATGTCTGCAAACCATGAGCCATAAATATTAAATTTTAATGATTGTTCTCTAAGAGTTTCAACAGCACTAATCGTCTTTGAAGAGATTAAAATCTATGCTGATGATGATAATCCAAGAGTAAGCTTTATAGCTTAAAATTTAGTAGGGTTATCCAAACTGAACTTGCACAAATAGAGTTTTAATGACTTCGTTACACAGGGTTTCTTTATAATCCTGGGGTGGTGTCATTGACTCTAATTCTGGCATGAGTTGATCCCATGAATCTACACCACGTTATAGAAATGTTTTGATCAGCACAATCACAAGAAATCCTAGCAGCAAAGAAAGACCGATAAAATAACCTCGACGCATGTAGGCTTCGGGCAGCATCGTCTCTGCTAAAACGGTAAGAATGGCACCGGCTCCAATCGACTCGATAAAGGAGGCTAGGTTTTCGGACGCACCTGCCAAAAGTAAGCTTCCTAAGCCCGCAACAATGCCCTGAATCAGCATAACCGATACCCACATGGTGACAATACGGGTAAACGGGAATCCTTGCTGGCGCATACCATCTGAGCTGGACAGTGCTTCTGGATAGTTAGAGATAAATAGTCCAGCCAGTAGCGTGGCGCTGACGCCACCGCTGACGAGTGTGCCAGCACCAATGGTTAAGGACTCAGGAATGCCGTCTATTAACAGTCCTAACCATATGGCTAAAGGGGCATTGTTATGCTCCCCTAATGACTGAATCATGGCCTGGGCTGAGGGTAGCGTTTCGCCTCCTTGCAAATCATTAAATGCCTGTTGTAACCATGCCGTAGATTGTTTTTGAGAAAAATTTTGCTTTTGTTGTAAATAGCCAGTAATCTCTCCCTGGCGCAGAAATGTCTCAACGGCATGATTCAGATTCAGGGACTGTTTTAACAGCTCTTCAAAGTCGGTTTTGCTCAGTTGCCAAAGGCAAACACTACTGTCGGCAACAGCAGTCACCGTATGGCGTGCACCGGTTAAAAAGGAGAGTTCCCCAAAGGCATCCTTGGGATGAAGCCTGATCGCCTTTCGACTAGGACTTTTGGGATCGCTCTGGAGAACATGTCCTGCATGAATGATGTACAGGGTTTGGCCTTCCTCCCCCTGGTAAAAGAATGTTTGCCCAGCTCCAACTCGTCGATATTGCAGACGGCTGGCAATTGCTTCAATATCTTCGCTTAGCAGGTATTGAAAAATGGGTAGTCGTTTAATCTGACGGGCAATTTGGATAAATTCGTTGGCCTTGTTATCGATGGACACAGCATCGGGAATTCGTGCGGCTGTTTGGAGGCAGGTCACTGTTTTTTCAACCCAGGCTTTAATCTCGTTACGGGTGAGATGGTGACGCTGTAGTAGGTATTGGGCAATTTCATCTCCCTGCACTAGATGTTGGGTGGCTTCATTCAGCTCAGGGCAGGTTTCTAGCAGATCTTCGAAGGACTCTCTGGGTAAACTGGCGATTTCACAATCTGTGGTTGCGATCGCAACCGTCCCATGGGGAGCCCCTGTAAAAAACGCCATCCGACTAAAAATGTCCCCTCGTTTCAGCTGGGCAAACGGCTGCATATCCTGGTCAGGATCTAGCAACTGCACGTTTCCACTGTTGAGGATGTATAACGTCTCGCAAGCACTACCCGGCTGATACAGTACGGTATTACTGGAATAGTGGCTAACCAGTAGACATTTAGTCAAGCGCTTTAGTGCGTGGGGTGTTAGCGAGCGAAAGATCTCAAGTCGTCTTACTTGTTTTAACAGGCCTTGGAAATGTTGCTCCTGATGATTGGCAATATGGGCAGCAGCCGTCGCTGGCTTTCGCAAAAAGCTGCCATATTTGTTCATAAACTGATTGACCGTTGTAAAAAAGAGACTGCCAATAATACCACCTGTCACCAACTCAACAATAAATCCTTCCTCTACAGCATGGGAGACTAGATCCAGCATCGTTGCTGCTAGTAACGCTCCGGCTCCAAATGCGGTCAGGGCACCGACAACCCGTCCCGAGGGTTGCCAAAAACGAGAGGTCACCGCCCCTAAAGGCATGGATGCCGCACATAGCAAACCAGATTGAAAGGCGCGTATAATCACAGGTTGCATAGGACAACTTCAGATTGACAGACGCGTATAATCACAGGCTGCATAGGACAACTTCAGATTGACAGGCGCGCACAATAATGAAAGACCCAGGTTGGGGTTGTCGATGGGTGGATGAGTGATGGGGGAATGGGGTGACTATTTCAGCGCAAGCGCCTAACTTGCCAGTCAAGGCCTAAACCGTTAATCTATGGCTTCTCTTGTTTCAAACAGTGCCAACAATCTTGGGCAATGGTCCAATCCTCTTGGGTGTGAATTACTAAAACACGCACCTTAGAATCAGTAGTGGCAATATCCTGATCGACAGGAGCCTTTTCATTTTTACTAGGATCTAGTGTCAGTCCTAAAAAATCCATCGCCCCACAGGCATCAGCTCTAATCGAGGCATCATGCTCACCAATGCCAGCTGTAAAAACAATAGCATCTACACCGCCTAAACTCATGAGCATTGAACCAAAACAGGCCTTAAGACGATGGAGATAAACATCTCGGGCCAGTTGCGCATGGGAGTCTCCAGCAGCAATTGCCTGTCTAATGTGTCGTAAATCATGGGATATCCCAGAAATACCTTTAAGCCCTGACTCTTTATTAAGCATGTGGTCCAGCTCATCCGCGCCATAGCCTTGTCGCATCAGGTAAATCAAAATGCCGGGATCAACCGCCCCAGAACGGGTACCCATCATCAAACCATCCAGGGGAGTAAAGCCCATGGTGGTATCAATGCTGTGGCCATGGCGAACAGCCGAAAGAGAACCCCCATTGCCTAGATGACAAATAATCAGCCGTAAATCATCATTTCCTAACAGCTGGGCAGCTCGCTGACTACAATATTGATGGCTGATGCCATGAAACCCATAGCGACGGATGCCCTGGTCTACCCAGCCATAGGGGCCTGGATAAATCGCTGCTACATCTGGCATCTGGCTATGGAAGGCCGTATCAAATACAGCTACTTGGGGGACTGCCAGTAACTCCTCCATAAGCTCAATGCCTTCGAGATTGGCCGGATTATGGTTGGGGGCCAGCTGTTTTAGACAATCAATTTCTGCTTTTACTTCAGACGTAACAACGGTGCTAGCTTGGTAGGTCTGACCACCGTGCACAACTCGATGGCCAACCACATCAACCTCTTCCAGGTGCTTGAGAACCTGCGTTGTCCCCTGGCAAAGAGAACCCAGCACCTGAGAGAGAATTTCTCGCCGAGACGTTATGGTCAGTTTCTGTTCTAAAGCCTCACCAGCTTCAGTCTTAACCTCGATCACAGCCTGTTTGGGATACCAATCAATTTGGGCCTCCCAAACAGGTGTAGGAGTATTCTCAGGCAGAGTCTCACCTAGGTCATACAAACAGAGCTTATGACTACTAGAACCGGCGTTGAGAACCAGGATCTTCATGTTGTGTAGGGCCACTTCCATTGAACAATTTCATCTTGGTCCTTACCATGCTCATGGGCATAGGCTAGGGATGCAATGATCTTGTTCTTCATCCGCTCTTTTGCATGGGCTGCAGCCGATCCCAGCTTCGGTACGCGGTTAATCACATCAATCACCAAGTTAAACCGGTCCACCTGGTTATTGATCGCCAGCTCCAGCGGTGTGTTGATATTTCCTTCCTCTTTATAGCCCCGTACATGGATACGTTCTTGCTTAGAACGACGGTATACCAGCTTATGGATCAGCCAGGGATAGCCATGGAAGTTAAAGATCACGGGTTTATCGGGGGTGAATAGGGAGTTGAAATCCCAATCCGATAGACCGTGGGGATGTTCTCCTTCGGACACTAGCCTAAACAGATCCACCACATTGACAAAGCGAATCTTCAGTTCAGGAAACTCTTCTCGCAAAATAGCGGTTGCCGCTAGCGCTTCCATGGTGGGAATATCACCGCAGCTGGCCATTACCACATCAGGTTCATCAGGATCAGTTCCGCAGTCATCATTGCTAGCCCAATCCCAGATGCCGATGCCCTTAGTGCAATGGGCAATGGCCTCATCCATGGGCAAATACTGCAAATGCTTTTGCTTATCTGAAATGATGACATTGATGTAATCCGTACTGCGGAAGCAGTGATCAGCCACCGACAATAAGCAGTTGGCATCCGGTGGGAAATACAGTCTGACCACATCAGGGCTTTTATTGGTCACCAGGTCGATATAGCCGGGATCCTGATGGCTAAAGCCGTTATGATCCTGTCGCCAAACCAAGGACGACAACAGAATATTGAGGGACGATACCGACCGTCGCCAGGGCACATGGTTACGACAAATATCTAACCACTTGGCATGTTGATTAAACATGGAATCTACCACATGGGCAAAGGCCTCATAGGTATGGAAAAGGCCATGGCGTCCGGTCAGCAGGTATGACTCTAGCCAGCCCTGTAGCGTATGCTCGCTGAGCATTTCCATCACCCGACCATCGCGGGACAGCTCAGTTCCCCCCTCATCCTCCGGGTAGATATCTGCCATCCAAACCTTTTTGGTGACCTGATAGACATCTTGTAACCGGTTTGATGCGGTTTCATCGGGCCCCATCAATCGGAAGTTATTGGGGTTATCCCGCATGATGTCGCGCATCAAAAAGCCCAGCACTTTAGTGTTTTCAAACTCCTCAGTGCCATGGTGTTCCATCTGAATGGCATAATCACGGAAATCAGGAATTTTTAGGGCCTTACGCAGTAAACCACCGTTAGCATGAGGGTTAGACCCCATGCGGCGACTACCGCTTGGTGCTAACGCCTTAAGTTCAGAGATCAGCGCTCCGTTTTCATCAAATAGCTCTTCAGGTTTATAGCTGCGCATCCATTCTTCCAATCGGCGCAGGTGATCAGGGTTGTCATGCATGCCTCCCATGGGCACCTGGTGAGAACGCCAGAAGTCCTCAACTTTTTTGCCATCAACTTCAGTAGGGCCAGTCCATCCCTTGGGGGTGCGTAGCACAATCATGGGCCACCGAGGTCGCTCAATTTTGCCGGATACCCGTGCCTCTCGCTGAACTTCTTTGATTTTCAGCACACATTCTTCCATCACCGAGGCCATCCGCTGATGCATCTCAGCGGGATCTTTCCCTTCCACAAAGTAGGGGGTATAACCATAGCCCCGGAACAAGCATTCCAGCTCTTCATGGGAGATACGGGCCAGAATGGTGGGATTGGCAATCTTGTATCCGTTCAAGTTCAAGATGGGGAGCACAGCGCCATCCCTGGCTGGGTTAATAAATTTATTAGAATGCCAGGCGGTTGCCAGGGGGCCGGTCTCCGCTTCCCCGTCACCCACTACACAGGTAACAATCAGATCTGGATTATCCAGCACCGCACCGTAGGCATGGGAGACGCTATAGCCTAGCTCACCCCCTTCATGGACTGATCCCGGCGTTTCTGGAGTGACATGGCTGCCGATATACCCAGGGAACGAAAACTGTTTAAAGAATCGGCCCATGCCTTCAACATCTTCGCCCTTATCTGGGTAGATTTCGGAATAGGTACCTTCCAAGTAAACAGGCCCCAACACACCCGGCGCGCCATGGCCAGGACCGGCCACAAAGATCATGTCCAGATCGTATTTCTTAATCAGCCGGTTGCAATGCACATACGTAAAACTCAGGGCTGGAGATGCTCCCCAATGACCGAGCAAGCGATGCTTAACATGCTCAGGCTGAAGAGGTTTCTTGAGCAATGGGTTGCTACGCAGGTAGATCATGCCCACAGCAAGATAATTACAGGCTCGCCAGTAGGCATCCATGAGACGTAATTCATCTTCCGTAGGCGCAGACAATGGGGAAAAGTTTGGTTGAATGGGAGTTTGAACCATAGTTAATAGTTCCCTCTAACAAAAATCACAGGTTTTTAACTGAAGATACGGTGACAGACTCTTTTTAAGAATTCTCTTAGAGTCACAAATAAGTAGCCTGAAAGGAGTCTTTAACGCAAAGTATATCTAAGAAGAGTTCTTCATTTACGATGCATGCACCATTGTAGGTTCCAAATTAGAATTGTGCAGATAAGAGGTACAACAAAGTCAACTCTTAATACTTTTAACTTCTTTGCTAGCAACAGCGATTTAACAACTTGCAACTGGCTGCTAAGACCAGTTTAAGCACATGATAAGCGCTATTTAAGTATTTGATAACGTTGCTCTTTCATGACAACATCCCCAGTATCTAGCTACAGTTTCCCATAACCAAATTCTATTTTTTGTCTTTGATAATGAACCATGAGTCTTAGGATTCTTTTAAGATTCCTGGTAAACAGCTGATGAACTTAGAATCCTATTCTCTGTAATTTTCTACTGTGCTAAATATCACTATTTAAACAGTTCATGGTGGAGAGATTTGAAGCTTGCGAAATAATCACATCTGACCAATTTCATTGACCAAGTTCTATAGTTTTATATGAAACACTTAGATAGATACAAGGGATTGTTTTCTAAGAACAATAAAGATTGTATTCAATGCAGACGATTGAACTAGCACTATTTATGATTGTGGCGTCAGGAGGCTGAGACCAACGATGAGAACAGCGTTTTTCAACACTAAGCTCTACGATAAACATTCATTTATTGAGATTAATGAAGATTATAACCATGAGCTCACGTTTTTTGAGCCCCGCCTGACACCCAAAACAGCATCGCTAGCCGCTGGTTTTCCAGCGGTGTGTGTCTTTATTAATGATGAATTGGACGAGGACACGCTGCGTGCGATCGCAGCCACAGGCACCAAACTCATTGCCCTGCGCTGTGCTGGATTTAACAACATCAACCTCAGTGTGGCAGAAGAGCTAGGCATTACAGTCATGCGTGTGCCCGCCTATTCACCCTATGCCGTGGCAGAGCATGCTGTTGGACTGATTATGGCCCTTAATCGTAAACTTTACCGCGCTTACAATCGTGTGCGGGATGATAACTTTTCGTTAGATGGCTTACTGGGCTTTGATCTCCATGGCAAAACCATTGGCATTGTAGGAACAGGTAAAATTGGCCAATGTTTTGCCCAGATTATGAATGGATTTGGCTGTAAGCTCTTAGCCTACGATGTACGGGTCAATCCAGCTTGTGCAGATATCGGTGTGGACTATGTAGAGCTGCCCATATTGCTGACCCGCTCCGACATAATTTCTCTCCACTGCCCATTGTTACCATCCACACACCACTTAATAAACGCTGAATCTATACAGCATTTTAAGCCAGGCTCAATGCTCATCAATACTAGTCGTGGTGGGTTAATTGATACCAACGCCGTGATTGAAGCCATTAAATCAGGGCGGGTAGGGTACTTTGGTATTGATGTTTACGAACGCGAAGGCAGTCTGTTTTTCGAAGACCTGTCTGACACCGTTATCCAGGATGATACCTTTCAGCTGTTGCAGTCTTTTCCTAACGTAGTCATTACAGCCCATCAGGCCTTTTTCACCAAAGAAGCCTTGCGCAACATTGCTCAAGTCACCCTGGCTAACATCAGTGATATGGAAGCAGGACGGACCAATTCCAACGCAGTGAAGCTCACTTAACATTAACAATCTCTTAACGCCCTCTTGTTAGATTAAATTTCAGCAAACTCACCTAACATTAATAATCTCTTAATGCCCTCTTGTTAGATTAACCTCAGCATTAGTATAGGTTTGACTTATAGTGCTGAGTAAGCATTGGATTTCTCTCTAGCAGTCCTTAAAATACTCTTTATGAAGCCACTTATTCATCGCACTAAAATTGTGGCCACCATGGGTCCTGCCAGTCGGTCTCCAGAGGTGATCAAACAGCTCATGCTCGCCGGCATGAATGTAGCCCGGTTAAATTTTTCCCACGGCACCTATGAAGATCATGCTGAGCAGATTCGTCAACTGCGGGCGGTTTCCGATGAGTTAGAAATGCCCCTGACGCTTTTACAAGATTTACAAGGTCCTAAAATTCGAGTGGGCCAGTTGCCCAACGGCGAGCTAGAACTCCAGCCAGGAAAGAAAATTACCTTTGTGCCCGTATCTGAGGAATCCCCCCAGACAGATGCGATCGCCATTGACTATCCACATCTAGCCGAAGAGGCTACTCCAGGGACTCAAATTTTGTTAGATGACGGGTTGTTGGAAGTACGGGTAGAAACGGTTCAAGGGAATGTAGTACAGTGCAGTGTCATTACCGGTGGCATCCTTAAAAGCCGTAAAGGTGTAAATCTCCCTAGCCTTAATCTGCGGCTACCCTCCTTAACTGAAAAAGATAAGGAAGATTTAGCCTTTGGCATAGAACAAGAGGTGGATATTGTTTCCCTAAGTTTTGTGCGGAGCCCAGAGGATATCAAAAACCTCAAAGCTTTTTTGGCAGCCAAAGCGGTTAATATTCCAGTATTAGCTAAATTAGAAAAACCTCAGGCCATTCAAAACCTGGAAGCAATTATCGATGAATGTGACGCCATCATGGTGGCACGGGGAGATCTCGGTGTAGAAATGAGACCGGAGAAAGTTCCCCTTATCCAAAAGCGAATTATTCGCCTATGTAATCGCAGAGGCATTCCCGTCATTACAGCGACCCAGATGTTGGATAGCATGACCCATAGCCCTCGGCCAACCCGTGCCGAAGCTAGCGATGTTGCTAACGCTATCATGGATGGCACCGATGCAGTGATGTTATCAGGAGAGTCTGCTGTTGGTAATTATCCCGTGGAAGCTGTGAAAATGCTGGCGCGGATTGCCACTGATGTGGAACCTGAGATCGATTATCCTAACTTTCCACCCCAAAAGATTGATGCTCCTGCAGCCATTAGTGAAGCTCTTAATGCCATTGATCATGTTTTAGATCTCCAGTGTATTGTTGGTTTTACAGAGACGGGATATACCGCTCGCTTAGCAGCTGCGGAACGTCCCAAAGCTACCGTCGTGGCTTTAACCGCGAATCCTAAGGTTTATCGACAGCTAAACCTTGTATGGGGAGTCCGTCCTGTTTTGTTAGAACAGTTAGACGGTTCTCTTGAAACACTGTTTGAACAAGTTGAAACCTGTTTGTTAGAGAAACATTTTGCAGCCCCTGGAGATCGCATTTTGCTTCTAGGGGGTCTACCGATTAAGGTTTCTGGCTCCACTAACTTTCTCAAAATTCATACTATTGGGTCGGGTGATTAAGGGGACGGCACAAAAATAAAGACCCAGGTTGGGGCTGTCGATGGGTGGATGAGTGATGGGATAATGGGGTGATTATTTAAGCGCTTGCGCTGAAGAAGTTGTGCCCAGATAGACCTGAGCTCATGCCAGACTACCCTTAGCTCAGGTCTAGATTTCGAGTTCTGAACCCGTTATCAGCCCATGTTTCTATAATAGAAACGTGTTTCACTTATGTAGCTATGGCAAATCTTTTCCACCTAGCATTCCCTGTTAGCAACATTCTCGACACCAAGCGATTTTATGTGGACGGTCTTGGCTGTCAGCCGGGTCGTGAATCTCCCAGTGCGTTAATTATGAACTTTCAGGGCCATCAGCTAGTGGCCCACGTTACCCGAGATCAGCTATCTGACCAAGGAAGTATCTATCCCCGGCACTTTGGCCTAGTTTTCGATACTGAGGCTGACTGGGAAGCTTTAGCAGAACGGGCTAAAGTCCAAAACCTCTCCTTTTACCAACAGCCAAAGTGTCGCTTTAGGGGGACTCCTTTAGAGCACCGCACATTCTTCCTCGAAGATCCATTTCATAATCTGTTGGAATTTAAATACTATTGTCATCCAAGTGCCATCTTTGGTGAGAGTCATCATGCTCAAGTAGGCGAAGTTGCTATGGCTTAATCTTTAGCCCTTGGGCAATGGCCGCTAAACCCCGTTCGTCCCACACCATGCCATCGTGGGTCCGTACGGGTAGTCGTTGGCTTTCACCAATCGGCAAACAACAGTGGTGTGCAGGCAGAACCAACAGATCATAGGCTGTCCATAGCCACAGCGGTCGACAGGTGACTAGCTGTTCCATATCTTGATTTAGCTCCGTTAGAAAGGCACTGCCTGGACGCATTTGTACACATCCTATATTCCACCGAAACCAGGCAAGGGCTGAACCATAGTGAGGCACTGCCACACCAACAAATCGCTGCACTCGCTGCAAACCACCCAAACGCTGTAGGTAGTAACGGCTAGCCAAGCCACCCATGCTAAACCCCACCAGGGAAAATGGTTGCCGCTCTCCCAGGGATGCCCTGATAAAATCATCGAGCTGCTTCGCTTGTTGCTCTATACCGATATCACCGTTATTGGGTTTTATGCTAATGGCATAGACATGCCAACCTTGATTTTCTAAATATGGACGCAACCGTCCAAAAATATTAACGGTATTCCAGAGACCATGGACCAGCACAACCGCTGGTTTGTGATTATGCGTCACGCTTGCCCCGACCCTCTAGCCAAAACAAAAACACAACGATGCCGATGACGCCCATCTGTACAGCTAGATTAGGCAAGGCCGTCTCTACATCCTTACCGGCCATCAGCTGAGTCAAAAATACAAATGCCCCCAACAGCCCGGACGCCCCCACAGCACCATAGATAACCTTACGCATTCCTTTGAAAGGTGACTGCGTCTCCTGAACCAGGCGCTCAAACCGTTCCTGGCTCATGCCTGGTGGTTTGGTGGGGGTGCGATCGCTAGAGCCAGACTTTTTTGCCATGGAGCCTTTATTTAGAGGGGATAAGTACCATTTTTTCAAACTATGTCCCATCTAGCACAGGGGGGCCTGGATTTTTGGAAGATGGACTACGATGATCCCCATAGCAATTGCCTCTCAGGCTCTATCATGCCCCATTGATGAATTTCTGAATTTCTGATGCACCCTGGATGCAGTACCATGATCTACTAGCTAGACTTAGCATTCAATATGCCAACGTGGCTCAGTGGTAGAGCACTCGATTCGTAATCGAGCGGTCGCGGGTTCAAATCCCGCCGTTGGCTTCTTAGGTTTCAGCGTTTTCAAGGGTTTCAACCTACTTCGAGAATTCTTATCAAAGTAGATATTCGAGCATAAATAACACAATTACTAGAAAATCTAGTCCAAAATTAGTCCACCCCTTGGACGCGATTTTGTTTGTCTGAGGCGCTATGAAAAGGGCCTTCTGGCTATAAAGAGAGCGTAGGTGGCTTCACAGAAATTACTGTGATCACATTTCTAATAGTCCTCGTTTGCCTCTTCAACGACAAAGGATAAGGCCAAGGCTTCACTACCATCTAAATCAATGGAGATGTTCAGCGCATCCAAATGTAATCCCGGTTGACAATATAGATTACACTCTGCTATCTTGATGAATGTAAGGCGCACCGCTTCAACTGCGCCACTTCCCTTCACCTCACTACATCTCAGGAATCAACATCATGTATACAGATTTTTACCGCCCAATTATTAACGCAGCTGCTCCTCAGATAGCTGCGTCCCGTGTAACTCGAATGGTTATCGAGACCAGTGCCATCGCTTTAAGCGAAGTCATTACGGTCCTACTACTCACTACTCTAAATGCAGGCGTAGTGAGCGGTGAATGGGTTAAGCGCAATTTATCTGAAGCGCTTCAATGGTGGAAAACCGGAGGCCAAACGCAAACCAAGGAACAGGTTGCAGAGTTCGGCTGGATGGTTCTTCGAGCAATCGCCCTAATTCTCATCGCCCTGGCCTGCCTGATCTGTGTACTCGGTTTCAGTCTTCAGCTTCATTGGAAAGGCTTGGTGGCTCTTTGGGGAGTTATTAATCGGGTCACGGACGATGGCTTAGGAATCTACGGCCCTTCACCCTTATTGGAGAGCTTAAAAGATCGACTGCTCCCCAGTGGAACCTGCCCAGTGCTAGCGATCTCAGAATCTGATCTAGTGGCCGATTCTCTTGAACTCCCTGAAAGCGAAGCTCTCATTTGGGCTAAGCAACGCTGGACTAAAGAGCTCTCTAAGAGTGACGTTTAAGTACCAGCAAAAGATAAGCGGGCAAAGGAGGAGCTGCACCTACTCTCGCTCTTCCTTTTCCCGCTTCAAAACTTTTCCACTTAATCCCCTCCTCCCTGCCCTATTCTCATTTCCGCTATGACTTCTTCTTCTTCCCTACTCTCTTCCCCCACCATTGTCTACGTCTCCTATCCTCGTTGGGAGTACTGCCCGGAACCGTTGCGGCAGACTATAGCCAAACTCGCTGGACAGCTGCCCCCAAAACATTTAGCTCCTTGGCCAGGACTCATTAGTCTGTCGAACTTGGACGATGACTATGCCACATATGAAGCTGTAAGAGAATGGGTCGGCAGGAACTGTGATGGCCACATCCGCTGGTTCACTCTCGGGGGAGTAGTGGATGCTGCTGAGCTCCTTGTGGAACGAGCACTAGAAAATGGCAATCTTCGTGAGTACACGGAAAGTATAGCTATCAACTTTTACTGGTCTTCCGAATGCCAGGGATGGCTAGATGTCGAGGAAAGCGGAAATGGAGATTGTCATTTCCTCGTACCGCCCAATTCAGTCGAGAATTTCTTAAAAGATTGCGGAACAGGGTTCGACCGAGAAGCGTTTAATGATGGGTGTGAACAGTATTGTGAAATGAATAAGGTGCTATGGGGAGAATGGATCACAGCGCTATACGAGCCTGCTGATCATGACTGGGAAGTTTATGAAGACGTTCTCGATGATGAGATCTAGCGGGATAATAGGGCAATTTACCCGCTAGATCTCAGGCTCCAGCGTTTCCTGCACACCACCAGAAATCTGCCATTGATATCCACCCTTAACATCCCAATACTCCAGCAAGTGCCAGATTACAATCCGACTGGTCACCTGGATCAGTGTCAAATCATCCACCTCCATAGCTAAGCGCAGTAATCCTGCATGATACTCGCTCACTCTAATTTGCTTTAGCCGATGCTGGTTCTTTCGAGCCTCCCCAGCATCGGCTATTCGTTTGAGGGGGGATGTGGGAAAGTCCGGTCGGAGTCCTTTCTCCTGCCAAGGTTTCAGGTCATCCTCCAAGAGCGCTCGATAATAGGCCCCCTGAACTCCGTTATAGCCTCGGGCCTCAGCATCTAACTTACCTGCCGCTAGATAGTAATCCAGGTTTTGCTGGAAGAAATCTGCGACGATCGCATTCACAAACCCTGTCATCGCCCCGCCTCGCATACCCAGCGCTGTCTGGAACTTTTCCCACAGTTCTGACCCCAGCACTAGATAACTGGTTTGGATTTGCACATAAGAAGGAGACGAGGACGAGGAAGGAGAGGCCATGAGCACAGGAACCCTGTAGGAGTAGGAAAGATTGGGAGATTGGGACACCTCAGTTTAAGCTCTGTAGCCGCTGTAAGGCAAAGGGTGGGGTGGGAGAGCACTTGGGAAAGAAGTAAGGCAAAAAGTGTGACATAAAAGGACAAAAGTGTTATCGTACAGAAGTCGGTACGAATCGGTACAGTTCGTACCGAAGAGATTTCAAGAGACACCAAGAAAATGGGTAATGCCTCTATTAGACCTGAGCTGATAAAACAGCTCAAGGAACGTTTTCCTAGGCACACAATTAGCGAATCAGTTGCTATTTTGTTGTCCCTGACGCTTCCAATTTCGATAGGGACCGCCACATCGCCAAGCAATGAATCGCAAGAGGAGGATGCATGCAAAAATTCACACCTGCTGGATTAGCATTTGGCTCCTTCCTGCTAATGGTCCCCAGTTTTGCCATCTACCATCACACAGGCCTGAGCCAACAAGCCTATGTGGCTAACACACGAGAATCCGCCCATTTAGATTGGGCTCGGGCTGGCTCTAGTCCAATTTCTAGTGAAGAGGCCCTGGCCAGAGCTAACACCTGTGCTATCGGTCGAGGCCGTGACATGGTGCCAGTCTCTACTGTTTTCAACAGAAATTTTAATTTTGATACGCCTGAAGAAGCTGCTGCCAATGAGGGGCGTTTCTACTGCGCCTTAGATG
This sequence comes from Leptothoe sp. EHU-05/26/07-4, assembly GCF_043421015.1. Classification (NCBI taxonomy): domain Bacteria; kingdom Bacillati; phylum Cyanobacteriota; class Cyanophyceae; order Nodosilineales; family Cymatolegaceae; genus Leptothoe; species Leptothoe sp. EHU-05/26/07-4. Next base: position 185,778 of record NZ_JAXSQV010000002.1, read on the forward strand.
GCTCGACTGTTCAGATTATTGGGGGGAAGGCAACGAAGCCTGTTCGTGTAGCCCCTGAGGATTTGAACAGTTATCACCAAGTGCTTGTGGATAAGCACAACGTAGATGTTGGACAGATTTTGAACTTTCTAGAACGCAACGAAGATAGTAACGGAGATACCTCCAATGACAACGAGTGATGGCAGAAGACGATACCGAAGCTCCCCGCCAAGAGATGATTACAGAAGATCTCCTAGAGACCGTCGAGGAGAGCGCCCGCAAACCTCCGAGACCGCAACGCCTGAAAGTCCACCTCCCAAAAGGACGAGAAAAACTAAATCTTCCTCTAGTCACGACCCAATCATCAACGGGTTACCTGGAAGGGTGTTCGCGATGGTGCTGGGCCTTTGGTCTATTGCCATAAACATGCACAACTTGTACTACTATTTTGCGCCGGAGGCATCTGCCCGATTTGTCGCAACTGGGATACTAAATTTCATAGCGAGCTTGCCTGTCTTCAATCTCCTAGCATTTGTTTTTCGAATAGGGATGGCAGCGCTGGCGTTCTTACTCTTCCGAATCATGCGGCAAAAACGACTCTTCATGAACCCAATTTGGCTCATAATCTGGTCTTCTTGCCTTTATGGGGCAATTGTAGGAATCGTTCAGGTGATCATGACGTTCCCACTGTTGCTGTCCATGTATTTGGTGGCGGCCCTCCAATACGCCGAGATCATCTTCTGGAACGCTCGAAAACCCTCTATACAGCTTTGGATGCTGGTGTTAGGTGCCTACGGAGTTGAGATTTGGCTGCAATACGAAATGATGCCTTTTCACACTGACTATGCCACGTCACTTGGCCTGATCATGGCCATGGGCAGTCTTGGTAATTTTAACTGGGCAGGGTTCCAGCCGATTCAATGCCTTTTTGCAGCGATTGGTGTGTTTGGGATTGAAATGGCCGAGCGCATTTTGAAAATTACGGAGAAATATGGGTAATGGTACAGGAGAAAACTACCCCCGGTGCAGGGGGCCTGACGAAAGCCAGCAAAAGTGCGATCGCACGAATTGAAGATTTTGAGCTAAGAGATCTTGATTGTGTTGGGCAAAAGTGGCCAGAGATGAAGGCCGGGAATAAAGCTGTTATCTACTTTCTGTTTGCAGTTAGTTGTTTAATCAACCCAACACAAGCTGCTTGGGCCAGCATGCAACTCGTATTGGTGCCCGTCATCGTTGGCATTCTCAGTGGCGCGATGGGGCTCTTTCAAGTTGGCGAAGCGTTTGACGAACAAAAAGAGGAAGACGCCCGAGAAGAAGAGGAGGCGACTGGGGATGAAGAAGGGGAGGGGGAGATTGTAGACGTCGAATCACATGAGGTGGATGATGCCGACGATGGGGATGATGACCATGAGGTAGAGCATCAACCTCCCGCCAGATCTAGAGCTGGGAGCAGAAATACTCGTCGCAGTTACAGAACCAGTCCTAGCCACCCAGCTACCAATGAGGGTCAAGACGATTCTAAACCAGTTTTTGAGCCTAGTCCCTGGGCTAAGACCCCGGATGGGGTACAGATAAGACCTTCGCACGAAACCTCCTCTCCTGGCCAACACGAGGATGAGAGTTACCCGTTTCCTCGGAGACCGTCACGAGGGGAACTACCTCCTGATGATGGACCCAACGACAACGACGCCCCCAAAGAGGATCTCCTAAGTGACACAGAAGCAGCAACGGCCATGGCCAAATTCATGGCCGTTGCTGTAGATGAGCTTCTCCATCTGCCTGTGAAAGAGCGAGCTCAAAGGTTATTGGATGCGCTAGAAACCTCAGGATGTGATCTTTGGGCATACATCAACGACCCCATCCTTGTCTGTCAGGGAACCCAGCAATCTGGCAAGAGTACCTTGGCTGTGATTATCTCGGTTCTGGAGGCAGCTTTCTACGGAAAACGCATCAACTACATTACCAGTAATGGGGACATCTACCCGGTAGCGTTTGCTGCGATCGGAGATGGGCCAGAGTACTACCTTCAGTTAGCGGATTACCTCAGGACGCTACAGAAGGATGAGGGTGGGGAGGACATTTGGATTACAGATGAACTCTCTAAACAGCCGTATGAAGCGACATCCGCTGTGTGGAATCAGCTATTGAGTGATTTCATCAAGACGGGGGATACAGTACGTCTTATTGCTCACGGGACATCCGCAGCTGACATGGGCCTACCCAAAGGTCGAGCCAATCAGTCGAAAAAGGAAATCACAATTCTTGCCGCTAAACGAGCTGTAGATGTGGTGGGTAAGAAAGCTGCCCGACACCTAATGAAAGGAGGCCGGTACCCCAGTGGTCAATATCAGCTTCAGGAACTCCAGGGGGATACGTTGGTGGATGTTCCTGAGGAGCGAGTTCAATTACCTAAATGGCTGCAATTCGAGACTTACACCCATCCTCGAACAGGAGAGCAAATTCCTTGCTATGTGAGAAGTCTGCTGCGATATTTCCCTGAATTGGATACTCGGGCTCAGGGGGAGAAGCCTAAGGTGCTGTTCGAAGAGACGAAGAATGGTGCTAGCTCTGATCCTGCTCAAGCTGGATTTACCCCCGATCCAGCTGACGATAGCCCTCAGCCTGATGACAGCCCTCAGCCTGATGACAGCCCACAAGTAGATTCCGTTCGTTCATCTCTTGAAGGACTGCTCGACGCAGTTGATGACGACTCTGACCCCTTGGAGGATGTCTCCGAGTTAGCTCAAAAACTCCATGCCTGGATCACGACCGGAGCAGGAACTAAACTCTGGCAAGAGCGCGAAACCAAAACAGCTGTCATCACAATCGTAGACCGAGATGACATAATTTCAAAAGGTAATAAACATTGGATAAATGGAGCCACTAAAAGTTGCCATACTTTTGAATTGGCAGACGCGATTTCTGAGTTAGTCAGCATAAGAAAACTTTCTAAAACAAAAGAAGGTCATGTGGTGGTAAAAACGCAATGGAAAAGTAAGGAGATTTGATCAATCTTGGGTCACTTTTAGTGAGGATTTTTCACAAGCAAATCTTTCGCGATTTTTCAACGTAGTAATGGGCCTTACCGCATTCCTTACTACATTCCTTACTAGGGAAGGAATCCTTACACCCCTCATTACAGCTGCATTACAGCCCCTTACCAGGTCATTTTCCCGGTAAGGGGCTTACTTTTTAGAGTAAGGAATCCTTACACCCCCTATTACAGCTGCATTACAGCCTTTCTGAGAGGGGGAAATTCGTAAAAAGGCCAGTAAGGCAGTAAGGCGTCAGAAAGGCAGAAGTAAGGAGTTTGGTAAGGAATCCTTACACCGCCCATTACAGCTGCATTACGCGGATCGGGTAATTCCTTACTGGAGAGGGGCAATTCCTTACGATCCTTATGTAATGGGCATTACCACCTTACTAAAGAGCGGGGAAAAGGAGGTAAGGGGTTAGTGACAGGAATTGAGAATTTTTAGGAATTTTAGACAGTAGGAATAAGGGGGCATAGAAGGATATTAGCTAGTAATAAATAAGCCATATTTTTTATAGTTGTTGTTAGGAATAGCGGACTAAAATCTTGGCTTAACTAGGCAAAATGTAAGCCAAAATGTATACTAAGACACCAAATGGAGGTGGCAATGTAAGGCAAAAAGTGTAATATGGGATTTGTAGGCGAGGTCCTCCCAGTATACCCAAAGGACCCTCAAGTCAGAATTACCCAACGACTCATGGCAAAATCCTCTTCAGTCTCAAACAAAGACAATAAAGACTCAAACTACAACACCTTAGTTCTTGACATTGGCAATAGCGATATCAAAGGTGAAATTAATGGTGAGCAATTTACCCTTCCTAGTAACTACTCGCAATGGTGTGGTGCTAACAACCTAGAATTGCGAGGTATGCGCGCCCCATTCGACGGGTTTAGCGTTTACGACTACAACAACAACCCCGCTGAGGAGCAGTTCAAATTTAGTCCTCTAGGGGGTAAACGACTTCTTGGAGATGGAGATAAACTACTGCGCTACAAAAATATAGTGCAGGGGTGCTGCGGTGCTATTAAATCAGATGCTCCTTGGAAGGTAGTGCTCTCCTATTGGAACCCTGCCAAGTTAAACCTGCTCCCACAACTGCTTAAAGGTACCCATTCTGTAATGGTTAATGGTGTGGACAATCAATTCACTGTTGATCAAGTTATTGGTGTCGCAGAAGGAGCTGGCGCTCACGCATTGTATCGTAAAGAAGGTGCTGGCACTTTCGTCACAGTTGATATTGGATACAACACTCTGATTTTCCGATCAACAAGCGATGCAGGTGTGATGGAACACCACACAGAACCTAAAGTCGGTGTCTGCGAAATCGTTTCCTACATTCAGAAATCCCCAGCGCTGGTTAAACAAGCAGGAACCGGTATCACAGACCGAGCGGTGATTGAGGCAATTAAGAGCCGTGGAATTCTAAGAAACAATCAACGCGAGATCCCTGATATAGATATCTCCCCCCTTATTAAATCCGCATCTGCTAACTGGATGGAGGGACCTCTGTCTAAGCTTGTTCAAGAATTCTCTGCAGATGTCAACCAAGCTTCTGCCATCTGGTTAATCGGAGGTGGTGCTAACTTACTTCGCGAATTTACCCAAGGTACAAACATCCATGTTCCCGCCGATCCTGGCTTCACGAACTTAGCTGGTATGTCCACTTTCCTCTAATACCATCATGACTGGCTCAGAAAGCACTATCAAAGTTGCAACGGAGCTTAAAAATAAGTCCCTTGTCACGATAAAAAATAACGAACACGGGCATCTAAAAGGCATCGTTGCAACTTTCCTGAAAGCCTACATAAAGAACCCCTCCGCTATGTTGTATATGGCTAACGCTATCCTCTCTGACGCTCCTTGGCAGAAGACCGGAGTAATTCCAAGTTCTGAAGGGTCTGTGACTCCCGTACGTCCAAAAAGTGCGCTTACGGAAGATAACGCTTTTGGGAAAGTCTTCAAGAACGCACGAAAATCTCAAATTCAAATTAATGCAACGGAGGTATTGCAGTGATCCCGTCTCTGAGTTCACTAGAACAGATTGACACAGAAGTGGAGCACCCATTTACTTGGGTTCAGAAATCGAAACTGGTGCTCTCGTTTCGTGGGCAATGAAACTTTCAACACCTCGACCCCACCGCTTAGACCACCTCCTCTCACCCTCTTGTCTCACCCTCTCGAAGGAACCCATCCATCATGCCACGCATACCCGTAACCCTTACCCTACAAGACCTCGACGATTTAGAGCGAATCCTTGAAGCGCTAGAAACTGAAGCTTGCCATAACGAGATGAACGGGCACTACGCCAGCGCGGATATCTGTCGGATGCTGGCACAAGATCTAGCGCTTCAAAATCCGTTATCTCCGTCACCGCCTCCCCTCACCAGATATCACATCGAACTAGAAGACGGAACCCACCTCCAAGCTATAGAAGCCGAGTCTCCCGAAGATGCGTACAACCAGTATGTGGCAGAACATTTTGGTAATGGAAGCTGCGGTTGGGATATCAACGTAGTGGACGCTGAGTCAGATGATGTTGTAGGCGCGTTCTAACTCAGCGTCCACCACAGCAATCCCTCGCCCCACTTCCCTTCTCGTCCTCCTCCTTACCCACCCCTTCCCTCACCATGTCTTCGCTTTCACCCCCACCCTCACCTTCTCCCCAACCAACCCCTTGGCTATATATCGCAAAGTCCCTGGCAGGTTTCTGGCATCGCGGACTCAAACGAAAGGAAGAGTGTGTGGTGATCAACTTAAAGTACCATCCAGATCATCCTGCCCAAATAGCTATCCCGGTTTCTGTGATAAAAGAGCTGGTCGAACCGGCCTGGGGGAGAAAAACAGACTTACTCCAATATTTCGGGAGAGGGGAGCCTAAAATGCTCATCTCTGCGGAAATCCTGCGGAAAATTTTCTTAGAACTTCAACTATGCATAATTCCGGAGAAACCCTCATCATGCCTAGATTCGGACCTTTCTTGTTGACACTCTTGCTCGGGGCCAGTATCGGCTGGCTAGTGAATACGCACCAGTGTGGTCAGACAGTACTGGCTGAAGAGATTCAATACCGATGCTACTGGTGGAAATAACAATATTGTAAATGTAGTCAGTAGCACCAACCTAATTTTTAACCCTCTAGGAGAACTTGATCATGGCATTTGAAAAAGGAACAATGCGGCTAGAACCCGCACAAAAATACGCATTCCCCTACTGTGATATCCGGGATTGCAAGGAAAACGAAGGGAACTACCAAGCAACTTTGTTTGGCAAAAAGTTTGTTGATTCTACATTAAAGAACCTCTGCCTAAAACTTGCGAATGAGCTATATCGCTTAGCTGAAATTGGCCATCGCTGCGAGAACAGTGAGGTGGAGATTAAAAGCTTTTCAGGCAGGTCTACAGAAGAACCCTAACAATACCTCGTACATCAACAAAGTGCTTCATTAACAAGATCGTCATGAAAACACTGTTCGCCATCTTTCTGTTATCTGTGATCCCCGGAAGAGCTGTTTTGGCTCAATCGGTAACTATTCATCCTGCAAATGTGCACATTGCGGATCAGACCATTGGTTCTAATACTGCTATGTGTTGGATCGACTTCAATAGTCAAGGTATATTCGTTGGCCAACCCTGGTGCCAGGTTCACCTGCCCGCTCGTTCTGGTCCGCGCACTAACCGGCAATACTTAGTGGAAGGAAGCTCTGCGGTTATCAATGATCGGATTCCTGGGCAGCCTGGGAGAGCGGTTTGCACTGTCAACTTCGATAGCCGAGGCACTCTGATGACAGTTCCTCTATGCTATCGAGGACTGAGTGGCGGAGGCTGATTGAAATTTGTTGGCAAAATCATTAGCAGCACACACCCCTTATGACCCCCGAAGAACTTAAACCCATCTGGCGATGGAAGCGCCTCTCCTTCCGTCGCCGTTCCACTCTCCCCGATGGCCCCGGTATCTACGCTATCTGCGTCTTTTACCAAATCTACTACATCGGTCTAGCCAGCAGTCTACGAAACCGTTGGCGAGGACAAGGGCATCACCGATTCCATATAGCTCGTTTAGTCCCCTTTGCCCACCTTAAATATATTGAAGTGCCTGAGCCAGACCTTCGAGCTTGTGAAAAGCATCTTATCCAAAAGATCGACCCGCCCTGGAACTACACTTCTGACCCGATCGATGGTTGGCTAGGGGCCATCTGGTGGCATGGGAGAGGGCACTGTCATTCCGATAAGCCGCCTATCGATTGGATTGAAGTAGGTCTGTGGGTTGCAATCGTGGGAGTGGCTATTGTTGTGATCCGGAGATTACTGGGATGAAACGCTACCTGCTGTTTGCTTGGCCGAGTTACGAAGTTGGTGGAGGCTGGAATGATTTTTATGGAGACTTTGATAGCCTGGAGGCAGCTATCGACTACGTCGATCAAAACGAGAATATTCTAGGCTATTGCGACTATTTACAAGTCGTTGATGCACAAACTTTCAATGTGCGCAATAACACTCCAGGACTTATCGTATGGAAAGAACCAAGTAGAATCGACAGGACCCCATATCCTTCCTCGTCCTAACCGCCCATCAATCTCCTGCCAATCGCACAACCACGATCGCAATCCCCAGAACCGCCCCCACGATCGCAGCCAGCCAAGGGTGATCCTTGGCCCAGCTCATAAGCCCCCTCGCAACCTCAGCTTTCCAATCCTTGACCACAGGATCGGAAAGCTGAGGTTTCTTGTTCTTCACGTTCCCTCTACTCTGCCCGTTCCCCTCTCCCAAAATCTCCAACCACCCAAGCAGTGCGTACTGATTGTTAATCATGCGATTTTCTAGCCGAAGCTTCACCCGTCCAGCCCCAAAATCATACTCGCTATAGGATGCTTGCCCTGGATAGACCATCGCGTCCTGAACATGGGATGCTAGCCGCTCTTTATCCGGGCCAATCGGTAGCAAATTATTCAAAATGCAACTCTCTTCAATCTCCTTAAGCTCCCCAACTTCGGCCCCCAAAAGCTGCTCAGCATTGGCATCCAGACGAATGATAAACGCAATTCCTTCATTCCCAGAGGAAGAGAGCAACATTGTGCCAATCCCTTTGGCAGATCGACTAATCGCCACCCACGCTTGAACAGCATCGAGCCGGATAGTATCTAGACCGTTAGTGTTGTCCGTGTCCTGCTCGTGGAGAAGCTGGACTGCATAGCCTGCCGTTGGAGGCTTCTCAGGGTGGAAACGCAGTCGTGCCCCAACCGGGAACGGAGTCCACTTCAAATGGGAAAGCGCTTGACCATCGAGATAGGTATGCTTCCAGGTGGCGGACCAGCCCCCATTTTTCTCTCGACCTCCGTCCCGAACCATGAGCCGAGAGCCGTCCCCCTCTGGAGCAAGGATGGTCACCTGGCGACGACTCAGAAAAGTGATAATTTTGCGAAATGCGATATGGTTAGAGCCCATCCCCTCTCGGGAAACCCCAATGACAACTGTGTAATCGGCTCCCCAGCGTTTGGAGATATCGATCTCAACCGGAAATAGTCCTGGCTCGAAAATCCGAAGAGTAGTCATCAGAAGGGAAAGAGGAGGATCGCGTATACTAGGGATAAAAATTTAAGTCTACTCGGCAATCAAATTAGACTACTAAAGTACTATTCTATGGCACCGCCTCCTAAGCTGCATCCGCCCTCTTCGCAGAACTCTGACCCAGTGCGGAAAATCCTAACCTTGGTAGACACCCGGATGAGCTCCCGATTGGCCGCTACAAATCAAGAACTCGGGAAACAGTTCGGGAACTTGGAAAACGAACTAGGCAAGCTATCTAACCAGCTGTCAACCTTGAGAGCAGAGAATGAGGAGCTTAGGAAGGAAGTAGTACAACTGAGATCTGAGTTCAAAGAAATGCAAAAGTTAGCTCTCGCTGCTCAGGATTCCGCAGCATCGGCCAAAGCAGATGGACGAGTAATGGCAGAGACCATGGAACGAGTAAATTTGCTAGCTGAGATTAATGATGCATTCTTAGAATTACTAGAACCCTTGCACCGATGGCTATCCAAGGTAATGGAAAAGCGCAGACAACTTCATGAAGTTAGTGTGGGCAAAGAAAGTCTGGTCTACGGTGATCGACTTCCTGGGGACAAGGTGAATCAAAAGGGAGGGGGCTAGTGGCTGAAATCCCTACACTCACCTTGTCCCCGGCCTGGGGCGTGCGGGAACGGACCAGCCTCCCTTTTGACGAGGCTGAATTGGGAGATAGTTATAAGTCCCGAGTTGACCGCACCATCACAATCACAGGAACCTGGGAGATTTCTAGGGTTGGGCTCACGACAGCTGAGAAAGACCAACTGGTGGCGGAACTCTCCCTCTACACAGGGGTGGATGCCTTTCGATGGAGCCCGCACCCGGATTTGCCTAAGCGGGTCTACTTTTGTGAAAGCTGGGACACCATTCCGCTTGGCCCAAACGGCTGGGAAATCAGAGCTACATTTATTGAGGATGAGACCGGGGAGAACTTAGCTTTTGCGGCGCTGATTGATGATACAGCGATAGATACGATGCTGGCAGGATCGCTTCAGTGGCTTCAAACTTATACGAGGGATACGCTTCCGCTGGCTGCAAACTCAGATTACGTAACGGTTAACGCTTTTCATAATGTCTTAGGACGTGGGGGTTACTTTCCGGGTAGCGCTGGGACAACTGAGGGGCAAGCGGCTCTTGGTCGAGCTTGTATGGAAGCGTTCTTTGTTACGGGGGTTGTAGCTTGGAAGAACTATGCGATCGCACTTGGAGAGGCGCTGATCGAGTACTACTACAATGACCCTGTGCCAGCTCCAGGAAGTGAGTTTAGTACAATTTGGCTCAGTCACTGGCTGATTAATGTGAAAGAGCCTTTTGTGAGTCGAGGTCCTGCCAATACGATAGATCCATTAAATTATGGGGATTTTGGAAGGACAATTACGTTTACCAACGGTGTAGGTGTAATTCCTAGTGGTAACCCGAGTGATGGGGAACTCCTAGCCGTTGTCTATAAGGTGTATTCCACTGATGGGATCCTCCTTTGGCAAAACGTGGATGCTCCACTAGTCGCTGGAACTGAGTACGCCATTGAGTATTTCGTAAGTGATTTCCAGCTCAAAGGCCAAAATTATCGGATATTCCCCGATACAGAGGCATCTGGGGGAACACCTCCGATTTCGACAACGGAAACAGCTGGACTAATCAAGCTAACGAGTAGCTACACAGGAACCGCAAAGTTAGTGTATTGCACGTACTCAGGGCCTGTGATTCAAGTGAATCAGCTTTTTGAGCCGTACCCAGTCTGGCGCAAGCTACTTTAACTGAGTTGTTCTTTAGAAACCAACACTATCTATCATGTCTACCCCCTCCTCAAGTACATCTGATACCCGAACCTTCGACTTATCAATCCCGTCTGGCGCAACCCAGTCTGCACGAGTGCCAATAAAAACATTTGGCAAACTCACTAAATTAATGAGCTTAGCTGTATCAGCAGGAGGGGTTTCAAGCGACACAGGGCTCACGTTCATTACTTGGGAACTAGGAGGAACGGGGGATGGATTAGTTGTTTTAGCTTCTGAAACGATGAGTGATGGGGCATTTACGCTAATGGTTAATGCCGATGGGGGGGTATTCGGGGCGAATGTGATGGCTCCTCTAGCGGGTGAGATTGATAAGGACTGGCAGCTGAAACTGAGCAGTGCTGCAACAGCAGACTTGAAGATTATCTTACGAGTTATCTAGGTTGAGAGGGTCGGAAGATGAGTAGCTTCCTTCATCTAGGATTGGGTTTTGTTTCGGGGTTGTTTGGGTCCGGAGGTCCACAACTCTGGACACCCGCACAGATCAGTCCCTACGCTTGGTATCAACCTGGTGACTTACTAACTGACACTAGTGGGAACAACAGAAACTTTGTCGCAGTAGGGGGAGTTATCCAAGGCCCCACATTTATTTCTTTAGATGGAATCGATGGGGGGCTTAGCATCGAGTCCGGCTTTAATTTGGATCTAACGTATTACATTGTTTGGCGACTGGGAGATCACAATCCCAGTCAGCCCAATGGACGCAATCAACTACTGGACTCTTCCACTTCGTCTAACGGTATGGTCGTGCGGCGCTCTAGTCCTACGACGGCCCAGATTACTGGCAGAGGAGGATCATTTATAACAGCCACTTATCCGATGGCTGATCAAGAGATCATGCTGTTCCAGATGCAAAGCGTATCTGGAAACCGCGCAACATACAAAAATGGCGTACTGGAGCGTTCAGACAACAACCCTCTGAATAACCTGACAATAGGGCTAGAGGTTGGTCGCACGGGAGGAGGCCACAGTAATCACGCAGAACTCGATTTATACGAAATGGTAATCGTGGAGGGGGCGCAACCAGTCGATATTAGGCAAAATATCGAAGGTTACTTGCTATGGAATAACGGATTTCAAGATTTACTACCAATCGATCATCCTTACAAAGATTCTCCACCCAGCTAGCATCTTCCTGCCTACCACCTAATGACCACGACAGAAATACAATTCGCGTTTGATGTGGGAATTTGGAGCTGGCAATTCTACCAGTTCCTATTCCAAGAGACTGGTAATGATACATGGCGTAGAGCGGCTGAGGCAACCCGCCATTCAGTTATTCAATCAGCCGTCGTAGAGAATCTTTCCTTTTACTATCAGACATCCGACGATCCTACTAATCTCTACACCTACCCAGGCACCCAATCAATCCTGATCCAGAATGACAATGGATATTCTGAATCTCGCCAGATCGGGGGTGACAAAGACGGGTGGCTACGACTCGATATGAATACGGCTCCACCCATGCAGTTTGACGGAGAGGGGAAACCCATAGGACCATTTCCTTCAGTAGAGGTTCAAAACTTTGCGATCGTGACGGGAGTGGATAGTGCTACGACAATCCAAGCTGAAACGGCTCATAATCAAGGCGGAATCGTTGAGGTAGGCCTGAGCATCGATGACGACCCGTTCTCATTCGATCAGATCTACAAGCAGTTTTGGCAACTTAGCCCAGCGGGTGCTGCCACAACGCGCACCTTCAACCCGAGAGAATTGATCCGATGGTCGGGTGATTATCTCACCTGGTTTTACCAAATTGCTGAAGACCCAATTTACACGTATCAAGGTGGAGATGGAACCGCGACAGCTGGGCAAGCCTTTGAGACTTTTGCCTTTAATGGGGTTTCAGCATCCTGGCTAGTTGGCACGTTATCTCTTAATGGCGATGGTGGTTTTGCCGGTGGCGGACTCGTTTTCGATGGACTAGGAGCTTTTGTGAATTCTCCACCCCGCTTATGGTTAAGGCATTCTGGAGCAGAGATCCACTTTAAGGTTATTGATGGGGATGGTGACGACTTCTACTTTGATATCGCGGATACAGGTGGAACGTGGGTAAGTATCCAGCCAACCTGGGACCAGATGTACCAGATCGGAGGTGATGATAAGAACCCCAACCGAACAGATTCCCTCCAATCTATTGAATTCGTAGCCAAAGGAGTTGATGGAGCTTCGACCACCTATATTTGGTTTGCGTCGCCTGGTGCGCCACCTGAGCAATTAGACGTTCCAATCTTTACGTATAAGGCTGTAATCACCTCTCGCCAACGATCAGCACACACCTTATGGGTTGGCAATTTTCGACCAATCGGGAACACTCTGGACGAGCTTCAATACAACCCCGGAGTAGTGCCGTTTACAGTGAATCTACTAAATGGCGTAATTAGTGATTGGCGCGGGATTCCCTACGCAGGTTATCAATCGCCCCTGATGTGGCAACTTTGGGGCTACCCAAACCGGCAACGCCAAGTTGAAGATTTTCTTTTGGCAGCTCAAGCGGCTTATGCAAATAAAAATCCGAGTAATTTGTTTGGATCGTTTGCACCTGTATTCTCCTGGAGCTATTGGGATAACGGGGATTTCCTTGCCAACGGTTTAAATGATTTCGGCTGGAATGGGCCAGACCCAAACACCGCTTGGGCACCTTATGCATTTCGAGTACTTGAGGCCAGTGCACATGCATGGAAAAATGATCGGCTCAATACTCGGTTGAAACAGATCGTGATGCAATTTCTTAGATTTCTAGATGACGATTATCTAGAGAGAAATAGCAAATCACCCATTACAGATTTTCCTGAAAATGTTCGGGGGCAAGCAAATTACGCTGAACCTCATGCAGCATCCTTGATCGGGAGAACCGCACTGTACGCGAATTTGGCTGGTGGCGATCCAGTGGTCACGTTTAGGGTGTTGAAGATTTGTTTTGACTACGTGCGAGGTCAATATGTGGGAAGTGGGAATATGCTAGGAAGCTTTTCAGCTGGGCAGCCTACCTACGTTGAGAGTGGCACTACGTACCGAGAATATTTTGTATTCTGGCACGGCGAGATTATTGAGTTCTTGGCCCTGTTGAAAAAGTACAAGCAAGATCTGACGTACCCAGGTCCAAGTACATTTTTGCTTTAACTGAAAATTTCTGAGATACTTGTCAGTTCCTCGTTTACATAAACAAAAGTTTTAGTAAGTGTAATTTCTGCCTGTTCATTAATGGTGTCGATGAAAAATAAATCACCGTCATTGGAATACGTAAATGTCTTAGTAAACAGCTTGACAAGCTTAGTTTCATCGGCCCAAACATCAATTCGAGTGATATCTCCATCTGTATACGTAAATTCCTTATGGGTAGATGGATGTGACACAGCCACTCCAAGAGCTGTTTGATACTCGGTAGAAAGCGATTCACTAGACGAAGTGATAACCTCAATGGTAGTTCCGCCTACATCTTCTACTGATACCTCAACACTGGGTTGAGACTCAATCAACACGTCAACAATAGGCTGAGTTTCCACTTCAACGGAGATTTCTTGAATCTCTTCAATAGAAATATCTACTACTGGCGCAATCTCTACCCGTACACCAACGAGAGCCTGGTCAACCACTTCTACCATAGTGCTCATCCAGAAGTCACCTCCGATGTGACAGCCACCAGTCCGTTCAACCTGCGAATCACCACTGGAGGATCAGCCGCATCATAAGTCTCTAAATCCCAGACATAGGGGGCTAACCCTGTGTTAAATAATTTCCGCTCTTCGTTCGATAACGTCAACTTTGTAGCCCAATTTTTTATTTGAGCAAAGCTCAACGGAGAAATGTTGTCAGGGATATCGGTAGTTGATGGGAGTTCAATGGTCATCGCCCCATTAGCAGCATCCGTAATAGTAGCTGTGAGATCTACTAACGTCGTGCTCTCTGTATACGAAGATCGTATTTTTGCACGCACATCAAGACCCACAAGACTAATGGGGGTATTCGTCTCTTTGTCCTTTAAGCGGAACGTAACAGGTCCAAAAGTCGTTCCTTTATCGATGCATAAATTATAAATTCCTGCTGTACTCATCCTTATAGTCCCGCTGCTGAATAATTCTTGGCTGCTTTAGCATCAGCTGCAACAGACTCTAGGGCTGTTTGAATGGTAGCTAGAGCTGTATTGACGCCTCCTAAGTCAGGAATGGTAGTAAGAGGTCCACTCGATTCCATTTCTGCCAGCGTAGGCAGATTAGCAATAGCCGCTAATATTGCAGTCTGATTAGCAATCGTTGCACTGCCTCCGCCTGATCCACTAGGAGCATTTGCTAATGAAGCGATAGAAAACACTCCAATAGATTCAAGAGTAGCTGCCAAATTAGATAATTGAGACGCCTGCTGTGTTGTTAAAGCCCCACCTGTAGGGATAGTGATAATCTCGACCTGGAGCGGTTGATAGTCAATATCAACAATCGACGACAAGCCAGACCGATCGAACAAATCTCGACCCTCTAAAGCGTCAACGGTGCTGATTAATGTCCCTCGAATCAGAAGACTGTGCGCAACATCATATGGAACTAGCTTCACTCCTGAGGCTAGGTTGGTGAATCTTGGTGTAAACTTGTTAGCCCCAATCTGCTCGTTACCGAATGCGGATACCATTGGCAAGAACAAACGTTCACCATTCAAATTCAAGTGCCTACGCTCACGATGTTCGGTGTAAATATCGATAGGCTCAATTTCCACACCGATCGACTCAACCGATAAGTAAATTCGCTTGTTTGTATAATCTTCGGTGGCGATCAACGACATCTACAGGTTTGTTTCAGCCTCCGATAATGCCTGAGCTGTCACGACAGCCTGCCGAGTAATTGTAATGGTGGCACTGGCAGCTTGAGCACCTCCATCCCCCTCAGCCAGAAATATGACTGATTTGTCTATACCTGCTGTCAATCCGGCTTGAGCGTTCGCATCATAATCAAATGAGAACGAAATCCGGTAGCTACCTGCACTTCCAACAGCATCAGAGGATGTCCCAACAACTGGGTTATCGTCAGCATCATTCACGATCACTGCATTAGTCGTATCAAAATCCTGTGCACCTGCTCCATCGACAAACATGCATTGATACCAACCGTTTGAATCGTTCACCCATGCATCAGAGACTGCAACGTCTATCTGAACATTAAATGGATAGGTTTTCGGATTCCCAGCGTCATCAGTAAAAACAATTGACTGTTGGTCAGCGGTTGGGACATCCTCGATAAATAATCCTTGTCGGGTGACCAAACGGCCTTGGTCATCAATCGTATAAAGGGGAGCAACTCTCTTAGGTAAGAATCCATTTGAATTCTCATCTATATCTATGTCCAATCGCATCCACGCATCCATGCGAGCACGAATTTGAGCCAAAGATGCGGCGGCTGAATTGCTAATAATATCTGTGAATTGGCCATCAGTTTGGGCAAACCCTGTTTCAGTTCGTGCAGAGGCTAATCTCGTGAAAAGCACACCCGTAAATGGGGATACCGCAGACCCTCCATAAACATCAGTTTCTGTGAAAACATTGGTAGGGCTAATTGCTTCACCTACACCAAAACCAGCAGAAAACCCTTGTAATCGTGAAATGCCTGAACCTGAACTGGTTACTTCTCCTTGGGTAAACCCAAATGTTCGAACTTTAGTCACTAAAATTCGACTCGTCGTGAAATCAAAATCCCCTGCATCTGTATCCCCATTAACAGTGCTACCAAACACCTGAAACGCTTCATCTAGAGGACCTACCCTTGAGGCATCAATCGGAGTTGCGGCAAGTAGATCTGATTCACTCGTGCTAGCCGCAATTTGGACATAAGGTTGACTCGTACTCTCAATACTGTTGAGTGACCGAACCCCAAAATAGATCCGATCAATACTTCCGTTAGCTGCAAATTCTCGCCAGCCAGACCCTCGAATTTTAGTGCGGTCATCACTTGTTGAAGTATTACCATCCGCTGCCAACTTAATCCCGTTTTCGAACACCCATGCACCCGCATCCTGGAATGCACCGTCAACACCTGGCAGGAACTTTCGCAAGGATGTATTTTGCCTGCGGCTACGACGCTCAAAAGCATACAGGGCTTGTAGCGTAATCCCAAGGGAATTTGTTAGCGGGTTCGCTTCAGGTCCTGAACCCAGATCAACACTGGCTAACTCTTCTACGGTAATAATCTCAATAAGATCATTGGCCGTATCAAAATAAATATTTCCATCAGGAGTTCCACTTCTCCCCTGGGTGGATTCGACCAGTAGGGTTGCCTGATTCGCTGCTGTAATCAACTGGGGAGTGGCCATGGTCTAAAGATTATCCTCCAAAGCTAGGTTGCTAGACAAATCAAGCGTCTGAGATTGGGCTGGTATGGTGAACAACAAGTTCAGTTCCTTGTAAACTGCACTGTCTCCCGTATTCGGGACAAACTGTAACCTCACCTCATTACCCCCATCTCCGGTGTAAACAATATCTGTTCCTAGTGTTGGGTCGGTCACTTGCAAGGCAGTTCCCAGGTCTTGAGGGTCTGAGTTCTCGTCATCCCAGATTGTGAATATCCCGCCGGACGGGATGTTTTGAAATGTGATTGTCGGTTGGTCTGCAACAATATTGAGCAACCCTGCAACAATATCGAAGTCAGCCAATACTATTCCGCTGCTCCCTGCATTGAAATTTAAAGTTTTACCCGCTGCATCAAGCCTAAATTTATTAATTGATGGATTGTTGGTAAAAACTAGACCATTGCCCTCAAACGTTGCACCATCAGCAAACTCAGTCCCCTCGAAAGTAATCGCATAATCTGAACCAGGGCTGTCAAACACAGACCCTGATAGATTTGCTGCTCCATTCCATGTATAGGTGTGCTGAGCCGTTGAACCGTTGAAATTGAGCGCTAAATTTCGACCGCCCTGCACAACACCGAAAGCCTGAGAAATCCGCCCCTGATAATCGCCTTGTCCAAGATCGATAACACCTAGGCTTCTAACAAAAAAGTTTGTGTAGACATTTGAAACAGGGGAAATATCCTGAAACGCATCCGCAGCAGATAGACCAATAACTTGGAGGGCACTAAAACTCTCAGATGATGAGGTGTTTATTATGCGGTTTGTGCTTGCGATCGCAACGGTTGGCTCAACAGTTCCACTACTCACATCTGTAGGATCTGGAGTTTTGAGAACAGCTGAATCGAAACGTGTAACCTGAGCACTAACCCCATCACCAATGGAGCAACTAACCGGTAGAGCTTGATAATCACTAAATCCCTGCTGGGACGTCACCTCAATACTTTCACTATGGTACCCACCCTCACTAGTGGGTAAAGCTAGGAAATCTCCAAATGTTTCAGCTGTAATAGGGGTTAAGGCGTCTCCACCAATAGCAACCAAGCCCGGATTTTTAGGAATCCAAATCGGTTCATCGGTGAAGAATACATTGCGATCACTCTGGTTTCCATTCCACTGATACCGGAATCGACGCACGTCTGTAGGGTCGAATATACCCGCAGAACGATAAAAATCTGTAGAACTCGGATCTAGAAAATACTGCACTCGTCTGTTAGTAAGACCGCCTGGACAACGCCAAACCTGCCAGTTTTCATCAGGAGTCACACCAGACGAAAACCCAATCGAGAAATCACGACCGGTTCCCCAGTTCTGCTCAACCAGGCACTCAACAATAGCCGAACTTAAATCTAATGGCCCACCTTCAACCGGGATCTCAACCCAACTAAAGGGGGATTCTGAACCTGTATTGGTATCTGCCCGTAACCGCTCTCCATCAACGGAAAGAATCGGCGCAACTGGCACATTAGTAGCGATCACTGATGAGGCAAAATTCGCCTTTGTTAATAATGGGAAGTGGCCACTGAGTGGGGGGGGGGGTGCCATTGAGAAATCCTCGACCATTGCCTACAGTATAGTAGTTTAAGTTTACTGAATGGACTACTATACTGTAGTGGCCTGTCCTTGGTATCTGACCCCCTATTCCTTCCGTCTTCCCTCCCGCCTTCCTCCATGTCAGCCGTTGCCCACCTCCAGGAACTCACCCAGGACACATTCATCGACCTCTTTGCAGTCTCAGGCTACAACCCGGACTCCCCATTTGATTCCTTCCGCTTCACAAACCATGTGGGGATTCAGTTCGGTCGGCAAGGCTATCAGCCAATCCCCTGTCAGATCGACTCCATCGAATTCACGAGTGATGGAACTCAACCGGAACCCACACTAAGCGTAGGAGACCCCGAGGGCATCATCACGGACCTCATCCTCCTCTACAACAATATGGAAGGAGCCTCGGTAAGGATTACAAGGACGCAGAAACGCTATCTCGACGGGCAGCCTGAAGCCGATCCAACTGCGATCATTGCTCAGGCCGATTTCCTGATTGCTCGTAGGGAGCAACATATCCCTCGGGAAGTGGTTGTGTTTTTGTTGGCAAATCCGATCGACATTGATGGGGCCAAAACTCCGGGGAGGATTTGTCTAAGGAATTGTGTTTGGAAGTATAGGGATGCTGACACCTGTGGGTACAACGGGAGCGCAAGGTTCACGTTGGGGAATAAGCGGACTCTAGTGGAGAGTGAGGATAAGTGTGCGAAGAGTATTGAGGCTTGTCGGTTAAGATTTGGGGCGAATGGAGTGTTGAGACATAGCGGGTTTCCGGGGCTGCAGCGACGGTGATGAATGGGGGACGGCACAGACAGCACTTCACTTTCCCAATGGCACGACAGGCCAGCCAGTATTCCGATGGATGGGAAAGGATGGCGTAAGCTCTTGCTGGCTAGAGAGAACAGTTAGGGATTTATTGGATCCTCTCCCGCACATCGTAGTACGGGACCCTAGCTGCCGCAGCAAACATGCGATCGCTATCTCTCCCATTCGCATAGTCCGCTTGCCCGGAAAGGTCCCCTGTGTAGCTGAGAATCTCGTAGCCATGGCGCTCAGCAAGACGAGCCATGCCAGCCCCAGGCTTTCTATAATTATCTTCATCACGCACCAGGCCCCAGTCAAGCCGAGTGCACCAGTAGCAAGATTGCCCGTCATCAGGGCAGAAGTATGCGGCTGCAATAGGGAGCAACCGCATGAGAAAACGCATCTCATTGATCACCGCTGTGGGGCTCTTGTACCCCCACTGGATGCCGCCCTGATTGCTGATGATTATTATCGGCTCGTCCTGGGGGAGACTTAGGGCCAACTGAGAGAGTTGCTGGTTGTAGGGCATCTTGATGTGCCGCGGATGGTTGGCCGCCCAATCGGTATGCGAGCCTATGATCGTGCCGTCGCGATCATAGGCGTGGGCTTTCTTTCTTTTGGAAATCATTATTCGCTCCAAAAACAAGCCTCTGGAAGACCACCATTTATCCAAAACAGGGCCAGCAGGTCTCCGTTATTATCGTGATAATCTAATTCCATCAGCTCTACGCTAATGGCTTTTCTATCTTCAGTATGGACCAATGCTGAAGGCCCGCTTTTCACAAACTCCTCAGGAGTGGATCGTGAGTAACAACACAGCCATGGCCTGGCTATTTGAATGGGTGGAAGATAGTAGCAAAGAAGAGAGGGAAGGATATTTTAAGGACTTTTATTCGGCATATCGAGAGTGGTGTAGGGATAAAAAGCATAAAACTCCATTGAAGGCGATTGGTTTCTCGAAATACATCGTCGCAGCAGGAACTGAGAAGGTAAAACGGAACCGAGATAAAGGATGGTGGATGAGACTACCTGAAGCGGAGAAGATCGATTGGAGGGCGATCGGTTAAGAAAGCTCAGCTGGTGCATCTGACCCTTTCAAGCAAACCATTACTCGATTACTAAGGAGCCGCAATGAATACTCGCCAGTCAAAGCAAATCAGTCGGAAAGACAGATTGGATGTCCACATGGGCGACCACATGTCTGCATGGTTTGGGGACATGGTTATGGAGCTGGGCTACACCCACGGAGAAGACCGACCTGCGTACCGAAAATTCTTCAAGGCATGGTATGAGGGAAAATACCAGCTGGTGGAGTCTGGCCAGGTCCTAGTCAGTGCCGAACCGCCAGATTCTTTGGAAAAAGTAGAGTCAGCAAACGCTGAAGAAGAGGACGATGAGGTCGTCCCATCGTCCTCAAAAGGTCCATCAAATGAAGAGGCTGAGCACTCCGTTGCAAGATGGCTGGAGGTAAAAAAACAGGATATCCCTAGAGAAGCTTGTCAAAAGGAGTACCACCAGCTGTACCAAGATTGGATGTACATGGATGCTGACGCTGCTTATCTCACCAAACGCTCCGTGTTTAGCAAAGCGTTTGAAAAGGTAGCCCCTGTTGACAGGGTGAGCAAATATCCAGGGGAAGGATGGCTTTTGCGGTTCCGACCAAAGCTATAACAGCTCACTGGATAAACGAGAAGCTCTTAAATCTCAATAAAAAGACGCGGGGACGGATTGAGTCCCCGCGTCTTTTTATTGAGATTTACCGGGTAAATGATGATAAGGAGGCTGGCACAGCAGTATAAAGGTTCACGGGTTACCGGGTAAATTTTCACAGAACCTCTCAAATAACTACTGTGCCTGAGCTTTATAACTTACCGGGTAAAACAAAAACTGTTCACAATTTTACCGGGTATCTCTTTTACCCGGTAAAATTTACCCGGTAAATAGCCGATACCCGGTAAATTAAATTTCAGATTAAGCCCTTAGCAACTAAATGCAAATATAGGATTTACCGGGTGATTTTCAGATTACCCGGTAAATCCTATATTTTTCAGAGCCATTCTTAGGAGCTGTGAACAGACTTTGAAATCACCCGGTAAATCTGAAAACTTACCGGGTGATTTCAAAGTCTTTTGCAGCGGGACTTTGAACTACACACAAGCACATTTAAGTATTTTACCGGGTAAATGTTACCCGGTAAAATGTTACCCGGTAAAATTGTTCACAGGATTTTTGCTGATCAAAAATCCTTATATATCAAGGCTTTTAAGCTTTCTTATATACTCTGTGTTCCTTTTTTCAAAAATCGCCGACTAATTTATAGAAAAAAGGAAGAGGAAAAGGAAGAAAGAGGCCCAAAAAAGTAGTGAAAAAATAGAGACAACCCCTCGTTTTTTCATTCTTGCACTAAATAATAAAAGCGTCCTTAACTAAGGAACTGGCACACTCCTCTCTCACTGCCATCACCTATCCCCACTTCACTCACTCCCTTTATTCCTCTACCTCTCACCACCCCACCTCTCCCTTCCCAAGGACCCTTCTATAGCTCGCCTCTCATCCTTGGGCTTGCGCTTATTATTTCCCCACCAACCCAGGAGGGGAAAGGGGAGGGGCGACGGACGGGCATAGGGCGAACAGGAATCAAGAATCTCCCCCTTCCCCTCCCTTTCTCACTCACCTCCTTACTTTCCCCTCCTGTTCACCACCACACTCCTAGCCCCTCCCCCCTTCCCCCTGAGGTCTCAGGACCTGTAAGGCAAAAAGTGTAGACAAACGCGACTAGAATGTGTAAGCTTGGAATACGAAAAAGATTACATAGCCTGTACAGGGCGATCTCACCATCTGCAGAAGTGCCGTCCCCCTCTACAGCTTTAGCCCTTAACCCAACCCACTTCATCCCATGCCTAACCTTCGTCGTGACCTACTACCACGAGATTGGCAGCACTCTGCATCAGATCTCATCTTTTCCATTGCTCAGCGCTCAATCCCTCCTCATATCCAGGGGAGAGCTCGTACAAGCGCAGCGACGCGCAGAAACAACCAACTTGCCAAGCTTATCCAGAGTGAGTTCTATGGGAACGCCCAAATTACCTCCGCTGTTTCCACTGATATTTGGATTCAAGCCTGCCGCTTAGCAGACGCACACCATCCAGAAGATGCTGATTATTGAGCCACTGATTTCACGCACTTTCCCATCCCGTTACTCACCTTCTCCTCGGCTCTTTGCCCGATCTTGCGCGCTGTAATCAGAAATAGTAAGTTAAGATTACTATTGAGATTACAAGGTAGATGTTGGCCGTTGCTACTGTTCCATCGCTCCCATTAGTGACGACCGCGCACTACGCATTCCATCCATCCTTCACCCCCTTACCCATCCTCATGCTTCAAATCACCAGAAACGCTACGTTCGGACAACTCTATGTTTTGGATTTAAAAAATGAGATTGAGGTTCGTGTTACACGGAGAAATGGGTCAGCATTTCTCCGCAAGATCCAAGCTACTCCCTTGGAGGTGCTTGGATCTTCACCAGGGCTACCCCGTTCGAGTAGATGCAGATTTTGCGATCGCTCAAGACTACGAAGGTTAAGCGGGCTGGAATCCATTCTCATTTGTACCCCTCCCCCTCATCTCATGTTTTCGTCTATCACAACCCCATTTATTCCGACTTGCCTCACATCAACCCAGCGTCTGTATCTTGCTGATCGCGCTGAAGGTTTGACTCAACGTCAGATCGCCACCAAGCATTGGATATCGGACGAGAGCCTTGTAAGTCAGGTTTGTCATCGGGCCTGCAATAGAGTAGGGGCTGCATCTGTTCCGCAGCTTTTGTATTGGATGGGGCAAGATATCCCCTCATCTCTGCCACCCATTGTTGTAGGTCCTCGCAGAGGTTTGGTTTTGGCACTCCTTTCTAAAGGGTTGTTACCTAAGCAGGTCGCTAAACGATTGGGCATTTCTGAAGTGTGCACCCATTTCCATCTGAGAGCTGTGCGAGAGCAGACCAGTTCTCAGAATATGTACCAGATGATGTATGTCATTGGTCAGCGCGGTGTTCAGATCGGGGAGTTACTACGAGCTGAAGAAGTTCTAACTCTGAGGGCTTCTGAAATCTCAGAAGCGGAGAAGGAGCTTTTGGAGCAGTTGGCTTTATCTCGTAAGGCAATGACCTGGTCTGATGGGCGGTCAGATACAGCTCGGCTCATTAGGCAACTATGTGACTCCCAAGGGTTTGAGCCAGAATTTGCGCATACAGCACATAATGAGCGAGTTGATTTTTGTCGTCAACGGTATGGCGAGTTGTTCATGTCGGTTTAGGACTTTGCAAGACACAGATTCTTTTTTCGCCCACCCCTCTCACCCCCTTCCCTCGCCATGAGACCTCCCGAATCCTTCGACGACTCGTCATTTCCTTCTCAATCTCCCGAGCCAGAAATCACTTTGGAACAGGAATTTCAGCTCAAACTTCTCGAAAAGCAAGTCAAACTCCTACCCCCTGCACAAGCTCAAAAGTCTATCCTCGAATCGCTCCGCCAAATGATGGTTAAGGATAATGCGATCCTATGTTTAATGGAGCATGTAAAGTCGCAACATGAACTTTCTCAAGAGTTGGCCCAGCAGCTTTTATCCGTAAGTGCGATTAATCAGCAGCTGGGCTTCATTATTCAGATGATGAGTGGAGAAGGGGACCAGAAGGCTAAAGAATCTCAGGATTAAAGTCCTCCATGAAGGTCCCTGTCAGCCGCCACACTCCCTTCGCCACGGCTCCATCACTCACAAACACCAGCCATTCCCAGTCCCAATCCAAACAGGTGTAATTTCCGCCCTCATATCGAAAAGGCTTCCCTTTCCTGTCCCGCAAAAAGTCCTCCACGGCATCTCGGTTCTTCAGCACACCTTGAAAACTCCAGCTTCTGCGCGCATTATTGATGATCTGCGAGCGGCTCCGATGGACCACCCCGCCTCGACCCATCTCAATCCTTGTAAACTGGGGAGTCTGGTTGATCGGATTGCTGTAGTAGATCTCAAGAGGGATGATAGGGTAGGGCATAAGCGATGAGGATAGTGTAGACTTAGACTACTGATGAGTTTACTAAGGGGCTTCCTCAATAGTACGATCGCGACGCTCATCTTCCTGTATTTACGTCCATCCCTGTTCCCTCATCCTTAATCGCTTATCACACATGAAGCAAAATTTTACTCATTAATTGATTTTTATTGCATAACGTTACATTGCCTTCGTGTGATTGTTACACTGAGAACTTTTGCTGATGCCTACTAAGAGAGTCACTCCTGGGTACCGTCGTAATGAGATAGATGAAAGGGCTGAAGCAGTTTTTTTGCATCGTAGATCTGGGGGCCAGATTAACCGGGCATTGGCCAGTAAGCTTGCGGAGCAGGGCTACACAGACGCAAGCGGTTTCCCTTTAAGCACTCAGACGCTGCGAGATGATTACGCTCGGTATGTAGAGTGCCAGCAACTGTTCCATCGGGATACTCATCAGTCCTTTGGCACGCTCCAGATTATGCGATTGGAGCGTAACATGCAGATTTTGGATAAGTATCTGGAGATTTTTGATGTTGATTTGAACCCTGATATCGGGGAGAACGGGGTTCCTCTTGTTTCACCTGGCCAGATTTTCCAGGTTACTGCGCTGGCTAAGGAGATTCGCCAGAGTATTGATTCCATTTCCAAGCTTACTGGCTCCAACGCTCCGACCGAAGTGATTGTGACCCAACGGTTGGAATCTGAAGTCCAAAACATTCTGGCCATTCTTCGTCAGGGCCTTTCAGATGAGATCTTCCAGGAAGTGGCTCAGTGTTTGGCTAAGGGCGTAGGGTTGGCGCGGGAACGGGCTCAAGTGGTCGGGGAGGAGATGACTGTGCCAGGGTATCAGTTGGTTGAAGGGAGCGGGGGACCTGAGGAGGAAGAGGAGTAATGCTAACCAAACGCCAACTCATAGAAAAACTGATAGCTCTACCCGTTCCTGACGATACACCAGTCGTCACGGAAGGCTTTGATGAGACAAACTACACGTCCATTTCTGACCCCTCTCTCCGCTCCAATCTCCTAGGTTCCCAATCCACCGGCCTGGCTGCGGCTATCCTTGGTGCAGCCGCAGAACTCTCCACATCCGATCGGGCCAAGCGTGAGGCGTTCCTTAAGGAAAAGTGGACCCAGGGGGGCAAACCTTTTGTTGAAAGGGTTAGGAAGTACGGTAAGACCGAGGAGGGTGACCCGATTGAGTGGACCCCCTGGTTTGAAGAATTGTTAGAGGCAGAGGGGGACGCGAGATTGTCCGATCTGTCGGTTCAGGCTTGCTCACAATTAGGAAAGACATTTTCGTTTATCCTCCTCGCTTGCGACATCCAAACCACAGGCCGACTCGTTTTCGGCATGGTGTATGACAAGAAGGAAGCTCGCACCAAATTCGCTGCTACCCAGTTTCGTCCCATCATGGACCACTGGCTCGACTCCATGAAAGCCGCCGATGGCATCGACTTTGATCGTTCCAAAGATACTGTTAACGCCTCTCGTAAGATGCTTGGAGGGGTGAACTCAATTTTCTCATTCGCTTCCACGGCAGACCAATCACAACGTGAAGGTAAGTCTGCGGTATCCAGTGAACTTGCTGGTTGGTCGGGCGATTGGCTCCTGGAGGAAGAACGTTCCCAATGGCCTCTTGGTGCCGTGGATGTGGCCTATCGTCGCTTAGACAACTCTGCGATCGCAACCAAACCCGTTCGCTCATGGGGAACCCCTGGTGCTGGGCTCGGTGTGGAGAAAGAAGTGAGGGCCGCCGACTACCACTTCTACCCCCATGGCCAGTGCGAGGAATGTGGCGAGTTCTACCCTGTAGATGCCTTCGGCTCCCTGCTCAAGCCATTCGAGCGCGAGAACCAATACGGTCAAAAGGTCACTGCCTACGTTTCTGAGAGTAATCGCCCGGTCGAGTGGTTCCATCACGACCCCGAAGATCCGATCGGCTCGGCTTATTTCGCTTGTCCCCATTGTGAGGTCGAGCTGACAGAACGCTCTCGAACTCAGGCTCGTTTCAAAGATCTCCACTCGGGCATTTGGCTTCGGGACTTTCTCGATCAGCTTCCTAAGGAAATACCCTCTAAACGCTATCGAGTTGCACTCCACTATGGCCCCCTCCTTCGTGCTAGCAAGATTAACTTGGCTGCAGACCTTATCAGAAATGGTCTGGAGATGGCTAATGCCGCAGACTGGGTTCAGCAGGGTCTAGGCCACTCCACGGAACCAGGTGCCACAGCATTGACCCTTGCCATTCTGGAACGTGCGATCGCAGCGCCTCCTGCCTCTCGTTTCCCAGAAGTCCGTTTGGCAGGAATCGATCAGGGTAGATCGGGCTATCATACGCTCATCAAAGATGTTTCTCTACCATTAGGTTGGGAGAGCATGCCGGTGGCCCAGGTGATGGAGAAAGCGGTCAGAACGGTTCTTTTTTCTGGAGAGGTCTCAAAGCATCATCTTCAAGGCAAACTCAGAGAGTTCCAAGTCCAATACGGAGGCATCGATAATGAGCCCGATCGCACCTTTGCGGGAGACATCCAACGAGCCACCACCCTGGCCATGATGGATCAACGCACTGGTCTGGGAGATGCCTACAAAAAATCATTCGTCGAGGACAGCGGCAAAATCCCCTGTATCCTCATCAGGAATGAAAAATTTCTCCGGCATGTGATGAACAATTTTTTTCTGGTGGCTGATGATGGGCACCCACTCACTCGTTTACCCGACGACTGGACTCGCTGGATTTCATCGCCGACCGAGCGCTCACCTCTTCGTCATTACATGGGGGTGAAATGTGATCCGGATAGCGGGAAATGGGAAAAGGCCGATCAGAATGCGAACGGTCTCTACTATGCAGATATGTTTTCCGAGGCGGCTCTGTATGTTTGGCTGAGCCAAGGGGGTGAGGGTGGAGATAGCGAAGGAGGTGGAAGCGGCGGTTATGTTCCTGGCGGGTTGGTTAGCGTGATGGGGAGGGGTGGAGGTGGGTCAGCCGGGTTAGGAGGTTATCAGCCTAGAGGTGGAGCGGTTGGAGGGAGATCTAGCAGGAGACGGGGAGTGCGATCGCAAGGTAGACGTTTTGGTCGCAAGGGTTAGTACCCCTCTTCATCAAGTAATTCGTCAATAAAGTTTTTCTGGAGCTTTGTTAGGTGGCAGCGCTCTTTTCCAAAATGTTCTAAGCACAATTCGTTTTCTCGAATGACCATTTTACGGCTGTCTAGCGCGAATTCCTAGTACCCAGGTCGCTCAATATTGAACCCTAATCTGGTTGCATTTAGCTTGTACTGGTCTTCTTCGTTTAGCATTTTATTTATTCTCCACTTAAGCAGTTCGGTCGCAGGGGCTGAGCTAGCTCATCGAGTTCTCCAATCATTCGTACCACCAGTCTTTTAGAGACTGGTCAAATAGCACTCCCGGTTCTTCAATCATTTTGATGTTCTCATAGTAGTAGAGAGAATTTACTACTACTATACGGGGTTTTTCCTGCCATTCAAATTCTTCATAGGCGATATAAATGTCGTCTGGAAGCATCTCGCTACCTGTGCACTGCCACACATGATTAGATTTTTCTGCTATGTACATACATCCTAATGTCTGTAAAAAATTTTCTAGTTCTTTATCACCTCCGTTGCCAGGATTAAAATTTCCTATGAAGATGTAGTCGCGAGTATTGCTCATTATTGAGGGGAAAGAAGAAAAATTTTTCTGGTGGACGCTATTTTTTCTTGGACTCTTTTCTGCCAGCATCACTGTATAGTCTCTGTCTGGTCGTACCCGACACTACGAGTTAAACCTTTACCTAGAAGTTTCTCTAATTGACCATTCGTCAGCCTCCCTTGTGGCCTACCATCACCATCAAGCAGGATGTTGTTCTGGATCTTTCCGCCTGCTTTAATTACTTTGAGAGCTTCTCTCTGAGTAGTCATGATTTTGGACTCCTTTTGTCTTGCTAGTTGTTCTTGGATTGCGCTAACTGTTTCATGATCTTGTCGGCCTCATGTGCTGCTGTCACAGCGTCCAAGCCATCCTGGTTCATTAAGCGCAGGATTAATCGTCGTTTGATATTGGTCTTTGATAAAGGTTTGGCCATAGATTTTTCTAGTTCTAGCTCGCTTCGAACTCCTCTTCTATTAGGTCGTCTTCAGCTTTCGTAATTTTCCTGTTCAGCTCGAACAGTCGATCCTCGTAGAGTCCTTGATACTCAGGTCTCAACTCACATTTGTTCAATTGCTGTACAGCGAATTCCAGCACTTCCCGATCCGGTGCAGCAACATTAGGATTCAAATAATCATCTATCAGATTGTAGATCTCTTGAGCTTTCATCTCGTAGAGGTCTAACTCAGTAAAGTTCAAATAGACGCAGTATTTCAGGTCTGCGGCCTGAGTGGGGTCAAGCAGCCGACGACAAATTTTTCTGGGTAGCTCCTTTGTGCCGTAATCACGCAGGAAATCCGCGATTTCTCTTTCCAGAGAGTACTCAGCACGAGGGGATTTACCCGCGTTGTCACTCCAAAGGGTCAGTACTCTGTCCCAGTCGGAGGGGGTGTAATAGGTTCGGAGTGCCAGAGTTGTGAAATAGATAGTTTCTTTGATGGTGAGCGAGTGGGTAGTTTCGAAGGTAATCATGATGATGGGGATGATGATGATGATGATGAGGGAGGATGGTTAAAGGAAGAGGTAGAGGAAGGAGAAGCGGAGGCAGGTAATGTTTTTTCTGGAAAACACCTATCCCTGGTCTGAGACAACAGAAAACTCGGAAAATCTCTGTGGTAACCGTTTTTTGTTCGTCTTACATGAGCAGCTTTGGCCTGATCAAGGGCTTTTTCTATGTCGTCACCGTGGAGGATTGCTGATATCAGGAACATGGAGAGGTGAGAGAAGGGCTAGGGGGATGGAGGTTTGAACGCGTGTTGAACGGAGGTGGGGCACCCTAAACTGTAATTTTATGCGTAATCTAAGCTTACAGCAGCAAGTAAAATTTTTTCTGGGGCTGGGGCAGCTACGGCTGAGCCTGCTATCTCGCCATCAATCTACCAATGGGCTCAGATGTTCCTTAAACTCCTCTAGCGCCTGCTCGGGGTCGTTCGCTTCACTATGAAAGTTATATTTTCCAGAAACCCTGTTGTAGGGACCATGAGGCCATCTCACCAGATCCACACTCTCAAACCTGCAAAAGATTTCCATCCTGCCATCCCTAGCACTCATCGGATTTATCAGGATGCAAAGGTCTGAGCCCTTAGTGGTAGGAATTCTGGAGTAGTAGTAATCAGCTTCTTTTTGCCAGCTGAGCCGAATATCGACAGGGGAAAGGTTGTTCTCAATGTGTGCGATCGCAAGCTTGTGGAAGTAGTCTGTGTCGTCGGGGTGGATGAGTGAGGTTTTTGGTCGATGTCCAGGAGTAGAGGCGGAAGGAGCCGGGGAAACGCGTTTAGTAGGGGTCAAGGGGATTACGTTTTGCATGGTCAGGATGATGAGGGTAGGGATAGTGAATTAAAGGGTCAGGATGGAGTTTTTTTTTCTGGCAAGAGTAGACACACCCAGCTCTTAAGAGATCTCAAGCTTTAATTGGCTCTTCTCAGCCTGGATCTCGCGTTCTTCCTCATTGATCTCATGTAGGATTGCATCAAACGTTTCCTTGTCTATCTCATTGAAGAATCGCTTAGTATCCAGATACATCTGACCACCGGTTTCAAAGTGGTGATAAGGATTCCCACCGTTGTATTCGCAATCGAAATCGATAAAGATCTCAGTCGCATAACCCCCACGCTCGTAGGCTAAGGGATAGAATTTTTCTACGTACTCATCGAGATCTTCGATCTCAAACCATTTTTCAAACCCTCTCTCTAGGTCATGAGAGTAGTGCTGGATTTGATCGTCAAATGCTTCTGACTCAAGGGTGAGCCAGTGATCCTCATCAAGGATAGGATAGCCATCTAAGCTCGCTATCATTTCTACGAGTTCTTCATTCTGGAGTGCTACCCAATTAACGATTAGAGCAACTGTGCCATGGCCACCATTAGCTTGCCAATAAGGAAGATTATTCTCGATCAGGAAGTCTTTGAAGACTTCATAGTTGGATTGATCGCGAAGGCTACCCGAGTAGTCTGAATAACCCACAAGCTCAAGCACGGGTATCTGATGGGAGTAGCAACGGTTGAGATTAGGATTATCGCGGATCTCTAGATCCCTGTAAGAGATATAATCGCCTTCGGAGTCGTAAGCTTCAGTGGGTATATGTTCAGCCCACTCATTTTCATCAAGGTCGGGCAATTCTAGCGCTCCCACATCCACAAGTTTCTCTGCATCCACACAGCAAACTCTCATGTCATGTGTAACGATCTCATCTAGCAGTTGCAGTTGAGCTTCTAACAACGGGGCAGTTTGCTGATTGATCGCAAAGTAGGCATAAGGGGCATGGTTGTCTGAGAACTCAAAATCTTTTACGTCTGACAGTAGACTATTCGGATTGGCACTTTCAAAAAAATCATCTAGTGCGGTTTCCCATCCTGTCCAGTCGTCGATCCCGTAGTCAGCTGCGTTAGACGTGCATTCAATTTCGTCTTTTAGTTCTCCATAGGTCATTCCTGGCCATAGACTCACGGCTAGCACGGTTCGGGAATCACCTTGAAAGTCGTCAGGAAAACAGACGGTGAGGAAGTCAAGAGAGGTAATCATGATGATGATGGGTATGGGGTAGGGGATAAACAGGAAGGGGTGGGGGTGAAAAGTAAACTTTTATGTGGTCTAGACATGCACTCTGAGGTAAAAATTTTTCTGAGGTGAAGGGTTGAGGGTTAGGAATCTTCTTCTAGGTCATCTTCTTCATCTTCTTCATCGAGTAAAGCTTGACGCTCTTCAAACCAACTTTCGAAGATCTCATCAGCGTTCTCTTCATACCACTCAGCAACTTTTTCGTGGATATAGAAGTAGATCGCTACCATTCCGTTGTTATCGCGAGGATTCTCGCCCACACCCGCGTTCTCATAGGCTTCCTCTAGCTCGTCACCATGGAGGAACCAAGCCGTTTTAATCTCTTGCGTGTAGATAGGTACTGCACTATCAACGATTTCGTGAATACGCCCATCGTAATCTAGATCATTAGACAAACAAGGGGTTTCATCGGTATCAGGGTCTAGATCTGGATGCTCTTCGAGATAGTCTAAAAGGGCCTGTTTGGTCTCTTCGATCGCACCATCAACGCATTCTTGAAGAGTGTCATCTAGGGTGATTGTGGTCTGCATGACAGGTAAAGGGGGTGAAGGGTTAAAGAGTGAAAGAAGTGGAATGAAGCGAGTAGTAGAGTCCTGTAGACTGTGAGCGTAAATCAGGAGCGCGGTCCAAACTGTAATCTAAATTGTATGCTTGACTTACATTTATTATGTTACTTATCTCGTTGAGCGATCGCAACCCTGATCTGTAAAGAAGGAATGAAGAAAAGTAATCTTGAATGTATGCTTGGGCTACTTTTCTTCACCTGTTAGCTATCAGAGGGTTTCTTAAGGACGAACTTTGAGACTGTGTGGGCAGTGCCTAGGGCTTCTAGGATTGGGGTAGAGATCTCAGATTCCTCTAAAGTCTCCTCAAAATGGCTAAACATTCCATTGGATAAGGACTCTAAGACGTTGGTTAGTCCATAGCTATGAACCAGGGCCATTAGAAAGGATTGAAGTTGAGCCTGAGACTGATTAGGATTGGCTGAGACAGGAATAGTGATGCTAGGAGTGGAAGGCGTTGAGGGGATAGGTGTAGGGGAAGCCATGATAGTGAAGAGAATTGAGAGGCTAGGGAATGAGGAGAAAGCGGATAGGTGAAAGCGGGTGAAGCGAATAGGTGAGGAAGTAGGCAAAATCGATCTACAGTTCAGAGATCGGCGGCACTTTGCCAAGTTCTGCATCCAGATAGTAATCCTCGTCAGGGTTGACCTGCTTGAGCCGTTCAAACGCATCAATCACCGCTTGACCATCGTACTTTTGGGAAAGGGCTAGAAGGGTCTGGAATGCGTCGTATGCGACTAGATCTTCGATGTATTCAGGCAGATGGGCTGCTAGGGCGAGTTCGGCAGTAGGGTGATAATCGCTGTAGTAGGTAGAGCTAGGCTGCTGGTCGGTATTCGTGGCGTCTGTAGAGGTTGGGTCTGCCTGTAGAAGCGGATCAAAGTAGGCACGATAGCCTAAGGACTGCCTAACGATGTGGAGTCTGGGCGGAAGATTGGAAGGTGTCGCGCTCGTAGCGTACTCGTAAGGGTGTACTGGGTAGATGCGATCTGGGCGACGAGTACGGGAACGAAAGGGGTGGGCGGGGGAATGCGGGAGGGTAGAGGAAGGTTGAGCAGGAGAAGGGGAAGGAGGAAGGGACTGCTTGGAGGGTTGAGCAGGAGGAAGGGTAAAGCGATCGCAAACGGTAAGTGTTAGAGTTGTCATCAGGTCAAATCCTTGTTATGTAAGGGTTTGGTTAGAGGGCCTTGGGAAGGTGGAAGCTCCCTTGGCCTTTGCTTATGCCTTAAACTAGCAAAATTTTGTTAGTAGTGTCAATAATAAGCTAGCAATAAACTGATATATTGTGCTTATCCCAAACTTTGATCAGGATAAGCAGGTCTGATACTATGTTGCTAGCAATAAAGTTATAGTTAGGGTACCGATGGTAGAGAGAAAAACTACTATGCGACAACTCAGAGAAAGAGCTAATTTGACTCAAGAAGAGTTGGCACGGAAATTAGGGTTAACAGTATCTTCTATATCTAAATGGGACCAAGAGCGCACATTTCCGAAGCTTATGCCCATAGAGATGGCAAATTTAATGGAAATCCTTTCTTGCACACTCGACGAGCTTAAAGAAGCCCAGTCTAATTGGATAACCAAAAACACAAAGGAGAAAGAAAATGACTAAATCATCATCATCACTAATGTTTATCCCCGAACTCAACGCAAATATCCGATGTACTGAAGATGGACGTTCCAGTGTTTACGATATGATCGGAGCAACTGGAAAAGGGAATCCTCGTGACGTCTGGAAGCGTATAGTATCAACGCATCCAGAAGTTGTCGGAAAAACCGACAACTTTAAATTCCCCGGTCAAGGTCAACGAGAAACACCTGTCACCGACTTTCGAGGATGGCTCTATATCCTTGCCCTTCTCCCAGGTGCAATGGGTAAGAGATATCGTGAAGAAGCAGCGCAATTAGTAACCCGCTATATGAAAGGCGATCAATCTCTCATAGATGAAATAAAAGATCGTCGACCCATAGACGATAATCCTTTTTCATCTAGCTCGTCTCCTCACCCTTCCCCTTCACCATCTCTCATCTCTAGCGAATCTATCCAACGGGGGCACCAATTCTTAAAACTCGCCATCACCAGTCTTGATGGTGTTACCCTCGGCAAATCTCCAGAGCATGATGCGATCTTAAAACGCACTCTAGCGGTTAGTGCTACTCAGACCTGTATCCCAGAGCTTAAGACAGGGCTAGAACCTATCAGAGCTAAGCTTTATTCGGTTGCTTATCCTGAGCGTTGCAAGAATGATGATGGTAGTGACGTGTATCTCACGCCCACTGCCCTCGGTAAGCGTCTTGGTATCAGCGCTAAAGCTATGAATAATCGTTTGAAGATCCATGGACTACAGAAAAAGAACCGCGATTATTCGGCAGGCAAATCAGCATGGCTGCCCACCGAAGAAGGCAAGGAATATTCTATCCTCACCATTGAGGAGCATAAGGGCGATAACCCGACACAGTACCAACACCTCAAGTGGAATGAGCGAGTGCTAGAGCTGTTTAAGAACCCGTTAGCTGCTTAGCGGTGCTAGTGGCTGCTAGTGGCTGCTAGTAAAACAGAAAGCCTCCTAGGAATATAAGGTAATTCCTAGGAGGCTTTCTATGTAGAAGTGGAGTCAAAGCTAAGGGCAGTAAGTAGTACCTCCCACCCCCTCTGATTAAATGATACTAGGTGTTTGTAAGTGTGGCGGGGTGAGCTTCCGTCGATGGATTACCCGGTGATTGGCACCCTACCCCTCTCATTATTTTTGGCTTCCGTATTTACGGCAAAAAAGCACGTCCTATAATAAGGACGTGCTTTTTTGCTTATGGTGGAGCTTGATTCACACGAATTTATGGTTACTGGTGTGCAGCTCTCGTTATTCTCTCTTTATCTACTCCCTCCTATGCTCAATATTAGTTCCCAATTATCTTCTACCATTTGTTGGTAAGATTTCACTATTTCACCTCGCCTACCAAGGTCGAACACATAAAAATCAGACTGCGGTAGCGCTGTTTCAGGGATTATTACTTTACAAGTAACGAGACTCTCAACACTGTCGTCTTCTGCATCTGTATATGTGCCGTCATTCACACCTTGTGGCACTGGCACCACGGATATAACGTTGCCATTACCATTTCGAACGGTTATATTGAAGCCTTGCATTATGTCCTGGTAGCCGCTTCGTTGCGGATTACAAGGTTCTCCGAGGCGTCCATAGTAAACATCTATTATTATTATTTCACCGGATATTCGAGGCCCTTCAATTTGAGCCACTGCAGTCGAAGGTAGAGCCAAACCACACGCGATCGCAACCGCTCCAGCAAATAATCTACTTTTCATAATCAGACTTCCATTTCTAGAATTTACTTTGAATAGAAACTAAACCCTAATTAAACCCTTGAAAAATCCTGTTTTGTTAGCGTCAACAAAACAGCGACTTCCCTGAATTCTGCTTAACCTCGATTTTTAATCGCCATTACTTTAATAATCAACTGTGCTGTAGATTCAGGGATTTCCAAGACCCGATGCATCATCGTTAAAATCGTAATTTCCTCTTCACTTAGAATCCCATCTGCTAGTACTAGATCTGTTGAGATCGCGAAGACCGTCTCTTTTAGTTCAAATGGGATAGCTTCTTTAGCTGCATAAATAACTGACTTAAACCCATATTGGTCATAATCTTGGCCAACTTTTATAAAGATTCTTCTCACTACATCCGCAGCGTAGCTTTGAAATAGTTTCATGCGTTTGACAGCACTTCCGACCAGCTCAGTTTCTTCATTGGAGATTACGTCGTCAGCCATTACAGCCGCAAGAAGGAAGGCAACTACTCCTTCGGCGGGACTCAGTCCAGACAGTTCAGAAGATCGACCAAGGTTCAAATCTTGAAGCAATGTTTCGTTAAATAGTGCCATTGTTCAATGCGGTAAAATCCACCCTTCAACGAACCTGTTAGCCGACCGATTAAAACCCCTGAGCTGTACAGGTTTTTCACACTCATTCCATTGTTAGGGTGTAGTATTAACGTGCGATATTGAGCCTATG
Organism: Leptothoe sp. EHU-05/26/07-4; assembly: GCF_043421015.1. Classification (NCBI taxonomy): domain Bacteria; kingdom Bacillati; phylum Cyanobacteriota; class Cyanophyceae; order Nodosilineales; family Cymatolegaceae; genus Leptothoe; species Leptothoe sp. EHU-05/26/07-4. The sequence goes on from NZ_JAXSQV010000002.1 coordinate 221,157, forward strand.
CTCGGGTATGGTTGAGTATGTGGTGGATTTTACAGTCAGGCAATATTTAAGGATTCGTGAAGGTGACGTTTACATTTAACAGCACCTCTACCCCCTTCTGTTCAACAGGGGGTACTAGATGTATGTGGGAGGGGCGAGGTAAGCTTCCATCGATGGATTGCTCTCAATTATCTAAAAAGTCCCTGCTTAATTACCCTCAACGTACTACCCATTATTTTTATTATTTTGGCTCAATAGCTACCCTAATGGGAAATTCCGTGGAAGGGATGATAAAAAGCAGTCAACTCTAAAGCTCTCTGGCTTTTTCAACGTTAATGTCACGCAGATCGAATGACGCTGGACCTGGTGAGAAGTAATATTCACCTGCCAATCCCAGCTCAAACTCAAGCCCAGCCATTAAACTTGCTTCCATGACTTGATTTCCCAGATCAACATTGCCGCTGTGCTTAAACTTAAACCAATCAGGATGATTGGAGGTTAGAGGGACAGTAAATTTAGTCCATTGCTCACCAGGCTCAACGCATAATCTTTTGTAGTTTAAAGGGGCTGTACCATAGACCCAAATTTCACCATCACGGTCCATAAAACGTATTCCTAAACAAACAGAACCTGAGGAACGTGCTTCGAAAGTAAGCCGAGCGGTTCCAGGGATCTTTTCAGGAACGCGGTTTTTAGGCACAATGCTCACACTAGTGCCATAGCCATGGCGAGCAAAATCTACGGTGAGGTGAGGTGAGGCCTGATCTCGGTTTACATAAGCCTGAACCCAGCTGAAATCCTCCCCTTCATGATTTTTTGCATCTGGGTCAGCCCAGAGTTTTCCAACGGTAGCAGTTTCTAAAGAAAAGTCTTGATAGATTCCGTTTGAGGCTTCTTTTCCTTCTGCGGGCTCAAGCCCGTGATATCGGTAGATGTCAGTATTGGGTTCAACAGCAAGTTCTTTCTGGGATGTAGTAACTTGAGCCGTGGGGTCCTGACGGGATTTATTCTGACTAGCTCTGGCAGCTGAAAGATAAAGTAGCGGTAAGCCTACCAAAATGGGACCTAAGATGGGATGAAGGAAACATTTCATATTGGACTCCAAACAACAACTATTGTTAAGATGCCCAGGATTAGACTTGTTGCAATATAAGGACCTCGTGATTTTGTTGCTTATACGAGACTGTCCAGAATTTTGTGTAAGCGGTCTGAAATCAACGTACATCAGGAGACCGTCCTATGGCACGCAAGAAAAAAGAACCCAATCGAGCTGATGCGCTAATCGATGAAATGCTCGAAGGCTTGCTCAAGTCGAGAACTTGCTCAAGCACGAACTTGCCCAGCTCTATCCCCGTTGAGGCTGCCAACCATTCCAACATATCGATTTCTCGGGAAGATTGGTTCTAATATGGCATTTATTTTTTCGATTAGTAATTTTTCTATCTGAAATAGATATACTTAGCTTAGAAATCAACTCTGATTCCTACAGTTAGACATATGACTTTTTCTTAACCTTAATGTAACTGCTTAGAAATAGGGGGTTAGGAATTACTCAGGCTATGGTTGACACAGCCACCCTGCTCGTCTCTTGAGAGTCAGCAGAGTGGCTGTGTCAACACTTCGATGCTAGAAGAACAGCCGCGCTGTCGATAGCGTGGCTGTTCATTTGCTTTTTCGTCATTCGATCAAGTCAAATGAACGGAGATAATCTTAGCTACTTGGTGACCGCGCCTAGTGTGTCGGTCAGTAATACCAATTCGAACAGGCCTTTTATCATCAAAGAACTGTGCTACGGCAATCGCGGTTTCCGGTGTTGCGCCAGTGAGAATAAAGTGAGGAGGGTTTTCCCCTTGTATAGTGGCGTGAACATACGGTGATCCAAAACCACCGGTTCCAGGTGCGAATTCAACAGTTATGGCTTCCAAGGTGAAGCTTGTCGTAGAAACCTCCCCAGCCTGTTTGTTCCCCAAGGTCTCGATTGTAGTTGATAGAAATTGCTTTGTCATATAGTTATCCTCCATCGCTGATGTTTGTGCAGTTTAAGCATACCCAGCGATATTAGTCTGCCTAAACATTTCTGTGCGCCGTACGAAATTGACCTGGCGTATTTGACCCTTTCGACGAAATGGGTGAAAATCCTCGCGTGCATTCTACTCGCAGGATGAGCTACTTAGACCAACATAATGAAAACATCTTATTATCCTCATTGAAGTCTAATAGTAGCGTTATGGGACTAACAGCATCAGCTTAATAACTATGCTACCGACCACTTCAGCAGAGAATGATAACTCTCTTCATCAGTGCATTCTTTCTATCCCATGAAAACACTCTAGGTCTTGCACACGAGTGCTGTTTTTGCACAAAATTGCTATGACTTGAGAAACTTCTTAGGCGTCACACCAGTTAACCCTTTGAAATGACGGTTAAGATGGCTTTGATGTGTAAAGCCACAAGAAATCGCAATATCAGCAATCGTCATTCTACCCTCTAACAATAGTTGTTTTGCGCGCTCCACTCGTTGCTGAATAACATATTGATGCGGAGTAATTCCCATTGATTGCTTAAACGCACGCGCAAAGTGATAGCGGCTGAGTCTCGCCACCTCGGCCAATTTGTCTAAGCTAAGCTCTCGCTCCAGGTTATCATGTATGAGTTCTTTAACCCGCTTTAACTTATGAGGAGACAAACCACCTGAGTAAGGTTTGACCGGTTTGGCCTGTGTTGAATAGTTCTGTAGCAGATGAACCGCTAATGCGTCTGTCATAGATTGCACATAGATCCGACTGCCAGTTCTGTTATGCATCAGTTCATTTTTAATTGCCAGGCCAATTTGTTGAATGAGTAAATCTTCAATGGAAGCAACTGAGTAAATCAGTTCAAACCTATCGTTGTCAAATAGTGCTTGCGAATGACCAGATAACAACGTTGGATCTAAATGAAGGTACAGGTGATGCAGTTCCTTATCCCAGCAGCTCCACATGGGTAACTGAAATGGGAAAATACCAATACCTCCGGTAAATATTTGCGCTTCCTCATACTTTCCATCGGTAATCTGCTCAATATGATGGCTCTGTCCAAGATTAATTCCAATGGTGTAATTATCTAGAATAATTTCCTGATGAACTTCTCCTTGTGGCAGATTTAGAATTTCTACACCAATACTCTCGCCACTTGCTTGGCAGCTTGATAGCATTGTTGACTCTGGAGAAGATTCTTCAACTTTTGGAGTAATCGCTATATCCTTATTATGTGAAATGATAGTGATGTCTTTGTTATCAGGTTCCATTTTTAGAGGCCCCTAGAGCTATTTAGCACAAACCTGTTATGAATTCACAAATTTCTTAGGGGTCACGCCAGTCAAACACTTGAAGTGGCGGTTAAGATGGCTTTGATGAGTAAAACCGCAGGCGAGTGCGATATCAGCAATCGTCATTCTGCCTTCCAGCAGTAGTTGTTTTGCACACTCCACTCTTTGTTGAATAATATATTGATGAGGAGTAATTCCCATTGATTGTTTGAATGCACGAGAGAAGTGGTAGCGGCTAAGCCCTGTCAGTTTGGCAAGCTCATCCAAACAGAGTTCGTGAGACAAGCTGTCATTTATATAGTCCTTCACCAATTTTAAGTTTTGCGGTGATAGACCACCTGGGTAAGAGACAACAGATTTGGTTCTCGCCGAATAATTCTGTAATAGATGTACTGATAATGCATCTGCCATGGATTGCACATAAACTCGTGTCCCATTTTTGTTTCTGCTATGAGCTATTTCGTTCTTTATTGCTATACTCAGATGCTGAATCAGTAAATCTTTATTAGCAGTCATTGATGGGACTAGTTCAACGTTATCGTCATCAAATAGTTCTTGCGAATGTCGAGATAATAACGTTGGTTCTAAGTGAATATATAAATGTTTCACATCTCTATCCCAACGGCTCCACATTGGCAGCTGATATGGGAAAATACCGACGCATCCAGGCAATATAGTATCTGTCAAGTAACGACCATCAATCGTTTGCTCAATCTTGTGACCCGGTCCAATATTAATGCCAATTGTGTGATTGTTTAATGTAACTTCTTGGGGAACTTCTCCTTGTGGAAGGTTGAGAATCTCTACACCAACCTCCCATAGATTCTTCTGAATGTTTGGTTCAGGAAAGCCTACTGGGAAAAAATCTTCAACAGTTGAAACACCTGTCGAGTTATGACTATGAGATCTCATCGCTAGAGCCCCCTATATTGCCTAAAACTATCGCCCTCAAATTTTCCTTCTTAGTTCCACCCCCACCCTCCCCAAATACCACACCCCGACCCCAAAGCGCAGTACCCCCAAGGGTACTTTTTCTTATCAATCTTTCAATGTGCCAGGTAGTCAAAAGCTCGCTCAGATATCTGAACATTTACTCTCAAGAACACCTTCTATCGTAAAATTTGAATCAGCACGGCTCTTAAGCCATATTTAAATAGAATATCTATTCTTAAACTGATACAGGAAACTAAGCTCAATGGAAATTTGTATTCAGAAAATTGAACCTAATCAACCTCTAATCGACCGAGTTGGGAGAAGAATAGGTGGTGGATATATTCCGGTACCTGAAGTAGCAATTCCCGAAGAGAGCAGAAATTTAGAAGACTCTGCAAACTTTATCGTTGAAATAGGTTATCTCGAACCAACCTCGAAAGTAATTTATGGTGCAAGCTTTGTCGCCAATTACGAGTTCCAAGGAAAAGAATACAGCACCCCTGTATTTGTGTATGGGTATACGGAAGAATTAGATGATATCGCTGTTTATGGGATTGTATCATCTCCAATCGCTCCAAATAATGAATGGCATATCTTCTTAGGGGGTTAGCCTGAGCGATAAGCAATACAATCGTAAAATTGAAATCGTAGCCCGCTGCTGCTGAAAAGCGGTGGGCACGCTATTGCAGGGGTGCTCAACTTCGAATATCTAAGATATCCCCACCCTTTCTCCCTTCTCCAGTTGCTCCCCAGCTCTACCCATCGTCCCACAACCGTTCATTCAAAAGCCCCACCATCTCTACCAAAAACTCGCGCTCCAACCGCTCAAGCAGCTGCCCTGCAAACGCATCCGGCTTCGTTGTCGGTCCTACCGAGAAGGTTTGTCGAGGCTTCACAATCCCCGCGTCGATCGCAGCCGCCCTGGTGGAAGAGTATTCGCCTGCTAGCATCTTTTGGTGGATCTCTGGGGCGACCTCGGCGATGCGTTGGGCCAGGTATTCAGAACCTCTTTCTTGCTTATCAACGTAGTCATGACTACGTTGATTCTCTGGCTTGGGTTTACCTTTCCGCCCATGAGGATTATTATTGCCTCCAGGTTTGCGTTCGAGTGTTGGATCAGCCTTTGCAGCCACCTCCACTACAGCCAAGCACTCCTTAGCACTGATAGGTCTATCAGGACTGCCCAGCTTCTTATATCCCTCAGCCACATATTCAATCCATTGAGCGGGGTATCCATAAAACTCTTGGCAAAAGTTCTCCCAGGTGTCGGCAAGCTTTTTCCAAAAGTCGTCTGTTCTGACTTCCTCTATACTCTTGCATAGCTTTCGGCAGTCGCTCTCAGCCGCTTCTGCCCGCATTTGAAAGAGCCTATATTTCCCATCAATCACCCGTTCTATTGGCCATTGGTTAACAGGCAACTGATACAGAGGGACTATGGTCTCATCCATTTTTCGACCTCCCCGGTCAGTTTCATGTTTTCGTTGAGGTCCTGAATCCACCGGTACTTCATCTCCAATTCTTCGAGCGTGCTTTCAGAGACAGCACCTCTAGCTCTTTTCCATCGAGTGTTGATCTTCTTTTTGAGAAGTCCTATCTTGCTGGGTTCAAATGCATTGGGGTGACAAATAATGCGAACAGCGTTATACGCCAAAGTGCCACAAACCTCATTACACTTTTTCCGAGCCTGGTCGCACTGCTCACTTCGGCTCATGACTCTAGGGGTTAGCCCTAATTCTTCCGTCATGGTTTGACGTGCAATATCAAGCAAATCTGATTGACTCATGCCTTTGAAAGCCTCCTTTTTGCCTAGGGTTTCTACTACCTGAGTCTGAGAAACTTTCTCTCCATCGATGGACCAATAGATTTCATCCTGCTTAATCTGTGCACCTATGAGAAAAAAGTCAGGAATCGAGTGAATGACTGGCAGGTCTATATCACTGCTTTCACCCGATGCGTCAGGAGTTACAACACTCGCTTCGACATCTTCCCCTTCGTATTCTTCCAAGACTAAATCGTCTAAACTCTTGAGAATATCTGCCATGCCATTGCTAGACGTTATGTAGATATCTGCAATATCTTCACGCTGTCCAGGGCTACCGAAAGAAATTATCTCTCCATTGCGTCGCAGCACTCTACCAAACGCCTGCCATGCTCGGGGTGTGTCATTCATGATGTTAAGGAAGACCGCAACACTTGCCCTAACACAATTGAAACCTTCAGCAGCCTTCCATACTTGGACCAGGCATTTCAGCTTATTGTCCTTATACTGTTCAATAATTTTATTGTTTATCTTGTCCGGTCGCCCATAGGTATAGCCATTGATGGTTGATTGTGTTCCAATCCAGTCAGCAAATCCTTCACCATGTGTTTTGTTAATCACCTTGCACAGATGCTCAGCATGCTTGCAGGACAGTGCAAACACTAGCATCTGATGCTGCTCAGGGTGTTTGGCATTTTTGGCATTCAGCCGACTAACGGCATCTGTTATTAGAGGGCAAACGTATTGATCGTAATATCGAGCCTCTTCCAAAATCTGACGCTTAGTCACGTTCTTGCCCTCTAACGCAAGCCTAGCCACATATTCGTCAACGTCATCTTCGCTAACCCGCTCTGGTTCACCTTCTCCGACAAAGTCAACATCGACATAGTAGGTTCTCACATGGGTCCTGACTGGGCGAATCGCGTCTTCTTCCAGAGCCTCTTTCAACGTAACGGCAATATCGGGACTGCCAATGATGGGTAAGCTGACGCGATCAGACCGTTCAGGTGTTGCGGTTAGCCCCAGACAAAATTCATAAGGAAGCTTTTTAACCTGCTCCCCCCACTTATTGATATCAGAGGTGCGATGGACCTCATCTAGCGCTAAAAGCCAGTTATGGCCTAAGCTCATCATTCGTCTAACTAGCTCAAAGCTGCTGGGGCTAAGCAGCGCTTGATACGTGGTTATAAATACTTCTGCCTTCCCTGACTGGCAATCTTTAATGGCGTAAAGCTCATTCGCTTGACACACCCCTGTCAGGCGAACCCTTAGCTTTTCGTGACAGTCGTTCTCTAAGTCTCGTATATAGCTAGAAAACTGCTCTGAGCTGGGAACTACAATAAGGGCTCTATTCACCCTATTGGTGTTGCATAGGCTTAGATAGGTGACCAAAAAGGCCAGTGTTTTCCCATATCCTGTAGGGAAATGCAAAAAGAGTTTATCTGCTTTTGGGTTGTCCAGAATCCATCCTGCAACTGCATTTTGCCCATCTCTGAGCTTATATTTCGGCTTGAATTCTCGAATCTTATTTTTGACTAGTGACGCTATGGGCATGACACTTAAAAACTGCTATAGTGCAATAGCGTCGCCGATAGACCGAGGAACAAACGGTCTTAAAAAAAATCTCTGGTAGTTCAAGACCACGCAGAGCACATCCATAATCTTGCAGCAAAATATTTTTTGCATTAAGATCTGTTAGCAAAATGTTAGGCGCTCGTTCGCGTTGTCCCTTAGTAGGCGACTGCTGACTGGAGTATAGCATGCTTTTGTGTAATCTGAGTTTACATCAGAAAAAATTTTGATCTTTGCATGATTTAGAGGTGGGAATGAGGGGATGCCCCTATGCAATGCCATTTCCATCCCAAATCCACCCCGAATACCACGACCCCACCCCCAAGCACAGTACCCTTAAGGGTACTTTTACCCGCACAACTCAGCACACCCCACATGAAAGGTGGAAGTTTGCTTTTGCTCCGTGACGTGATGCTGGAGTGTCTGGTGCGAACCTGTATGCTGGGTGGCAAGGATAAGGGAGGGGAGAAGAGATTCTTTCGAACTCTCCTCATCCCTATCACCCGACCTCACAAGGGGATTTTGGCGATTCGGTTAATCCACTCTTCTGCTGTGCTTACTGACCAAATTAAAATTAGTTCTTCAATAACAGTCTCTAAAGCCGTCTTCCTTGAGACGATCAGCACACCTGAGCTTTGGTTATCGACGATGAACTCTGCAAATTCAGTCGGCATTGTTCTACGGTCATGGGTCACCAAAATGCGCTGTTGCCTAGCTGATAGAGCTAATACTTCCGCATCTCGTAATCCTTCTAAGTCTGCTTCAGTAGCAGTTTGAAACTTCACACTGGGCTGTCGGCGGATAGTCCCGGTCACAATCGCTTGATTGAGATCAGCATCAGCTTGAAATTGAACGCTTGCCATTATGCCTGCTGCGCTGAATTCTTAGCTGCAAGTAGTTTTTCATGCAAAGAAGGTGCATCCACCTGCAACGGCTGTGGCATGGAATCAAACGCTTCTTCCTCGGAGATTAGATAAGCGTCGATATCAGAACGATTAGCTAGATAAAAGGTAATTGCTCCGTATACCTTCTCTAAGTCAAGCAACGGATAGGATTGAGCAATGCTCTCGGGAAGCATACCTTTGCGAAAAGCATAAACAATAGAATCCAAAGAGATTCGGGTACCAATAATCCAATACCCTCGGTTTTTGAACTCTACATATGACTTATTGGCAACGGCAGTCATAGAATTGGCCTGGAGGAGTGCATCTCTCAAATTATATCAAGCACATAGAATCAAAAGTGGCATTAGAGTGCCAGGTGAGATGCGCGCCTGTATCGTATCCGAAGTCTGCAGCCATTAACAAATCGCGTCAATCCTACAGCTCTGACAGCCCTGACTCGCCTTTGGCTCTCATTAAATCCTCTACTAAGCCCAAGTTGCTGGCCCATTCTTGTAAGTAGTCAAAGTCCAAGCTCGTACCCTGAACCTTCAGGACCCCCAGTACATCCCGCCATTGCTTCTCAGATTGGCTATGCTGTCCCCAACGAAGCTTATTCAGGATCACATCCTCAGGCGATGCAAGATAGACACCATTAACCAACTGGCGACGGCTGAACTTGATAATATCCCAGGCTTCATTTCCAGCAATGACTAGGTCAGCCCGTTCAATCGTTTCTTGGTCAGTAATCTGTAGTGTCTGCATTTGACCTGACACAGCATCCTCAACACCAGGAACGTAAAAACCGTCTGCTTCTAATGCGGCGACTAATGGATACAGATCAGCACCCGATACATTGATAACCAAGTCCAGGTCGATAGTGAACCTAGGCTCGCCATACGCTGTAGATGCCACACCACCGGTCACGTAATACTGGATACCCAAGCTAGTAAATATGGCATGTAACCGACGAGCTAGCCCAATCGAATCCTGAGTCCAGGTCATTGGATCTCCTTTGGGTTCAAATCCTACTGGCCAATGCTCACCTAACCAGGCTTGGGCCACTTTATGCGCAAAGGCCTGGTTATCAAGATGGCCAAACCGCTGCTTCAAGCCACCTAGAGACATCGCCAAACCGCCCTGGGTATACCGAACCGTCATGGCCATGCGCTGTTCATTGGTGCGTTGAGAAAGAAGACTGAATAGGTGTCGATCAGCTTCTACGGTGGTATCGATGGCTTGGGGGCGGTAGGCAATGACCATGGCACTGTGTAAGTGACTGATTTCATTACAGCGGCTAGTGCTGGAAAGATCAAGGGAATTAAAATCCTATTGATGGAAGCGTGGGTTAGCTTTCCTCTCTTTGGCTGGCCACATTGATTGTTAGGACCCCAAGAGTCACTCCCGTCACAACACCTAGAGTCAAAATTGCCCCTACCATCATCCCGATCGCAAAACTCAGGCCGGAAAAGTTTTCAAACATACACTAGTAAATTAAGACTACAGATAGGTAGACTATACTTTATTTGACCTGTGCTCAGTTGAGTTCATCTGGCCTAGCTTAGCCTAGCCTGTCTCCTTTATCGTCACGCATCCCCCTTCTATGCCCACCATCCGGGGTCAGCTTTCAAATCTAGTCGATCTCGTCCGGGGCAGTCGTCCCCGTAGACGGACCAGTAAACTAACCGGCTCTCAGGATCAAATCCTCCCCGCTGGGCAAATTCGTCGTCGCAATCTTCGGCAGCTTGACATCCCGGAGATTCCGCTTCGCCCTATCATGTTTGATCATGGGGCTTCCAGATCATTGCTGGAAATGTCTTCATGGTCTTATGAATTCTCCACTTGTCTCCGTCTCCTGGCCCAGAACACCTTTCAGAATGAGCATGGCGGAGTGGAATCCTGGTCTCTTGCTCCCAACACGGGTCTTGATTCCTACACCACAGGTATCATAGAGGATCTCCAGAATCGTTACTGCGGCAAAGATGAGCTTCTCGGTGGAGAGATCCTTGAAGCAGCCGTAGCTCAGATAATGGGTTATGGCGATTCGTTCATGGAACTGGCTATTGAGCGAGATGGCTCAGGGTACGCGATCTCTCAGACTATGTATTTGCCGTCCTTCTCCACTTTCACTGAGGAAGATGAGCATGGAAACATTCTCAACTATCGTCAGCAAGAGCGATTTGAGCCCAACGATTCAACCGACCGGATTTGGCGGGGCATAGACCTGGCCCGTATTCTCCATTTTCGTGCTCCTGGCCCTGGCCGCTATGGACATCCACCCGGACTCTCTCAAATAGAGGTATGGCAGGACATCAAGGATGCGATCGCAGACCTGGTAGACGCCGCTCGCTCATCGGCCATTCTCCCCAATCTCCATATCATGCCAGAGGATAAGGGAGCCAACTATAAGAACCTCTACCGGGCCGAGTACGAGGAAACCAGGGCCATGGGGATCGTGACGGACCTCTACCTCTCTCATGGAGCCAAGGTGGAGAAACTAGCTGCAGCCACCCCAACTCTAAAGCCGCTCATCGACCACTATCTTCAGCTTCGGTACCGCATGTGTCTCCCAGGGTGCCCAATCTTTTTGATTCCCGGTTTGGGTCTAGAACAAGGAGCTTCGAAGGAACTCGGGGGGCAACCCGCATTGGCCTATGGTCGACTCATCTCCACGGTGCGATCGTATCTGGCAAAGCAAATCATATGGGCCGTTGGAGTGGAGGTGACCTTGAATAAGGGTTACAACTTCTGGAAACAGGAACGGCCTAAGGTTCGATTGGAATGGCCTAAGTTTATTACTCAGGAAATGCCCGGTTTGCAACCAGGTGGGGGTGGTGGACAGCAGCAAGGGTCGGGTTCCACTTCTACTGAAGAGGATGAAGCCAAGGCTCAGGAAACCTTTATTAATGTCAACGGCAGAATTCGCTAGAAAAATCATGACTACATCGCCTCTCAGCACCATCTCACCGTCCCTTACTAAGGCTTTCAAAGGTACAACCCTTGAAGGACAAGAGGCCCAACTCTTCGAAGCTCTTGCCCCGCATATCATCAAGGAGCTCGAACACCTCTATCAGCAAGAACGCTCTGTCCAACCCCTCACCCGTTTTCAAGCTGAAGATCTTGAGTCGGATCAGTTGACGGGCCAGATTACGACTCCCGCAGCCTCTCAAATGCGCGCCATCAACGAACTGGTGGGTTGGGGATCTTCTGCTGACGACTGGCTAGTGGTCCCCTACACGGCCTCCAATAATCTGGTGGACTTTGATTATCGTCGATGGCACAAGGACGCAATCATCGGTATGGGGCTCACCTTCAAGGGCAGACCGCTCATCTTTGATCATGCCTGGGGCGATAGCGAAAAAGCTGCTGCGTTTATCTTTGAGTCCAAGCTCGTAACCGAGGAATCCACGACCAAGGACATTCTCAATGGTGGCGGATTTGCTAAGTTCAACCGCGAAATCATCAAAGACGAAGGCTATATCTGGCTCTACCTCGCTGCAGCGGTACCCAAGAATAGTGAGACGGCTGCAGCCATCCTGAGTCGCCGTTACAACGACTGCTCGACTGGCTCCATGCTTCGTCAGCCCACCCTTTATTGTCCAAATTGCTCACGCGAAAAGAACCGAATGGTGTCCTTCTACGAGAAGGACAAGAACGATGACTATGTTTGCCCTCACTTGATTCCGAGCAATTTCATGTTCTATCTCGTATCCATGTACGGGATAGATGATGCGGAGTTTGCTGACTACGCCATCCTTTCTGGGGAGTACCACGAGGCTGTAGAGCTGTCGAATTGCAATCGAGGAGCCCTGCCTGCTGCATCGATCCTACGCGCCTGATCTCTTCTCTAGAATTCGATTAATCCGTTGTAGCTCTTGAAGGATTAGCGCATACCTGTCGTCCACCGGGGGCTGTTCGATCACTCGTGACACCAGCCAGTAGGGGCTGATCCTCATTGCCTTGGCAGCAATCACTAGGTCTTCTACCTTGATATCGGTGGTTCCGTTAGTGCGGTCAATCCATAAATTTCTGTGCCATCCCGTCAACTTAGCTAACATGCTAGTTGATATTTCTTGCTCTTCGAGAGCATTTTTGAAGTTGGCGCACAGCAATTTTTTTAGATTCACAGGAACGTTTTACAAAATTACAGCTGAGAGTTGCACCTATTATACGTGCCTCGCACCTGTTTCCTGGGCGAATTCTAAATTCTCTTCTCTCTCTCGCTACCGTGGGTGGGAATAGATTCCTGGAGCGCAAGGGGTATGCCGAAGAGCCCGCTCAAAACAGTTTTAGACCTGACAAAGGTTTCTGACGAAGATAAAGCCAAGTTAGGTGTTAATTTAAATAAATCAGCAGCGGCAGGCACAGGCTTTGCAGCATCCCTACGTGTGCAAGATTCCGTAAAGACTCGGGCACCAGCGACACCGGCAGATTCAGACGCTACTGCCCCCGCTAGTGGACAAGAAGTCGAAACACCTTTACCCGTTGCCCCGCATAGCCCGACTGTACCTCAGGAACAATCTTCTACTGCTTCTGTTACCCAGTCAGCTGAGACTCAAGAGGGGGCGACTGTACCTGGAGAACAATCTGCCGACGACCCCGTCACCTCCTATCGGCTTGACCCAACCATCTTGCGGACCCTTGTAGATCAAGCTGTCTCCCAAAATATTGCTCCGCTTCAACAACAGCTCACCGAATCTCAGGCTCGTGCGCGTGATCTTGAATCCCAACTCGCGGCTGCCCAACAGCAAGTTGAGCAATCTCAAGCAGCCAACACTGCTGTCGAAAACTTATCCCGCCTACTGGGCCGGGCTGCTACACCCCAGTCAGGTCAAGATGCGCCTCCCCCCTCCCCTGGTATGCCCAACGTAAATACTCAGACGTCCACTAAGTCAGATGTTCTCACGGGCATGTTGGCAGAGTACGTGCAAGAGCGGGACTCCTCGGGGCTCATGTATCGCTCTACTAAGAAGGGTGGGCTGATTCCTGTGTATGACTCCACGAGAGTGGACCGTTTTGCCATCGAGCATGGTTGGAACAAGAAATACTCCCAGGGTTATCGCAACCTGATGAATGAACTCACGGAGTTAGGCAAAAAGAACGGCCTGTTCCGAGGGTCAGCTGCCATGACTCCCGACCAAGCTCGGGCAGCCACCACTGGAGGCAACATCCCGGCAGGTTTCCTGGACACGCTCTCTTCGATTATGAGAGTGAGTGCTCGCCCAGGATTGGTCTTCTGGCAATTTGCAACGACTATCCATCGGTTTGATCGTGGACTGGGTGAACGAGTGGATATTCCTCGGGCACGGTATCCAGATATTCTCACCGATTCCACTCAGCGCCTACTCTCAGGGTCCGGTACCTACATCCCGATTGATAGCTCGAATGCCCCAGTTCAGACCGGGTTTGTTCAGCTACAGCTCCAAGAATACGGGCGAGGCCGACCAGAGGCACCACCCTTGGCTATCCCCACTTTTGTGGAAGCCTACTCGATGATCTCGCTTATGCCGATCCTGGAGCGAGACTTATTCTTTGATTACTACAATTTCGAGGACCTCATCATCCGGGAACAGTGGAAACCCACCACTGCGGTCTTTTACCACAATGGTGCTGAGGGCACGCTGGTCACATCAGCGGCTGAAGTAACCTCTGGTGGGCAGTGTACTCGCAAGTTTCTCCGCAAGTTGCACACCCGGCTTCATGAATTACGGGTTGTCCCTCTCCCTGATGGTTGCTATGGCATTGTGCTTGTGCCTCGTCAGTTGGAGCAGCTTAAGGAGAGCCTCGCAGATGAGTGGGAGCCTCCCACTAAGGAGGATGTGGCTGAACTCACCAACATGATGATGAGCCAGTACCCGGCTGGTGAAAATATCCAAGTTGAAGGGTACATGGGCAACTATGAACAATTTCATATTTGGTCCACGAATGCCTTTGGAGTCGCGAGCAGCGGCCTGACCACTAACTACGATCAACCTGGCAAGGAGGGCGTTGCTGAAGAAACTAACGGGACTTCAGAAAATAGCATCTTCCGTCAAGGATACGCATTTGGTGGCTCAACAACAGGCCGAGGAATCGGAGGTGCAGGCGTTCAGATTCTTTACGACGAGAAAACTGACTTCGGACGTAATGAGCGTGCTATTTGGCACTGTTACGAGGGTCATGCTCCTTTGGATGTCGACCCGATCGGGTACGGGGATAACTCTGAAGTTCCCCAAGAGCTGCGGGTTTATAAGATCCGCACTGCCGATGAACCGGTAGCGTAGGAGAAGATTGGATATGGCTAGAAAGAGAGCTACCGGCTCCACCACTTCCACACCTGAGGAAGAAGTTGTTTCTACTCCGCTAACAGAGGAAATAGGAGCACCCGAGCCTAGCAGTTCATCTGGGGAAAAAGAAAATAAAGCTTCTATCCCTACTCCCAAGGTCTCTGCTCCGCCCCCTCCGTCACCACCACCATCTGAAGTTCAACTTCGGCCTGCGGAGTTCAAGCGCGAAGGACGAACAATGGTCTGCACAGTTTGCGGGACGGAGGCTCGGCAGAATCTTGACCAAGAACTCTTCTGTCCCAATGCTCACAATCATCCGCCCCTAGCTACCTCGGAGGCTGCTTAACCCATGACAGCACAGAATGTTTACGTTCCTCAACGCCATGTCACGGACAATCTTGGCGGTTGTGCCCGAGACATCTACGACTTCTCCATTCACGGTGGTGCGATCGGGACTATCACGATGCCCTTGACGACCCCGGATAACGCGATCATTACCGAGTGCATTGTCGATGTTTTGACTGACCCAACATCAACAGGCTCGGCCACGATCGCTCTCGGCCTAAACACCACCACTGATCTTCTCGCAGCCACAGCGATCGCATCGGTCACTGGGATCGTCGTGGCCAAAGAGCAAGCTGCAGCATTCAAACTCACCGCAGAGCGCAATCTCCAACTCACTATCGCTACGGCAGCTCTCACTGCAGGAAAGCTGGCAGTTTATCTCAAATGGGCTGGTGCCTACGACGACATCACTTCCCGATAACCTTTCTTTTTCTTCTTCGCTATCTCCCCCTCCTTTTTAATGGCCATTCTCAGCATCCAGGACTTAGCTACTTACGCACCAGAGTTGGATCTCGACCCTGGTGTGGCTCAAGGTGCAATCTTACAAGCTGAGATGTTGGCACAGGGTCCTCAAGGGTCCCAACGCCCTCTTTCTAAACAACCCTTCGTTGAGACTCCACGGGTTGGTGGAAATGGCATTGCTCGATTGACTCGTTGGCCGATCGATCCAGACGCTGATTTCACGGTCGAAACTCGTTATTACGCCACTAACCGGATTGCCTACTCCCACTCCAATGACTGGGTGGCCATCGAAGAATCTGAATACACGCGGGATCTAGAACTTGGTGAAGTCTCGATCCATGGTCTCATCGGGCATGCTGAGAACACCTTTTCCACTTTGGCGGGTAGGGGGCTTAATCATCCCGGTATCGGTGGCTATCGCAGTCGAAGTGCTGTGGCCACACGTCAAGCGTATCAACCCCAGGTGAGGGTTGCTTATACTGCGGGTTTTGATTTCCAGGCTGATCCGCTCTCGGAAGACGCCCTCCAGATAAAGACAGCGGTAGCAGCAATCCTTTCACTTCAGCAATCTCCTTTGGCTTCAGGACTCAGACAAGAAACTCTAACAGATTTTAAGTCTGTCACCTACGGGTCGGATACAGCCCAACTCACGACTACCCGTCAAGGTTCCACGTTGATGTCAGACTACTTGGCCATCATGCGGCAATATCGTGCCAGGGAGTACGCCTCATGATTACGATTAAGCCTCCTGCTAACGCCACACTCACCTTCCAACAGATTGGGCAAGGAACCACCACGGACACGGCCACCGGAAATGTTGTGGCTGTGACGACTCCTATTGAGATTGCTGCTTCCCTCACCGAAACTGGGAATCGAGCCAATCAACAAGAACAGCTCGGTCCCAATACAACCGGTCGACAGATGCGGGGGTACCTCCTTGAGACTCCTCCTGGAGATCCTCCTTATGAGGGTCGCACTCCCTGCACTATTAATGGCCAGTCAGGTACGTTTCACTTCACTGAGCGAAACACCCCCTATCGAGCCCAAATTGTTGCGGAGATTGGCGTCCCTATTCAAGGCTCTTTCCAGACTGAAGGAGGTGGTCGCTGATGGCACGTTGGGACAATTGGCATCCACCAACGATCGAGAAGCCTGTCGCGAAGTTCGAATGGGGGGTTCCCTATGCTGCTTTGGTTCATGAAGGGGCTGAAGGGGGAGGGATAATTTATCCTGGTCGCCCCTGGACAGATTATGCGATCGCACAGACAGACTTTGAACGGGTTTTCACAATAGCTTTCGAGGCCACCCAGAGCCTCCAGGTTGCTTTTCAATCCATAGTGGATGCTTTCGAGGGAGCCTGTTATGAGGCCATGTCAGCCCCCGTCTGGTATTGGCCGACGATGACTCGTCGATACAACGGTGAAGTCGTGCCTCCTGGCGCTCGGGATATTCGCGATTTAGATACTCTTTATCGCTCACTCACTATCGAGTATCAGGAGGGATTTACTTATGCTTAATCCTATTACGGCAAGAGATTCGCTTCTTAATCTTCAAAAATATCTGGCCCAGCTTTTGGCAGAGGACCTCGGTACATTTTCCTCCACTGGTACCCCTGCGATCTGGGTTGAACCTCCTTTTCTGGCCGAGCGACAGACCATTTCAGGTGTCGCTTGTATCATCGCTCGCCATGAACAAAATCTTTCTCAATCGCCAATTTATTCGGTTCCACAGTCGTCTCAAAGATTCGATTGGAAAGTTGTGATCCGCGCTTATGACCGGTCGGCAGAGGGGCTCGTTCCCTACGACCGTGCGATCGCAAAAATGCGTCAGGCCTTCTCTCAATTTAGAGAGATCATGCTTGAAACATCCGAGAATGTACTGCCGCAGGTTCGATATCTGTTGGCGTCATCTCGCATCGTGAACTTAATCCATCAGTACTCGTGAGGTGATAGCGAACAATGCCAAGCGTTATCGATTATCCAACAAAAAAGAGAACATCCGTTTTAACCACACTGCGGTTTCAACTCCTGATTCCAGGTAGTCGTGTCCCAACCACCTACGCCATCACGGCTGAAGCTGCTCAGGCTCCTGTTACTGACATTTCCATTGACTCTGGGTCACCTGTCACAGCAGGGGATACAGCTATCACTTTATCTGCACCTATTACGCTTCCCAATCACGCCAAGATTGCATTTGCGAACGGCGTAAATGCCCGTTTAACCTCTGCAGCGGCGGCTACTGCCACCTTAGCTGTTGCACCCATTAAAGACCCGCTTACAGGAGAGCCGACAGGAGGTGGAACGGCTATTCCCGCTTCTACCCCCGGAGTCTATAACCACGGTACTTTGAACGCGGGTGATGAGTACCTGTCGGTCGAGCCGATACCTAAAGCGCTATTTCCTGGAGAAGAATTATTCTTCGGTCCTTCGGGGGCTAACACCAAGGTGACAGTGGCCACCTATGCTCCAGCTGGGGCTACTGTCCTGGAGTGTCTCCCTCTTCCTGCCACCATTAGCGATGGTGATTCTGCTTCCACTTTTGCCACTATTTCGATCGCAGGGGCAACTGATGCTTCTCCCACATCCCAGCCGAAGATCGTAGACGCGACGACGTTTGCGGATGGAGCAGGCTATTCCGGTTTGACAACAGGCACCAACCGAACGTTGAATTTCACGTTTCAAGACGTGGAAGGAGACCCCGGTGCGAGCATCTTAAAACAGATGCTCTACATCGACAGAAACTTTGACCGAGAAATCTACGCGATCTTAAAACGTAATGCGGGTTTCAAGATTCAACCAGAGACTTACGAGGGTGCGTGCATCATGACTCAGGGGGACCAAAGCTCTGCTGTGCAGGACATCATCACTCTCACTGCGAACCTTCAATTCCAAGGTGGTTCCTTCAAGTACACTCCAACGGATGGTGATTACAACATGATCACTGAAGAGTATACGCCACCTGGCCTGGCGGTGTAGTGAGGTATGGATTCACCCGTTCATTATGAGGTGTTACGGTTCGGCTCTCTTATTTTCTTAGTGAACTGTGTCGTAACACCTCAAGAGATTCAAGCAGGATTTGGTTTTTTTGAAGCTAACATTCCGCTTGATTATCCACTTCGAAAGGAAGACAACCAAACAAAAGTAGCCCATGTGTTTACCCCTGAAGAAGCTAAGAACTCTCACCATCCTGTCGTTTTAGGGGATTTTGATTCTCCGATAATTTTGAAGCGCATTTCCTGACTCTTATCTGGCCAACCAATCAACCTTTCTAGACCATGCAAAAACTCCTCCCCTTTGTTAATAAGCCGCTTGAAGAGATTGAGGTCGTCGGCAGCGAACGTACTGGCCAACTTCATTTAGTCAGTCTTAAAGGTGTAACTCCTAATGAGAATCCTGCTGATTTTCAAGAACAGCAGAAGAAACAGCAGAAATTTCTGTTAAGACTCAGTCAGCGCATTAAGCAGCTTGCTAAGGAGCAAAGCGTCCCTATTAAAGAAATGCGCAAGAAAGTTATGGGGGCAATGGGTCCTAATTCAGACCCATTAGCAGCTTACGGGGTTTTTGTTTGTGCTTATGATGAGTACAATGCACTAGAGTTTTCCACAGAACCCGGCATTATTTACTTCCTAAAGATTGCCGATAGTTGGGTCATACGAGTACATCCTGACAACGGGAGTAGTTGGAAAACATATCCCGTTCATCAGAACTTGAATTTACCTGCGTACATAGCAATTCAAGAATATCTGAATGAGCAATTCAATAAGCTCAGCCAATGGCCTGTAACTCAGAATCTGTCGAGTGACCAAATCAATAAGCTTAAATTTTTAGTTAATCGTTTGCAGCTAGACATTCTCACTCAAGAGAGTGATGAGAATGAGTTGTTTGACTATCTAGATGAACAAACAGCTGAACTTTTATTCAATCTCCAAGAGGATAAAGCACGAGTCGAGATCCGCGCAGCAACCTTCATGCTGAAGTACCGGGTTGTTTATCCCGTGGTTGCATTGTCTAACTCGGTTGCAGGCTCAAGGCGCATAAATATTCAACCGCCTCAAGCACCCATTGAGAAAAATGTGTCTGTACGATTTGGACCTCACCAGTATGCAGAAACGACTGAACTCTTAGTTCCTGGGCTTAATCAAACGGACACCCTTCATGTTGACGAACTCCCCTTCGAAATTAAAGATGGCGATGTTGGTTTCATCTGCCAACCCGGTTCTAGGAATCTAAAAATTGGTTTTCCTGACTGGTCAGAAGAAGACACCCGAGATAGCATTCCTGAAGAATTAATCGCGCTTCTATTCCAGTTTTATCAGAAAGAAGCAGGCATCGTTGCGGACTTGGACACTGATGATGCTGAGGACTCGACAGGCACCCCCGAAGATGAGGGAAACTTATTGAGTCCCTCGAACGAGCCATCTCAGACCCTCCCATCAATTGGGGAGACATCTACTACCGACTCCAGTGGCTTGGAGTCAGAGACGAGCGATTCAACCACCAAAATTTTGGAGACCAGCCAAGTTGGCTAATCTTTCAAACACTAGAGTTTTTTGAGAAAGCCCATCGGCAGGAGGTAAATTATCGAGCGAGGACTGAAGCTATAGGGTGGGCCGGACTCTTTAATGGATTCAAAGGTGAGAATGCTGAACCTATTGATCCTGCAAACTTAATCCCCTTTCCTGAGAGAAGTGATGAAGATGAGCAGAAGCGTGTTCTCACTGTCAAGACGGCTAAGATTTTGGCGAAGGTTTTGGATGGGCGACGAATGCCTCCTAGGGCCAGACACTATGTAGAACATCTAGAGGAAATAACAAAATGGCGGAAGCGAAAGCAGTAAAAGTGATTTTTGGTGAGGGGTATGCCGGTAATATCCGAGTGATGATCGGGCCAGAAGAAATTCCTAATATTCGATCGGTGAAGCTTCCTGAAGTAAAGCCAGGAGAATTGCCTGAAATTGAAATTAAGATGCTCGCCCCCAAGCTAACAGTCGAAGATAAAACCCAAGATAGTGTGGTGGAAATGGAAGAGGTCGATCTCGATCTTAAGCCTGAAGCATCTGAAGTGAAAGTCGTTGATGTCCGTTCTACGCCCCCTGACGTGGTTAAGCGCTCTTCTTCTAGGAAGTCTGCGAAGTAGAGAGAGGGATCGGGGAGTATGAGTACAAGGATTAAAGGATAAGAATATCAGATAATTTAGCGGTTGGTCAGAAACCTTGTAGGCGATCGCTTGCAAGGTTTTTTCCTTCAGCAGCGAGGGGTAAGAAGAGGACAAACTAGGGGAGAGAAGAGTAGTGTCCACTACGATTGGCAGTCTAATAGCAGAGTTGGGGATCGACGACAGCAAGTTCAAGGCCAACTTGAAGATGGCCCAGGCTGAAGGAATCAAGGCTGCCCGTGAAGTGGAGAAGGCGTTTGGGAAGTCTCTTTCTAGGGGGGACTTAAGATTGACGCCTGAGGTGGACGACCGGCAACTGACATCTCTCAACGCACACCTCACTTTGAAAGAAAAACATTTCGGAAAAGCCCGAAATGACATGAAGCGTGATCCTCTTAAACCTTCAGTTGATTTAGAACAGCTAGATCAACTAGAAGCTAAATTAACTAATATCACTCAATTACAAAAAGCCGCTCAAAATCAAGTAATTCAGGCATCTGTTGAAACTACTGGGAGTGGGAGTAGCGCTCAAATGAGTCAGGCGGTTACTCAATTCTCTGAGTCCACAAAAACATTTGATGCGGCTGTAAAACAAGCAGCAGGGGGCGGGCAAGAGCGGTTATTCTATGACTCTCGATCGGGTCGCTATCGATATGCTGAAGGTCCTAGGGAAGGGCGCATTGTGAGGGATCGAGATTTAGCTCAGTTACGTCCTGCTGATAGCCCCTACGTCCGACAAGGACAACGGCGAGTACAAATTTCAGCAGATAAACGGGATGCCAGAACCTTCCGAGAACTGTTCGCTACGGAAGCTGATGAGCTAGCAGATGTAATCGAAGGGTCCGTTGAAAAAGGTGTTCAAGATGGTATCTACGGAGGTGCTGTTCGTAAAGCTTTCCGAGGATTAGGCTTTCTTTTTGGCAGCGTGGTAGAGGGTGCTTTAGGACAGCTGGGGTC
Source organism: Leptothoe sp. EHU-05/26/07-4 (assembly GCF_043421015.1). Taxonomy (NCBI): domain Bacteria; kingdom Bacillati; phylum Cyanobacteriota; class Cyanophyceae; order Nodosilineales; family Cymatolegaceae; genus Leptothoe; species Leptothoe sp. EHU-05/26/07-4. The sequence goes on from NZ_JAXSQV010000002.1 coordinate 242,771, forward strand.
ATTTGCGTTCTCCACCATCCTTGAGAAGGGATTTGGCATCGAAGAGACGATAAAAATTGACGCGAGTCAAATCGATGCGGTCACTCAAGCGCTAGTGGGTACAGATGAAAAGGTAGAGTCAATTGTTGCCTCGATCGAAACATCTATTAGTGGGCTGGGTGATAGACTAGCGATTGAGATCGAGGAGGGTGTTCGTAAGGGAATGGAACCCTCTAAATTTGAGAAATTACTTAACTTTGCTACTGGAGGGTTGTTTGGGGCTTTTGGCGACATCATGCAAGGCCTGTACGAAGAGATTGGCGCTGGCTTTGGCGCTGAGATCAGTGCAGGGCTCGTCAGGTCCTTCGAATCTAATTTTGAGGTATCGCTGCAGCAATTTGGTAATAACAAAGGTGAACGGCTATTTCCGTTGCTTAAGGAAGGGTATAGGCGTACTGAAGGGGCACAGATCGCAGTAGAGGATACAGCTAAACTGCTGGGCGATCGTGTTCGATTGGCTGGTTTTAGATTGGGAGACGGGCTAGTTGCCGCGCTGGATGAGCCCCAGCTTAGGAATAAATTAGCTGCTCTGGTCACCGGGATTGATTTTTCCGGTTGGAACGAGGCTATCGAAGACATCGGAGAGCAATTGAGCGATATTGCTACCAACTTTAATGACACGATGTTTGCTGGGATGTCTGAGATCAAGGTTTTGGATGAAGCTATTCGCTCCAATCGACAATTCGGAGTTCAAGAGCGTGCTGTCCCCTTAGCACGAGAGCGAGCACTAGAAATTGTCCAGTCTGGTAAAAGACGTAACACAGCTAATATTGTCGATGAGAATACTCGTGAGTTATTCATTACTACAGGTGGCTACGCTAAAGCTCGGGGGCTTAGTGGTAAACGAATCTCCAGTGATTTGGATAAGCAGGCTAAAGAAGCTGGCCAAGCGGAAGAGCGCAAAGCCATCTGGGTCCGGAATGAAGCAACAGACATTAGAGAGACTGACTCTGCTATAGGCAAACTGTATGAACTCATGAAGTCCTTGAGTAAACCTCATCTTCAAGGGTATTCCCCTGATGCAGTAGAAATGGCTGCCCAGGCCTACGCTGCTTTAATGAAGAATAGTGAGATTACGGTCAAACTTTTGGGTGAAAGCGGTGGCGGGTTTGCCGCAGAAGAAGCTCACGAAATCATGAAACAATTAGGTTTCGGTGATCGAGTGCAGTACATGGGTGTGGGTACGCCAGACTTGATTGGACGGTTAGACCAAACTCGTCAGAACAAGATTATTTCACCAGATGAAATGTTGGGACGAGAAGCGCATATGTATGCGCGTATGGGTTTGGCCAATGTTGACTCTCCTACACAGAATATTCTGGGTGTGAAAGGACACCCCTATGAGCATTATCGCGATGCGAATATTGCCCAATATATGGACTTTACTCAAGGCAATTTACCAGGGGTCGACAAAGAGGGTGCGCAGTCTATTCTTAATGCAGCTAAACAGTTTCAGGCTCAGGATCTTGGACAGTTAGATTCTCGTCAGCTTGAAACATTCGCAGCTCAAGCCATGGCAAATTTGCAAATGGTTCGACGTAACCTAGCTGTTGCTACAGACGATGTCAGAGAAGAGTTGGAAGAAGCTGCTGTTATTTTTAACGACATCTATTTGGACGCTGCACCTGATGATGTCGGAGGCATGGGTAATATGCGAGCAGCCATTGGCCGTGCTAAAGAGATTCGCCAACAGATTTTGGAGAATCCTGGAGCAGAGTCAGTGGTATTGGCTGATCAGGTCTACAAGGAGCTTAAGAAATACAAAAAGGAGTTTGATGAACTGTACAAAAACACCACAGGGACTGTTAGAGCAAAATACGAGAGATTAAGTGGCGAGCTAGATACTCTTTTGCAGGACTTCGGCGCTCCGGATGCTGGGATTCGGCCCAGACAAAAAGTAGAAATGCCTTTGAAAGCTGTACAAGAGCCCGTTTTAGAGCAAGTTCCTCCGACACATGTCGAAGAGTCCCTTAGTGCAATCGCGACCGAAGCCCAGTCCATCGGACGAGAGATAGGTTTAGCGGTTAAAGAAGTTGTCGAAGCTATTGAGCTGAAACCTGTTGAATTAAAACTTCCAGAGCCCCTACAGGCTGGGCAACTCGCTGAGCCCACACAGCTTGTTCGTGAAATGGAGTCCCGTATTCAAGGGGCTCAATCACTTGTCAATGCTGATCCTAATCAGGCTCAAAATATTCTTCAAGGAGTCGTTGATGAGTTTTCAGCGTTGGAGACTCAACTCAGAGATTTACTTAAGCTTGTTCCCTCTGGAGATCGCATGTCTTCAGAGGTGGCAAATCAGTTGACTAACCTGCTATCACGAGTTCAGCGTATTGAGACGGTTCAAGAACGACTCCTGGCTAGTCTGTCTAACACTAATCGTCCACCACCTGGTGATGCACTTAGATCTCTTCGGCAAACATTTACAGATCAGACCAGGTTACTCAATGACGCTCAAACGCCACAAGAACAGCGTGTTGCAGCAGCTAGAGGAATTCTTTCCAGGGGTGCAGGTGTAAAAGATAGGCTCACTGAACTACGAGGTGCTGCCCCCGATTCCGTTAAAAAAGAAATTAGTTCAGCAAAAGGTCAAGTCACACGGGCTCAGAAAGAAGCTGCAAGATTTTTAGAATCTGTTGGGGAAGACGCGAGTCAAGCAGGGGCTGAGCTAGGTGAAGGGTTGGTCACAGGCATTGACCAATCTATGGCCAATGTTGAGGACTCCATTAGAGGTCTGGTAGAAGGGGTAAAAGACGCGACTGAAGAAGGTTTTGAGATTAGTTCGCCTTCAAAGTTGTTCAAACGGTATGGTCGATTCTTACCTCTGGGATTGGTCGAGGGTATTAAATCAGTTGATATTACAGAGTCGGCAAACAATTTAATTTCCCAGCTTGACCCAATTGTCGATAAAGCTAAGCAAACTTATCAGGAACTAAAGGATTCTGGAGAGCTCCGCAACAAAGTACAGGAAGGAACCGTTAATGCCGTTGGGTACGTTGGCGGTGTTGCAGGTGGCGCAATAGGAGGTGTACCCGGATCACTCATTGGTGATTCCGGAGGTGCTCTACTCGCCAGAAAGGTCTCTAATGACCTTTTAGCGGTTTATGATGCGATCGCAGAAGGTAATGCTAAAGGCATTCTCGCAATTCTCAAACGTGCACGGGAAATCAAATTAGAGCCTGAGAATATTGCTGAGGCGAACCGTACTTATAGGGAAGACCTGACTGGTTTCAGTATTGGTAATGTTGTTGGCAACCTGTCGCCCTTGCCTATCCCGCTACAAGGTGCCATGGCTGCAATGTACAGCACCTCCGATATCGTCGACATGATCGATCAGGTGAAAGCGGGTGAGGGCGTACGAGGTGCGTTAAAGCAAGGTGGGAAAAAGTTAGCAACTAAACCAATTGGCGGGATTAAGCAGCTTTTCTCAATGATAGAGAGGGCAGTCTCTTCCGAGGATCTGGAAAGTGTATCAGAAGAAGTAGTAAATGGAATCGCGCAAGGATTAGAAGATACGGGAATAGCCCAGGACCAGGCTCGAAGTCTAGCGCAGGATATCGTTCAAGCTACCAAAGATGAGCTTCAGATCAACTCTCCTTCCGAGGTGTTTGAAGAAATTGCTCGGATGTGCCTAGCAGGCTTCGAAAAAGGTTTATCCGAGTTTAGAGCTAGTAAAGCAGGGAGCGAGGTCGAAGCTCAACTATCTCAGTGGGTGGACCAGTTAAAGCAAACTGCACTTCAAAAAGGAGAAGAATTAGAAGTTGCTGTTAAGGAGCTGGTGGCCAAGGGACAGACAGAAGCAACAGACCTGGTCAGTCAGGCTTCAGTTATGGCTCAGCAGTTTGGCAGCGATGCGTCATCTGTTGGAGCTGAGGAAGCCAGATCGCTGTCAACCAAATTAAAAAATCTGGAATCCGGTGCTTTTAATGCCCCCGGTACAGGAGGAGAGTGGGAAGAAGCTGTTCGACAGCAAGTAGCCAGAGCATCCCAGGTGTTAGACGAACTGGCGGACAATGCTGAAGCTGTAAGTCAAAAACTCAGCCAAGAGCTTCCTGAGAGTGCCGATGCCTTTGAAGAAGTCGCTGAATCAGTAGGACCGCTAGAAGGTGCTCTGAATAGGCTCAAGGGTGTTGGTTTAGCTGCTTTGAAACTGTTCATAGGATTCCAAGCTTTAACATTTTTAAGCGAGTTCATGATGCAGTTTGGAGCAGCATCTCTCACTGCGGCTATCAATTTTGAAAAGCTAACGACCTCTTTATCCTTTGTTCTTGGTTCTGCCGCAGAAGCTTCCGATGCAATTCAGGAACTGCGCGATGAAGCTCAAGATCTAGGTATTGATGCAAACTCTAATATTCAAGGTTTCCAAGAGATTGCTGCTTCAACCAGGGGGACTAGTTTAGAAGGGGTTGCGACGGAGCAGATTGCCACAGCAGCTAGTCAAGCCACGTCAGCATTCCTACTGAACCCTCAGGAAGCTGAACAGGTCACTAGAGCACTTTCCCAAATTTCTAGTAAAGGTGTCGTGTCCACCGAAGAGATCCGCCAACAAATGGGCGAGGTTTTGCCATCGGCGTTCCAAACAGCTGCCCGGTCAATGGGTGTAACAACATCCGAACTCGATAGGATGTTGGCGAGAGGTGAAGTATTAAGTACTGAATTCTTACCTAAATTTGCACAACAGTTATCAGCAGAAACAGCAGCTGGTGTTGCAGGAGCGAGCAAAACAGCCCAGGCGTCTCTCAATCGGCTAACTAATCAGATTGAGGAACTTAAGATTGCATTTGGAGAACAACTTTTACCCGTTCAAAAACTAGGGGCGGATGTTTTAGGGGCTGCACTGAGTCAGCTAGTGGAAATCTTCCCGACCCTTATAAATCTGGTTACTACAGTTGGGGCAGTCTTTGCGGTGAGATTTGCTATATCTGCGGGGTTAGCAGCTAAAGCAGTAAGGGGTTTGACTGTCAATTTTGTGGAGGCTCTAGTCGCTGCAAAGGGACTCACATTTGAAAAAGTAACCACTGGTCTTAAAGGCATGTTTGGCGCGTTAGCAAAAACAACCGCAGCAATGCTCACCTTTGGCCTCCAAATGCTCGCGATTCAAGCCGCTATTGCAGCCGTTCGATTGGCATGGCAATTTTTTGGGGATAGCTCGGGCGATTTGGGCGACTTTGCAGAAGCATCGACTCGCGGGGTAGATAACCTTATTGCCAAACTCCAACAGCTTCAAGAAGAAACAGGGAGAACCAATGAAGCGCTAAATGGAATGGGGAATCGAAGTCAGCGTGATCAGTTGAATTCAGTGAAGGTGCAAGGGTTTGCGGGTGAATTACTCGACAATGATCTTATCCAGCGAATTAGTGATATCAGTGGGCGAGTAAACCCTGTAGACCGACTATCAAGGGTCATTCCTGGTATTGGTGAAGAAGGGATGATGGGGGTTTATCAACGGACATTTGCAGCTGATCAGCTTTCTGATCAATCTGCCAGAATCGCGGAGATGGGGGCTGAACAACAGCGACTTTCTGAGATTGCCGCCAGTTATCTGGATGGGGGTGCCAATGCTGATAGAACCGACGAATACATAAGAGTGCAAGAACAGCTTAAAGCGATTCAGCAACAAGAATCAGCTTTACGCATTCTTGATCCAGCTGATGTTGAAGCACTCGAAAAAGTTACGGCTGCTAAAGATGAGTTACTATCTCGCCAAGGGCCGTTAGTAGAGGAGATCGAGGGTGTTCGAGCCACCATAAATGCACGAATTCAGATCACAAAAAATGCAATGTCAGATCTTGAGGGAAGTCTGACATCAGGGGCTATCTCACCTGAAGAATTTGCTGTAGGCATGGCCGACTATGAGGCTCAGTTAGCGGATGCTGTCGCAGATCAAGAAGCGTTCAATGATGCTCTTGATGGAACAGCTAGTAGATTATCAGAGTTAAATCTCGAATTTGAGATGATAGCCGCACGTATCGCAGATGCGTCTCAAGCAGCGAGTCGTTCAGTCATGGGCGACCGGCAACGACTATTGCAGGCTCAATTAGCCGGTAATGCTAGCTCAGGCCAGGTTGCATTCACAGCTGGACTGATCGATCAGAAACGTCTTAAAGAAGAACTCCGAATACTCGAAAATGAGTTATCCGATATCGAGATTCAATTAGAAGCCCCTGAGATGAAAGGGCTCATCGATAATCTGAGACTGCGCGAGCCGGGGATAGACCAAATGGGGACCAACCAGCTCAATGTGATTCGAGAGCGGTTTGCTGAAAATCCTGAATATCAACAAGCAATTGATCGCTTAGCTGAAGCTCAAAATGTGCGACTTCAGACTGATGAGTTATCGGTGCAAATTGCTGAAGCCAGATTAGAGGCTAATCAACAGATCAAGGATGCGAACAGAGAGATTACTGAGTATTACCGAGAGGTATCCAATCAAGCGAATGAATTGGCCCTACAAACTCGTGAAGTCGCGTCACAAGCTGATTTCGCTGGGATTAAAAATAAGCTCAAAAGCGCCATGACCGGGATGTCCGGGTCGTTTTTTGACGATTGGATCGGCGGATTTATGAATTTCCTGGATTCACTTCAGGAGATTGTTCAAATCCAGATTGACGCGAATCGTCAACGGATGGCCCTAGAGCAGCAACAGATGCAAGCCCAGATGCAGGCTCAGCAGCTGCAACGAGGTTTACCGGGTCAAGTACCTGGGGTAGTTGGCGGTAGCGGAGGGTTCGCATCACCACTTGCTGGCCAGAGTATTCAATCTCTAATTGACTATGCTCCAAGTAAAGAGATAGGACAAGACTTCCATGCGTCTAGAGATGGAGGAAGACGTATCCACCGGGGTATAGATATCGATAGTCGGGCCGGTGGTGGCCTCGGAGCACAAGTGTTAGCGTCCTTAGGTGGAACAGCTCAAGTCATCGATATTGGCGAACAAAGTGGGGATATCGCGAACTCTGTAGGTGTCTGGATCGAATCTCAACTAGGAAATGGCATTCCTATAGAAATTCGCTATAACCATCTCAACCTGGATGATGTTAGGCGTGATTTAGGTGTTGGTATCGGTGGCACTGCCCAAGTAAACGCAGGTCAAGCTTTGGGGACAGTCGTCAACCATCACCTGGACTATAAGGTCCTCGTAAATGGGGAACACGTTGATCCTCAGGAGTTCATGGCTGCAATGGTTAGCGGTGGGGGTATTGCTAGCACGGTGGATGGTAGATCTATCCAAATTGTTGCTAATGCACCTGTACCAACTTCTCCTCAGATGCCAACCTCTACAGTAGCCGGTTCATCCGCTACAGTTGATCAAAACCAAGGTGGTCTTGATCAACAAGCCTTTAATTTCTTCCGTACTAAAGGAGCTAGTGAGCTGGGTGCCGCCATGCTTGTGGGCAACATCCAGCAAGAATCAGGATTTGACCCGTCCGCTGTAGGGGATGATGGTGCTGCTCACGGCATATTCCAATGGCACCCTGATCGCCGTGACGCAAGTTTCCCAGTAAATGATTTTATAGGCCAGTTGGAATATGCCTGGAATGAGTTTGCCGGTCCTAACGGGTCAGCTATTCGTGGGATTGACTTTCAATCTGCGATCGCGAGTAACGATAGAGGAACAGTACAGAATGCTATCGAGGGAGCCATCCGCTGGGGGCATGAGGGTGATAGATGGCAATATGGTGAGCAAGCATTACAGAGATTTGGTGGGTCTCCTGTGCAGCCTGTTGGCGTGAACACAGGGCAATTCAATCAGGCTCAGGGATTGCAGAATCAGAATTTTGCAATGGATATCGACCTAATCGAACGCAGGGCCGCCATTGCAGTAGAGCAGGCCAACCTAGAAGCGAATAACCTATTCAAACAACTGATGGGTACCGCTAATCGCGAAAGCATGGCGGTAGAAGATCGACGTACGGGAATTGATAGAGAGTTACAGGATCGCACTATTCAATCAATCCCCCAAGGTGATTTGCAATCGCGTACACAAGAGGCTGTGGCAACGGCAAGGAGTGCAGCAGATTCGAGTACGCAATATCAGCGAGATATCCAGCAACTCACAGCAGATATAGAATCAGCTAATGAAGCGCTGGCCACCATGGAGCAAGCCCGTGGTGTACTAGCAGGGCAACTTGATACTCCAGGCTTATCCCAGCAACTAGCAAATTACGATGCTCTGATCGAGCGTACCCGCACCCTACGTGATGAGCGTGAGAGCCTCCTGAATGATACGCAAGAAGCGTTTAGCGGGGCACTCGATTTTGAATATGATTCAGCTATGGCGACATTTGAGCGCCAAGCTGAAGATGCCAATATTGCTGCTGGGAACGTTGATCCGATCGAAGCCCAAACCGCTGATTTACGTCGCCAGATTACGGCACTTGAAGACCATATGGAAACGGCGTCTTCAACCTATCGAGAGTCCATAGAGGGGTTGTACCCTGAAGAACAGGTAGATGAACTAGTAGAAGCCTTTAATTTGCCTAATCAAATTAAATTAGATGGTGCTGTTCGTGAAGTTGAGCGACTAGAAGAATCATTGTTGGCTGCACAAGAGGCGGCGCGGGTAGAGATTAGAACAGAGGGTTTAGCTGAACTCACCCGAATTCTCAATCGTTCGGGACAAGGGAATCAAGCTCAAGAACTCAATTTTCAAAATCAACGCGATCAGTTGGATGCTGAAGAGAATAACCGTATATCAGCAATCCGAAACGATGATTCCATAACGCCTGCTGCGCAAGATGAGCGTATAGCTGAAGTCCGCACGTTGTTTGAACGTCGTCGAGAAAATTTAGCCTTCGATCAAGAAATGAATGCAGGTGAGCGCGATCGCACGATGCGCCAGCAATCATTAGGTGCTCGTCAAGGCTTACAGGGGGCGAGACAGCAACGAGCAGATATGTTGGGTTTTGGAGGTGTTGCACCGCTTCGACAAGAGGAAATGAACCTTGCTCTCGAACAACAACAGATTGATTATGAGGCGCAAATAGCCGAGCTGTACGCTACGACTGACGCGGCAGGTCGCACCACAGAAGCTTTCGCTGAGATGGAAGCAGCGATCGAGGCCACCAATCAGCTCTCGATTGAGAATATCAAAACTCAGTTTTCCGAATTGCCAGAACTCATCGGAGCCATTAAACAACCGATGACGGACGCTCTAAGCTCATGGATTCAGGGGACTAAGAGCTTTGATGAGGCTTTCTCAGATATGCTCTCGTCAATCCTGAGCAATCTCATCTCCATGATGGCGAACAAGGCGATCGAAGGTTTGCTAGGCTCTCTCCTTGGTGGTATGGGCGGATCTGGTGGTGGTGAAACAGGAGGTATTGCGGGTACTGGTGGAGGTGGCGGAATACTCGGAATTGTAGGTAGCGTGTTTGGGGGGTTATTTAAGGATGGCGGTAAAGTTGGACGCGATGGTTCGCTAGTACCCAATTTCTCATTAGGTGGACCTTTGCATGGTGGAGACCCAATTAAGGATGCCTTGAAGCGTGAGGGGCCAGGGGCTCGCGTAATCGTCGCAAACGATACCGAGTGGATTTTGAATCGCAAACATCAGGAGATCTTGCGGCAATACGGAGTTAATGAGCAGGTTCTTGGTTTCCGTGATGGTGGCCCTGTTGGTAAGCAGTCGTTCAGTCCTGCAGTTCGGGGGGCGGCAGCAGGTGGTAGCTCGGAAGGCATCACAGTGAATATTCCCATTACGGTGAATGGTTCTGGTGGAGAAGATGATGGGCGAGAACTTGCTCGACGCTTAGCAGATCCGATCAAGGCTTTAGTGGCCTCGGAGGTTTCGAGGATGAGGAAACCTGGTGGGCCATTACGGTCCAGAAAGTAATCTATGCTTGCAGTAAACTAAGACTACAACTAAGCATCCACTTGCACGCAGAATTAGCTAAGATGAGGCCAAATTGCAAAATTACAACCTCTCCCCTCTCCGTTGCCTGACAAAGACTTAACCGAATATTTATTCCAAGGCTCTGGCGGAGGTGGCTGCTTCATTGCCGGTACCCCGGTCTGGACACCTTCTGGCCCAGTTCCGATCGAGACGGTTCGAGAAGACCAACAAGTCTTGGCTTACACATCAGACCACAAGATAGTCCCCTCGCGAGTTCGAGCCACCCATTTCCACCCGAGCCATCAAATACTCACTCTCAAATACTGGGGAGGGCAGCTGGGCACCACCCCTAACCATTGGTTCTACCTCGAAGAGTTCGATGCCTTCGAGTACGCATCGAAACTCTGGATAGATGCCGGGCTCCTCGATCGCAACCTCCGTATCCGCCCCGTGGAGGAGCTCCAGTACGAGGTCAGCCGAGCCGACGTCTACAACCTCCAAGTCGAGCTCCTCCACACCTATCTTGTTGGCCCCCATGGAATCGTCGTCCACAATGGCGGGGGTGGGAAGGGTGGAGGAGGCAACCCGACTGAACAGGATAACGATGGCTTTAGCCGAGCTACCATCAGAATTGTAGAGCTCCTGTCAGAGGGTCCAATCCAAGGTTTTGTAGGAGATCCTCGGGAATCCACTTTTCTCGACGATACACCTGTTCGAAGCAACGGTACCCAGAACTTCACCGGCTATGCAGTAGCTTGGCGAGCAGGTACTCGTGATCAGACGCATCTACCTGGCTATGGAGATGAGGTCGCTAGCGAGACGTCTGTCGGACAAGACGTAACAGTCTCCTTTCCAGTCACACGACAAATAGTTAATCGACAGATTGATGCTGTCCGAATCCGGTTAGCATTTCAACTGCAAGAGTTCCAGGATGATGGAGATATCACCGGAGCTCAGGTGATCGTCCGAATCCGTGTAAAAGAGGGAAATGGCCCGTTTGTACTCAGGCAACAACTCACCTTTAATACTCGTTTCCAAGCGCTAAAAGAATTCGACTATCAATATCCTGTTAACAATCAAGGTGGGGCCGTTGATGAATTTACCATCAGAGTGGAATCTTCTGCTCCAGATGACCCTGATAGTAAGCTTCAGATTATTAGTCGTTTTCAATCCTATACAGAGGTTATCCAGCAGAAGCTTAGCTATCCTCACTCGGCCATCATTGGGCAACAGTTCGCCGCAGAGCAATTTAATTCTGTTCCTTCACGAGCTTACAAAATTGGAGGAATCCGTTGCCGTATCCCTACCAATGCGGTGGTTACTGTAGATGGGGGCCTAAATTTTTCTGGCCCCTGGAACATGCAACTTTATAGACCCAGTCAAGCCACATCGGACCCCGCCTGGCAGCTCCTAGAGCTTCTCACGAATGAGCGATTTGGTGTGGGCCAACGGATCAAATTGGAGCAGGTTTCTCTAGCCAGCTTATACGAGGTTTCTCGCCACAACAACCAATTTGTCCCAGACGGGTTTGGTGGGACTGAACGACGATATCTTTGCAACACCGTCCTCCAGAGCACCGAGGACGCGCACGACCACATTCAACTGTTCCTGAACGCCTGTAACGCTTTCTACTATTGGGGTGGAAGCAAGATCGAGTTTTGGCAAGACCGACCAGCGACTCCTGTTGCCCAAGTTACCAATGCCAACGTGACGGATGGGCAATTCAAGTATGGGAGCACAGATATTCGGTCGAGGAAGAGCGTTTGCAACGTTGTCTGGAATGACCCGGATGACAAATACCAACGGGCGGTAGAGCCAGTTGATAATGTCATCGAGGCCATCGACAAATATGGAATCCGGGACGTAGATTTTACGGCTCCAGGCTGCACAAGTCGAGGGCAAGCGGTGCGAGCAGGGCGCAGGCGTATCTACAGTGACCTTTTTGAGACGGAAACCGTCACTTTCCAGATGGCCGTATTTGGAATTAAATTCCGGCCTGGGGACGTGATCGAAGTGTTCGACTGGAAGAAACCCAATCTCCGGTATGCCGGGCTCGTGCTGAACGGTACTACTAGCCAGATAGGGTTGGATGCTCCCGTGGTATTGCCAGCAGGGGGAATTTACAGGCTTCAGCTCACATTGCCAAGTGGGGACAATCTGGTCCTGGAAGACCGTGCGATCGCCAATGGGCCAGGTTCCCATCAAACCCTGTCGGTGGTTACACCCTTTTCAAGGGCTCCCGTTCCCGGAGCCGTTTGGTCCATCAATGTGGTCTCACCCCAACTGTTCAGAGTGCGAGGAATGAGGGCGGAGTCTGATAATCAAGCTTTGGTGGAAATCGTCGCAGGCACTTACTACGACCAGAAACAGAACCTGGTGGAAAATGGGTTTGCCCTTCAACCTCAAGAGCTGCCGGTGGTCATCCCGGCTGTGGTGAATCCACCAAGAAATGTGGGGCTTTTGGACATCTCAGTGAGCGAGCAGATCGTTCTACTCGGGTCATGGGAGGAGCCGGTAGATGCAGGTGGAAATCGCGACTTATTCGTATCGGCTTACCGCTATCAGTATCGACGAGGGATTACCGGGGTGTGGTCTGACGTGAGCACTGTGACTACAACTTCAGCTAGAATCGAAGGACTAATCGAGGGGATTTATTACCTCAGGGTGGCCACGGTTTATATCAATGGTAAGGTGAGCGGCTGGGTAGAGAGTTCGGCATACATAGTCACATCGGCCAATTACTACTTCAATTTTGTTCGTCCGCGCAGTGCGATCGCACTCTTTTGATTCCGTCTATAGGAGATCCTGAAAGTTCATGGCTGATTTTGATTATCCCGTTGTCGATGGGGATTCCACAGGGAGAAAAATCCGCGCAGAGAATCTGGGAACCGATGACCAGGGGATTCAGATTCTAGGACACAAATTTTGGAATGACACCATCGGTGCGATAGCAGATGTTGCAGCGACTAATGAGAGTGGCTCTTCTACAGTGATTGCCTTGCTGAAAGGGGCACTTCGAGAACTGGTCGCGATTGCTGCGGGCTCAGGCGGAGGAGGCTCTGCAAACTATCTAGAAGGACGGACAGACGACTTAGACCCGGCAGGTCCTGTATCGATCGGAACTGCTGAGACAACTCTGGTAGAGATTGACTGCCGAGGGTATAAGCGACTGGGGATTATCATCGAAAATGCTGGAGGTGTTGCGCTTAACTCCTTTGTCACGAAGGTTCGCTACCATAGCTCTTTCACTTTTCATTTTCCTGAGGTGGCCGGGAGCTATGACACCGGCAGTTCCAATAACACCGGAAATGCCACAGTCTTGATTCGAAAAACTAATGGTACTGCGCCGGAATCCCTGGCAAGTGGGGAATACACTTGGATTCGGCTCAATGTAGAAGCAATTGAGAGCATTGAGTTTACTGCCACAGTGGGGGCCGGGACCACTGATTTGAATGCGTGGTGGATTTTGGAAAATTGAGGGGCTTGTGGCGAGAGCAAAAGAAAGCCCGACTGCTCAGAGCAATCAGGCCGGTTTGCATCACCAAGACTAGGGGAGAGGGGGGCTTTACTCCTGGGAGTTTTCACCTGCGCCAGTGGGCATCAAGCGTTCGAACTTCTCCTCCACAAAATCCTTAAACTGTTTAAGGTCCTCCCCTACAGCATTGGACTCACTCCGTGAAACGCCATCTTGGGCTCCCTGCCGATATGCGAGATATAAATCCTTAAGCTCGCCGTACTGGAACTTGAGCTTCTCATAGGCATCCTCGGCACGTTCAGCTCCGGCAGAAATACCCGAATCAACGGTCTCTAACGTTGCTTCGATGCGTTGGCCAGGGCCACTTCGCAGATATCTCACCACCAAGGTGAGTAAGGCAAGTAGAATTAGGCCATTTTCAGCCAGAAGCAATTCGAGTAGGAAGTCGGTATTTAGCATGGGGGTAGAGGCAGAAGAAAGCAGAGACTCTTATCAAGGATAATGGCATTTTTTCATTCTGGCTATAAGATGTAAAATATTATGTGCACTGAGATTACACTCAAAGTGTTCTGAGATCCATCCTCATCGTTGTCACTTCAAAGGTTCTATGCCTCTCTCATCTGTAGTTGTGACTCCAGCCATTCAACACTCTAACCCGTCCACAATCCCCATCGAAGTAAAGCAGAAGATCGCAGAACACGCTCGGCTATCTCCCGAACAGGAGGTGTGCGGGGTGGTCCTTGTGGATGGCCCTGGCTGGCAAGTTGTCCCTCTCCCCAATCAGCATCCGACCCCTACAACTGACTTTCAGCTTCCCTCTGACACCTTGCCCAAGTATGGTGAGCAACTCCAATTCATATATCACTCTCATTGGGAGGAGTCTTCTCCCGCGCTACTCACACCCGCCGATATCATCAATGCTCGGGCCACAAGAATAGCTTCAATCGTCTACCATACCACGTTCGATCAATGGGATCTTTTCGATCCCATTGGTCTCCACCCCTGGCCTTTGCGCCAAAGACATTTTAATCCTAAGCAGCTCAAATTCTACCTAGGCTGGCCATGGGAGTGGGGCCGGTCGGACTGTCTCACCCTGTTCCGAGCCTACTATCAGGGGATGCTAGGAATTCATATTCAGGACTTTCAGCGAGTGGAAAGTGAGGAGAAATTCCTGGAGCTACTCGATGCAGCCCAATGGAACCAGTATGATGAAGAACTCCCCGCGCAAGGGCTTCACAAGGTCTACGAGGGCACACCACCTGAGAATTTCGAATTCCATCAGCACGATGTGATTTTGATGCAATTGCAGGGAAGAAGGCCTCATCACGTTGGAGTGTTGGTGGACGTGAAAGAGATGCAGCTGTTGCACCATCTTCAGGCTGGGAGATTAAGTGAAGTGGTGCCGTACGGGAGGGGGCGAATGCGGCAAACTCATTCGGTGTGGCGGCACCAGTCACAATAAAAAAACCTTCCTGCTAATCGGAGACGCAGGAAGGAAAGGGGACATATCTCTAAAGCTTGCGTACTTGGAATACAGCTTAGCATACACAAGTGGGATTTGACTAACCAAGCTGATTGACTAATCTCCCTTCATGCTCGCTATCTTCGCGATACCCTTCCCCATCCCTCGTCATGCCTCTAATCAAGATCCGCCTCTTTGGTGAAATGGCAGACAAGTTCTGCTCAGAGTTCACCGCTGAGATCCGCACTGTCCGAGATGCGATCGCAGCGCTTGAGATTAATTTTGCAGGATTTCGTGAGTACCTCTTAGCCTCTGATTCCCTTGGCATCGATTTCCATGTGCTTATTGGAGAGAGCTGGGAACTCTGCAAGCCAGATGAGGTATTTCTGCCGGTGCCACAGCAACGAGAAATCTGCATTACCCCGGTGGTCAGAGGGAGCGGTCGGGTGGGGAAGATTATTGCGGGAGTGGCCCTGATCGGGCTAGGGATTGCAGGGGTCGGGTTTCTAGGGTTGAGCGCATTCCAGGTGGGGCTCCTGGGGGCAACGTTACTGGTTGGCGGGTTGTTTGGTGGGCAAACCGATGCCCCAGACCCTGAGGAGAATGAGGCTAAGAGTTATATCTTCAATGGGCCGACGAATACGGTAACGGTGGGGAATAGGGTGCCACTGGTTTTTGGGACGGTGTTGACGGGAAGTCAGGTGATCTCTGCGAGTATTCGAAGTTACCAGATTGCGGGATAGAAGTTAACTGACTTGATTTAGCGATAAGTGAAAAAGAGGAGGCAATCACTGTGCAAGATTTGTTGCGGCAAAGAGCTGAAGAAATCGCACCATCACCCTGAAAGTGTCCTGATAAATCTTAGGGTTGAACTCAGATAATCGGTTCCCTGCAACATTGAGCACCGAAATCTCGTTCTTCTTCAGCCAAACCAGCATATCGTGTGCAGTAGACGGATTAATGATTAAGGGTTTTCCTAATCGTCTAGCAGTACCACAGGTAAGTTTGCCTCCGGGACTTCCCTCGTAGCCAAACCAGACAGTGCCATCAGAGTCCTCAACATTGGCTTTGGTTCGAGCCGGATAACCAGGAGTAGGGTGTTCTTTAAGCCCAAAGAGAGTGAGGGAGCGATCAGCGATGTTCTGGCCGCTATACGTTTGAGTGAGGTAGCCTTTAGCGGCCCATCCTCCTGTGGGAAAGCAACAATAGGCTGCTGCGTCCAGTCCTGCTCGATCGGCACCTGTTTGTCCGCCACTGATGATGGTGAAAGAGCGAGAGATATCTTTCATAATTTCACTATTTTACGGAGTTCGTCAGGTCCTGGAGACCCTTAATGAAAGCCAGGCGTCTCAGTTAAATCGCTTCGGCACCGCTATCTTGGGCACTAACCCAAGGTCTCCAGCGTACGCCCAACATACTGGGGGTTTCGCCATGGCTTTCATAGTCACGGTTCCCCTGGATAGGCTCAGTCGCACGTAACCGCTATCTCCCCAGCCTTCACAGCGCTGGAAGGTGTAAATAGCGCTACTTATATTGATGCCTAGACAGACTTGGTCGAAGTCGGGTTCAGATTCTTGAGTATTGTTCCAGAAAGGTTTGGTTGGTGAAAACATGAGAATAGCGACTGAATTTGTAAGTTCAGTATACATTTTAGATTACGAATAAACTCATCGTCAAACTCTCTCTCCATTACCCAATCGCCCCCCACTGAATCTTCTCCGCCTCTGGCAACACCATCCACCAGCCCCGATCTCTGTGCCGCGTCACCTTCTCCGCTCCGGCAGCTACCAAATACTTGGAAAAACCAATCGCCTTTAACGGGGTTTTATGTCCCTCATCCCCGCACCAGCCCCGGTAATCGCTATAAAAATCCTTAAAATACCCCTCCCTCTCCTCCACTGAACTCCCCTCAACCCATTCAAATAACCAAGCCATGGCTGTGTTATTGGAGATAATCCATTCCTGATGAGTGTCCAGGGCAACTTTAGAACTCTTAAAATTCTCAATATTCTTAAATGCAGCTTCCAGGCTTAGTTCCTGCACCCAGTTGTAGATGCCGGGGAGTTCCTTAGCGAGCTGGTCCACCAGGGTTCGATCGGCCTCCCCTTTCCGTGGGGAGATCTTGAGGATCATGGCCCTCCGACTGAATCCCTCTCCATCACCATTACTCACGCTAGGGCTCTTATTGGCAGCCGCCCAGAGCACGGTGTTCAAGGGAGTGGAATGTTCGTTTTGCCAAAGTCGCTTCACATCGACCGGCTCATTTGAGATGACCTTATTCAAAATGGCGAGGGTCGACTCGTCCAAATGGCCCTTATAGTCCAAATCGATGGACACATATTTATCCAGGAGTTTGGCCAGTTTTTTCTCAGGCTCCTGGGTGCTTAAGCTTTTAATCGTAAAGGTGGCACAACCTTCATCAAAGCCCACGAGTGCTTGGAGCACATAAAGTAAGGTTCCTTTTCCTGAGCCGGGTGGACCTAGCAGAATCGGCCACACATCAAATCCATATTTTTTGCCTTTCTCCTTAGGCTCCAAACTCCATCTGAATAGTGATCGGATAGTCCAGAAGAGTGTGCCCTTTCCTCCGCACATTCCTTCGAGGAATTTCTTAAACTTCGGACAGTCAGCATGAGGATCGTAATCGAACCCGAGTCTCCGAGTGAGGAGGTGCTCCCGAGAGTGGCTAATGAAAAAGGTGTTAGCAAAGCCACTCGATGAGCCCTCAGGTTCCTTCACTAAAACCCCATTCCTGAAGCCTATATATTTAGGATGATTAAATTGGTCGAATTCAATAGCCAGTTCTTCCCTGGCCAGGTCGAAATTCTCTTGCTTAAGGGTGGCTCTGCGATTCTGCCAGTTATTTACTCGACAGACCGTATCTGGCAATAGGCTCCAAGCTCCTTTACTAATGGGTTCCCAGATTCCCTTGTCCTCGTCATACTTCATTCCCCCGTGGTCAGGGACGTAGCGGACATCAGCTCCCAAGGTGTATTTGACCATGAGTCCGCGATAATGGGTGGCTGAGATCTTATCCAACCCACCTTTCACAGGAGTGTAGGGACCGAGCAACTCACCAGTGTAGTGGGATGTGATCTTGAGCTCACCCTTTTCTAGCTTCACGGATTGAAGGGGTAACGCTTTAGCAGTGAGATCCTGTAGGCCTATGGTCTTGAACTTCACAAGGAAGTCATCCAACCCCAACTTTTCCCCATCTAGCGCAGTCGGGAGTAACAGAAACTTGACCTTTCTGTTCAGCAGTTCGGCAAAATGGTACTGAGGGAGTTTAGAGCCTTGAATCTTCCGGTCGTCCCACTCTCGAATCAAGCACTTGCCGAATCTCTGAGCGGCCTGAACCACCATCGGGTTATGAGCAGCATCACTATCGAATACAATGATGATTCGTCGCGGCACACTCCAATCAAAGTCGTAGAGTTCTTGAAGGAGCTGATCCGAACCTTCACCGCCTTCCCCATTCTTCTTTCTCATCCACCCCCAGACGCCTCCCAGGCCAAGAGTAGGGAACCCGTGAAGCGTGCCACACAGCGCTTTAGCTTCTCCCTCGGTTCCCAGTAGGTCCTTCCCTTTTAGATCACTAGGAATCTGGTGCCCCATGGTGGGAGTGTCGAGCCAGTTGAAGCCTCTCACCCGTGGCCAATAGGGAAGGACTCGGCTCCTGGGTGGGCTGGCGAATTTTTGTTTCCCGTCAGGCACATCTAGCCTAGCCCGGTAGAATGGATTTACCTCGCCCGTTGAGGGATGCTTCCAAGTGTAAAGCTTCCTTCCGTAGGGGTCAAAGTAGGAAAACACGAGACAAGAATCCGGCCTACCAACGAGTGCCTGGGCCAACTCCCCACTGGCAGAGAAGATCCCTGCATAGCATGCACTCTCCAGTCCTATACCCCGATCAGCCAGATATTGTTGATGCTGGGGCTTGATGTCCCATTGCTGAGGGAGACGGGTATCGAGCGCTGCGATCGACTCCCAGGTTTCTTGCAAGTAGTTATTTTCCAAGGTATTGGGATAAGGGTGAGAGTGACGGGGAGGAGACGAAGGATGGCTGTCTACTGCGTTTGTAGAGATTTGCATAGACATCAGGAGGAAGGGTAAGGGGGTGGAGGATGAGGAGCAAGGTGACGGAAAGGTTAATAGAAGTTGCGCTCCCGATATAATGAATATAAGCATTGTAAGCCTAGTTGACAAGACAGCTTACAAATTGCTAACTTAAGAATGCGGAGATGAGGTGGGCTTTTCAACTGTTCCTTGCTCCATCTCCGCGCTTTTCAGAATACGCCGCATTTGCGGAAAGAATATCGTTTCACCCACTTAGACACCTAACCTAATCTATTATGCCTTTTGGAAAACCTAGCTCCAATGGAGCAACCGCGACTCCTGTCGTTCCCTCTGTCAATCAAGCTGCAATGAATTCAGCTGTTGCAGATGCCGGTCCGGTCCCCGTCCCAGTGGTAGAGGCACAAGTAGTGACAGATATTGGAACTGATGAAGAAGTTCAGACAGCACCCCAGACTACACCTTCTCAGGCCTCTCAAGCCTCTCAAACTCCCCCACAATCTACAAACGCTAAAGTAGATCTGAAAGCACTCCTTGAAGAACGCACCTTAGAACTCGGGGGCTTCTTCGAGGCAACCGAACAGTTGGATGACACTGACCTTTTCCAGACGCCAGACCAGCAAGCAGCCTTCCAAGCGTTCACCCAGGCCATCGGGGTGCCCGAGTACGACATCAGCAGTGCTAAAACCTTTCAGTACGTGGTGACCTCAACCGGGAGTCGTTTCCTCAAAGGCCCCCAAGTGCAAGCTTATGGCGACCCTGAGACTGCCCAGACCTGTTGCGTCGTATGGGACTATCAAAAGACGGTTGGTGAAGGGAAAGATGCCAAAGAGGTCACTGACCAGCATGTACTCCCCTTGCCTGCAGATGCCAATGTGAATTCTATCCAATGGCGGATTTCTCCACCTCAAGGTGATAACCCTTATTGTGAAATCCTGTTCGAGGTTAAGAAGTTTAAGTTCCCCTTCCCATTACGGGTAGACACTGCTGTGTGGAAGAAGGGACAGGACCTTATGAATGCCCTTCTTGAAGTAGAGAACTTTGCGGACCTGGCTAAGTTCCTGCTGGATGGTTCACCGGTTGCTCGTTGGACAGAAGGGTATCCTGATGAGCTCCTCGTCTCTAAGGCCTCTAAGCTTCAACGTGGCGATGGTAGCGAATTCCTCGTGTGCTCAGCCATTGATGTGAATCAGAAGCCCTACCGGATCTGATTTAAATGATCTGCAGCTTCTGGAGGCACCGAAAGCGCTCCCTGCCATGGTTCGCAAAGAGGAGGGTGAAAGTCAGCTGACCATCGTCCCTGAGGATTCCTCAGTTGAGAGTTTCAAATGTGCTCTTGGCGGGAATATCTCTAAGCTACTGGAGCTTCCACTCAAGACCATGTTCTACGTGAGTGCAGTGGAGTTGCTCGAAGGCAAGGATCGGTTAAGCGTTGTCCTCACTGTGGAAGATGCCAATGGCCCGATCGGGTCATTCTGGAGTAATAAGAAGTTGGGGGATCTTATCCTTAGCATGAAGGATAAGGGGGAAGATATCTCACAAGTGTCTGCCTTTATCAAAGTGAATGAGCACAAGCAAACAAGAGAAGGTACGAAATTCCCTGACCTTCAGTACTGGCTCGTGAGTAGCTTCACCAATCCAGTCGCGCTCAAGCATATGAAGCGTAGCGGTGTCCAATTCCCGGCCCCTCTATTGCAAAAGGCGATCGCAACCTTGCCTGCGGGCGCGGTGAATGATGCGATCGCGGGAGAGCTGACCGAAGCATAGGTGAGCCCCCGCTAGAGAAGAACTCTCCCTTCCTAATTCCCTCTCTAGCTCCCTCTGTAAAGATGCGAGGACTCCAAGAACTCTCGCATCTTTACAGAGGGAGTTTCGTCGTTTATAGACCTATATCTATATAGGGTTTGCTGAAAAACTGAATAGAAATCTCAGGGGTTATCCAATAGCCCAGACAGGGTCATTAGTCCCTTTCCCAGAGGCAAGGATTTTCAGCCAGTCCTTGCTTAACGTTTCTGTAAAGGGACACACATTCGCCTGATAGCTGCGTAGTAAGCGCATCAAGACTAGCAAAAACAAGACAATAAAACGGCGTAGCCGTTTCTCCAAGTTCATCACCAAACAGGTGATGGCAATCATGGTTTCGGCGGTTTGGGCGAGTTTGGCCATCACCCGTCCGAGTCCAAATCGTCGTTTACCCTGGCCAAACTTACCTTCGACAGCGACCCGAATACTCTCATCGTCTCGGGCTTGTTGTCGGAGGAGCGCTTGTTGAGCCTCATCAAGAGACGGTCGACCTAAAGGCGGTCCACTCAGACGGATGCCATGCTGTTTACACCACTTCAAATTATCCCGTGTTCGATAAATCTGGTCGGCATGGACTGAATCTGGATAGTGTCCGGTTCGAGCTCGAAACCGTTCTATCTGAGTCATCAAGTGTGTGGATTCATTGAAGTTATCCCAACTGAGATGGTCGAGGAACACATAGCCTGCCACACAGCTGATATCGAATTTAGCCCCAAATTCGACGGGTGTGCCCGCTTTACCCCGCACAATCGGACGCACATGGGGCTGTGAAATACTCACAATGCGATCATCAATCCGGCGCTGCTTGCGGTCGTACATGTGCTGTTGTTGCCGATAGACGTCATGAATCACCAACAGCGTCTTGTACTCCCGTGGATTCAACGCCGCAAGCGTCGCTCCTGCCTCGATTAACTGGTCAATGTGGCCCAGGTTTCGACGCATATAGTTGAGCTGTTGGCGCAGTCCCTTACGAATCAATTTGCGGGGCTTTTTGCGCCGTTTCACAATCCTGAGAAAGTCTCTGCGAGCGATATGACGATACGTTCGCGGCTTTTTAGGAAGACATTCCGCAACCTGTTGATACAACTCATCGATAAGACGTTCACTCTGTTCCCTGGCCTCGTTGAGCAAATCCAGGTCGGTTGGATAGCGAATATCGGCAGGCGCACAACTGGCATCCACAATCAACTGACCCTGATTGCCAATCGATGGCGGCGGGTTGGGTGGGTCTGAGTCATCATCATCGCTCTCGGATGAAGGCTCCTCAGGTGGGGGAGAGACTTGGGGGCATGGAGGCAGGCCTGCTTGAACCACCGACTCATTGACCGTTGACACTAGGTCGACACTGATTCGTTTGCGAAAATGGACCAGCATTGACGCATCAAAGGGGGGCGTGTCGCTGTACTCATGAAGCCCTAGAAAATATTGCAGATATGGGTTCTCCCGTATCTGGTCAATCGTCTCTCGGTCGCTAACTCCCAATTTCTCTTTGATAATCAAGGCCCCCAACGCCATCCGAAATCCTTTCGCTGGTGCTCCCATATCCTCACTAAACTGGCTAGCGTAGATCGATTCAAACTCATCCCATGGGATCATCCCAGCTAGTTTGACCCAACGATTCTTTTCCGATAACTTGCCCCCAAACGGCAAATAAAAATCGTGGAACGATAGCTGACCGGGCGAAGGTTGTCGGTACATTTCCCGAAGTAGGTGCAAGGGTTTTGAGCATTTTAGCTATTTTCCCGTGCACTTAAGCACGTCGCAATAGATTGAAACCCTTGCAGAATATGGGTGCCTGACTTTAACAGCAAACCCTATATAACAAAAAAAATATATAGACATGTCTGAGAAAACCCATAAGACAAATCAATAAAAATACTTGTTCTTTACTAAATATCTTTAAAGAACTCTTTGGAAATCCAAATAAAAGTCAAATCCTTTATGAAACCTAAGTATTTACCGATAACAAGTTTTGGCTTGCAGGTATTAAATTTGACACATTGGCTTAGATAAACCAATAGGTTTTGCAGATATCAATAGACGACTATAAGGGAACGAACATATGCTTCAGGACAAACAGCATGCAAAGCTATTACTTATAGCAGCAAGTTCGATACTTACAACTTTTGGCCTATTTAATACATCCGTAGAAGCTGCAACTTATAAATTAGATTTCGATTCCATTACTATTGATGACGTCGTTCAAGAAGGTTCAATTTACTCCGCTAGCGAAGGCAGAGATATTGACGACGAGTGGGCTAACTGGGGAATCAATATCTCTGGTATTAATTACCGAGGCAACGGACAATATGATAATAGTGACCCCAACGCTACGCTAAGGCTATACGATACCCGCACACGCGATGGGAAAGACCATGACTTAGAGACAGGAGCTGACTACGGCACAAAAGACCAGGGTAATGCACTAATCATTCAAAAGCATAGCGAAAGAGATAGTTCTAGCCCTAATGATGACGCCAATGGAGGTGAAGTCTTAATAGATTTCACCGACGAGAGTGGTGTTGGGAAGCAAATTAACTTTCAACAGTTTACGTTGTTAGATGTTGAACTTGAAGAGGATGGAAACAAAGGCATCAATGTTTTTGGATACAATAAGCAAGGAAGTAAAATTTTAGATATTGATGTTGATGCTCTGGTAAGCGGCTTCTACAACAAGTATGATGGCGAGTACAACGCGGATAACCTTAGCAAAACTAATAAGACCCCTGACGGTGTTGTCTACAACCCTGGTGATCAAGAGCCTAGCTTTAGCTTAAACGGCGTTACCTTGTATCAAGAAGGGCAACAACTTGGCAATAACACTGTCTTTCGCTTTGAAATTGACGAAAATAATGAAACGGCTCAGAGTTTGAGTCAAATTAAGTTTCAGTATGCAGACGTAAGTGGAGCTATCTCAGGTGTTAAATGGAGTGATACTGATTCACCAGAATCTCCAGAATCTGTGCCTGAATCTTCTATGCTTCTAGGTCTAGTTATGCTGGGAGCCTTTGGTGTTTATAGGCAGCGTCTACGTCAAGTTTCAGTGGTAGAGGTGAAGTAGCTTTTGGAGCACAAGTTGTGATGTATGGCAGCAAGGGGGCATTAGATAAAACGAATTTATTTTGAAGTTGCCCCGATTGATAGCTAGGCTGGAAGCAACATGATTCCCTACAGGGAATCATGTTGCTAAATATGTAATAGTTAAGACTTTATCTGACACATCCTGTAAACTCACACTGAATCAGGAGTGTCACAATGAATACTCAAGACAAGATCGTAAAGAATCGCTTAGGCATCTTAAATCTAGCCAAAACCCTCGGCAACGTCTCCAAGGCATGCAAAGTGATGGGCGTATCGCGAGACTCGTTCTATCGCTATAAAGAACTCTACGAGACCGGTGGAGAAGCGGCTCTACGCGACATTGACCGTAAAAAGCCCTGCGTCAAGAACCGAGTCGACCCAGAGGTAGAAGCCGCCGTCGTTGCGTTTGCCACAGACCAACCGGCCTACGGCCAGGTGCGTGTCTCGAATGAACTCAAGAAACAAGGCCTCTTTGTCTCTCCAGGCGGTGTTCGCTCAATCTGGTTACGTCATGACCTTCAAACGTTTAAGCTGCGGCTCAAAGCACTGGAAGCGAAAGCAGCTCAAGACAACCTGATCCTCTCACCGAAGCGCAGGTCAAAGCCCTCGAAAAGGCGAAGGAACAAAAGGAAGCCCATGGGTAAATAGAAACCCATCATCCGGGGTATCTCGGCTCTCAAGACACCTTCTATGTGGGGCACATCAAAGGCATCGGACGGATTTATCAGCAAACCTTCATTGATACCTACACTCGGGTGGCTCAGGTGAAGCTGTATGACCGTAAGAATGCGCTGGTGGCCGCTGATACGCTCAATGACCGAGTGATCCCATTCTATGAGGAACAGAGCATTCCATTACTGAGGATTTTGACCGACCGAGGCACCGACTATTGTGGGAATGTAGAACACCATGAATATCAGCTCTACCTGGCGATTGAAGACATTGACCATACCCGAACAAAAGCGAGATCACCCCAAACCAATGGGATTTGTGAACGCTTTCATCGCACGATTTTGGAGGAGTTTTATCAAATTGCGTTTCGTAAAAAGGTGTATCAAAGTCTTGAAGACCTACAAAACGATGTGGATGAATGGATAGAGTATTACAATTGGGAAAGGCCTCATTCAGGGCGATATTGTTACGGCAAGACACCGATACAAACCTTTCTCGATAGTGCGCATTTAGCGAAAGAGAAACAATTAGATCAACACGGAGAATAGAGTGTAAAAAATCAAACACAATCTGACACATCTCTAAGTGTCAGATAACTCCCTTCTGTCAGATGAAGTTTGATCTATTACACATTAATTTAAAACAAAAGGCTCACCACCGTGCAAAGTAGAAAGCCTTCCGCCGTTTATTATCACCCTCTAAGGAAGGATGAGATTTCTTACTAACGATTATAACCTCAAAATCTCGCCGGTCAATCTTAATTCCAATTTGCACATCTCTACTCAAAGATGTTGAGTACAATAACCGGGCGACCATTCCTCAGTTCTCCGATTCCTACAGTAACCTCATCTGTATCAAAGTAGTCTTTTGCTTCTTTAGCGCTCACACTGAATAGAATAGGTGTATCGTCTGAAACAGGGTCTTCTAGTTCAGACTTTCCTAGAGTCTGAAGAATTTGTAAAAGTTCTCTTTTAGTCATCATGCTTTAGGAGCCACTAGTAAATGAATATAAATCACCATCGTGCTCGTATCTAACACTGAAAATCTCCAGAAACCTGGAACCCGGCTTTAACTCATACTCAATATATGTGATCACCTTATCTGTTAAATGCCTATCAATGTACTCAGAAAAACTGTTTCCAGCATATAGGGTGTCAAACTGTATTTTAGTTGCGTTGAATTCTAGACTTACCTCTGAAAGTGGTTCACCGCATGTATGGGAAATATTGCATCCTGTCAGTCTAGCTCCTGGGCTAAAATGATGCACCAGTTTAGTACTCTTTGCTTCTAGCATTACTAGTCTTTCCAATCAGTTTTGTTCGGCAGTCTCAAACGGAAATCAGGACCTAACTTTCTACAATACCAATCATCATTACTATCTTCCAGCTGTTCAGGGTCTACCTTGAAATAGATTTTCCCGCCTTCAACAGCCGCTACAACCTCAGCATAGTCTTCTGGATCGGGTAAATTGTGTTCAGATACCAAAGTTACCGGTCGACCCAAATGAATAGCTAAGTACGCTGATATCTGGTCCTGTCGAGTATTTTCTATTTGATTTGTGTACAGATAGAATCGATTGGGCTCACCAGAGGATTGGCCTGCCCAAAGATAAGTTTTGGTGCTAGACCCGACAAGGTAGAAACAAGTGCTCATGATGTAAACTTAAAATCCCCATCTACGAAGTTGAAAGCCCACTCTTGCCATCCTTTTTCTAAGATTTGCTCACGCCTTTCCTCATTGAACGTACCCCACTCAGATTCTGTATACCCAAGCTCTTCGGGCACCCAAAGTTCGCCTTTTACCTCGCTGCCAACCTTGCCTGTGGTAATGGTAAATTCGTACATACCCGCAGGGTATCGATCTAGTTTTGACATAGAAGGGAATACGGATTCAAATTCTAGAGAGTCTGAAAGTATTTCAACTCCTGTTTCGGCGCTCCACTCCGCTTCAATTACCCAGTGTGGTTGAATACCCCACTGGGTAATATCCCAACTCTTTACTTCGACCTCCGTATGGACGAACATGTCTTCATTATCATCCACCAAAAACCAAAAAAGGCTGGCATTAAGATAGTGTGTTTCTTCTGCATTTAGCAGTACGTAACCTTTTACGTTATTTTTCACTTCATCCGCACTCCATTTCGTCTAAACACTCTTCCAGGTCAGTACCTTCGATGTGCGCATAAGCAATTACTGCTAAGTTCCAACAACCAATTTCCTGAGGATGTGTGGCTTCATAGAATTTATAGCCTTCTGGTACCCGGCACCCCATGGAAGCGTAAAACAATTTTGCTAAGTAGTTACCCTCTGCAACAACCTCTTCAGACGTTTTATATTCTTCAAACTCTGATTCTTCATAAGGCATGATTTTTTCCTCCTCCCCTTTCTTCTTCCTCTTCTCGTCTGCCCAGTACTAAAGCAGTCTTCCAAACAGGGTCTCCTAAAGCTGTCCCCAGGATCGCTGAAGGTAAGGACTCTAAGCAATCAATCACACTATCGCCTAGTATAGTAATCGCACTGCCATTAGGAACATCGTGCTCAATACGGGCGCTGACGACAGGGTTTTCATCTGATTTCGGGGTAATAGCCAGGTTTGTTTCTATGTAGAAAGTTACTTTCAGATTTTCAAGTGCCATCGAATTCCTCCTCCCTTCTAAGCTGCAATCACAATCTGTTGCATAGCCCGGCTTGCAGCCGTATAGCACGTCCTCACATAATCCCAATTCTCATTGGAATACCTGGCCCCCATCCTGGGGAACACGGTGGCAGCATCGATCACAACGATGTCCACTTGGTCCCCCTGCATACTGTGAACAGTCCTAGCATACGAATAACGGATATCATCAACGAAGTTCAACAGGCGATAGTAGTTCTGCTGCACCTCTCGTTTGATATTGGCATAGACATCGGCACCGACCGCTGAGCCATCCTTGAACTTGAACCAGCTCTTAAGATCGTACATCTCCCAAACGAGCTTGGCATACTCACCATTCTGACCACGGGCTGTGGTTTTCTTCTGACCTCGGCTATAAAAGCTGCTCATAAGCTTCTTGAGATGGTCGAGGTCTGCCAGATACTGCTCTCGTTGATTCGGATTGAGGAGGATCAAGCACTGATCGCTCTTAGGGTTATCCTCAGGATCATCGAACTCGTAACGCCAGAACTCTCGTTGATAGGTGGTGCCGGTTGGAGCCTCCCACTCAAAATGCTGGGGCTCAAGTCGCACTTGGAAATCCGAGTATCGCACCGCATCCAGTTCGGTTGCTGCCCACTCGCCCACTTCAATCGGACGTACCAGATCTACCAGAGTGGAGGTGTGGGAAAGCGGTTTCCCCTTCTTAGCATTGGCGAACGGTCCTGTGGATTGGAGCCCGCCTCTGCGAACAGGCCTACGGGTGAGCAGGCGATCGCCAGGCCGGAAATCAAACTCAGGTCCATAGAGCTTCTTACGAATGAACCGATTAATGGACTCGACCTTTTCGTTTGTGGCGGCAATAAATACCACGTCCTCCCCATTGGCCAAGAGATCTGCCCCGCCCCACATCGCATCTCGATAGCTCAGCTCCATTACTTCGGTTTGGTCCTCCTTAAGAAAGGGGTGATGAAGTTGAGCTAGTTCGAACTTATTCTTGCACTCACGAATACTAAGGGCGTATTGGCGCACTCGACCGCTATTTCGGTGAACTTTAGTGAAATTCCCCAGATATGGGTCAATCTCAAAGGTCTTGGAGATTTTCTCCCCAATGGGCGGCAGCTGGAAATCATCCCCCATGAATAGGATCTTGGCATCCGGTCGGATCTGGTCTTTCTCGAATAGGTTCACCAGATGGTAGAAGATATCTTGCGGGACCATGGAGCACTCATCCACCAAGACAAGCTGGGTATCACCAAAATCACACCCCTCCTTTACTTGACGAAATACCAGATCCTGATTGGCAGCAGCCTCCTTCCGAAACTGGTACTGGGATATCATGCGGATGATATCTGTAGTGCGATTTTCCTCCTTGATTGTGAGGAGTTCTTCAAGGTCTTTCTGGTCCTCAGTGGTAAAGCGCTCCTCTTGAGGAATGAGTTTCAGTGCCCCGTGAAGTGTATTGAACCAGACTTTCTCATCCAGCCAAATGGGAGGCTCTGGTGCGTATTCCCAGAATTTATCAGCGGACTTTCTAAGCTGTTTGCGAGCTGTATGTGTAGGCCCAAGCCCTGCGATCGCACCTTGGAGAATACGTTGTTTAATGGCCAGGTGGCATGAGTGCCAAATGGTAGCGGTTTTACCTGAACCACCAACTCCCTGAAGAACGCCGAAGCGGTCAGCGAAAGGGTCGGCCAGCCATTTGAGGAAGGTATCTTGGAAGGTTTGTTGGTCCGGGTCGAGGGTAAAGGTGCTTGATGTGAGGGAAGAGGGAGGTGAAGCGGTTGCAGTGGTGGTCATGGTCAGTAAGGAAGGAGAGTGGAAAGTGAGATGTAGTGACGCGATACGAGGCGGTGTTAAATAGGGCTATTCAAGGTCCTTAAGGAAGTTTTCTATTTTTGTTGGCAAACAATCTGGTTCTGAAGCCAATTGACAGAGATTTACAATAGCCCTAGCGCACTGGATGTCGATTTTTTCTGAATCTCCCATCTCCATAGCGGTGCGAATTTTTTCTAACCGGCTTTGTAGAGCTATCAACAATCGGGAAGGAGTGGGGATATTTTCGTAATTTCTTGCAGCAACGGCATTTTCTGATTCTTTCACACATTTGTGAGTAGCTGATGTCACCATTTCCTGGAGAGTCATACTGGAAATAGTATTTGTTCGAGTTATAGGTTTATCTGCGAAAGGCATGATTAGGGGTAATAAAGGATTAGATCAGAGTGAAATGGAAGGAAACAGCGTGACGCGGTGTGAAGCTAAGGCTCAAAACCCAGCTCCAAAGGATGTTTGCGAAGCTTCTCAAAACTTGTAAACTCCCTTAATCTCGCCGCAAATTTACCCAGTTCTCGTAGCCGAGTGTTTCTCCCTGGGATATTTACATCCTCTGGCTCAAATACATAGGGGCGGGAGAGTAAGACCAGGTCTATAATCGTTTCGAGAACAGCCTGTACTTCTGTATCCGTCAGACTATCTTTTAAATCTTCACTTAGTTTGACGCCACTTTCCCAGTCTAAAAAATAAACACCCTTACATTGGTTTACTGCGAAAGAAATCTCGCTCCAAGTGCTCGACCCGATATAGCCACCAGGGTTAATGACAAAGATGGATTCAGATAAGTAAATCTTGTGTTTATGAATCTCATCAAGCATAGACTTCATATTTGATGGCAAAGGCTCTACTTCCTGGTGGGGAAAGTGCCCAACACTAAAAACGGTGTTACCCGCCAGGGTGAGATAGCGGTTGGCTAGCTCGAAGTAACCTTTGAACTTCGTACTCCCGCAAAGGGTGATTATTCTGTGGTTCGGGAGTGGTGGAGCCGGATGAGACGGAGGATAGGAAACAGGGGATTGTGTGGAAGGGAAAGGCATAGCGAGGTGGGATGTGTAAGTTCAGTTAACACCTAGTTTGACACACCACTCACAAAAATGTAAACTGAGCTTACAATAAAACTTACACAGGGCGTCTACGAGCTTATACCTCCCGCTTTGTCATTCCCATCCTCATCATGATTACTTCTGCACCACCCAATGATGTCCATGAAACCAACGAAATCTGGATTCCTAGAGATGCCTCTAATGGCGATGCACTAACTACAGAGCCAGTTTCACTCGATGTCGCGGTCGAACTTCAAAAGCACAATCCTCAAGGAGTTCGTTTAGACACTACCAATGGGGGCGGGGCTGGAAGCTGGACATACCCCATGGACGACATGACAGAGGTGGCGCACAAGCTTTTAGCGAACAAGTTGCAACCGTTCGATAAAACCTGGACAAATCTAGACAAAGTTGCCCAAAGCTACCCAGTCTAGTTCTGTCACTTCAAGATCGAACGTGCAGCATAGAGCCGTAATCGCCCTGTAACAAGGTTGGCTACGTTAGGTAACGCCAATACCTGAAAGATGTGAACGCCAGCATCTGAAGGTTATCTCAACCGGATTAAGGAATCAGTTTAATAGCTGCAACGGTGAATCTGGTTTATAGCCGTAGTGTCTAACCGAGATCTAAAAAGCGTCCTAACTTAATCGAGGCAAACCTAACTTAATTGGATTGGCTGAAGAAGCCTAATTACCCACCTAGAAAAATGTCAAACTTTGCATTTCTCACAGACCAAAACAAATCTCAAATGATGCCCGTGCATCCAAAGCAAGCCCGAAAGCTATTAGAAGCGGGCAAAGCTTCCGTGTTTCGTCGCTATCCTTTCACATTAATTCTTAAGCGTGAAGTCCAAGATATTATCGTTCACCCGCTCACCCTCAAGATTGATCCAGGTTCTAAAGTTACTGGTTTTGCATTGGTAACAGACCGTGGCGAAGTTGTTTGGAGAATGCAGTTAGAACATAGAGGTTTTCAAATTTCAGAGCGTCTTACACATCGCGCCCAAATGCGTCGACATCGTCGCTCTAACCTTCGCTACCGCAAGCCAGGACTACCTAACCAAAAGAAGCCTAAAGGCTGGTTGGCACCGTCACTTATGCACCGCGTTCAAACGACTGAGACTTGGGTGAAGCGGGTCTGTAAGTTCTGCCTAGTCAAAGAAATTTGGATCGAGCGAGTCAAGTTTGACACGCAGTTGATGCAGAATCCTGAAGTCTCAGGCGTGGATTACCAGCAGGGCACCTTGCAGGGCTACACCGTTAGGGAATACCTGTTAGAGAAGTGGGGCAGACAGTGCGCTTACTGCGGGAAAACCGATACAGCGCTTGAGATTGAGCATATTCATCCTAAGTCTAAAGGTGGATCTAATCGAGTCTCTAACCTGACTTTGGCCTGCAATCGCTGCAACCAGTCCAAAGGTAATCGAGACGTTGAGGATTTTCTGAAGCGTCGCAAAGGTGGGACTGCAATCCTTGAGCGTGTTCTGAAGAAAGCTAAACAACCTCTTAGAGACACAGCAGCGGTTAATGCTACTCGGTTCAATATTTGCGATACCTTAACCGCTCACAAGCCTGTTGAGACGTTTGCAGGTGCCCAGACCAAGATGAACCGGATCGCTTTGGGGATGCCTAAGAAAGACCCGAAAAATGATCCGCTGAACAACCACTGTATTGACGCTGCTTGCATTGGCGAAACTCCAGTTCTGGAGCTGGCTTCAACTAAGCCACTTCTGGTTAAGTGCGTTGGGTTTGGCGGTCGTCAGCGTTGCCAAACAGACAAATACGGTTACCCGGTGAAGCATCGTCCATTAAGACCAATTCACGGCTATCAGTCAGGCGACATCGTGACCGTGAACAATCCCAAAGGAAAGAACCAAGGCTTACACACTGGAAAGCTTTATCCCTACTCAGGCGCTGATAAGCGAGGTGAAATCATTATCGGTAAGCGTCGCATGGGCGTCTCGCTCAAGAACATTATCAAAGTCAATCACCGCAAGGATGGTTACACCTACGCCTAAATATCTACCCAATCGTGGGAGATCTGACCAGATATGTCCAGAAATAAGCGAACAGTTACTTACCCCTTATGATCACCACTCTTATGCAAGCTCTAGACGCTCGCCCATCCACTGAAACCGAATTCAAATTTCCTGAAATCTCTCCGGTGAAGAAGGATGCACCTTTTTCACCAGATCTCACTCCGAAGCTTCAGTACTTTCCTCTCGAAGATTATCCCACTCTCAAGGATTGGGTAGAGGCAATTGCACTAGCTCAATGGGACGCGATCGAGGAAGAGATTATCGCGTTTATCAACGACGAAGACCGTTGGCCCCTTTATAAACGCCCAACTGAAGACAAAGATCCTGCCCATCATTACCCATCAGACGCTGAAATTCCCTACCAAACTGGCTGGTATCACTTCACCCAAGAAGGTTGGGTCGCCTGCGCACCTGATGATATCCCCCACTTCATAGTCGCTGATACAGAATCTTGCCGACAGACCGAATCATCCCCCTACCGTCCCTTTCTCTTTGGAGGTCTCACCCGTCATGGATGGTACATGTGGCATTGCAATGACAATGAGCTGCCTAATGTCGTGCCTTTTCCCGCTGGCCGTATCGTTGTTGGGCACAACTTTTCCGATTATGATTCTCGCTTCCTTAGCTGCGAGCAAACCCTCGAAAATGGGCGACGAACAACGATTTTAGACACACTCTCGATGCTCACTCGCTACCAAGGGCTAAGCAATCAGCAAACTGGTCGCTACAAGGCTGCGCATGCTTCTGCTACGCAAGGTAGACCTGCTGATCCCTGGTACGCCCATGCCTGTGAAGGTGGCCTCGACCACGCAGTTGAAAAGCTTTTGGGCATCAAGATCGATAAGGGCACTCGTAAAGCCATGGAGAACAATCTATGGATGCAGCTTTACGACGTGGAGCCACCTCAGAGCATCTTCGAGTACTGGGCTCAAGATGTTCTCTACACTGCCAAACTGTTTAAGAAACTCTATTTGGAGTTGAGATATAACTTCCTCCCTAGTACTACCACTTGGGTAGGCATGGCTGAGATGGCCGGGTGCCGAGTGTGGTTGAAAGACTGGGAAGGGTTCTTGGCGGATAGCGATGAAAAATGGAAGGGCTGTAAGGATTACTTGGCTGGAGTGGTTAAGGAGCGAGCGGACCTACTTCTAGCGATGGAGGATGGGCCGAAGCTATTACCGCAATATAAAACTGCTGTTTGTTATGAGGTGCTTTCAGGAACCAACTGGCGAGGGCCTGACGGTGCAGATATTCAGATCCAAGAACTCCCTGATGATGAGTTCAACATCTCCATATTCCCGATGGACAAGGAGCGCTCCTTCGTGTTCCGCCCTGGCCCAGATGGAAAAACCTACTCCTTCGGAATGGAACCTGAGCCATCTGAAGGCTACTTGAAAAAAGAACGAGCTCTTCACCAGTCCCTCAAACGTGTCGCCACCGACCCTGCCTGCCTCCCATTAGAACAAGGCGATCTCATCACTAAGCTTGCCGCGCTGTTCCCCGATTTCAAGCCCTCCCTCAATAAAAGTGGTTGCTTCGACTGGACACCCGCCCGCTCCGGCACCCACAAGGGCCAACCCAAATGGTATAAAGACCTCGCGTCCAAGGGCTCTAAGAAAAACCCAAAAAACCCCTTCTCCATTGGTACCCAGATCGCAGTTTATCTTCTAGAAATCTGCTGGGACGATGAGCCAATCCGATATCGAAAGATCGGCAACAAGGGTGGTTGGGTGGACCATAGGGGAGTCCCCCTTCCTCATCCAACAGGTGGGGAAAATCTGGGTACCCCCTTCTGTAAAGACTACTTGGCCTATGCTACTGCCGGAAAGCTCACGAGCAAAGTGATCAGCCAGGAGGAGCTAATCGAGATCTATCGGAATATCCTGTTGAGTGGTCAATGGACTCAATTTCGCTCTCGCTACCGCGATGTCTACACCCATGAAAGCGAGTTCGAGGGGCTTAAGTTTGTGAAGCCTGCGATCAATCCCGCAGGCACAGTTACGGGGAGAGCAAAGTCTGGGGTCTGGGTGGTGACGCCCAATGAGAAGGAAATCTTTGATGGAAGCATTAAGATTGGCTCAGACATCCAGAACTGTGTGGTTGCTCCTCCTGGCTACAAGGTGGTTGGGGCAGACTTCACGAGTCAAGAAAGTTGGCTGGCTACCTTGCTTACCGATGCTCAGGCCGGGAAGATCGCAAGTAACCCGTGGTGCCAAAGTGTCCTTTACGGGAGTAAAGAAGACCTTACTGACATCCATAACATAACTGCAAAGGCCTTAGATATAAAACGTAAGCCAGCCAAAAACTGTGGATTCGCAAAACAGTATGGCTGCGGGGTTCAGAAACTCGTCATCATGCTTATGCTCGCAGGTATACCGTTTGAAATAGCGGAGCATAAGGCCCAACAGTTTGTAACATTCCTCCAGGGTCCAGAGGGCATCGCCCGCACTATGTTCGGCACCCTCCGCGAACTATCCCAGGTCCCTGCCATCCGAACAGCTATTCTGGGGTGTCGAGTGCCAGAATCGCTCGATCACACTTACTGCGGTCGGAATTTTGTCACTACTCGACAAAACTGGCTTATCCAGAGTGCGGGGGTCGATTGTATCCATACCTTGCTCAGCATCCTAAACACCTTCTTGATCGAGTACGAGGTAGACGCGATCCTCCTCCTCCACCGGCACGATGCAGTCTACTTCGCTGTGAAGGAAGGCCAAGAGGAGCTATTCACTCGCTGTCTCCAACAGGCCCACTACCTTACCAAGCAGCTAGCCTATGAACAGGCAGTAGAGCAGGCGAATCAACTCAACAAAGCCAAAGGACACACGGTATTTATCCCGACTCCGCCACTGGAGTGCCCAGACTCTCAAAAGTGGTTCGACGAGGTGAAGGTGGTAGATTGCGTGGGAGCAGCAGGGTGATGCGCGTCTGTAAAAAAGGTGGGAGCAGCAGGGTGATGCGCGTCTGTAAAAAAGTTCGAAACAAGCTTGTCCCGCTATCTCAAGCTCTCAAAGCCAACAGGGTGCCCAACCGGAAAACTCTTACTCGAAACGATGTTCCCATCCTTCGCATCCTTTTCGGCCATCACATTGTCTACTTTGGGGCAACTCACACCTATCGAATGTTTCGAGATGGCAAGAAGCTGGGGGACTACCAAGGTTCAACAGAGGTGGTCGCCAGGAAAATTGTTGGAGATATTCGTTTCTACGCCAAAGGTGGAAGTGCTATCTTCCCCCCGAACTTCTATCGAAATGAAGCTTTTTATTAAAAATCAGGAGCAAGAAAATGTCTGAACCCCTCTCAGAAATCACAATAGAATTCCGAGCATCTTTATCCGTTGAACTCTCAGAAAGCTTTAATTATGAGGAAGTCTTGAGCTTCGCCAAAGAAGATTACTTCGATTATGACGAGGCAGAATGTTTTGACGACCTCACACCCGAAGACCAGTTGGCAGTTCTCAGAATTTGGCTGCAGTACAAAATGACTCCTGGTGTTCGCCATCGAGACTACTCAGGTAAAAATCCAATGATCTGTGTTATTGACACCCCGCCCGGTATCGACTGGCATAGTTTTGAGGTTTATGAGATTGATTTAGATGATCAACCAGAGTTTGGTGCGTTGGAGGTGTCATCATGAAGCTAGTAATCATCGACACCTCTTGCATCCTTCACCAAATCTCTCACCTTCTCGTCACCTTTGGAGACAATCATGAATCCATTTACGAGTACGCTTATCTAGCTCTCCAATGGATAGACACTCTGGCCTTTTGCCCTCAGTGGTCCGCCCAACGCTATGATTTCAAAGTCCTCTGGGCGTGCGATCGCAAGCCCTATTGGCGCTCAGATTTTGAACCCGAATATAAAGGACATCGAGGCCCCCCTCCGTTTGCACTCGAATACGTAAAAAGGGCATTTGAGGACCTTCGTCGAGAAGGCAAACTCATCGCGATGTCCCTTGTAGGCCAAGAAGCTGACGATGTGGCAGCCTCGGTCATTCGTCTACGCAATCAGCTCCCCTTCGACCAGTATTTCCTCTTCACTGTGGATAGCGATTGGCAGGGACTAATCGTAGACACTCGAATCACATGGTGTGATACCGTGGGGCACGAGC
Source organism: Leptothoe sp. EHU-05/26/07-4 (assembly GCF_043421015.1). Lineage (NCBI taxonomy): Bacteria > Bacillati > Cyanobacteriota > Cyanophyceae > Nodosilineales > Cymatolegaceae > Leptothoe > Leptothoe sp. EHU-05/26/07-4. The sequence continues at coordinate 278,861 of NZ_JAXSQV010000002.1, forward strand.
CCCGAGTGCGAACTCGCCACGAAGCTTATTCATGGCTTATGAGTAAGCATAAAAAGCAAAGTGTGCGCGATCAGCTGCTCTGGCCGCTACCTGAACAAGAGGAGTTTGTCCCAGAGGATATCTGGAATTGGAAAAGTGCGGTCGGGGACGCTGCGGATAATCTTCCAGCTGGGACTCCCCCCTATTTAATTAATCTTTTCCACCCGCCCCATGAATACGATCCTGTAGTCCGCCATCGGGAAAGCATCATGGCCACAATCTCACGACTCAGTAGGCACACCCCTACTCCTCCTACCGATCTAGAGGTGACTCTCCACTGCTACGGAGTCGGGTTACCGCTGTCTGTGCTGAGCCTCAGTCCAGGGCAAGTGACCAGAAGACCTGGTAGCAGTAATCAAAACCATCACCAACCACTCCCGGCTGCTGCCGTTTCAAAGGAGCTTATGGTAAACTGAAGCGTAAGCTAAGATTACTCACTCATAAGGCATGCCCACTCACCCGTGCCTTCGTCACACTAACCGACCAAACCGTGAAAAACACTACCGAGATCGATAACACCGCTGCCACAATGCTTAGCGCGCCCAAGCCGCCGAAGATAAATGAAGCGCTCCAAATGTACATCGAAGGCATGGGGCTATCTCAAGCTGCTTTCGGGCGGAAAATTGGGGCAGAGCGAGCCACTGTCAACGGGTGGCTGCGGCAAGGGAAGCGACCTTCCGCTAAACTATTCCTTGAAATTGCTGATCGGCTGGATGAAGACCCACAGGAGTTAAATGAAAAACTCGGGTTCAATCTGGATCTGCAGGAGGCTCAAACTGAACGGGCTCTTTTACAAAGATTAGAGGAAGAAGTAGCTTCACTGAGCGTTCGTGTAGACCAGCTTAGTGAAGCCATTCCAGCTTTTCCGTCTACAGCCGTTTAGCCGTTATCTCTTTATTCGCCACAGTGAAACTTCCGCAAGACTCTACTATTGCGGAAGTTTCACTGTGGCATGCAATCAAAAGTGGTAATCAGGTACACTAAGGTGTTTACAGTTTCCTCCTACTTTCGATTGCATGGCTAAAAATCATAAGCTGCTAGCTTTCATCAACGACCAAAATCTGAACCAGACTTCCTTTGCCAAAGAAGTCGGTGTAGACCGCCAAACAATAATCAGCTGGATTAATTACAAAAAGGCCACATCACTGTCCTCGCTGTATGCGATCGCAACCAGATTCGGTCGAGACCCTTATGAGCTAAATGAAGAACTAGATCTGCGTGTTCAGATTACAGAAGCGGATACAGCACTTCAAAAACTTCAGAAGGAGCTGGCTGATCTAAGAGAGTGGTTTGAGCTACCTGAGCCTTGCGATTTAAAGGATGACAAAGATAAACAAGCAGAAGCTACAGTGAATTTTGTGCTCGGAGCGTTGGAGCGTAAAAGGCTAGCGCCAATAGATGTAGTCAGCAAAACCACCCTTACCACCGCAGACTGGGTCCGGTTTTATAACACAGGGGAGATAGGTGAAGAGGACTTAGAAGACCTTCTGGAATGGCTGGAGTTAAAAATCCCCGGTGAGGGGAAAACTAAAAAGGATGAGAGCAGGATCGCAGAGGCTGACAAAAAACACTAGAGTGTTAGGCGACAGCCTCGCAGATACCGCAAGTACAGTGTATGTCCCAATCCTCATACTTTAGCGACTGTGTACTTAAAGCCCGACAATAATACTTGTTGGCAGTTTTTAATAAAAATACATGTTCCGAAGGTGTGCAACAGACTTCGATGTCTCCACTGTCAATACGCTGCTTTAACCATAGCGGTTGAGCTCTTTTAAACTGCTCGATTAAAATTGCTATGTGAGGTTCAAGAGGTAGCTCACATCCGCCCTCTCCCTTGGCCTCTGTAACGGATGCAGAACTATCACTTCCCTCAACACCGCCGTCTGATTTCATCATCATCTACATCTGTTACCTCTAGGCAGAAAATTTAATCTGTATCTAATCTAATCGGTACTACATATGCACCCTTCCAAAGTATCTTTATCATAATCTTCGTTTGTAATATTGCAAATGAGAATGATTAGTAATCAGGTACAATTGCAATATTTCTTACATTTAATCTACTTAATCAAATATGTATGATCGAAAGCGTAAGAAGATCTTGGGGGAGTATCTTCACGACTTTCTAAGAAACGCAGAACTTTGGCCAGAGGACCTGGCTGACTGGTACGCCGAGCAAGAAGAGAACATGTCCCCGATGCAGCGCTCCAGGGGTCTAACAATCGAGCTTCTTCTTGAATATATGTCCTTACAAACAGGCCTAGACCTCAATAAACCCAGCTATAAAAACCTGCTCGGAAACTGGAGCCGGTGGCACAAAGAACCAGGTCGAGGCGGCGACAATACGGCACTGATGCTAGCATTGGCGACGTGCCGTATTGTCTATATTGATGATTATATTTTCACTTCCTTGGAAGATTTGCTTCGCTGGCTGTTGGCAGAGGACTGAGAAGCTTGATTAAATATCAATCTAAATAACCGTACAGGCAGAGTTTGCACTGCACCAGAGGGGAGTGTAAAACACAACCTCGTAGTCGGAGGCCAATCTTGAACCTTGTGACTCAGGATGAGCAATTGGACTTCAGCATTTTTACGTAGTTGCATGACGAAGACAGGATATGAAAGTTTAACTGTTGTGTTCTTAAATACGTATGTTTTCGTAGTACGCCCTGTAAAAATTAAACTGTAGCCCATGTAGCTACGGATAGACTTTAGTTTGATGGGGAAGCCATGAACTTCTTCATCAAATCCATCAAGGGAATTTGAAGCCCTTCTGCAAACCCTTGCCACTGGTCTGCTGTGAGGGTTGGTACCGTAACGCCTGCGCAATAACTGCGCAGAGTCTTGTACTGGATATTTGCGGCAGAGCAGATATCTTTTTTACGAATCTTTTTGGTGCGAATATGCTGTGTGAGCCAATGGCCCGATGCAGAAGATAGGGGCATAGGTGCAGGAACTCTTCTATGGGAACGATTGAGATAGGGAGCAGAGGATTCAAGTTACTCTAAGGAAATCCTATTGTACCTCAATTACAATTTTTCAAACGAACAGCACTTAGAAAATGTAATCTTGACTTACTAAAAAGATTACACTAGGATTAAAGGGCAAACACAAACCGTGCCTACACGGAGCAGAACCTATGGCCCCAACTCCTCAACTCTCCCTCGTAAGCTCTGAAGCATTAGAGCAGACCATTCGTCCTGATCGTCTACCGCTCTACACAGAGATTCGGCAGCGTATAGACGAGTGTAAAAGCTTGAGTTTCCTCCTGCATTCCAATGAACAAGACCAGCTGGAAGTTGAAAAACAGAAGGCGAAGATCCTCCTTTGCTTCCAGGAGGAGATAAATAACGATAAAACATTATCGAACGACGCAAAGCGTAGAACGGCGCTAACTCAGAAGCTAAATGAGGATGAAGTTTACCAGAATCTTGAACGCCGCTTATCTGCTCTCAAAAACGATGCTTCAATAGCAGGGATTGAACTCCGATATCAACGAGACTTGATTAAGCTCAATCTTGCTTTTGTCGAGCCAGAAGGGGGCCAATCTAAGCCAATCTGAGCGTTTGCTTAGATTACAAGTGGAAATACAAATTTAGCCATCTGGCTTAGAAAAGAAGTCGTGGTCTATGACTTCTTTTCTAAGCTCACCTCTCGCACCCACTGAAATTGTCAATCACCAATGTCACTGTCCGTCTCTGCCCCAATTTCAATTCATCTCACCCCCGACGCGCTCCTACCTAGAGGAACCGGGAGCAAACGAAAGCATATCCCCAAATTGACGGACGTCCTTACTTCCACCACCTTTAACACGGTCGTTGAGCCCTTCGGCCAAGGACTCTGGATAACCCAAGCGCTCCATCAAGGCGAAGAATCTTCGCTTCGTTGCATCATCGCAGCAGAATCCATGGTGGATATGCGTAGCATCTGGATGGCTTGGGCTGCCCCATGGTGGCGACCGGAGATTTTAGCACATTTGCGAGAATGGCAAGCTGTGCCGATCGAGGAGAGTTGGTCTCCCATTAAAAGGACTTGGGAAACGTGCCAGGCTAGAGGAGAAGTTTGCCCGATGGCAGCAGCAGCTGGGCTCGCTGTGAGAATTCTCACATTCTCGGGGATATGTCGCGATACACCTGGAAGTGGGAAGCTAAATATCAAATGGAATAAGAGTCAGCTTAAACGTTGGTTCGGGACTCCTGGCTTGGCGAAGTCAGATAAAAGTTATAGGCCTCCTTACACGCCTAAATGGCCTAAGCCACCACCGACTGATTTTCAGATTTATAGTGACTATGCTCAGGTTGAATACCCAGCTGATACATCCCGTACTCTTTCCCTTATCGATCCACCCTATGCAGGGGATATCTGTAGCCCTCCTCCAACTCGACGATCAGGCCGTTACATCACACCAGCCTATTTTGGGCACAGGCCGCACGCTCAGTTCACCTATGACATGGCGATCTTTTCGGTGAGAAAGGCATTGGCGACAAGGTGTCATACGGTCATCGCTTGCAACTATGACTCCGACCGGCTCCATAGAGATTACTTGGCTCTGGCCAGTGAGTTTGGCTACTCGTGCGATCGCACCGCGCTGGGAGAACTGAAAGGGCTCAACAATAATGCCCGAAAGGTGGAGCGAGCAACTCTGTATCAGGACACTTATTGGGTTTTTACACGGAGAGAGAGTGTGTGTGAAAGCTATGCAGATTGACCTTCCTGACCACCTCGCGTAGCAGAGAATGTCGAACCTGCCCACTCTGTACTCTAAGTGATTTGCTAAGTGGGTCAGCTACCGGAGAGATAGAGCATTAGAAATTCGAATCAAAAGTTCTAGAAAGTCTGATCAAGGTTGAGAAGAAAATGGCTGTTAATGAAATACAGATACTACGAACTCGATTAGAATATTTAGAGCGGTTAATAAACGCGCTAGGACTACCCACTTCACCATGGGTTACACCTACTAATGCGGCAGCAATTATCAGCACTAGTCGATCCACAATTATGAATGAGATCGAACGTGCTGAAGAAGCCCGTATTAGTAAACGAGACTCAGACCTTGCCTGGGGCACTCACTACCGAAAAACTGGAACTCATTGGCAGGTCAACCCGATCGAGTTAGAGAAAGTTATTTTTCTTCCTCCTGAAAGTCGTCCTTATTAACTTTTTCCCAGATCGTTTCATGTTGCCGCTGACTGATCGCCGCATGATATGTGGCAGCGTGGATAGAAACAGAGTGCCCCATCCAACGGGCAGCAATACTGTCAGGAACCCCCTTAACCGCTGAACGAATTGCCCAGGCGTGTCTCAATGCATACGGTTTATGGGGAATCTTTTTACGTAGATTGGAACTCATACGTTGGCCCAGCTGCTGATTGTCTCGACCTTCATAACGAATATTAGGCATAATCACTTTGGCCAGATTGAATCGTTCTCGCCATCGGTCGGGCAAAGGCCACACATCACGTTGCCCAGTTTTACTATCTTCAGCTATAGATATTTTCCCAGTCTTAGTCGCTACACTTTTAGGATCTACGATGGCGAAAATCTCATGGGGTCTGAGCCCGTAAGTCGCCATCATGCCATATGCCCACTCCCAAGTTGTACCCTTCAGCGACTCCCAGATAGCTTCAATATTTTCATCAGTAGGTAGGTCATCCGGCTTAACAGGCTTAGCGGCGTACCCCCTCCCTAAATCTTTTAGATCTACGGGCACTTTAGCAAACTTGCATAGGGCAGTGAAAACCATTACATCATTTTTCCGCGCCCAAGTTCCAGATTCATTTCTTTGTTGGATGTGGACTCTTAACATTTCCTCAGTTAGAGGTTTATCAGGAAGCGATTCTAGTGGATATAGATAATTTGCTCGGAATGACGAAGCTTTTATGCTCGCTTTTTTGTACGTCGCAAATTTTTCACCTAGCGTTCGAGCCGATTGGGGGAACTGGTCAATTCCCTCATCAGTCCATTGAGACCAGTTCCATTGCTGGAGACTCAAGTCAGATTCGGCCCGCTTTGCTCGGGCTAGCGCAACTTTAACCCCATCCGCATTAGCATAGATCTTCAATGGGATACGTTGCTGTTCAGTGCCTCGACCCTTCCCTGGCTTTTTGGGCAAAGTGCCACGCAGACTGAGCTTTTGACCTCTGCGTTCAATTCGTAAGATGTCTAGCTTAGAATTCGCAGTTTTGATCAACTTGTCTACGTCCGGCATGGCTAGTCCAACCTTAGTCCAACACCTTATGATACAGCCGTAAACCCTTACCTACAGGAAGTTTCAGAAATAAAGCACTCGATTCGTAATCGAGCGGTCGCGGGTTCAAATCCCGCCGTTGGCTTTTAGGCAGCGCAAGCGATACAGATTTTCTGGCAAGGGGTTCAGCGATCGCAATCCGAAAATAACCAAAAATACGTTGGACATTTTTGGGCACTTCTTAGCACTTTTAGACCCTAGATTGAGATAAAAACGGTTGGTATCGGAACATCCGTTTGAGGGCGTGTATATGGACTTTAACTTACGCTCTCTCAGCTCTGTCTTGATTTTGGGGGTCACTACAACTTGCAAGAAGTGTGATTTTATAGGGTTTGGATGAGCTCAGTGAGTTTGGCTAATAATCTCTGGGGAAACATGGGGTGATTGGTAAAAAAGTGATCACCAGGAACGGCCTCTAACGTAAATATGTTCGTGTGTTGTTGCCAAGCGGCCACATCAGTATGATTTGCTATCTCATCTTGTTCTCCCCAAAAACAGGTAATTGGGCAAGCAAGCTGAGCCTTTGGTTGGTATTGATAGGTTTCAAGAAGCGAAAAATCTGCCTTCAACATAGGAAGCATCAATTCCATTAGTTCTGGATTTTTCAAAACGCTCTCAGGTGTGCCATTGTACCCTTGTAGTTCAAGAATAAAATCATCGCTAGACAAGTTATGAATTGATTCTCTATCGGGTGGTAAGTGAGGAGCGCGAGCTGCAGCTGCCCAAAGATGACGCGGAGTAAGCTGAACTGTCTGTTGTGACCATCGAGAAAACTCAAATGCAATCCGTGCCCCCAGGCTATGGCCAAAACAGGCAAACGGAACATCTAAAAAAGGTACTAATTCAGGGCCAAGAGTTTGCAACAGTGAAATAATATCGGTGTAGGGAGTCTCAAACAAGCGTTTTCCGCGTCCAGGTAGTTCAACGGCACACACCTCGACTGTTGATGGTAACAACTCAGGCCAGTCATGAAACACCCTAGCTGAGCCGCCTGCATGGGGAAAGCATAGCAACCTTAATTTAGGAGATGGTTTTGGCTGGGGACAAACGATCCATTTACCCATAGTGCAAAATCTATCGTAATTGTATGCAAAGTTTATAATTTAGCCTGATAAGGCACGACGATCTACTTTGCCATTGGCTGTTAACGGTAACGCGTCCAAAAATTTGAAGTACGATGGCACCATATATGTAGGCAATTTCTGATTTAGAAAATTGCGTAGCTCTTCAATGGCAGGAGAGTACCCCTGGCGAGGAATGACATGGGCTGTGAGCGATTGTTGACTTTGTTGAGTGGTAGTGACGGTCACTAAGGCATTTTTGACCGCTGGATGCTTTGCTAGTGTGGATTCGATTTCTCCGGCTTCAATGCGATAACCCCTCAATTTAATTTGAAAATCAGCTCTACCCAGAAACTCAATATTTCCATCTGGTAAATAGCGGCCTAAATCACCAGTTCGATAAATCTGCTCACCAGTTCGGGGATGTGCAATAAAATTAGCTGCTGTTTTTTCAGGGTTGCGCCAGTAACCCTTGGCTAACTGTACACCAGCACAATACATTTGCCCTGGCACCCACACGGGGCAATCTTCCAGATTATTATTCAAAATATAATATTTTGAATTGGCCATAGGCTTTCCATAGGGAATACTTTTCCAATTGGGATCAATATCCTGGATAAGATAACCAATATTCCAAATTGTGGTTTCAGTAGGGCCGCCAATACTCAGAATATTTAAATCTGGAGATAATGCTTTTAATCGACTGGCAAGAGAAACTGGCAGCCAGTCTCCACCTAAGATAGCTAGACGCAAACTCTGTGGCAATTTTTCAGATTTAATGTCGAGATAATTGACCAACATTTCCATCATGGCAGGTACTGAATTCCACAGGGTTACCCGTTCTTTGGTGAGTAAATCCAGCCAATGTCGAGCAAATTTAGCAGCAGCAGCGTCTGGCATCACAATTGTTCCGCCAGCTGATAACGGACCGAAGATATCATAAACCGATAGATCATGATTGAGGGCGGTGAGCGCTAATATCCGATCTTTAGAACTGACTTGAAATCGTTGGTTAGTATGGATGACTACATTGACCACATTTCGATGGGTAATCATGACACCTTTAGGTAAGCCTGTAGACCCAGACGTGTAGATAACATAGGCAAGATCATCAGGGCCTGGGAGAGATAGCAACTGATGCTCAGTGTTTGGGAACAAATGGATTAGATCAACTGCAAATCGTTGAATGGTTGCTGGCCAAACTACCTTTTCTTCTAACCATGATTGCGTTAATGCAATATTGACACCACTATTTTCCAGCAGATATTGAAATCGTTCCGAAGGTAAGTCAGGATCAATGGGTACGTAAGCAGCGCCAGCAGCTAAAATACCAAGTACTCCAACAATCTGTTCCCAGCCTTTCTCCATAACGATGGCTACGGTATGATCAGAGCAGATACCTAACAATTGATTTAAATAATGACCAACTTGATTGGCACGACGGTATAGAAGGTCGTAAGTAATTGATTGCTTTGAAGTGATAATGGCAATCTGTTGAGGGTTTTGTTTAGCCTGATGCACAAACAAACTATAGAGTGTCTCTTCAGGTAGCGGAGCGGTCGTTAGGTTGGCGGTAACTCTCTGGCTAAGTTGAGCTGCAGGAATCATTGAGCGATTAGTTTCCTGCCACGCAGCTTCCTCATGGGCTAATCGTTGCAGAAATGAACAGTAAGATGTCAATATATCCTGCACCATGTTCGGAAGAAAAAAGTCCGTATCAGCATATAGATTAACTGTCAGTGTTCCATTCTTTTCAAGATGCCGACATTCTAGGCGGACGGGCGCTATTGAAGTGGAGTTATTATTAATAACATTTTCGATATTGGAGACGTCTTCTATGTTGTCTGGCTCAATGACAAAAGAAATAGCTAATATAGATTCTAATTTCTCTAATATCTCCTTAGGTAATAATTTTAACTGCGTAAACGGGGCTACTAATCGATGTTGCAGATCTGATCTTAACTTTGTTGCGATATGTTTAACTCTAGCTTCGAAAGAATCTGGTTGCAAATAATTGATGTCTAACAAGGTGTTAAAAATCTTCTTTTGATTTGGTTGTTTAACGGCATCCTCTTCCGAATTGAGAGTTGTAGATCTCGTTTCAACCAGATTAATTGTAAAGTAAGCGCTTTTACTCCAGGTTGCTAGTACTTCTGTGTAAACTGCTAATAGAACGTCGCCTGGTGATGTATTGGCCTTTAAGGCCTGTTGCTTCAAATGTGCCCAAGTTTTGGCATCGATTTGTTGACTATACTGCGCTAGTTTGATGTCACCTTTATTAAAGGTCTGGGCTAAAGGTAATTCTGGAGTAGGGGGCAGAAGTTCAATAGATTTTTGGCAAAATTCCATCCATTTTTCTTTAGCCTGATGAACATTATTATCAAACTTCTTACTAATAGAGATTGAAGTGAATAGTTTGTCTGTACTCATTCTTTTGAGTTTCTCCCTCTGTCTCCCTCACAGAAACTAAATAAAGCATCGACTATTATCCTCAAAAAGAGCTGATACACAGCATCATTAGCAAAGTTTTTTGAGCTAATGATGCTGCTCAATAATTTGCTCTGTAAAACTGCAAACTCGTTTTCCGTAAGCACTGATTTGAGAACTGTTAGATCTTGGAATCAAAAGCTTGCGGTGATTTTCATGGATCAAACCCACCTACTTGAAAAACTAGCTGCCTCTCTCCATAGAGGAGTATATACATGATTTAAGCAGCCAGAAAATGAAAAACAAAAAACAAGTTCTGAGAAGATGAAGATCTACACGCCTGAGAGGGTAGAGATAATATTGCGATGAATTTCAGATGTACCTGCATAGATGGTACCTGCTATAGAATCTCGAAAATATCTTTCTAGTTCGTAATCGGTCACATAGCCTCTAGCACCATGGATCTGGATAGCATCCTGACAGGTTTTCATGAAACCTTCGCTGATAAAAACTTTAGAAATTGAAGATTCTAAAAAGGCTTGTTTTCCTTCTTTTTTCAACCATCCTATTTTATACAATATAAGCTTTGCCAGCTCCAATCTCATCTTCATCTCGGCAATTTTATTGGATACACCCTGAAAAGAGCCAATGGGCTGGCCAAACTGCTTACGCTTTTTAGCATAGCTAACACATTGCTCGAAAATCCTTTCCATGGTCCCCACCTGACTGGCAAACAAGAAACTTCGTTCCCAGCTAATGGTGGATTGAAAAATATTGTGTCCCCGGCCTTCTTTGCCTAAACGATGGTTAACGGGCACTTTACAGTCCTTGAAAACGAGTTCTCCCATGGGTGCTGTCCGCAATCCCGATTTTTCCCACTCTTTTTCGATGGTCAATCCAGGCAAATCTTTGTGAATAATAAAGGCAGAAATTCCTTGTTGAGCACCTACCTCTAAATTAGTACGGGCGAATGTAATATAAACGTCGGCAACAGGGGCATTGCTAATAAATGTCTTGGTGCCATTGAGAATGTAGTAATCCCCATGGGGGATAGCCTCAGTTTGCATCTCAAAAGCAGCAGATCCTGAGTTTGGTTCGGTGATGGCATGTCCTCCCATCGATGTGCCCTGGCAAAGGGCTGGCAAATACTGTTGTTTTTGAGCTTCAGTACCAAAATTGGCAATTGAAACAGCACAACTCCAGAGATGGTTGTTAATGGCAAAGACTAGACCATTGTCTTTGCATCCATAGCCCAAACCTTCCAAACCTAATATGGTGGTTAATGGATCCAGACCTTGTCCACCATATTCTTTGGAAATTGGCCATCCTAAAATGCCAAAATCTGCACATTTTTGCCAGCCTGCTTGATTAAAGTGACTGCGTCTATCGTTTTCAATTAAGTCTGCATTTAACTCTTGTTGAGCAAATGTGACGATGGAGCGATAAAAGGAAAGTTGTTCTAGATCCCAGTCGAAACTGATACTCATGTGGGTACCTCTATTGATTGAACTTCTTAAAAATCGAGATTGTCCTCTCGACGGCTACATTGCTTGGATACGGCTACTAAGGTGGCATGCACAAGTTGTAGAGCTGCTGTAATATCAACAGATTAAACATCACGATGATATTGATGGGACGACGACCGGCATTACTCTTGTGAGGCTTGACATATACCTGTTCTAAAATTGGGTGAGACTGATTCCACGGAATCATCTTATCCAGATCAGACACCAAGTCTTCCTTAGGCTTCAGTTTCTGATGATGTGTCTCAAAATCCTTTGTCTAAACTACCTTCCTAATGTCTTCATAGGTCGTTTTCAGAAATTTGACATTTGAGTATCCCGCCATTTCATCAAAGATCTCAAATAAGCTGTCACAAAACTGATCAATTAAGTCAGGAGGGATTGTCAACGCTGGTCTAATTGCGATACTTTTACCAAATCGATTACCTACGGTACATAGAACCTGTTTTTCGCGAAACATCTTACCGCAGGCGATGCCATAAAAGAAATCTCCTTCCATCCAATCAAACAATTTTTGGGCAATTTTTTTCTTTTGCTGCTGGATTGAAACTGATAACATCAATCCCTTTCCCGCCACTTCTAAGGTGTAGTTGCGATGAGTATTCTGGAGTTCTAGCCGTTCTCGAAATTTTGCTTCTGCGGCTTGAATATTGGCTAAATCATAATTTCTCAGGTTTTCCAGGGATGCTAAACCTGCTGCCATTGATAAATTATTCTCTTTGAAGGTTGAGGAATATACCAGGATTTTCTCCATGCTGTCAAACACTTTCTTATAAACCTCTGCGGTATAAACCACAGCCCCAATGGGAACCATGCCGCCACTTAGTCCTTTGGCTAAGGTCATGATATCGGGTGTGACTTGGGACCACTCATAGGCAAATCGTTTTCCTGTGCGTCCCAACCCTGTTTGGACCTCATCATAAATGAGTAATGCGTTGTGTTTCTGGCATAGACGCTTAGCCTCTCTCAAAAATTCATCGCTAGCAATACTGCCGGTTCTTCCTTGGATGGGCTCAACAATAACTCCAGCGATTTCTCGATGGTGATTCTTAAACACCTGGTTGAGAGCATCTATATTATTTAGCTCTAGTTGAAAGTGAGCTTTTTCTACGCCAAAAATCTTCCTGTAGTTAGAGACACCATTAATGGACAAAGACGCTAACGTTAGTCCGTGATATCCACCTGTAAAACTGACGAAACGCTTTTTTCTGGTGAAGTCGATGGCCATCTTCATGGCATATTCAACAGCCTCAGTACCCGAATTGAGAAAAAATACGCGTTCAAATGATGGGTCAGTTAACTCTAAAAGTTCATGACCCAAAATTGCTGCCAGGGTAGGCACATTAATTTGTGTGAGTGATGGAATTGGAGTGTTGATAGCATCTTCCAAAGCGGTAATTAATTCTGGATTTTTCCGCCCCCAGTTCAAGCAGGCAAAGCCTGCTACAAGGTCTAGATACTCTTTGCCATTCTCATCAATAAGAGTATAGGGAGTGCTGTCTACAAATCGGATTTGAGTGGTCCCTACACTATCCCAATATTTGTAATAACAATGGTTAACTTTATTGGCATAGGTCTCGTTGATGGAATGCTCTTTGATAAAGGATTCAACTTTCGTAGCTAGTTTCATGATTATCCTTCCGTTTCAATAAGATAAATGGCAAATGAATATGCGGTGATATTTGGAGTTCGCTGTTTAGATTGGATTCTAAACAAAGTCATCAGCAATACTAGATATTGTTGATCTGCTTAATTCACTGAAATTCTTGCAGGTGGTGCTGGTAAGAAGTCATGGTGAATAAAATAAGATAATTGCGGATGTAATAGCTGGGAGCTCACAGGGGGACAGCTAATTTGAGCTTTAGCAAGTGCATGCACAGCATTTTCAGAGTTAAATTTGACCTGGTTACTACTACTGCCATGGGCTTGGAGTATGGGGAGTATATTGGCAATGGAACTCGATGATTCGGTAGTGTAGGTTTCAACCTGTTGCGCCCACTGTTCAAAAGCAACTAACTGAATCTGATAGCCAAAGTTGCTTAAGAAATCTGTTAACTGGTGCCAATGGCAGGGATAAGGATTAACTAAGTGGAAACATTGGTGGAGAGAGGAGGGCTGCCTAGATAAGTAAATAATACCTTGACTGACATAGTCCACTGGGGTCATTTCAAGAACTGTATCAATCGCTGGCAGTGCTTTTAGGAGAACAGCACTTTTGAGCGTCAGGGATAGCCAATCTTGTGTGCTACAAACTCCAGTTTGGCTATGGCCTGTAATAGTACCGGGTCGATAAATAGAAACGGGTAAACCCCGCTCACTGGCCAAAGACACCAGTTTTTCGGCCACCCATTTGCTTTGGCTATATCCTCCATAGAGGGTTCCTCCATGATCAAGGGAGTCTTGCTCATATATGACGTGATCGGTAGCTAAGTGAGAAGACAAAAATACACCAATGCTAGAAACATAATGGAGAGGTTTGATTTTATGGGTAGTGGCTAATTTTAGAATCTCGCGAGTGCCGTTAACATTGGTAGCTTTTAGAGCCATATAGGGATAAACAAAATTAACTAAGGCTCCATTGTGATAAATAATATCGATAGCATATGCAAGCTGTTGAAATTGATCTAAAGATAGACCTAGTAAGGGTTCTGCCAGATCTCCAAGCACAGGAATGATTCTGGTCCCTTGTGTTTCTTGCCAAAGTCCATAGGCCTTAAGTTTGGTTTGGAGGCGTTCTTGCCCAGTGTTGAGGTTGGGTGCGCGTACTAAACAATAGATGGTGGCCTGGGTTTGTTCCAGGAGATCATTGAGTAAGTAGGTACCTAGGAATCCTGTTGCTCCAGTTAAGAAAATGGCCATCGGCTCTTTTTGAGCAGGAACAAAGTGAATGGAATCAGGGATATCTTTCAGCTGTGCCATGGCCTCCTGAAGTAGCTGTTCAGTGGTGGTAGCTGTTGCGATCGCATTTCCCTCAGTCCCTTTATTCTCTAAAGCATTGGCAATCACCTGATTGAGGCTAGCCAGGGTTGGTTTCTGATAAAAACTGGATAAATTTAAGGGTGAGGACGGTGACGTGTCAACTGAGCCTTGTCCGAAGAAAGCTAAGATAGCTTGTTTATGTTGTTGTAACTCTGCTTTTAAGTCAGGTGTCAACGCACCTTTAGGCCCCCGAAACCGTAGTTGGCCATTGTCACACCACAATGTTATGCCGATTTGGGAAAATCGTTGTAACAGGTTAGGAATATCAGGATTATGGTTAGCCATTATAATGTGCCTTCCTCCCAGGCATCATGGGTAGTTACAGAACTCAGATCCACTGTCGGCATTGCCTGCTGATTGAGAGCACCCCCTAGCAGGCAATACAAATAGATATGGTGTTCATCGAGAGCAAACAAATGTCGGACCGTTTCAAAATCACAGCTGCCGATCTGACAAAGGCCCATTTCATGGGCAGGCGCAGCTAGCTCCAGCTGCTGACTCATCAATCCGGCTTCCAACAGGCAAAAATCTCGACTTAATTCGCCGTACATGGGTGCAATCGCAGCTAACTGGCCCACCAAAAAGATAGAGAATGCACTTTGATCAAATATCTTCTGATTGTTGAAGGCATACAAGCTTCGGTCAATTTCGGCGTCTGGCGTAATGATCTTTAATTGGTGCTCCAGGGGATGATAATAGTAGGTACCTGCTTTCAGACCAGAGATGCGCTCGGGTTTAATGTAAAGGTAGGCCTGGACAGGATAAAGCCCACCGGCAGACCCATAGCGCAACTTAGGCTGACCATTAACTAATAACTGTTGCCAATTACTCAAAAAAAGGCTGAATCGTTCAAACGGTAGTGGGTCTGAACTAAAGGTTCTACAACTGTAGCGGCTGAGATAGGTTTGTTTGAGCGTATCATCTAATGCTGGGGCCACTAGCTTTACACTCTCCCAAGAGTCTTGTCGCAGTCCACGCCGTAGATGCTTAAACTGTTGACGCTCTTCTGGATCAAAGATCATCTTAAAATTGCCTGCGAGAGCACCATTGTCGACTGATTGAGGTGCAGACTGCGGCGTTGTTTCCCTAACTAACCGATCGTCATAGTTTTTGGCCAACGCCCCTACGGTGGAGAGACTATATAGATCCTTAATCTGTAACCGATATTGGAACTGCTCCTCCATGAGATTAGCAATTCTAGCAATATCGATGGAATTAGCACCCAGATCTAGCAAATTAGCATTAGGTTCGATAGTATCAACATTGAGCACATTAGCTATCAGTTGGGCAATTTGTTGAGTAAGAGCTGCATCAGCAACATCTTTAGATGTTGAGAGTTGGCTCGATGCCACAGAAGTCTGTTGAGGTTCGGGCAGATGGTTTCGATCAACCTTGCCATTAGCTGTCAGAGGTAAGGTTTCCAAAAAGACGAAGGTTGACGGCACCATATAATCTGGCAGTAGCTCTAGTAGCTGTTGCTTTAAGTGGTCTGGCGTCAGTGTTGGCTGTTCTAAAACAACATAGGCCACTAGTCGTTTAGTTTCTTGAGCATCTCCCTTGAGTAAGACAACCCCTTGCTTGACAGCGGTGAGCTGTTCTAAAGCTGTTTCGATTTCTCCCAACTCAATTCGGTAGCCCTGTACTTTAACCTGGGAATCCGCCCGTCCCAAAAACATGATGGCACCATCGGGAAGGTAATATCCTAAATCTCCAGTATGGTAAAGCCGTTCACCTGTAACCGGATGGTGGATAAAGCTTTGACTTGTTTTTTCTGAATTGCGCCAATATTCCCTGGCCAACCCTACCCCACCAATGTATAAATTACCGGGTACCCACACGGGACATGGAGCCAAATGTTCATTCAAGATATGAAACTGTTGGTTCGCCATAGGTTTCCCATAGGGAATACTTTTCCCATTAGGATCCACCTGATTAATGACCTGGAGAATGGACCAGATGGAAACCTCAGTGGCACCGCCTAAACTTACCACCTCTGCCGCAGGGCTGAGGGCCTTAATCTGATCCGGTAACTTTAAGGGAATCCAATCTCCGCTGAGTAGTACAAGGCGTAGGGAATTTAAGGTGACTTCTGGATGAAATTCACTGTATTCCACCAGCATTTGCATCAAGGCGGGTACGGAGTTCCACAAAGTGATCTGATGCTGCTTGATTAATGTTGCCCAGTGGGTCGGTTCTTTGCTGTCGGCAGCATCAGGCACCACCAATGTGCCTCCCGCTGCTAAGGTACCAAAAATGTCGTAGACCGACAGATCAAAGCTGAGGGAAGAAATGGCCAGAGTTCGGTCCTTAGAACTAATTTGAAACCGCTGATTAATATCGAGAATTGTGTTAACAACAGCACGATGCTCAATGGCAACCCCTTTAGGGATACCTGTAGAGCCAGACGTGTAGATCACATAGGCAAGATCGTTGGGAGTTTGAACGGGCTGGAATTGACTAATTTCAGCATCACTACCAGACAGGTGCTCTTCAGTTTGATTGACCTCATCTCGACTAATAACAATTCGTTGCACATCATCTGGCCAATCTAATTGTGAATCTAACTCTGGTTGAGTGAGAACAATGTTGACTGCCCCTTGTTTTAAGATCTGCTGACGTCTTACCTGGGGCCAATTGGGATCAATGGGCACATAGGCTGCACCAGAAACCAGAACAGCGAGGACGGCAACCACTTGTTCCCACCCTTTTTTCATCACCACAGCCACTAGCTGATTAGGAAGAACCTCTAGGTGACGCAGCTGTATTCCCAGACTGTAGGCACGCTTTCCTAACTCCCCATAGGTCAGGGTAATGTCTCCTGCAACCACAGCAATATCTGTGGCTGATGTCTGTAAACGCCTAAGGACTAAACCATGGAGGAAAGACTGGAGATTGTCTGTTTGAGGACTGCTTGTTTGAGGACCGTCTATTTGAGAGCTTAACAACGGTTGCTCAGTGGCGTTGACCATGGCAATTTGAGCAGCCTGCTGGGGTGGAAACAGCCGTTGCATCAGCTGACGCGGATCAGCTTGCCATAAGCTTTCCTCGGTGGCAAGCGCCTCGACAAAATCACCATAGGCCTGAAACATATCGTCTAACAATCCGGGAGGGAAGACTTCGTCAACTGCATCCCAATTAAGAATCAGGGCTCCTTGTTCCTCAAGCACCTGGTGATCCAGATAAATTTGAGGTGTTTGGCTAAGACTGTAAACAACCTCTCCAAGTTCATAAATTGAGGCACTTTCGGTGTTGGAGCTGTTGGCAAAGCGATCACGATTTAGACTATCGTTGGTGAGGGTACTGGTGTAAACAACCGGCATCAGGGCACCGGAGTACCGCTGTTGGGCATGGGCAATATCCCGTAAAACCTTCATGCCGCTCACATAGCGATGATCCAGATCTTGCCAAAGTTGTTTCTGAATGGCCTTAGCGCGGGTGACAAAAGCGGCCAGACTTGAATTATCAATGGCCAATAAATCTAGTGAGGTAAAGTCCCCTACCAAACGGTTAATATCTTGATGTAGGGGAAGTCGTCGGAACAGGGTAATATTAAGGGTAAATCGCGGTTGTTTACTCCAGGCTGATAAGACTTCGCTAAAGGCGGCAAGGATAATGGCAGAAGGGGTTAGGTTTGCTTGGAATCCTCTTTGTCGAAGTTGTTTCCACTGTTCTGGAGAAATTCTCCGGGTGCGATGGACAAATTTGGGCTGCTTGATAGATCCCAAATTGGTTCCCAACGGTAATTCTGGTGATGGGGGCAGGGTGGCAACCCGATTTTGCCAGTAGGTTTGCGATCGCTGATACACAGCTGATGTTTTTAAGGCAATCTCTGCTAAAACATAATCTCGGAAAGACAACTCCATTGCTGCTTGAGAGGGCTGGGGGTTATGGAGATAGTCCACCAGTTCTCGTATAATCAGCTCCAAACTCCAAGCATCGGCAATTAACAAGTCAATGCTGATAAACAACCGGGTTTTGGTAGTGTCTAAAAGCGCTGCTCTCACCTCAAATAAGGGCCATGTGTCAGTGGGAAGTAACTGATGCGAAAGGCACTCCCGTAATGCCATCAACTGTTCATGCGCCACCTCTGATGCTGCCGTACGTAAGTCCAGCGTGTCTATCTGGTAATCAGGGACCTGTTCTAAAATTTGCTGATAGCCATCTGCATTCATCACCGCCCGCATCATTTCATGCTTTTGGATCAGATATTGCCAGGCTTGCTCAAATTTCTTCAGGTCTAAATCCACCACATCAATCTCAGCATAAACATGGGTAGACACATTACTGAGATCAAAGCTATCGTCCCGGCCAATCAAATAGGCCTGTTGGATTTCTGTTAATGGAAAGGATTGATAGCGCTCCGCTGCGTTGGTAACAATTTGCGGTAGGGGTTGATAAATCTCATTTAAGTTCGGCTGATCGCCTGAGTCTTCATCACCTGGTTGCTGTATAAATTCGATAATTTCTGCTTTTCGTTCGGTAATAGACTGTCGCAATGAGTCCGTCAGACTACCTTTGGGTGCATTACACCGCAAGCGGCCATCCTGAACATAGAGTTGAATATCCTGCGTTCTCAGATCATCTAAAAATTTAGCAATTGACTGTGTCGTAGGCTGTATCGCAGACTGTGGGGCAGACTGTGGGGCAGATTTCATAGCTCAATGTCCTCCCGAGCATTACTATCATTACTGAGGTCTGTTGCTGAGGCGGGAGTATTTCGATAGGTCGTATCCAGATATTCTGCAATCCCTGCTACAGTCAGGGCCTCGAATAAGATGGTCATGGGCAGATCAATTTGAAATGTTTGTCGAATCTGGGAAATGACTTGAATACCTACGAGGGAATCTCCCCCCAATTCAAAGAAATTATCGTCAATGCCTACTCGCGTAACACCCATGACATTTTGCCAAATTGGCACCAGTTTTTTCTCAGTCTCAGTACTTGGTTCTCGGTAAACGGCTTCCAAGTCGGGTCTAGAATACAGCTGGGTGTTCTGACTCGATGCTACCGAGGTCGATAGAGAAGTGTCCGGTAAGTCTTTTAACAAAGCTTGCTTACGCATCCAGTGATCAAGTCTAGGCTGTAGACTTCTGGTAGAAATCACAGCCCGCTTGAGTCCTGGGCTAGCCAAAACAGTTTTAAGGATTTTAATATCTTCCGCTGGGGTAACCGTGAGTTCACCGCTCACCGTGCCACTAGTTGACTGGCTCGGCACTCTCCCATCCCAGTTAACGCTGAGCCAGGGAAAGTGTGTTTGGCGATTCTGTTGGACAAAGTGATCTAAAAATATATTGGCTGCTGAATATGCCGTGAGGCCAACTCCACCAAACAGTGATGCCAATGAAGAAATTAAGAGACAAAAATCTAGGGGTTTGTTCTGTAGAACAGTGTCAAGGACTAGTACCCCTTGAACTTTAACACGAAACTGCTGTTGACAGTCTGTTTCAGTGGCCTCAGCAACAGGGCGATAGATCTCTAGGGGGTCGGTGGCCGCGGCATGAATCACCCCGTTCAGTTTGCCAAAACGAGTTTCAGCGCTATTGACGGCGGCAGCCATGGCTTCCAGATCAGCGACATCCGCCTGGGCCACCAGAATCTCGGACCCTAATGTCTCAAGGTTTTGCAATTGCAAAATCTTACGAGATGTCGGTTCTTGTTCACTATGATTTTTTAGCCATTCGGCCCACTGTTCCCGTGCTGGGAACTGCGATCGTCCGGTTAACACAAGCTTGGCTTGGACAGTTTCAGCTAAGTACTCGGCAATGACTAACCCTAAACTACCTAAACCCCCCACAATTAAATAAACTCCCTGGGATGTTAAGGGGAATGTCTGCTCTTCAGTGGATGATTCTAAAGATAAGGGTGTATGTGCTTCAACCCATCTGTGTCCATGGCGATAGGCCACAATGGGATCAAGAATTGGACTATCCAGCTCAGCAATCAAATTTGAAATTAGTGAATCGTTGGCGTGAGCATTGACCTCAGATTCTGATAAGTCAATACTGCGACAATAGACATTGGGGACTTCTTGGGGAATCGTCTTGATCGGTCCCAGGACGGTTGTTTTTTCAGGGAGGACTACCTCAGTGCCAATTACTTCATGGAGACCATGGGAAAGCACCGAGATTGGGAATGACTTGGAAAGTGTTTCTTTTGGGAGGGCCTGGGCCATAAATAATAAACTGTAGAAACCCAGATATTGGGCTTGCTCAGTCCTGGGCCAATCAAGCGGGGTAGGAGGGGTCAACTGCCAGCTGTGTAGTACTTTGGTGGGCATTAACTGGGCCTGTTCCAGCATCTGGAACAGAGACTGGTAGTCTGCCTGAGAGCGGGGATTGAGAATAATGCAATGACTGTCTTGGGTGACTTCAACCTGAAATGTATTTCCTGGCTGGACGAGAATGATTTCATCGCCTCGCTGATTGAGTTGGGAGATAATTTGGTCGCTAATGCCCCTATCATCCTTGAAAATTAACCAGCGTTCAGAAGGCTTTTGGTCAGCTGGACTTGGGGGAGGAAGGAGATGCAATCGCGACCAGGATGGACCATAGAACCAATCAGAAACATGGGGCTTTTTATCCGTCACCTGGCCCCTAGTTACCGGTGTGACAGTCGCAGTTGTTTCAGGTCTGTTGACCACAGTAAACGCAGCCGGTTGTGACCCCCCTTCTGTTAGTTCAGTCCTAGCCACAATGATATGCTGCCCTAGAGCATCGGACTCAGGCTGGGCACTCACCTGAGCAAAACCATGGTTGGTTAGCGTTTCCTGCCACTGTTGACTGCTTAAAAACGGATTGCCGCGACTACGCTGATTGTCCTCCAAGGGATTCATCAGCAAACCAGAGGTAATATCAAAGAACAACAGCGGAGTCGTGATTTCCCAAAGCAGCAAAATTCCCCCTGGTGCTAACAGAGAATGTATATAATCCAGGGTGTTTTCCAGATTCTTTGCCACATGGAGAACATTGGCCGCAATGATAACATCAAAGCTATGGCGCTCATATCCCTGGGATTCAGGAGCCGTTTCAATGTTCAGCAGTTTATAGTTAACAAACGGATAGTCATTAAACTTCTTCTTTGCCTGGTTTAAAAACCATTGACCAATATCCGTGAAGGTATACTGGCTACGCTCAGGTGGCAAAATGGGCAACAAATCGGTGGTTGCTAGCCCCTGTCCTCCACCCACTTCCAAAACTCTTAACTGGGGGTTATCAGATAATTGAGTAACAATTTGTTCTAAACTTGCCCGCATAACTGCACTGTAGTAGGCAAACAGAGGCATTTCTGGATTGGATGCCTTGCCTTGCTGATAGACTAGGGAATTAAAAATTTCAAGGGGATCTTTTTGCCCAGTGATGATCGCTGATAGATTGTTGCCACATTGTTGAGCTAAGTCGACCATCTGGGGAAATTTAATCCACCGGGCTTTAAAGGTATCTAAAATATCACCTAGGCTATTTTTAGCCTCTGGCATAAACTGACAATATTGCCCATCAACCTGTTGAAGGTGTCCTCGCTCAACTAGAACATCCAGCCAGCGGCAAAATAATTGTTGATAACGGGGGGCAATTTGACCCTCAGCAACCAGCTCGTCAAATGAGTATGTCCGAGCCGTATCTTGCCAAAACCCCAAGGATTGAAATGCAAGATTCAAATAGGAGAGACATACCTGCTCCATAGAGGGAAGATTCTCAACATAAACCTCCCGATCAAATTGAGAGATGCCCTGGTTTGCCTGATCTACCATCGCTGCGGTCAATGGCTGCCATAGCTCCTCTGTAGTAGGGGAACGGAGCTTAGTAGCACTCAACGTAGCCGCATTATTTGTGCTGTCAGTCAACCAATATCGTTTGCGTTCAAAAGGATATGTAGGCAATGGTACCCGGTAACGCTGTTGGTCAGCATAAAAGCTGGCCCAGTCAATCTCCACACCGGAAAGCCAGAGTTTACCTAAGGTTTGCAATAAAAAGGAAACATCGTGATAATTTTCCTGAGGGTGGCGCACGGTTGTTAGGACTAATTGTCCTGCTTGTTTTTCAGGATGCTGCTTCGCTAATTTACTTAATGTACGACCGGGGCCCACTTCCAATAGAATCTGATGGGGATTCTGACAAAGGTGTTGCAGATTCTCTCCAAACTGTACTGTTTGTCTAACATGGTTTGCCCAATACTGAGGGTCCGTGGCTTCAGCCTCAGTGATCCAAGTTCCCGTTACATTTGATAAATAAGGAATCTGAGGTGCATGGAATGTGACCTTTTGGAGATGCTCTAAAAATGGTTCAACTATGCCAGCCATCATGGGTGAGTGGAACCCATGGGAGGTATGTAACCGACGACTCTGAATTCCCTGAGTTTCCAAGGTTTGTGCCAATGCATCAATCGCCTCTGTAGACCCTGAAACAACACAGGTATTGACGCCATTCACAACCGCAATGACCAGACTCTCATCGGTCATAAACACTGCACTCTCTTCAGCACTCAATGGCACGGATAACATGCTGCCATTGGGTTGTTGTTGCATTAACTGCCCCCGCGCCACTACAAGTGCTAGGGCTTCCTCAAGGGTAAAGACTTCTGCCAGGGTAGCCGCAACATATTCACCAATGCTGTGACCCACCATGGCCTTGGGCTGAATCCCCCAAGTCATCCAGAGTTGGGCCAGGGCATATTCAACGACAAACAGAGCCGGTTGCGCTATCGCCGTTTGCTGTAGTTGTGCTTTAGCGGTTTCTCGACAGTCAGGTTCAGGATAAAGAATGGATCGTAAGTCTACGTTGAGGTGGGGCTTTAAGAGAGTTGAACAGTGATCAATCGATTCTCTGAATTGAGCCTCAGACTCGTAAAGATCCCGAGCCATGTTGATATACTGAGCGCCTTGCCCAGAAAACATAAAGACGACCCCAGGAGACTGAAGTTTTCTGCTTCCGGTGAGAACTGGGGGCGCTGTCGGATTCCTCAAAGCCGCAACAGCCTCATCCAAACTCTGGCAGGTTAGCCAGCGACGGTGCTTAAATCCACGACGGCCCACCTGTAGAGTATGGGCTACATCGGTGAGGTTGAGTTGAGGATTCGCCGCTAAATAATTGGCTAAATTGAGGGTTGCTTGTTCCAGTGCAGTTTCGGTTTTAGCCGATAGTGCTAATGTCTGATAAGGTCGGTCAGCGACGCTGTTAGTAACACTATCGGCCATCGTCTTGCTATGGACTTGGGACGGTGCTTCTTCAATCACCAAATGCACATTGGTGCCGCCCACCCCCAGGGAACTCACTCCCGCTCGCCGGGGCGTGCCATTCCTGGTCCAGGGGGTTAACTGATGAGCAACATAAAAAGGACTGTTGGCAAAATCTATTTTAGGATTGGTTTGTTGGCAGTGAAGACTGGGGGGAATTACCTGATTTTCCAGTGCTAACACTGTTTTAATAACACTGGGCATACCAGCTGCCACCCCTAGATGGCCAAGATTACTTTTGACAGAGCCGATGCTACAAAACCCTTTTTTCTGAGTGCTGGCCCGAAACACATCGCTTAAGGATTGAATTTCAATCGGATCTCCAAGCGTCGTTCCAGTACCGTGGGCCTCAATGTAGGTAATCGTTTCAGGGGCAACCTCAGCCATCTCCAACGCTTCGGCAACGACGGCAGCCTGGCCATCGATACTGGGAGCCGTGTAACCGACCTTTACGGCACCATCGTTGTTAATGGCTGAGCCTCGAATCACGGCTCGGATGGTATCTCCATCCGCTAAAGCATCTTCTAACCGTTTCAGCACAACCAGACCCAATCCACTGCCAGGCAAAGTTCCTTGGGAGTCTGCTCCAAAGGCTTTGCAATGTCCATCCGACGAGAAAATCCCTCCCTCCTGGTATACGTAGCCTCTTCCTTGGGGCAACATTAAATTCACGGCCCCGGCTAGGGCCATATCACATTCACCGTTAAGTAAACTTTGGTTGGCCACATGAATGGCCACCAGCGCAGTGGAGCAGGCAGACTGAACCATCAAGCTGGGTCCCTTGAGGTTCAAGTGGTAAGAAATTTGGGTGGCTAAGTAATTTAGGTCATTGCCTAAATAGGTTTCCAACCCACTCAGGGTCATTGGAATTATCTTACTGTGGTTAACCGCTGCGAGATAATTACTGACATTACTGCCTGCAAAAACACCCACTGACCCTGGACCATCGCCACCGGCATAACCTGCGTTTTCCAAGGCTTCCCAAGCACATTCCAACATCAGGCGGACTTCTGGACAGAGCACTTCTGCCTGTTTGGGATTAAAACTAAAAAATGAGGCATCAAACTGATCAAGTCCCTCTAACAGCGGTTCAGCTCCGACATAGTCTGGGTGTTCTAAAACCCCCGGATCGATGTGCATTTCTGCCGAATCCTGTTTGTCAAAGAAGGTGATGGATTCCACTCCATCCACCAAGTTTTGCCAAAACTGTTCGAGACTATTTGCACCTGGAAAATGTCCTGCCATGCCAATGATAGCGATGGCATTAGCCGTATTAAGATTGTCTGGCTCGATGTTAAGGTCTACCATAAGATTCTCTGACTATTTATCTGAGATGCTGACTCTGAAAGCTGAAGCAGGTTGGCTGAAGCAGATGGCTGATATTAGCGTCTACGTTTTGTCTGACGACGCTGTTGTAACTGTTTACGATGTTTAGCTCTGGTGAGTTGCCGATGGCCAACGTTGTTATTGTTGGATGGACGGCAGAAGTATTGAGATAATGCTTGGACAGTGGGATACCGAAACATTTCTATCAAAGGAATGTCTTGGTTAAGAATTTCCCGTATCTTGATATGGGTTTGAACCAAGTGAACGGAGTTTCCACCCAGATCAAAAAAGTTATCGTAAATACCAACTTGGGGAATCTTCAATATGGTTTGGATGATATCGCTGAGTTGTTTTTCAATCTCATCGGTGGGGGCAACATATGCTTGCTTTAAAGGTGATTCACTTAGATCAGGCTGAGGTAATTGGCGTCGGTCAACTTTACCATTGGCCGTTAGGGGTAAGCTATCTAAAAAGATAAAGGTTGATGGCACCATGTATGCTGGCAGTTTTTCAGCTAGGAGCTTTCGTAGCTCTGGAGTCAGCTGGGATTCTGTCTTTGCTGACTGAGCCGTTACGGGATAAGCCACAAGCCGCTTTACTCCTGGTCGCTCCTCTATAGCTGTGACAACGGCAGCGTCAATAGCTGGATGTTGGACTAGGGTGGCTTCAATTTCTCCCAGTTCGATGCGATGACCGTTGATCTTGACTTGGAAGTCTTCCCTTCCTAAAAACTCAATCACCCCATCTGGCAGATAGCGACCGATGTCACCAGTGCAGTAAAGCCGCTCTCCCGTTTGGGGATGGTGGATAAAACTAGCGTCGGTTTTGGTGGGATTATGCCAGTACCCCTTGGCTAACCCGACACCGCCAATGTAGAGCTGTCCTGGAACAAAAAGAGGACAGGTGTTTAGAGCGTGATCGAGCACATACATGCGCTGATTGGCCATGGGGTATCCATAGGGAACACTTTTCCACTCAGGGGAAACTTGGTTAATAGGATAAAGAATGGACCAGATGGAGGCTTCTGTAGCGCCCCCTAAACTAATGACCTGGGCCTCTGTAAAGGTTGTTCTAATCTGTTCTGGTAATTTCAGAGGTAGCCAATCGCCACTGAGTAAGACCAATCGTAGGACTGCCTGAATCGGTGTTGATGCGGCAGCTGCATATTCGATTAACATCTGCATCAATGCAGGTACCGAATTCCAAAGGGTGACCTGATGCTGGATTATCAGCTCGAGCCAGTGGGCTGGGTCGCGATTGGCCTCGGCCTTAGGTAACACCAGTGTGCCACCCGCAGCCAACGTACCAAAGATATCGTAGACGGATAGGTCAAAACTGAGGGATGATAGGGCGAACGTGCGATCGCGTTGACTCACTCCAAACCGCTGATTAATGTCTAAAACAGTATTCACCACACCTTGATGGTCAATGGTTACACCTTTAGGTAATCCTGTGGACCCAGACGTGTAAATGACGTAAGCAATATCTTCAGGGCGCTGGACAAATTCCAGGGGGGCCTCTGGGCGTTCATACTTCAGGGTATCGACACAAATACGAGTGGTCCTTGTTGGCCATTGAAGAGTCTGCTCCCACTCAGTCTGGGTCAGCACCAGATCAATGTTACCTTGTTCCAGGAGATGCCAGCGGCGTTCTTGGGGTAAATTTGGATCAATGGGTACATAGGCCGCTCCAGAGGTTAAAATTCCCAATACCGCGACAATTTGTTCCCACCCTTTTGCCATGACTACCGCTACCAGATGGTTTGGCTGTGCTCCTAAGCGGCGGAGTTGTTGACCGAGCTGTTGGGCGCAATTGCTAAGTTCTTGATAGGTCAAGGTGCGATCGCTAGCAATCACCGCAGGCTGGTCGGGCTGGTTAGCCACCCGCTCAAAAAACAAACCATGTAGACATCGACCCCTATCTTCCCCCAGAGAGCTCTCGGTTTGATTAATCGCAGCAATTTGATCTACTTGAGTTTTGGGTAAAAGCCCAGGACTTGTCGCCTGCCAAACCGCTTCCTCCGTTGCTAATCTCTCTAAGAGGTTGCCATAAGCGGCAAACATATCATCTAAAACACCCTCAGGGAATAACTCTTCAACACAGTCCCAATTAAGAAACAGTTCTCCAGATGGATTGAAAAAAACTTGATGATCAAGATAAACCTGGGGCGTTTGGGTGATCATATAAGTCATCTTACCCATGCCCTTAAGCATATCTCGATTGTAGGTTGTATCTACATAGGTATTGAGGTTGTCAGGTAAATTATCAGATGAGCTAACTACAGACTGTTCTCGACTTAAACTTTCGTTGGTCAGCGTACTGGTAAAAATAACAGGGGTTAAGGCTTCAGCCGGGCGGTTTTGAATTCTGGCTAACTCCCGTATAACCTTGACTCCACTATAGTAACTGTGATCTAAGTCATCCCAAAACTGTTCTTGAATCCGTTTGGCACGGGTTTCAAACGATGCCGATGACGTATTATCTACCGATAGTAACGTGACTGAAGTAAAATCTCCTACGATTTTATCAACATCAGGATGTAAAGGTAAGCGGTTATAAAGGGTTAGATTAAGAGTAAACTTAGGGTTTTTACTCCAAAGAGTCAAAATTTCTGCAAACGCTGCCAGTAAAATGCCAGAAGGCGTTAAGTTTGCATGATGAGCCCGTTGCTTCAGACGTCGCCAGGTTGTTGCATCCATCTGCTTTTCACGTCGCATAAAGTGAGGCGAATCAACGGATGAAAGACTTTTCTGTAGGGGAAGTTCTGGGGCTGGGGGTAACGTTGTTAGACGCTTTTTCCAATAATCTTTTGAACGTTGATAAAGCGGAAACCTATGAAATTCCAGCTCAGCTAGCACATAATCTCGGAAAGACAACGTCAGAGGTGGTAGCGAACGTCCAGGAACTCTAACTAAATCTGCCAATTCAGCCAAGAGCAACTCACAACTCCAAGCATCACCGATGAGAACATCAAGGCTAAAGCAAAATCTAACCTGATCAGGGTTGAGATAAATAGCTTGAATTTCAAACAGAGGCCATTGTTCCAGCGGAAAAATCTGATGGGACATCTGCTGGCGAATGCTCTCTGATTTCAGAGCAAGTGCTGAAGCACTTGCTCCCCGTAAATCAGTTACCTGAATTTGGTAGTCGGGAACCTCCGAGAGAATTTGCTGTTGTCCATCCTGACGGATGATCATACGCAACATTTCGTGACGTTGAATTAACTGCTGCCATGCTTCATTGAGCTGGGCTGGCGTAATCCCATCCGTTTCAATTTCAAAGTAGCCATGGGTTGAGATATTGCCTAACTCCAGTCCACCCTGACGACCTATCCAATAGGCTTGCTGAATGTCTGTAAGTGGAAAGGGATGATAGCGCTGCTCTAAACCGGGCACGATGATAGGGAATCTTTGCTCAGAAGAGCCACTTTCCCCTCGCAACCGTCTCTCAAGGAGTTGCTGTTTAGCCAGAGACAATTGAGACTTCTTGGCAACATTTTTTTCTCTTAAAGACATGTAGACCACCTATAGAAAACGCATCAAAATCTTAATGACCTACTGGGAGACTAGTTTTACGCTCAATCAACTGGATCATCGCGTTGACTGTTCTGAAATTCTCAAAATCAAGTTCCTCATCTTTGACAGTTAATTGAAACTCTTTCTCAATAAAGAGAACTAGCTGCATTGCAAACATGGAGTTAATAAAACCAGTTGCAAAAATGTCTTCATCTTCCTGTAATTGATAGTCCTGAAAGTGCTCCGAGAGAAATCCATAGAGCTTTTCTTTTATTTCCTTCATTTTTCTAACTTAGCTCAATAACAACAGTCTGAATACTTAACTGAAAAACCCAATATCTTGCTGAATAATCAGTCAACTCATCTTTTGACCTTTCACATAGGTGTAGAACCCTCGATTACTTTTACAACCATGTAATCCAGCATCCACCATTTTTTTTAGCAATGGACAGGGGCGATATTTATCATCATTAAAGCTCTCATACAAAACCTCAATGGAATAGAGAATCGTATCTAGCCCAATGAGGTCTGCTGTCTCTAATGGTCCCATCTTATGGCCAAAACATCCCTTAAATAAGCGATCAATTTCTGAAACAGTAGCAACTTGATCCTGCAAGATAAAAATGGCTTCGTTGATGGTCAACATCATGACTCGATTGGTTACAAATCCAGGCGCATCATTGACCACAATTGAGTCTTTTCCCATCTGATGCAGCAGTGTCTGGGCACTTTGGATAGTTGTTTCGGCGGTATGATAACCTCGAATAACCTCTACCATAGGTTTAATCGGGACAGGATTCATGAAATGCATGCCAATAACTCTCTCTGGTCGCTGAGTGACTGAACCAAATCGAGTGATGGAAATAGCTGATGTATTGGCAGCAAAAATAGCCTCGGGAGGACAAATAGAATCTATTTTGTGATAAATAGATTGCTTGATATCCCATTTCTCAGTCGCATTTTCGACAACAAATTCAACCCTTTCTAGCTGCTGATAATCTGTAGAAAAGTGAACCTGATTTAAAACATCTGATGTACTCAACTTAGTATCAGATTGACGAGTAGACTCTGAGAAAAAGCTCTGTAGTCGGAGATTTTTTCGTATCTCAAGCTCGGCTCGCTTTAAAATCCGATCAGAAATATCAAGTAACGTAACCTGGTGACCTGTTTGAGCCAGGCTTTGGGCCAGACCAATGCCCATTGTACCAGCACCAATAACACCAACTGATTTAATTTCCATGACTGTCATTCCAGAACTAAGTGCAGACAAAAAGTAGTGATGCAGATATAAATGAGAAATTATTCCATGAACTGTGATTTTCGTTTAGAGCAGCTCAATCTTCTTTGGCAGCAAGTTGCTCGGCTTCTTGCTCATCTAAAGCTTCTAATTCCTGAATGAGTATATTTTCAATCAAAACAGTTAATTCAGATACAGTAGGACACTCAAACAGGCTGCGAACTGGTATCTCAATCTGAAAAATATCGCGCAATTGATTGATTAAAATATTACCAGTGAGAGAATCACCCCCCAGAGCAAAAAAGCTATCGTGAATACCCACTTGACCAAAACCTAGTAATTCTTGAAACTTCTGAGCCAGTTTCTTTTCTAAATCACTGCTGGGTGCAACATAAACATTTTTAAGACCAGCAGGTCTTTGATATTTGGGTTTGAGTGTTTCAATATTGGTGGGTGTTAAAGGGACAAGCTCTTGTTCACCCGTATCCGCTAGAAAATCTTGAGTTGAAACAATAACTTGAGGCTCTGTACTACTTGATAAAATGCGCTCAAAAATCGCTACGCCTTCTGCAGGTGTCATACCAATTCTGAATGCTTTCTCAGCAGTTGCCTCATACTCTTGCTGAACCGTCACAGCTGTGCCAATCCCCTGCCAAACATCCCAATCAATACTTCTGATAAACCAGCCGTACCGATAGGCACCGTAATGGGCAAAACTATCGAAGAAGAAATTTTCAGCACTGTAATCAACTAGACCAGCTTCGGGCTTTAACGTTCTCAAAGATGAGCAGAGTATCCAAAAATCTAATTCGTTATCTTTAAGTAGCTGCTCCAATACCCTAATGCCTTTTACCTTAGGTGCCATATCAACAGCAACAACATCTTGAGTCTTGAGTTGTATAATCCCGCCTCCGCGCACAAAAGCAGCGTGAATTACCCCCTGAATTTGACCAAACTGGGTACAGGCCTGCTCAATGACCTTTTGCATTTGCGCTAGATTGGTAACATCAGCACCCACAGCCATGACTTCTGCACCCAGGCTTTCTAGATGCTGAATTTGGCGAATTTTTAGGCTGACACTTTCCTGCTGCCCGTGGGTGGCTAACCAATCTGACCAATTATCACGCTCTGGCAAAGATGAGCGTCCTGTTAGAACCAGTTTGGCCTGGAAGTTTTCGGCTAGATAGGTTGCTAATGTTAGCCCCACACCTCCTAGTCCACCCGTAATCAGATAAACGCCTTTCTTTTTTAACCTGGATTGTTTCTTGTTGACTGTCCCCAAATGCATCGATTCAAAGGTTTGCACCCAGCGATGACAACCGCGATACGCAATCATTTGCGTAGAGGAGATGGGATGATTAAATTCCATCAGTAACCGATCCACCAACTGCTGTTGTTGATAACCCTTTGTAGTCGGTAGCACAAGGTCAATACAACGGCACTGGATGTGAGGATACTCGGTCGGAATAACCTGACAAGGCCCTAAAACTAAGGCCTTTTCTGGGCAAATATCTTCTGTTCCGGTTAGACCTTGTAAATTATTGGAGACAATATTTATTTCCAGAGTGTCTTTGAGATTATGTTCTCCCAGGGCCTGTGCTATAAATAACAGACTGTAAAATCCTAAGGTCTCAGCAACTTTGTGCTCATTTTCTGCATTGACCAACCATAAATGGATGATTTTTTGAGGTAATAAATTCAGTGCCAACAGCTCATTGAAAAGGGTTTGATAGTCCCCAGGTCGCTGTGGATTAATGCTATAGGTGTGCTGCTTGTCGTGGTCAATATCCCTGGCAAACCCTTCTCCAATTTTAACGACAACCACCTCATGCTCTTCCGGTGTCAACTGCTGGATAATTTGCTCTCCTAACTCACAATCATCCATAAACACCAACCAGCACCCTGCACTGGTCTGAGGTGTCCAGGATGGTAGGGGTGATCGCTGCCAGGAAGGGGTATAGAACCAGTCTGACATGTCTGGCTGCTTCTGATCGGAGACAGGCTGTTTACCTGAAGAGACAGCTGGAATTTCTTTAAGCTGACTAAAGGCTGGAGGAGCAGAGGGTGTTGCTAGGGCCGATGCTTGGGCAACTAAAATATGCTCACCAAACGCAGGAAACTCTGAAAAGGCCTCAACGTTATCAAACCCATGGACAGTTAATATGTCTTTCCACTGTTGTTTAGATAAGTAAGGATCGCCCATATTACGCTGCCCCGTTGCATCAGCAATCGGCTGCATCAAGACGCCATCCATGATGTCAGCTTCTAAGCGAGCTTCTGTAATTTCCCACAACAGGAGTATACCGCCAGGAGCCAGTAATGAACGCGCATACTTCACCGTAGCATCTATATCCTGGGCAACATGAAGGACGTTAAATGCAATCAAAAGATCAAAACTATTGGCTGCATATCCTTGCTCCTGGGGTGCTTTTTCAACATCTAAGACTCCGTAATTAATAAAGGAATACTGACTAAATTTCTGTTGTGCAATACTCAAGAAAAAGCTGCCAACATCGGTAAACATATAGTCAGTTTGGGAGGCTGGCAACAGTGGCAACACCTTTTCGGTAGCGCTACCGGTACCCGCCCCTAGCTCTAAAATTCTCAGTTTGTTATTAGCCGGTAGAGCATCCACAATGGTTTGGATGATAGAAACTAGAATCGGCTCGTAATAGGGCATTGAGGGGTACTCTGGTACGGTATACCCTGCTTCCTGTAGCCGCATGGAGAAGTGAAATTCTAGGGGCTGTCGTTCTCCCGTAAGAATAACTGGCAGATTCATGCCATAAATGTGATAAATATCGTCGATCCATTCTGACGAGATTACATCAGCAGACTTGGCTTTAACGTCGGCTAAGCGATGACTAATTGTTTCAGGTGCCAAAGGCTCTAATTGGCTAAATTGACCCGATTCATCCCGTTGTAAACAGCCCTGAGCAACCAACACATCTAACCACCGTGCTAACAGTTCCTGATAGCGGGGAATAACCCTGGTTTGTTCGAACAGTGCCTCTAAGGTGTAAGTTTGCGTAGGTTGTTGAAATGCCCCTAGCTGCCTGCAGGCTTGATTCATATAGGCGGTGCAGAGACGATCAAGGGCCTGTCTGTAATTTGCATGAGTATGGCTATCTAACGTTTGGACACCATCTAACGCCTTGCTCTGTGCCATGGATACAAGCGATGACCAAAATTCTGGCGTAGTTAATCGTGACTGTATAGATGACTCATCTGGAGCATCGACCCAATAGTGCTGACGCTGAAATGGATAGGTGGGTAGGGGAATGCGGTAGCGCTTGTGCTGGGCTGAGAAAGCTGACCAATCAATATCAACGCCTGCTAGCCAGAGTTGAGCCACCGTATTCAGAATAAAGGCCGTATCTGATTGGGATTCATAGGCATTACGCAGCGAGGCAAGGGCGATTTTTTCAGTGGTGGTGACTTGGTCTAGACACTGTAATGCGAGGCTACTGAGGGTTTGTCCAGCCCCAATTTCCAAAAGAATTGGCTGTTGCTCTTGCCATAGTGCCTGTACTTGATCGGCAAACCGCACTGGTTGGCAGAGATGCTGTATCCAATAGTCCGGATTTGTAACCTGGTCTGGCGTGATCCAGGTTCCAGTGAGGTTAGAGACGTAGGGAATATTAGGGGGCTGCAGGTTAAACCCCGCAACCAATGTCCTAAATGCTGGCACAATAGCTTCCATCATATGGGAATGGAACGCATGGGAAGACTGTAACCGTCGACAGGCCAGTCCTTGTTCAATTAACTGCGTTTGTAGTTGATCGATGGCGTCTGGTTCTCCGGCAACTACACATTGAGTTGCACCATTCACCGCCGAGAGGGATAGTCTCTCATTCAGTAGAGGCTGTACAGCTTCTGCTGAAAGCGGCACTGCTAACATGGCTCCGGGGGGCAGTTGGGCAATCATCTCGGCCCGTTTAGCTACGAGTGTCAGGGCCTCTTCCAGAGATAAGACGCCGGCAAGGGTGGCAGCAACATACTCACCAATGCTATAGCCCACCATGGCGCTGGGGTGTATCTCCCAAGATTGCCACAGTTTTGCCAGGGCATATTCAATGACAAAAATAGCAGGTTGGGTTAAGTGAGTTTGGTTGAGTACACTGGTATCTTTGCCATCAGCCTGGCGATCGCGACCCAGCATCTGACGCAAATCAAGTTTAGGCGCTTGAGCGGCAGCGTCGGAGATGACAGCAGATGTATCTGTGGACTCAGCGCTTTGGGGTGGAAAAATAATCTCTCTTAAATCTATCCCTAAGAGAGGTTCTAAAATTTGGCAGCAGTTGTCGACCTGTTGGGCAAAGATAGGCTCAATGTGATACAGCTCTTTAGCCATGTCTTCATAGTGACTGCCCAAGCCTGTAAACATGAAGGCAATCGGGCGTTTTTGAATGGCTTGTTCCGTAGTTAAGATGCGTTTTGGATCCTGTAAGGCTGCGATCGCAGCTTCGACCGACCGGGCTATCACTGCTCTCTTATGGGAAAAGTTCTGGCGACCCCGTTGTAATGTGTAGGCAACATCTGCTAGATCAACCTGGGAATGCTGCTGTAGATACTGAATTAAATTTGTTGTACTTTGCTCTAAAGCGGCCTCTGTTTTAGCCGATAGAAGTAGTAACTGCCAGGGACTATCATCCCCAGTCGACTGTTCCCGATCTACCAAAGCACTCTGAGGAGCCTCTTCCAAAACCACATGGGCATTGGTTCCACCAAAGCCAAACGAACTTACCCCTGCACGGCGAGGAGTGCCATTGGTTTTCCATTCCGATAACGTTGTATTAACAAAGAAAGGGCTATTGTCAAAATCAATTTGGGGAGAAGGTGTCTCAAAATTAACATTCGGAGGGATACATTGCCGATCTAAACAGAGCACAGCTTTAATTAACCCTGTGATTCCTGCGGCAGCATCCAAATGACCAATATTGGTTTTAACTGAACCCAAGGCACAATATCCCTTTTTTTCAGTGGCAAATGCATGGGTAAGCGCTGCAATTTCAATGGGATCCCCCAACTTTGTGCCAGTGCCATGGGTTTCCACATAGGTAACAGTTTCTGGCTCTACTTCTGCCATTAGTTGAGCAGACTGAATAACTCGCGACTGAGCCAGTTCGCTGGGAGCGGTGTAGCTCACCTTGACAGCTCCATCATTGTTGGCAGACATGCCCTTGAGCACAGCGTAGATATAATCTCCATCGGCCAACGCTTCTGACAACCGTTTGAGGACAACAATTCCCACCCCATTACCTCCAACGGGACCGTTGGCACGGGCATCAAAGGCCCAACAATGTCCATCAGGAGAAACTCCCTCCGGACATAGGGTCATGGCATTTTGTGGTGCTTTGATGGAAACCCCAGCTGCCAGGGCCATATCACATTCTCCGCTGAGCAGGCTCTGATAGGCCAAATTTACAGCTATCAGTGAACTGGAGCAGGCTGTACCAACACTTATGCTGGGACCGTTGAGATTTAACTTGTAGGAAACACGTGTAGGCGCGTAGTCTTTATCAGAGGCCAGTAGGATGGGAAAATATCCCATCGTTTGATGCAAATGGTTCGGCAACAGGTTATACAACAGATAGGTGCTTCTACCAACGCCCGCATAGACACCAATGGTGGTCATTTCCTGTTCAGGATCGTAGCCCGCATTTTCCAACGCTTCCCAGGCACATTCTAAAAAGAGGCGATGCTGGGGATCCATGATTTCAGCATCCCTAGGATTGATACCAAAGAAAGAGGCGTCAAAGAGATCGATATCCTCCAATATGGCCGCCGCCTTGACTGAGTCGGCTGAAGAGTCTTCTGGAAAAATCGAGATAAATTCTCGTCCTGCCACCAAATTTTGCCAAAAAGCCTCAATGTTACGACTACCAGGAAAGCGACCAGCCAAACCGATGACGGCGACCTCTAAACCATTTTGTTCAACTGCCATGGCATTTTTTATGGGGGTAGATGGAATAATACGGATTGTAGTTATTACACTTTGGGACGTGTGGAGGGTTGAAGAAGAATCAAAATATGTGCTTTAAAGCACGATTGTTAAGACTATTGATCTCAAGTTACCCTTATCGATTCTTGCGAACTTTGTTTGTCCTGACCTTAATAGCTTTAGCGCGTTGTAGCTGTTGCTTAAGTCTCTGTTTACCTTCACTGAGACTAACCGCTACTTGTTGCTTGTCTAACGGTTTGCTGGTTGGAGAGATTGACGCTGGGCGATGATGGGCCGATAGATAGTCAGCTAGCCTATGAATAGTGGGATACTTGAACAAATCAGATAGTGATATTAATTCTACCTCATTGACTAAGCGTTCTTTCAGTCTATTGAAAACCGTGGTAATCAGCAGTGAGTTACCACCAACCTCAAAAAAATTGTGGTCTACTCCCACCTTATCTATATTTAAGGTGTCTTTCCAGATCTCACAAATTGTTTTTTCAAGTTCATTTTGAGGGGCAATATAGTCAACTGTTAACCCCGACACCATGTCGTTAGGTAATGAGAGTGCCTGACGATCTATTTTACCGTTAGCTGACAAGGGTAATGCTTCAACAATCACAAACACTGATGGGATCATGTAGTCAGGTAGATGAGCCCTTACGAACTGTTTGAGTTCATCCACCGTAATGCTCCCATGTGGAACGATATGGGCGACTAACCGCTTTTCATTGAGGTGTTTGCCGACTACGCTGACTAAAGCTCGATTGACAGCCCGATATTGCCCTAAAACTGCCTCGATTTCTCCCAGCTCGATGCGATAACCCCCTAGTTTTACTTGAAAGTCTTCCCGGCCTAAAAATTCGATATCGCCATCGGGTAGATAACGACCTAAATCACCTGTGCGATAAAGTCGTTCGCCACTGTCTGGATGGGTGATAAAACTAGCATTAGTCTTAGATTCATCTTGCCAGTATCCTTGGGCAAGACCCACACCGCCAATGTAGAGATCGCCTGGTACCCATGTGGGACAAGGTTCTAATCGCTGATTGAGTACGTGGAAACTCTGATTTGTTAGAGGACGACCATAGGGAATACTTTTCCAGGTTGGCTCTACAGTATGAATGGGGTAGAAAAGAGACCAAATAGAGGCTTCCGTTGCTCCGCCTAAGCTAATAACCTGGACATCAGACACGAGGGTTTGAATGTGAGGTGGTAAGGTGAGGGGAATCCAGTCTCCACTTAACAATACCAAACGTAGGGAGCTGAGTATAGCCGTGTGGTTGCTTGTAGCATCAACCAGCATTTGCATCAGGGCTGGCACAGAATTCCAAAGGGTGATCTGGTGTTGGCTAATTAAATCTATCCAGTGGTCTGGCTCCTTAAGTTGTGAGGCCTGAGGCAGAATAATGGTTCCCCCTGCGGCCAACGTGCCAAAGATGTCGTAAACCGACAGGTCAAAGCTGAGGGATGATAGGGCTAGAATGCGATCGCACGTCCCCACTGAAAACCGCCTATTAATATCTAAAATCGTATTAACTGCACCACGGTGGCTAATTTTGACCCCCTTGGGCGTGCCCGTAGAGCCTGACGTATAGATGAGATAGGCCAGATCATCAATTGTCTGTACCGGTTCAAGCGGTGGCAGTGACTGCCCATAACAGTCTTCACGATTCAACCTATTAAGGTTGATAATATGAACCCCTGTGGGCCAAGAGATTGTTTCATTGAGCCAGGACTGAGTCAGAACAATCTGTGCTCCACTATTGTCCAAAAGATAGGCTCGACGCTGATCAGGCCAGCCAGGATCAATCGGTACATAGGCTGCACCAGCCATCAAAATACCTAGAACAGCAACAATTTGTTCCCATCCTTTTTCCATGGCTACGGCCACTAGCTGATTAGGGCTAACCCCAATCACTCTGAGACGATGACCGACCTCATGGGCAAGACTATAGAGTTGTTGATAGGTTAGGGTACAGGTTTGGTCAATGACCGCACAGTGTTGAGCTTGCTGACGGACTTGCTTAATAAATAAGGTATGTAACCATTCTGACGTAGTAATACTTGCTTTAGCAATGGAAGCATCACCAATAGCTCTGCCATTGAGTTTATCTCGTTGCGCCAACTGCGGCTGCGGCAGAATCTGTAGACTCGCCTTACCCCAAACAGTTGTGTCAGTAGCTAGTTGCTCTAGCAAGGCACAATAAGCCTCAAACATATCACCAACTAGATTTACAGGGAAAAGCTCCTCAACCACATCCCAGTTAAACGTTAAAGTCCCTTGTTCATCCCAAACTTGAATATCCATCCAAGCTTGAGATGCCTGGGCACTCCCATAAACCAGCTGACCAAAGTGGTTAAACGTAGCCATTTTTTGGCCCAATGCTTCCATGCCTAACGTGCTAGTGAACACAATAGGCATGGCTTTGGGGGTAGTATGCTCCCTCTGGTTTAGCTCTCGAGTGACCCGCACCCCATTAAAATAGCCATGTTCTAGATCCTGCCATAGCTGTTGTTGAATAGACTGTGCACGTTCACGAAAAGATTTACCTTGGGCATTATCAACAGCCAACAGCGTAACTGAGGTAAAGTTCCCTAGAATCTCACTAATTTGCGAGTGCAACGGTAAACGATTAAAAGAAGCAACATTAATCACAAACTGTAGCTTTTTACTCCATCGCCCCAAGACTTCAGCAAAACTAGCCAACAATATGCCTGTTGCCGTTAAACCAGCTTGTTTTGCCAGCCTTTGCAACTGTTGCCACGCTTGGGACTCTAATCGACTTTCATAACGCTGGCATCGATATTGCTTTAGGTCCTTAGGGTTTTGAGTGAGGGGTAAATCCGGTGGCCCAGGAAAATTATCTAGCCGTGAGAGCCAATAATGACGAGAGCGTTCGTACAAGTTGGTTTGTGATATTTTTTGCTCACCTAAGACAAAATCTCTATAGGATAATTCCAATGCAGGCAGGGCTAGCTCAGGATTTTCATAAAGCTTAAACCACTCGTCAAAGAGGAGAAATAAACTCCATGCATCAAAGATCAGTAAATCATAACTAACATGTAATCGAACTCGCTGTTCTGGTAGTAAGGTTGCCCGAAAATCAAATAGGGGCCATTGATCAGCTGGCAACACTTGATGGGAAAGCTGATCTCGGGTGGTTTTAACGTGAGCATCAACTTGGTCCATCGGTTGTGACCTTAAGTCAATTACCTTAATCTGATAAGCAGGTACGTCCTCTAAGATTTTCTGTTGGCCATCCGACATGACGACGGCTCGTAACATATCATGTCTGCGAATCACCTGATTCAGTGCTTGATTAAGCCTGACGATATCTAGATTGTCACCGTCAATTTCGTAATAACCATGGTTAGAGACACCACCAAGTTCTAACAGACCACTACGGCCAATCCAAAAAGCATGTTGTAAATCTGTTAAAGGAAAAGGCTGATGACGGTCCTGAGGGGCAGGATTCACAGAGGGTAATGCATGGGTAACGGTATCGAGAGTAGCGTTACCCAATACGTTAAGAATCTCCGACTTCTGCCGCCTTATACTTTTTTTCAATTCTGGGGTGAGTACTCCTTGCGGTGCACGAATATGTAGTTGTGACTTATTATTTTTGTCTATCCATAGCTTTACACCTAATTCGGAAAGCTCCAGTAACATTTGCTGTAAATCCATCGCTTCTCCCCCTGATTGCTCCCTGTTTGAAGTATTGAATGTCAAAGAATAATTTCTTGTAAATCTTCTTCAGCATCAGAACTAGAACTCTGAGTAGTTAAATTATTAACAATCAATTGATTCAATATAAATCCCGCTAATAGGGAAATCTTGTCGTCCTGGAATAACTTGGCTATGGGAACTTGAATGCCCAGATCAAACTCAATTCTTCGCTTGATTTCTAAAGCCATTAAAGAGTCAACTAAATATCGAAGAGATTCATCCGATTCGAGGTGAAGATCAGGATGCTGCAACAATTCCCTGAGGATTTCTAACAGGTAAGTTTCCAAGAGAGGTCTTTGAGCCTTTGATTCAGCAGCTAGAATTTTCTCCCGATAAGGATGGACTTGAGCTTCTTTCTTGCCACTAATTAGAGAAACTGGCTGAGGGGCACACTGCTGAAGGTGCTCAGGTTTCTCTTGCTCTACAACAACTTGCATAGGAGGAGCAGGAGACGGGCCTAGACCAGTACACCCCCAGCGAATGACCATAGCAGCAGCTGTTGCACCAGCTCCATTACTATAAACTAAGACCAAATCATTTTCGCAAATTTTACCGTCCAGGACCCCATGATAAAGATTGGCGATGGGATAAACAGGTCCGATATTGGCATAGCGTGGATAAAGATTAATCACACGTTCTGAATTGATGCCCAAGGCTCGGGCACACACCTGGCTGTACCATGGTGTGGGAGTATTAAACGCAAAATAGTCAATCTGCTCTAGGGTGACTCCTGCTGCTTTAATCGCTTCTGTGCAGCAGTCGCGGACAAAATCGACAGCTGTTGCCGCTAACATACTCATATTCTCACCTGTACGGGTGAGATAGCGTGGGTTACCGGCCTGATCAATCACCAATTCATGGATATAGGCACCGCAGGTAGATGTCGTATTAACGACTTTACTACCGAGTAACCCCTGACCTGGCTTTAAAGCCTCAACCACAAAAGCCCCCGCACCATCACCCATGGACCAAGCCAGCGTATCCGATGGTTCGACAGCATGGGAGCCAAGGTGAGAAGCGACAACTAATACCTTGGCATATTCCCCCGTCTGAACTAAAGCACAGGCATTCTGTAGAGCGATTAAAGCTCCGGAACAGGTTGAGTCTAAATTCCAGGCAGGAATACTGAGCCCTAACTGATTGGCAAGAGCGACTGCATTGCCCCCACCTGCACCTTCAGCGAAAAGTGAACTAACAATAATCAGATCAATCTGATTTGATGCAAGATTGCTAGCGTCTAAGGCAGCTTTTGCAGCCGCGCACTCTAACATCAGCGAAGACTCATGCTCATCGATGACTCTTCGTTCAACATTGCCTCGAAATGGATCCGATAAATAAGGAGAAACAGCCCGAGACCAAATATCCAAATTGTCTAGCGCAGGATTCTCTTGAATAGATTTTCTCACCCGTCGATCACGCGGCTGGGGAATCAGCTCAGGATACTTTTGCCGCCAATAATCATTTGTGCGAATAGTCTTAGGAAAACTCACTGCCAGTGAGCTAATTCCTGATTGATGGACAGTCATGGAACAATTTTACACTCACATAATTATGTTGTCTTTGAACAAACTCATTGAAAAATGGATAGAATCCATGGCCTAGATAGGGAAGATAATGACATTAAGCTCTTTGTGTTGATAAGAGTTCATGGTGTTATGGCAGATGGCATAGTCACTCGTGTTGAACTTTTTTTACTTTGAGCTAAGGGCGATCGCACTTGCGATGGCATAAGTCGATGTGTGACTAATGCTTAACAACCAGGTTTTAATCCTCAGCTGACGTGCAACGTTCTGAACTTCGCCCTTAAGAACCACTAATGGCTGACCACTGGGCAGTTTCTGAATATCAATGCTTTGCCAAGAATTTTCAGGAACATTATCTCGACCCAGTGCTCTGACGACTGCATTTTTCCCGGCCAAACGACCTGCAAAAAAATGTAAACGGCGAGTACCTACAAATGCATTACGCTGCTCTTGTTCTGTGAAACAATGCTGCTCTAGCGATTTACCTAACTGATCCCTCAGTAGTTGGAAACGACTAATGTCTACTAGATAAATGCCGTGACTCACCACATTAGAATAATTAGGGTGACCATCAGATAAACTTTGAGAAATTTGCCGTTCGATATCTATCATCATTTCCGGCATTTCCATTGGTAGCACCTGTTATCTAAGGCTTGAGTACTAAATTGGTGAGCATGGTATTCATTTTGTTGACCGACTCGGTATATTCCTTCTCAGGAACTGATTCAGCAACAATTCCGGCACCAGCATTTAAATAAATACGGTCTCCATATTGATAGGCAGAGCGAATTGCGATCGCTAAATCTGCTCTACCACAACTATCCACCCAGCCAATTCCACCAGCATAGATACCTCTAGGTTGAGACTCTAGGCGATCAATCCATTCCAGGGCTTTACCCTTATTGATACCAGAAACCGTAATACCTGGAAATAAAACCTTCAAAGCATCCCAGAATGTCTTATCTGGTTGCAGCTGACCACCGACCCTGGACGACAGATGTTGTACGCAGCGATATCGCTTAACCTCCATAAAGTTGAAAATCTGAATTGTTCCTGGCAAGCAAATAGCCGTAATTTCATCCTGTGCTAACCAAACAGACAACGCATGTTCTTTAACCTCTTTAGCATCGGTAAACAACTCAGCACTAAATTTCAAATCTTCTTCAAGAGTATTCCCACGTGGCCGGGTTCCAGCTAAAGGATTAGTTGTCAC
The DNA here is from genome assembly GCF_043421015.1 of Leptothoe sp. EHU-05/26/07-4. Classification (NCBI taxonomy): domain Bacteria; kingdom Bacillati; phylum Cyanobacteriota; class Cyanophyceae; order Nodosilineales; family Cymatolegaceae; genus Leptothoe; species Leptothoe sp. EHU-05/26/07-4. The sequence continues at coordinate 320,857 of NZ_JAXSQV010000002.1, forward strand.
AAAACCATCTTGGTTCACTTCTATCAGTGTTTCAGGGCTAAATCCAACAGCCTGTATATTCTCAAAATCCAGACAGTAAGAACGAGCTGCATTATTAACCTTGGCCCCCACTATATAAGTGCCTAAAACATCTAAATTCCCAGTAAATTCACGCGACCGTGCAATAATCGCCTTATGTAAATGCCCCCCTCGAATAGCATCAATCATTTCACTGACTGACTTTTGATATGTTTCTTGATCGCCACTATCAAGGGTGAGTGATACTGACTCAAGGTTGGGTAGGTCAGCATTAACAAACAGCTGATTTCTAACTTTTTCTAGGGATTGTGTTGTCTTGATTTTTACTCCTTCCTTAGTAAAAATCAATTCGGTTTCAGGAATGAGGAAGTGGCAAAGCGGTTGACTAATTGACTTCGAATATGAAGAGTAGAAACGAGTGATGTCAAAGGCAACATAACCATAGGCTGTCCAATTTTCAAGGGCTAAAGAATTCAGAAGATCCTCAACTTGTTTCAGGGGATCGCTAATGGGTTCCGATTTGGATATATCTAAGCCTTTTAGTGAAACCTCCTGCTGACTTACCGAAACCCTCGCCAATTCACCACCAGCAATACGGGTTTCATCGTTTGCCACATACATGGCGTATTTAGAAAAAATGCCCGCTTGAAGGAGGTTATTTAAGACAACGGTTGGTTCTCTTGTACCGGGAATGAATGTTTCATAATACTTAGTTGAGGGTTTGAATTCTAATACCATGGGAGAACTCCTAATTAGATTTGCACGTCATTTGTCAATGGTTTAAACCTTGTCCTACTGTCAATGACATTCAGTAGAAAAGTTAATGGGAAATGGCGAGTGCTTCATCATTAGCTAACTTATTTTTTAGCTGTTGACGATGGATTTTGCCTGTGGATGTACGAGGTAAGCTATCTAAAAAATAGATTCGCTTAGGTGTTTTAAAATGTGGTAAGCGTTGTTTAGCAAACTGATAAATGGTTCTTTCTAACTCCAGGGTAGATGATTGTTGAGATTTGAGCCTAATATAGGCAACAACTTCAGTCAATTTTTCACCTTGTTCAGCGGAGGACGTAACAGCTACCTCATGGATTTGTGGATGCTGATGTAAGACATCTTCTATCTCCAATGGCGAAATCCATTGGCCATTTACTTTAAATAGCTCATCTTTGCGCCCAACAAACCAGAAAAATCCGTCACGATCACGCCTATATCGATCTCCAGTTCTCATCGTAGAACCGCTGATTGCCTTACGTGTTTCCTGTAATCGATTCCAATACCCCAACATTAAACTTGGACCACTCACTTGTAACTCGCCAATTTCTCCAATGGAGCAAGGTAATCCATTTTCATCCACAACTTGCACCTCGTATCCCGGCAAAGGTTGTCCAGAACTGCCTGGCTTTGATTTACCTAGCTGATTAGAGAGAAATATATAGAGCAATTCAGTGGTACCAATTCCCTCGCAAATCTCTAGATGGTGAGCATCAAGCCACTTCTGCCAAATGCTTTTAGGAAGCTGCTCTGCCGCCGATATACACAGACGCAACGACGACACATTAAAGTTAGAGATTTCCTCTATCTCTAATATATTGGCATATACGCTTGGTATTCCGAAGAAAACCGTTGGTCGAAAATATTGAACATCATCAACAATGTCAAAGGCATTGCTAGCATCAGACAAAATTGAGCCAGCACCTACTGTCATAGGTAAATACAGACTATTGCCTAAACCATAGGCAAAAGCCATACTGGCTACGGAATAGATAATATCATCTTGGGTTAACCCAATCGTTTCTTGGCCATAATGCTGGGCGCAAAAAAGAAAATTTTGATGGGCATGGATCACACCCTTAGGACGCCCCGTACTACCCGATGTGTAAAGCCAGAAGGCTGCCTCATCAGGAGATGTCAATGCGTGAGCTGTTGATTCCTGCCTTTGTTCAACTATGGATAGAAATGGATCTTCCCCATCCACAAGTAAAACATGACGCAAATAACCTAATGAGGTAATACTGATCCTTTCTTGCCATGCCTGAGTTGTTAAGAGAACCCTACTTCGAGAATCTTGAAGGATATAGTCCACATCCTCCAAAGAGCAAGCAGGATTGATCGGAACTGGTATGGCTCCCAACCAAATGGCACCCAAAAAGAAAAATATCCACTCAACTCTATTCTCGAGTAGAATGGCCACTCGGTTTTCTTGCTCTATGCCTAGCTCGGACAATACTTGCGCGCTACGTTTTACCAGACTACTAACCTGTGCATAGGTATAAACTGCAGACTTGCTATAAAAGGCAGCCTTGTCACGACAATCTCGATTGAAATTGTTTTCAAGCAAGTAAGCAGCAAGATTAAAAGTATCAGGTAATTTTTGGTAGGTACCTATCATAGAAAACTATTCCCCTGATTTAACTATTCCAATGGCCACCGCATGAACTAAAACGTAAGCTTCTAAATGCCACCAGTTCAGGAACCAACGCTGTATATTGAGTTTCTGAGCGCGAACTCTGGCTTGTCCGCGCAAACAAACTGTCAGTTGTTGCCCGTTAGGATTTGTCTCAATTTCATTCCAATCAATCTCGGCAAGGCCGGTGGCTAGGGCTTTACCGATAGCTTCTTTAGCACCAAAACAGACTGCATAAGCCCAATTAGGATCGCTGGCCAAGCGACAATACTGCAGCTCGTTCAATGTAAATAGAAGGCCAAGACTGCTATCAGCATAACGCTCAATCAATCTGGCGATCCTAGTTGGAGAGACTAAGTCAATACCAAGCCCCTTAACTTCAAAGCATGGATGGTGAGCTAAGAAACAAAAAGGTTTCTCCTTAAGGCATTGTGATTGCACATCTTTTATCCTCTAAAGGATGCAAAAAACTATTTAGCCTGCATCTTGAGCCTTTGCTAAATCGACCAAGGTGCTAACTTCCTCCAACGTCTTATCTTGACGAGTCTCCAACTTAACCCCAACACCGAAATGGCGTTTCAATGCTAGAGAAAACTCAACAACTTCCGTTGAATCTAACTGTAGATCCTTATAAATAAGGGAACTTGGCTTCATCTTATCTGGAGGAATGCCCAATTCACCCAGAATCTCCATGAGAGAATTGATTGTCTGCTGAGTACTCATCTAATTAAACACATCTTAAAAATTGACTAGTTGCTTCGACTTACCGACACACCATATATCAACAACACTTCACCATTCGAATATCTGTCAACATAATTATTAAGCAGATACTCTAGCACTAAAAAATCAATCAGCTGAAGGACGTACTATTTATTCCTCCTGAACCGTATTACAAACAACCTTGAATAAGAAACGGCCTACAGCACATTAAAGATGCTGGTTGACAACCTTAAACTTATTTGGTTGGGCGAAATAGTTAACTTTCAAAGCCAGGATGTATAACTTGTAAAGAGTGTTATACTTCTAGATCACCCAAAAATGGTGAGGTGACAGTATAGCGTAACTATACTGCGCCAGCACTCTGTTGTCCGATATTCTTTCTATCCTCAAACCTTTTCAACCTTAGAGCAATAAACTCTCTAAAACTGGAAAGCTTTTGAGTAAGTCCTGAAAACATTGCAGTCATCTGAAGATGGAGAAACTGCATCAATACCTACTGATTGATAGCAGTTATTGCGAAAGATTCTCAGAAAAATGACTTACACCTAATTGTTAGCACACTCCTGTGTGATTTTCAACACCTATTTTTTAAAAAGTACGGTTGTTCTCATTTTTCACTGACTTCGTTGCGATCCTTTCAGTGGGTCGGACGCATTGGCAGAACCCTCTTACACAGGTTCAGTACATGAGAATCCGACTATTGCAGTCCTTTCATAGGCACCCTAGAGAGTGAATGTATCTTTAGGGTGAGTTTTGAAAAACCAAAAGGTTTTCCTTTTGGAATGATGAAAAAATCTCAATTTATTAGTTTATTAAATGACTATCCTATTAGTTCATTAAATAACCATACTTTCAATTAATACATATGTACATTCGCTCAAAACCTTGATGTATAAAGGTTATAGCTCTTATGGTCTAGAATTTTTATTATTGAAATTAATTGTCAATAATAAAAAATAATTGTAGGATTCTATAGACGGATTAAAAATGGCAACGCTGTTATGGGGTTGCCATTTTGGCAGGCAAAATAATCTAGCTGGAGGCCTTATGCATGCAAGTGAGCTTTTCTGCTAAAAACGTTGATAATTTATTTGCAGAATGGGGGCAGAAGATTGGTTCGTGTGTGCAGCTAGATTCCACTGATGCAGTGTTAGAGCTATCACCTCGAGTCGGTAAGGGGTATTGGCGACAAATTAGGCTGCGGCCGGGTTTAGAAATATCGATAGAGTATCTTGAGTTTCCCGAGCCTTTTACTGTAGAGGTCTCAAATCAGTTTTACCGAGAGGTAATTGGGTTTAAGTCATCTCTGTCAGGGTATGTTAGAGGCGATTTTTCACCCCTTAAAGATGGGTATCATCTCACTCCGAGACAAAATAGAGTGAGTTTTGCTGCACGCTGCGGGCAGTGGATTGAATATCAGCCACGTCAACCCATCATTCATGTTGAAGTTATTGCTGGAATCTCTACATTAAAAGCCCTAGTGGCTGATCAGACTGATCAAATTTCTGGGGACTTGCAAACTATTTTGCAGGGGCAAAGGGCAACTCCTCTATCAAGAATCCAAACCATGTCTCAAGCTGCATTTCAAGCAGCAGAACAGACTTTAAATTGTCCTTACCAAGGAGTAACACGCCGGTTGTATCTAGAAGGTCGGGCGCTTGAACTCATTGCTCTGCAACTGCCTTTAAATCGTTCGGCAGATAGTTCAACTCAGCTCCAGTCTCCCTTAAAGTCGGATGAAGTTGATCGAATTCATTACGCTAAGGAAGTACTGCTGAGTAATTTGGTAAACCCTCCGTCTTTGATTGAGCTAGCACAGCAGGTTGGACTCAATGATTATAAGTTAAAGCGAGGATTTCGTCAGGTGTTTGGTACTACCGCATTTGGCTGTTTGTATCATCACAGGATGGAGCGAGCAAGAACGTTGCTGGAGGCAAGTTATTCAACGGTGACAGAAGTGGCTCAAGCGGTCGGCTATACCAGTGCGACATCTTTTAGTGCTGCATTTAAGAAAAAATTCGGAATGTCCCCTAGATGCTACAAACTCCGTTCTTAAGTTAGAGTGCGATCCGCTTGCAATAGAAAAAAATCCACCTTGAAGAGGACATAGCCATTGGCATGTCCTACCATCACATCAGCATAGTATTGAGAATAATTTTCATTTTCTGTTTCATACTTTTGCCCCTATTGTGTTGTGAGGAAATAACGTGAGACAACTGTATCTGCTAAAGAGCTTATGTTTAGCTGGTCTATCATGGATTTTTATTTGTTCAACGGCCCATGCTGAATCCGTGGGATTAACGGCAAGGCTAGATGAAGAGTCTTCCACAGTGAGTCTAGTAGATGCTGCGGTAGAAGCTAACGAAGATTGGTTATCTCAGTCGCCCAGGTCTGATATTGAGGTGCCGGTTCAAGTTGAGACTTTAACTCAGATTACAGATGTTCGGCTGGTTCCTACCGACTCGGGTGTCGATTTGTTTTTACGAGCCTCGACAGGGCAACTGTTACCAGTTTCCCCCTCTGTTGTTGGCAATGATTTGATTGCAGATATTCCAAATGCAGTTTTAGTTTTGGCGGATGGTGAACAGTTTCAAGCAGTGGATCTGACGGATGACATTGCCTTGGTCAGTGTTAGCAATCAACCCGACAGTCAGGTGCGGGTAGTTATTTCGGGGGTCAGTGAAGCTCCATTTGCAGATATCACTGTAGAGGAAACAGGACTGTTGTTTAGCGTTGTACAAGCAGCGACGGATAACTTGGCTGAGGAAAATACTCTGCGCATTGTGGTCACAGCGGAGAAAACGTCTGAAGTTGTTCAGGATGTTCCCATTAGTCTAACCGTGCTCACTGAAGATGAACTGGAAGATGGAGACATTACCACCCTTGATGGAATTGCTGGCAATACCCCAAACTTTTCCTCTTTTTCGGCCACTGGCAGCCGTAGTTTTACGTTTTACAGTATGCGTGGTCTATCTAACCAAAACTTTGGCTCTCGGGATCCGGTGGCCTTCTATGTTGATGATGTGCCCTATGACTATGGCAGTTTCCTTGACCTTGATCTGCCTGATCTTCAACAAGTGGAAGTTTTGCGGGGGCCGCAAAACACCCTCTATGGCCGCAGTAGTCAGGCTGGGGTAGTCAATATTATCACTCGCAAACCGACGAATGAATTGTCGTTCAATGGTGCCCTCGGCTACGGTAGCGAAGAAAACCTGGGCCTTCAAGCTGGGGTAAGCGGCCCGATTATTGAAGATGAGCTGTTTTATCGACTGTCCGGTAGCTTTGAACGGCGTGATGGCTTTTATGACAACAGCTTTTTAGATGAGGAGTTTGATGAGAAATCAGGGGGGACAGGTCGGGCACAGTTACGGTGGACACCAACGGACGCATGGGACATTTCCATTAATGCATCCTTGGAAGATTATCAAGATGGTGCCTATCCGTTAGTATTGTTGGATGATGATCCCTTTGACATAGAACAGGACTTTAATGGCTTCAGCGATCTCAATACTAATAGTCAATCTTTGAAGGTTGCCTATCTCCAGCCAGATTTCCGAGTGACTTCGATTACCACCCGTCGCTTCTCGGAACAGGACGCTCTGGGGGAAGTTGATCTAACAGTGGCGGATGTACTGCGATCTACCAGCAAGTTGGATTCAACCGTATGGACTCAAGAATTACGCTTGCAATCTCCAGAAGCAGCGGAGCAGCTGCAGTGGATTGTAGGCGGTTACTTTGAGTCTAGAGAGTTTGACAATAATGGCTTTAAGTCGATTTTTGGGGATGATGCGGCAGCGGTTTTGGGGCCAATGACCATTCCGGGATCTAGCAGTATTAATACCGCAGATTCTCGCGATACAACTTGGGCGACATTTGGCCAAGTTAGCTATCGGCCGATTGATCCGTTGAGTCTCACTGTCGGTCTGAGGTACGAGAATACCGACAGTGAGCTTTCACGCTTTGACCAGGTATTTCGTGTTCCAGGTTTTCCTGACACTCCCTTGGCTACATTTGAAGATGTCGATCAAAGTTCTGATGCACTTTTACCACGCTTTGCTATTGACTACCGGTTGAGTCCAGAGGCTACCCTGTATGGCAGCATTTCACGGGGCTACCGTCCGGCTGGTGTCAATGTTTTTGCAGATGGCAGTGAGGCTTCTCTAGTGTTTGATGCTGAGCGCTCCTGGAACTTTGAAGTGGGGGCTAAAACTACTTGGTTTGATGATCGTCTAGGGGTCAATCTCTCTCTTTTTCATAATCCCGTCGACAATTATCAGGTGGCTACATTTAATCCAATCACCTTATTTACTGATAGTGTAAACAATGCCGATGTTAGTATCACGGGTTTGGAATTTGATATAAGGGCAACGCCCCTTGAAGGTTTGGATTTGCTAGCGGGATTAGGTTTGGTTGATGCTGAATTTACCAACTTCACTGACGCCAATACGGGGGTTGATTTTGATGGCAACAGCCTACCCTATGCCCCCGAGTTGACCTACAATGTAGCAGCTCAGTATCGAGCACCGTTTGGATTGTTTGGCCGGTTAGAATTGCAGGGTGTTGGCAAGACATTTTTTGATGAGGCTAATACTTTGAAACAAGATGCCTATGCATTGATAAATGCTCGTCTGGGATATGAATTTGATCAGTATGGGGTGTATCTTTTTGCCAATAATCTTTTTGATACTCGATATATTATTCAAGGCTTTGATATCGGTGGGCAACGGGCAGGTTCCTTTGGTGCTCCAGCAACCTATGGTGTTCAGTTCAAGTCTAATTTCTAAATGAACAGTCACAGACGGGGCCGTAAATTACTCCTCTTGAGCAGTCTGTATATTTCGCAGTACATTCCGCTGATGTTTTTTGTCCAGGCGCTGCCTGTTTTTATGCGCCAACAGGGGGTGTCTTTGGAGTTCATTGGGCTGGTTTATCTGCTAGCGCTGCCTTTGTTGCTGAAGGTGTTTTGGTCTCCCTTAATTGATCGCTATGGCCATACCCGCTGGGGACATTACCGTTTTTGGATTGTTACGTTTCAATTACTGTTAGCGGGTGTGGCTGCCCTCTGTGCATTTGTAAGCTTCCAAACCAATTTTATGTTGTTGTTTGGGTTACTGATGCTTATGGCCACATTAGCTGCTAGCCAAGATATTGCCACAGATGCTTTGGCAGTGAGGCTACTAACTCCAACCGAGAGAGGCTGGGGCAACGGCATCCAAATGACAGGTAATTATTTGGGGGCGATGTTGGGGGGCGGTGCCATGCTGGTTTTACTCAATCAGTGGGGCTGGCGAAATAGTCTGCTTGCCCTGGCATTGATTATAGTAGTTGCACTTTTCCCGATATTGCAATATCGGGAACATTCTTCAAAGGTAGCTCATAAAGCACCTATTTGGATGGATCTGGCCAATTTTTATCGTCGTCCTGGGGTGTGGCGTTGGCTGATGCTACTCACGTTATATCTTATTGGTGGCACCATGGCGGATAGCATGTTTCGCCCCCTTTTGGTGGATATTGGGTTGTCATTGGCTGATATCGGTTGGCTCTTGGGAGTAGTTGGCAATGGCGCTAGCATTGCAGGCGCTGTGATATCAGGATTGCTCGTGGTGCCCATGGGGCGAAAGCGCTCTCTAATCTTTTTTGGGGGAGTACAAATGATTGCTATTTTGACATACCTGTTGCCTGCATCGGGTATTAGTCATCAATTAGTTCTCCATTTTGTCACCATAGTAACTGGTTTTGCTAGTGGTGCTACTTTTACGGTGTCATCCACTGTCATGATGGATAAAAGTCAATTGGCAGCTCCAGGAACAGACTATACGGCTCAAACATCCATTGTTTATCTGGGTAGCTTTATGGCGGCTGGTATGAGTGGTGTAGTTGCTTCAGCAATCGGTTATCAAGGAGTTTTCGGAGTAGGTGTAGCGGTGGCCTTTTTAACGATTCTTCTGATGCGTCGAACGCTAACATTGGCACAATAGTCCGTTTAAAAATACGGTGAAGCAACGGATAAAAGACAAGGGAAAAAATCCGTTTTCAATATAAAAAAATCCGTTTCAAGAATGTTGTATTGCTTGATATTAGCTACGATGGCCGCATTATGAAAAAGCCCATGACTAAGTCACACTTTACTCAGCCACCAACTGGGATTTGGAGCACCATGGCTCCGGTTAAGGGGCGAATTGTTGTTGCGATCGCACTCTCTGCCCTGAGCTCTTGTAGCAGTCTTGCCTCATTATTGACTATTCCCTTTATCACTGCGGAACTGCTATCTGTAGCACCGGTGCCAGAGGTAATTTGGCGTTGGGTTGCAGTGGCCGTAGTCTTAGTGCTTATAGCTTTTACATCTCGCAGCTTTGCATTTAGAGTTTCCCACATTGGGGCCTTTAACCTTGAGGTGATTTTACGTACCGCACTTGCTGAACATTTGGCCAAAGTTCCCCTGGGATATGTTATTGCCACTGGTTCAGGCGCGATCAAAAAGCTGGTGCAAGACGACGTTAAATCTCTTCATGCCTTTGTGGCTGACAGTACTCCATTGATCGGTCAGGCGTACACCATTCCGATAGTCTCTTTGATAGCCATGCTAATTGCTGATTGGCGATTAGGGTTGGCAACCTTAATGGTGTTACCCGTAGGACTAATCTTTATTCAACTAGCGTTGCGAGACTATAAAGATCAGCGAGATGCCTATGATCAAGCCAATGAGTCTATTAATAGTGTAATTATTGAATTTGTTCAGGGCATGCAAGTGGTGCGTACCTTTGACGATGGTAGTAGTTCATTTGCACGATTTCAAACAGCTCTCGATGCCTTTACCCAGAGCCTGCGAGATTGGAACAATAAGACTCAGTTTTCTGCTCGTTTAGGATCTCTCTTATTTGAACCATTACCTACCCTAGTATTGGTATCTACGGTGGGAACATGGTTGGTCTCCCATGGGAGTTTAACAATACCGAGATTTTTAGTTTTTCTATTGTTAGCTCCTCGATTGTGTGGTGCCTTTAAACCTATTTTTACCCTTTCTTACCTGATTAATCAGGCCAATGCCGGAGCGTTGCGGATTGGTGCTGTGTTAGCGGAGCCGACGTTGCCTCAACCCATGCAGCCGCAGCAGCCTACAGACTCATCGATCTCCTTCCGTAATGTCACGTTTGCCTATGGCGATGGGGCTCCTGCATTGCAAAACATATCGCTTCAGTTGCCAGCGGGTAGTTTGACCGCTTTAGTCGGACCATCGGGGGCTGGTAAGACCACCCTGGCTCGTCTGCTCCCTCGATTCTGGGATGTTGATGAGGGAGCTATTGAAATTGGAGGCGTGGATATTCGTCAGATGACCTCGGAGACGCTAATGTCCTGGGTTTCTTTTGTTTTTCAAGATACCTTTTTGTTGCAAGATACCGTTTTCAACAACATTAAGCTAGGTCGCCCCGATGCTACTCAAAAAGAAGTAGAGGAAGCGGCTCAAGCGGCCCAAGCCCATGGATTTATTCTGGATTTACCTCAGGGATATGGCACCTTAGTGGGTGAACGGGGAGGACAGTTGTCGGGGGGGCAGCGTCAGCGCATCACGATTGCCCGCGCTATTCTCCAGGATAATCCTATTGTGGTGTTAGATGAGGCCACAGCATTTGCCGACCCAGAAAATGAGGCATTGATTCAAGCTGCGATCGCCGCCCTCACCCGAGATAAAACCTTGATAGTCGTTGCCCATCGATTAGCAACCATTGTTCAGGTCGACCAAATTGCTGTACTTGATCGAGGTCGTTTAATAGAGCTAGGCAACCACGACCAGCTGATTGCTGCCAATGGCCTTTACAACCAGCTATGGTCGCGTCATCAAGCCGCTCAGAATTGGGGCTTAAACATACAAAATGACCAATCAGCGCTAGCCCTGTAGTCGACAGCAGCAGCAGTTCTTGAGAATCCTAATGAATCGACACGTGTTATAGAAGTGACATGAGCGCCTATCAACGTGAATCAACTGAAAAATTAACAGGGGTGACCGAAACGTTGCTAATCACCCTGTATGCCCGATATCTTGAAACACAGAGACCCGATAGCTTTTTTCAAGACCTTAAAGCAGTAGAAGTCCTAGACAAAATTAATTACGACTTCCATAAGTATGCTAAGGGATGGAAGTCCAATCTGGGGGTTATCGTTCGGTTACAGGAATTTGATCAGATCATCAGAGAGCTGCTGACTGACAAGCCCAATACAACTGTTATTAACTTAGGCTGTGGACTCTGTACAAGATTTGACAGAATTGATAACGGCAGTGTCCGTTGGTATGAAATAGATTTACCTGACGTGATTGAGCTGCGGCGTAAGTTTTTTGAAGAAAACGAGCGCTACCAATTTATTGGAAAATCTGTTTTAGATTTTTCCTGGATTGATCAAATTCAGCGATTACCTAACCAGCATCTTGTGATTGTCATGGAAGGCGTTTCTTGTTATTTAAGTGAGGCCGATAATCGAGCCCTGATGTCACAAATTTGCACACGCCTATCACCGACAGAGTTCATCTTCGATGTGATTAGCCGCAGAATATCCAATAATTCAGCTAATCATGACACCGTATCTAAAACAGATGCTGAATTTAAGTCAGGGATTGACAACTCCAAAGATCTAGAAAACTGGGAACCTGGCATTACGCTCAAGAGCGAACATTGTTATCTGACCAGGATTGCTGCCCATACTGCTCGTTTACCCCTATGGGCAAGATACATTGCTCCTATCCTGACCCCTCTTTTTAAACAGGGTGGCCGTATTCTACACTTGCAGATTCATAAAAATGCTTAATACATATCGCCGCATGATGCGTGTTGCAGGTTCCCATCAGCCTCAACTGCAAACCACACTTCTATTATCTGTTGGCGCTTCTATTATTCAAGGAATTATCTTTGCACTTTTTTTTCCACTGCTATCGGCCTTAATGGCTTCTCCTGTTGTTGATATGCAGCAGGTTTGGCGGTTACTTGCCCTGTTCAGTTTTCTGGTGATCGTCGAAGGGGCAATTCGCTGGCGAGAGCTGGACTTTGGATGGCTGACATCCACCGATATGGCCTATGACCTTAGACTGCGGTTGGCAGAGAAGCTACGACAAATGCCATTGGAAGAACTTAATAAACGACAATCAGGGGATCTCAATATTGTCATGAGTGGCAATGTCAGTGAAATTGTTCTCTGGATTGGTAGTTTAGCAACCTTGATTATTCAGACCTTAATTGTACCGCTGATGACGGTACTAGTAACCTTATTTATTGATTGGCGACTGGCGGTTTCACTGTTGCTGACATTTCCCTTGGCCATTCCCATTTATCGCTACACACGGGATTTAGTCAAAAGATCCCTGCGAGATGTTTCCATGGCCGATGCCGAGGCAGCGTCCCGAATTGTTGAGTATATCCAGGGATTACCCGTCCTTAAATCTACTGGACAAGTGGGAGCAAGCTCACAATTGCTGCAAGCGGCCCTCGATCGTCAGCGCCAGGTTCAAGCTAAAGGAGAGCGGTTGATTACGCTACCTCTGGTGACCATGGCAACATTGGTAGAAGTTGGCATTTTGTTGATCATTAGTTTAGGTATTTTGTTTATTTTGCAAGGCAGCCTCTCTATTCCTGTTTTGCTTGCCCTAATTGTTATCGCTATGCGATTTACTGAGCCGATCTCTCAACTAATTGCCTACACCAGCATTCTAGATTTGATGGAAGTTGGCTTAGAACGCGTCGAAACCGTCATGGCTATTCCTGCCCTACCCGTACATCCTGCTTCCACGCAGCTGACTCAGTTTGACATTACCTTCGAGCATGTGTCCTTCCGCTATGCCCAGCAGCAAGAGTGGGCGTTGCGAAACGTGTCTTTTCAATTACCTTCTAAATCACTGACAGCGTTGGTAGGTCCGTCTGGCAGTGGCAAGACTACCATCACTCGACTCATTAGCCGCTTTGCCGATGTGCAACAGGGCGCTATCCGCATTGGCGGTGTTGATGTAGGCCAGGTGGATGCCACTCATTTAATGACATCAATCTCGGTGGTGTTTCAGGATGTATATCTATTTGACGATACTATCCTCAACAATATTCGCATGGCCAAACCCGAGGCCACTGATATGGAGGTGGAAGCAGCAGCTCGATCCGCTAACTGCCATGAGTTTATTATGAGATTAGCCCATGGTTACGATACCCGCATTGGTGAAATTGGCGGTACCCTATCAGGCGGAGAACGTCAGCGGGTTTCCATTGCCCGGGCGATACTTAAGGATGCTCCCATTGTGCTGTTAGATGAACCCACCTCAGCTTTGGATACGGAAAGTGAAGTGGCTGTTCAAACCGCTATCAATCATTTGATTGCTGATAAAACTGTCATTGTTATTGCCCATCGTCTATCCACAATTACCAACGCTGATTTGATTTTAGTGTTGGAAGACGGTGAGATTGTGGAACAGGGAACCAGCGGGGAGTTGTTAAACCAAAAGGGGCGCTATGCCAACCTATGGAATGCACAGCAGCAATCTCAAAGTTGGAGAATTGCGGCTTAGCAAATATTTTGCTGTTGGTGTTTCCCTTGTAGCAACAGCATATTTTTTTAGCTTGCGGATCCCCCCCGGGGGGATATAATAAATGCGTTAATCAGATGCCCCCGGGGGGCATCTGATTAACGCATTTCAGAGCACTTTAAAGTGCTCTAATAACATTTGGATTTTTAGTATGTGGAAACAGCGTCCTCGATGGCTACAGGGGTTGGCTAACCCTGTTTTTGCCAGACTTTATTTAGCTCAAACCATTAATTTGGTGGGGGAATCGCTGACCTGGTTAGGTCTTGCTTTATTAGCGTTTGAGATAGCGGGGGAGAAGTCAGGGACTATTCTGGCGGGAGCTCTCACACTACGGGTATTCGCCTTTGTGCTGTTGGCTCCCATTGCAGGTGCGATCGCAGACCAGATTGATCGTAAACGCCTGATGATTACCACACACTTGGTCCGCATGGGAATTGTCTGCTTGCTGCCCTTTATTACCCAGCCCTGGCACATCTATGGGATTGTATTCTTACTGAATGTGTTCTACGCCTTTTTTACCCCTACCTATAAGGCCACAATTCCCTTAGTGACCACCGAAGACGAATGCCCCAAGGCCATTGCCTTATCCAGCGCTACCTATCAATTGTTAGGGGTTTTAGGCCCCGGCCTGGCAGGGAGTATTGCCGCCTGGGTAGGCACACGACAGGTCTTTTTTCTAGATGCCATAACGTTTTTGGTGGCGGCCATTTTAATTGCCACCCTGCCAGGACACCTGCGAGCAGGCAACAATGCATCTGCAAATTTGAGAACAGATGCTAAAGCTGTTGAAACCGTTATTCGCAATATCAAAACCGGGACTCGTTGTTTATTTGCCGATCCTCCCATTCGTTATGCACTGATGCTGCAATTGATTGCTGCGATCGCAGGCGCACAAATTCTTGTGAATACGGTGGGCTATGTCCAGGGCACTCTGCAATTAGGAAAGCTCGAATATGGTTGGGTGATGGCGGCCTTTGGTATTGGTGCCACCATCACCTCCATTGGTTTAGGCAATGCCAAAAAGAAGCACAGCCCCATTTTGTTAACCAGCATTGGTGGAATTTTGATTACCCTGACCCTGATGACGGCCAATCTTACCGGGTTTGGAGTTCTCTTGTTGTTATGGGCTTTAGCCGGTATGGGAACAACCCTGGTTAATGTTCCCACCCAAACCCTCATTGCCAGCCGGGTAGCCAAAGAAGCCCAGGGTCGAGTCTACGGTGCTCAATTTGCTTGGAGCCATTTTTGGTGGGCCTTAGCCTATCCACTGGCAGGCTGGTTAGGTCACTATTCCCCTGACTACCATTTTCTATACAGTAGTCTGATTGGATCTGTATTTTTGGTGGTTATATACCTGTGGTTAAAACCTCAACGTCTCACCCAGCTACAGACTGGACTCTGGCATGAGCACGAACATATCCATGATGAGCATTATGCTGATAACGGTAGGACTCAGCCTCACAGTCACTTACATTTTCATGAAGCGATGAAACCAGGGCTTAGCCATTCATCTCTATCTTGACAGAAACTAACCCGTCATCCACGTCGGTCGACTTGATTGTCGTACTGGGCCGCAAGGAATGCGGTCCATAGAGATGACATGATGCCCGCACAGTATGATTTCACAGGTACTCTCTGATTGGAAAAATTATCTCAAAGAGAGCTTTCACTTTAATTCTATTACTGATTAAGATCAATGTCTCCAGCAGCAAGGATCTCCAGTTCATCTTGATTGAGAATGACAATCTTACCTCCACGATCGTATTGAACAATGGCCTCTAGTTTTTTCATTAAGCGAGCACATTCTTCGTAGGTAATACCAATACTGCGAGCCATTTGATAATAGGGCAGCTTAATTCGCAATTGTTCTCCAACATCGGTGATATCTGTGCCATGCTGCCAGACAGAATATTGAATTAACTGGGCCAACCGCACCACAGCTCGCTCTGAGACCAAGCCATGCACCATGGTATGCAACCGTTGCAGTCGCTGATTAAACACCATTAGTATCCGTAGTGCCACTTCTGGTGATTGCTGAATGGTATCGAGGAGATTGGCTTTAGACAGTGTCAATACCTGACAATCTTCCATGGCGATAACGGTGGCTGGGGCCCTAGCATCTCCAAACAGAGCTGGAGCTGCAAAAATATCTCCATTTCTAAGGGTGCGCAGGATTGTTTCCTTACCGGTTGTGGCACTTTTTTGAACTTGCAGTATGCCACTGATCAGGATGTGTAATTTTTGAGGAAGGATATCTCCCTCATGCAAGACAATTGTCTCACGTTGATAATGCTGAATGTGAGTATGGGGTTGAAGTTGTTCTAGCTCTTTTGGGTCAAGGGCCACAAACAACTGGATCTGGGTGAGTTGAGAAATCGTTGCTTGCATCGGGGTATAGGCGTTTTTGAGCTATATCAAGGGAAAAATGACGAATGGTTGGCAAACTATACTGATTACAGTCTAGGACGAGATGAGATGACTACCCAAGTCGAAATCTAGCCAAGCAATATCTGGCTCAGTGCTTAAAACCAGGGGTATACTCAAACCAGTTATGGACATGGTCACCCACGACTATATGATTTTGGGATAGTTGAGCAGCATGGGGCAGTCGGTACGAGCTTCGGAAAAGGGACTTGCGATCGCAAACCAGGCCCGTCAGCGCCGTGGCTGGACTAAAACGAGTACCGCCCGCTGGTGGCAGGACGCCCACACATCGAGGGCTACTTTACGACGCTTCTGGCGTGGCGAACGCATCCAGCAAGAGGCCTTTATTGCCATCTGTCAGACCGTAGGCCTTGAGCACTGGCAAGAAATTGCCGAAGAGCAGTTGCCGGAGGCTAGCCAGGCTACCCCGTCTAGCCCAACTGTCGTGGATTGGGGAGATGCCCCTGACATTGAGCAATTTTACGGTCGTGATCAGGAACTCCAACAGCTGCAGGAGTGGGTTCTCGAAGACCAGACCAAGCTAGTCAATATTAGCGGCCTGGGTGGTAGCGGAAAAACAACCCTGGCCTTAGCCCTGGCTGAACAGCTACAGCCAGAATTTACAGGCGTCATCTGGCGGTCAGTCGGTTCCCTATTATCCCTCGAAACACTACTCGGAGATCTACTAGATGCTCCCATAGAAACCGTGGATCAGGGGGTAAAACAGCTGCGTAAAAAAATGCAACAGGAACGATGGCTGATCATCCTGGATAACTTCACAGCCTATTTAGATTTTCTCTACCAGATTACCGGCGCTCGTCACCAAAGCTGTGTTCTGGTTATTAGCCACGATCCCTTACCCTCGCAGTTTCAAACGTTAAATCGAGTGCAGTCGTTATCGCTGCCTGGTTTATCTCCTATTGCAGCTGTTCAGCTGTTAGAGAGCTGTGGTTGTGGTGGGCATCCCCATCAGCTCAAGGCCCTTGCTCGTCTTTATGGCCATAATCCCCTGGCCTTAAAATTGATCTCATTGACCATTAAAACAACCTTCGGCGGTCAGCTCACCCAGTTTCTAGAGCAAGGCAGCGTGATCTTAACCAATCCGATCCGGCAACCTTTAATACAACAATTTAACCATCTGACTGGGCTGGAAAAAACAATTGTCTTCTGGCTGGCCATTTGGCAAGAGCCAATTTCCCTATGTCGACTGCAAACACACCTATTAATGTGTGAACCAGGAGCGGTGATTGAGTCCTTATCGAAGTTAGTCGCCGCTGCCCTCATCACCCGACACTTTTTGGCAGATGAACCCGCATTTAGCTTGCAACCCATGGTGATGGCGTTTGTAATTGAAAAATTGGTTCAGAAGATTTTAGAGGAACTTAGTCAGGCGCAGCAACAGGATAGCATTCAACCCTTTCAACTCCTGAGGAGCCATTGTTTGCTACGCCCCGGTACCGACGATATTCTTGGCGATCGCATTCTGAGCGCATTACAATCGGCCTACCGTCAACGGCCTCAGATACCCTCACTGTGCATGGAAAGTTGGCTTGGTCTAGCTAAAGCACATTATCCTAACAATGATTATCTTGTGTTTAACCTAACTATCTTGGCAACAATCCTAGACAACAATGACATCTAGGATAACCATGGGGGACAGGCCCATATCACCCATGTCAGTGACTGTTGTCAATTCGATGCGGCTAATCTATTGCTACCTGTGGTAGGGCATATTCAACTGCTTTGGCTGCATGGATAACGGTACTATCAAACAGTTTTACCTCAGTGTCAGTTTGTTGTACAAGCAGACCGATTTCAGTACAGCCCAGAATAATTCCTTCGGCTCCGCGCTTAGCCAGTTCATTGATTATTCGTAGATAGTCCGCTTTGGATTGGGCTTCTATTTTTCCCAGGCAAAGTTCCTGGTAAATAACTTGGTGAACAATCTTGCGGTCATGGTGATTGGGGATTAAAACATTCAGGCCATGGTTATCCCTAAGGCGACCGCTATAAAAGTCTTGTTCCATGGTAAACGCGGTTCCCAGCAGGCCAACCGTTTGAATATTTTGCTGAAGTAGGGTGGTTGCGATCGCATCACCAATATGCAGCAAAGGAATATCAATGGCAGCCTCCACCTGGGGAGCCACCTTATGCATCGTATTGGTGCAGATCAGTAGAAAATCAGCCCCAGCCGCCTGCACACCCAGTGCGGCTTCTGACAGGATGTTTGCCATTTCGTCCCAATTACCCGCATGTTGTAATTTTTCAATGGGTTCAAAGTCGACACTATACATGGCGATTTTGGCAGAGTGCAATCCGCCCAGGGCCTGTTTTACCCCTTCGTTAATGGCCCGGTAATAGGTCACGGTACTTTCCCAACTCATGCCGCCCAACAAACCAATTGTTTTCATCGCAGTCTCCCTATCATGTGAGCCCCAGTATCACACAATCAAAATGCTTGCTACCATTGTATGCCGTGGATAAGTCCCAGATGCCTGTATGAGCTTAAAGAAATCAACAGCACAGCACTGTGAGAATAATATTCTCTACATTCCCTCTGCTCTACACAGCATGAGAGATATAAAGCTTCTCCTTCACAATCAAGACTCTGCCATCTTTTATAAGGCCCTTGAGCAAGATCTGATCAATGTAGAGTTCCACACCAGCGCTCCCTGCATTGTTTATATCGAAACAGGTACGGAAACAATTACCAACTGCTATAACCATGCTTGCCGCGTGCAACAGCACGAAGCTGTCTTCTTACCCAAAGGGCTAAATCTATATTCAGACTACATCAGTACCGATGGCTCATTAAGGGCCTATTTACTGTTTCTAAGTGACGATGTTGTTACCGATTTTCTAGCGACTGGTACTAGTCTTCCTAAACTATCAAACAGCACAAGCACATTTCTCAAAGTAGACAAAAGCCCGGCAGTGACTCTGTTTTTTGAGTCGTTGATCGCTAGCTACAGGTATTGGCATCATTCTCCCCATATTCTTAAGCTAAAATTATTAGAAATCTTGCACATCATCGACATCAATGATGAGGACCAACAACTACGGTCCAACTTGTCTGTCAACCAACAAGAAAATCCCAAACGCAACATCAAACGCCTGATGGAGAAATATATCATCTCCCATCTTAGTGCAAAAGATTTTGCTGCCTTATCAGGTCGCAGTGTTTCTAGCTTTAATCGGGAGTTTAAGGCACTCTATGGAACCACACCCAAACAATGGATTATTGAACAACGACTTGCCCACGCTTACACCTTATTGGTCGAGCAACGATGGTCTGTCACGGCTGTCGCCAATGAGGTGGGCTATGACAACATTTCCCACTTTATTACCGCATTTAAGCGGGTTTACCACCAAACACCTCACCAAATAAAAACGGTTGACCCTCACTAAATGCCCAATTAAAACACCCCATTGACCAGAAATCGTTATTTCTGACCCGATGTGAGTAGTCGAGCCTTGAGCATTACTCTACAGTGGCTTTCATAATCTCTAATGTCTCAGGAGAGGAACCATGAGTACGAAAGTGCTAATCGAGTCCGCAGTTAAAGCTGGAAGTATGGACACATTGACGCCATTCTTAGCAGCTAACTTACCGAATGTCAGAGGTTTCTCAGGATGCCTGCAAGTGACCGTTTACTTTGATTCAGAGACTCAACGGATGATTTTTGATGAAGAATGGCTCACTATCGAACATCACCAACGATATATCAACGCCATCACCCAAAATGGCGTATTACATAAACTGGCCCATTTTCTTGAATCACCACCAAACATTAAATATTTTGATCGGATGGAGATATAGGGTATAACCTGACTAAGGCAAGCTTGTTTTACGCTAAGTGCTTCACTATTTTGAACGGGAGCTACCCATGATGAAACAAACCAAGCGCTTAAGACTACTCACAGCCGCCTTAGTTTCTTTCGGCCTTGTGTCTACAGCGACAGCCCATGCCCAATCCTCAAAAGGAGCCACACTTACCCTGCAGGCTGACGTTCAAGAAACCAACCCAGAGGCGAATATCATTAACCTGCGTGGCAATGTGCTCTTTGAATATCCCCGTCATCAGCTTGAAGGAACGGCTGAACAAGGCCAGTTTTTTATGACTGAGCAAAGACTGATCCTGGTAGGCAATGCTCAAGTCACCCAGCAGGGGGAAGTGTTAAGAGATAATCAAATTGTCTGTCTGCTAACAACGGGCCAGTGTAGTCCTTCGGGGGAATAACACTAGTGACTACCCTTACCGTGACTAGTGTTCTCCTTGGATGCATTCAGGGTGGCTCGATACTTGGTCACACCGGAGAACGTATGGTTAAAAAATGCGGGATAGAAGGTGGCAAACCGCTCAAAATACTTTTCGTATAGGGCCTGGGCTGGCTCATTACCGCGAATTACCATCACCCCTAGAGAAGAGGCTCCTGCTTCACGGGCACGCTTGAAGGCAGCCTGCATGAGGCGATGGCCCAGACCTAACCCTCGATGCTCAGGTAATACCGCAACAGTTTCGACAATCATGTCGGCCTGGGGCTTAAGAAAACTATGATCACCTTCCCAAATTTTGAGATAAGCCTGTCGAAAATCTTCAGTTATGGACGGGGTCCAGCCAAGTTTCTCCGCTATCTGTGGTAGTTTATCGATATTTAGCGGACTGTGGGCCGCTGAGATATCAGCGGGTCGAAAAACTGCGCAGGCGGCCACAGGTTGACCATTTCTCTCAATTACTAAGAAATCCTGAATCTGTCCCCAATGGGATGCGCCACACTGCAGCATCGATTCTAAAAACTGCAACGGTGATGTACCTGTCGGTTCCAGGATGTCTTCCCAAAAAGACTGCTGAAAAGGCGCTCGTGTAGCTTCTAAATCAATCTGAGCAAGAAAAGACACATCTTGAAGACCTGCTGAGCGCACCACATCATTGCTATTTAGTGGGTCATTTAGTTGCGTATTCATAGGTCCTCTTTTAACCTACCTTACGTATGTGATATCTCACATACGATTCGTATGTCAAGTAGGGGAAGCTGATGGCAAACTTGCGATCGCAAAAAAAAGCAGAGACCTCTGCTCGGCTGCTGGCCGCAGCCCGAAAAAGCTTTTTTGAACTTGGCTATGCTGCAACTTCAATGGATAAGCTCTGCGCTAGCGCTGGCGTTACCCGTGGCGCGCTATACCACAATTTTGGTGGTAAAGATGGTTTGTTTGAGGCCGTTGTGCAGGAGATCAACGATGAAATGGTTGAACGTCTCCTGGCTATGGCGGGGGATGATGCGTCACTGGATACGTTTGTGAGGGTCTGTCGCTCGTATTTGACCTTTGTCCTTGATCCGGAGATCCAGCGAATTGTTTTCCAGGATGCTCCTGCCGTGTTGGGGCAGAGGCTGCGTGATATCGATGCCCAGGGCAGTATTGTGCCCCTGACGGATGCGATCGCTGATCTGATTACTAGAAACATTTTCCCCGATATTGATCCGACGGCTCTGGCGGTTCTCCTCAATGGTGCAATGATCGATGCGGCATTGTGGATTGCCTCCCAACCAGACAAGGACCACAGTTTAGAGTCCGCAGCCAATGCATTGGAACAACTAATCAGGCAATTGGCCGGTGAGTCGTCACAGAGCTTGTCAGGATAATAGCCTGTTTTATGAATCATTCAAGGCAACATGGAGAAAACGTTCTAACACTGGAGATAGGCTTTCCTGTCTCCAAGCAAGTAGGGTTTCAATCTCAAACGTATGTTCCAAGTGTCGATAGACCACACCCGTGCGCTGTAGTTTTTTTATTGATTCTGGCACCAGGGCAATTCCCATACCGCTGACCACCAGCCCCAATACCGTTTGCAGCAATCTAGCTTCTTGAATAACTTTGGGAGTAAACCCATGGGTCTCACAAAGACTAAGGACCTGGTAGTAGAAACTTTGGCCCATGGTTGGTGGCGGTAAAATAAATGTTTCATCCACTAACAAATTGAGATCAAGAATCTGTTGCTCTGCTAACGGATGATAGTCTGGCAAGGCCACAACTAAAGGTTCCTTGAGCAGTATGTGATAGTTAAACTGTTCTCGCTGTTGTAAGTGCAGAAAACCACAATCAATTTGACCGTTGCTAAGCTGTTCTAGCTGTATCTGAGAGTCCAGCTCACAAAGTCTGATATTGACTAAGGGAAACTGTTGTCTAAATGCTTTGAGAAGCTCTGGCAAAGCAGTTTGCATGGCGGCACTGTTAAACCCAATAGCCAGTTGCCCCACCTCACCGCGACTGGCTTGTTGGGCAATATACCTGGCACGCTCCACTTGAGCCATTACCCCATTCACCTCTGGCAGAAACGCTTGCCCTGCATAGGTGAGCTGCAATGGGCGTTTATTGCGGTCAAATAGCCTGACACCCAATTCCTTTTCTAACGCTTGAATCTGTTGACTGAGTGGGGGCTGAGCCATGTTCAGTTGTTCAGCCGCACGACTGAAGTTCAGGGTCTCTGCCACCGCCAGAAAATATCTCAGATGTCGAAGTTCCATAGGACAATACTATATCTCAAAAATATAGTATTGCTAGTTAATCAATATTGGACATATTAAAAATCTGCCCATAGGGTGGCTATAGACGCTAGAACGCAGAAAAATGATAACTGTTGCCTCCCCACTGTTAAGCCGAAAGGGCTATTACGGTGACTTTGGTGGTCGATTTATTCCTGAGATTTTATACGAAACGTTTGAGTCGTTAACTGTCGCTTACCATGAGGCCCGACAGAACCCTGAGTTCTGGGAGAAATATGTGGCAATTTTATCTAACTACTCCTGTCGGCCCACACCGCTCACCTATGCTGAGGGACTGACCCACTATTTTGGCGGGGCAAAGATCTACATCAAGCGTGAGGATCTAAATCATACGGGGTCCCACAAACTCAATAATGTTCTGGGGCAAATGTTGTTAGCTCAGCGCATGGGTAAACACCGCATTATTGCTGAAACTGGAGCGGGACAGCATGGGGTGGCAACTGCAACCATGGCTGCAAAATTTGGTTTAGAGTGCACCGTTTACATGGGCGCTGAGGATGTTGAACGACAGTATCCAAACGTGTTTTGGATGCGACAGTTAGGGGCTCAGGTTGTGCCAGTCACTAGCGGGACTCAAACCCTCAAGGATGCCATGAATGAAGCGCTGCGAGATTGGTCTGCAAATATGGCAACCACCCATTATCTGATAGGTACCGTCTGTGGTCCCCATCCGTTTCCGGAAATGGTGGCCTGGTTTCAGTCGGTGATTGGCCAGGAGGCGCGATCGCAAATCCTTTCCCAAACCCAACAGCTCCCAAAGGCCGTCTATGCCTGTGTGGGCGGAGGCTCTAATGCTGTCGGTATCTTCAGCGGTTTTCTAGAAGACACCGATGTTGAACTTATCGGTGTCGAAGCAGGAGGGCTGGGAACCCACACACCTCACCATGCTGCTCGGTTGGCCAGTGCCCAGGCATCCATCGGCATTGCCCAAGGGTATAAGACTCAGTTTCTACAAAACTCCGATGGCCAAATGCAAGACACCCATTCTGTTGCCGCCGGATTAGATTATGTGGGTGTTTCACCTGTTCTGGCTAATTTAGCTCAAATAGGACGCATTCGCGTGACATCGGCCCTGGATGCTGAGGTGATTGAGGCCTTGAAATTAACCCTACGAAAAGAGGGGTTGATTCCTGCTCTAGAATCGGCCCATGGGTTTGTTCAGGCCTTTAAAGAGGCTGCTAATTACACATCTCAGGATGCCATCATCATTAATCAATCAGGCCGAGGGGATAAGGATATTTTTACTATTGCCGAGGCGTTGCAAGATCCTGATTGGCACAGGTTTTTACGACGAAGAGCAGTTAAAGATTAACCTGCAATCTTGATTGATAACACTCCACGCCCCAGGGTGGGCGCAAGGCACCACCCCTACAAGATGATTCACTTTAAATCGGAGATATTGAAAACAGCCCCTAATTAGTGCTGGTTTTTGAACTCTGCGTGGAGTTATGCCCCACAGCCGATCTCTTGATATAGATTTCAGATCTTTTTCCCTTTTCCCTTGCCTTATCCTTCACATAACCATGCATCTCGAAGAATTTATCCGTCAGCAACGACAACAGAAAGACATCTTACTCATGTCCCATACCGTATTGGGCTATCCCTCCTGGGAAGATAATCGCCAAGCCGTAGCAGCCCTGGTCCAGGCTGGCGTTGAGCTGATCGAACTCCAGTTTCCCTTCTCTGAGCCCATTGCCGATGGGCCGATCCTGTTAGCCGCTAATCATGCGGCTATTCAGTCAGGGACATCGATCCACGATTGCTTTCAGTTTGCAGCAGAGGTTGCCCAACAATATCCCCAAACTCGTTTTGTGATCATGACCTATGTCAATATTCTGTTTAAATATGGCATTGATGATTTTGTCAAAACTGCTGCCCAGGGTGGAATTGCTGGATGCATTATTCCTGATTTACCTCCCGAACAAGCAGAACATTATATTCACGCCTGTCGCGACCAGGCATTGGCAACAATCTTTCTAGTTACGCCAAAAAACAGCCAGACACGCATACACCAGATCGCCCATGACACCAGCGGATTAATTTACTGCGTCGCACGAAAAGGAGTCACCGGTCGACAGACTCAGTTCTCGACAATGGTTCACCAATATTTACGTCAGGTAAGAGCAACCACTTCACTACCCATGGCAGTGGGGTTTGGCATACGGTCTGCCGATGACGTGCAAAAATTAACTGGCCAGGCAGATATCGCTGTGGTTGGCACCCATGCTGTTGAATGTTTAGCAAAACATGGAGCTATAGGACTTCAAAACTTTATTCAAGGCCTAAGGAATTGCTAATCTGAAATCCTGACCAAGGTTTTGTTAATGCTAACGATTGATTAATTCAACGGATCGACGTTACGGGCAGCTAGAGTCGTTTGATCCAAAGACTCCGATTCCCAATCATTAAATTGGTAATCAACAAAGATAAGTCCTGAGAAGAAGGCAAAAAATAGCCACAGCATCATAGCCTTAAACAGCATTCTTGAACAAAGAATACCGCCCCCGCCTAAACAACATTAACCATATGGACTAGAACTTTAATCGTTTGCACAAATACAGATCTGAGTCCATCTCTACTTAGTCATAAAGTTCATTATCGCTCATCATAATTTTCGTTTTAGATAGACTCAAGTCAATTACAAGTAAATTAATATAGATTTTCATCTATGAATAGAATAATTGAAACCTGCTCAATGGCAAGGTTTTTGGGTGTTGTCAGTCTCTCTGTTATAGCGTAATCTTTGGAAGTCAAAAGATAACTTATCATTCCTTAAATTTGCGTTTAATAGGTAAGGGCTGAATTAGAACTACTCTTTAATGATTGGAAAATGGGTGTATTAGGTCAAATAGTCGGTTATACAAAGATTTCATCAGAGATTTAGACTAAGTTATTCAAAACGTTTAGTCTAAAAAATAATGTTGAAACGGTTTAAGCGATATATTCGCTGGCGTTCTAGTGACGAGGGATTCTCAACCGGGATCGATCAGTTTGAAACCCTCGTCTCAAAATTGCTTTCAATCACCATGTTGATTGTGATTATGGTGATTATGGTCGACCTTATACTGTTTTTGGCGACAGCCCTGTTTAATCCTAGCCCTGAAGGATTTTTTGTTGACACACTTAAAGATATTTTTGGATTATTTCTAAGTGTATTAATTGCTCTCGAAATCCTTGAAAATATTACGGCTTACCTGAAAAAGCATGTGGTTCAGGTTGAATTGGTAATCGTCACTTCCCTCATTGCTGTAGCTCGCAAAATTATTATTTTAGACCTGGATAAAGTGTCGGGGATCAGTTTGATCGGTCTTGCGATCGCAATCCTATCCCTGTCCCTAAGCTACTGGATTATTCACACTATCCATCGTTAAGCTAGAGGCCAATATTATTAGATTTCTCAAGGATTAGAGTCAGAACTAGCCCTATGAGCCATATCAGAGAAATTATCCAAAATGCCATTGATCGACGGCTACGAATCTTTCGGTTTGAGCAAGAGGTCGATGCCTATTCAATGAGGATATTCAAGCTGTAAGGCAGCCACTTCAGCAGTGCTCGTGCCATATAATGTCTCAATCTCTTGTAAAGTGATGTCCAGCGATGCGACAGGTGGGAGATCACTGCGTACCTCAATAGTTCGGCTGCCAGTCTTGTTTGTGCCGTGAACTTTATCGGGGACTATCATGAGGCCACGCCTGGTGGTTACACCTGCATCAGACGTATGTAGCGAGAATGCTTTAGAGCAATACGTGCGTGAATAGGCGTCAGCCACCAGTGACAAGGCGACTTCGTCAACACCTTTAGTGATCGGAATATCAATATCTTCACGAGCCCAGAATGAAAGACCGTTGGCAACAATCGTGAAGATACTTTTAGCACTCAATTTAAACTGTTCGCTGTGGTGCTCTGTTCCCCAGCTTTGAATACCCATCGCCTGGGCAACTAAGGCCGCTTTCCCATGGCCTGCGATCGCATCTACTAAAGCCACGGACACAGGAATCGATGCCGTTACTCCCGTTGTGGTGATAATGTTGCCATCGGCGATGTAGCGCGTATTCTGTAGCCATTCAGTTTGAGGAAACTTCTTTTTAAGACTGTTATACGAGAACCAATGGCATACGCTTTTGCGACCATTAAGCAGACCCGCATTGGCTAACACCCAAACACCATCGCATACCCCTACGATAGTTGCACCTTTCTTGGCCTGGGCATTGACCCACCCGAGTAAAGTTGGATCTTTTCTGCGAATAACGGCAGGAACAATAACATAGTCAGCTCCCTCTGGAAATTGTGAGTCAAACTCTGCAATTGTGGCCTGTGGCTGTAGCTTAAGGGCAGGCAGCATTTGGATCGGCCCTGCTTGGGTTGCGATCGCTAACACTTGTGCAACGCCAGACTCGGCCAGAACCCCATAGGGGATAACGTAATCCGTTAGTTCGGTAGAGCTATTCTCTGCAACAACGGCGACAACTGGTTTTGTTCGGTTAAATCTTGGGGCATATGCAGGAATACCAGATGTCATGTCCATGACTGAGATTGTTGAGATTAATACTATGGGGAACGCAACGTTCTCTGTTAAAACGAACTCCTATACGCCCATTGTAGTCAAGAAACCCTTAAGCGACGTATTCGATAGAAAACAGAAAACAGGCATAGGCCAACAACAAAGCCTGACATTGCCCCCGATGCCGAATTGATAGCAAAAGACTGCAGATCCTGAGACTGATGTACCCAGTTAGCCAGACCCATCAAGCTCAAAGTTGAAAAGCTGAGAATAGTGACTCCAGCCTGCACGGAGCGATTAGCTGTGCTAGGTACTTTGGCAACGCTCAAGTACCAGCTCAGGATAGCTGTTAAACCCATAGCACCACCGCCATATTGAATCCATTTGAATATGGGCAATCCGCCCAGCGGGTAGCGTAAGCCAGCAAATCGCTGTACAAACCACCCCCATTCGTGGCTAGTGGCATCTAGGAACGAATGGGTAGCGGCTCCTAACCAGAGACTGAGAATAACCAGCACTAGCCACGATAATGAAACCTGTCGTTTAGATGGTGCCAGACCAAACAGTGTGAGGGTTGATTTCTCCAACCACAGATACCATAAACCAAGGGCAAGCAAACCTTGGGGCACGGCATGGGTAATCAGCCCACTGATGCTGTGGCCGGGGGAATAAATGGGATTTAGATAGAGGAAATATGGCAGGTCTGGAGCCATACAGCCAATAATGAGTGGTGGCAACGGCAATCGCTTTTGGGACAGATACCACAGAGGGGCTGCGACGATTGTATGGGCTGGCGTATAGGGCATTGGTAAGTGGACGTTTTCGTTTTCTATTCTGGCGTTATAACAACTTTGAGCTGATGGTGGCTACCGTTAATGGGGGGAATTATTTCAGATGCTCTACGAGAAAGTCCACAAAGGTTTGCACTCGCAAAGAATATCGACGATTCGGTAAATAGAGGGCATACACTCCCCTATCCATGCCCGCTTGGGGATGCACTTGAAAATCTGTCAGGACGGCTTGCAAGCGTCCGCAGCGAAGGTCTTCATCAATTAACCAGGTGGGCATCAACATCAAACCAACACCATCTAAACAAATCTGTCGCAACACTTCTGAATTATTGGCAACAACAGAGCCCCGCACATTGACCTCACACGTCTCGGCATGATGCAAAAATCGCCATCGGGTTGCACCTGTGCTGTAGGTAAATAACAGACAGTTGTGGTGGACTAAATCATTGGGATGTGCAGGATAACCATAACGCTTAAAATAGCTGGGGCTGCCACACACTACGCGACTGTAATCCGCGAGCTTGCGAATAATTAATGTGGCCCCCGAGCGTTCCAGGTTACCGAGACGAATCACCATATCCAGGTCGTCTTCGACTAAATTGGCTAAGCCATCGCTCAGGCGTAGTTCCAGCTTTACCTCAGGGTATTGCTCTAGAAATTTATGCAGCAGCGGAGCAATATGGAGCCGACCAAAGGCCACTGGCATACTCACTCGCAAGACTCCCCGTGGCATGTCCTCTCCTTCCATCACACAGGCATTGGCTTCAGCCACATCCTGCAAGATTCTGGCTGCTTTTTCGTAATACTGTCGCCCTTGGGGTGTCAGGGTAATGCTGCGAGTAGACCGATTCAGCAGCTGAGTATTCAGCAACGTCTCAAGACCATTTACCTGACGGGTTACAGAAGACACTGCCAGATTGAGCTGTCTTGAGGCTTCCGAAAAGCCGCCCACGTCAACAACTTTGACAAATGACCGCATGGCCGCAAATTGATCCATGGCCATTAAGCTCCTTCAGTTTTGCGTTTTTTGCAAAAGTACTTGGCATGGCGGCTATATTATCATTTTTTCTGAATGGAATTACGATTGAAATGTCGCAAGTTGGAACCCAGTTTTAGGAGGCAACCATGACATTGACGATTGAAATTACATCGGACTTTATTTGTCCCTGGTGTTTAATTGCCCATCACAATTTGCAACAGGCAATTGCCCAGCTAGAAGCACCTGTTGACATTCAGTGGGTATGGCATCCGTTCGAGTTAAATCCAGATATGCCTGCAACGGGCATGGATCGTCGGGCTTATCGCACTAACAAATTTGGCAGTTGGGCCTATTCACAACAGTTAGATGCCCAAACCATTCAAGCGGGCATGGCCAATGGTGTTGAATTCCGCTATGACCTGATGCAAAAGACACCCAATACACTCAATGCCCATCGTCTGACTGAATTAGCGGCAAACGAGGGTAAAGCCACAGATATGGCAGAAAGAATTTTGCAGGCATATTTTACTGAGGGAGAAGACATTGGCGATATTGAAACGCTCTCAGCACTGGCTACTGAGGTTGGTCTCAACGGTGACCAGGTGAACGCGTTTCTCTTATCTGATGAGGGTATTTCAGAAATACGGGACTCCAAACAACAGGCAATTGCTCAAGGTATTCAAAGTGTGCCAACAATGCAAATTGGTGGCGCTGTATGGGTAGGCGGACAACCCGTGGATGTGTTTCTCTCGGCGCTACAAACGGCCCAAGATTTAGAGGGCATAAAATCATGAACAGTAACGGCCATGCCATTGTTATCGGCGGATCCTTAGGGGGACTGTTTACAGGGTTGCTTTTACGGTCGATTGGTTGGACTGTCGACATCTATGAACGCTCTGCCCAAACTCTCAATAGTCGCGGTGGTGGCATTGTGATGCAGCCTCAAGTGCTAGAGGCTTTTCGACGGACAGGCATTTCTCTGGATGACCTGGGGGTGGTTGCCCACGAGCGCTACTATCTAGCCCCCCAGGGAAATGTGGCTCAGCGCATGGGAACTCGACAAACGCTAACCTCCTGGAATCGTTTGTATGGTCTCATGCAGCGACAGTTTCCAGCAGAACACTATCATCTGAGGAAACAACTGACGGATATCCAACAAAC
Source organism: Leptothoe sp. EHU-05/26/07-4 (assembly GCF_043421015.1). Taxonomy (NCBI): domain Bacteria; kingdom Bacillati; phylum Cyanobacteriota; class Cyanophyceae; order Nodosilineales; family Cymatolegaceae; genus Leptothoe; species Leptothoe sp. EHU-05/26/07-4. The sequence continues at coordinate 350,977 of NZ_JAXSQV010000002.1, forward strand.
GTCAGACTCTGTCACAGCTCAGTTTGCCGATGGCACCTCAGCCCCAGGCGATTTGCTGATCGGTGCCGATGGTCCTGGCTCTACGGTGCGGTCTCTGTTATTGCCGGATGCCAACTATCGCTATGCGGGCTATGTGGCCTATCGCGGCTTGGTGAATGAAGCTGATCTTGACCCAGATACGGCAGCACTGCTGACAGAACGGTTTGTGTTTTTTCAGTTGCCTAATTCTCACATTTTGCAATATGTGATTCCAGGGGAGGATGAATCTCTGGTGCCAGGAGAGCGTCGTTTTAATTGGGTCTGGTATGTCAATTACGATGAGACAACAGAATTACCTCGCCTTCTGACGGATACAGACGGCAGGCGACGTGATCATTCGATTCCGCCAGGGCTGTTGGCTCCTGCTGTAGAACAGGAGATGCGGGCCTATGCTGAACAGGTGCTGGCCCCACCCATGCAAAAGCTGGTGGCCGCAACCCGCGAGCCGTTTGTACAGGCAATTTTGGATCTCGACGTGCCACAGATGGCATTTGGTCGGGTGATCCTGCTGGGGGATGCCGCATTTATTGTGCGACCCCATACGGCGGCGGGTACGTCTAAAGCGGCGGCAAATGCGATCGCACTTGCCGACAATCTCAGAATCCACAACCACGATATTGTCTCTGCTCTAAAGACTTGGGAACCAGGGCAGCTAGTCGACGCAGAACGGCTGAGCCAACATGGACAGTTTCTAGGCAGACGGTCGCAGTTTACCCATGGTCTAGGTCGATTTCTTCCCCAGCATGGGCATTAGCCATCAATAGGATGGAGCGGTGTTTCCAGTAACAGCTGATAAAACGCTAAATCCAGCCAGCGATTGAACTTAAAGCCTGCCTGTTTAATGGTGCCTGCGTGGGTAAATCCCAGTTTTTTGTGAAGAGCGATGCTGCCAGGATTCTCAACATCAATGCCACCCACCATCACATGGTACTGCTGCTCAATAGCCGCTGCGATCAGCTGTTGCATCAGGGCATAGCCAATCCCTTGACCGCGATGCTCCCCATGGACATAGATAGAATGCTCCACTGAGTATTTGAAAGCGGGCCAGGCGCGAAATGTGCCATAGCTGGCAAAACCCAACAAAAAATCATTGTCGTCAACTGCACCAATGACTGGAAAATTACCGTTCTGTTTTGCTGCAAACCAGTGGACCATATTTTCTAACGTGCGGGGTTTATAGTCATAGAGCGCTGTTGAATTGACAATCGCATCGTTGAGGATGGCTAAGATGGCATCGGCATGTGCATCATAGGTACATGAAACAAATCGCACTGGAGGCTCCTCGTCACTAATGACAGATATAACCACATTAGCAAGGCGGGAAGCTGTCCCATTGAGAATATCGGTAACGCTTTAATATCCCGCGTTTCTTGCCATTAATATGTCTGCTATTTACTTCTATGTGGGGCGTTCAGTACCATCAGACAGTTGGTCCCTAAAAAAGTGATTATGAGTGGAAATGCAGGTCGGATTCAAGCCATTAACCAAATTATCCATTGGGAGCCACTGCCCCCCAAAACACCAGCCAGTCTTGAAGAAATGTGGGCAGAGAATGTTTTTAATCTACCCAAAATGAAGGCCACTCTGCCTAAGGCCGTATTTAAGTCAATCAAAAAGACAATTGTTACTGGAGAAAAACTAGATCTCTCCATTGCTGACGCTGTCGCCAATGCAATGAAAGACTGGGCGATTTCTAAAGGGGCACTCTACTATGCCCACGTGTTCTATCCCATGACTAATCTAACGGCTGAAAAGCATGACGGTTTCATCGCGCCCCAGGGTGACGGTACGGTCATTTCAGAATTTTCCGGTAAGTTATTATTCCAGGGTGAGCCAGATGGATCTTCGTTTCCCAATGGTGGTATTCGTGGCACCTTTGAAGCCCGAGGCTATACCGCCTGGGATGTGACTAGTCCAGCCTACATTATCGATACGGACAACGGCGCTACATTGTGCATTCCCACCGTATTTGTCTCTTGGACTGGAGAGGCCCTGGATAAAAAGGTACCGCTTTTGCGCTCTATCGCAGCTATGGACAAAGCGGCTCAGAAGGTTTTGAAACTCCTGGGAAATGCCGAAGTTTCTCACGTCAACTCCAGCTGTGGGGCTGAACAAGAATACTTTTTAGTGGACGCTAATTTCGCAAGCCTGCGACCTGATCTTCTCTTAGCTGGGCGGACCCTGTTTGGTAAAGCCCCTGCCAAAGGACAGGAATTTGACGACCACTATTTTGGTGCGATTCCAGAACGGGTGCAGGTGTTTATGCAGGATGTGGAGGAAATCCTTTACAAGTTAGGCATTCCTGCTAAAACTCGCCATAACGAAGTGGCACCAGGACAGTTTGAAATTGCACCATACTTTGAAGCGGCAAATGTGGCTAGCGATCACCAGCAGATGATTATGACGGTGCTGCGTCACACTGCGAAAAAACATGGCTTTGTGTGCTTACTCCATGAGAAACCCTTTGCCGGTATTAATGGCTCTGGTAAGCACGTCAACTGGTCCGTTAGTAACGCTACCCAGGGTAACTTGCTTGATCCCGGTGACTCTCCCCACGATAATACTCAGTTTTTGGTGTTCTGCGGTGCTGTGATTCGAGGTGTGCACAAGTATGGACCGTTGATGCGAGCTGCGATCGCAACGGCCAGCAACGACCACCGTTTAGGGGCAAACGAAGCGCCACCAGCGATTATGTCTGTGTATTTAGGCACCCAGCTTGAAGAAGTTTTTGATCAAATCAAAACTGGCTCCATTAGCGACTCCAAAAAGAAAGGGTTAATGGATTTGGGGGTGGATGTGCTGCCGTATTTGACTAAAGATGCTGGCGATCGCAACCGCACCTCTCCCTTTGCCTTTACCGGCAACCGCTTTGAGTTTCGTGCCGTAGGGTCAAGTCAGTCAGTGGCAGGCCCTTTAATTGTTCTGAATACGATGCTGGCCGATTCCCTAGCCTGGGTGGGGAATCGACTGGAAGCTGAACTCACTGGAGGGGCAGAACTCAACACCGCCATTCTGACTGTGCTCAAAGAGATTATGGAACAGCATGACGTAGTTGTTTTTGGTGGCAATGGCTATTCTGAAGAGTGGCACAAAATGGCGGTTGAAGAGCGGGGGCTAGCCAACTTACCGACTACTGCCGATGCGCTGCCCATACTGCAAGAAGAGTATATTAGAGATCTGTTCCAGAAAACAGGGGTACTCACCCCCATTGAGTTAGAAAGTCGTTTTCAGGTGTATGCCGAGCAATATATTCTCTCGATTGAGGTGGAATCTAAATTAGTGGTCGATATGACCAAAACCAAGATTTACCCAGCAGCTGTTGAGTATTTGTCTAAGCTGTCATCGACTATTTCAAGCTTAGAGAATCTGGGCGTTTCCCTTGAAAAAGGGACTGCTCAAAAAATAGCAGAGTTAACCAATGCGATGGTAACCAAGGTTACGCAGTTGAGTGAGGCCCTGGAGAAACATGACTTTAGCAGCACCCATGCACACATGAGCTACTGTGCGTCCACCTTGCGTCCGTTGATGGATGACGTGCGCGAGTATGCGGATACGCTAGAAGGCGAAATCGCTGATGAATGCTGGCCTTTGCCGACTTATCAGGAGATGCTGTTTATCAAGTAAGTTTGTTCTGTAGTCGCCGGGTGTGGTTTATTTTTGAGGCAAGGAGGGTACCTTGCCTCTTTTTTTATGTGGTTTAATGCTAATAATTGCCATGGATATTGTTACAGAACTCGAAAAATTTGATAGTCAACACACAGATACTCTCGAAACTCTTGCTGTACGACTTTCACCCGATGCAGCATTAATCCAAACCTTGCTGGAGATTACCAATGACAATACTCCTAAACTCCAAACAGCAACCACCTGGTTATTAAAGCATTTTCAAGAAAACGGATTTTCTTTTTCTTTTCAGGCTGCCACCAAGGCCGTTATGATCCCGAAAAAACAACGCCTTTTTGTTCTAACTGATACGCAGCAGCATGCCAAGTATTACTTAGAACTACATTAAAGGTTTGAGCTTGGTGATCGATCCAATAGAAGCCGTTAGGAAGCTTTCCATTATATTTTTTTAGCCAATCATCCCAGAACGACCTCTCTATAAATCCCATCCGGGATTCCATGGTTTTCATGGTTTGGCTGTTTGTCAAACTTTTCCGTTTACCCTCCAATACTTGCCACAGATGGATATTACTGGGGACCTTAACGTGCTGGAGGTCTTCAACCTTTACGAATTTAGGCATATTTATGTTCAAAAAACAACAAGGTTATTTTGTGCAAGATACAACCTATCGGTTGGTTGACATTGATCAATCCGGGTGGACTTTGATCTGTCAAAATAGCACTACTTGCCACTATGTAGATCCTGATTGCTTGCAAGAATCATCTAGCACCCTTGGTAGCTGGGCATTTCCCAAAATGATACTTGTCCGTACCCACTAACCCATGGCACAGACTTTTCTACTGGTCTTGGTTCTCATCCAACACAACCCGATAGGCACATCGCCTCGCCCCCGACAAAATGTGTTCCGTCCGTTTCACATCCACGCCTAGAACAGTTTGAAAGATTTCCAGTTCTCGATCACATAATCCAGTACAGGCTTCTGCCGCTGCACAGATAGGGCAGTGGTTTTCCACCAGTAGCATTGAGCCATCATCTTGAGGCAGCACATTAGCCATATACCCCTCACGGGTACGAATATCTGCCAAGGTTTCCAATCGGTCCTGCCAGGAATCTTGCCCATCCATCTGCGCCAGATAAGCCCCCAGCTGTTCACGAGTGCGAATATCCAGTAACCGCTCTAACCCATCTGCCCCAAACGCTTCAGTCACCGAGTGAATCAGACTCAGGGTTAATTCGGCATAGCCTTCAGGAAAAAAGCGATCGGCTGCCGCCGTTAAATGCCAGAGCTTTGCCGGACGCCCCATGGGGCGTGATTCTTCTTCATAGTCAATTAACTGCTCATCCTGAAGTGCATAGAGATGTTGCCTGACTGCCATGGCCGAAATACCCAGCTGCTCAGCAATGGCATGGGCATCCATGGCTCCCGACTGCTTTAGCAACTGAATAATGGCCCGCCGCGACTGCCGCGACTGCCGCGACTGCCGCAACTGCCGCGACCGCCGGGGCTCATTTTTTTTGCTTCGCTTTTTTTTGGGTTGTTTTGGGGGCATGGCTACATTCTAAAGAACTTTCTTTACAAAGTCGAGCTGGGTGGCTAGAGTACTTTATAAAGGAAAAACTTTAGAAAGTCGGTCCAGCGGTCGACGATGGAGGCTTTATGGGTACATTCTCCTGGTTGCCCCGACTCAATCCACAGATTTGGATACTCGTCATGGGGCGCTTTCTTTCGCAGGTTGGATCGGGGGCTGTGTTGTTTTACGAGCCCATCTACTTCGTCAATCAGGTGGGGCTATCCCCCACCCAGGTGGGTATTGGTCTGAGTAGTGCAGCCATGGCTAGTGCCGGGGGCTATTTTCTGGCAGGGGCGATGACAGACTCTCTGTTTTGGGGACGTCGTCGTACGCTGTTACTTTCTTGTTTAATTTCTATCGGGGCGGATGGTGTATTTTTGTTGGCCCATGGTTTCCCGTTGCTCATTGTGGCAAATGTGCTGATGGGGTTAGGCGATAGTCTCTATTGGCCTGCCTCAGGGGCAGCGATTACCGATAATTCCAATAATCATCAGCGCGAAGAGGCCTTTGCTGTTTCTGGCTTAGCTGATTCTCTCGGTTCAGGCTTAGGAATTGTTCTGGGGGGATTGCTTTTGACGATGGACAATTCGTATCAGCATTTGTTTATTGCCGATGGCATCACCTTTGCACTCTTTCTGGGGGTGTTGGCAATTGTGTTTAAAGATAAGCGAGATCGCACACACTCTTTCGAAGAAACGCCAGGCCGCAATGCCTGGCGTAAAGCGCTACTAAATCCTGTTTTCTTGGTATTTGCAGCAGCCAATATTTTGTTTACCACCTATGTCAACCTGATGGAAAGCACCATGCCGCTTTACTTTACTAACTTTGTTCACAATGCTTCCAGTACGGCTCCAGAAAATGTGGGTATTTTGTTTTCTGGCTATGTGCTGATAGCGGCTCTGTTCCAGTTACCCATCGTTCGTGCCATGCAACCCTACCGGCGGGTTTCTGTTTTGATGATATCCATGCTGTTGTGGGGGATGGGTTTTCTCTTAGTCTGGTTTGTGGGCATATCTGTTGGGGGACAGGGGGTGCTGATGGTGATGGTAGTGGTGGTATTAGCGATCGCAAATGTCACCTACAATCCATTCTCAGTCGCTTTAGTCACGGAACTCGCCCCTAAAGAATCCCTGGGTATATATCTCTCCTTGAATGCCCAGTGTTGGACTGTTGGGTATTTGGTTGGCCCCTTGATCGGAGGATGGACCCTGGACCAAAATCAAGACATTGCCCGTGGATTATGGATAACGGCTGCCTTTAGTACCCTGATTGGGGGACTCATCCTAAAACAACTTGAAAAGTTTCAAGCACACACTGATTCTATTAAATCGTCTTCAAATCTCTAGGAAAAATATTGCTACGTATCGGGTTGTTCGGTTAGCCAAACCAAAATCTTTCTGGCACCAATCAGCTTATGGGAGTGTGACAGTACCAAAATCTTTCTGGCACCAATCAGCTTATGGGAGTGTGACAGTTATCCTATGGGCAAGATTATTAAATGACTAGCCATGAATAAGGATGCCATTGCTTACCAGGTGCAACGCATAACCCAGATACCTGAGCCAACGTTATTTGCATTTGTCAATGGGGAAACGGCTAACCATGTCAATACATTTCATAGCAGTCTCCCTAATTACACCCCAACCCCCCTGGTCAGGCTGTCCAAACTTGCTAGTCGCCTGGGGATTAGCGAAATTCTTGTCAAAGATGAAAGTCAACGCTTTGATCTAAATGCCTTTAAGGTGCTGGGAGCGAGCTATGGGATCGCAAAATACCTAGGTAAAATACTAAAGCTCAACAAGGATGAATTGACCTTTAGTCATATAGTTGCCGAAAAATCCAAATACGAGCAGATTACTTTTGTCACCGCCACCGACGGCAATCACGGCAGGGCGGTCGCCTGGTCAGCAAACTTATTGGGCTGTAAATCTGTTGTATATCTGCCAAAAGGTGCTTCTCAAGCACGATTAGACGCCATCAGAAAATATGGAGCTGACGCATCCATCACAACGATGAATTACGATGACACAGTGCTCCATGCCGCTCAAAAGGCCCAGGCAGAAGGCTGGATACTTCTACAGGACACCTCTTGGGAAGGATACGAAGCAGTACCCACCCATATCATGCAAGGTTACAGTACCTTAATCACTGAATATTGCCAGCAGCAGCCAGATATCTGGCCCACCCATGTCTTTGTACAGGCAGGGGTAGGGTCTTTAGCTGCGGGTATCCTGGCGCGTCTGTGTGGTTTATCTGACCGTCCTATGCCCAAATTTGTTGTTGTAGAGCCCCAGGGTGCTCCCTGCCTGTTTGCATCAAAGACCCACAATAAACTTTTTAGAGTTCAAGGGGATTTACCCACTATTATGGCAGGCCTGGCCTGTGGAGAACCCAGTCACCTAGGATGGCCCCTATTAAAGTCAGCGACCAGTGGATTTCTAATGTGTTCCGATGATGTGGCTCGCAGGGGAATGAAGGTTCTGGGCAACCCCTTAGCAGGCGATCAGCGCATAATATCTGGAGAATCAGGGGCCGTTACCCTGGGTGCGCTGTTTGAAATTCTTTCAAATACCGACTTTCTTGACATTAAGCAAGCGCTAAATGTAACGTCCGCATCAAAAGTGCTATTGTTCTCCACCGAGGGAGATACTGATCCGGAGGTATATCGAGATATTGTTTGGCGCTAAAGCTCGATTAATAGTTGAGGCCAAGACCTAATGTTTTGCCACCTGAATTTTGCTCAATCCTATGACTTCCATAGGATTGAGATGATTGTTGACCGTTTGGTTTTTAATTTGCTATAATCATTGGTAGTTAGAACATCAGTCCGACCATGGCTCGCTTGCGAGAATTTGACACAGATGCTGTTTTAGATGCTGCAATGCAAACATTTTGGCTGCGCGGCTACGAGGCAACGTCTCTGGTAGATTTGATGGCGGCTACGGGCTTGCAAAAGGGCAGTATCTATAAGGCCTTCAAAGATAAACACTCGTTGTTTATGTTGGCCTTGCGCCGGTACTTAGATCAAAGCAATGATTTGAGCCGTCAGTACTTGGATGATCCCATTTCTCCCAGGGCTGGGGTTTCCGGTTGGCTGCAAGTGATTGTTTCTCTACGGGGAAATGATCAGACGCGGCGGGGATGCTTTATGCTGAATTCTTTGGTGGAGTTAGCGCCCCACGACGAGGCGGTAAAAACGCTATTAGATGAGCATTTGTGCCATGTGCAATTGATGCTGACACGAGCGATCGCAAAAGGGCAATCCCTAGGTGAATTTCGGGCTGACATTCCAGCGGAAGAGTTGAGTTTATTAGTGCTGAATTTGCTTCAGGGTTTAGTAAATCGCTCGAAATGCGCTGTCGCTGTTGATGCACTTCAACAGCAAGTGGAGACGTTGCTGAAGCTGCTGATTTAGCCGTGTTCTGATTATGGCCATTTTTTTGCCCTTTTGTTGACCAATTGGTTCCTGTCTTTTGTGATTGTTGAACTGTCATTGTTGGCAGGGATCGGCAATGGTGTTGACCTTTACCCATTCAAGGAGACTCATTATGACGACTCAATCTTCTCTTGCCTCACAGCTTAAAGATTTTCAAACTGGCTTTTTGGGGCAAGCCCCTCAAGAGACTGTTGAGACAATGGCTAAAGCAACGTCTGATTTAGAGCAGTCCGGCATTGTCAATAACAGTTTGCCGGTGGGGGCCCAAGCCCCAGATTTTGAACTGCCTGATCCAACTGGTAAACAGATTAAACTCAGTGCCCTATTGGCGAACGGCCCAGTGGTGTTAAATTTTTATCGTGGTGAGTGGTGCCCATACTGCAACCTGGAAATTCGCGCATATCAACAGTCTTTGCCCGAATTTCAACAGTTGGGGGCACAGGTGGTGGCGATCTCACCGGAGTTGCCAGATAGTTCACTGACAATGCAGGAAAAGCATGCATTGAGTTTTCCTGTGCTGAGCGATGTGGGTAATCGAGTGGCCCGTGATTATGGTTTGGTCTTTACCCTAGATGCATCTTTGCAGCCCCTCTATAAGGGGTTCGGCATTGATATTCCAGCGCACAATGGTGATGACAGCTATGAGTTGCCTGTGCCAGCGACCTATGTTGTGGACTCAATGGGTACGATTCGCTATGCCTATGCGAATGCTGACTACACGCTTCGGGCTGAGCCGACGGAGGTGTTAGCTGCGGTGAAAGCCCTTTGATCCATTGGTTGTTGCGGATGCTTAAGGGACTACACAAAACTAAAGACCCCGGTTGGGGCTGTCGATGGGTGATGAGTGGTGGGGTAACGGGGTGATTTAACGCAAGCGCCTTAGGGGGCATTAATAATAATGCCCCCTAAGCATCCGCAGATGCATTAGAGTTTATCGATCGTTTGCATAGATCTTTTGTATAGATCCTATCGATCTTAGTGTTTGTTGTCTTTGTTTGGGTTTCCTAAAATCAAGACAACAAACACTTTAGAGAACGCTATCATGGTTTGGTTTATAATAATTCACTATTCTTCTGAAATTGATGCGGTATCGGCATATACTTACCCACAGTCAGCGTTAAAAACGTTTTTGCATAAGTTTTGGAAGTTCAGCAAAACCTACGGTGAATATCAAGTACTACCGCCCGGTCGTCGCCGTCAGTTCCTGATTGACAAGAAGCAAAACGAGAAGCCCGCAGAAGACGACCTTGAATCTTATCTGTTCAATGCTTCCAAACAAGACTCAAGACTATTTTATTAGCTCTCTTTACCAGCCATCGCGAATTCAGCCTAGATTGACACCCCAGGGATATTGACCAGGGTGACAAAAAGACATGAGATCGCAGGCCCACCCAGCACTGTACTATTGTGATCTATAATCAAGACCAACAACCGGCCCTGCACATACAACAGTCACAATCTTCTGGGATCGCAGCAGCACTATGGAAACTCTGAATTTGTTTATTCACCCTGCAGACTTTGTTACTGTTAACGCTGGAGACATTATCTTTGAACAAGATCAAGTCAGTGAGACCCTGTATGTGCTGATTGAGGGGGAAGTTGTCATTCAGCGGGACGGTGAAAATATGGTTACCCTTGGTCCTAAAACGATCCTTGGAGAAATGGCGATTCTAGAAAATCGCCCCCATTTTGCCAGTGCGATCGCAAAAACAATCTGCCAGCTGATTCCCATTAGTCAAGAGCGGTTTCGATTTCTAGTGGAGCAAACTCCAAATTTTGCCTTTGACATGATGGCAATGATGGCCGAACGCCTGCATCAGATGAACATCAAAGCTATAGAGGCGTAATAGCAGAGCGGTATTGCCAATAAGTTAAGTAATTAATACGATTCTGGCTATGTAGCAAGCATTACAGAGTTTAATGTGCTTGTGTGAAGTAGTATTAGAAACAGTCTTAAACGAAGCTTTAAGATGTGCGGTTTGTTTGCCCTATTAAGCTTTGCAGCACTTTTCTAGTATCTAGGGTGAAGCAATTGACAGATTTTTTTGAGTTCAACGGATATTCCATTAAAATCGAATAGTTAACGCTTGTATTGATTATTAAAACCAAGTAAAGCCATCCTAAAGTTTATGGAAATAAAACTGTTGTCGGCATCCTATCTTCTTCAGCAGCATGGATGGGTCTTATTAATACCGTTAAGCGTTACCAGTAGTTCCCTGCTGCTGACGTTTCCTGGCTGGGCACAAACCAATACGTCGCTTCAAGCTGAGGAATCCCTTGTCAGTTCTCAGGAATTGACTGAACTCGACACCTCCAGCCTGATGGCGGCCCAAGACCAGGAAGAACATCTAGAAGCAACTCCCCATTCAGCCATTAGCCTCAAAAATAATGACCTGACCGTACCAAGCAGCAATGGAGAGGTCATTTCAGACATTCAGGTTCGCTTTGTGAATGGAGACGGTGAACCTATTGAGGGCAATACTAAGGACGAAATTATTACCCGAGAGTTTGACCTGCACTCAGGTGATGTTTATGACTCTGATCTTGCCCTAGAGGGGTTAGAGCGAGTTGATGAGATGTTCATCATTAAACAGGCATCCTTGACCCTCGAACCTGCCGCTGATGATCAAGTGGTGATGGTGGTGACAGTGGATGAGCGAGATTCTTTCTTCTTTAGCTTTGGCAATACCCTGCCACGACCCACTGCACTGCAAGGTCCCTCGCGACCTGCTGTCGTCAACGCTTCCTCTAATAGCGCTAGAGGTTTCTCCGCTGGGGCTCGTTTGGGGTTTACAAACATAGGTGGCAATAATCAAGCCCTGACTTTAGGTGTGGAAGGTGGTGAAAACACCTTGGGTGTGGATGTCGATTTTAGGCAATTTCTCAAAAATGGTTCAGGTTACGGCATCAACTTCGCCAACCAGCGGGGTGTGGAGCCTGAATTTACGGGAGGCGACAGAGAAGTGGAAACACCCAGCGGTGATGAACCTTGGGTGCATCGCTTGGGTGGTGGCGTTGAGTATTTTCGTCCTCTAGCGTCTGATTTTGATGCGGCTTTAGGTATTTCTTATCAGCGCATTTCTGTGCGAGAGGATGCGTTTTCGGATGATATCGCCTCCGAAGATGAGTTGGGTAACGATCTCACCGTCAGCGATGATGGTCAAGATGATCTGTTAACAGTCAATTTTTCGGGTGTAATTGACCGTCGCAATAGTTCCAAAAATCCAACCAAGGGTTCTAGACTCTTGGTTGGGGCAGACCAATCCATTCCCATCGGGGACGCGGATATCCTATTTACCCGCCTCAGTGCAAACTATACTCAGTTTTTGCCTTTAAATCTTTTTGGTTTTACAGAGGGTCCCCGCACGTTAGTGCTTAATGTTCAAGGGGGTACTATCCTTGGGGATACGCCTCCCTATGATGCATTTAGCCTGGGTGGGTCTAGCTCTGTACGAGGCTATAGCTCCGGTGAGATTGGCACAGGGGAGAGTTTTGTTCAAGCCACCGCCGAATATCGTTTTCCCATGTTTTCCTTTAATGCATTCGACGATGATGTCGATGTTGGAGGAACCTTCTTTTTTGACTATGCCAGTGATTTAGGCAGTGGTGATGATGTTATTGGTGAACCCGCAGAGGCACGGGACAAACCCGGTGATGGCTTTGGCTATGGTCTTGGTATCAGGGCTTTGACATCCATTGGCGCAGTGCGTCTGGAGTTTGGCATCAATGATGAAGGCGATTCCGAGGTGATTTTTAATATTGGCGATCGGTTCTAGAGAACCATCAGATCGAGACATTGAAATAGTTTCATGGCCAGGGCATCTGTTGCAGGTGCCCTGGTGCTTTTCTGGGAGTAACGCCTGCCATGTACACACAAGTATTGGAAACTAGCGTTTGCGGCTGTAACCCCCTCTAACTCCCCCTTGGTAAGGGGGAGAACCAGAGTTTGGGGGATTAAGGGGGGGAATGCAGGATTGTGAACTCCCTTCCGAGATGTGTGTACCCCATGGGTGACTATCACCCATCGTCTCGTCGCACTTGTGTGCCATCGCTGTTGGTGCGGTAGATATAACTTTGACCTGTGGCCGTGTCAATCACTTCTACTTCCCAACCTTCAGTTAATGCAGCCAGACAGCCTTCAGCGGGACCACCCAAGCCTAGACAGCCGTCAGACCAGGTTTCACGACTGTAGCGACTGATTTGGGGTGAAGCCGTTCTTAACTCCTGGCTGAGGGTTGTTGTCACGGCAGTTGCGATCGCATCAGGCAACTGTCCATCGGCCTCTGCGGGTTCAACGGGTTTATCCGTAGCTCCATCTAAAGCAGTCTCTTCAACCGGTTCAACCGTCAGGGCAACAGCCGAGGGAAACCCCTGGGTCATTAACAGACCATCACCGACCGTTTGCCAACGCACCTCATCTTGAACTAGAATTTGGGCCGTAAGGCCATATTGATGACTGGCTGTAAGATTGTTTGGATCATAGGATAGGTGAAATGGAATTGGCACCTGTTGACCAGTCGTCACAACGGTGTTCTCGGCAACAATGGCGTCACTGTCGAGATCCACTAGCATTGTTTTAACAACAGAACCAGGTTCCAACCCCATGCGTGCCAGGTAGTTCACCGTACCGATGATGGAACCAGCATGAATAGTACCTCCTTCAGACTGATCTTCAGTTTGCACCGCACAGTCTCCTGCACCCGTATCAACGGTCAGGCGTAGGGTTGATCGCCCTTGCTGATTAGCATATTCAATGCCGTTGGGTACCACATTAATATCCGTTAGCGCGTCATTAAGCCAAACCTGATTGAGCTCACGGTTATAGGCGCGCATCAGCACCTGGTCATTGTTCTCATAAACCCTCACTGCCGTACCGCTGGTTTCGCACAGAATCATTGTCATCTCTTTCGCAACCGCTGGTTTATCGGTGAGGGCAACGGCGGCAGTAGCTCCAACAATTATCCCATAGCCAAATTTTCTTAAGACTGTCATTGTTTCTCCCATATAGATACTCACCAATAAATTGTTCAGTTTTTAGGACGATCGTGGGGCCAGACTTAATTATCTATCTCACTGAATCTGTAAGTTTATACCATAGGCTAAATCGTTAACTGTCCCCCTATATAGCCACAGAAAACAACAGCTATACTAGTGAATTTACGATTTGACTATTTGTTATTTAAATGAAGGGTAATCTTGTGAATCCTCTCATATTACATGTTAAAAATATGAGTTTTCTCATGTTATGAATTGAAGCCGTTATTAATTGCAATAACGGTCATTTCTGACATCAAAACATCAACTTATTTATACTTTTTATACACCTGGCCATGGCCAGAATGTGAGTTGTATAAAAATAGGATAAGTTGCTTGCAGTCTGTTGACTGAGATCGATTCTTGCTTTGGAAAAAGCATGTTTTTCTCTAGTCTTATAGGGTATAGCGTGCAATAGTTTTGCTTGTCTATCGTTGCAATAAATAGGAGTCTATGTATGATTAAGGGCTTTTATAGCAATGGTTTTAAGGTTTTTATAGGGACTTCTAAAACACGACATGTTTGCTGCAAATGTTCTTTGAAACCACTGTCATAACAGAAAAAACAGGTTTCACCATAGGGCAACGCTACTGAAGAATGTATTGGCAAATACTAAAAAATAGTTAATAACACCGCTTTTTTGACCATCTTGCTTGCTTATTAATCCATAGGTACACCCAATAGGTATGTCCAATAAACACGCCCAACAAATACGTCTAACAAACACGTCCAACAGGTCACTATCCAGTTTTTAATGCTAAAGAGTATTAGCCATACCATGCCCCTAGACACACGCACTCCAGTTCAAACCATTCTGCGCTTAAACGCCCCCCTGTCCGGTTATTTAAGACCCATTGAGTCAGTACCTGATCCAGTCTTTGCCCAAAAGATGGTAGGCGATGGTATCTCGATTGACCCTATCTCTAACATTCTCAGAGCGCCTTGTGACGGTGAGATCATTCAGATTCATCCGTCTAACCATGCGGTTACCCTAAAAACGGCGGCTGGTGTCGAGATTTTAATGCATGTGGGATTGGATACGGTAGAACTGCGGGGAGAAGGATTTTCTCCCCAGGTAAAACTGGGTGATCGGGTCACAGCAGGGTATCCTCTGTTGGAGTTTGATATTGATTATGTCGCTCTCCATGCTAAAAGTTTGTTGACTCAAATCGTTGTTACCAATCCTGAGCGCATTGCAGAATTTGTTTTCCAGCAAGGACGGGTAACGGCAGGGCAAGATATTTTCCTGGAGTTGGTGCTGGATGAGGACAGTCAAGAGCAGGCCGTAATCACTGGAGATATCGTCACGTCAGAGCCCATTGTTATCAGCAATCCCCAAGGGCTGCACGCCCGCCCGGCGGCAGTTTTGGTGAACCTGACTAAAAAATATCAGTCCCAGGTGTCTCTGCTGCGAAGTCGTGAACGCGCCAATGCAAAAAGTGTCGTAGCAATTATGACAATGCAGGTGGCCTATGGAGACCGGGTTACCCTGGAGGCCAGGGGTGCGGATGCGAAGACCGCAATTACGGAACTCACTGAGGCAATCAAAGCCGGACTGGGGGAAGCTGGAGCCGCCCCGGCACCCGCTAGTATCGATCAGTCTGCCCTCAAAGCGCCGCCGCCCCAGCCCAAGTCTGATGACCCCAATATTATTTTGGCAGTGGCGGCTTCCTCAGGGCTAGCGGTAGGCAATACCTATCGGGTGCGTGAACAAACCCTGGCGATTGAAGAGGTGGGAGAATCCCCCAGTAAAGAACGACGAAAGTTGGAGGATGCGATCGCAAAAGCAGCCTTAGAAGTTGAATCCATCCGCGCCAAGGTTCACGGTCAGGGCAATCCGGGTAAAGCGGCTATCTTTGCCGCCCACCAAGAGATTTTGGATGATCCTGAGTTAATGGACATTGCCACCAGTGCCATCAATAAGGGTAAAAGTGCAAGTTTTGCCTGGCAACAAACCTACACAAACCAGGCAAATAAGCTAGCCCAGCTAAAAAACGAGCTATTGGCGGAGCGCGCCAATGACATTCGTGATGTGGGGATGCGAGTGTTACGGATTCTCACAGGCATCGAGGCCACAGAGATCAAGTATCCCCACAATACAATTCTGTTGGCTGAGGATCTCACCCCGTCTGACATGGCTACCCTAGATCGAGAGCGTGTGGTCGGCTTTTGTACCCTGGCGGGTGGAGCTACGTCCCATGTGGCTATTTTGGCACGATCCATGGGTATTCCAGCCATTGCCGGTGTGGAACCCCAGGTTTTGGACTTGGCCGATGGGACCCCAGTGATTTTAGATGGCACAAGCGGCATCCTGCGGTTAAACGCCCCAGCTGCAGACATTGAGTACACCCAAACCCGCATTGCTAACCAAAAGGCCAAACAGGCCGCTGATCTGGAGAACGCGTTTGCACCGGCCATTACCCAGGATGGGCATCAAGTTGAGATTGTTGCTAACATCAGTAGCCTCAAAGATGCCGAGGAAGCTGTCTCCTTAGGGACTGAAGGTGTAGGTCTACTGCGCACCGAATTTATCTTTATGGGGCGACCCCAAGCCCCAACAGAAGATGAACAAACCGGCATTTACCGCAGTATTGCCGAAGTCTTGGGAGTCGATAAACCTATGATTATTCGCACCCTGGATGTTGGGGGTGACAAGCCTCTACCCTACCTGGCCATGGCCCCAGAAGAGAATCCCTTTCTAGGAGAACGAGGCATTCGTCTAGGGTTTGACCAACCTGAACTGCAGCGCACTCAGCTGCGGGCAATTTTGAGGGCAGCATCTGCGGGCAAACTGCGGGTGATGTTTCCCATGATTGGCCGCATCGAAGAACTACGCATGGCCAAAGCCATGTTAGAAGAAGAACGCCAGGCCCTTAATTTGCCTCCCATTGAGGTGGGCATTATGATTGAAGTTCCCTCAGCCGCTGTCATGGCCGAGCAGTTTGCCAAGGAAGTCGATTTCTTCTCCGTGGGTACCAACGACCTCACCCAGTACACCCTGGCGATGGATCGAGGCCATCCAAAATTAGCTCCCTTTGTAGACGGTCTACATCCAGCGGTGTTGAGACTAATCGACCACGCAGTCAAAGGTGCAGGCCGCTATGGCAAATGGGTTGGCGTTTGTGGTGGCATTGGCAGCGATCCTCAAGCCGTGCCTCTCCTCATTGGTCTGGGCGTCAAAGAACTTAGCGTCAGCGTTTCGATGATTCCTACTATTAAGGCCCTGGTACGTTCTCTGAGTTTAGACCAATGTCAGAAACTGGCAGATCGGACATTGGGGTTAGAAACCGCCGCCGAAGTACGTAGTCTGGTGCCATTAGCCAATTCGTAGGGGCACTCCCTTGTGGATGCCCAAAACAAGACCATTAGCCAATTCGTAGGGGCACTCCCTTGTGGATGCCCAAAACAAGACCATTAGCCAATTCGTAGGGGCACTCCCTTGTGGATGCCCAAAACAAGACTCCCAACCCCATGACAACAACAACAGCTCCATCCCCTCTACCAAACCGACAACAATGGCGTGACCAAGCCTTTGGCCTCCTGCAAAAAATGGGAAAGGCTCTCATGCTGCCCGTTTCGGTCCTACCCGTGGCCGGTATTTTGCTAGGTCTAGGTAGCGCTCGCCTGATTGAGATTCAGAAAATTCAGGAGGGTGTTTTAACAAGTGCCAAATTTGGCTGGCTACCTGCCCCCCTGGCGGAGATTATGAAAGCCTCAGGGGATGCCATTTTTGCCAATCTACCCATCCTGTTTGCCGTGGCCGTGGCCATTGGCTACACCGCCAACGATGGTGTCTCTGCCCTGGCTGCCATTGTCGGCTTTGTGGTGTTCCTAGCCTCTTTGGGAGTCTCCTCAATTCTGTTTGCCAACATTGACCCCAGCGTCCTCAAACCCATTATGGGGATTCCCTCTTTAGATACGGGGGTGTTTGGCGGTTTGATTATGGGCTGTGTGGCGGCCTATATGTTCAATCGATTTTTCCGGATTAAGCTGCCCCAATACCTGGGCTTCTTTGCGGGTAAACGATTTGTGCCGATTATTACTGCGATCGCAGCCATTGTCGTCGGCATCCTCATGAGTTTTGTTTGGCCGCCGATTGGTGGTGCCATTAACAGTTTTGCCAACGCCGCTGCGCAAGGGAACAACATTCCAATTACCGTCGCCATCTATGGCTTCATTGAGCGGTTGCTAATTCCCTTTGGCCTGCACCACGTTTGGAATGTTCCCTTCTTCTTCCAGATTGGCTCCTTTACCGATCCCATTACCAATGAACTCGTTACGGGCGATATCAACCGCTTCTTTGCCGGAGATCCCACAGCCGGTATTCTTGGTGGAGCCTATTGGTTCAAAATGTTTGGTCTCCCAGCAGCGGCCATTGCCATGTGGCACTGTGCTAAGCCCAAAAGGCGCAAAGAAATTGGCGGCATCATGATTTCCGCAGCTTTGACCTCTTTTCTCACCGGCATTACCGAACCTATTGAATTTTCATTTGTCTTTATCGCTCCGGTCTTGTTTTTGCTCCATGCTGTTCTAGCGGGGTTTGCTGACTTACTGTTTGTTATCCTGGGCGGGCGTATGGGCTTTACCTTTTCCCATGGGTTTATCGACTTCTTTCTCTT
Organism: Leptothoe sp. EHU-05/26/07-4; assembly: GCF_043421015.1. Classification (NCBI taxonomy): domain Bacteria; kingdom Bacillati; phylum Cyanobacteriota; class Cyanophyceae; order Nodosilineales; family Cymatolegaceae; genus Leptothoe; species Leptothoe sp. EHU-05/26/07-4. The sequence continues at coordinate 369,301 of NZ_JAXSQV010000002.1, forward strand.
TAATGCCCTGGGCACCAAGGTATGGCTAATTATCGCCTTTGGCCCCCTGTTTGCCGCACTTTATTATTTCAGTTTCCGATTTGTGATCAAGCGTTTTAACTTGATTACCCCCGGTCGTGAAGAGGAAAACGAAGAACTGGCAAGCAACCTACCCCAGGATGCTGCCGCCATGTCTAAAGAATTAACCCTGGCGTTTGGTGGACGGAGCAATATCGAGAATTTAGATGCCTGTATTACCCGTCTGCGTATTGGTGTTAAAGACATGGGCAAAGTCAACATTGCGCGCCTCAAAGCCCTGGGAGCATCAGGGGTGCTACAGGTGGGCAACAATGCCCAGGCAATTTTTGGTCCCCGTTCAGAAAATCTCAAAACAGATATGGTGGAATACCTAAAAACTGCTGGACCTGAGGCAGATGAGGTAGGAGCCCCCATACCAGAAGAGTCGATGGCAGCCGCAACTACCATGGCTGAGGTGACAGCTGATCCCGCCGCTGCCGAAAAATCTCAAGCAATGGTTGCCGCCCTGGGAGGTGCAGACAACATTCGTACAGTAGATCCGGTGGCCATGACTCGATTGCGTGTGGAAATTACGACCCCTGATACTGTTAACGAAGCAGCCCTGCAAGCAGCGGGTGTTGAAGCCATAATGCGAGTTCAAGACCAAGTCTTGCATCTGATCGTAGGGCTAAACGCTGAGCAATATGCTGGGGAAATCAACAAACGTCTTGGAGTGAATGTTTAATGCCTAGACAACAAATGGCCTTCATCTTTGATATGGATGGCACCCTTGTTGATAATATGGCGTTTCATATGCAGGCTTGGCAAAAATTTCTGTCAAGCCTGGGTGTGGAAATGACGGAGGCTGAGGTCCAGCAGCAAACCCACGGCACCATTGAACAATGCATTCGCCGCATTTGTGGTGAAGAACTATCCGATGCTGTTGTTACGACCCTGGCCCATCAGAAAGAAGCCCTTTATCGAGAGCTGTATAAACCCCACCTTCAACCTATCAACGGACTCAGAGAATTTTTACAGATAGCTCAATCGCTTGAAATTACCATGGCGTTGGGAACGTCAGCAATGAAACCCAATATCGATTTAGTACTCGATGGCTTAGATATTGCAGCCTATTTCACTATCTGTGTTGGTGGCGACGATGTCACATTGGGTAAACCTCACCCTGAAACCTTTTTGACCATTGCCCAACAGCTCGATATTGCCCCAAGGTATTGTGTTGTTTTTGAAGACAGTGTGATTGGCATTGAAGCCGCTCAAAATGCAGGCATGAGAGCCGTTGCCTTAACAACGTCAGCGCCAGCAGCCACATTTATAGGTCAGTCAACGGTTGAATACATTATTCAGGATTATTCAGCATTGAACCCTAGACAATTGCTGTAGTCACTGGTACTAGCTATCCTTGTTCTTTATTTGAGAATATAATCGGCCCCTTATTTATCCAATATTTCTTTATCCAAGACCTTAGCGGTCCGGTCCAGTTCATACACAATCGGTACACCTGTGGCTAGTTCTAACTTGACCACCTCTTCTGATGAGAGATCGTCTAAGTACATTAAGATAGCCCTTAATGAATTGCCATGGGCTGAAATCAGCACGTTTTCCCCTTGTTTGATGTGGGTGAGAATACGGGTTTTAAAATAGGGGACCGACCGGCGCATGGTATCTTCTAAACTCTCACCTCCAGGGGGACGTACATCAAAAGAACGTCGCCAGCGTTGGACTTGCTCCACGCCAAACTTCTCTGCTGTTTCCGTCTTATTTAATCCTTGCAGGTCCCCATAGTAACGCTCGTCCAGGGCTGGGGTGGGGAAGATGGGCAACTCTTTTTTGAGATCAACATTGTAATGGTCCCAACCATGCCAATTAGGGTCATTATTGGACTTTTAACAAAAAAAGAGGCAAGAGCTTCTATCTCTGCCGATTGCAGAGTGTGTTGTCACCGGGCAACATGAGTGCAAGCAATCAACGTTAAGCTGCTTTTTTCTTCTTTTTCAGTCTAGCCCGCCCCCGTTTGATAATGGGTCGTCTCGGTCTGTGAGGTAAGGTGGTTCCAACGGTGCGCCCCGGAGATTTACCTCGGGGTTTGGACTCAGCAGCCGGGGTGCCAATCTGCCGAATAATTCGCGTGAAGTCACGCTGAACCATGGCTGGTGTGCAATGGTGTTGAGTGTAATCGGGTAAAAATCGTTGCCACGGTTGCGGGAGTCCCTGAGCCAACAAGCGTGCCATCCACAATTGAGCATAAGCTAACCAGGAGAATTGAACCCAGGCTTCCTCTTGAGTGACATCAGGGGTTTGCAGGTCATTCATCATGAGGTTCTGCTTCGTGAAGCGAATGCCGTGTTCAAGATTGAAACGCTCGGTATAGCCTTGGTAGGCATTGCGGGTATCTAGCGGTCGCCGAGAGTGGCCAAAGACGATGAGCCATTGGGGTTTGAAGATGCGGTGTCCGGTGGGGTCAGTGAGCTGTACTTGGACAAGGTCAAAGGGGTGAGCATGCATGGGTTGGGCGCGTGAGCCTTTCATCAGCAGATCATGCCAACGCGTTAAGGTAACGGTCCGAAGATGGCCTTTGGTAGTGGTGGTTTCAAACCTGATTTGCTCGTCAGGGTCCCCCCACGTGGTCTCATCTTTGAGGTCGAAACGCAGGCCATACCAACGAGGATGGCCACGCCGTTTCTCAGTAGATGCCTGCGGTACCCGATAGAAGACACGATTGGCACGACTGCGGGTGACAATCACTCGATTTTCCTGAGTGCTGAAGGGATAGAGAAATCGGCGATGGCTATAATCACTATCGACCACCAGCACACACCGCTGCCCATGCCAGGGGACGGTTTCGTCATTGAGCAGACGCTCTACCTGCTGCTGCCCCACCCCGACCTTGCTCTCAAAACTGGTGACCCGTTCCACGCTGAGCGGAACAATCCAACGACGCGCCCCCGTGACCTCAGCTTCGGGGATAGCGGCCATCAGTGAATAGTTGTGCCCCAAGGTGATCGGTTTTTGGCCTGCCACCACCGTGGGTTTGTAGACCGACTCACGATCCTTAAGAGTGATGGCATGGGGGCGACTCACCGGAGTGACATCCACACCAAATAACCAATAATCCCGATGGGACGGGGACGGTACCCCCTTGGCAATTGACTGTATCCACGTCTGAGGAAATCGAGACTGAGGAGGACTCCCGTCAGGTTGGTCTGACGCGCTCACCTCATCGCGGGTTACCCCCAAGGCTCCGATAGCCGCATATAACGATCCATACTCTCGCCGAAACAGAGGGTTGAGGCTTAACTCAACAACAGACCTGGCATGGGTATTCCCACACAAGGCATCTAACAAATCCATCAGACTATCGGAGCGTTGATTGAAACTAGCGTAAACCTGATCTCGAAATTGGTTGAGTTGATTGATACGATCTTGCACATTCATGGCAATAGGCTGAGCTTCTTTTGGTTTTGCTCTTTATCGCCTATTGCCGCTTCCTAGTGCATTCCTCTCTTCAAATTTCTACAAAGTCCAAGTCATTAGCATCGTGCTTAAAAATGGGGGTCTTACCCCCACAAATATCGTCACATTCGGTTAAACAAATAACCGCTGTTTCCATAGCTCGAAACAGCAGGCTGGTGTAGCAGACATCCACGCGATGCTCACGGAGCTTACATGACGCAATGGTTGCTTCAGCCCGCCCCCGTTCACTTAGCGGGACATCAACCCAACCTGTAAATCGATTCTCTGCATTCCAAAGGCTTTGGCCGTGGCGCGTCAAAATGAGTTCAGGCATAGTAGTAATACCTCACTTATTTGTGTTCCAGATATGAACAAGAATAGTCATGTGCCCGCTCGATTACGCAATGCTTCAGGCAAATGGTGACGATCGCCCAAACGGGTCAGCATGGGGCCATAGCGACCAAAGGTAATGACGCTGATAGAGGCAACGGGCATTTCGATGCGATCGCGATATCGCCCCAGATCAATCCCCAATAGACTACAAATAATAATCCGAATGGTCGCCTTGTGAGACACCACTAGTACATTGCCCGTTTCGTAGGTCTCCTTAATCTCCGCAATCACAGTATTCGCCCGGCTCGCAATCTGGAGAGACGTCTCTCCCCCCGTGGGTGGATTCCAAGCCGGTTCAGTCATCCAGCGATTGTAGTCTGGGCCGTATAGCTGCTTAACCTCATCCTGGCTGCGATCTTCCCAAGCCCCATACTGCAACTCCTTAAGACCCTCCCGCAGCTGCGGCGTCATCCCCAGGGCCTCACACAGGGGTTTGGCCGTCGCCATGGTGCGCTTCATCGGACTGGTAAATACTGCTGTCCAGTCCATGGCTCCATAGGCATCTGCAAATGCCTGGGCCATCTCCATCCCCGCTGGCGTTAGCTCTGGGTTAAGGGCACCACAATAGCCACCAGTCTGGCTGTGGGTTGTTTCACCATGGCGGAGCAAATAAATGCTTAAACCCATGATTGGTCTACCCGTAACCCAGCATCCGCTTGCACGTAATCCTTGAGGGTTAACGGCACCGGCTGCACCTGCCAGATAGTCTCCCCATAGTCACGAATGGACCGATCTGAGGAGAACTTACCCATACGGGCAGTATTTAGGATAGACATGTGAGTCCAGCGGTCAGTGTCGGCATAGGCCTGGCTGACTTGGTCCTGGCAATCAACATAGGCTTGATAATCAGCACATAGAAGATAAGGATCTTGATACAGTAGATTATCAACTAGGGGCATAAACAAGTTTTGGTCGCCTCTAGAAAATACGCCAGAAGAAAGCTGGTGAATGATTTTTTGAAGGTTGGGGTTGCGATCGCAATATTCATTCGGTCTATAACCTTGGGCCTTCAGCGCCATCACCTCTTCCACCGTCAGACCAAACAAAAAGAAATTCTCTTCGCCAACCTCTTCACGGATTTCCACATTGGCCCCATCTAACGTACCAATGGTCAAAGCTCCATTCATTGAGAACTTCATATTACCTGTTCCAGACGCCTCTTTGCCCGCTGTAGAAATCTGTTCTGAGAGATCGGCAGCAGGATACACAGGCTGACTATTGGTGACATTGTAGTCAGGTAAAAACACTACCTTTAGACGGCCCGCCACATCAGCATCGTTGTTGACCACCTCGCCCACAGAGGTAATCAATTTAATCATTAGCTTGGCTAAAAAGTAGCCTGGTGCCGCCTTGCCGCCAAAGATAAAGGTGCGGGGAACAATCTCTTGAGCCGGATTCTCCTTAATCCGGTTGTAGAGCGTAATAATGTGTAGCACATTCAAATGTTGTCGCTTATATTCGTGGATGCGCTTGACTTGAATGTCAAACATTGACGTAGGGTCCACCTCAATACCGGTAAAGTTGAAAATGCGCTGGGCCAATTGTTGTTTATTGGCCAACTTCACCTGTTGCCAGGCGGCACAAAACTCAGCATCGTTGACATACGCTTCTAGCTGCCTCAGCTCATCTAACTGTCGCACCCAGCTATTGCCAATTTTGCTGGTGATCAGGTCAGCGAGCTGGGGATTACTCAACACCATCCAACGGCGAGGCGTCACCCCGTTGGTGACGTTGGTGATTTTAGTTGGCCATAGCTCATGAAACTCTTTGAGTACGGTGCTTTTCACTAGCTCACTGTGCAGCGCAGCCACCCCGTTGATGGCATAGCTACCCACCGACGCCAGGTTCGCCATCCGCACGTAGCGTTCTCCCGACTCATCAATTAAAGATAGCGCAGCTATTCTACCTCCATCATTGGGAAATCGTTGCCGGACTTCTTCTAAAAACCGTTGATTAATCTCATAGATAATTTCTAGATGTCGAGGCAACAACCGACCAAACAACGACAATGACCATTTTTCCAACGCTTCTGGCAACAGCGTATGGTTGGTATAGGCAAAGGTCCTTTGGGTCACATACCATGCGGTATTCCAAGGCATGGCGTGTTCATCCACCAGTAAACGCATCAGTTCGGCAACGCCCACCGCCGGATGGGTATCATTCAGCTGAGCTGCAAACTTCTCATGGAAGGTTTCTAAACGATTGCCTTCTGCTAAGTGGATACGAATCATATCCTGCAGTGAACAGGACACAAAGAAATACTGCTGCTGCAGTCTCAGCTCCTTACCCTGAACCTGTTCATCGTTGGGGTAAAGTACCTTGGTCAGGTTTTCCGCCGCCGTCTTATCATCGACCGCACCATAGTAATCCCCCTGGTTGAAGCGTTGAAAATCAAACGATTCACTGGCTTCTGCTTTCCATAACCGCAGGGTATTGGCTGTGTTGACGTGGTAGCCCAAAATCGGTGTGTCGTAGGGAATGCCTTTGAGGGTATAGTTTGGCAACCAGCGCACGCACTGTTCCCCTTGGTCGTTGGCATAAAACTCAGTATGTCCGCCAAATTTTACCTCAACAGCGATATCGGCCTGTAAAATCTCCCATGGATTGCCGTACTGTAGCCATTTATCGGTAATTTCCACCTGCCAGCCATCGCGGATCTCCTGGTCAAAAATGCCAAACTCATAGCGAATACCATAGCCAATGGCAGGAATTTCCAAACTGGCCAAGGACTCCATATAACAAGCGGCTAACCGTCCGAGACCACCGTTACCTAAACCGGGTTCTTCCTCCTGCGCAATTAACTCATCTAGATCCAGACCTGACTCTGTCAACGCCCTTTGGATAGGCTCATAGATATCGAGATTGACCAAATTGTTACCCAGGTGAGGGCCAAGCAAAAACTCTGCTGAAAGATAGCAAACGATGCGGACATCTTGTTTGTCGTAGGCTTCGCGGGTTGCCAGCCATCGCTGTAGCAACCGATCTCGCACCGTATAGGCCAGGGCCATGTAGTAATCATTTTTTGTCGCGGTCCCTGGATACTTACCCTGGACGTAAAACAAGTTATCGGCCAGGGCACGCCGCAGCGTTTCTATGCTCAGCCCGGTGCGGTCGTCTTCTACGTCTACAGTAGGGCAAGCTGCAAGATTCTCAACTTTCATCAGTGTTTTACTCCCAGAACATACTTAGCGATATGATTATTCACCTGGCGAGGATGACTAGCCTGGAAACAGTATCGCTTTATGACGGGCTCACTTTGTGACGGGTTCACTTTGTTTTTATTATTTAAAGGAAACGGATTACAGACAATAAGGCTTCTGTACCATCTAATTTTAGCTAGATTACAATAAACTGTATAAATTCATCTGAGAACCGATGAAAACAATCAGAAAACAAAGGCATACACGGGCTCAAAATAGTGTTTTTAGTAGAGGTCTAGTATTTTGTGGCCCACTGTAAATAACTGTTTCATGACTAGGCCCAGGTCTTTACTATCGAGCATCTGAGCCAGGGAATAATGCAAATTGTTAACTTGATTAGTCCCATAAACATCTCTTAATTTAGAGAATTTATCGTAGTGGTTTGTTGATTAACGATTAAAATTCCTGCGGCTATGTTACCGGGGGATCTCTCTAGGAGAATATCACCTCAAAAGCTTTTCTAGTCGTGACTTTGCCAACACTCTGATTGGTGTTAAAACAAGCTCAAGTTTTTGTTACTGCACTGTGGCTTAACAGCTGAGTGTCAGGATTATCTGTACTGCGCAGCATATCCCCAATTCGCTTAACAAAGCTAGCTGTGGGTACGGCCAATAACAATCCCAAGAATCCAGCCACTTTTGCGCCTATTAGTACTGTAATTAGCACGACAGCTGGATTCACCCCCGTCATCCCACCAATTAAACGAGGGGCCACTACATTCTCATTGATCTGGCCCAAAATAATAGCGGCTACTAGCACCTTGAGCCCTAGCCATAGGCTTTGACAAGCAAGTAGCCCACTGACCAATAAAATGGTAATGGTGCCACCAAAGGGAATGACACTGGCAAGGCCGATAACTACGCCAAATAACAAACCGAAGGGAATCTGTAATAGTGTGAATGCCACCGATAACACTGCCCCTAGCAATAACGCAATAATCGATTGACCCGCAAAATAGTTTTGGAGGCTAGGTTGAAGGGCTGCCTGGATGCGATCGCGCCACACCATGGGCAACCAGCTAATCAAACCGCGCCATAGGTCAGGGCCAAAAATCACTAGCAAAATGCACAAAATTAGCGTAATCAGCAGATTGACGGTGCTGCTAATGGTCTCAACCGTCAGACTTATCAGCTGACTGGTTAAGGACTTTAATGCCGTTGACGTTTGTTGGATCAGTTGAGTCGAGAGATCGCTCAAATCCACCGGCAAGTTTTGCATGATGCTCTGATCATCAAGGAATTGAATCTGCTCTTCGATTTTGTTGAGCCAAACCGGCAGACGATTGGCAAATTCAACCAGCTGTTGAAAAATCAGAGGACCTAAAATCAAGCTAATGACACTGACTGCAACCAGTGCCGATATCAGCACCAACGTAATTGCCCAGCCCCTGCCCAGCCCCTTTTTTTCTAAAAAGACGATGGGAAACTCTAGCAAAAAGGCCAGTAGGCTCGCCAGAATCACGATGCTGGTAATGGGCTGAAAATATTGAAAGAGCAGAACTATCAGCCAACCATCTAGAAAAATGAGGGGTAAAATGAGTCCAAACTTGAGCCATCCTGGTAGTTTTTGCTCTAGCAACATATGGGGCACAATAGCTGGAGGTTACAATTAGTCATCATAGCGAACAGCTAATAAACCCTGAAGTAGTGTAGATATCTCACAGGTCTATAGTAACGATAGATTTCTATGCTTCAACATTTTCTTCAGGATGCGGTAACACTATTTGTTGTCATTGACCCGATTGGTCTAGTACCTATTTTTATTGCCATCACGCAAAGGGAGCCCCAGGTTAGCCGCAGACGTATTGCATTGCTTGGGGTAGGCATTTCAACGTTAATTTTGTTAGCGTTCCTTGTCGTTGGCCAATCTCTGTTAGCGGCTTTGGATATCAGCCTGCCAGCCTTCCGAACAGCCGGGGGCATTCTGTTATTAATTGTTGGCCTCCAGATGGTCCTACAGGATTCAGGCGGTCATTCAGCCTCCACGGATCCTGCGTCATCCATTGACCTGGCTGTATTTCCATTGGCAACGCCTCTGATTGCAGGGCCAGGGGGCATTATGTCAGTGGTGTTGTTGACTGACAATACAAAATTTGGCTTTATAGACCAGACAGTGACAGCATTGGCATTGCTGAGTGTACTGTTCATTACCTTTATCGCGTTGCTATGTGCAGACTTGATTCAAAAAGGTCTGGGACGAACGGGCGTTAATGTGGTTACTCGCATTTTAGGGCTATTACTGGCCGCCTTGGCCATGGAAACGATCTTGGCTGGTGTGAAAGGATACTTTGGATAACTGTCATAGCCTGGGATTTTGCTCAGCTGTTTGCTTAGCTGGTGGTGCGATCGCATCCTAATGAGTTGACCAATAATGGGCTCCAACCTCCATTAGCTTCACCTACACTTGAAAAGAAGTTGCTTTAAACATTTTGCTTGATCGGTGGCTAATATTACCGCCATCACCCTCAATTTCAGCTATATTCAACCCTATTCGGTATGATATCTGCCACGGTGCCCAATCTTACAGCCCATACCTTGGATGTTTCACGGCTTTTGTTCGATCTAAAGCGGTGTGGAGATTTAGTCGGCAAATTTACCGGCTGGTTGACCCCCGATGAGATTGCCGTCTGCGTTACCAATGGGCTGATTGAGCAATTTGGCTGTGCATTTACGCGCATTTGGCTGGTGGAGCCCGATCGCCGTACTCTGCGACTAGTGTCCTCATCTGGTCTCTACACTCGTTTAGACGGTGACTTTGCTCGGGTACCCATGGGGGCCTTTAAGGTTGGCAAAATTGCCCAGCACTGCATTCCTTTTTTAAGCAACTGTCTGCCCGATGAAGACTGGGTTAAAGACCGAGAATGGGCCATCGCTAACAATATTCAGGGCTTTGCCGGATTGCCCCTGATGGCAGGTGACCAGGCCATTGGTGTACTCGCGGTTTTCAGTCATCGTCCCATGGCACCTGAGTTTTTAGAGGTCCTACAGATCCTCAGTTTGTCTGTGGCTGGTGCCCTGGCCAGTGCCGTTAACCATCAGGCCTTGTTAAAAACACCGGATGCCGCTCACCTATCGGAGCAGTTAGCCGCTCTGCTTGGGGGCAACCGGCTAAGTCTGTTGGGTACGGAACAACCGTTGGCGTTGCCGATCACCCAGCTATTGCTCCAGATGGCAAATCGGTTGGTCAAGTTGTCTTGTCAATATTGTCGTTTGGTTTACGATACAGATACTGTTGTCCTAGAGGCCATGTTGGCGACCACCCCTGCGCAGCCCCTAAATGAGACAACTCTGATCGAGGTTTTCCAGGATATTTTAGCCACAGGACAAACCCTGGGCGGTGAGTCTCAAATCCAGACAGGGACTGATGTGGCCCAGGTGCGATTGCGGTTACCGCAACAGTTGAGTTCATCCCAGGTGACTACAGCCGCTTCGCCCCTCTCCGAGCGGGAACAAGAGGTGATGCGATTGCTAGCCCAGGGTCATCGCGATCGCGACATTGCAGAACAGCTTTACATCAGTGAGAGAACGGTCAAGTTCCACGCCAAGAACATGCTAGAAAAACTAGGCGTTCGCACCCGCATTCAGGCTGTGTTTGAAGCTACGAAGAATGGTTGGTTGAGCTAACCTGGGTATCTTTTATTCCTGGGACAAAGGTCCTTTATTGTCGCCATTTCTACCCTATGGCTAGCTATGTTTTGGGATTATGTTTTTTGCTCACCATGACTATGGGACTTTGAGGATGCTGAATGTAACAACCAATAAATTTACTACAGATATAAAAGATAGCGTCGGCACTTTATTAAGTAATTAATTGATTAGTTCATATGTACCCTAGTGTGATACATTAGTACTTACATTTTCTAGTCCCTATGCCTCATTAAGTTCCCAAGGGATCGGTCATTAGCGCTTAGACATCCCTGGTTTCCATTTGCATTTCTCACATAAGGAGTGAGCTATGACGTTAGCAAAACCTACATCTAGCCCTGCTAGTTTTGATATTTCTGTCGCTGATGCCACAGAGCAGCCTCGTATTGCCCTCGAAAGCAAGCTGAGTAATCTAGCTACCCAAGCCACGGACAGTACTCTTAATCTATGGGTTCAGTATCAGCCGCTGGTCCTTGAGAAAACGCAGGCCGTTTGGCAGCTGCTGCGCAATACTCAGCCTATTCAATTGCTTCTAGCCGCAGCCCTAGCCGTACTCACCATTGCTTTGGTCACGTTGACGACTACGTTCAGTGGATTGATTATTTTCGGTCTTAAAATCACTGCTCTGGTTTTGTCCACTGTTGCCGTTGGGCAATGGGTTGTTCGTGGTTTGAGTTGGGCTGATGAAAAACTACCATCAGCCGTAGACACGAATAAATAGGTGTTTAGCTGAGCGAGTGTTGATCAAAAGGCGGTGCTTCTAACTGGGTTAGAAGCACCGTTATGGCGTGAGTTAGCCCACGTAACACAAAATTTAATACCTGTAAAAAGACTTTGATGATGCAATCTGCATTATTTATAGTTTTCTGCTTTATCTTTTAGATTTAAGGCAAACTGCTCAAAATATGGCGTCAGGTCTGGAATTGAGCGAGTTATTAACGGTGACATCAAACCGCTAAATTTTTCTTCCATATAAAACTCCATAGGGCCATGACTATCACCCGACAAGAGAAATGTACGAGCACCGACAAACAGCCCTAGGGGCATGCCGCCGCGCCAAATCATTTTCTTACCAGGTTCAAATTCTATAACCTTGACAGGAAATACCTGGTCAGGGTTACTTTTTGAGTAGACTTTGAGCTGTTCTCCTAGGGCAATATTACCTTCAATTTTGCCTACGGTCTCGTTCCAGTCAGGGTATTTTGAGCTATCAGTGAGTATGGCCCAGATGGTATCTGCACTGGCATTGATCGTTTTGGTGACGCTATAGGTTTTCATTATCCCTCCTTGTGAAGGCTTACAATATCACTGTTAGAACAAGAGCAGGTGACAGTATTGTTAATATATAAAACTTACAAACCAAATAGCTACTTGTCGAGCCTTGTTAAATTCTATTGGCAGTTTGAATTAAATTCAGACTTGCAAACAGTTTATACGGAAAGAGTAATTCCTTCTGGAGAATTGCAACTCATATTTCACTACAGAACCCCATTTAAAGAAATTAGCAAACATAGTCAAAGCCTCATCCAGCCACAATGCTTGATTTGTGGACAACAAACAGAATACAAGGATGTCATGACAGCACCTGGTTCTGTGGGAATGTTGGCTGTTGTGTTTTATCCTTGTGCCTTTAGAGCTTTTTTCCCAAATCCGGTTAATGAATTTACTAATCAAAGTATTGCTTTAGACAATATCCTCCCAGTGGAAATAAAAGCATTGCAAGAACGTATTATTGAAGCCAATGGGGTTTATGCACGTATTCTGCTAATTGAAAATTTTTTACTTCGCAGACTATCTATCCCTGATGATTTCTCTCTCGCTCAGGAAGCTGTCAATATCATTGCGGGTGTCAATGGGCAAATTGCCGTCAATGAAGTAGCAAGCAAGCTAGATATCAGTAAACGACAATTAGAAAGAACATTTCTAAAAAATGTCGGAATATCGCCGAGAAAATTTGGCCGTATTGTCAGATTTAATACCTCTATCAAGCATTTCGAAAGAGCTACATCCCTGACAGCACTTGCGTATGAAGCTGGATATTTTGATTCATCCCATTTAATCCGTGATTTTAGAGAATTTACTGGTTTATCGCCCAAAGCGTTTTTTAGACACCCTTGTCAAATACCAGAATAGATGTCGCATTCTTACAATTTTTTTTAGCAAGCTTGAGATACATTGCAAACATACGATTAACCAACGGAGGGGAATGTTATGCACAACAAAAATGTATTACTCAAGCAAATTAAACACCACATCAACGAATTATCTATAAATATAGGTGAAAGACCCACCGGCTCCGTTGCAAATCATAGAGCAGAAGATTACATTAAGCGGGTCTTTATTCGAAACAAGTTTAAGGTCACATTACAGAAATTTGGCTGCCTCGACTGGGAGAAAAACGAAACAACCTTAAATATCGGGGATACTAAAGCTGATGTTGAGCCTTCACCCTATTCGTTACCTTGTAACGTTCAAGCTGGTATTGAGGTGGTCAACAGCATATTTCAGCTTGAGCAGGCTGACTTGGCAGGTAAAATCGCTGTTTTATGCGGCGAACTAACCCAAGAACCATTGATGCCAAAGAATTTTAAATTTTATAATCCCGAGCATCATCAACGAATCATTAGCTTACTGGAAGAGAAAGCGCCTGAAGCGATCCTGACGACTAGCTTGAATGATAAACACCTGCTTCCTGTCCTTGAAGATGGTGATTTTGATATTCCATCGGTTGTATTTTCTAAAAATGATAGAGATAGGCTTGTAAACAGCAATTTACCGATTCATTTGAGAGTTAACAGTAAACGGAAAAAGACAACCGGTGCGAATGTTATTGCTAGAAAAGGTCAGGCTGGTCAAAGTAAATTTGTTGTCACGGCCCATTTTGATACTAAGGCAGGAACACCAGGTGCACTTGATAATGCCGTAGGCGTTGCTGTCTTACTTACCCTATCAGAGATGTTAAAAGAGACAATATCAGAACATGTTGAGGTCGAATTAGTCGCGTTTAATGGTGAAGATTACTTCTCTACACCGGGGCAAATAGCCTACCTCAATACATACAATAGTGAATTTAATCAGATCAAGCTTGCCATCAACTGTGATGGGTTAGGACTAAAAGATAATAAAACTGGAATATCTTTAATGGAATGTTCCGAGAAACATGCTGAACAAATCGAATCAATCTATCACTCATTTAAAAGTATTCAAGAAATACCCCCTTGGTATCAAGGCGACCATATGCTGTTTGCCTCTGCCAAAGTGCCGACCATTGCCATCACATCTACCGGGATATTTGAGTTGATAGATACGGTTATTCATACCCAGCTCGATACACCAAGCTTAATAGACCCGGAACTGATTCTTGATGTGTGCCTTTTTTTGCAAGAGATTATCAACTTAGAAGGGAAAGAATAAATCTCAACTGCGAGCTGAAAACATGAAACAGTTTTTGGCTCGCAACTATATTGATCAAACTAAGCATTAGTGATTTTGGATATAGATTCTGATGTTCTATCACTGCTCGGGAAACACTATAAGAATTGGCAACACCACAATGGAGTACGTAACATTTGGGCGTGGCGATACTCCGCTGATTATTCTTCCTGGTCTTAGCGATGGGCTACAAACGGTGAAAGGCAATGCCGTTACGTTAGCCCTTTACTATCGACTGTTTGCACAAGACCTTAGAGTCTATGTGTTTAGCCGCAAACAAGACATGGAAGAAGGATATTCCATCAAGGATATGGCGAACAATCTAGATAAGGCCATGGGTATATTGGGGATTGGGCAGGCTTTTATCTTTGGGGTCTCTCAAGGTGGCATGATTGCTCAGCGTTTAGCTATTGATTTTTCAGACAAGGTTTCTAAACTTGTTATAGGCGTATCTGTTGCCAGACAAAATCAAACCATTCAGACTGCTATTGGCAATTGGATAACAATGGCAGAGCATGGTGATTATAGACACCTCATTATCGATACAATGGAAAAAACCTTTACTGAAAACCGGCTCAAAAGGTATAAACCCTTTTATCCAATACTTACAAGAGTAAGCAAGCCAAAGTCTTTTGATAGGTTCCTAAAGCAGGCACATGCCTGTATCAAGCATGATACTTACAGCGAACTACCTTCTATTCAATGCCCTACTTTAGTAATTGGGGGTGATTCAGATAACGTTGTAGGTCTTAACTCCTCTGAAGAAATGGCAGAGCAAATTCGTGATAGCACATTGATTATCTATAAAGGACTTGGCCACGGAGCGTATGAAGAGGCTAGAGATTTTAACCATCAGGTAAAGTCTTTTTTGCTTCACGGATAAATGAGACAAACCTACCTCTTGGGGGAGTCTTCAAACGGATTTCACGGCCCCTTCGAGTTCCCTTTCTGGAAGTAGTCATGTTATCCCAATTAGGTACACTGAAGTTTCCCATGGACCGAGCCCCGGAACGCTGCTCTAAAACCCACCATATTAGGGTATCCCTAATTACATAGATGGGGTTATAGCGTATATCCTGACTGGTTTTTGCAAAACAGGTAGATCATGAAACTCCAATCATGAAGCTAATTCTTTAATGCCCTTTACCAGTCTATCCACGCCTAAAGATGCATTGTCTAGAGTGAGGCTACCATAGGAAATTCTAACATAACAACCCTGATGCATACCGAATGCCTGCCCTGGGATGACAGCTACTTTATAAGTCTCTACTAACTGTTTAGCCAAATCTAAATCTGATAGATCCGAATTGACTTTTATGAAAAAGTAAAATGCTCCGTTGGGCACAACAATTTGACAATTTTCAGGTAGAGCCTTCAGTTTTTGGAGAATACTCTCTCGAACTTTTGAAATTGCTGATAAATGAGTAAAAAGATACGCTTTATCAGTTTTTAATGCGCCTAGGGCTGCATATTGTGAAATGACTGGAGGACAAATTAAGGTAACCGTCCCAGGAAAATAAAGAAATCTTAGGGTCCGTCGTACGTGAGCTTCGCTAAGTTGGTGGCATGAGTGAAGAGATCGAAATTGCTGGAGTCAAGGTACCAAGAGCGGACTGGGAGGCAACCCCAGCAAGTATCCGTGCATTGGTGCTGGTTCTTAGCGAGCGCTTGAAGCAACAAGATGAGCGTTTAAGCCAGTTAGAAGAACGATTGAATCAGACCTCACAAAACTCATCAAAACCCCCTTCGAGTGATGGATTCAGCAAGCCTTCAGACGGTAAAAAGAAATATAAAAAGCGGTCTCCACTAGGCCAACCAAGATCGTCACCCCGTCAGGCTCGTAAACTCAAACCCAGCGACGAGTGTGACCAGGTGCATGACGTGATGCCGTCGACGTGTGCAGACTGCGGTGCACCGTTGAGTGGTCACGATAGTCATCCCCACCGTCATCAAGAAATCGAACTACCGCCGATGGAGCCAATGGTGATTGAATATCGCCTGCATCAACTCAGTTGCGGTGTCTGTGGTCAGGTTACCCGAGCGGCTTTACCGCCAGGGGTATCGCCCTTGGGCTATGGGGAACGATTAAGTGCAATCGTGATGCTGTTGAGTGGCCCGTATCGTCACAGCTATCGTCAAGTGTGCGCGCTCATGGCGGACCTGTTTAGCGTTCGTCTCTCTCGTGGGAGTGTCGGTCGCTTGCGCAATGAAATGAGCGACGCCCTCAGCGTACCCGTGGCCGCTGCCAAGGACTATGTTCACACCCAGCCAGTGCTCCATAGTGATGAAACCAGTTTTCCTCAAGGGAATCGGGATGGTCGAAATCCCAAGCAGACGAAAGGATGGTTATGGGTGTTGGTGACACCCCTAGTGAGCTTTTTTGAGGTTGTTCTGAGTCGGTCTCAGAAGACCGCAAAAGGTCTGATTGGTGAATCCTATGAAGGTATCGTGGCCTCTGACCGCTACAGTGCCTATAACTGGATTGCGTTAGACCATCGGCAAGTGTGTTGGGCTCATCTCAAACGAGACTTAACAGCAATGACAGAGCGTATGGGTGTTTCTCACGAGATTGGGAAAGCGTTGCTGCGTCGCCAGCGTCGGCTGTTTCGGTGGTGGCATCAACTGAAAAATAACACGTTGTCCCGTGAGCAGTTTATCCGTCAAGTCACCCAGCTACGGCAAGGATTCAAAACGACGTTAGAAGAGGCTGCTTCACTACCGATTGACCCTCATGAAAAATCTCCGTTGGCGAAGACCGTCAGAACCTGTCGTCGGTTGCTCAAGGTCGAACCTGCGTTATGGACCTTCGTTGCCATCGGAAATGTTGAACCCACCAATAATGCGGCTGAAAGAGCCTTGCGGCCAGCGGTGATTTGGCGGAAAACCAGTTTTGGTTCTCAAGCTCAACACGGTAGTCAGTTTGTTGCACGCTTGTTGACCGTCACTGCCTCGCTCAAGGCTCAGGGCAGAGATATGCTTGATTTCCTCGCTCATGCCTGCTTGGCTGCACGAACTGGAAAAGAGCCTCCTTCGTTGATTCCACAAGATCAACGCTAGGGACGGTTACCAAATTAAGTTAGTGTCTTGTATTTTTAGAATTGATGGTAATAACTTTTTAGGAATAACCATATACCCAATGCGCCAACTAGCAAATCCATAGGTTTTGGAAAGGCTAAAGAGGGAAATGGTGTGGGGCATACTATTCGGAAAGGAAGCAGGCGACGTATGTTTTACTTTGCCGTAAGTAAAATATTCATAGGCTTCATCACTAATGTGATAGATGCCTGCATCCTGGCAGATCTGATTAATTTCTCTCAGAATAGACGCATCATAAACGACGCCGGTAGGATTGTTAGGAGAAATTGTAACGATGGCCTTTGTTTTAGATGTGATTGCTTGGCGTAATTTATCTATTTGTGGATGATAGTTGTCATCAGTCTGGACAGGTATAGGATGACAATTGATCATGCCAATTGCCATCTCATGATTAAAGTAATAAGGAGTGTTTAAGATGATTTCGTCTCCAGCATGGGTAATGGCTAATATGGCATTTAAGAATCCCATATTGCTACCAGCACAAACGACAACACAATTATCATGGCCGATATCAATTTGGTTGTCTCGTTGTAATTTCCCTTGGATGCCACTTAATAGTTTGGGAATGCCAATTGTTGCTTGATATTTATGCTCTTGGGGGTGGGCTAGAAAATCTTGAATTGCTTCGATGGAACTATTTGGTGGTGTATATGAAACAACTCCTTGATCTAAAGGAATGGTGCCAGGATTGTTTTTGATCAGTTCTTTGATAAGCGGGATTATCGGAGTCTGTATACTTTGCATTCGAGAGTATACGGTACTAGTCGTTGCAGCCATTTTCATTGAATATTACTTCGCGTATTCCTGATCTCTTGTCAGCAAGTGTATCTCTTGATGCAACGTAGTCCCTATGGGTGATGAAAATCCGTGATTTCACATCACAGATCTCACCCATGCCCGCAAAGCTAGTTCGGCGTCGACCTCATCTTGCCTGGCTGTTGCCAAAAATTCATACAGCTTCACCTTAGGTACCAGCGGAAACGTAGGACTCTCCTCTACTTCCCCATACTCACCATCGCAAAAAGCATAAATGCGCCAAACCTCGCCGTTATACCGCCAAAATTCTGGGACTCCCATGGCAGCATAGAGCTGTAATTTATTAATGTCTGTATGGGTGATGTCCACCTCTACCACTAGATCAGGGGGTGGGTCTTGCTCCAGATCAACATCCCGACCAGCAACCAGGGGTTGATTCTGAATATAGTAAGCATCATCTGGTTCAGCAGATTTATCCAGGGCCTCCCTGTCCAGGGTGGTTGAGCCCATTGTCTTAACCTTCATTCCTAGCTCTACCACTAGAATACGAATAAAAAGCTCAATTAATCGAGCCGAAAACTCGTGAATTTCAAGTGGCATAGTTACTTCCAATGTCCCGCGCATGTAAGTAAAACGAATGTTGCGATCGCGACTCAGCGTATCCCGCAGAATCTGGTAACGCTGCCAATCAAGTTCGCGAAACAAAAAACGTTTTTCACCAACAGGCTGTGGCACCGGCTGTGAAATAATCGGGGCAACGCTGACCATAACGGCACATGGAAGCAAAAGAAATAGATTTAAGTATTCTAGCTTTGGAAAAGGTGTGTTGAGAACGTCTCCTCGGCAAAGCCCGTTACCGATTTATCTGGGTAAGGTCTACCTAGCCCCCTTTACATACAGCCCTGCTCAATGATGAGCTTAAGCGAGCGATGCATATTCTTAAAACTAAGCAACGCATTCCCCAACTATTGTTACAACCTATGACGAACCTTTCTAGTCCATATCTTGCTTAGCCCCATTGAGTTTAACTGTGCCACCATTTAAACCTTCTCCATATCCAGAAGCGTCTAAAGGGAGTAATTCCCATGGCCAGACCAAAGATCGTTTTTTATCTACCTCAGCCTTTTTGGCCAACCACCTGGCCAAAGAATGCTAATGATGATTGGCCTGGATTTAGGTTAGAAATTTACGCTTGGACCCTGCAAACCTATCTACGGTTGAAAGATGTGGGGTTTACCTGTGAACTGAGCCAACAACTCCCGAATCAGGGCATTGTTCTGTTTCACAGCAGTGTATTGCAAGGAGCATCATTAAAACCAGGGGCTCGACAACTGTTCATCTGTCTGAAGGCAGATGCCCCACCCCATGTCCATGCACAGCTACATATTGTTCAAAACCCAGTGGAGGCTTCTCCGCGTCGAGTCTTTATGCCCCATTGGCCACAGCCAGGACTACTCCCCCGTGATGCTGAACGGGAAAATCGGTTTGAAACCGTTGCTTTTGTAGGGCATCAAAACAGCCTAGATTCAGAGTTCCAGTCCCCCATTTGGCAAGAACGACTGGCTCAATTAGGGCTACAGTGGCGGTTGGTTTCTAACAGTGGGAACGACGATATCCCCCACGGTAATCAATGGCACGATTACCGTGAGATTGATGCAATTGTGGCTGTGCGAAGTTTTGATCCCCGGCTGCATTGGCAAACTCAGAATTTTTGTAACAAACCGGCGACAAAACTTTATAATGCATGGTTAGCAGGGATTCCAGCTATTTTAGGCAGGGACAGTGCCTACTGGGCAGAACGTCAAAGTTCCCTTGATTATCTAGAGGCTAATTCCCTCTGGCAGGTGTTAGAACAATTAACCCGTTTGCGGGATAATTCTAACTTACGTCAAGCGATGGTGGCCCATGGGTATCAGCGGGCCCTGGCCTGTACGCCCCAGGCCATTACTCAGCGTTGGGTGTCGTTGTTGAACCGGGTGGCGGTGCCTGCCTATGAGTATTGGTGCGGACAACCAGAATTACAACAAACAATAGGGTTGTTGAGATCGCAATCCCCCTCTCTTCCAAATCGTCTGCAACGACAAGCGAAAAAACTTTTGCGTCGATCTTCATAAACTAGGGCTGTCCCGTCTACAGGTAGCTGATATCTTGTAAGCAAGTGGTATCTCTTGGTGCAGCGTGGTCCCTATTCGTGATGAAAACCCGGTTCAGATTACGCCCTACGTAACCTACGGACTAATCACCCTCAACGTTTTCGTCTTTCTCTACGAACTCACGCTGTCGTCCCCCATGGAACTGACCGCCTTCTTCCACACATGGGCCGTAGTTCCAGAGCAGCTAACCGTCAGTTTCTTTGGTGATGGGAGCATCCCGTTTGACATCTACGAATGGTCCACCCTATTCACTAGCCAATTTATCCATGCCGGTCCCCTACATCTGGCTGGCAACATGCTGTACCTATGGATTTTTGGCAATAACGTAGAAGAACAGCTGGGGCGGGCTCGCTATCTGTTGCTCTATCTGGGTTGTGGTGCCCTGGCAGCCTTGACCCAATGGTACTTTGGTATGTTTTCTGACATTCCGTCCTTGGGAGCCAGCGGTGCGATCGCAGGTGTGATGGGAGCCTATATTTTCAAATTTCCCACGGTTCGGATCGTAACAATTGTGCCTCTGGGATTCCTGTTCTTGCCCTTCAGAATTCCAGCCATATTCTATTTAGGCATCTGGTTTCTACAGCAAGCGGCCTATGGTGTTGCCAGTCTCAGTATCCCCACTAATGTTGGCATGGCAGATGGCGGCATCGCCTACTGGGCCCATGCAGGCGGATTTGTATTTGGGGCTATCTTGGGACCAGCCCTGGGGTTATTCAGTTCTAACGAAGAGACTCAGCAAGGGTAGAACCGACTATCATCTTTCTGTGAGATTTCTCTGTAACACTGCATAGCAAGGTTTTGAAGCATTGAGCTGATACCTATCACGCAGTGTTACAGAGGTTTTGGAGATGTCCTCGGACTTTGATTCAGCGACCTTAGCTCGTCCTGGAAAGTATGAGAAAGAGCATAATTGGCGAGATCACTGGCTTCCCTGGTTAGTGATAGGTATTCTGGCTGGGGGTGGCTTGGTTTGGTTTATCAATCGAGAAAGCAGCGCAGTAATCGCCCCAGAGACTGTTGCCCAAGGACCACCGCCACGACCAGTGGAAGTAACAAGATTAACGACGGGAGAGGGTATCCGATCAGTTGAACTCATCGGTCAAGTTGAGGCGAGAACCAGTGCGACGGTGCGATCGCAAACCCCAGGCGTTGTACAACAAATTTTGGTTGAGCCGGGAGACCCGATCAACGTCGGTGCAACCATTGCAGTCCTCGATGACTCTGACCAACGCCTAGCCCTTTCCCAAGCCCAGGCGACTCTCGCCTCTGAGCGTAGCAATCTAGCCGAGTTAGAAGTCGGCACCCGGCCCGAGAT
Organism: Leptothoe sp. EHU-05/26/07-4; assembly: GCF_043421015.1. NCBI lineage: Bacteria > Bacillati > Cyanobacteriota > Cyanophyceae > Nodosilineales > Cymatolegaceae > Leptothoe > Leptothoe sp. EHU-05/26/07-4. The sequence goes on from NZ_JAXSQV010000002.1 coordinate 390,758, forward strand.
TATTGAACAACGCCGAGCCCTATTGCAGTCAGCTCAGGCCAGGGAAGCAGAAGCTTTAGACAATCTACAGCGAACGCAAGAATTAGTAACTGTGGGCGGTCTACCTCAGCGATCGTTAATTGAAGCTCGAACTGCTGTTGCTGATGCCCAGGCATCGCGCTTAGAAGCCGCCGCTGTCCTCGCCGAAGCCACCGCAGGCCCTACCGCCGAAGAAATTGCGGCCCAGCGTGCCATTGTCACCGCTAGTCAGACCGCTGTGGATCAAACCCATCTCGAAGTTAGTCGCACACAAATTCAGGCAACCACGGCTGGAACTGTTGAGGAGCGCATGGCTAATGTAGGAGACTACTTGGAGATCGGCGATCCAATTCTGTCGATGGTTGACCGCTCTGACCTGGATATTTTTCTCGAAATTCCTGAGGATCTTGCGGGTCAAATTACGCCAGGGTTAACTGTTGAACTCACCTCCCGTGCTTTACCTGAGTGGCAGGGGCAAGGTGCGATCGCAGGTATCATCCCCACCGCTGATGAAGCCTCACGACGCCAGCGAGTCCGGCTTCAGCTAGCCAATCCGCCCACCGGATTGCTGCCCGGTATGGCCATCCAAGGCACCTTAGAGCTGGCAAGCAATACCTCCGGCTTTATCCTTTCCCGTGATGCCCTTGTGCAGAGAGCTGAAGAATGGATGGTCTTTTCAGTTACTGACGACCAAGCACAGGCCATCGAAGTTGAAATTGTTGCTGATATGGGGACATCTGTGGCTATTATCTCTGATCAGCTTGAAGAGGGTCAATCAATTGTTGTGCGAGGTTCTGAGGGGTTACAGGATGGGGCAACGGTAAATGTTACGGATGATCGATCGGCGGGTGAAGAGGGTGGGTAGGTGTTATTTGTTCCTTGTTATTGGTTATTGAGTCTTTGTTATTGGTTGTTTAGATCATTGCGTAGAATGCTGATGAGGAACTTCAAGATGTTGCTTGGGGTCCCTCCGAGTTCCCCAAACCCCCTGGTTAGGGCCGGGACGCCGCCCTAAGACCCAACGTACTAGGCCTTCCAAATAGCATTAAGTTGGGGGTTACGGCTAGGGCGACTATAAATGTTCTGGATCAATTTCTGCAGAAATTTCAAGTCATGAAGTTGTTTCTTAGCGACGCCTACCCCCCCTACCCATGTATCCTCCACCAGCCCCCAATAACCAATAACCAAACCAAACCAAACCCAAAATGCCCCAATCCACCCCCCCACCCCCAATAACCAATAACAAACTCACCTCCAATATTCTCGCCTAATATCCACCCCCCCACCCCAAATCATGAACCCCATCAAAACCGCCGTCCGCTGGCGACACGGAACCGCCGTTCTCTTTTGCCTAATTGCCCTATTTGGCACCTTGGCATTATTCAGATTACCGTTAGAACTACAACCGGGCGGAGATCGCCCCGAGATTACCATTACCACACCCTATCCAGGGGCCAGCCCTACTGAAGTGGAAGAACTGGTCACACGTCCCATCGAAGAACGTATGGAGGAAGTCGAGGGGATTCAAGAAATCACTAGCATTAACCGCCTGGGTTTGAGCATCATCAGTCTTGAATTTGAGTGGGATGTGGATGTTGACGGGCGATTTGTGGATGTGTTGAGTAAGCTCCAGCAGGTTGGTTCCCTGCCCCCTGAGGCGGATGAATCGGATGTTGAAGTGGTGAGCAGTAGCAGCAGTCCGATGATGTGGGTGATCCTGACGCCTAAGGAGGGTTTTACGTCGGATGATTATCACTACCGCGATTTAGTTGATGACGTCGTGATCCCCCGGTTTCGCCAGGTAGAAGGGGTGGGACAATTTCAGATTTCGGGCGGACGAGAGCGTGAGGTTGAGGTTGTTGTTGATCCGCGTGCCCTGGCCGATCGTAATCTCACCATTGAAGATGTGGTGGCAACACTGCGGGAGAATAATCGAGATATTCGCAGTGGTCCCTTGGTGGTGGGGCGGCGAGAATATCGTGTGCGCACGGTCAGTCGTTCCAATGATGTTGCACAGTTGGAAACGTTTGTCCTGCGGCGAGATCCTTCTGGAACGGTCTATTTGGGAGATGTGGCCCGAGCACAATTTGGACGTAGGATTCGCGACCGGGCGTTGATTCGAGATGGAGAGCCTACGGTTGCCGTGGGCATCATTCGTCAGGTGGGCGGAAATGTTCCCGAAATCTCTCAAGGGATTCGCACAGCTCTAGTTGAACTCGAAGAGCGCTTTGATCGTGAAGGTGAGGGCATCGTATTTGATATTCCCTATGACGAAAATGACTACATTAACGATTCTATCTCCTTTGTTCGAGGCAACTTGGTTATCGGGGCTATGCTGGCATCCCTGGTGTTGCTGCTGTTTCTAGGGTCGCTGCGTACAGTGGCGGTAATTGCGATTACCATTCCCACCACCTTAATCGCGGTATTTATGGTGTTTGCGGCCCTGGGGCGCTCGCTCAACGTGATCAGTCTGGCCGGATTAGCCTTTGCTGTGGGGATGGTGGTGGACAATGCCATTGTGGTGCTTGAGAGCGTATTCACTCACATGCAGCAGCAAAAGTCACCTGTGCAGGCGGCGATTGACGGCACTCAAGAGGTTGCTGGGGCTATGCTGGCCTCAACGCTAACAACAATTGCGGTATTTGCTCCCATTGTGTTGGTCACAGGAGAAGCCGGACAGCTTTTCTTTGACATCGGCATGGCGTTATCGGCGTCTGTTCTGTTTTCACTCTTTGCTGCTTTGACGCTAGTGCCCATGCTGTCGGGTCTGTTTCTCAACCAGGCTGAAGCTCAGCAAATGCTGCTGGACCCGGTGTATCGACAGGGAAACTGGTTTGAACGGATGGTGGCGAGAACATCTGGTGTGTTTCGGCGATGGCAAGGTCGACTGGAACGAGGTTTGCTAGCAACCGTTGGTTGGTCATTGGGGGCAGGTCGTCAGGGTCGACGTCTGGTGGTCTTGGCTATTCCGATTGGCTTGCTTGTGGTGACAACCCGTTTGTTACCGGCAGCAGATTATTTGCCGGAAGGCAACCGTAACTTGGTGCTTTGGCTGGCTGCCCCTTTCCCTGGAACAAGTATTCCAGAGGCGGTTGCCCTTTCCGAAGAACCCCGTCAGTTTGCCAGTGAACAACCGGGGGTGTTTCGCACCCTTTATGTGCATCGCCCAGGATTACAAGCGATCGCAGCTTTCCTTGAGCCAGATGAGGCTACGGGTAGAAACTTAGACAGCATGGTGAATCGAATGCGAGAGGCCAGTGTCAACTATCCTGGCTATCGGTTTCTGGTGCCACGACGGGTGCCCATATTTCGTGATCCGGGTAAAGAGTTTGAAGTCCAGATCGTTGGGGCAGATCTAGATCAGCTGAATCAACTCCAACAAGATGTTAGTAATCAGTTGCGATCGCTCCCTGGTATCCAAAACGTCCGCTCAGACTTTGTCACTGGTGCACCAGAACTACAGGTAATCCCTAATCGAGAACGGCTGGCTGAAGCAGGATTGTCTGAACTAGAGCTGGGAACGCTGGTCGAGGCGGCCCTTGGTGGTGTACGCGCCTCCGAATTTTCGGATGGACGTCGCGAGCTCGATGTGACCGTGGAGCTGCAGGATGCATTTGTGGAATCACCAGAGCAACTGCGGCAGCTAGCGATTTTCAGTGACAGCGGCTTTCAACTACAGCTGGATGATGTGGCCGATGTGGTGGAAACTACAGGGCCTGATGTCATCAACCATGTAGATCTGGAGCGGTCTGTGACGCTAACGGTCAGCGTGGCACGGGAAGCTCCCCTGGGTGCTCTATTGGAACAAGCTGAGCAGGAAATTCTGGAACCATTGCGAGCGTCTTTGCCCGCAGGCTATCGAGCGGAACTAGCCGGGTCTGCCGATGTGTTGACAGAAACTCTGTTGCAGCTAGGAAAGGCGTTTCTACTCTCTTTGGTGATCACCTATTTGTTATTGGTGGCGCTGTATCGGTCGTTGATTTATCCCATGGTGATTATGGTGACGGTTCCCATGGGGATGACGGGGGCTGTCTTAAGTTTGGTGGTCGCTAATCTGATTCCGGGTGTTGTTGTGCCCCTCGATATGATTACTGGATTAGGATTTGTGATTCTCACAGGGGTTGTTGTCAACAATGCGATTCTCCTGGTGGATCGTGCTCTGCAACTCCAAGACATGGAATGTTGTGGGTTGGATGAGGCGCTTTACCACGCAGTACGCGACCGATTGCGACCTATCTTTATGTCGGCTGGCACGAGTGTGCTAGGCATGTTGCCGCTGGCTGTTTTTCCCGGTAAAGGAGCAGAGCTTTACCAGGGGCTAGGGATTGCATTAACTGGTGGTCTGGCTCTTTCAACATTCCTAACGCCAACGGTGGTTCCAGCCATTATGCGTCTGTTGAGTGATATGACTTACCGAAAATCTCGACAACTCAAGGCTGATCTCAGTGTTGACCATGCCGACTTGGGATCAGAACCCGTGCTGGCAGGTATGGCAGGCCATGTTAATCGCTCTGAAGGGGAGTGAGATTATGCCAATGATTGACGTAAACTATCCTAAATCCATGGCAATTCAGATTTTAGTAGCCTCTAACCATTCGTCTTTAACAACGCTAATAACAACCGAATTACGCTACGAAGGCTATCAATTGAAGATAGTGGACGATGGTATCTCCGCCTTGATGTCACTGCGTGAGCAGCAACCTGATTTAGCAATTTTAGATCTTGCGTTGTCACGGCCATCAGGATTAGAAATTTGTCGGCGCTTACGATCAACTCAGCAAGCACTGCCGATTATTTTGCTGGATGAGGGTAGTGTTAATCATTGTGCGATCGCATTTGACTCCGGTGCAGATGACTACATGCGATGGCCTGCCAGCATTGAAGAACTGGTTGCTCGCATTCGGCTACACCTCAGACGTTACGGTCATGGCAGACGAGATATTCTTAACTTCCAGGACTTAAAAATTGATTTGAGAACCTGGGAAGTCTATCGTGGAGACCGTTTGATCAAACTAACACCTAAGGAATTTAGCTTGTTGGTCTATCTGATTTCACACCCACGACAGGTATTGTCGTGCGATCGCATCATCCAAGAAGTCTGGGGCTATGACTTTGGTGGGGAAACCAATATCTTGCACGTTTACATTCGCTACCTGCGATTAAAGCTAGAAGCCAATCGTGAAAGTCGCTTAATTCACACTATACGAGGTGCAGGCTATGTTCTGAGAGAAGCCTTTTCTTCTCGATCTATGTTAGTTCAATGACTATATCTACTTTCGGACACATTCAAAGAATATCCGACTTCAAACCAGGAACGTACAGTATGTTTAAACAAATCACGGATAACAACAGTCTTCTAAGTGAGTTTTAGGAGACTGTTGCTAACGCACCTTTTTTAACTCCCCGTTTCTTTGTGTCGCTTGAGCAACAAACCACCGACCCCCAGAGTCGCAAACCCCAACAGACTCATCGGCTCTGGTACCGATTCAGCATCTACCCGATCAATAAATTCATCAAAGATTAGTGTGTAATTTCGCGTGCGCTCCTCAATCAAACCAGGGAAAATTGTATTGATAAACTTTCGATTATCAGTGGCCGGGTCATGCCAAGTGCGTCCATTAGGTACCCTAGGATCAGAAGTCTGAGTAAAGCCATCTTGAGCACCAATGTCCCAGTTCGTCGCCTCAGCTGCCAATACGGGCATCAGAAAATCAAACGATTCTAAATCACTGCAGCAGCCGGTCCCCTTTGGATAGAAGGCATTGAACCCTGGATTACTTTCTGCCGCAATGTCATTTTCGGCGGCAATTTCAAGGGCAAGATCTCGATACTTGAACCACGAAGGTTTTTCTGTGGCCCCCCGCCCCGCATTGAAGTACATCTTATCGCCTACTATCAAACTATCGAGGTTGGCCATCAGTAACGTATCGTCAATCTCTTGCTTACTCAGGCTGTCAGCATAAAAATTTGAGCCAACTAACCCAATTTCTTCAGCTCCAAAGAAAATAAATTTGATTGTGTTGTTAGTTTCTGGTTCCAGACGTTGCGCCAGTTCTAGCAAAACACCAACCCCTGAAGCATTGTCGTTAACGCCTTCCAGATTGGTACGATCTAGCGTAGCGCTGCTGGGAGCATTGTCGTAGTGAGCCCCTAACAGAATTTGCTGACCCGAGGTGCCAGTGCGCTCAGCCAAAATATTATAAGAAGTTAGCGTCTCACCTTGCCATTCATAGGTAAATGGCTGCAAGGTAGGCTTATACCCAAATCCCTTGAGCTGCTGCACAAGATAGTCAACCGTTTCGGCTTCCTTTTGGGTACCTACACTCCGTCCTTTTAAATTTTCAGCCAGATAGTTGATGGTCTCAACGGCAGTCTCGCCAAAGCCAAAGGATGCCGCCTGAACAGACGATGATAAAAATGGCTGAGCAGCGATGCCCAATAATATCCAGGAAAAAGCTGTTTTTTCAATCTTGATAGACACAATAGAAACCTTCAGTGGGGGTTGAGAAGATTGTTAAACATTAATCTGAGCGATTGCTCACGCCAAAAAAGTTAGCGAAGTACCCCTGCCAGTAAATGTTGTGACTGATACGTATCCTTGGACATTTCACAGGATTTTCATCAAAAGAGCTATATATGAACTTCAGATGATGCTGAGGATTAAGAAATATTGCCCATTAGACAATGCTTACCCTAATACCCTATGGACAAATGATTTTCTGGGGGCAGCGTGGTCCCTATTCGTGACGAAAATCCGGTTCAGATTACGCCCTATGTAACCTACGGGCCCATCACCCCCAACGTTGTAGGCTTTCTCTACGAACTCACGCTGTCGTCATCCATGGAGCTGCCAGCCTTCTTCAGCACATGGACTTTAGTGCCAGAACAGCTGGACGGGCTCTCGATATCTATTGCGCTATCTGGGTTACAGTGTCCTGACAGCCTTGACCCAGGGGTACTTTGGTATGTTTTCTGAGGTTCCGTCCTTATCTAGAAGGCGTTAAGCGACAGTGTGTCTAGCCTTAGGTACGTAATTAACCCAGGGGGCATTTAAGGCAAGCGCTACATTCATGTATTCAAAGGACTGTACCAACCAACCAATGGAATCCAGTGAAGATGATTCCCACTTGTGGAACAAAATGCCAAAGCGGTCTTCGAACCAAGAACGCACCGTACGCTTAAACAGGACGATCTTTAACAGAACTGCCGTTAGTGCCTGATGGCCTACGGTCTTGATCAGATGCTTAAACTGACCAATGTCAGGATGCTCCAATGTATTACACACCAGTATTTTTAACAGCCGACTGCACATGTATGTAATCGATGCATCGGTGATGGGTGCTGTGTCTGTCCCCAAACTCTCAACTAATGTAGTCCTAACTGAACTGCTAAACCGATTATTTTTAAACCGTGAGTTAGCCTCCACAAAGGGCTCCATCACATACCCATGGAAATGCGTCAGAAAGTCCTCGCGCTTCTGACGAGAACGATAAAACTCATCAAACTGACAAGCCTGCTTTAAGTAGCTACCGTCTCGCCCGGGGAGAAATGCCCAAATTGCATTTCTGAGGTCATCATCGGACAATCTTGTGGGATTAACTGGATTTAGCCCTTGTTGATAATCGTGCCAATAGTTATTGAGACGTTTGTTGAAATGCTGGGCTTGGTGCTTGCGCTGTAGCTGAATACTTTTACGATGATGTAGCGGAATATCGCGGGTAACGGCTGCTGACTCATAAATAAAGAAGTAATCCTTGAAACAACTGGCAAAAGATGTGCAGTCTTCTTCCTGGGGAAGATCGCATAGCAAATGCATCTGACGCTGTAGAGGAACATACAGACTGCCATTTTTTACATAGGCATCCATAGCGTTTACCAGTTGCCTAACACGCCTGTCTCTTGGACGTTTCTCAGGGACGGCACTGGCCCTGAGGATCAATGTTCTCAGAGCAGAATGACGACTAGTATCCATGCGCCATATATTGCCAATTGTATAGAAGCACCGATTAATCACATAGGGCAGAATTTTATTAGCCTCGGGAGATTCCAAGATATGCAACAGTGCATGGCGCACTGAGTTAGAATCCAGCTCTGGGAGAGTAACACTTGCTTTGAAAAGAAGGCCGTAAAATGCATCAATTGCCTGCTGGGCATCTTCTATTCTTGAAAGCTGACGAACATAGCCGTAAACCTCACGCTCCGCCCTGGTGGCCGGTCGGCTAGCAAAAAATTCACCGTTGTTGGAATACATTGAACGTCAGGTCTCCGTTAGACCTGTCCTAGTGAGCTTAAGTATGTATTAGCGCAATTTATACGAAAATTCTAGTGCTTCTCAGTAATTCTCGAAGGATTGTTCAGGGTTTGTAACATCCCAAGTAATATTCACTCAACGACTACACCTCCAAGCCTTTGCACTGTATACAGTTCGTCGTCTGAGAACCCTTGTTTTGTGTAAAATTTACAGTCCTGGTATTGATCTAGATCACTGACAGTTTCCCAAATCTGTAAAATCTCTTGGGTCTTAAGGCTCCAAATACTTATGTTAGAAGGATTTTGGCATAGAAGCTGTTGTCCATCATCACTGATAAACAGGGTATCGGGCAATTCCGGTAAAGTAATCAGCTCTATTAGGGACATAATATCATTCCAAACCCAAACCGTGTGATCTATGTCACACACTGCTAGATATCTTCCATTTTTACTAAAGGTAGCCTGGTAAGGCTGGCTGGCATTAATCTCCAATTCTTGGACTTTGAAATCGATTGAATCTTCTGCCATAGTCTGATCAGTGACTGTAAAGGAGCGAACTACGACCTTAGATAGGCGTTTATGGGAATCATCATTTGACATCGCTTCAATCACACTCAGCTGATCCCCCATCCATTGAAACGCTAAGAAATCTCCGTAGGGGTTTAAGGGCAGTGGAGCCTCAGCCATGGTGTAGGTATTATGTGATGCATTGTAGTGCCAAACCAGTATTGAATTGTTGTTGTCATAGCCTGCTAAAATTCTGCCATCTGGACTAAATGCCAAATGTCTCACAATATCATTGGCATCACACAGCGGTTCGCTTATTTTTTCACCCAATATTAAATTCCAAAGCTGAATTTCTCGATTACCCAAGCCAATTGCAAGTAAATGAGCTTTCAGGTCAATACTGCAAATAGCGGCAACGCCAGATACATCACTATAAGACTGTTCTTTACGGGTAAGTGTGTCCCAAATTAGAATGCTCTGGTCGATTAAGACCACAATTAGCGTATTGCTATCTGTAATCACTATTTGCTGAATGGGGATACCCAGATCATCACACCAGGCCAAAATAAATCGATTGTTAACCCATTGATAAACCTGCAAAAATCCCTGCGAATCGCCAATGACCATCGCTGCTCTATTAGGATGTAGTGCGATCTCAAAAGATTCGTATACTCCTGTCATTAAGACAGCCTCTCGAAATTGGCATCCTTTAAAATCTAGGCCCTGTAATCCAGGTGATCTGAGATCAGCATGCCATAGGGTTAGGTTAGCCCAACTCACATCGACGAGCGATAGTCTCATGTGGACAGCTAAATTAAATAGGCTACCGGCTGCATAGCTACAAGAGGATGCAGGTAATGTAGTAAGCTGACTGAGCAGGCGACCAAATTTAGCATGTAAATCCTCTGGCGACAACCGATGCCTAAGCGTATTGACCATAGGCACCAAAAGATAGTTTTTAAGGATTTTCTGCTGCTCTACAGAGGCAGTTGGTAGAGACAACGGGTAAGTGTGGAAAAGCTTTAGGTTTTCTACATTTAACTCTTGCAGAAATATCTCTCTTAACTTTTGGAGTAAATAAAGGCCCAAGTATGGTGGAGTAATCTGATAGATACCATCGGTTTCTGAAAAGTACTCTAAAAGATGCCGACGATGTAGCATACTCCACGCCTGCATCAACTGATCTTGCGAAAATTTATTTATTATTGGCCATTTTTGTACATCATTCCAGGATAGGGGATTAAAGGCAAATAGATAGAGTAATTTTTGTTCTATTTCTGATAACTCATCTGTCAAACTCTCAAAGTATTTAAATAGAGAAGGTGGAAACGATGAGAGAACAGTCGTAAACTGCTCAATCTGGTTAATAGAATAAAATGATTGCAAGGCCTCAATACTCTTATGTAAAAGCTCAGGACTTCCTCCACATAGCTTGACAAGCTGCCTCCAGTGAATCTCATTTTGAGATAGTGAGTTGCTGAGATGTGGATATTCTTCATTTATAAAAGTACTTGCTTCGTCAAATGAGAAGCCTTTCAAGGTCTCTATAGTAACGCGCCTATTGATCTCAGCAGGGCGAATAGCGCTAACCCATAGTATGGCACTTTGGTGATTGATAGCCGTTGTTATTTCTTTATAGAAGATCTCCTGTTTGAGATCTTCTATAAAGCGCTCAGTCTGATCAATAATTATTAGATATGGGGCCTGGTGGAGTACTTGGAGTAGCTGCTGACGCATTTGATGCTCTGATACAGCCGTCTTATTTGCAGATTCGTTGGTTAAATCCAATAAACCAAGAGCAGATAATTCTTGGTAACACGTTCGCCAGGTAGCAGCTTCGTGGGTTGAATGATAAACGACCTGCGCAAAATGATTCCTTAGTTCTGAGCCCAAAGATTCAATCAGGTAACTTTTTCCAATACCCTTAGCTCCAGTCAAAAGAAGTACCCGACACCCTGACTTGAGGGTATCAACCAAGCGAGGTATTAATTCATTTCTATAAACACCATTAGAATTGTTTTCAGGAATTATCTTAAGGTCCAGATTAGAAGTGTTTGAGACAGAGCTTTGTTGATTACTATCTCTACTTAAGTCTAGATCTTCTCGATAAAGACGCTCTATAATCCCTCTAAATCTCGATTTATTAATATTTTCATTGGGCCACACCCGTCTCAGAAGCCGCCATAGTTGATATCCGTATACAGCACGTAGGGTACTTGAGCCATATTGCATCTGAATTGCCATTTCATCGTATGAAAGGCCTTCATAAGTCCAGCGGATAATATCTTTCTCAATCTTATTTAGATGTCGATCAGCATATTCAAAAACACAGCGATCGACATAGGCTAAGACATCCTTTAGCTCCAAAGTAGACTCCTTGACTGTAAAGTAGACACACACAACCCTTGTATATCCAGGAGTCTAACGTAAGTCATATGACTTTTTAAACGTCTACATGACTTTTTACTATGACATTATGACTTTTTTACCAAAGCATTTGTACTGACTTCTGTAGTACGTCATGGAAAGTCATTCATTTCCACCTGACTTTTTATGATTAGGGACACTAAGAGGCTTTAAAACAACTGACAACTCTCAAGACTTTAGAGGTTTCAACTTAGACTTTCTCTTTGGCAAGATCAGACTACAAAGCACCAAACGATATAAGTGCTGACATTAAGTGAGGGATTGTATTATGCCACTAGATATGTTGCTTGGTTTAAGCTTAAGCGGGGTACTGATTTTGCTGTTTAACCAATCGCCGCAGCCTAAATCCGATAAACCTGCTAGAAAAACAATTGCAACCGTAGTACTTTCTGGTTCCAGCGGAGAAATTGAAATTATCAAAGACTCCCAAGGTACTAACTCTAACAAGTCTTAGAAGCTAGCGTTGCTGCAGCTTTTATGTATAGGAACTGTATGCCATAGTTAAGGGGGACACTAATATGTCTATCCGCCCATTTTGGAAAAAAGTCTTTAGCCTTGACACCACTACACCTCCTTCTGAAGCCTTAGGCTTTTTGAAAGTCCAGGGCAGAGTGATTGAGTTAATTGAGCCTGGTTCTGTTGGTCGAGTGCAACTGCAGGGAGTATCTTGGTTGGCGCGTTGTGCTGATGCGTTACGTTATCCTTTACCGGTAGATACTCCCGTGCAGGTCATTGATCGTAATGGTTTGGTTTTGTTGATCAAGCCAGTTCTGCCTCTGCCTGTTGTCAATTTTCCATTATCAGAGCCAGACTCGGTACGTTATCTCACCCGACAACTATCTACCCCGAGAGAGAGAGCAGCTGCTTAATCATTGAGAGATGTAGAGAGAGTTCTACATCTCTCAATGATCTCTGTTTGTAATGACTGTTAGAGGTGTTTATGCGAAAAATTCATCATCACCCGTATTGGTACTATTTGCTGGGCAAGTTGCTTCAGGGGTTTCTGTTGTTAACCTATGTCTTTTGTGCCGTCTGTCTGTTGTTGGCTGTTTTTTTGAATGTGGCCATCGGCTGGACAGTCCTCGTTATGGGTTTCCCATGGTTGCTAAAACTGGCACTAATATTTGGTTTTGGCATAGGCATACTGTCACTACTTGAAGCATTGTCATAGCTTTTGTGAGCGTGCCGCTGATTTGGGCGCGCTCGCAGTTAATGTCCGTATTGCTGACGCAGACCTGTGGGGACTAATTGAGTGGCAATTGAACTTGAAAATTACTGCCTTTGCCCACAGTGCTTGTTGCCGTAATCTGTCCATTGTGGGCACGCACCACCTGTTGAGCAATTGATAGACCGAGGCCAAATCCACCTGTATGCCGCGATCGCGCTGCATCAACCCGATAAAATCGCTCAAAAATTTGGAGTAAATCTGCTTCTGGAATACCAACACCATCATCTTCAACCTGAATCAGCACATGATTGGCCTGAACTTGAAGACGCAGCTGAACAATACCGCTATCTTTGGTGTACTTAAATGCATTGTCTAAAAGATTGGTCAGGGCTCGGCGCAGGAGCTGTGCATTCACTTTGACCGTAGCGGTATGGTTTGGGATATCGTGAACAAATGTGCGATTTCGTCGGAAAGCTTGGGTACGACCATAGTCCACCAGAGGCTTGAGCAGGTCTCCAACACTAATCTGTTCAATCAGCGCAGCTCCATTAATTGGCCCCTCATGGCGGGCTAAAAACAAAAGATCCTCAATGAGGCCCCCCATTGCCTTAGCCGCAGTTTCGATCTCTTTTACACATTCCTCTTGAGACCCTGACTCAAGATTAGGGATAAGGGCAACCTGAGCATTACTGAGGATGGCCGCCAATGGATTACGTAATTCGTGAGAGGCATCAGCTGTGAATCTTTGCAGGCGCTCATAAGATTGTCGAATAGGCTGCATAGCGATGCCGCCTAAAATCCATCCGGTTAAGCCAATAATGCCAAGGGTCACAGGGACACCCAGGGTCAAAATCACAAGCGTTCGGTTTAAATCAGCCTGTAGGGGATTTAGTGGGGTGGCTGCTTGGATATATCCGACAACACGTTTGTTATATCTAATTGGGACGGTCAGTTGACGAATCGCCTGCTGCGAAGGAGCAACACCATTGATATAAATTGTCTCAAAGCGTTTTTTGGGCTCCATCACCGGCTTCAGGTCATGGGTGGAGCCAACAAACTGAATTAATTTCCAATTGTGGTTGTACCAACGGACGTAAAGTAATTCATTCTGGGGAGATAGGGAATTCTCTCCCACCAGTGTGGTGCCTTTGGCCAACAGCCAGTCTCCCTGATCGGGACGGTAGTAGGTGCGATTATCAATGTCCTTAACTGTCAAGTACAACTTCTCATCAAAGTCCTGGAGCTTATCGTCAGCTTCGAGGGTGTAAACCACACCGGTAAACGCAATCAAAATACTCCCCATGGAAAGGGCAAACCAATAAGCCAGATTAAGACGACTGCGATTGAACATTGCGACAGGTGTGGAACCCTTTAAGAAATTTTTTCAGGAATTTTAAGACGATAGCCCATACCGTAAACGGTCTCCAGCCAGCTTTTGGCATCTAATTCGTCCAACCGCTGCCGCAGTCGCCAGATCAGGGCTGTTACGGCATTACTTTCTGGTTCAGTACCCCAGGTCCATAGCGTTTGTTCGATATTATCGCGGGTGATCACCTGGCCTGAACGTCGCATCAAGTATTCCATCAAATGAAATTCGCGACTGGAAAGACGAATGCGTGTCTGCTGGCGCTCCAGGATTAGGGTGGAAATATGGAGACGCAGATCACCCAGGCTCAGTAGATCGCCATGCCATTGGGGTGAGCGGCGACCCAACGCTCGCACCCTGGCTAACAGTTCTGGAATGTCTACAGGCTTTACCAAGTAGTCATCAGCTCCAGCATCCAAACCCACCACCTTATCTGCCGTTGTATCCTTAGCTGTCAGCATCAACACAGGAGATGCTTTACCCAATGCTCTGTACTGTTGGCATAAAGACACGCCGCTAACCACAGGCAGCATCCAGTCTAAAATCAACAGATCATAGTCCCTATTGTTGATCAACCATTGAGCCTCTTGAGAATCTTCCACACCATCGACTAAGTGACCTGATTCGGATAAGGCGATGCACAGCGGTCGTAGTTGGGCGGGGTCATCTTCAACCAGCAGGATAATCATGGGGGATACCCAATACGGGCCAATAAAGTTTATCGCTCCTTAGTATGGGCAGAGAATATAACAGAAATATGATGTCGCTCATTGCTGGGTATGATCGGTGCATTAGGCGTTAAACATCATCACCTTGCGAAAGCTGTCTCAATTATTGAATTGGAGAGTATTACGGCTGTGGCTATCGCTGCTAGTGTTAGGGGGTGCTTTTTGGACCATCGGCCAGCTGATGACGCTCAGAATTCTGGGGCGTACCTATGACACATCACGCTATGTGATTACAGGTGTGCAGCCTGAAGAAGACATTTCAAAAGAGGCGATCAGGGTCATTCGGGTGGAGATTTGTAATGAAGCTGGCACCTCTGAGGCCAGGGTTATTTTTAATGATCTCGGCGATCGCAAACTACAGTTTGATCTGACTGTGCCTGGGGAGATTGAGGGTGCGATCGCAAAAGAAATCAACATCCCCCAACAAGCAATCAGCAAACTAGTTCAATACAAGGTCCGTGATCCATGCTCAATGTGATTAGGCTTGATTTATGTTTCGCAAAAGCTATCACAGGGCATGGGAGAGAATTATCACATCATCAGTCTGGATCAAAGACCAGGCCTCTCGGCTCGAAAGACTTTAGTGATTTCTGCATTCATCAGAGCAATTTGAGGATCACTCTGAATGGCTTCAAAATATTTGGCAGCTAAGGGCGTAGATGAATTTTCATTGGGTTTTAACATCAACCGCCCTTTCTCTAGAAAAATGGCCGCTGTCTCTTCGGGGTTTTCGGGCGGTTCCTTGGTACTGGTAAATTCATCAATCTGGACGATGAACTGGGAAATGGGACGTAGCCAGCTAAACGCATCGTCACTGATCACCAGTTGAAAGAATTCACCTTTATTTTTAATGGGGCCATTGACCTGTTCGTAGCGTACACGCTCTGACTCTAAAAGCAGCTTATGGAGCTTCAGTAGATTGTTGCGAAAGCGTTTAAGACGCTGTTGATTGGTCTCGGATGAAGAAGCGGTCATGGAATCAGCAAAATAGGGCGGTCCTATTCACATTATCGTGTTTACCTAGGTTGTATGGAACCATACATGCATGTGAATTAGGACATTTAATACAACTGGTCGCATTGAACGTTCATTCTTCGCAACTGACGTTAGAATCATCCCTAGCGTTCTAGGCGGTATCATGTTTACTCGTCCCTCCCGCATTACTAATCGCAGTCGCGTTCGTAAAACGGATAAGCAGAAGGATAAACAAACCAATCCCAACCCGCAGCAGCAGCCAGGAGTGTGGCGGGTTTTGTCAATGCTATCGATGGTGGTCTTTGGTGGCGGCTTAGTGGTGGCCTCGGTGGCAGGTTATGGCCTGTGGCGTACTGGGGATCAGTTTATGGATGGTGTGAAGCTAATGTTCACGCCGAAACCACCGGAGGATACGGTGGATACGCGCACCCTGATCGTTGAGCAAATTCAGGGGGCTAGCGAACTGACGACGGCTATCTTTTCCATGGAGGCAGTGGTGCCCACGGAAAGCAACCGGACAGTCGGTAACTATGTGATTGGTCAAACTAACTTGTTATACATTGCCCACGGAGAAGTCCGTGCAGGCATCGATCTTGGGGCGATCAGCGAAGAAAATGTACAGGTGATCAATGATTCTGAAGACTTGCCACCGAGCCTGATTTTGACCCTGCCAGCGCCTAAAGTTCTGGATAGTAAGTTAGATGTCACTCGCTCAAAAGTATATGAGTACGACCGTGGTTTCTTGAGCTTAGGTCCGGATCGTGCCCCGGAACTCCAGGCCTTAGCGCAGCAGGAAGCCCTTAAGCAAATTCGTCAAGGAGCCTGTGATGAGGGGATCTTGACCATGGCCAGTGAACGGGCTGAACTGACTATGCGGCAACTAATTGAGCCCCTGGGGTATGAAAATTTGACGGTGAACGTGGCTGAACCCACAGGGTGTTCTTAAGGGAGTTTTGAGCTTTGGGTGCTGAGTTGTGAGTTACAACGTTATCAACTCAATGCCTTACACTGCTTTGCTGTTACTGTTTTATGTCAGCATTTTTACTTGAGGCCAGTAGGTTCAATTCAAAACTCTCCCCAAAATGATAGAGCTACATCAGTTTGAAGCGTCTCACTATTGTGAAAAGGTCCGGCTGCTTCTGGATTATAAGCAACTGCCCTATAAAACTGTTGAAGTGATGCCTGGGGTGGGGCAGGTGGAGCTGTATCGGCTGTCAGGACAACGTCAGGTACCGGTGATTAAGGATGGAGCAACGGTAATAGCAGATTCTACTGCGATCGCAACCTACCTGGATGAAACCTATCCCGAACGGCCCGTCTTACCAGCTGACGGAGCCATGCGCGGTCTGTGTTTAATGCTAGAAGACTGGGCCGATGAATCCATGGGCCCTAATGCCCGCAAGGCCATGATTGGAGCCTTTAACCAACATCCCAGCTTTCGGACAGCGCTGCTGCCTGCGTCCACCCCCGATGTCCTAAAAGGTCTAGTCAGCGCTGTGCCCGGAGACTTACTTAACCTGCTAGGTACAGGTGTAGGCTTTGGCCCTGATGACATTAAAGCCGCCACCTTGAGTCTGAAACAGGCGCTATCATCAATCTGCATCGTCTTGTCAGAACACCCCTACCTGGTAGGCATTCAGCCCACCCTGGCGGACTTTGCCGTCGCTGGCATTTCCATGTATCTCAAGTTTCCAGACCAGCGCTACATTGATTTACCCGAAGGACTTTGTGGCAAAGGTGTGCCAGGATTGGCGGACGAGCCGGACTATGAGCGGTTTTGGACCTGGCGCGATCAGCTCTATGCCGACTACCGTAAGGTGCGCTCTGACCCCCCCAAAAATTCTGGCAGTGGCCCCGTAAAAATCGGCATTGATTAGACCGACTCCCCACGCTCCAACCAGTAACCGATAAAATGGAAAGCGCAGTCAGCGCATCACCATGAGCCCCGTAGTCAATAAATTTGAATCCTTGCTTGGTCCCGACCAGGTAATGTCTTGGTCCAATCTCGGCGATCATCGATTTGAGACACATAATGATCTCAGGATTGTTTTTCCTGAGTCCATTGAACAGCTATCGGCGGTTGTGCGCGCCTGCTACGAACAGCGCCTGCGTATAGTGACCTGTGGCCAACGTACCAAGCTGCATTGGGGTTGTCACCACAAGCTGAATAATGCCGATGTGGTCATTAGTACCGCTAAGTTGAATCGCCTGGTGGATCATTGGGTAGATGACTTTACCATGCGGGGGGAAGCGGGAATAGCTTTTGCCGATTTGCAGGCTAAATTACAGCCTCAGAACCAATTTTGGCCAGTAGACCCCCTCTATGCTGATCAGGCGACGTTGGGGGGCATTGTAGCGACTGCTGATGGCGGTTCTCTGCGACAGCGCTATGGCAGCGTGCGGGATACGGTGATCGGTGTGCAGTTTGTGCGCTATGACGGTGAGGTGGTGAAAGCCGGTGGCCGAGTGGTCAAAAATGTGGCTGGTTATGACTTGATGAAGCTGATGACCGGGGCCTATGGCACGTTGGGCATTCTCAGCCAGTTGACCCTCAGGCTATATCCCATGGCGGTTCAATCCCAGACCGTTGTGCTATCGGGACCCGCTGAGGCGATCGCTGAAGCTGCCTTACAAACTCGGCTACAGGGCATTACGTCCAGCGCCATGGATCTTATTGGTACAGACAATGGTGTTCGCTTAGCAGGTCGATTTCAAGGTATTCCTGCCGGTGTCGAGGAGCAAGTAGAACGGTTTGAAACAATTGCTAAAACAGCCGGACTGACGAGTAAGTCTGCCGAAGATAGTTCCTTCTGGTCCTCCCTGGCACTACAGCTGGGCAGTCCAACCAAAGTATTATGTAAGATCGGGGTGCTACCCACCCATCTAGTCCCTTTACTGCAGCTGCTAGAAACGTTCCCCTCAAGCTGGCTCGCTCGGTTGCATAATGCCAGTGGGTTGGGGTTAATTGCGCTGTCTGCCGATGCCCACGATGTCGCTGGTACCCTAGAAACATTGCGATCGCACTGCACCGCCCACAAAGGCTATCTCACAATTTTGCAAGCACCTCCATCCCTAACCATAGAGCCCTGGGGCTATACCGGGAATGCTACGGACATGATGAAAGCCATCAAACAGCAGTTCGATCCCCATGGAATATTAAATCCAGGACGATTTGTCGGAGGGATTTGATAAGCACATACATTTTTTGAGTACGTTCCCGCATAGAATAGTCAGGTCTGTCCGCTCTTAATTTTTGTGAAATTATTCGTTTACCACACACCAGAAGAGACGCCAGTTGATACCCTGCCTGCCTGTGCGATCTCAATTGATGTCCTCAGGGCAACTACCACCATGGCAGCCGCATTTGCAGCAGGTGCTGAAGCCATCGAGGTGTTTAGTGATTTAGATAAGTTGGTGAAAGCTAGCGAACAATGGCCCTCTGAGAAACGTATTCTTGCGGGAGAACGTGGTGGTCAGCGAGTAGATGGATTCGACATGGGCAATTCCCCTCGCGATCATGATCCCGAGCGTACGGCGGGTCGGCGCTTGTTTATGAGTACCACCAACGGCACCCGCTGTCTGCAACGAATTCAAGCTGCACCGTTAGTCATGACCGCTGCCCTAACCACGCGCCAGGCCGTCGTGGACAAACTCCTGCGTAAGCAAGAGCAACCTGAATCTGTCTGGTTGGTGGGTTCTGGCTGGGAAGGCACGTACTCCTTAGAAGATACCGTATGTGCTGGAGCGATTATCCATGCACTGATGGAAAAAACAGGCCAAAGCTTTGTGGAATGCACGGGCAACGACTCCGCTGTTGCAGCCGTAGGCCTCTATGAGCAATGGCAACACCGCATGCTAGACCTGATGCATGTGGCAACCCATGGTCAACGTTTGCTGCGTTTGAATAACACAGCCGATCTTGAATATTGCGCTCAGATGGACGTGGAGACCATAGTGCCAGAACAAGAGAGCCCAGGAGTTTTGGTTAATCGCTAATGGATTGCTTAGGTCTTAGACCTTACAGCATGATTCGCTGCCCTGACTCTGCCGCCTGTTGCAATGCTGCGGCAATTCGTAAGGAGTATAAACTCTCCTCAGGTTGCACATAGAGAGGTTTCCCCTCGGTCAAGTGCTCCATTATCCAATGGGTATCTTTTTGAAATAACCCTTGACGCGGGGCAGCCACAATTGGCTGTTCCCCAGTCTTTGTCACTAAACAGCCATGGTTGCCATTAAATATTAGACAGCCCAAGTCTCCTCTCACTTCTATGTAGCGGCTACGACGCCATAGACCTTCTCCCTTGCCATAGGTGAGTTCTGCTAAAGTGCCATTGTGAAAGCGGAGTTGAGCGCTATATAAACACCTGCGAAAGTAACCTGAGTTTGGTTGCACGCTCCCCTGACAGGTGACGTGTGCCACCGAGCCTAATAAATCCGTTAAGCGTTGAATGCGAGACAGAGCCGCCATCAGCGGAAAACCCAGCAATTCCGAGCAATAGCTCCATTTATCAGGCGCGGGATCCTTAGGAGCCAAGGTGCGATAGTTCACATAGTGGGGGGTACCCACCGCAGCGATATGCTGCTTCATGGCTAAATGCAACCCGCCAATCAATTCAATATGTTCGACATGCAGCAGTCGCTTACGCTCGCGGGCGAGGGACACCAGCTGTGTGGCATGTTCTACATTTAACGCCAGCGGATATTCAACGACAACATGTTTGTTGTGCTCTAAAGCCTGATTTACCAGGTTTCCATGCTCTGTATTGACGGTGCAAATAAATACCAGGTCTAACTGTTGACTATGCCATAGCTCCTCAATACGGCTAGCTGTTACCTGTTGTTCTGTCCCAAAACGCTGAGCTCGCTCAAAATTGCGGCTAGCAACAGCCACTAAATGAACCTGTGGAATGTCCCTAAGGGCCTCAACACGCTTACGCGCGGCAAAGCCAGTGCCAATGATGGCAGCGTAAATAACCATTGATACGTGAAGGTTAGGCAACGACGTTCTACAAAAAGAGAAGTCGTTATTTGAGTAGGTTGAACTAATTTTGTGAAAGGTTAATTAGACTACAAAGACCGTCATATTATGGACACCCTTTGTAGTAAAAGAAACCCAGACTAAATGGAGATTAACTATCAACAATATACAGATAAAATGGACTATAAGTTTTTTTAATGAAAAGATTAATTAATGATAACTTGATCAAGGTGTGTGCAGCGCTTTGCCAGTGCTGATAAAGCGCTGCATTTATTGTCTGAAGAGCTTTTTGGCAATATTGACGAGTATTCTCATTAGAAGAAGTATAAGTAAAACCATGGCAAAAGCCACGATTCGATTACGAATACCATTCAGCCATCTTTGAGAAAAGTACCACAGCATTCTGGTTTTCTCGTAGTATCAGAAATGATGTTGATCTGATAGATTCCTTACTAAACACTTTATGGGAACTATTGAGAGTTGACAGGATTACAATCACTGCAATAGTAGAGGATACTAGCATGGCAACCTTTAAGGTTACTCTGGTCAATGAGGCTGAAGGTCTAAACACCACTATCGACGTAGCTGATGACGAGTATATTCTCGACGCAGCTGAAGAGCAGGGTATTGATCTTCCTTACTCCTGCCGCGCAGGTGCTTGCTCCACTTGTGCTGGTAAGATTACTGCTGGAAGCATCGACCAGTCTGACCAGTCTTTCTTGGATGATGATCAGATCGAAGCTGGCTACGTGCTAACTTGCGTTTGCTATCCCACTTCCGACTGCACTATCGAGACTCACCAGGAAGAGGCTCTTTACTAAGCCCCATCTTGTTTGTTGTCTATTGACGGATGGTCTGAACGTTGTTCTAGCCGTTGGTAAAGACTAAAAATGCAGGCTCCCTGTTAACCAGGGGGCCTGCATTTTTATTGCCGCCATGACAAGTCGTGTAGAACACTAATATTTTTAGATTCATCTCCCTGAGAATCAGCAACGCCCAAATTGCTAAGGCAGTGAAAATGCCGGGTCTTGTGTTGCTGGGGCGGTGTCTACCGCAGTATTTGTTGCTGGCGTTGGGATCGTTGTTGCTGGTTCATTCCAAAACACAATGTCGTTGCTAATGGGCAGTAGTTGAGTATTGGGGTAATAAAACTGCAAAATGCGTTGGTAAGGCCAGCCGTTTTCGCCTAGGCGATAAGATCCCGTCTGACTCATGCCTACTCCGTGGCCAAAGCCTCCCCCCACAAAGGTATAGCCCTTAAGTACGGGAGGCGTTGGCTGCGTGGTTGGTGTGCTATTGGCAGTCTCCCCAGAGGTTGTTGTTGCTCCAGCATTATTCGTCGTTTGCTCTTCATCCGTAGTCTCCCCATACAGAGGTTCCAGGTAAAAGAGCTGACTACGGGGCGGGATCAACGCGCTGACAACTTCGTTTTTATGGAGTTCAAAGTCACCGATGTCGGTGTTGACTAGAACGGTTTGGACGCGGCCTGTATTAGCGCGTTCCGTCACGGTGAGGCCAGTAACAGCTTTAAGGCTGGCCATGGGATTCTGGCGGTTGGTCAGGTATTGTTTAACACCCGTGGTGATTTCTTCCAAGGTGCCGGAGCGCTGCCAACGGAAAGTGGGCCAGTCGTCTTCGTTAAAGCGGCTTTGTAGGTTGATAAAAGATCGAAAGTTGTTTTCGTCTGATAGGGGACGAGCGGCGAGATCCCAGCTGGTGGCCAGGGAGTCAATCACCGGTTGCAGATAGGGACGATCTGCCCCATTCCAGACATCGCTAAAACGGGCGGTTATGCCGCCTGTAGTTGAGGAGTAGAGCGCGTCAATCAGTTCGCCGTTGTGGGTTAGCACCTGACCCTGGGTCACTGCGATCGCACGATCTGCCCGGGCCACCGTACCGCTCAACCCGCGATACACCTGGCATTGGGTGTCAGCACAAAGTTCATAATTATCAATGGCAAACCGTCGCAGATTTCGCAAAGCATAGGTTCTGGCTAACACCGCCTGGGCTTCCACCGCAGACTGGGGTGCGCTGGGACCGATCTCATGGGGCACCACACCCCGCAGATAGAGTTCTATGGGCACCTGGTTAACTAAGGTGTAGTCGCCATAGGCATTGGGCTGAATCTTGAAGTCCCCCCCAAATAGTTTTTTAGCCCCACCGTTTTCAGCCATCTGGACACGGCGATTGGCACTGGTGATTCTAAAGCTGTGACGATGGTAGCGATAGCCGTTGGCAATGAATGCCGCCCGAGGCGATTCGGTGAGTACACGGCTATCTATAAAGGTATTGGTATGGCCTGCCCCATGCAGACTCTCTAAGAGCAAGCGACGCAGCAGGGGCGTATTGTAGTCTTCTCGCTTCGCCCACACCTGCCAAGAACTCGGTTGTGCAACCTCTGCGGCAATGCCCTTTGCTATCCACTGATTTGCACTTTCTTCGGCACTTTCAAAGCTACGGTGGCTACTGAGCACCACCCATTCTTGTAAAACAGGTTGGGGTAAAGGGTTAGCCCCTACCGCCAACGTCAGCTCCTGGGTGGTAATTGTCTGGGGTTGGCCACCGGTTTCAAAGGTCACCGTTAGGGTATCGCCATTTAGGGGGGTGAGGACAAGCTGATCGTCCCGCTCTTCTCCAAACCGCTGCACCAGACCGATTTGAATTTCGGGATTGAGCGGTGCTTGGGCTAGACCACGGCTGGGAATTACAGCCAGAAAACCGACAGCCATAACTATGGCGTGTTTGCCTAAGGACCGCTTCACTATCTGCCAATGTGCCAATGCCATTTGCCCAAATGTAATAATCCCTCAAACCATAGCCCAAACCTCGATCAACTGTGTTGGTAATTTGTCTGAGTTTTATATCTAACTGATGTTGCCATGCAGTGGTGTTTTTACATTGACTGTAGTCAATAAAAAAATATTGCAAGTCGAAGTCGTTATGAGTATGATTAAGAAGACCACAAAATACAGTCAGGCAAGGTTTCAATATCTATAATTGCTGCGCTGCACTATATTGTTTGGCCAAGCAGGTTATTGAACGTTGTGCATGTCTAAGGCTAGAGTGCTCTTGCAAAAGCAGCTGCCCATTTCAACTTGGACATCGTTTAAGACCCACCACTCACTATCAGGAGACTAGTCATGTCCACGTCAACTCTCCCTATTAACATTGGTATCAGTGACGATCAGCGTCAGGCGATCGCAGATGGTCTATCTCGCACCCTGGCTGATACGTACACGCTCTATCTCAAGACCCATAATTTTCATTGGAATGTGACTGGCCCTATGTTCCAGACACTTCATCTCATGTTTGAAGGGCAGTATAACGAACTGGCGCTGGCGGTGGATGCGATCGCAGAGCGTATTCGTGCCCTCGGTTTTCCTGCCCCTGGCACCTACAGTGAATATGCCAAACTCAGTTCTATTAGTGAGACTGAGGGGGTTCCCAAGGCAGAAGAGATGATCGCTCTGTTGGTTGAAGGCCAGGAGGCGGTTGCTCGCACGGCCCGTGAAGTGTTTGCGATCGCAGATGAGGCCAACGATGAGCCGACGGCTGATTTGTTGACCCAGCGGCTACAGATTCACGAGAAAAATGCGTGGATGCTACGCAGTTTGTTGCAGTAATCAATACCTGTTACTCGGGGGACTAGTCTCCGAGTAACAGGTATAACCAAGTACTTGTGTCCCCCCAACGTTGGCGAAGCCTATCCCTGTGACTAGGGGGACGACAGGGGGGTAGAACACTATTAGCCGAGTCTCCTCTGCCCACAGAACCTTTCTTAAGGGAGAGTGTGATCAGGCTTTTTTATTATAAGAACAAACGCCACCTGACTAATATCCTCCACCTGCCGAACACTCCTAACTTCGTGGGCCAGTGGCGATCGCAACGGTGAATATGATGACAAGATCAGGTAGTTTTCTATTGAATTTAGGATATGGCAAACTTCATGATTAACGCTCTCATCGATCGATCTAATTATCCAAGCCTTAACGATTCTGTCTATCTCAACCAGGCTTCATTAGGACTCATTGGTCAGCCCGCTGTACAGTCAATGCACGACTTCCTTGATAATATTGCCCGCCATGGCAATCTCAGAATGACCGATGAGGAAGAGGTGGGATTCTTTGAGTCGTTACGTCAGCGCGGTGCAAGACTCTTGAATTGCAGTCCCGATCGTCTGGCCATTATAGCCAGCGCTAGTGAATTGCTCGGTCAACTTCCCTTTTTGATTCGCCCAACATCCGGTAGTTGTATTGTTGCCGTATCAACAGATTTTCCAGCCATCACTCGCCCTTGGATTCGATATGCGGAAGAGCATGATTGCGCTCTTCGTTTTGTTGATGACATTGCAACCGAGAATCTTACAGATAGCCTGATCGATAACATCGATAGTCATACCGCCGTTGTCGCCATCAGCTCTGTTCAGTTTTCCACTGGAACCATGGTTGATATTCCCCGGTTACGCGAAGCCTGTGGGCGTGTGAATGCAAGGCTCGTGGTCGATGTCACCCAAGCAGCAGGAATTCTGAAGATAGATTCACAGCATTGGCAGGCTGATGCTGTTGTTACCAGTGGCTATAAGTGGTTGGGGGGGCATGGTGGTGTTGCGATCGCAACCGTTGCTCCCGGTTTGCTTGAGCAAGATACACCGCTTCCAGGCTGGATGGGAACAACCAATCCGTTTGATTTTGACGCCACAACGTTAACGTTTGCCACCGGCGCACGACGCTTTACACAGTCGACGATGTCCTACATTTCGATGGTGGGCCTCACAACGGCGCTTGAAAATTTAATGACGTTGAGCGCAGGTCAACGTGAGGCTCACTCACGTCGTCTTGCCCACAGGTTAATCCAGGGAACCCAGACATACGGATGGACACCATTTCGAGCATTGGAGACTCCGTCGGCTTCTCCTCATATCGTCACGCTTGCTCACTCAGAATTTGATGTGGAGAGAGCAAGAGACGCCTTACGTCGTAACCGAATCGTTTGTGGCACGCGCAATGGTCGCATTAGGATTTCGCTTGCGCCGTATAACAATAGTGTTGATATTGATGCGTTGGTCGATGTGTTGGCTACCCTCGAAAGCTGAAGACTCTATCAGTCTTCACCGCCTTCACCCCCTTCGTCGTCGCCATCGTCGTCGTCGTCGTCGTCTCCTTCACCGCCTTCACCGCCCTCAGGGGCCACGTCTTCAATGTCAGCAGGCTCTGTAGCTTCACCGCCTTCACCCCCACCACAAGCCGTACCAAGGGTGGCAATCATACCGACGGTTAGAAAAAGTTCTAGGGGCTTCAATCGCTTCTTCATAACTCACCTGTACTAAAAATATATTTCAAGAAATAAAACTAATTATGAGCCTATATTTATCAATATTACATGTCAATTATATAATTATTATTTCTTCACTATTAGTGGCGCTAGGAAACCGTTTGCATCATTGGGAATAGTTTTCAGCCATAGGAGCGCTCAGCTCGATGGAGTCGACGATTCTATGGCTGGCCCTAGGCACAGCAGGTTCTGGTTAAGCGGTACAATCCCATAACGCTTCATACCGCACGTCAATGTCCAACGCATCTAACCACGGTGATCCCTCAGCCAGCGAGCAGGCTCTGCAAACTATGATGCAGCAAGCCAATATCCCTAGCCAGCGGGCACTGGCCGAAAAAGCAAAGGTCTCTCGCTGGCAGGTACAACAGCTGAGGCAGGGAAATATTGACACCATGCGGGTGACTGCTTTGAAAAAGCTAGCAGCAGCTCTTGAATGCTCTCTTGCTGAGCTGTTTCAGGCATTTGACCCCGAACAGTCTACGGCAGAAATCATAGCTGCTTCCATTGGGGAGAGCACCAGTGACGAAGTTGCCCGATTGCGCCAGGAATATGCTCGTTTAGAGCAACGGTTAGAACAACAAAGCCAGTATCTACAGGAGCAATTCCAAGCGGATTCGCTGCAGGTGCTGGAATCTTGGCTGACTTATTGGCCCACAGCGGCAAAAGCCGCCACCGAGCATGACGGCTTTGATGCTAAAAAACTATTGCCTTTGGTCAAACCCGTGGAACGATTGCTGGAAAGCTGGGGGGTGACTGTTATCGGCACAGTGGGCCAACAGCTTTCCTATGATCCACAACAGCATCAATTGGTCAGGGGCATGGCCAACCCCGAAGACCTGGTACGTGTTAGCCATGTAGGATATCGCCATGGCGGTAATTTACTGCAACGGGTTAAAGTGGTGCCGCTTAATCCTTAAATGAGCATTCAACGGTAATTTGTAGATTGGCCTCGGCACTGCCCTCTGTGATATAGGGAATGCCCGATGATCCTGCTATTTTCAGACCAAACTCAAGGTTGACCTTATCGACATTACCACTGCCTAATTCTTTAAAGGCGTTTAAGACATAACGGGTGTACTGGGTAATGGTGTTTTTGACGGTTGGTAACTGGCGCTGAATGCCTGAGGAAAATGCTCCTTTAGACACCCGTCCTGGTTCCGATTCATCAGTAGGGGGGGCACTGGGGATATCGTTACGATCGGCCGCTTCAATGTAAATGGTCGTTCCGTCTTCGAGAATAATAGGCGCTAGTTGAGACATGAATAGACGTCCTGTGACGTGTAGATGCTGTTCTTTCTATGCCCATTTTCTAAGAGTTACTACCGTTGATATATGCAACCCCTCGGCATGCTTTGGATTTGCCCCCTCCCTCACTATTGAAAATCTATATTATTTATGTGACGTGGGATACGAGAAGCCGTCAGCGATCTTTAATAGAAACTATCGTTAACTGTCTGGGCATTGAATTATGGTTATCGCAATGCTGATTTTTTGTAGAAGGCGTTAGATTAGTCGATAAACTAGGTATTTAATAGGCATTTTCGGCAATTGCGCTAGCTATTTAACATAAAAAACTTGACCAATCTAGGTCCTCTAAATAAGAATGAGTATCAATCTTGTTAATGCGAACTAGTCCATGGCGGAGTGCATAGCCCAAATAGCGTGGCTCAGGCGAAGCCTTTCCAAAGGAGAATCCCATGTCTTTCTATTCTGATGATGTATGGAAAGCCGAGCTTAATGCCCGAGGCTACCGCTCTACGCCTCAGCGTCAGAAGATTCTCAGTATTTTTCAGACCCTAAGTCAAGGCAATCATCTGAGTGCTGAGGATCTTCACGATGTTCTTAGAGAAGATGGCGAACGCATTAGTCTGTCAACGGTATATAGGACGTTGCATCTATTGGTGTATATGGGTTTATTGAGGGAATTAGAATTGGCTGAAGGACATAAGCATTACGAACTCAACCGCCCTCTGCGGGATCACCATCACCATTTGGTGTGTGTTCAATGTGGTCAAACCCTGGAATTTCAGGAAAATAATATTGATCGGATTGGTCAAGGACAGGCAGATAGCTCTGGCTACCATGTTTTAGATTGTCAGCTAATGCTCTACGGTGTCTGCCCTAGCTGTAAATCACGGGGCAAGGTCTCCTGTGGGTAGCCTAACTAATTGGAAGAATTCTTAATAATTCTGTCATCACACTTAATTCAGTAAGCTGAAGCCTTTTTCTCCAAGCGCTTCAGCTTTTTTATTATTCAGTTATCGAGATCTATTCCTATTTATCCAAAAGTGATTTATACTAACTTCGAAGCTTATTGAAATCTATAATCAATAAGCTGGTGGGCTTGGGAGGTTTCAATGTGGCCATGATTGGTTTGTTTCTAGTGGGGGCAAACGTTTGCCACTAGTTGCTTATTTCAGAAATAACGTTGAGAAGTGACGTTGTCGTCATCCAGGTTGTTTTACCAAATATCAAAACCCGTTAATCAGATTGTTGCGTTAATCATTATTGTCTATGTCTTACTTTCCCTCTGCGTTGTGGTTGACGGTTAGTCCTAATCTCAAGAGATTTGACCAGAGATTATTGTGTCGTCTGTCAAAGCGAGTTTCCATCGCTCGCTGGGAATATATTCAAACGGCTGATGAGCCCTGTTGTTTAGAGGTGGCCATCAGTTTGTTGCATGACTATTTGCATAAGAATTTTGTACATACCAAGCAGCCGATAGATTTAATAGGACATGGTTTGAGTGGCGTTGTGGGCTGGCTTTATGCCCAGCGATATCCAGAACATGTTAGATCATTGACGCTGTTGTCTGTGGCAGCTAGTCCAGGGGTTAATTGGCACGCACACTACTATGCTTTGCGACAGTTGTTACCCTGTAGTCGTGAAATTGTGTTGGCCCAGATGGCGCGAATGTTGTTTGGTCAACGCAGTTGTGATATCACCCGCGTATTGGTCGAAATGCTGCAACAAGATTTAGATTCAGGGCTCGCTATCCATTCTTTGGTGAAGTGTCAAGATATTGAGTCAACCCAGATTCAGCCTCCATTGTTGGTATGTCAAGGGGGTAATGATGCCGTTGTGAATGGTTCGGAACGTTGGCAGTCGTTGCTGAAGCCCAGCGATCGCATATGGACCTGTCCTGAAGGCCATCATTTCTTTCACTTTGATCAGCCGCGTTTAGTCGAATCCACCATCCTGCACCATTGGCAACAGGTAGAACAGTTAAGCCGTGCTGCTGTATTAAATCACTAGTGTTGCTGGTTCTTGGGAGGGTCTAATCTGAAAAATACTGATGTAGGACAATCTTGCTAGATCGATTCATCCTTTAAATCAGCAACGGAGATTACTAACTTTCTAGCTATATCCCATGTTGTAAACACTCTATTCACTATGTCTTCAACGCTGTTACAACCCAATTATCGTTTTAAGCGTCGCGATCGCATCTCTGTTGACACGTGTACACTTTGGCAAGTGCGCTCTGGGTTAGTGCGTACGGTCACATGGAGTGAAGAGGGTGAAATTGTTGTTCTGGGTTTATGGAGCCCAGGCAGTGTTATTGGCGTTCCCATCAGTCAAGTGGAACCCTATGAATTACAGTGTTTGAGTGCCGTTGAACTGATTCGACTACCCCTAGATTATCCCCTCACAATTGATATGCTGCTCAAGCATACGGCCCAGGTTAATCGCTTATTACAAATTATGCACTGCCGCCAGGTACAAGATCGATTGCTGCAGTTTACCTGTTGGTTAGCAGAGAATTTTGGTCAACCCACGAGCCATGGCCGGTTGATCACTATCAGATTAACCCATCAAGAAATTGCTGAAACCATTGGTACTTCAAGAGTTACCATCACCCGATTTATTAAACAACTGGAGGCCACTGGG
Source organism: Leptothoe sp. EHU-05/26/07-4 (assembly GCF_043421015.1). Taxonomy (NCBI): domain Bacteria; kingdom Bacillati; phylum Cyanobacteriota; class Cyanophyceae; order Nodosilineales; family Cymatolegaceae; genus Leptothoe; species Leptothoe sp. EHU-05/26/07-4. Next base: position 420,394 of record NZ_JAXSQV010000002.1, read on the forward strand.
CTTATGCGCTGGTCTGGTAGAGAACGATTTGTCAGCAATAAAGCCCTTAAGGCTCACCACAGAGAATTGATGATTGCCTAAACATCATCATAAAGAGGTCCCATAAGGTCCGTAACGCGTTAGTGCCTGTGTTGATTGTCGGTCAGCACAGGTTTTTTCTCCTGTAATGCTGGAGTAATTTTTTAGGTGTGTTGACAACAGAATCGGCAGCTAATCGATATTTTAATGGATGTCAACTTTTTTATTTGACATCCACTCTCAATAGTGTAATTAATCTGTAATGACTGTTTTAAACAGATGGAGAGTGATGATGAGACAACCAAAAGCTGTTGAGTTATTTTTAACCCTTGGTCTTACAGTGGCTCTTGTGGGATGTGGTGGTGGAACGACGACTGGTGACGCTGCTGATACAGCGACCGATGCACCCGTCGCTGAGATTGCTGAAGGCGGGGAAGGCGGAGAAGGTGGAGAAGGTGGAGAAGGCGGTGCTGACTACAGTGCTGGAGAGCAGGCCAATGCTGATTTTCAGGACCAACTAACTGGCGCGGATTTATTGGCTGCACTGCAAGAAGGCGGTCATGTGATCTATTTCCGACATGCTCAAACAGAGCGTGACTATGCGGATCAGGCTGATCCCAACATGGACCTCAACGACTGTGAAACCCAGCGTAAACTCAACGATGTGGGTATACAGCAGTCAAAGGATATTGGCGCGGCCTTTGAAGAAAAAGCAATTCCAGTGGGTGATGTCATCTCCAGTGACTACTGCCGGGCATGGCAGACAGCGGATTTAGCCTTTGGTCGCCATGAGAAGAATTCCAAGCTAAACTTCCTGCCTTTTGAGGAATACACCGATGCTCAGGTGGAAGAAATGCAGGATAACGTGATGCCACTGCTGACAGCGGTACCTGAGGCTGGGCAAAACACGGTCATTGTTGGTCATGACGATATTTTTGAAGCTGCAACGGGTATCTATCCGGCCCCCCAAGGGTTAGCCTATGTGCTCACCCCCGATGGTGCTGGAAGTTTTGAACTGGTTGCCAATATGCTGCCTGAAGAATGGGCCGATCTATAATCTCCCTTTTAACCCATTAACTTTCCTTAACGCACACATGTGGTCCGATGGAGTCGTTTTCTCCATCGGATTTTCTGCCTAGAACATTGATATTGGTTATCAACTATATATTCTATAGAAAATAGATTAGTTAAACTTATTATGATTACTACCTGGCTTAACGTGTGTCTAAAGCTGGTGAAATTACCATAAACAAAGGATTTATCGCTTCTGTAAGCGATAAATCCGCTTAAATGCGTGTTCAGTTTATTAGCTATTGATGTCAATAAGCTTCTGTGGGATAATCCTTTGGCATCTGTGAAATTACTGAAAGTGGGAGTCAATAACTACGTTCATGCTCAGTAATGGAGCGCTTAGATATATCGCCAGCCCGATATTTAAGCACGACAAGGATGGCTACTGATACAAGCGGGATTTGTATCGTTGCTCACCTTAGTCTCAGTGAGCAGAAATTGATGATTTTTGCAACCAGTTTGTTTTTGGGTTTTCATCTGTTAAAAGTAATCACCATGCAGAATGATAATTAATCCTAATAAACGATGCGTATTGATGGCGTTGTTCGCCTGTAGTCACCAGAAGGATCGGAATCTATGAAATTTTCACGGCGTTCTCTTTTGATTAGCGGTGCTGGTTCAACAGCAGCGTTTGCAGCAACTCAGGTGTTTGCCCCTAAGCGGGGGGTTGCGCAAACGGGTGAAGTAAACCTGTATTCTTCTCGCCATTACAACACCGATGACACGCTCTACAAGGAGTTTACTGAGCGCACAGGGATTCGGGTTAATTTGTTAGAAGGTAAGGCTGATGAGCTGTTAGAGCGTCTTAAGGCAGAAGGTGATCGCAGCCCAGCTGATGTGTTTATGACCGTGGATGCAGGCCGGCTCTGGCGAGCTGATCAAGAGGGTGTCTTTGCACCCGTATCTTCCACCATTCTAGAAGAGCGTATTCCTGAGAGTCTACGTCACCCTGATGGCCATTGGTTTGGTGTCAGCAAGCGGGCACGGGTACTGATGTACAACAAAGATTTAGTCGATCCCTCTGATCTATCTACCTATGAAGCACTGGCAGATTCTCGCTGGCGTGGCAAGATTTTGACCCGCTCTTCCAGCAACATCTACAGTCAGTCTTTGACGGCGTCTATGGTTTCTGTCCATGGTGCAGCAGATGCTGAAGATTGGGCGACCGGACTGGTGGCTAATTTTGCACGTCAACCTGAGGGTAATGATCGGGCCCAAATTGAAGCGGCAGCCGCTGGCATCGGGGCAATTGCGATCGCAAACACGTACTATCTGCCCCGCTACGCCAAGGACAGCGATCCCGCTAAGCAAGAGATTTTCAAGAAGATCGGTGTGTTCTTCCCCAACCAGGGTGAAAATGAGCGGGGGACCCATGTCAACATTAGCGGTGCTGGTGTGGTTAAGTCTGCGCCCAACCGTGAGAATGCTGTTAAATTCTTGGAATATCTTGCCAGCGATAATGCCCAGGCATTCTTTGCCCAGGGCAACAATGAGTACCCCGTTGTTGAAGGAATTCCTGTGGATCCTGTTGTGGGCGAATTTGGCACCTTTAATGCCGATACCCTCAATGTGAATCAGCTCGGCGAGAATCAGTCTGAAGCTGTGCGCATTATGGACCGTGTAGGTTGGGTATAAAGGTTATAGGCTTTCATCAGATTGGTCCGGACCACTGGGTTCGGGCCAAAGTTCCCCTTCTCGCCAAGCTCCTCGATATATCACAGGGCATATCGAGGAGCTTAGTGGGTCATGTCAGCAATTAAGAACACTGCATGGCAAACAGAATCTAAGGGTTTAAATGCCGATGTGAGAGGCTTGATTACACTTGAGATGCTGCTTGAAGTGCCATCATCTCTATTGAAATGACCTCAATTACCGTCACTCGTAAAATTCTGGCTCCGGTATCCGTAGTGTTTAATGCGGTTGCTGATCCTAGCCAATTTGCCCAAGCAATCTCTGGGGAAACCAAAGTTGAGTTTTTGTCAGAGAACAAATTAGGCGTGGGCACCCGGTTCCGTCAGTCGCGGGTACTTAATGATAAAGAGACAATGATGGAATTTGAGGTGACTGAATCCGTCCAAAATGAGCAGGTCCGAATTATTAACGAGACCAATGGCACATTGTGGGATTCTATCTTCATCATCATTCCCTCTGGTCAGTTCAGCACATTAATCATTCAAATGGAGGCCATCAGCAAAAAATTGTTTCCTAAACTGCTTCTGCCCATAGTGATGCCGCTATTTATCAAAAAAGCGGTGGAAAAAGATCTAGATGATTTAAAGTCATTTTGTGAGCAAAAGCTATCCTAGTCCTAGACAGGATTAGCCTCCATCTATGGACTTGCCACTTGTGGACTGCCACTTGTGGACTACCACTCTATGGACTGCCACCCTGTGGGCTATCCCCTAATGTCTGTAACTCTTGCTGGGTAATGATGCGCGGCGTAATAATATAGATTGCTGTCCTTAATCCTTCCCCAAACACATTCAGGTACTTAATCTCAGCCTTATCGGGTAAACGCATCTCAAAAATTCTGTGGTTACGCACATCAGAATCATCGTTTCCCTCATAGGGGGTTAACTCATAGCCCTGAGCTTCTAATCTGTTTGTGATGTCTTGCACAGCGTCTATATAGTTTTGACCTTCAGCTGTGCGACAGTTTTCTAAGCCATAACAGCCTGCCTGTGAACCTGCCAGGTGGGGAAAATCATTGCCAAATTGAAATGCAATCCCAGCCTCTGGCTCACTATTTTCAGGGTCTAGTTCATCCTCATCAGAAAGCTCAATCGGTTGTTCTACCGCTTCAGGCTCCTCCAAATCTTCTAAAGCGTCTTCAATAATCGACAGATCCTCCATTGCCGACCCATTATCGGGTACCTGGATCAGGGGAGGGGGCTCAACAGGTTCAGGCTCTTGTACGGTGGGCGCTTCAGGTTGAAGTGGAGGATCGGACTGGGGGATTATCGGTAGAGTCGTAATAGAGATCGCACCACTTTCCTCAATCACCTCCTCTGGGTCAGACTCTACGGGCATTGACCACCATTGGGGCATGGGCAACAGCAGCAGCCCCCCGTGGAGAAACACCGATAACAGCACTAATGCTCCCAATCCCCCAGGCAAACGCAATGGCAAAGAGGGTTTAACCAACATTACTCTGCTGCTGAAAATGCTCAGCAATCACCCCAGGTATCTGACCAGGTTTGACTTTCGTATAGCGCTGCTTTTGGGGCATTACCACCATATTCGGACCCGCTTTGCACTTATCCATACAGCCCGTCAGCTTAACGTCAACTGAGTCGGTTAAACCATAATTTGCGAGGGTGGACTCTACTTCACGGCAGACCTGAGCCGCCCCCCGTTTCCGACAAGTAGACTTCTGGCAAATTAAGATTTTGGGCTTCTTCTGCTTAGCCTTAGGGGGTGTCTTTGAAGTTACCGAGCTGGAGGGGGTGGCCACAACTTCCAAAGGCTTAACCCGTAGGACTTCTTTTGCTTTGAGTTTCGGCTCACCAGTTTCTTGATCGATGGACTGCTCACCGATCACCCGAATCCAGTCACCGACCTGCAGATAACGAAACAGCATCAGCCGTACGGATTTAGACAGCTTAACCACATGCTGATCATCAGCCCCATGCAGGCTTAAATACTTAAAAGGAGATTTACTCCCCGCCATAAACCCTTCAAAACGGCCTTCCAGACAGAATGTTTGCTTTTCTTTCGCCATGTTCAGTCTGCGTAGCTTACTAGGGCTAGTCTAACTCAGATCCCCATGCTTATTGAGACTAGTTCCTTCAAAATTAGCCAAATTAAATCTAGGACAAACTCCTATTAGTAAAGGCTATATGAATATTGACATACCCGATCGATCTGCCAGGCAGTGGTGAAAACCCTAGTGAATAAAGGCATATGGCTGCTTAAAAAACATTGATAGCTATTGATATTCTGGCTATGTGTAGAAAAATGTCCCAGCTTCTTGACACTTATTTTCATTTGCTGTTCAATTGGAACTGGGAATATTTTTCAAATGGAAACCATTAAAAAACCTCCCTTAAGGGAGGCTGGTATTTGTTTGGGTTGTTTCTAGGGTTGGCTAGTTGTTAATGACAACTAAAGTATCATTGGCCAAAAAATGATTGAGGTGATAAGCGCGTTCTTCTGTCTTTAGCAGGATCGTTTCATACAAATAACGGGTGGCGCGATCCCCTACGCTCTCAGCTTGGGCAGCCTGGCGACGTAGAACTGTAATTATTGCTTGCTCTCCTGCCAAATCGTTTTCGATCATTTGGCGACAGCGATAGATGCCATCAGGTTCTGGGGTAAAGCAGCACAGCTCAGCTAGTTTGCTAAAGCTGGCAGCCGGTACTCCACCCAGTCCATCTAAGCGTTCACCAATGTCGTGAACATGGCCTTTTACCTGGTCATAACTTTCTTCAAAATAGTTATGTAGCTGGTAAAACTCGGCTCCTTCTACGACAAAGTGATGTTTTTGGTACTGAATATACATTGCCTGAAAACTGGCTAAGAGGATATTCAGACCTTCACATACAGGCGCTGTGATGGATTGTTCTAGTGCGATCGCGTTCTCTGTAACTTCACCAAAGGGGGTAACTAGTGCGGATAAGCTAACCATGTATGACTCCTTGAAAGGATTTAAGCGTGATGTCAAAGCTCGACTGAGCTGATTATTGCAGCATAGTTGAATTGTTCGTATTCCCTATGTTAGCTCACCAAAACCAACTAAAAGCACTGGTATGTATGGGCTTTACTGTTGTCACGTGAGACGTATTCGCAATAGTAGCTCCCTATAACCAAAGGCAGACTAGGGATTTACCCACTTTTGTCACCACCCACGTTTCATTAGCTTTTCTGCTGATGCAATTAGCTTCTAGTTATTTTGTTACGGCTGATTAGAAAGTAATAACGATTAATGACTGAATTTCTATTTTATTTATTTATTAAGTACTTAGAAGAGATTTGCACCTGACCTAGAAGAGTTTGTCGGCGTCTGACTTGAAATCTTTTAGAAATGAGGCTTATAAGCGTTTTATATATTGCTGTTGCCAATGGTTGCCAGGACCACTTTTTAAAATTCAATGACATGGGTTCAATGGTTGGTCATGTCCTGGTAACTCCAGTCCCTATCAAATCTATTGAGTAGTTCTATGGTTGAAATTGATTGTTGTGAGCGGTGGGAAGCCTATTTTCGATTAAAGGAGTTGGGCATTACCTGTGATTGTAAGAGTTACCAACCCCTCAGAGTTCATGTTGTGTCAGCGAACGAAGCAATCCAGGTGTGGTGTGTGACCAATCGTTTGGCTCAGTCACGACAAAGTCTTGCAACTTGGTTAGAAAGCTGTCTAACTCTGGTGCAATAGTCCAATTAACTATCGGTGTTGCTGATCCCCAGGAGGATTTAATCTAAAAAAGATTGACTTAGGGCAAATTTACTAGCTCGATAATCCCCTAAATCAGCAACAGCTAAATATCCTCTCAATCTGGATGGCATTTGCCATCCTTTTTTATTGGGAATTTTTCTTTTTATAAAACAGGAAAATCGATCTAAAAGCTTGACTTTTATAAGCTCTAATCCTTGCATGTCATCTAATTAAATGTTTCTTAGATCACTATTATTAAGAATAGATCTCATTAGTTGCTAAAAGAAGCTTTATGGGACAAGCTAGTCTCAGCCATTGAAAATAATTTAGTTAGCAGATTGTTTTCAATCAGGATTTGTTGTTGCACCGTGACATCTATCTCCCTAGGCAACAACATAACTATCGTAGTTATTCGGAGACATCATCACTATTATGCAAGCGTATGGTGAATCAAGTCCGACTTACGACTGGTGGGCGGGTAACTCTCGCTTTGCTGATAAGTCTGGACTGTTTATATCAGCTCATGTGGCTCAAGCAGCCCTCATTACATTTTGGGCCGGTGCCTTTACCCTGTTTGAGCTATCGACCTATAATTCCTCTTTGCCCATGGGGGAACAGGGGTTAATTTTGTTGCCCCATCTTGCCAGCCTGGGGCTAGGTGTCAGCGATGGCATTATGGTTGATACGTACCCTGCTTTTGTTGTTGGCGCTGTGCACCTGGTTTCTTCTGCTGTACTGGCTGCCGGTGCCCTGTTCCATTTAGTTAAAGGTGAAGAAGACTTAAGCAAAGCTTCCGGTAGAGCCAAGAAATTCCATTTTAGTTGGGAAGATCCTAAGAAGCTGGGCTTCATCTTAGGGCATCATCTGCTGTTTTTAGGTATGGGCGCCATTCTATTGGTCCTATGGGCGACAAAATGGCATGGTCTTTATGATCCAGCTTTGGGTGAGGTTCGTTTGGTTACCAATCCCACATTAGATATTGCCACCATCTATGGCTACCAAACTCATTTTGCTAGCATTGATAACTTGGAAGACTTGGTGGGAGGACATGCCTTCGTTGGCACCCTGTTAATTCTGGGTGGAATCTGGCATATTCTTGTACCTCCCCTCGGTTGGGCCAAGAGAGTACTCTCTTTCTCAGGGGAAGCTATCCTTTCCTACTCTTTAGGGGGGATTGCCCTAGCCGCATTCGTTGCTGCCTATTTCTGCGCCGTTAATACTCTGGCCTATCCCGTTGAATTTTATGGCCCCGTATTAGACACAAAGCTTGGGGTGTCTCCGTATTTTGCAGACACTATTCAACTACCCTTGGATGCCCATACGGCTCGGTGTTGGCTGGCTAATACCCACTTTTTCTTAGGGTTCTTCTTTCTACAGGGCCATCTATGGCATGCACTACGGGCAATTGGCTTTGACTTTAAACGAGTCAACAAGGCTCTAGATAGTATTGCCCAGGCCTAACGCTCTTAAATTTCCGACAGTTTAAGGGCTCATTAAGAAATTCTCCTCTCTCAACTTGGCCTGTACTTAGCAGTACAGGCTTTTTTGTTGAAATGGATCTTAATTGCCCCTATTGATTTTTATTTTTATTTACGGGAAACGTAGTATATGTGCCGTTTAGAGCGTCTAAACTTTTTGACTCCCATGGACGAGCGGGAATGCCTACGCCACTGCTCGTATCTAGATTTATAACACCAAAGCCAGGATAGTCTGAGCCCCCAGGCAGAGACTGCTATAAAGCAAACAATAAACAGCCAACCATGCCAGTTCATAAATTAAGATGCCTTAAGGGAGCATTTTTGCGTCAATGTAACGCATTTACTTGACCACCATTCTTCTCACTTATGATAACGGATCTCAATAAAATCACAAACTTAAGCGTGACATTCCCCCAATTGCTTTTACAAAAAGCAAACTGGCTCAGGTGAGCTATCCCCAGCCAGTTTGCTGGATAGCTGGGATTGCATCGTGGCCAGCCACGTTAGTCAGCTAGTAAGAATGGTCGTTACACCCTCAATCTATCTCTCGCGGGCAATACGCCAGCTCAACAAGATAACGGGTAACAACCCCACCAGCAAAATCATTAATGCTGGAGCCGATGCTTCCACTAGACGCTCATCAGAGGCATATTGATAGACTCTGACTGCCAGGGTGTCAAAGTTAAAGGGGCGCATAACCAGGGTGGCTGGTAGCTCTTTCATGACGTCTACAAACACCAACATAATGGCTGTTAGTAAACTGCTGGCCATGAGGGGGGTGTGGATTTTGACCAGGGTTTGACTAGGAGCACAGCCCAGGCTACGGGCAGCGTCATCTATGGTGGGGCGAATTTTGGCCAGACCTGATTCAACGGTCCCTAAGGCCACAGCAAGAAATCTGACTAAATAGGCAAAGATTAGGGCCACAATTGTGCCACTCAGAATTAATCCCATTGAATGTCCTGTACTGGCTTCTACCCAGGCTGCCAGTCCCTTATCGAGTTTGACAATGGGAATCAAAATGCCCACAGCAATGACTGCACCGGGGACAGCATATCCCATGGAGGCCAGACGCACCCCAAGACTGACAGTGCGTTGTTTACTCAAACGTTCGCCATAGGCTAAAACTAGAGCGACGATGACACCTATCCCAGCGGTGAGTCCTGACAAAATTAGGCTATGACGAGCCAGCTCAAAGAAGCGATTATCCAGGGTCTCATCCAGATGGGTGAGGGTCATGTGGGCCAGTAACCCACCGGGTAACAGTAACCCTAGGGTAATTAGCAGTCCGCAGGCTAAGGTTGCTCCCCAGGCGCGAATGCCTTTTAGATTGTAGGGTTGAGGTCGCTGAACACTGTTTTTTGCCTGATAATATTTTGCCTGTCGTCGCGACCAGCGTTCTAGAATAATCAGCACAAAAATGAAGACCATCAACATGGCAGACAGTTGGGCAGCGGCCACTTGGGCACCCATGCCAAACCAGGTGCGATAAATGCCAGTGGTAAAGGTGGCGACACCAAAATAGTCAACAGTGCCAAAATCGCTCAGGGTTTCCATTAATGCCAGCGATAGTCCTGCCATAATCGCTGGGCGCGCTAAGGGTAAGGCCACTTTAAAAAAACTGCGCCAGGGGCTACACCCCATGGAACGACTGGCTTCTAAGGTGCATACTGACTGTTCTAGAAAGGCTACCCGTGCCAGCATATACACATAGGGATAGAGGGTGAAGCTAAACATGACAATGGCCCCACCCACCGAACGCACGTCGGGAAACCAATAATCGGTGACAGACTGCCAGCCAAATTGCGATCGCAACCAAATTTGCACCGGGCCATAATAATCCAGCCAGTCCGTATAGGTGTAGGCCAGCAGATAGGCCGGTGCAGCCAGCGGCAATAGCAGACCCCATTCAAATAAACGACCGCCTGGGAAACGACACATGGTTACCAGCCAAGCCGTCGAAATGCCTAAAAACAGCACCCCAGCCCCCACCCCCACCATCAAGACCAGAGAATGGGTAATGTACTGGGTCAGTACCGTTGAAGCCAGGTGACTAAAGACCCCCTCACTATGGGAAAACACACTGCCCAGGACCACTAGAATAGGAGATGCCACTAACATGGCAATTAGCCACACTGCAATGATCCAGCCATTAATCGCAGGCAGATAATCACGAGATGCTTTGGGGGTGACGGGCAAAGTCATAAAGAATGAGGTCAACGTGTAGTTGGTTTATTGTCAGCTACAGCCGGTCTTTGCAGCAACTACAGGTTGTCAATAGTGAAGGTGTGAACGGAGGATAAGCTTGGCATAGCGTTGGGATAACTGGTTTATGGCACAGCGAGTTTTGATTATCGGCGGCAGTGGCCGCATTGGTCGGAGCGTGGCTGCTGATTTGTTGCGTCATACCGATGTGGAAATGACCCTAACGGGCAGACGTGCTCAGGCTGCGTTTAGTCTGGAGCCGCGCCAGCGATATCAATCTCTGCACCTGGAAGACAAAGTGCGGGTGAGGGATGCGATTTCATCTCACGGTTTAGTCATCCACTGTGCTGGACCATTTCGCCCACGAGATTTCCATATTTTGTCCCAATGTATTGAGCAAAAAGTCCCCTACATTGATGTTGCCGATAGCCCTGATTACGTTAGCAAGGCATTAGCATTTAGGGAGGTTGCCAAAGTGGCCGGTGTGACCTGCATTGTCAGCACTGGGGTGTTTCCCGGCATCTCTAATAGTATGGTGCTTCAGGGTATTGAGCAATTAGAAAAAGCTCAGCATGCTCATCTCAGCTATTTGGTGGCTGGGTCGGGTGGAGCAGGTGTAACCGTTATGCGCACCACATTTATCGAGTTGCAAACTCCCTTTGCAGCCAAAGTTAACGGTCAGCAACGCTTGATTCAACCCTACAGTGAGCGAGAAGTTTTACCCTTCCCTGCTCCCTATAACCAAGGGGCCGGCGTGTATTGGTTTAATACGGTTGAAGCCCTTACCCTGGCCCAATCCTTTCCTCAATTAAATACCGTAATCACTAAATTTGGCTCCCTGCCTGACATCTATAATCACCTGACCAGTTTAATGACTCTGATGCCATCTACCTGGCTAAAACAACCTGTCATAACAGAATTTCTCTCGCAGGTGAGTTATGCCATGACACAAGTCACCGATCGCTTCAGTGGTACAGGCATTGCCATGCGTTTGGCTCTCCGTGGGCAATCTCATGGACAAGCCGCCACCTACCTGGCTACAACGACCCATCCAGATACAGCAGAAGCTGCTGGGTATGGCACCGGCAGCGTAGCTCAGTTAATTTTATCAGGGCAACTCTCTCTCCCAGGTGTATGGCCAGTGGAACGAGCGCTGCCAACGTCTCTCTTCAAAGAAACATTGGCAGAACGGGGGGTAACGGTTCACAGTACCCTCTGTCTAGATGAAAATCTGTCTAGATGAAAACTGTCGTGCCAAAACCATTCATTAGATAATCTTGCACTCAAACGTGCTGACTGGTATCACTACTCAGTTCATTAATCATCATCGTCGTCATCGTCGTCATCGTCATCATCGTCGTCGTCGTCATCGTCGTCGTCATCATCATCACCGCCGTCGTTGCTGCTATCGTTATCAATATCAACCGAGTTATCTATCTCAATATCGTTGTTAATCGAGATGAAAATATCGAGGAAGTCGTCGGCCACATACTCATTACGAACATATTCAATAATTCCCAAGCTGGCCATGGCCTGATGGATAAAACCACAGGCTTCGGAACGACTCACTACTTGGGAAAGGTTGAGACGACTACGATTGGGGTAATTAACGATAATGCCACGCTCAGTCAGTGCTGCAATGATGAGGCGATATTCCGTGGGAATAGTATCAGCGTCTTCATAGATACTGAGAATCTCCGTCACGCTCTTCCCCGAAATAATTTCGGTGTAGCCTAAACCACGGGCTAAAGAAACCAAAACATCTAATCGTGTCAGTCGTCGTTCTGGATTAGCAACAACATCATCTAGATCGATAAAGCCCATGGAATAGGCCTTTTGAATAGCATTATAGGCCCAGTAGCTGCGAGAAATGCCAGAAATAGACGAGACTTGGCGCACTTGCCTCACATCAAAGGCTTTGTTAACTAACGCCGAGAACTGAGCATGGGTCAATCCATTGGTAGGCATAAACATGCCATTGGGAAACCCTTCGATAATGCTACGTTCACTTAAGGGGTAAATAAAGCTTGATGCCCAATAATTTTGACGAAGATCTGTAAAACTAGTTTGCCGAACAACACTGCGACGAATCACCTGTGTCCTTTGAGTTTGAGCAAGCAATTCTGAATCATTGTCTGACGTTACTACCTGTGCATCACGGGTGTTTGCTTGCACCGTGCTGGAGAAAACGCAGAGAGAGAGTACTGTTAGACAGGAAATGCCTAGGCCTGTGATGTTGCGTACAAGTCCTAAACGTTTAGAAGTATCCATGTTTAATTTCCTTTAGATTCAGATAAATTAAAAACAATTTCACACATCGAATGTTCAGCCATCCCCGATTTTATTTGTACTGATATCAGCCCGTATCTATTGATACTCTAACCGTGGGTTACCTTTAGTGACCGGCAATCCACACCGAATCGACAACAAACAATATTAGGGCTTATGAGTCACACTGATGTAATAACAATATGGAAGGTCTGTAGTAGATTCTGTGGTAGAAGACCTTAGATGTGATTCAACCCCACCGTGCCTAGCTAGGACAAGATACTATGGACCAATTTTTTAAGTGGTTTTCAACTGGGAAATCTACGAAAAACTTAAGTACTATCGCGTAGATATTCTAGATACTTGCAAAACTGAGTAGCTCGTTACGGTTGTTTTACATCCCCATCAGCAACTTTGAAATATATTGACAACTCAAATACAACATTGTTCAAAACAATATAGGGTCAATTTGAAAATTGGTTGGTTTGTAAATGTTACTGATTTAGAGACAGCCAAAAAGCTAGTTTAATCTAATTTTGATCACGTATTTAAAGCTTCTGTAAAGACTGTGGCACATAGTTTGAAGATTGTAATTTTGCCCTTGCCAAACGTTGCTAGCGTATATTAACAACAATCAATATAGCAGCCTAGATAGAACTCAGGAGGACATTGTCCTGAAGTATCCTAAGTAAATAGATGTCAGTGTGTTGCCCCTTCTTCAACCGTTAGACGCTTGCGCTTAAATCATCACCCCATTATTCCATCACTCATCCACCCCTCTACAGCCCCAACCTGGGGCTTTATGCCTTATGGAGGGTTTCGCCTGTGTACATATTAACCATCAGGGACTCATCGTTAAGATTGACCTGATCTAGACGGCGAAAAAGAATTTGATATAAGGTCTGAATTGCCTTGAGACTATGGCTTGTAATGACAACTTTTGACTCAGTCTGCATGGTCATGACAAGTCCGAATTCACCGCGTCTACGTTGTTCAATCCACCAATTAAAATACACGGCATACCCCAGACTACTGATGAATAGGAGCATGCCAAAAACGTGCACTAGCCAGGGTAGAGAGCCAATAACTAGCACCACACCAATTGTGGCTATAATCCCAGCAGCAAAGTTACTGAGCTTTTTTTGGATGACGGATCGCCTGCGATGCAGTTTTACGATTTGCAGTGAGTCAATGTTCTTGATAGGATAAACAGCCTCACCATAGAGTAACTCGGTGGCAGTGACCAAAGCTTCATCCCAGAAAATTTCTACCGTGTGGGAGCTAGGCTGAGACGCTCGCTTATCTACATGAAGCCTTGGGGATAGGGTGGCTGTATCCAGTACTAGTTCATTCGCTACTAGGGTCGCATCTCTAAGCGCTAATTTACCCTGTGACAAAGGCATTTCTTCTAGTTGTCGCTTGTCAGGCTGTACCACGGTAGTTTCTCAATAACTTAAATATTGCTGCTGAAACGCAGCTTCCTCAAAAAGAAGTTAAATAGCTTCTCTTGTCCAGTGATGATTGTTAGTTCCCCCTCCATCCCAGGCAACAACTCACAGGCCTCTGATCCGACAGCCTGTAGGGCCTGTTCTGTGGCTTCTACAGTGACTATGTGAGAGGTATCTGAAAGATTATCTGATTTGACTAGATCAGTTGCCACATCTGTTTGTGCTGATTCGATTAAGCTAATTTGGCCTGGTAAGGAACCAAATCTAAACGCAGCACATTTGGGTAAATGTAGCTTTGTAGGATGGCCGATTTCAATGTTTTGAATATCGTTATTAGGTAACAACGCCTTAATCACTAAACCTGTTTCATTGGAAATAACTTTAGCGATAGGTTCATCGGAAGCAACGGTCTGCCCTAACCTTTCAAGATCTAAATCATAGACAGTACCTGCTTGGGGAGCACGAATTGTTAGGCTGTCGATTAATTGTTGAGTTTGTTCTAACTCTTTTTGTTCCTGCTTTAATTGGCTTGTAAGATTTTTTTGATATTCCAAGAGCATGTTCTTAGAATATTCAAATTGTGGCAGGTTATTGTTAGTTCCTATTCCCCCTGGCACCAATTGTTTTAACCAGCTAGACTCTGCTATACGTCTCTGTTCCAGGGAACTTAGCTGACCTTCAACTTGGGCTAAGCGCTCTTCAATCCCAACAAGCTGAGTTTTGATGCGAGTGGCTTTAGCAAGCAGTGTTGTATTTTTTAGAGTAGCAATCTCTTGATCTGGTTTGAGGGAGTCGTAATCCTTAACGAGAATCTTGTCAACAACTCCTCCCATACCTGCTTTGACAGACCGGATATCACCAATGGGCTCAACTACAGCTTCAGCTTTAACCGTTGTGTTGTAAGTGATTAAAGTAGATGCAAATGCCCCTATACCCAGTAAACTTGCCAAGCCTAAGCCGCCAAAAATTAGTAGGCGGTTAGGGGACGGCAAAAAATCATCGACTACAGGTGATGCCAGAGACTGGGCCTCTTCTACAGATGTTTGCCGCGCTTGATATTCTTGTTTTGCTGGTAGGGTGCCTAAAGGTGATTTTGCTTGCTCAATTACAAGCTCAATGTCAGTAACGGACTCAATCGCTGTTGTTTTTTTTATTTGACTAGGCAACTCAAACATAGAATTTGAAATAGCATCATCATATTTCATGGGCCACACTCACATTGCCAATTATTATAAGTTTTTTGTGTAATTTGATTAGTTCTCTCGACGTCCTGGGAGAGAGGAAATATCAGAGATTGTTTTAGTGTTACTTGCCACGAGACGCTTAATTCCCCCTGAAGAGTAAGGTGATGACCCGTCTAGAAATTGTAAGTGACCACCTTCTTGACTGAGTAAGTATTCAGGCGAGCCAGCAATATCTGCTTCCCCGTTGTTAATGACGGTAACCCAATCAGCGATGCGGGTAACACTGGCGCGATGGCTAATTAGAACCGTTGTATGCCCCTTTCGATGCACTAACAGTCGTTGGAGTAGGTCAGCCTCACTGAAGGGATCTAATGCAGAGGTAGATTCATCTAAAATTAGGACAGCTGGTTTCAGCGCTAAGGCTCGAGCAATGGCCAAACGCTGTAGCTGACCTCCCGATAGATTAGATCCGGACTCTCCCAAAACGGTAAGATAGCCTTCTGGTAACTGGTCAATAAAAGAATCTGCGCCCGTAATGCGGCAAGCTGCGACAATCTCGTTATAGGTGGTCTTAGGTGCACAGAGCTGAAAATTTTCTAGAATTGAACGACTCCAAAAGTGAGTCGTCTGGGATACTAAAACAATCTGTTGACGCACACATTCAGAAGATAAATCCCGTAGATTGTGTGGACCGACCAGTACTTCGCCTGACTGATAGGGATGGAGGCCCGCTAAAATCTTAGCAATCGTACTTTTTCCAGAACCAGAGGCTCCAACAAGGGCAGAGAATTTACCACCAGGAATTGAGAGGGAAAACGTTTCTAGTAAATTGAACCGCCCCGGATAGTGGAAGGTGACTTTCTTAAAGGTGATATCTCCATCTGAGGGAATTTCAGCTAAGGGCTTTAGCCAATCATCTGGATTTTCATCCTCGACATCAATAACGTCATCAAATCGTTGAACTGATGTCTTAACTTCCATAAATCTGTCTGAAAATTTAACCAGAAAACTAATAAATTCCAGAAAGCTATAGCTCATGATGCTAAAGGCTAGGAGCTGCCCTAAGGTCAATTCCTCTTTAATCACCATGGAGGTGCCCAGCCAAAAGATACCAATTTGCCCAACACCTGATGTCAAAGTTGCTAACTGGCCAGTAAAAAAACTGAGTTGTACAGCGTCAGCTTTTTTACTAGCTAAATTACCAAATCTTCCCTGTATTTCTTTCCAAATTTGGGGCTGGGCCGTTGTTGTCTTTAATGTCATAGCCCCTCTGAAGATTTCCACCAGCATGGCCTGGTTCTTAGCTTTCAGAGATAGCAGACGTCGAATACGGATCTGAAATATAGGTAGTAATGTCAAGGTTGCTCCTAACATGAGGGCCGCTGTTAGCAGTGAGAAGGCTGTCAGACGATAGCTGTAGAAAAACAGCATGCAGCCAAGGGATACGGATGCTGTAAAAAGTAACCCAGGTAGCTGAACGGCTCCATCAACAATGAGCTCATTAATACGGGAAATATCTTTGAGACGACTAGCAAACTCACCGCTACGTCGAGTTTCATAGTAATTGAGCGGTAGCTTTAGTAATTTACGCCCAAACTCTAGGGTAATTCCTAGTTCTAATCTTTGAAAGATATTGGCGACTAACGTAACTTGGACTAGATTTAATAAGCTTTTAATGATAAAGAAGCCCAGAGCCGCTAAAGCCACCCTAGGCAACAGATGAATATCACCTGCAATTAGCACATCATCTGTGATGAACTGAATCAGAAATGGAAAAATTAGGGATAAAAAGCCAATGAAAAGACCGTATACTAGTATTTGAATTAATGAAACACGATAAGGCCAAAGCTTTTGTAGAACACCAATAACTCTGCTGGGTTGATCGGTTGATAAGCGATAAAATGGTTCATCGGGTACCAGCAAAAGCATGGCACCATCCCCCCAATTGCGCTTGATTTCGTCCGCACTGAGGTGGCGAATGCCAATACTTGGATCCGCTATAACGTATTTATTTTGTTCTTTTCCGTAGAAAACAACCCAGCGCTCCCTACCCCAGTGAATAATCGCGGGTAAAGGCAGGCGATGTATGCGATTAAAAATATCATCGGTTGCCTGACCAGAACGAGCTTGAAAGCCTAAGGCTTCAGCTCCTTGTTGCAGACCTAGTAAAGATGAACCCAGCTGGCCAGTTCCTACAAGTTCACGGACATGTGACAGAGGAAGTTTTTGACCATAGTGCTTGGCGATCATTGCAATACAGGCAATTCCGCAATCTTCTTCTCTAGGTTGATTAACAAATGAGTACTTCATAGGATTACGGTGTATGTGCCTTGGGGCCAATCACAAAACTTCCGGATATCAGATTCAATACCACAGGAGAAAAATACAGATAGAACCTATTTGTGATGATGAACCTTGAGGTAATCTTCGATAGATAACTCTTACTACCTGAAACGAAACCACCAGGATCAGAGCCGCTAAATTCAGTTAGATGGCGGATATTCTGGCTGAAATTCTATTTTTTAGTAGCTTTGAATACCGCCAATAAAGACTTTTCTCAAATAACTCCCTTAATACAAACATCATTAGTAATGAATAGCGATCCTTGAAAAAATCAGACAGGTAAACCTATGACCCATTCAAATGCATATGACAGCAAAAGTGGTCAATGTGTTTCTACGGAAGGATGGGGGCTTGTATAAATGTGCCCTAATGCTCAGTGGACTATGCAGAACGCTACTGCAAATAATGTTCTAGATTTGCACCTGTCAAGTAGGACGATAAAAAATCATGTATGTTTCCAAAAATCCAAGATTTTCGATAAAGTCTCTGCTTTTATACGGATTAAATGTAGTATGTTTTTTGGGGGCATACTACCTGTCTCAATACTTGGGCATGGATAGGATGATCGAGAACGTTTTGCTATTTCACATCTAATTTATTGGAGATTCACATACTTAAGCAGCCTTATATGCTTAGTCAGGCTAAAAATCGCTCTGCAAATTTCATAACATGGCCTAAATCCGTATTTTTCCCACGATTGCTGTCTAAAAACACACTTAGCAGAGAGTTGATTCCACCGACGCTGCCTGGTGTTGGTGCACCCATGTTAAACAACTGCATCACAATGGGTAGTAGTTGTGGGAACATAGCCTGGGCCGTAGAGGCTTGCATTCCAGTTTTTTGGGCGACTGTGTGGGCGAGTTGTTCCTGTAGCTGTGGAGAAATGATCGATGTCAACACTGAGGCATCATCTGTGCGACCCAGCATGGAGGCTAGTTGTCCAGCGCCGAACTGAGACTGTTTTTGTTGTAAGACAGGCTGTAGAGCTCCACCTAAAACAGTCATCATGGACTGCATTTGATGGGGATTAACGCCCTGACTACTGGCCAACTTTTGCACTGATGTGATTATTTGTTCTAACTGACTGATGTTGGCCTGCTGGTTAGGATCGTTGATTGCACTTAATACTTCGAAAAACATGGTTTTATTCTCCAAAATGCTCTCACTATTTGTATTCCAATAGAGTTGTTGTGCCACCTATTGCTTGACTATTGACAGGGTGACCTCACCTGAGTTGTCATCTGGATAGGTGTCTAAAAAGAAGGCGCAAATTTTAACACGCTCTCTAACATCCAAAATTAGGGTGTCATCATATCCATTGAGTGTGGTCCAGGTGGAACTGACGGGAACCCCAGTTTTTTGATTGATGACTGTGCCTCCATGAACCCAAAGCAACACAAAAGCTTCCCCTGGGTGATTGTCGTCAGCGTCATAGTTGAAGACTCCATCTCGAAGCTGCAATGTGTACATGCCCGAAGTTAACTGATAAGTGCTGGCAACATTATGTTCAATGTGGTGCAGCTGACCTTCATCAAACATAATGGCATTGTTGCGGCTATGGACTTGAACAGTTTGAGTAGAGCCTTGATTTAAGGGGGGGACTTGTGGTGTATCAAGGTTGTTTCCATCTGAGGGATCGGCCTGCCGAGCTTTGACTGTGGCGGCGGATAGACTGCCAGTGGCCACAGCGGCGGCGACTGGAATGGGGGATGTTTGCTCAGGGACTGTGTCTGCTAAATCAGCCGTATTGTCGGATTGGGTTAAGACTTGAGAGGGGGTCACTGGGATGGATCGAGCCAACGTTAGCCAGTCTTCAGAGGCTGTTTGGTAACCGACCTCTGCTACATACTCACTGTGATCGTTGGGTAGATGAACGGTGCGATCGCAATCCGACTCCGATAGACCGTAGGTAAGTGTGCTGTTGGGCGACTGTCGCTCGATATCAATAGCTGTGACATCGTGAATACGCAACTGATAAGCCTGCCCCCCTGCTGCTTTGAGGGCCGATTTTGCTGTTTCAGGAACTTCCCAATAGGCATATGCCTTTTGAGAGCTGTGCGGAGCCATGACAATCCGACTGTTGGAGATGGCTGAGTTTGCAGCTTGTCCGACGGTAGCACCTGCGACCGCAGCAGCACCTCCCAGCACAGCAGCACCAGGAAAGTTGCCGGTTAACGTACTTTCTTGACGACCGCCAGCTTGTACCAAATTTGATTGAGCTAAGGATAGCCAGCTACCTGAGGCAGTCTGATAACCAACGTCTGCGATGTAGTCGTGACCTGACGTAATGGGGAAATGGGCATCCCTATCCGCCGCTGCACACTCCACCTGAGCAGCAGGTTCCGGTAAGGCTGCATCGGTGGGTCTATCGGTAACATCGTAGAGCTTCGCCACCAGAGTTTCACCCCCTTGAAGCTGAGCATCCGCCAAGTGTTCTTTGGGAATTTCCCAGTAAGCATAGGCGTTTTGCCCATTGCGCGGCGTGAGAACCATGCGCCCCGCTGTTGCAGACGGTTTTGCTTTACCCCCTGCTAGCTTAGTTCCTAGGGCCGCAGCTCCTCCCGCCAGAGCCGCCCCACCTAAAACCGCACCTCCCAGAGCACCAGCCATGCCTTGACCACTAGGTTTTGGTGCTTTAAGCTCGGATAGATTAGAGGCAACTGGCTTGACGTCAGGACGGACAGGTATCCGTATGGGAGCTGACTTGGCAATGGGTAACCATTGATTATCGTTGGTCAAATATCCCACTTCTGCACAGTAATTGCGACCGTCCCCTTCAATCGGTAAGTGGAGATCAGGGGTGGACTCCAAACAGGGTAACTCCGCTGTGGGGGTAGGCAGAGGCGAATTTTTACTGCGTCCAGTGACATCGTAGAGGCGCAGCATCATGGTTTCTCCCCCTTGCCGCTTTACTTCAGCCAAATGCTCTTGGGGAATTTCCCAATAAGCATAGGCATGCCGATCGTTTCGGGGAGTTAATACCATACGAGGTTGGACTGGACTCTCTGCCACGGATGCAGGGGGAGCACTACCGCCGCTTTTTAACAGCCACCACAGCAAACCTCCTAATAACGGAATCGCGAGCAGTGGCAGTAGCCAAAATGGAAATCTACCGGTCTCTCCACTGGCTGTTACCCCCGCTGGTGGATCAGCTGCTGTTGTACCGGGAGCAGTCGCTGATGTATCAGCATCGGTGGGAGCATTACCGCTGGCTGATGTTGCGGTTGGTGTATCGGTTGGTGTATCGAGGCCAGATGCAGCGTCTCCAACAGCAGGAACCTTTTCCCCTAGTTCAGTGGTTGCAAATCCTAAAAAAGCAAGGGCTGCGGGACTAGCGCCTTCTTTATAAACAAAGGCACGATATTGAGAATAGGGATAGCGGGGATCATCTGGTAACGTTTGGTGCATGGGGATGATGGTCACATCATCGCGTTCGGCCACCTGGGACACCACCGCATAACCAATACCATCAGCGCCAAGGGCTGAAATCACACTTTCAGTTTCATCATCTGATACTGGATCAGCGATGGTCTCTGTTGTGAATGGCTGTCCTTCAAAGACGTTATAGGTACTGAAGGCCCGTCGGGTATCACTATAGCCAGGTCGATCAACTAAGCGAATGGGAACATTCGGACCGCCCACTTCAGACCAATTGGTAATGTCTCCTCGAAAGATACGGGCAAACTGATCAAAGGTGAGATCGCCTTCAAATCCGTTCTCTGGGCCAATGATAATGGCCAGTTTTTCCCGCTGTTCCAGAGGAACTTCTATGGCACCCTGCGATTTTTCTGCATCCGTTAACGGTCGACCTGTGGCCAGGATATCAATGTCGCCATTAATCAGCGCTTGAAATGCTTGATCTGTGCGGCTGGTATCGAGCTCAACATCCACATTGGGAAACTGTTTCTCAAATCGACTCTCTAAATCTTCGTTGGTGAGGCGCATACTGGTGGAACCATCCACCTTGAGAGTTGCACCATCTGGTAGAGCATCTGGAATGGGAAAGCTAGCGGGTGGTTCTTCAAATGACTGAGCAAATAAACGCTGTCGCGGGAAGTTCCCATGGAATATCTGAGAAACTGCTGCTGTTGCAACAATAATGGTGGCAAATTTAACCAAAGACATCGTTCGGTACACGTTGCTGCTTCAAATGTATGTATGAAATAGGAGAGACGGGTAGACAAAATTACGCTTAGGAGCAAGCCGTATATAAAGTCCAAAAGTAAATGTTGAAGAGATGTTCCATGGAACGTCTGTACACCCAAATTTTTGAAGTTAATTGGTTTTGCTTCCTTAGAGAGTGGTGACAGATAGGGTTAATTCACCACTGTGGTTGCCTGTGCTGGTATCGAACAAAAAAGCACACAGCGTTGCTGGCTCAAGCACATCCAGTGTCAAGGCGTCATCGTAGCCATTTAGCGACGCCCAGGTGGCAACAACTTCCACATTTGTTTTTCTATTAATAACTTTGCCACCATAAATCCATAGCAAAATCCAGGGTTCGGCCTTGGCCCCCGTGCCCGTTGTGTAAGAAGTCTCGTTTTTCAGAAGCTTGACAATGTTAGTGCCAGGATTTAGCGTCACCGAAACACCCTTATCTTGAATCGCATTCATTTGTTCGGGACTTAGGCGATAACAGTTATATCGACTATGCACTTTCAGATCTGTAACTACGTCAGCTTCCATGGTTTCAGCCTCCTTTAATCTGCCAGTGAAAAATTACAAGTCCATTTTTAAGGACAGATAAAGTTTTCTATCCACTTAGTCAAAACGGAACCTTATCGGTTATGGTTTTTGAACTTTGCTACAACATACGGCGAATTTAGCCCAAGAATAATCTCTCTTAAGGATAAAACTGGAATTACAGGGCGTTATAAGTAAACCAGATCGATGGGATCGCTAGTTATTTAAAAAACAGATCGTAAGTACTAAAGATCGTATGTACTTGCTATGGTGGGCATAGGCTGTAAAGCTATGCCATGATTCCCAAGCGTCTAACCCTAATTAATTTTTTGAGCTATCGAGAGGTTACCCTCGATTTTGCGGGGTTGCATGTGGCCTGTATCTGTGGCCCCAATGGTGCAGGTAAGTCTTCGTTGCTAGAGGCGATGGCATGGGTGATTTGGGGCCACAGTCGGGTGGCCACCGATGATGACGTTATTCACCTGGGTGCCAAAGAGGCCAGGGTGGAGTTTACTTTTGAGCACCAGGGCCAAGTTTATCGAGTGTTGCGGGGACGCAGACGCAAGCAAGGCTGTTTGCTCGAATTTCAGATACAGACAGAAAATGGATTTCGCAGTCTGACCCAGCGGGGAGTGCGGGCAACGCAGCAGCTGATTCTTCAGTATCTGAAGGTGGACTACGAAACGTTTATCCATTCGGCCTATTTGCGACAGGGCCGAGCGGATGAGTTTATGTTAAAACGCCCAGGTGAGCGGAAGCAGATTTTGGCTGATTTGCTAAAGCTGAGTCAGTATGACCGTCTGGTGGAAAAAGCGCGGGAGCGGGGGCGTGACTATCAGGCTGAAATTAAAGTCTTAACTACAACGCTAACTCAGGCGGAGGAGCAACTGGCAGAACGCAGTGCGATCGCCACCCACTATCAAACATTGCAGCAACAGGTTACAGACATCCAGCAACAGCAGCAGGCGGCTCAAGAACAGCGCGATCATCTGCAACAACAGCAACAGCAGCGGCAGCAACAGCAACAGTTGTTGCAAACCCTGCAACAACAACTTGAGCACTTACACCAAACTAAAATGCTGCGGTATGCAGAGCTACAGCGGGTTGAGGAGCAGTTTAATGCTTTTCAGGTGGAGTTAAATGCAGCTCTCGACATTGAAGCAGGCTATGGTCAACTGCAACAGTTGCAGACCCAAGAAGAGGAGTATGCCCAACGCTTTCAGCAGTATCAGCAAACCCAGACTAAACAGGTGCAGTTGCAGGCCCAACGCCAGGAACAACGGGCAGCATTACAGACCGCCATTGGCCAAATGCAGCTGAAACTTGCCTCACTAGACGAGACAATTGCGGAGCTGCAGCAGGGTCTGAGTCAACGGGAAACCGTGAAGGTCAGTTTGACACAGCTCCATGCTGCCCGTCAGCAGCTGCGCCTATTGGACCAACGCCAGATGGATGTCACACCGTTACTACAGCGACGGCAGCAGGTTCACACCCGACTGAAACAGGCATCGGCACGATTGGAAGCCCGCTTAGAAGCCATCAGTCAAACCCAGGCTACCCTGGCCCCTCAGCAACAACCGAAACTCCATCAAACCCTGGCCCAGGTACAGCATCAGCTCACCTATCTAGAACAACGTCGGGCCTATCAAGCTCAAGTTCGTCAAAAAGGTCAAGAGCGACGAGATTTTATGGCACAGCTCCAAAGTGAGCAGCGTCAGATTGAGCAGCAGCTGATCCAGTTAGAACAGCGGCTAGCGGTGCTGACCCAGCCAGCCGCAAACTGTCCTCTATGTGAGCGCCCCCTGGCGGATCATGGCCCCCAGGTGATTTCCCAACTACAACAGGAGCGAGACACCTTACAAAAGAGAGTATGGGTGATCCGTGAACAGTTAACCACCTCTGAACGAGAGATTCAGGTGCTCCGGCGGGAATATCGAGCCCTGGAAGCAGAGCTAGAAAAGTACGGTATGGTGTTGCAAAAGCAGGGGGCTCTCAAGGCTCAACTCAGCTCTGCAACAGAAGTGACCATGCGGCTCAAAGCACTGGAGCAAGAACGGCATCATTTAGAACAATGTTTAGATTCAGAAGACTATGCAGCTGACTTACAACAAGAATATCAACAGCTAGAACAACAACTTACCCGATTAAATTATGATGAGCGCGATCACGCCCTCGTTCGTAATCAAGTTGAACAGCTACGTTGGGCCGAATTTAAGCAAGCGGAATTATCTCAAGCCGAGCGCAAATTGGAACGACTGTTGGCGGAACGACCTGAAAAAGAAAATGAGTTAGCGGCATTGCGATCGCAACTCGACACCTTTGATCAACAACTCCCTCAAGAACTATTGCAGTTAGAGGAAACCCTGGCAGCGCTGGATTACTCCTCTGAGCATCACCAACAGCTCCGGCGACGTCTACACGCCCTGCAACCCTGGCAGCTGCGCCATCAGACATTACAGCAGGCCCGCTCCACATTGCCTGATCTAGAACAGCAGCGCCACACCTTATCCACTATTCAAGCGGAACAGCAGCAACAATGCGAGATGCTACAGCAACAGATTGCCAATACTGACGTCAACCTTATTCCTGATGCCACCGAGCAAATCCAGCAGTTGGATGTTACGTTGGCCCAACTGCAAACCCAGCGAGAAGCACACATTAGCCAGCTGGGTCGTCTAGAACAGCAGCTACAGCAGTTGGATGCCCTACAGCAACAGGTCGATCAACAGCGGCAACGACTCCACAGTCATCAGCATCAGTACAGGGTGCATCAAGAGCTGCAGCATGCGTTTGGCAAAAACGGCATACAGGCATTGATGATTGAAAATTTACTCCCCCAGCTAGAGGCAGAAACCAACCAAATTCTGGGGCGTCTCAGTGCCCATCAGCTGCATGTACAGTTTGTCACGCAGCGTTCGGGGCGTAAAAAACTGATTGACACCTTAGATATTCTAATTGCCGATACCCAGGGTACAAGGGCCTACGAAACCTATTCTGGTGGCGAAGCGTTCCGGGTCAATTTTGCCATTCGGTTAGCCTTGGCCCGGCTTTTAGCCCAGCGATCTGGCATGGCGCTGCAGATGCTGATCATTGATGAGGGGTTTGGTACCCAGGATCAGGCAGGGTGTGATCGATTAGTGGCAGCGATCAATGCGATCTCACCTGATTTTGCTTGTATTTTAGCCGTGACCCACATGCCCCATTTTCGAGAGGCCTTTCAAACCCGCATTGATGTGATGAAAACGGAAGCGGGCTCCCAGGTACGACTATCGGGATAATGTAATACGAAAAGGCTATACGAAGGGGAAATACGAAGGGGACCTACAGGAGGGATCGACAGTCAGCGCTGGGGATCAACTCCCTCTGCCACGGCCTCTACATGGCCTCTACATGGCCTCTACATTCAGGTAGCAACCATATCTTTAAGCATCCTAACGTCTAAACGATTTTCCCTAACAAACCGCTACCCTAAGCGATGCAGTCTGCCATAGCTTCTATGCAAATCCAAACTCCTGACTGGGTGAAACATGCCGTCTTTTATCAGATTTTTCCGGACCGGTTTGCCCGCACCCAGCGACAATCCCGACCTCCTATGATGCAGGTGCCTTTGGAAGCGTGGCAGGTACCGCCCACCCTCAGCGGGTATAAAGGGGGTGATTTATGGGGTGTGGCCGAAAATCTAGACTACCTCAACGACTTGGGTGTGAATGCCATTTACTTTACCCCCATCTTTCAATCTGCCAGTAACCATCGCTACCATACCCATGACTATTATCAAGTCGATCCATTGCTGGGGGGCAATGAGGCCTTTTTTGATTTACTAGAAGCCGCTCACCAACGAGACATCAAAGTTGTTCTTGATGGTGTTTTTAACCATGCTAGCCGTGGATTCTTTTTCTTCAATGACATCCTTGAAAACGGTCCCACATCTCCCTGGTTAGACTGGTTTAAGGTAGAAGGGTGGCCCTTATCTGCCTATGATGGAGCTAAACCTGCTAATTATGAAAGCTGGTACGATAACCGAGCCCTACCGGAGTTTAATCACGATAATCCCCAGGCTCGCGAGTACATCATGCAGATCGCTGAATACTGGCTTCGTCAGGGAATTGACGGCTGGCGATTGGATGTCCCGTTTGATGTAAAAGCAGAGGGTTTCTGGCAAGAATTTCGTCAGCGGGTAAAGGCCATTAACCCAGAGGCCTATATTGTGGGAGAGATATGGACCGATGCCCGCCAATGGCTTGATGGCACACAGTTTGATGGGGTAATGAACTATCTCTTTACGGGACCAGTGCTGGCCTTTACAGCTAAAGATCGAGTTGTTATGTCCCTGGTGGAGAGACCCGCCTACTTTCCCTATCCTGCCCTCGATGCCCAGGGCTATGCCAAAAAGATAGACGAGTTGTTAGCCCTGTATCCCTGGGAGATTCAATTAACCCAGTTAAATTTGTTATCAAGCCACGATATTGCCCGTGCCATTACTGTTGTTAGCGACGATCAGCGGAGTTTTCAACTGGCTGTGTTGTTACAAATGACCTTCCCTGGTGCGCCCAGCATTTACTACGGTGATGAAGTAGGATTGGCGGGTGCCCACGATCCAGACTGTCGTCGTAGTTTTCCTGATAAACCAGATTGGCATCAAGCTTTGTTAGCCCTGCACAAAGAACTCATTGCCCTGCGGCATCAGCATCCTGCCCTACGTACCGGCTCCTATCAAACCTTGGCTGCTGAAGACGATCTTTATGCCTTTGCCCGCAGCCATGAAGAAGAAACAATTGTAGTGGTGGTGAACACAGGTAAGCAGCCAGACATGGTTACCCTACCAACGTTGCCAACGTTAAGGAAGGACATGGACGTTCTTTGGGGAGAGATTGAGTTTGCCAGCGAGACTCAGCAGGTCAGACTCCCACCGCAGTCAGGGGGAGTCCTAGGTGCATCAATTTAGTGGGCCGCTTTTACAGACGCTTTAATGAGCCGTCTGCTACCCTAGGAGGGTTTATGAAGCTTTTGTTAGAGGCGTGGGTAATGAACAGGCTGAAACAACGGGGGGGAAGCGGTTTTTTAGGTTTTTTAAACGCTTTTCTGTGGATAGGATTGTTGGCGGTTGTTGTCAGTAGCTGTGCCGTTTCCCAGGTCAGTGCCGAAGAACGTTTATTTCTGGATCTATCGGTAGAGGCTATTAACCATATAGTGCTGCCCATGGAAGACTTTGAAGGGACTCAAGTCGGCGGGCTATCAGCGATTGCCTACGATCGCGATCGCAACCAATACTATGCCCTCTCTGACGATCGCCAACGCCCTCGATTTTACACCCTCAGCCTGGCGCTGAAGCCGTCTGGCATCCAGGCTGCCAGGGTAGAAGCCGTCACTGATCTACAAGACCAGGATGGCAACTCCATTGCGCCTCTGGATGCTGAAGGCATGGTTCTTACCCCTAGCCGCAGCTTAATTGTTTCCAGTGAGGGCTCCCCTCAGCAAAAAATCCCACCAAAATTACAGGAGTTTGATCTAGAAACTGGGCATCTCAAAACTAACTTTCGTATTCCAGAACGGTATTTGTTGGCCTCCCAGGATGGCGAAATTTCGGATCCCCAAACCCAGGGAATTCAAGAAAATATTGGATTTGAAGCATTGACCCTGAGTGCTCCCGGTGGCTCCTATGAACCCTTTCGACTATTTGCTGCCACCGAAGGCCCACTGTACCAGGACTTAGATGTTGACCCAGATATTCCCTTTAAGAACCGCTGGCTCCACTACCTGATTGATCCCAATTTTGTCGGCACAGGGCAGTCTACACTGTTGTCAGAACACTTGTATTCCATGGACCCTGCTCCCCTGGGGGCACTGCTCAATGGGTTATCGGAAATTTTATCTATCGATGTGGGCGGGCACTTTTTGGCCATTGAACGGGCCTTTGGCCTGCAAGGACTATCCATTAAGCTCTATCAGCTGGCCACTGGAGTGGCGAGTGATGTCAGTGCGATCGCAACTCTCAAGGGTGACACCAGCGGCATCACCCCCATTCGCAAGCGGCTTGTGGCAGATTTAACGCCTTTAGAGCCAGATAATCTAGAGGCCATGACCTTAGGCCCGAAACTGTCAGATGGACGTCAAAGCCTGATTATGGCCAGCGACAATAACTTTGACAATCGGCAGGAAACGCAGATTTGGCTCTTCACCTTAAGCGGTCTCTAAAGACAACCTCTTATAAACGCCACTATTCTCGAAACTAATCAATGCTTTATAGAGCACATCACACAGCACAGGAATGCTGGCGTGGGGAGCGATTAGCTGCGATCGCAGCGGTAATCAGCGTTGGCATTGGCACCTTTGACCGATGGCTAGTACGTGACAATATCCGGGAAACTTACGAACGGGGATGAATCATCGTAACGGATAACGTTGCAACGTCACGCTATGACCAGGCTCTAGCCGGTAATGTGACCGCTGCTATCTGCGGGCTGAAGGTCAGCTAGGATGGCCTGATCAGTCGCCTCGAAAAGCAAGAAACTGCTCAAGTAGTGTTCTACATGCCCGACAAAAAACGAGCTA
Source organism: Leptothoe sp. EHU-05/26/07-4 (assembly GCF_043421015.1). Taxonomy (NCBI): domain Bacteria; kingdom Bacillati; phylum Cyanobacteriota; class Cyanophyceae; order Nodosilineales; family Cymatolegaceae; genus Leptothoe; species Leptothoe sp. EHU-05/26/07-4. Next base: position 449,016 of record NZ_JAXSQV010000002.1, read on the forward strand.
CGTAAGGAGAAGCCTCATGCATCAAACTTACATCGGTGTCAAAGAAGTGGAAGCTAAACCACTCAAAAAACATGGTCGAGATGGATATGAGGTGATCTATCCCGATGGGTATGTGAGCTGGAGCCCGAAAGCCACCTTTGAAACCGCTTACTTTCCCATTAGTGACAGCACCCGCATTTCTGAAACAGTGGTAGAGGCCTTTATCGATGATACGGAAACCCTCACCTTGGGAGAAAAAACCACCATTATCAGAGCCCGGCTAATTAATGGATTTGAACTATTTGCTCATTCTGCCTGTGTCGATGCAGCCAACTATAACGAGGTATTAGGGGCTGCCGAGTGTTTGCAAAAAATCGAAGCTCAGGTATGGCACCTTCTAGGCTTTACCCTCCGGTGGGCCAGAACTGGAGTACCCACCGATTAAAACCGCTTAACTAAAGATGTGACCACCCTGGGGGTTAAGCAGTGCGATCGCAGATGGACAGGTTGAGGCAATGGATACAAGTACACTAACCAGCAGCGACTCCGGTCGCGACTACTCCAACCGACGCCCAGAACGCTAAACAAAAGTGACGATCACAGCCAACATCGATCCTGGGAATGTCCATATATACAGACGCTCTCTTATTTTCTCAGAGGTGAGAGAAAATTTTGGTTCTTTGAGTTTTGCAAATCTTGGTTTACGCTTGGTAGGAATCGCCCAACAACTCTAGGGCGTGTGAAGGAGGCTTAAGCGCTAAAGGATGAAAGTAATCGTATTAGGGGGAGATGGCTTTTGCGGCTGGCCCACTGCACTGCATCTATCCAACGCAGGTCATGAAGTTGCCATTATTGATAACCTATCGCGACGTAATATCGATAATGAGCTAGAAATTGCTTCTTTAACTCCCATTAGCTCCATGTCTACTCGCCTATCGGCGTGGCAAGAAGTCAGTGGTAAGACCATTGACTTTCATAATCTCGACATTGCCCAAGAGTATGACAGACTCTTGCATCTAATTTGTGACTATGCTCCGGATGTGATTGTGCACTTTGCCGAGCAGCGGGCTGCCCCCTACTCCATGAAGTCAGCAAAGCACAAGCGTTTCACCGTTGATAACAACCTTAACGGCACCAACAATGTCCTATGTGCCATCGTTGAGTCTGAGCTAGATATCCATGTGGTTCACCTCGGTACCATGGGTGTTTACGGCTACGGCACCGCTGGTATGAAGATTCCCGAGGGGTATCTGGATATCCAAGTAGTGACCGATTCGGGTAAGGTCATCGAAAAACAGATTCTGCATCCAGCTAATCCTGGCAGTATCTATCACATGACCAAAACCCAAGATCAGTTGTTCTTCGCGTACTACAACAAGAACGATCAAGTACGGGTGACTGACTTACACCAGGGAATCGTTTGGGGTACCAACACCCGTGAGACTGCCATGGATGAGCGGTTGATCAATCGTTTTGACTACGATGGTGACTTTGGCACAGTGCTGAACCGTTTCTTGATGCAGGCTGCCATTGGTCATCCGCTAACTGTTCATGGCACCGGTGGTCAAACACGGGCATTTATCCATATTCAAGACACCGTCCGCTGTGTTGAGCTGGCCATTGATAACCCACCGGCCAAGGGTGACCGCGTTAAAATCCTGAACCAGATGACAGAAACCCATCGAGTGCGGGATCTAGCGCGCATTGTGGCTGACATTGCGGATGCTGAAATTCAGTATATGGAGAACCCCCGTAATGAAGCGGCAGAAAACGAGCTAGTCGTTGACAATCAGTGCTTCTTAGATATGGGGCTCCAGCCTACCCAACTGGACAAAGGTCTAATGCTGGAAGTAACAGAGATTGCCAAGAAGTATGTTGGTCGCTGCGACACGTCCAAGATTATCTGCACATCCAAGTGGACTAAGAAGTCTACTGCTGCACCTACCCCCATTCCTGCAGGTTAGGTCCCAGTGATTACGGTCATGTGATTACTGGATAGGCAGAGTATGGGATCAGGGAGTCGCTCCCCATTGATTCTATGCTCTGTTTTTTTATTTTAGGGGCTCATCCCATCTCAAAGCTCACTATCGATCAATGCAATCGATGTTGCCTAGGATATTGCCAAAAAAAAGATTTTATGAAAGCTTGAGCCTGAGGCAATTTCGCGATTGAATAATCAACAGCTCAGTATTTTTTGATACATCTGCATTCAATCATTGCTAACCGTATGCGCATTGCTCTGTTTACCGAAACATTCCTTCCCAAAGTTGACGGTATCGTAACCCGTCTCAAGCATACCGTCGAACAGCTTCAGGCCTTAGGGGATGAGGTATGCGTGTTCTGCCCTGAGGGGGGGCTAACGGAATATAAAGGGGCCAAGGTGGAGGGTGTTTCTGGCTTTCCCATGCCGTTATATCCAGAGCTTAAGTTGGCTTTGCCCCGTCCATCTATTGGTGAGGCACTAGAAGCATTTCAGCCTGATTTGGTGCATGTGGTTAACCCAGCGGTCCTGGGCTTAGCAGGCGTCTACTATGCCAAGGCCTTAGAAATTCCGCTTGTGGCTTCTTACCACACGCACTTGCCTAAGTATCTAGAGCACTATGGCTTCGGGATGTTTGAGGGCATGCTGTGGGAGCTACTCAAAGCAGTGCACAACAATGCACGGATGAATTTGTGCACGTCTACAGCAATGCAGCAGGAGCTAACTGAACACGGTATTGAAAATGTCAAGGTTTGGCAGCGGGGTGTCGATACAGACCTGTTTCGCCCGAGTCTGGCCAGCCGAGAAATGCGTGGGCGGCTGAGTGAAGGCCATCCAGATGCACCATTGCTGCTGTATGTGGGACGTCTATCTGCTGAGAAAGAAGTGGATAGAATCAAGCCAATTTTGGAGGCGATTCCAGACGCTCGCTTAGCTCTGGTGGGTGACGGTCCCTATCGAGAAGAACTGGAGGAGCATTTTGCAGGAACCGCGACTAACTTTGTCGGCTATCTTGGGGGTGAGGAATTAGCGTCTGCCTATGCCTCTGGCGATGCGTTTATTTTCCCATCTCGAACAGAGACGTTGGGATTGGTGCTGTTAGAGGCGATGGCGGCAGGCTGTCCCACTGTGGCCGCTAATGCAGGCGGCATTCCCGACATTGTTACCGATGGTACAAACGGATTCTTGTTTGATCCTCAGGATGAGGAAGGGGCAATTAAGGCGACACAGCGTCTGTTGGCGACCCGTGCTGAAATTGAGTTGTTGCGCCGCAATGCTCGCATGGAAGCTGAGCGTTGGGGCTGGCGTGGGGCCACGCAGCAGCTACAGAAATTCTATGCTGAGGTGCTTGCCGCTGAAATACCCATGGTGGCTTAATAAACGGGGGGATGTCCAACCTCCATTTCATTCATTGACATTTAGATCATACTCAGGTAGCGTCCAGACAAATCTCATCTGGGCGCTGTATTTTTGTGTTGAGTGGATCGTATGCCAGTTCTTGGTTCTTGGTTTTGAGTTGTGGAACTATGACATTGCTCAGTTCTGACATTGCCAAGTATGGAGGGCTCTGAACTGTAAACATGCCTTTGGGAACTGATATTAGATGACTATGCTAAATTCAGAAATATGTGATTGTTGATACTCAACGTGGGATGTCTGGTCTGTTCACTTGTTGTTAGCAATGGGATAGCTGTCTTAAGTAAGACATTTAAGACATTAGGGACGCATCATGAACTATCTAAATGGCTGGCTACGACCATGGTTTACTGAACTGAACCAGCGATCATTGTTATGGGTACCCGGTATTGCTGGATTAGTCGCGGCGCTGGCGCTGGTCATACCGGCCAGCCTAACCCGTACTGTAGAGCCCACGCCGACCAACGATAGTGGATCTGCACAGCTGTCCATTGTGCCTAAGACTCAATGGACATTGGCCCAGTATTTTCAGGGGGATAGCCCAGTATGGACAGTGGTTACCCATACCCAGGAAAGCGGTCTCTCTCTTTTAATTGGCGGCGAGGCTAATGGCCAAATAAAGGTGTGGGATCGGCAAACGGGTGACCGTCTGCACACTCTCATCGGGCATGAGGATGCGGTTAGGACCTTAGCGATATCAGCAGCTGGCCACTGGCTGGTCAGTGGCGGCGGCGATGGTTTGAAGGTGTGGCGATTGGAAACGGGAGAACTGCTGTATAGTCTTCCGGTTAAAAATTCCCCCGTATGGTCAGTGGCTTTGAGTCCTGATAATCAGATATTGGTCAGCAGTGACTATGCTGGCAATATTACGGCCTGGGATTTTAGGACTGGCGAACAGCTTTACAACAGAAATATCAGCGAGCCCGTGTGGTCAGTCAAGATTACACCCGATGGTAAATCCTTGATCAGCGGTGGTAGCGATCGCATCATTCGCCAATGGGATTTGGCCACCGGTACCCTCCTAAACAAGCTCACCGGCCATGACGATACTGTGCGCTCACTGGCCATTAGCCCAGATGGTGAAACCCTGGCCAGCGGCAGTTGGGATCAAACCATCAAGCTGTGGGATTTGACAACCGGTACGTTGCAAACCACCCTGACTGACCATAGCGATCGCGTCGTTGCTCTGGATATTAGCCCCGATGGCCAAATCCTGGCCAGTGGTAGCGTAGACACGGCGATCAAGCTGTGGGATTTATCCAGTCATCAGGTAATTCAAACATTGGATGACAACGATAATTGGATTTTGTCGGTGGACTTTGACGTTTTGGGACAAACGCTGATTAGCAGCGGCAAAGACCAACCCGTCAAGGTGTGGCAGTAAGGTTGGCAAAATCCAGCCCTTCCATGACGGTTCCCCTTGGTAAGGCTACGGTGTATACACATCTAGAAGATAATGTCCCAAAAAGTAGACCTGATCTTGAATTGGCCCTCATCCTAAATCCTTCTCCCTGGGGGCGAAGGACTTTGAGGTCAGGCCCCCCTTCTCCCTTAGGGAGTAAGGGGTTGGGGGATGAGGGCTCGATATTTGGAGCGACTCTCCGACTTATGTATACAGGGTAGCCTTGGTAAGGGGAACCGACAGGGAGGTGTGTGGATCACTTGCGCTAACGACCGAAGACCCCTCCGTTGGTTCCCCTTGGTAAGAGGAACCGGTGTTCGTCATGCTCGATGCCAAAATCTTCCAGTTGTGTATACACTGTAGCCTTGGTAAGGGGAACCAGTTGTTGCCAAAAGTTTCACAGGATCGCTCACGTATCTGAACATTGCTTAATCCGAGAGACTTTTGAGAAAGTTAATTTGTGCTTCCCTCAGCTCCACCGCTGGATTAACCGTCAAGATGGTATTTAAAGCCTTTTCATAGCTGTCTCCTGCCTTGATTAATAATGCAGCCAGCACCGTACCGGTACGGCGACGACCGCTAGAACAGTGGATAGCCACGGCATGCCCCAGACAGGTTTGTTCATCTACAAAGGTTTTGATTTGTTCCACCTGCTCCAGACTGGGGGCTTTGCCACCGAGGATGGGTACCCAGATATGGGGAATTTGATGCCGTTGGTAAAGCTCCAAATTGCCATCATCACTCATCAGTGAGACCAGTGCGCCAATGCCCTCACCCATCAGCTCTGCTAGCTCTGCTTCAGTGGGTTTGCGCACACCGGCAAGACGCTCGGGGATAACCCACCACAGCTGCTGAGAAATGGGGGGCAAGGACAGGTCTGACATGATGATTTTTGGGAATAGCTCTTAAATATCTAGGAAAGGGGACGGATACAACGGGGGTCAGGCAGGGTGGCTTTGTGGGGTTCACGGGAGAACCAGAACGCCGTGCGTTTGCACAGGGCCACTAGCATGAGCATAACGGGTACTTCGATCAGCACACCCACCACGGTGGCCAGGGCCGCACCAGAGTTGAGGCCAAACAGGGTGACGGCGGTTGCGATCGCAACTTCAAAATGATTGCTAGCCCCAATCAGCGCCGCCGGTGCAGCATCTTCGTACACCATGCCCATTTTTTGAGCGGCCACGTAGGTAATTAAAAAGATAAAGTTTGTCTGCAGAAATAAGGGCACCGCAATCAGCAAAATATGTAGCGGATTACGAACAATCAATTCTCCCTTGAGGGCAAACAGCAAGATCAAGGTGGTGAGCATGGCCAGAATCGCCACCGGTCCCAAATACTTCAAAAACACATTCTCAAACCAGGCTTTGCCCTTGTGTCTTAGAATCCAGGTACGTGAAATACTGCCTGCCAACAGGGGTAGTCCCACGTAGATGAGCACCGACAGCACAATGGTTTTCCAAGGAACGATCAGGTCATTGGCAGAGAGTAGCCATCCCCCCAGAGGGGCGTAGAGAAACAACATGGCCAGCGAATTAATAGCCACCATGACTAACGTGTGGCCCTGGTTGCTATAGGATAGGTAGCCCCACATCAGCACCATGGCTGTACAGGGGGCAATCCCCAGCAAAATTGCCCCAGCAATGTAGGAATTGGCCAGGGTCACTTCACTGCCGCGAATAATCTCGGTGCCTGTGAGTATTGGTTGAAATAGCCAGCCCAGGAAAAACTGGGCCAGCACCACCATGGTGAAGGGTTTAATCAGCCAATTAACAACCAGGGTAAGCAGCACTGGTTTTGGTGTTTGAGCCGCTCGCTTAGCCTGGGAAAAGTCAATTTTCACCATGATGGGATACATCATGAAAAACAGACAGATGGCAATGGGAATCGATACTTGATAAACACTCATGGCATCCAGTGTTTGGGCAACACTGGGAAAGACTCGCCCGAGGAGAATTCCGGCAACGATGCAAACGGCTACCCAGAGGGTGAGATAGCGTTCGAAGATATTGAGTTCACCACCGGCCTGGGGGGGAGCTTGGGAATAATCGCTGGTCATGGGATACGTCCTGATTTGGTTATGAAAAAAGTGTGTGTGTAAGGCTCGAAAGTGAAAAAAGAGCTTTAGTTTGTCCTCCCCTTTCGAAGGGGATATGCCGTAGGTGGAGGGGTTTCTTCGATACTTCGCGCTAGTGTCGAGACCCCCTGTAGTCCCCCTTCTAAAGGGGGACAGCTCTCTAGAATTGAAGTTATAAAAAGAATTCTTTTTGCATTAGCCATTAACTGCCAGTCCCCAGTGTCTCCGCCACCTTTTGTGTCAGCTCAGCCATGCGGCAGGAATATCCCCACTCGTTGTCATACCAGGCCAAAACTTTTACCTGGGTGTCGTCGACCACCATGGTGGATGGGGCATCAATGATGGATGAGCGAGGATCATCCCGGTAATCAACGGATACTAGAGGTCGTTCCTCATACCCCAAAATGTCCTTGAGGTCTCCGTCAGCAGCGGTCTTAAACAGCTGATTGACTTCCTCGACGGTGGTGGGTCGGGCGACTTCAAACACGCAGTCCGTCAAAGAGGCATTGAGCAACGGCACCCGTACGGCAATGCCGTTAAGTTTGCCCTTGAGCTCGGGGTAGATGATGGTGATGGCCGTAGCTGACCCAGTGGTGGTGGGAATCAGGGATAGGCCGGTGGCCCTGGCCCGTCGCAGATCTTTGTGGGGTTTGTCGACGATGGTTTGGGTGTTGGTTTGGTCATGAATTGTGGTGATCACGCCATGCTTAATGCCCAATCCTTCTTTAATGACTTTGACAACGGGGGCCAGACAGTTGGTCGTGCAAGAGGCGGCTGTTAATAAATGATGCTCGGCGGGATTATAGAGATGATCATTGATGCCGTAAACAATATTGAGTGCCCCCTGTTTGACTGGGGCCGCGACAATCACCTTTTGAACCCCGCGCCTAAAATAAGGATCTAACCGGTCGGGTGTACGAAACTGACCGGAGCACTCTAGAACAATGTCTACACCCAGGTCGTCCCAGGGGACTTCGCCAGGGGTAGCATGGTCGCTAAAGGTAACGGATTTGGTATCGATCAGGATGCGATCGCACCCAGCCGCTTCAACGTCTGGAGTCCAACGCCCATGAACAGAGTCAAACTTAAGTAAGTGGGCGGCAGCGACAGTACCACCAGTAATTTCATTAATATGGACAATGTCCAACTGTGGCCAGGCAGCCCGCAACACCAGGCGACCAATTCTGCCAAAGCCATTAATTCCAATCCTCACCATTACCCGGTCACCTTGAAACTGCGTAGACTATATTAATTATTTCAATTTTAGTTGAAACTTAAAGTTGTCTGCACGACAATTAGGCAACTCTATTCAACAGATACAGCAACAGATAAGAGCTAATCAAGTATTACGTCTGTATCAGAGAAGAGATTTTGAAGCACTACAGGCATATGCGGTACACATGAGTCGAAAAGCTTATAACCACAACAAAAGGAGGTCTAACGATAGATATCTCGATAGAATCGTCCGATAGTTCAAAACCAGCACCCAAAAATCAAGGGGTTACTCAAATCAAAAATCTTACTTAAAAGATTGGATTTATGCCCCTCAGGGGCATGGAACCCCTGGGAACTGTTCCGATAATCTATGGGGCAGACGAGAGTCTTCAGGCTTAGCGATCGCACCCGTAGTTGATTGAGAAAGTCTTCTACCATCTCATGACCCGCTCCACTGCGGAGACCACCAAGCGAGCTAAGAGATCTCTTGACCCTCGTCTAAGCCCCCACGCAATTAATAGGGTGTAAGCTCGCCATGGGTAAACGAAAACAGATATTACTTGGGTCTCTGGGAACCGCTTTGCTGGGAGCCGTTTTAGTCGGCTGCGGGGCTGGTCCAACGGGGTCTGGGACAGAGGAGCCTGCTGCCCAGACAGGATCAGCACAGCAGATTGTCCTAGCGATCGCGGGCGAAAGTGAAGAAGGCTACGACCCCACTCTGGGCTGGGGGCGCTATGGTTCCCCCTTGTTTCAAAGTACGCTGCTAAAGCGAGATGCCGACCTGAACATTATCAATGATCTAGCCACAGACTATACGGTGAGTGAAGATGGGCTGACTTGGACCGTGACCATCCGCGATGATGCGGTCTTTTCCGATGGTGAACCCGTGACGGCGTCTGATGTGGCCTACACCTTCAACCAGGCCGCCGCAAGCGGGGGGCTGACGGACGTGACCATTTTGGAAGAAGCGGTGGTCATAGACGACACCACCGTCGAACTGCGCTTAAACGAACCCCAAAGCACGTTCGTGAATCGCCTGATTACCCTCGGCATTGTGCCAGAACATGCCCACGGTCCGGCCTATGCCCGTAATCCCATCGGGTCTGGTCCTTACCGGATGGTGCAGTGGGATGAAGGGCAACAGCTGATTGTCGAGGCCAACCCCAACTACTACGGCGAGTCTGCCGGTATTGATCGCCTCGTCTTTCTGTTTGTGGAAGAGGATGCCGCCTTTGCTGCGGCTAAAGCGGGAGAGGTGCAGGTGGTCAGTGTGCCCCAGGCATTAGCCGTGCAAACCATTGAGGGCATGACGCTTTACGATGTGACCAGCGTTGATAATCGGGGTCTGATGTTTCCCTTTCTGCCAGCGTCAGCCGGTGAAACAACCCCCGATGGTGACCCCATTGGCCATGATGTGACGGCAGATCCGGCCATTCGGCAGGCGGTGAACTATGCCATTGATCGCCAAGCTTTGGTGGACGGGGTCCTTGAAGGCTACGGGTCCGTTGCCTTCGGTCCTGTCAGTGGTCTCGCCTGGGAGGAACCGAGTGCGACCATCGAAGATGCTCAGCCCGAAAAAGCTCAAGATATTTTGGCGGCGGGCGGCTGGACAGATAGCAATGGCGACGGTGTGTTGGAAAAAGACGGTCTCACGGCTGAATTTACGATCCTCTATCCCGCCAGCGATAGCACTCGGCAAGCGCTGGCCCTGGCCACGGCAGCAATGCTCAAGCCCGTTGGCATTCAGGCAAACGTCGAGGGTAAAAGCTGGGATGAAATCGAACCCGCCATGCATAGCAATGTGGTGGTATTCGGCTGGGGCAGTCACGACCAGACCGAGATGTACAACCTGTACCACAGTCAGGCCGCCCAGGGGGATTTCTATAATGCCGGTTACTACGCTAACCAAGCCATTGATACAACGCTGGATCTGGCCATGGGCGCACCGTCAGAAGCGGAGGCGATCGCCTTTTGGAAAGCGGCCCAGTGGGATGGCGACACCGGATTTACCGCTAAAGGCGATGCGGCTTGGGCCTGGCTGGTCAATCTAGACCACACTTACTTTGTCAGTGACTGTCTGGATATTGGTCAACTCCAGGTTGAACCCCACGGCCACGGCTGGCCGATTACGGCCAATATCGCTGAGTGGGAGTGGACATGCAGCTAACAATATTGACCTTTACGGCCCAAAAGCTGTTGCGACTCGGCCTCTTGCTGCTGGCGGTGGCCATCTTCACCTTTGTGTTGCTGAGCCTATCCCCGATTGACCCGGTGCAGGCCTATATCGGTGCTGACATGATGCGCATTAGCCCGGAGCAGCAGCAGCTGATCGCCGAGCGCTGGGGGTTGGATCAGCCCATGGCGGTGCGGTTTTGGGATTGGCTAGGGCAGCTGCTACAGGGTAACTGGGGCACTTCGATGGTGTTTAACCAACCCGTGGGCGAGGTGATTGCCAAGCGATTTTGGGTGTCGGTGCAGATGCTTGCGATCGCATGGCTGCTGTCCGGCACCCTCGGCTTAGGTCTGGGCATCCTGGCGGGAGCTTTGGCGGGCTCCTGGATCGACCGAGTGATTCGCCTCTACGCTTACACGATGGCCTCATCGCCCACATTCTGGGCCGCGCTGCTACTGCTGATTATCTTCTCGGTGTCCCTGAGGGTAACGCCCATCTGTTGTGCCGCACCCCCCGGTGTTTTGGCAGGCGATGTCACCCTCTGGCAACACCTGCACCACCTGCTGCTGCCTGCCATTACCCTCAGCATCATCGGCATTGCCAATATTGCCCTACATACCCGACAAAAGCTGATTGATGTACTACACAGCGACTACATCCTGTTTGCCCGTGCCCAGGGTGAACCGCTCTGGGGCATCATTCGTTATCACGGATTTCGCAACTTAATCCTGCCCGCGTTGACCCTGCAATTTGCCTCCCTGAGTGAGCTGTTTGGGGGGTCGGTACTGGTGGAGCAGGTATTTGCCTATCCCGGACTGGGGGAAGCCACGGTACAGGCCGCCCTGCGAAGTGACATTCCGTTGCTCGTCGGCATTGTTTTTTTCAGTGCGCTGTTTGTTTACACCGGCAATACGATAGCTGACTTGGCCTATCCCATCGTTGATCCGCGCATTCGGCTAGAAAGTTCACTGGGGAGTTCACAGTCATGACGATTACAGTTCCTTTTGACCCTGTCTCCCGCAGTCTCCGCAATAACCGGCGACAGCGCACGCTTTGGGGGATTGCCCTGTGTACGTTGTTTTTACTGGCAGTCATTTTTAGCACCTGGGTAATTGGCGATGGCGGCCTTGGCCCTGTGCTATCTCAGCGTAATCAGCCCCCCTCTGTAGCCCACCCCTTCGGCACCGATTGGCTGGGGAGAGATATGTTCAGCCGCTCCCTCCACGGCCTGTCCCTCAGCTTACGAATCGGCCTCCTCGCCGCCGCCATCAGCGCACTAATCGGCACTGGCTTGGGGTTAGCGGCGGGCACACTGGGGGGCTGGGTCGATGCCGTGATCACCTGGATTATTGATGTCTTCTTTAGCCTGCCCCACCTGGTTCTGCTGATTTTGATTGCCTTTGCTGTTGGCGGGGGCACCCGTGGGGTAATCATTGCCGTGGCGCTCACCCACTGGACGAGTTTAGCGCGGGTGATTCGGGCGGAAGTCTTGCAGGTGAATAGCGCTGACTATGTAAAAATCTCTCGCCGCTTTGGCCGATCGCCCCTCTGGATTGCCCGGCATCACATGGTGCCCCACATCATTCCACAGCTGATAGTGGGGCTGATTTTGCTCTTCCCCCACGCGATTTTGCACGAAGCGGCCCTGTCATTTATTGGTATTGGTCTGTCGCCCCATATTCCGGCCATCGGCATTATTTTGGCGGAATCCATGCGCCACCTGTCAACGGGATACTGGTGGCTAGGCGTTATGCCGGGGCTGCTGCTACTGCTGTCGGTCAAATCGTTTGACTGGCTGGGAGAAAATATGCGCGCGTTGCTGGATCCAAAGACAAGTCAGGGGTAACCATGCTCACCATCTCAAACCTGGGGATTACGTTTACCCAATACGATCAAGGACTGCACCGCAAGCGGCTAACGGTGATTACTGATTTGGATTTAACCGTCCAGGCAGGAGAACTGGTGGCGGTGGTGGGTGCCAGCGGTTCCGGGAAAAGTCTTCTGGCCCATGCTCTTTTGGGGATATTACCGGAGAACGCTCAGCTCTCTGGGACGATGGAATTTCAAGGAAAACCATTAACCCAGAAGCGATGCGAGGTATTGCGGGGTAAAGCGATCGCCCTGATTCCCCAATCGGTTGGCTACCTCGACCCGTTAATGACCGTCGGGCGGCAGGTGCAGCGGGTGGGGCAGCTCAATGGTCTCCCTGCGCGCTCAGCCAGAACCCTGGTGGAGCGAACCTTTGCTCGCTATGATTTGCCCGCTCATACGCCAAAGCGCTACCCGTTTCAGCTCTCGGGTGGGATGGCGCGGCGAGTTCTGGTCTCAACCGCCGTCATGACCCAGGCTCAGCTCGTGATTGCCGATGAACCGACGCCGGGTCTGCACCCTGACGTCGTGACTGAAACCCTCAATCACCTGCGCGAACTGGCTCAGGGGGGTCGAGGCGTGATGCTGATTACCCACGATATTGAAGCGGCCTTACAGGTCGCTGATCGGGTGGTAGTTTTCTATGGCGGCACCACGGTTGAAATCGCCAACGCTCAGGATTTCACAACTGGTAATCTGCGCCATCCCTATACCCAGGCTCTCTGGCGATCGCTACCTCAAAACGACTTTGTGCCGGTGCCGGGGAATCAGCCAAGCCCTGACCAGCTGCCGGTGGGCTGTCTGTATGGCGATCGCTGTTCCTGGAGCACGGCTGACTGTAAACAGGCGCGACCAGAACTACGGTTTATTCGTCAAGGTTGGGTGAGGTGTATTCATGCTGAAGGGTGAAAGTCTGTGGTTTCGTTACGGCGCTAAGCTGCCGTGGGTGGTGCGCGATCAGTCGCTCGCGATCGCACCGGGGGAAGTTATCGGTCTGATCGCCCCGTCCGGTCATGGCAAGACGACGCTTGGTAAACTACTCGCTGGATATCTAAGGCCCAGCCACGGGCGCATCACGTTAGATCAACAACCGCTGCCAGGAGGCTATTGCCCCGTGCAGCTGGTCTTTCAAAATCCTGAATTGTCGGTCAACCCACGCTGGCGCATTGACCGCATCCTACGGGAAAAACATCCGCCTCAGCCCCACATCCTGGATGCCCTCGGCATTCATCCCGGTTGGCTGACCCGCTATCCCCATGAGTTGAGCGGCGGAGAACTGCAACGAGTTGCGATCTCCCGCGTGCTTAACCGCAACACCCGCTATCTGATTGCCGATGAAATGACGGCTATGCTTGATGCCAATACCCAGGCCTTAATTTGGCAAGTGATCCTAGAGTTTGCTCACCAATATGGTGTTGGCATCCTCGCCATTAGCCACAATCAGCCATTGTTACAGCGGATTTGCCAACGAGATTGTTTGCTTGCTGAGCAGACACAGTTTACAGACTTACCACTAGTCTTCTAGCCTGGGTGCAAAGAGTTCATAGCCATGGTCGAATAGGGTAAACCCTTCGACGGTGCCATCATCATTGAGGTTGAACTTAATGAGAATGTCCACCACCTGGGCAAAAAACTCGGTTTCTGAGCTGGGATAAAGGATCACCGACGCTTGCCCTGTGGCTTGGCTGACAAGCTGGTTGTTCTCAACTCGTAGTTTGACCTGGAGCTCGGGTAACAGTTGATAGGTGCCGACATACTGCTCATAAAGGGCGGGGTCCAAATCAATGGCCTCACGCTGTCGAGGCATGGTGTAGGGTTCGTCTAAGAGAATAGCGGCTAGCCCTTCAGCTATAGAGTCCGTGGCCTGATTGGTCAAGTTGAGGAGCACACTAATGGTTAAGTTCTCTTCGGGATAGTGCATCAGGCTAGAGCGAAATCCATTGATGCCACCACTGTGGTGAATCCGCTGTCGGCCAAGATGGGCATCGCTCACCAAGCCATAACCGTAGAAGGCATCGGGCTGATCCTCAGCGGACTCCATTTTGGCCACTGGCTGGGCCAGCAAGTCAATCGATGCTTGACTCAAAATGGGGTGTTTCAGCTGCTGATCCCCGTAGAGCCATTGATTCCAAATGGCGAGGTCTCCTAACGTGGAATATAGGCCCCCTGCCCCCTGGGGGATACTCATGTCGATGGGGTCGGCTTGCAAGTAGAGATCAGGCCCTGCAAATGTGTACCCCTGGGCCAAATCGGGAATCACCGCATGGGGAATCTCATAGCCTGTATTATTCATACCCAACGGTGTAAAAATGTTGGCCTGCACATAGTCGACATAGGTTTGCCCAGAGACCGTTTCTAAAATCTGGGTTAGCAGAACGTAGCCAGAGTTGCTGTACTTAAACTGGTCTCCAGGATCAAATTCTAGGGGCAAATCTTTGAAGCGATCCACCAACTGGTCCAGGTTAGAGGGCAGTCGCAGCCATTCTTGGATGTCAGGGAATATCTCTCCATCCAGATATTCTGGAATGCCTGAGGTGTGGGTTAACAGATGATGGCTGGTGATACGATCGCCATCTGGATAGTCAGGGAGATAAGAGGAAATAGGGGCTTGTACATCTAATCGCCCCTGTTCTTGTAACTGGAGGATAGCAACGGCGGTAAATTGTTTGGTAATAGACCCGATGCGGAATTTGGTCTCTACAGTATTCGCGACTTGATGTTCGCGGTTGGCTAAACCGTAACTACAGGTAAATGTTGAAGCAGTACCGTAGTCAATGGCAACATTGCCCGAGAGCCGCCCCGTTTGGTCATAGGCATCTAAGTACGCGTTGATTTCATCAATGGTATCAGCTGTCAGGGCAGTTTCTGTTGAAGATGTGGCGCACTGATCGACCAGTGCTGGTGCGTTTGCAAGCATAGGTGCATCCTGGGGTTGTAAGAACTGTAGCGTTGTTAAATCCGACGATGAAGCCATGGCATTGGCGCTCCAAGCGAAGCCGACAGCCATGCCTATCAGTGAAGCTAATTGAAGTCGCCTGCCCATTGTCCCGTTTTATACCTGTCTTAGTAGCAATGTATGTGTACTTTAACGACGGGGAGCATGCGGTTCCATAGTGAAAGGTCATGCGTTGTCATGACCTTTGTCATGGAGCCAATCAGGCGAATGGTTTAGCATTAAGCAACGGTAAACCCTAGTTAAGTCAGCCACAGCCCAATTACCCTGCTACACCATCAACCAAGCATGAACGCTGTTAGTCACGTCCCCAGATTAGGCGAAAAGACCAAGCCCCTATCAGCCGCTAGCGCCAATCTGTCTCCATCTATTCCTAAAACCCTGCGGTATGTGGAATGGACGTTTGTGTTACTGGTGGTTCTGCGCGTTGGGCTACTGATGCTCAATAAACCCCTGGGGTATGAGATGGGTCCAGGAGACTATCTTGGTTTCACTGTGCTGGGGGTGTTGGTCATCCTTAGCATTGTTTTTCCCTTACAACAGTCCATGGGGCTACGGCGGGGATACATTCTGTTAGAAATTGTTGTTTTACTGATTAGTCGTCTGTTCACTAATTGGGGATTTGATCCGTTTTTGTATCTTGTCCTGGTCAAGAGCTGTTTCTTGCTAAGTCGTCGCGATGTCATTTTTACAACAATCCTGGCGGGGATTGCGTGGCAGCTTAGCCTGGCCCAGCGAATTTTTCATGAATTCTCTATCCCCACAGAAGAACTGCGAGCCCAGTTTGAGGAATCCTTAGCAGCTCCTAAAGCTCTGTTAGTGTTGGATGTGATTATCAACAGCACCACTATTTATGTGATTACTTGTTTGTTAACGATCTTGTTGTGTTGGGCAGTTTTATCTGAACGTAAAAGCCGACAACAAGCGGCGGCACTATCCCAGGAAGTGGAAACCCTGGCAACAGATTTAGAACGAACTCGCATTGCCCGAGATATTCACGACTCCCTTGGGCACACGCTGACCACCCTTAATGTTCAATTAGAAGTGGCTCAAACTTTATATTCTCAACAACCTGACCAGTCTTTGCAGGCACTCAATCGAGCTAAGATACTTTCTAGTCAGTCTCTACAGGAAGTACGACGGGCGGTTTCAACCATCCGCCATGGCACGTTTAATTTGCCCGATGCGTTGACGGGTTTAGTGGAGCAGATTCAGCAGGCCCACGCTACTGAGCCCCTGAAAATTGAAACTCGCATCAGCTTGCCAACCTTGCCCCTACAGGTAAACCAGCAGCTGTTTCTAATTATTAAAGAAGGGCTAACAAATATCCAAAAACATGCTCAGGCATCTACCGTAAAGCTGTGGGCTCAGCAAACCACAGAGGGCATTGCCATGGGTCTGGCGGACGATGGTGTTGGCTTTGTGCCTGAGGCATCTAACTCAGGCTATGGATTGCGGGGCATGCAAGAACGGGTACAGTTACTGGGAGGGCAAATGACAATCCAGAGTACTCTTGGAAAAGGCACATTAATTCAGGTTACAGTGCCACAATGATTCAGATTTTGTTGGTGGATGATCAACCAATGTTTCGGCAGGGATTGGCGTCGTTGCTATCCCTGGAGGATGATCTTGAAATTGTCGGTGAAGCGAATCATGGTCAGGAGGCCATTGCTCTGGTCCAGCAACTGCAACCGGATGTCATTTTGATGGATGTGCGCATGCCAGTGTGCAACGGTGTGGAAGCGACCCATGAGATCCATCAGCGGTTTCCGTGGATTCGGATTTTGGTGCTGACTACGTTTGATGAGGATGAGTATGTATTTGAGTCGCTGGAAGCAGGAGCATTGGGGTATTTACTGAAGAGTACCCCGGCGAAACAGGTTGCGATCGCAATTCGTAACCTTCACCAGGGCTACAGCCAGTTAGGACCCACCATTGCCCCCAAGGTGTTTTCCCATGTCAAATCAGATAATGGCACCAAAACAGATGTGGACATCCTTTTTAATAATCGGGAGATAGACATCCTCAAGCTATTGGGCCAGGGCCACAGCAATCGCGAAATTGCCGCTGCTTTACACCTGACGGAAGGTACGGTCAAAAACCATTTAACTAATATTTTTAGCCAGTTGGACGTTCGCGATCGCACCCAGGCAGCTCTCTGGGCCCACCAGAATCTGCTGTCCTAAAGCCTCAGGTCTACCCTTGAGATCTCAACATTAGACCCTAAAAAGTACTTTGGTGAGAAAGATGCTTGATCAAAATCTCCAGAACAGATTTTGCCTTGATGGGTTTACTCAAAAAATCTGATGCCCCCACCATTTTTGCCCGCAACCGTTCAGGGATTCTGTTTTTATTGGTCACAATGATGATAGGCGTGTTCTGCAAGAAAGAGATGCGTCGAATTTGGGCACAGAGTTCGTAACCATTCGCCACCGGCAGCACTAATTCTAAAAAGATTATTTTAGGCCTCAAGTCCATGAGCAGAGACACTGCCTGTAAGGAATCAGAAATATTAGCGTAGCTATAGCCAGCCGCTTGAACAATGTCCCCCAGTGCTTGACTATCTACTGCACTATTGTCCACATAGACCACCGTTACCTGGCCTACCTGACTTTGAGCATAGGGTGTCTCCTTTGGCCCCCTGTGCGACGTTGATGCAGACATTGATGCAGACGATGGATTACCGCTACTACCGGTCAGCTCTTTGGCAACTTTATCCAATAAGGATTCTATTCTTTGCAAAATGTGTCTAGCAGCAGCGGGCTTTCTGACATAGGTGTCAAACCCAGTCTGTATCAAAAGTTGACCAGTAACCGTTGGCTGCGCCAGGGCAATTACAGGAATGAGCCATGTGGGACTAGACTCTTTAAGAATCTTAATCGCTTGCCAACCATTAAGTCCCTGGGCATCAATATCCATGACAATCAGGTCAGGAGCCTCCTCAACGGCCAGCGATAAGCCCTTATCACCACGATGGGTACTGACTACCTCATAGTCATATAGCTTAAGGGCATGCTCAAGGATCTGACGGCTTGCCCTATCTTTATCTATTAATAGGATTTTAGCCATAAAACTATTTACAAAATTAGCCAATCCCTTTGCAGGGCTTAGCTAGCGGCATTCTTTATCGTTGAGATCCCTTTGTCTTTGAATACTCAGATACGGCTTCAAAAGTTATTTCTGAATATTCAAGGGCAAAGAAAATTAAGGAATAGCAAACCATATTGTACCTGCCCTTTCTACGAATTTACACAGATACGCTATAGAACATTTAACGATAGTCCATTTAACGCATGCTTTCAGGAAAAATCAGGCAGAATCAGCACCTTCACTTAAAACGCAACTTTTTCCAAAGTAGTAATTTTACTTACTTACATTGAGCGATGGTAATTAATTTCACACAGTTGATCCTCAGGAAAACGATCAAAAATGTTGTTTGAACGCTTGGTCAGGGTAAATACACAGAACGCACAGTCACAAAGTTCACACTGATCCCATTGTTTTTCCGGGAGAAAATCTTTTAGTTGTTTTCGGCTTTGGTGCGTGAATAAAGAAGTTGCGGAGCCGTAGGTGCCGGTAAAGTGTAGTTACCACACAAACACGGTACCGATGAAACGCACCTACAAACTCCGCAACTGGTCTGAGTATAACGCTGCTCTGGTAAAGCGAGGAAGTCTGACGTTATGGCTCAGTGATGAGGTGATTGCCGAGTGGAAAAACACTCAAAAGACTGGTAAACCAGGGGCATCGAAAGACTATAGCGATTTAGCCATCCAAACACTCTTGACCTTCAAAGTGCTCTATGGACTGGCCTTACGTCAAACCATTGGCTTTGCAGGGTCTATCTTTGAACTGATGGATGTATCGGTAGACTTACCGGTGCATACAACATTGTCACGTCGTCAACAGACATTACCGATTGATTTACCGATTCAGCCGACCTCTGGCAGTCGTCATGTGGTGGTTGATAGTACGGGCATTAAAGTGTACGGAGACGGGGAATGGAAAACCCGGCAGCATGGGGTGAGCAAACGTCGCACTTGGCTCAAACTCCATTTGGGTGTCGATGAGCAAACCGGAGAGATTCTGGCTGCCGTAGTGACTTCGAACGCCATCACTGATGGCGAGATACTCCCGGACATCCTCGACCAAATTCCCGATGAGATTGACCAAGTGAGTGCCGATGGGGCGTATGACCGCACCTACTGCTATGACGCCATTGATGAGCGTGATGCAACGGCAGCGATTCCCCCTCGCAAAGATGCCAAAATTTGGTTTCATGGCAATCGCAAACAGGCCCCGCATCCACGAGATGAAAACTTACGAGCGATTCGCAAACAGGGACGGTCTACCTGGAAAGAAGAGATAAACTATCATCGACGGTCTTTGAGTGAAACCATGATGTATCGACTCAAAACTATGTTCACAGGTGAGGTGTCTGCACGAGGGATTGAAAATCAAACGACAGAATTACTGTTGGAATGTTCTATTCTCAATCAGTTCACCCACTTAGGAATGCCCGATAGCTATCCTATTGAAGCCTAAGATCGATATCCTAGAGGACCGATCTGTCTACCAAAATATTCACGCACCAAAGCCGTTGTTTTCTACTATTTTCCACAAGGGTGCATTGGCTAAAAATTGTCGCTAACGGCATCCTGCATGGTGAAAAACAAAAAAGAGACTCTATGAATTTCAAGAAGATTCTCACGGTAGCAGCGGTCTCCCTAGGTGCTACATCCATCGCTCTCTCGGCTTCTAAAAATGTTGCCGATGCTCAGGTGGGCTACTTTAAGCTAACGACGATGTTTCTTGAATAGGACTTACGCAGCAGCGAACTGAATATCAGGGTTTCTGAGTTGTTGAACCAGATAATTGTCAAGCAACCCACGTTTGAGCTGGTAAAGTGTCTGACCTGTTTGGATCGCTAATTGATTGAGCCTGACCCAGACCAACAGCGCACACCCAATGTGGTTGCGCTGAATTCTGGCAAGCCGACACTGACAGTGTTCCAAGCCCGTGGTCTGTTTTCCCTCTCGGTGTAACTGCTCAATGCGCCAACGGTAGCTACACGCTTCTTGTGTCGCCGCTGTTGACTCTTGAGTCCAATCGTTGGTGACGATATAGTCCGTGCGGCGGGTAGACGCACGACTTGGAAGGTTAGGTCGTTCGCCTATCTAGGACAATAGTTGGACCGTGGTTGGAACCGTATCGATGCATTGTCCGTTGGTTGGGATTGGGGCTACATTAAAGGGCTTTCTACAGGACTATCGCGAGGTGTTTTGCCGGAACGCCGGATTTGACCATGTCAGCCGTTATATCAATGGTCTATTGTTAAGTCCGAATAAGACACTCCAAGGGATATACGCTCAAATCGTCTGGCCAGAGGGGAGCCAAGTGAGCCGTCGAGCGATGCATGAAGCGGTGTTCGAAGCGCAATGGTATCGAGACGCGCTGATGCGTCGACATCGGGAACTGATAGCCCCACGCTATCGAGGTCGTGGACGAGCGGTGATTAGTCTGGACTGGACCTATTCGTAAAACCTACGATTATGTTCCAGACGCTCTAAAGTCCGAAATTGATGCTTGGAATCAGCGCATATATAAAACTGTGAATAATGGTGTCTACAAAGCGGGCTTTGCGACAACCCAAACGGCTTCTTCATAAGCCGTGTATCCGTTATTTACTACGCTTGATGCCATAGAATCCCAATTAAGCAAGTCCGATTACTTGCTCGGAGAGCGTCCGTTAGAGGCTGATTGGCGTTTATTTCCTACGCTAGTCCGCTTTGACGTTGCCTACTACGGTGCGTTTAAGTGCAATCTGAGAAAGATAAGCGACTATCCAAATCTTTCATCGTTTACTCGTCGGCTTTATCAAATTCCGGGTATTGCCGAAACTGTAAAGTTTAACGTTTACAGAAAAGGCTATTACTCACCAAGCCAACAGAGAAATCCGTCTGGCATCGTGCCAGTGATGCCTAATATCGGCTTTTCTGATTGAGCTGACCCTAATAAAAACAATAGAGGCACCGGCGTTATCGGTGAGCTGTTGACCTTAGACCTGTCGTTTGGATAAAACGTAACGCGTTGGGCGTCATAATTTTTCAGTAGAACAATCTGAGCAGTCATCTCGCCAGTTAGGCTTTCATTGCGTTTGTGTTCTAAAGGGCCAGGATGTTGGTCCAATAGTCGTTAGACGACAAACATTGGGGAATCTGCTCAGTATTGTGCATCCAAGTTTGCAGACGATCGTAGTAATCTGCACTCATGGAAAAGTCGTGGGTAAAACAAGAGATTGTTGCATCATAGATGGCCTGGCCGATTTGATCACCCGCATAGGCTCCGGTACGCTGATCGTAAATGGCTTGGGCTGCTTTAGGCTGCTGGTGAATAAAGTCAATCCCTCGCCGTAGTATGTTTAAGAATGTCTGCAGGTCCTGCTGCCGCTGTTGTAATAATTGGGGTGTTGCAATCAAAATAAGTTGGCAAAAGTCAGGCACGCCCCAATCTTTGAGTGCAAAAAATTGAGCGTTATGGCCGCGCTGTCGCGATTCAATCACTTCAAAGTTGTAGAACACCAGCGTGGCTAGGTCGGCTTTGTCCTCAATTAGGGCATCGGTATGCATAAAGCCATTATCGACTGAGGTGATGGCATCTTCCGTAAAGTCTCCGCCATCCGCCTCAATCATGGTTTTGGCGATGGCTCGCCCTAATGCAGAAGGGGCACCGGGATACTGTAGACGCTTGCCCACCATATCCTTTGGTCGCTCAATGCCGCTCCCTGCAAAGTACATAACGCCGCCATTGGTATGCAAAAAGCGTGCCCAGCCAATTACGGCATGGCCGTTGCCTCGGTCTTCTACTAGATGAACCGGCTCAGTAATGGCGATATCTAACGTGCCCGCCTGAAGTTCTGCGATCGCATCCACATGCTCTGCCGGTTCAACCAGCTCTAACTCTAAACCAGCGTCTGCAAACCAACCCTGCTCTAGACCCACCAACAGCGGCACATGGTCTGGATTTAAGAACCACTCTAAGCCTAAACGTAATTTAGCCATTAGCTAGCTCACAATCACTTCAAACAGTATTCATTCTTAGCTTAGGCGTTTGCAACTGGATAAACTACCACTTGCACGTTCGTTGCTGGGAAGAGGGGGAGGAGCGTTATCAGTAAGTCAGAGAGAGGACAGAGTCGGGTATCAGCTGAAGCTGGGAAATCTCGGCCGGGTCAAAAGGCGGAAGGCGGAAGGCTTAAAATAACTGGCTTCTGACCTCTGATTGCTGCGTTCTGTCTCCAGAAAATTTTCCCGCATTAAATTGATACGCTCAATTCAGCCTGATCCTCAATTAGCCGATTTCGCTCAATTCAACCTGTCGCAATCTGCGCACACTGTACCCACTCAGGGAAATTACCACACCAAAACTGGCAAACAGCATCATTTGGAGCGCCATGCCAGCACCGGGGCCGACCCCAAAGAGACCGCCAAAGATAGGCGCGAGCGCCCCTCCTGATTGCATTGCAGGGCCGAAGACGTGATCGGCTAACGGTCCCGCCAGCGCCGCTCCCAAGGGGGTGGCCAACTGTGTTAGCAAAAAACGTGTGGCAAATACCCGTCCCTGCACCTCTGGCTCTACTTTAGAGCGCCAAATCGCCTGGCTGCAGCTACCGGGAAACGGCGAACAAAATCCGCTCGTCAATGCCGTACCAATTTTGGTAGAAATATTGCGAGATAGCGCTAGCACGATCAGACCCACTTTCCAAATTGCGCTGAAAATCAAAACTCCATGGATGCGTCGCTTTGGTCCACCCCAAATACTAAGGGTTAAACCACCCAATAGTCCGCCTATACCAAAAAAAGAGAAGAGTGTTCCCAGAATAGTAGAGTTATTTCCCAGACGAGCCAACACCATGGCCGGTAAAAGAGTAAAGCTGGCACTGTCGATAAAATTGCTGATTAGAAAAAAGATTAAGAGTACTTTGAGGCTGGGGCGGTTCCATAAATAACGAATGCCAAATATCAGCTGTTGCCAAACATCAGCTGTTTGTGGCGGTGCTGTGGATTGAGGAATCGTAACCGTGATCAGGGTTGCGATCGCAATCCCAAACGTAACCAAATCGATGATGAGAATCCCACTTAGCCCCGTAACGGCATACATGGCTCCAGCCATAGCCGGGGCCACCACAAAGCTACCGGACATCTGCAATGACTCAAAAGCAGACGCGCGAGCATAGTGTTGTTCCGCAACAATTAATGACATGGAGGCCGAGTGGGCTAGTCCTTGAATGTAGCCAAATAAACCATTAATTGCCGCAGAGATATAGAGATGCCAAATTTGAAGGTGATCAGTTAAAAACAATACCAACAACACAATTGTTGAGAGTCCGGCAACGGTATCTCCCAACAGCATTAAATATTTACGATTAAACCGATCCACCCAAATACCGGCAAACGGTGAAATTAATAACCTGGGGATTTGGGTCACGGCCAGGATAAACGAAAGTGGTGTGGCTTGCCCTGTGACTTCCCAGACCCAGATGGTAATGGCAAAGTTGGTCATCTCAGAGCCTAGCAGGGAGATGAATTGACCAAGCCAGATAATAAGGAAGGTTCGCACGGTAAAAGAGGGGGAAGAGGGGGAGGCAAGAGGGAAGGCGGAAGATTGAGAAGGGAAGGCGGAATTTAAACCCACCCTTTCTCCTTTCCCCAAGCTCCTTCGCTCAAAAAGTGATCTATATCACCTAGATTAGGTTAACTAGCGAACATATTCCTAGAGGTTTTGGCTCCGAAACGCATTTTTTTGCGCCCAAAACGCATTTTTTGCCGTTGCTAATTTAGAGGATAAATCGATCTGTTAGAAAGGCCGTATACCTCTATCTTTCAACTACAATCATCCCGAGGATCAGCAACGCCTATTTTTTACTTGGCCAAGTACTTTAGCAAATCATCCAAAACGCATTTCCTTCGTTTCCAAAGATTTGACTTTGACAGACTGCTAGCTCTTGTTATCGGGTAAGAAAAACCGACGAAGATCTTCCAAAACCAGCTCTGCACCAATGGGGCCATTAAGCGCATTCCATTTGTAGAAGGTAACAAAGAAAACACGATTTTCTTGACTGGCCGTAAGGGCTTGAGCAATCCCATTCGCTTCCCAATCTTGCTTAATCATTTTCACCTGATTCGTTTCAAGCAACTCCTCCACTGACGTATTAGTAGACGAGTCTGAATTCTCCAACCGCTCATTAAGCAAGTTAAAATCATAGCCCAGAATAATGATGGTATCGGCATCATTTAGCTCTGGCAGTGCTTCGATTGAAATTGGTGCGGTGCCGGTGGCGTTGGGCTGAGAAATGAGCTGAAAGCCAACGCTACTCAACAGTCCCCCCAAATAGCTATCAGCACCAATGACAAAAGCGCCCTGATCCAATCGGTTAGCTCCCAACAGCAACAGCTTGGGATATGCCGCAGTCACATCAGCCAAATCAGCACGCGCATCGCCGATGCGGGTTTCATACTGCTGAATGACCTCCTGCGCCTTTTTATCCTGCCCTAAGGCCGCTGCGAGCGTTTGCAAATTCTTCTGCCACTGGCCTTTAAGCAGACGATTCTGCCATTGCAGCGTAGGCGCAATTTGAGTGAGTAGGCCGTAATTGTCCGAGCGGCTTGCTTCACCCACAATCAGGTCTGGATTAAGCGCTGTTAGTTTTTCTAGAGAAGGTTCCCCCCCACGCCCCAAATTTATAGGCCGAGTCGTAAGCCGCTGGCCCAAATAAGGAACCTGCTGTGCTGGATTATCAAAGACCTCGCCAGCATAGGTATTAGAGGCTGCATACCCGATCGGTTGGACATCTAGAGATAACAGCAAATCGAGGCTATGAACACCAAGAACTGCTATCTTTTGGGGCTGCCCACAGACCTCAGTTTCGCCTAAATCATGGTTAAGCACGCGGCAATCCAGCAGTTGGGATGGCGCATCAACCGTCAGGCTTTCGCCTGATTCATTGCTCCCTAGAAGCCCACATCCAACAACAAAGCTGGCAGCGAGGAAACTCAATACTAACCAGCCTATAATTCGCCTTAGCGCCAGCATGGGTTTAAACAACTGAAAGTGAGCCAATTATCGTACCCCCCTCACTCGGAGAAATGAAAAACGTTCGACTATTTTGAGCCCCCTCTATGAAATCTACATTAAAGAGGTTACGAATGTTCAGACCTGCCTGCCACTTATCGTGTTTATAGGAAATGGCAGCATTGGGGAGGAAGTAGTCCTCAAGGGAAGTACCCTGTTGACCAGATTGAGTCTCCATTGGGCATGAGTCTGAGTGATGACTTGGACTGAACTGATGGGCACCTCGATGCCATGATGCGCTTTCAGTTTTCCTGGCATCCGACCAAAGGGGATATCGGCCCCAAAGTCGGTAATCGCTCATTGTAACGGCAATGAATAGCTACGACAATGTACATGGGCACTAACCGAAAAGGAACGAATTAATCGACCTCCCTTGCCAGCAGTAAAGATTTGTTCTGTTGCACTGATTTCACCAAATCGAGTGTAACAGTAAAGTCTTTTTTTCGGCTCCGATGGGCTTGGACAATCGCACTGACTGTTCGTTTCCCGAGTGCTAGAATAGCTCCAATGAAAAGCACCATCGCTGAGTCCCAGATGTGATGGGCGAATAACGGCGAAACAAGCTCAACACATTCAGTATTTCCCTTTACAGCAAGTCGGTTCTGACAAATCTACTATGCTTGCTGATTTCCTATGACCCTCTCTATTTGAATAAAGTCGAGCTTAATAATGAGAAAGCAGTATCCAGAAAAAACTCCTTCTTTAAAGACTTTTTCCAAGCTAAATCCTGTTTATTTTTGTTATTGGATGAGGCTTTTTGTATTGAAATATTCGATACCTTGCAATCATCTCGATTTTTTTAGAGTGGAGATAATCAATACATGCGAGTGCGTTTAAGATGAAGGGTCAATCACATACTGCCAGGCGCAAACTCAGCATCTGCTTCTTAATTACCTTATTTGTTTGGAGTGTATGGTTTGTCTTTTTAGGACCTATCTCTATCATTAATATCCTGCAGACTTACTGGCCAATAACATTGACGATGCTATTTGGTTCAATGGTGGCAGGAGGTACCAGTATGGGCGGTGGAGCCGTTGCATTCCCTGTTTTGACCAAACTATTGGAAGTGCCACCCCATGAGGCTAAGGTATTTGCTCTCGCTATTCAAAGTGTAGGCATGACTGCTGCTACGCTTACTATCATCGCCATGCAAACCAAGATAGACTGGCGACTCATTTGGTGGGCTAGTAGCGGTGGCTTGATAGGTATCGTCATTGGCACACTGTTGCTGGAACCTCGGCTGACTCCTGATTTTATTAGGTTGTCGTTCACTATGATGACGAGCAGTTTTGGACTAGTGATGGTGTTTACGCAACTGCGTAGTAGTGAACGGTGTATTCTGCATCCCTTTTGGGGAAATCAAGAACGGGCCATTTGGTGGATAACGGGCTTCATCGGTGGCACTATCAGCGGGCTTGTGGGTTCAGGAATTGATATATTTGCCTTTTCGGTAATGGTACTGCTGTTTCAAATGTGCGAGAGCATCAGTACATTTACTTCCATTGCTCTAATGGCAATTAATGCGATCGCAGGATTTGTTCTGCACGGTCTTTTCCTTAAAGACTTTGGTTTCCCTGTTCGGGAATATTGGCTGGCGTCGGTACCTATTGTTGTTGTAGGAGCTCCAATCGGGGCAGTTTTGTTCAGTTATGCTCAACGTCATCACGTCGTAATCATTCTATTAGGATTGATTCTTACGGAACTAGTCAGCTCTCTTTTGCTCATTCCGCTTACTTGGAATAGTATTCTGGCTTCCATCTTCGTTCTTACTGGCTTTCTTTGCTTTTATACTTGGATTGCCTATGCACAAGTTATTAATCCAGGAGACAAACAGAAGCGATAGAAGCAGGCCTGTCCTATCGCCTCTGTTTGCCCCCTTCGGACGGCAACATCTGAGTATAAGAACAACTGGTGTGTACGCGGTAGGTTCTATAACGCCACTATTCTCGACACTATCAACGCTAATCTTGCTACAGCTAATGTGCCTATTGCTGGAGAGACTTGGGCCATCTTTACGCGACCACCCACCCATCCACCAATCTACAGCCCCGACCTGGGTCTTTATTTTTGTGCAGTCCCCCTAAGGTCATCTACCTTGCTGTTATTTTTTCAACTGGGAGACTCAATGCAGCCAAATCTCGCTAGTTTAGACAACAATCTCTTGGGAAACAAGGGATTATGAGTAAAGAAATGATCGCCAGGAAGAGATTCTAAGTTAAATGTATCTGTATGCTGTTGCCAAGCCGCCACATCCACTTGGATCGCTGTATCATCTTGTTGCCCCAAAAAACAGGTAATCGGACAATCTAGTCGAGCACTAGGTCGATATCGATATGTTTCCAGCAACGAAAAATCCGCTTTCAGAGCAGGAAGTACTAATTTCATGAGTTCGGGGGTATTAAAAACCTCTTCAGGCGTGCCACTATATCGTCTTAATTCAGCAATAAATTCAGAATCGGGCAAATTATGTATTGGTGAAGTATTGGGTGGTAGATGAGGGGCGCGGGCGGCAGCAGCCCAAAAATGTTGGGGAGTAAGCTGACCTATCTCTCGCAACCATCGACAAAACTCAAAAGCAATCCGTGCGCCTAGACTATGGCCAAAACATGCAAAGGGAATATCCAGAAAAGGCAATATCTCAGGGCCTAAAATTGGCAACAATAAATCAATACTAGTAAATGGAGCTTCAAATAAACGCTTACCTCGCCCAGGTAACTCAAGTGCGCACACCTCAACCGTAGGTGGTAATAGTTCAGACCATTTATAAAATACTCTAGCCGAACCGCCTGCGTGGGGAAAACAGAGCAATCTTAGTTTGGGATGATCCCTTGGATGAAAACGAACCATCCATTTTTCTGACATAGTCGGTTTTCCCATGAATTTAAGCACCTCCTCTCGTTGACTTATGTCATCCTCTGTAGATGCAATGACGGCCTAACTAATAATCCATTAAACGAGCTACAATCACTGTGATAGAGCAAACCAGAATCCTGCCATTAAAGACAAAACAGGGGACTGGGAGGCCAAGGATTTAAGATTCTCCAATTGCCTCCCTACTCAATACCTGGTTGATTAAACTCAACTCAACTTAATGCTCATCAACGCCAAAACTCTGGAGTTAAACAGGGCGAACACACTCCGCAACCGCATCAGTTGGCGGATTATTCAACTTCCACTCTGCAATCTCTTCTTGAGACCATTTGCGGTAAGGACCTCCCTCTACAGGCTCTGGAAGATTAAGATCAATTCCTAACTGAGTTTCGAGCCACTTTTGAAACAAGTAGTGATACGACATAACGGCACCTCCATCACCATGGGGACGATCCCATCGAGCCAATAATGAATCACCAAAATGAAACTCGGTTTCTTCGCCATTATGAATGTGTCGAATGACAGGATGCAAAAATGCTGCACAGGAAGTATCTACTGGATCGGATGGCCCCATAAAGTTAATAGCCGGATCTTTGAAGTTATCAAAGCCAAATTCAAGCGTGAAGACCAGAATATGGTTTCCGTCAAAACTACGTTCTCTGACATGATTGAGAGGAAGTTCCTCAAAAATTGTCGCCTCCGTCATATCGTCCGAAAGAACAACAACATCTGAAAGAACCCCAAAAAGCTGATACGTAGCAGATGCGACGCTAAATCGTTCGTACATCCAATCTAAAAGTTTATCCCAATCTATTGGCTTTAACGCCTTACTAGGTAGAGGAACGTTTTCATAGCGCTCTTCCACAAGTTTGAATAATGT
This sequence comes from Leptothoe sp. EHU-05/26/07-4, assembly GCF_043421015.1. Lineage (NCBI taxonomy): Bacteria > Bacillati > Cyanobacteriota > Cyanophyceae > Nodosilineales > Cymatolegaceae > Leptothoe > Leptothoe sp. EHU-05/26/07-4. Next base: position 477,963 of record NZ_JAXSQV010000002.1, read on the forward strand.
CCGTACAGCATATCGGAAGCCATGAATAAAAGCAGATGAAGCTTTTCTATCAATGCTCTGCATCGCTGCACCGATAAAGAACATATTGGGAACATTTTCCGATTCCCAGATAGGCGTCATCTTTGGATACTTACCTCGTTTCCAGGATAATGGCATGGCCGATTCATCAAAGAGGTCTTCATCAAACCAACGCCACCCAGAACAACAGATTATATGATCATATTCACGAGTCAACTCAAGAGAACCGGGAATATCTGAGTTTGGATAGTCATAGCTATGATTAGTTTGCAAACAACCATTTTCCAGTCGAGTAATGCGCTTCAACCGAGGATTCAGCACAGCATGCAGCGACTTCAACTGATACATGTCAAAGATATTGTTGTTTACAGCTCTCACATCCCCTACAAAGTGAGTATTCCATGCAAACTTAATTGGCTCTTTAGCAAAGACATGAACGAAACTAGCAATTCCTGATAAAAACTCTGCTGTTTCAAATGCTGAGTTTCCCTGCCCAACAATACAAACTCTTTTGTTTCGATAGGTCTCTGGATCTAGGATTTGATCATCATATACTGTCGCCAATTCGATGCCTTCGATATCTTCTGGCAACAGCGCCTTTAGAGGTCCTAACCCAAGGAAAAGAGCCTCGCACTCATAATGGATGCCTCTGTCCGTTATCAAATGAAAGCGCCCATCATCATATCGCTTAATCTTAGAAACCGCCGTACCGTAGCAAATATTTAGCTCAAAGTGTTTAGCAAAATCCTGAAGATACTCGTAGAGTCGATCAGCGCTTGGAAACAGATCATCTGAATAGCGAGTAAAGCGCATTTCTGGATCATCAGACAACAATGAATTCCAATCGTGGCGCAAATTAAAATCATCCTCTGGGAAATAATTGTTCTTCTTATTAATAGAGATAAGCTTGCGATGTAGCGGATATTTGGAAAAAAAGGAGCCGGCAGTTTGATTACGCTCTAAAATGACATAATCTCTCTTACACTTTTCCATGAAATAGCCAAGTTGCAAACCACTCGGACCAGCGCCTACAATAATATTTTTGCAACGTCTAACATCCATAACAATCTCGACTCCCTACTTCTTACTTTTTCAATTTGAACTGAACAGGTCTACAGAATTAGTAACAAAACAGGTTTCCTAAAATTTAACATGCCTCTAATACAGCCAATCTACTATTTACTTTTATTAACCAGAGACGTAAGTATAGCTATATTAAGAACTGTTCAAACGACTGTTGTAAATTAAGTCAAAACTATTTAAAAACTCCCAGCCCAAGAATCTTTTTAAGGGTCCAATTAATCGAAAGAATACATGCATAAAAGACTGACTCAGATAGCTTCGCCACAATAAACTCAAATATCTAATCACTTAGACCCATTCTGAACAAGAATCTTGCTCAGAATTCTTAGAAGAAAAACCTTTATGGCTTGATTAAACTCTCCTAGCCCAAAATAAACTAGCAACGTGTAACAGTAACCTAAACTTAAGGTTTTACCAAAACATGTTATCCACATCTATGAAAATAATTACTTTAAAGGCCTACATTAAGCGAAACGACAAAATCTAAGTGATTACCCCAGGTATCATTTGCTTGAACTTTTCGATCTTAACCTGCTTGTAAACCTCCCAATATGGATCATCTTTAACAAAATCGCTTGCTTCAGAATCTGACTCGACATTCAAACAAATACAAACTACGGTAGTGTCCGCATCTTCATCATAAGCAAGTCCACCAAACGCGATCTGCTTCAAATGATTTTTCATGTAACCACGATGTTGAGGTCGCAACGAAGCTATTAAATCTTGCTTATCTCGATCTATCAGGCAATGAAGAAAGTAAGCGATAGTAACACCTCCTACAGGCTTTGGTGCGTGAATATTTTGGTAGACAGATCGGTCCTCTAGGATATCGATCTTAGGCTTCAATAGGATAGCTATCGGGCATTCCTAAGTGGGTGAACTGATTGAGAATAGAACATTCCAACAGTAATTCTGTCGTTTGATTTTCAATCCCTCGTGCAGACACCTCACCTGTGAACATAGTTTTGAGTCGATACATCATGGTTTCACTCAAAGACCGTCGATGATAGTTTATCTCTTCTTTCCAGGTAGACCGTCCCTGTTTGCGAATCGCTCGTAAGTTTTCATCTCGTGGATGCGGGGCCTGTTTGCGATTGCCATGAAACCAAATTTTGGCATCTTTGCGAGGGGGAATCGCTGCCGTTGCATCACGCTCATCAATGGCGTCATAGCAGTAGGTGCGGTCATACGCCCCATCGGCACTCACTTGGTCAATCTCATCGGGAATTTGGTCGAGGATGTCCGGGAGTATCTCGCCATCAGTGATGGCGTTCGAAGTCACTACGGCAGCCAGAATCTCTCCGGTTTGCTCATCGACACCCAAATGGAGTTTGAGCCAAGTGCGACGTTTGCTCACCCCATGCTGCCGGGTTTTCCATTCCCCGTCTCCGTACACTTTAATGCCCGTACTATCAACCACCACATGACGACTGCCAGAGGTCGGCTGAATCGGTAAATCAATCGGTAATGTCTGTTGACGACGTGACAATGTTGTATGCACCGGTAAGTCTACCGATACATCCATCAGTTCAAAGATAGACCCTGCAAAGCCAATGGTTTGACGTAAGGCCAGTCCATAGAGCACTTTGAAGGTCAAGAGTGTTTGGATGGCTAAATCGCTATAGTCTTTCGATGCCCCTGGTTTACCAGTCTTTTGAGTGTTTTTCCACTCGGCAATCACCTCATCACTGAGCCATAACGTCAGACTTCCTCGCTTTACCAGAGCAGCGTTATACTCAGACCAGTTGCGGAGTTTGTAGGTGCGTTTCATCGGTACCGTGTTTGTGTGGTAACTACACTTTACCGGCACCTACGGCTCCGCAACTTCTTTATTCACGCACCAAAGCCCCTCCTACATACAAAGTATCACCTATTAAAATGACTCACTGTAAGAACCATTTGCCTTCTAAAGGCTTTTAACGAATAGCTCTAAAAGACATGGAGAGAATCTCTTCCTAATAGGATATTCAGATTCACAGAATTCGGTCAAAAGATGATCTAACCTAAAGTATCGATTACGACAACATGTGCATGTGTATTCTAATTTTCAGTAAAAGATGATCTCATAACAGAATGGTAATTGACTCTGCAGAACAAGTCAACTTATCTAAACATGTAACTAGGGCAAACGCATACTCAATTGGCCAAGATACCTAAAAGATAATCGTTATCTCATCCGGCTTTTAATGCTAATTCCGGGCTTCTCAATACCACTAAGATCGAGCTACTTTAATCTTCGACTTGTCGCAGACTACGTACCCCATACCCTCCTAGTGAAATCAACACACCAAGACTCGCAAACAGTAGCATCTGTAGCGCCATTCCGGCTCCAAGGCCCACGCCAAGAACATTGCCAAAGGGCTTAGTGAGAGCACCTCCTGGTTGCATCGCAGGCTCAAAGGCATAATCGGCCAATGGCCCTGCAATCATAGCTCCTAGGGGTGTAACTAATCGCGACAGCAAAAATCGTGCAGCAAATACACGCCCCTGCTTTTCTGGCTCTATCTTTGACTGCCAAATGGCCTCGCTACAGCTACCGGAAAATGGTAGACAAAATCCACCAACTAACGCTGCTCCAAGTCTGACGTAGGTCTGCTGAGCTAGAGCCAACATAATCAGTCCTGTTTTCGAAATCGCATCAGCTATTAACAAACCATGAATCCGGCGTTTCGGTCCACCCCAGATACTAAGGATTACCCCCCCTAAAAGTCCACCAGCACCAAAACAGGAAAAGAGCGTTCCTACAGCTGTAGTATTGTTGCCACTCCGAGCCAATAACATCGCAGGCAAAATTGTTTGACAAATGCTATTGATAATGTTCATTATCATAATAAAGCTTAAGAGTGTCTTTAAACTGAGATTGCGCCACAGATAGCGGACGCCGAAAGTGAGTTGTTCCAGCATCTTTCCCGACGAGACAGATTTCGATGAATCTTGCTCAGTGGGCTGTGGAATGGCAACAGTACTGAGAGATATAGTTGCTATGCCAAATGTAACCAGATCAAAAGTTAGAATTCCGCCTAAGCCAGTAATTGCATAAAGGGCTCCGGCCATAGCAGGCGCAAAAAGGTAGCCACCTGACATTTGCAGGGATTTGAGGGCTGAGGCACGGACGTAGTGATGCTTCGGGACAATTAGCGACACTGAGGTAGCGTACGCTAGCCCCTGAATATGGCCAAATAGCCCATTAATTGCGCTAGAAATATAGAGATGCCAGATTTGCAGATGACCAGTCGTAAATAAAATTAGCAGCACAATAGTAGAAAGCCCTGCCAAAGTGTCACCCAGCAACATCAGATATTTGCGATTAAAACGATCTACCCAAATGCCTGCAAAGGGAGAAATTAACAGTCTGGGGATTTGCGTAACAACTAAAATTAAGGCAAGAGGAGTCGCTTTACCCGTAACATCCCAAGCCCAGATGGTAATGGCAAAGTTGGTCATTTCAGACCCCAAAAGGGAAGCAAATTGACCCAGCCAGATGATCAAAAAAGTTTGCACGTTAATTACTAAAGATGCGTTGGGAACAGAACCATCAACAACGACATACTTGCAAAATCTGCGAACATCAGTTTAATAATTTAAATCTGAAATTGTGAATAACGTCCTCAAATTATTTCAGATTAGACAGTTTTTTCAAAATATATGAAAGAACAAAATCAAAATTGATAGGCCATTAGGGATTACGAGCGTAGTATTGAAACGCCAGTGGAATAGCTTTACCAACTATTGGCCAATTATTTCTAAAATACTGAAAAACTTGCTCTGAATTGAATTCATTTATGATGTCATGGGTTATAGATATACTATCTTCTAAGTTTTCTACTTGATGCCACCAAAGTGGAGGAGCATATATGACATCTCCAGCTTCCACTACAGCTTCGATGGGCTCAGCATTAGAATAGAGAGGAAATCTATCTAAGTCAGGGCTAAATATATCGATTTTACCACCATATAAAAATTCCGTTTGATCGGGTGCAAAGAAAACAAATCGTTTCCGTCCAGAAATCATCCCGACCCATCCAGAACTATGCCACATTTCATAGTGAAGCTTTCCTGATGAAGCGCCTTTAGGGCCAATAAATAGCCATCGCATCGGTTTAGTGGCTCGTAATAAAGTGCGCACAATTTTTCTAGGAAGTTTGTCGATCCAATCAGGAAAATAAACCGGAATTTCATAGTCTTTGAAAAGCTCAGGGTAACTCCAAAGAGAGTTGCCTGCCATATACATGATTTCGCTACGATCATCGGAAATCATGTAATCCATATAGTCAGAAACAGTCATGTAGGCAAAACGATTTTCTTGACAATTTCTTACTGAACATTTGCGAGATCCATACCTTTCTTTGAAAAAATTATAATTCCACTTTCTTGCAGCTTCCCAGTCATTTGTCACACCCGTAATGATTACGGGTTTACCTACAGAGGCGTACTCCTCAAAAAACTCTTGGCACGAAAGATTACTGCGACGATCAACGGAAGAAATTCTTGTCCAGGCTGGTTTATTGTCCTTTTCTTGCGAACCAATCGTTTGAGATTTTTTTGAATCGAAAATCATAGCTGCTGTGCTCTTACTAAATTTACAGTGAAAAGTCGGCAAATTAACATAACAAATCTATAGCTAAAAATCGCTCTTGAATCCTTAAAGCACTCCAGATAATGAGGTTCTTTCTGGCATACTTCTACTGGTCGTAAATCCTAATTCAGAAAGAGGTTGATCGGGATTAGAAACGATTTTCTCTAGCAATATCTGGAAATGTTCAGACATTTTATTAATCGTCTCAGCTTTGAATAAATCAGTACTGTATTCCCAAAAACCAGTAACTTGTTCTCCGACATCCATCAAAGTCAACGTTAAGTCACACCTTGCTGTTTCCCAATCATAATTAAACGGCAAAAGAGTAAAGTCCAAGTCTAAAGACTCTGCAGTAGGTGTGTCTAAAAATTGTTTATACACAAGCATGGCTTGAATTAATGGTGTGCGGCTGAGATCTGATTCTGGCTGTAGAGCTGAAACTAATCTACTGAAGGGCATATCTAGGTAATCATAGGCTTCCATACTGGTCTGACGGACTCGACTCAGCAATTCACGAAAACTAGGATTTCCTGAGAGATCTGCCTGTAGTACGAGATAGTTGTTAAAACATCCAATCAAACCTTCAAGTTCACGTCTAGTGCGATTATCAGCAGATGTGCCTATTAGGAGATCCTTCTGACCCGTGTAGCTATAGAGTAAAACCTGATAGGCCGCCAGGTTTGTAATAAACATACTCACCTCTTCCTGCTGACTCAGGTCTCTAAGAGCTTTTGTGACCTCCTTGGAAAAAGTTAAACGCTGATTAGCCCCCCGAAAAGTTTTGACCGATGGACGGGGATAATCAGTAGGTAAGTTAAGCACAGGAAGAGAACCTGTTAGCCATTTTTTCCACTGAGATAGCTGGTTTTCTAATACTTCTTCCGACAGCATTTTTTTCTGCCAATGAACAAAATCTGCATACTGAATAGGGAGTGGAGTTAATGGCGATGGTTTCCCAGCAGAGAAGGCTCGATAAAGAGTTCCTAGTTCCCTCCAGAGAACATTTTGAGACCAGGCATCAAAGGAGCTTTGGTGAATTGTTATAATTAAAGTGTATTCTGACTTACCTAGCTGTATTAAGGCAGTTCGTAGCAAAGGCCCACTTGATAGATTAAAGGGTCGCTGAACTTCCTCACGAGTTATTTGTACTGCCTTAGCTTCCCGCTCATTTTTCGAAGAACTCTGCAGATCGAACACCGTCATTTTCAATGTAGGTGCTTGAGCAATAACTGGAATAGGTTTTCCCTCAACAAGAGTAAAGGTTGTGCGTAAGGTTTCATGGCGCTGTAGAATCACATTCAGACTCTGTTCTAAAGCGCTTAAATTGAGATGTGTTTTGAAACGACTTATCGACGCTGTGTTGTAAAAGTAATGCTCAGGAGGCAGCTGTTCCTCTAAGAACCAGATATGTTCCTGCGCAAACGATAACTGCAACGGTTGCTCTCGTGAAACAGGGATTAGAGGCACAATTGGCAAACCTTGCTTACCTTGACGAGCTTCTTCAATGCGATCGCTCAAACCAGCTACCGTCGGTAATTCAAATAGGCTACGCAAGGACAATTCCATCTGAAAGGTGTTGCGTACTTGTGAAATCAGGCGAATTGCTAGCAAAGAATGTCCGCCTAATTCAAAGAAATTATCGTAGATTCCAACTTGATCAAGGTCAAGAACATTAGCCCAAATCCCCGCCAGCAATTCTTCAGTTAAGGTCCGAGGTGGAACAAAAGGTTCCCCTAACTCAGGCCTAACAGTTTCAACTTCTGGTAGGCTTCGACGGTCAACTTTGCCATTCGGCAACAACGGCAAAGAATTAAGTACAATAAAGTGGGCAGGTCTCATATATTCCGGCAATTTTTCATTCAGGAAAGCCTTTAGCTGTGCTGATGTTTGAGAAGTTAATTTATCTTCTAGCTCGCTTATTTCTGCCGTCTCAGCTTGAGGCTCCCAAACTATGTATGCTATGAGTTGCTTGTTTCCAGACTTATCTTCCCTCGCCTGAACGACGACCTCATGAACCAATGGATTTTGTTGAATAACTGCTTCAATTTCTCCAGGTTCAACCCGAAAGCCCCGAATTTTTATCTGATGATCAATTCGACCAAGCAACTCAATATTCCCATCAGGAAGCCAGCAGGCTTGATCTCCTGTTTTGTAGAGGCAATCTCCAGATTCTCGACTAAAAGGATTTGAAATAAATCTCTCAGCAGTTAATTCAGGTCGATTCCAATAGCCCCGTGCCACACCAAAACCACCTATATAAAGTTCCCCTGGCGTTCCAATGGGGACAGGCTGCAAAAATGAGTTCAAGATATAGAGCTGAGTGTTCGCAAATGGCCGTCCGATGGGTACTAACTGTTCAATCGATAAAGTTCCCACTGTTGCTTCAAAGTAGGAACTGTCGATAGTTGCTTCAGTTAAACCAAAGGAGTTAATGAGTCGTGTCTCGGGACCACAAAATTGCTGAAATTTTTGATACTCTGCGCCATACCAACTATCAGATCCACAGATAAGTAGCCGCATAAAACCAAGACTTTGTCCGGTCTCTTCCAGATACTGAATTAGATTCCTAAGCACCGCCGGAACAAATTCCGCACAATCAACCTGAGTTTGGCACATTAGCTGATAAAGTTCACCAGCCTCCAAAAGTCGCTCACGAGGACATAAAACCAGTTTTCCACCAGAGCAAAGACTCCGAACTAAGTCACCTGTGAAAACATCAAATGAAAAGCTCGCCATCTGCAGATGGCATGTTGCTTCTGAACCTAGTTTATAAGCGACATGCCAAGCTAGATAAGCATTGGTAAGACTGCTATGCTCAATCATTACCCCCTTAGGCTTTCCGGTAGAACCAGACGTATAAATCACATAAGCTAGGTTGGCAGGTGTTGCTTCGCTACATAAGTTATCCCCACTTAGCAACGCAATCTGCGGCCAGTCCTTGTCTAAACAAATAATTTTTACCTGAGGGTCAGGCAACACATCAATGAATCGCTGCTGAGTAAGCAAAATAGAGGCTTGAGTGTCTTCTAAGACAAATTTTAAGCGCTCTTTAGAGTAATTTGGCTCCAGCGGTACATAGGCTCCTCCTGCTTTGAGAACACCCATTACACCCACAATCATTTCCAGGGACTTCTCTGCACAAATACCAACTAAAACTTCTGGCTTTACGCTTAGTGCTCGCAAATGATGGGCTAATCGATTAGCCCTAGTGTTCAGCTCCCTGTAGGTTAACTGCTTGCCTTCAGAGACGACAGCAATGGCGGTAGGTGTTGCTTCTACCTGCATTTCAAACAGCTTATGAATGCACTGATCCTTGTTGTATTTTACTTGAGTACTGTTCCAATCTATGAGCTGTTGCTGCTGCTCTTGTTGGGTCAATATTGATAAGTCCGCAAGATGTTTGTCACAATTAAATGCGATTCCTCCTAACAGAGTCCGGTAGTGCTCTAATATTTTTTTGATCGTTGCATCATGATATCGACTGCGCTCATACAGAATTTCTAGTGATAATTCTGAGCCCGGACTGATTCCAATGGTCAATGGGTAGTTGGTTTTTTCGAATATATCTATATCTAGAAGCTGGATGCTACTGTCTCTCTCCTGAAGAGATTTGTCTACCGGCGTATTTTCAAAAATTATAAGGCTGTCAAACAAAGGTGTATTTCTAGGAAACTCGCTCCAAGCCTGAATCTGTACTAACGGACTATATTCATACTGACGCATTTCCAACTGCTGGACCTGGAGTTTTTTGAGCCATGCAAGACAAGTATCTTGGGGATCGACTTTAACCCGGACAGGTAAAGTACTAATGAATAAACCCACCATTGACTCTATCCCGTCAATATCTCCAGAGCGGCCAGCAGAGGTCGTGCCAAAAATTACGTCGTTCTCTCCACTATAATAGGACAACAAAAGCGCCCATGCACCTTGTGCCAGTGTGTTCAGGGTTAATTGATGCTGTTGCGCTAAGAGCCTAAGCGCTGATGTTGTTGATTCGGATAGGTGGATTTGCTGCCTCTGATAGTTTTCCTGTTCGTTATTCGGGGAGTGAGGAGGCTGAGTCATCCTGATAGAAGTTGGTGCTTCTATACCTTCAAGCGATCGCCGCCAGAAAGCCTCTGTTTCAGGAAGATCTTGCTGCAGCAGCCAAGTAATATAATCTCGGTAGGGCCGGGGCAGCTGCAGATTTAAGGTTTGATTTTGACTAAAAGCTTCGTAAAAACTCAGGACTTCCTTGAACACCAAGGATAGCGACCAGCCATCTAAAAGTAAATGATGATAGCTCCAAACAACCTGGGACGTGTCTTCAGATAAACGAATCAAAGCTAGACGCATTAAGGGGGCTTCAGAAAGCTGGAAATCACGCTCCTGATCGGTTTTCAGAAAAGTCGCTAACTGTTCCTTTTGTAACGGTTGAGATAACTGGCTCCAGTCTTGCTCATCCCAGGGCAAATCTACATGATCATAGACAACTTGGTAAGGCTGCTCAAGATTTTCCCAATAGAACGCTGTCCGTAGAATAGGATGCCGATCGATGACTTGCTGCCAAGCTCGTTTCAAACTTGAAGAATCAATATTCCCTTGTAACGTCCAGGAAAATTGCTGCAAGTATACTCCTGACTGAGGCGCACAGAGTGTATGAAACAGCATTCCCTGCTGCATGGGAGAAAGATTGTAGATATCTTGAACGTTGGCTTGTTTCATCATCTTGGGAGATTATTTTATCAAATTCAAATTTTCTGGCTTACAGATGGAAATCCTGAAAATGTTAGTCAAGCCATGGACTAGCGCCGTTCATCCATGATTAACACTGGAAGACTAATTGGATTTATGAATTTGAGACAGTAATTTGGATAGGTCTTTTTGACTCATCTTGGCAGCATCAAAGTCAGAAGTCGTATAGCTATCAGTATGGGGAGACTGGGTCGCGTTAATAAACGATTGCAGCTTTTTAGTAAATTGTTGTGACCAATTCTGCATCGTGGAACCATGATGTAAATTCTCGCTATATTTCCAGTTAATCTGTAGCTGTTCTCCAGCGACATATCCACTGATCTCCAGTACATAAGGTCGAGTGGCTTGGGAACTGCTAAGAAAAGCCTTTGGTTGTTGAATAGTCCTAAAGGAGAATGATTGATTGTGGGATATTTCACCTTCGGTAAGTTGTGAGGTGGGTTCAGACTTTGCTGGTGTCTGAGTCACTGCCCCCAGATAAGAAAAGCTCACTGTTGGCTGCAGTCTTTGTAACTGCTCAGCAATTTCCGTATCTCCACGAAGATAAAGCAGCACGCCATAACCGAGACCCTGGTTGGGAACGCTACGTAGTTGTTCTTTAAGGGCCTTAAGTGCTTCCCCCAGAGAAGCCCCTTGCTTGCTTGCCAGCCTGACTGGAAAGGCTGTAGTGAATTGGCCGACTGTACGAGACACATCAATATCTGCATGATTCATTGCAGAACGGCCATGTTTTTCAACATGTACTAAAAGCGATCGCCCTTCGGCATCGGTTTCTAGAGCCTGCAGTAGCGCTGTAAGTAACACTTCCTCGATCTCCGCTTTATAGACAGTAGGAATCTCATAAAGTAAGGAGCGAGTTTCTTGAGCCGTTAGTGTAATAGATATCGTGCGAACTGACGCCTCACTATTAATACCTTCAGGATGATCAACGGGTAAATCCCAGAATGGCTGCTGCGAAAGAGACCGCCAATAGTCTAATTCTGACGCCACCTGAGACGATTTTGCGTAAGTTTGGAGGCGTTCAGACCAATACTTAAATGACGTCGTTTTAGGCCCCAATTGAACAGCTCTACCCTGGCTAAGGTATTGGTAGGCCCTGTGTAAGTCTTCAAACAATATTTTCAATGAGACCGAATCAGCCACTAGTGGGTGAATTGCACATAATAAACGTGTCTCTCCTTCAGTTCCAGCATTCAGGAAAGCAAAGCTTATAAGTGGACCTGTGGCTAGATTGAGACTGGCGTTCAGCTTAACGGCTGTTGCCTCAATCGCTGACGTTTGTGCTTCTACTGAAAGCTCAGCTAAATCCAAATGCATCCATGGTGCAACTGCCTTAGGGGCAGCACTAGTCTGTTGCCAGCCAGACTCTCGCTGAACAAAATTCAGGCGCAGGGCATCGTGATACTTCAATAGCTGCTGTAGTGCTTCCTCCAAGAGAGCGGGCACAAGCGCTTGCTGTACCACTATCAAAATTGTTGGAGACCAGCGATGTGAGTCAGCTAAGTTTTGTTCAAAGAACTCATATTGCATAGGAGTCAGGGGAATTAGTCCTGTCACGAGTCCTTGATCCGCTTGAATAGCAGGAGCGGTTTGAGCAACTGCCGCTAAATCAGCAATTGTTGGATGTTCAAATAATTGTTGGGGCGTTAGTTTCAGGCCAACCTGGTTCGCTAAAGCCGCCACCTGAACACTAACAACTGAGTCTCCACCAAGCTCAAAAAAGTTACCGTAAACACTCACTTTCTGGAGGCCTAGAACATTTTGCCAAATGTCAGCGATTTTTTGCTCAATGTCATTGCGAGGAGTAACATCACATTCCCAGGAGCGTTGAGTATCGATTGAGGGGGCTGAAGACTGCTCCGCCTCTGCTTGTTCCGAAAAACTAGACTCTGCTGGAGCTGCAATAGCAAAGGCTTGCTTTGCTGGCTCAACCCAATATCGCTTTCGCTCAAAGGGATAGTTTGGTAGAGGGATACGGTGACGTTGCTCATGCTTATAAAATCCCGACCAATTGACCTGAAGACCTTCTAGCCAAAGCCGACCCAATGTCTTGAGCAAAACCCGGACATCAGAGACTTGATCCTGGGGATGCCTAAGGGAACAGACGATAGCCTGTTCAACGCCTTTTTGTTTTCTAGTCAGGGTGCTCAATGTCCGCCCAGGTCCCACTTCCAAGAAAATTCGCTTAGGCGCTTGTAATAATTCAGCCATGCCTTCGCTAAAACGAACCGTTTGGCGCAAGTGCATTGTCCAGTAGTTTGGGTCTATTGCTTCTGCTGCAGTAATCCAAGTACCAGTCACGTTAGATATAAACGGTATCTTAGGCGGATTGAGTTTAACCTGACTAACCTTCTCCTTAAATGGCTCCATGATGGAGTCCATCATTTGTGAATGAAAAGCATGGGAGGTATACAGACGGCGGCATTCCAAACCTTGATGGGTTAAGTGCTCTTGAAACTCATGAATCGCTTCTGTGGGGCCTGAAACAACACAACTTTCAGGTGCATTGGCCGTCGCTAGGGAGAGTTTCTCGCCTAATAGGGGGATAAGCGCTTGCTTCGAGAGTGTCACAGCTAGCATCGCACCTTCAGGAAGCTGTTGCATCAACTGCCCACGCGTAGCGACTAGTGCTAAAGCATCTTCTAAACAGAGCACGCCAGACAGACAGGCTGCCACATATTCCCCAATGCTATGGCCAATCATGGCCTGAGGACTAATCCCCCAAGCCAACCATAACTGAGCTAATGCATACTCAACCACAAACAATGCTGGCTGAGTGAGACTGGTCTGTTTTAACTGTTGTGTGGCTGTTTCTGCTTGCTCTTGACTCGGATACAGAATGGTTCGTAGATCAACGTTTAGCTGCGATTTGAGTAATTCGCAGCAGTGATCAACCTGTTCTCGGAAAATTGGCTCAGTTTGGTATAGGTCTCGCCCCATGTTTACGTACTGCGTCCCCTGTCCCGGAAACATAAAGACAACCTGCCGATTAGCCGGTTCATGGCAATGCGTAAACACCCGCTGCGAATCTTTGGACTCCAGCACTTTCACGGCATCATCAAGATCTCGAACAGCCACCATGCGGCGATAGTTGAAAGCTTGACGCCCGATCTGAAGTGTATGGGCAGCATCAGCGAGGTTTAAATCGGGATATCTTTGGCAGTATCCAACAAAGTTTGCCGTAGCAGTTTCTAGGGCAGATGCTGTTTTAGCCGAGAGGACTAGCAGCTGCCAAGGCCGGGAATGACTGGAGGGCTTAAGAGTCGGAGCCTCTTCAAGAATGATATGGGCATTGGTGCCGCCGATGCCAAAGGAACTGACTCCAGCTCGCCTGGGCGTACCATTTGTCTGCCATTGTGAGAGCGCGGCGTTAACGTAAAAAGGACTATTGGCGAAGTCGATTTTAGGATTAGGGGTTTTAAAGTGTAGGCTAGGGGGTATTTGTTTATGCTTAAGGGCCAGAACTGTTTTGATTAAACCGGCAATACCAGCCGCAGTATCCAGATGTCCGATATTGGTTTTTACTGAACCAATGGCGCAAAAACCCTTTTTGTCGGTTGTAGTGCGGAAGGCATCTGTCAATGCGGCAATTTCGATGGGATCGCCCAAGACTGTTCCTGTGCCATGGGCCTCGACATAGCTAATTGTCTCAGCCTCACTCCTGCCCATAGCCAAGGCTTCAGCGATGACAGCCGCTTGACCGTTAACGCTAGGAGCCGTGTAACCAACTTTGTCTGAACCGTCATTATTAGTAGCTGAGCCCTTAATGACGGCATGGATGGTATCCCTATCTGCGATCGCATCCTCTAGTCGCTTAAGGACAACAAGTCCAACACCATCACCACCAATGGTTCCTTCCGCCTTGGCGTCAAAAGCACGACAGTGTCCATCAGGGGAAGAAATCCCGCCTTCTTGGTAAAGATAGCCTGTTTTTTCTAGCGAGCTGACGCACACACCACCGGCTAGCGCCATCTTACATTCATGATCCAATAAGCTTTGACAAGCTAAATGAACCGCTACTAAGGAGGTGGAACACCCCGTCTGAACAGTGAGCGCTGACCCTTTAAGATTTAATTTATAAGCAACTCGTGTCGTCAAATTATCTTGACGATTACTGTATCTAAGTTGGGGAAGACCAATTGATCGAAGCAGAGCAGGGTTTGAAGCAAGATTGCAAAAGAAGTAACTATTAATCCCAGCGCCACCATAAACACTAATCCGACCCTGATGAGTCTGCGGATCATAACCAGCATTTTCTAGCGCACCCCAAGCGCATTCCAAGAATAACCGCTGCTGAGGATCAATAATTTCTGCCTGTCGAGGAGAGTAACCAAAGAAAGTGGCATCAAATAACTCTTTGCCTTCGAGTAAAACACCTGCTTTGACATAATTCGGATTCTTCAGTAGATCAGGAGCAACACCTGAAGCCTCCACTTCTTGATCTGAGAAAAAATAAACAGATTCTACGCCGCTTACCAAATTCTGCCAAAACTCCTCAAGATTTTTGGCTTTTGGGAAACGACCGGCCATACCAACAATGGCAATTTCATCAGTGCAATCAAGTTCTTCCATGCCACCCAAGCTTAAGTAAATCCAAACATGCCAGCTCTTCTTAATACTACAGACCTAAAGGTTTTATTTTTCACCATGAACATTTCATCTTCTCTATCTCTAGATAGTCTTCTATTAACCACTTATCAACAGCCTTATAAAGCTTGCTTGATACCATCTCTTGCCTCTACAAGCTGCCATCAGTATATAGCACTTACATTAAGTATACGTTGGCATGACTCAGGATCTTCCTTCTTGATTTTCATATAGCTAAGAGGGGAAATTAAATTTGTCTGTTCATTACTCCGTTTTGTTTGCAATTCGTCTCCTCCTTCTCGAATTCAGGCGCTCTTCAGCCTGTATTTGAACTTTCTCTAAAGAAGACTGCTTACTTTTTCCCTGACTTAAATAATCAGCCAGGGTACTGATAGTTGGATATTTAAATAAATCAGTAATGGATACGTCTTGATTAAACGTACTTTGCAGTTTGCTATGAACTTGAACAACAAGTAAAGAATGGCCACCTAATTCAAAGAAATTGTCATTGACGCCTACTTTCTCTACCTGTAGCATCTCTTGCCAAATAGCCGCCAGCGTTTGCTCTACTTCGTTACTCGGAGCAACAAACGTTTCCGCTAGCTCTGGCCGTATTTGATTCGGTGCTGGTAAAGACTGACGATCAACCTTCCCATTCGACTTCAGGGGAAGTTCCTTTAAGAACATAAAGGAGCCAGGTATCATATATTCTGGTCGCTTTTCTCTCAGAAAATTGCGCAAGTCACTCACACTGGGTTGCTGTGATTTATTAGGAACAACGTAGGCAACTAATCGCTTATTATCCTGTTCTTCCCAAACTGACACCACAGACTGACGCACACCTGGATGTTGGTCTAATAATGCTTCTATCTCTCCAAGTTCAATCCGAAAACCTCGGATTTTGACTTGGTTATCAGTTCGTCCTAGAAATTCCAGATTGCCGTCTGGCAAATAACGAACAAGGTCTCCTGTTTTATATAGTCGCGCCCCAGACTCACTTACAAACGGGTTAGCAATAAATCGGTTTTCTGTTAGTTCCGGTCGATTCCAATACCCCCGCGCTAAACCAGCTCCACCAATGTAGAGTTCTCCAGAGACACCAATGGGGACGGGGCGCAGCTGCCGATCCAGCACGTACACTTGTGTATTCGCCAATGGACGACCCAGGGGAACCATTTTAGAAATTTGTTGGGCAGATTGCTCGTTAACGGAATAGGTTAGAACGCCGACTGTTGTTTCTGTCGGACCATAGTGGTTCATAATTCGGCAGTTGGGTGCTTGCCACTGGATCTGCTCAATCAATCCCCAACTAGCGGCTTCACCTCCCAAGATAAGCCTTTGACGCGGCAGGATCGACTGCATTCCTGGAGACGTCAACAAAGCAGCGATGTGGGACGGCACAATTTTGAGGCAATCAATAGGGTGATGTTGGAAATAGTTTGCTAACGCCTCAGGATCGGATAATTGTGCTTGAGAGACCACATGGAGACATCCGCCGGTACACAAGGCCGGAAAAATAGCCGTATTACCTAAATCAGCAGCAAAGGTGGAAAAAGTCGCAAAACTCCTCCCAAGCGGCAGGTCTAATCGGACCAAGATACCATCTATGTAATTGAGTAATGACCGATGTTCAATAGCAACCCCCTTAGGTCGGCCAGTAGAACCAGAGGTGAACAATACATAGACTAGGTTTTCGCCATTCGCTTCACTAGTCGGATTCTCAGAATTTTCCTGCGCAATCACCGCAGAGTCTCTGTCCAGACAAATAACCTGCCCGGCATACTCAGGCAGCTTCTCCAACAGAGAGCTTTGGGTCAACAGCATCGGTGCCTCAGCGTCTTGCAACCGCAAAGCCAAACTTTCTTTTGGCAGTGCCGTATCTAGAGGCAGGTAAGCCCCACCCGCTTTGAGAATCCCCAAGATAGCTGTTATGACATCAAGCATCAGTGGCTCTCCGTCAGTGGCACTTTGCTCAATAAATATCCCCACCAGTACTTCAGGGCCAACACCTTGCTTTTGCAAATAATGAGCTAGTTGATTAGCACGTTGGTTGAGTTCAATGTAAGTGAGTTGAGCATCTTCAAATACCACAGCCACATGATTAGGTGTCTGCTTCACCTGTGTTTCAAATCTATGATGGATGCACCGCTCTATAGAATGATCAACCTGCGTTTGGTTAAACTCGATTAAAACTTGCTGTAGCTGGCGATCGCTCATAATCTTCAGCTCACCAACAGCGGCTTCCGGAGTATCAAGAGCGCTGGCGACCAAAGTCTGAAATTGTTCCGCTAGATATGGGATACTACCTGGACTCATGACTTCAGGATCGTAATGAAGCTGTGCCGTGACAGAATCCGGTCGAAGTATGCAGCTCAGCTTAAGTTTAAATTGTTCAAAGCAAACATATTGCTTCTCTAAGGAAAAAGAAACTCCACCATACTCATATCTGTCAGCCCCTACCTCACACTCAAAACTCACTGGCAAGCCCAAGGGAGAATCGTGAACAGTCTTCTGTTCTGCCTCAATAAAATATTCCTGCCATTTTGCATGACTATCTAAGGTTTGACTAATAGACGCTAAGATCTCGGTAAATTTAAGATTTTTTTGGAAGGAACACTGAACGGGCAGATCTTTTGCCAACAGTCCTAAGACTTCCTCCAGCTCTTCATACTTTCTGCCAGAATAGACAGTATTGACAACAATTTTTGACTGCCCTGTGATTTGCCAAAGTAGGGTTTGCCAACAGGCTAATAAAAACTCAGCCACCGTACACTTATACAGCGTGGCTGCTGCATCGAGTCTTGCGACCAAATCTTGTCCTAATCTAGCAAGATGAATACTCGGCTTAAATATTGTTGATTTGCTAGCGTGGTTTTCGAATGGTAGCGCGGGTGATGGAATTAAATCTAGCTCTTGTTGCTGCCAATAGCTCTTTCCAGCCTCTGCATCATCATCTTCCAGAAGTTCATTACACCATTCTGAAAATTGAATGTATTGCACAGGTTCATCTTCTAACTCTTTGCCTTGCAAACATGCAGCATAGAGATCGCCAAGTTCTTTCACCAAGTTTCTTAGGGAGCAACTATCCGCGCACAAAGAGGGCAAAGTTATTATCAGCAACCACTGACTAGATGACTCTCTCAGCAAAGAGATATGCAAGAATGGCCCTTGCTCAAAGTCAAAAATAGACTGTCTTTCATTCTGGCAAAGTTCTTCGACAGAGCTATCTTGCTGATCATGCTGACTAAATTCTCGATACAAAAATACACCGCTATTATTAATGACCTGTATCGGAATTTTGATGCCTGGTTGTCGATGAAAGTACGTACGGAGAATCTCATGCCGATCAATGACTTTTTGCAAAGCTGATTTCAGGATTTCTACTTGAAGATTACCTTCAATCCTCAAAATGCATTGGGCACAGTAAGCACCGCCACTCTGCTGTAATAACCAAAGCTGTTTTTGTTGAGGAGAGAGACGAAATCCCTCAATCGTTTGACTTAACATTGATTACCTAAACCCTTTCTATTAATTGACTATCGCTCATTTCTCCCATCGCAACTACAATCTTGCGCGAACCAACGTAAGGATTTCGCCCATGAGCAACTAACATGTTATCCAGCATTAAGATATCTCCTTTTTCCCATGGGAAGCTAATCTTTGTCTGGTCATAAATCTCCCCGATTTCTGCCATGACTGAGTCTTCAATTGGAGAGCCGTCACCATAATAGACATTGCGAGGCAACTTGCCTTCTTCAAGTGATGATAATAGAGAGGTTCTTACAGAGGATTCCAAACAGGAAATATGATGCAACTGTACCTGATTGAAAAACACCGAATCCCCGGTTTTAGGATGACTAGAAACCGCAGGGCAAATCTTATACGTTCTTAGCCCATTGTCTGAAAGCCATTCAAAAGCAATACCAGACTGACGACAATAGGCTTCAACAGCCTCTTTATCATCCGTGTGAAAGAAATTTTGCCAGCTAACATCTAGTCCTTCAATATAGTTGCGCACATATCTTAATCGCTTTTCTTCTAATCTTTTCCTTAACTTTGGATCCAGCAATTGATAAACTTTTCGGCAATCAACGATTGGCGTTTCTCCACCCTCTTGAGCCGGTTGCATACAGAAAAACCATATTTTGAGTGGCCACTGATGCATATGAGAACTTTCATTGTGGAAAAGGATGGCTCGGTCAGACGGGTAAGGAGTAGAACCATAAACTTTGTTGCTCACTCCTTCTCTGGGCAAATCTCCATAATTGCCAAATAACTTAGGGCAAATCGCATTAGCTACCTTTTCAAACTCAGGAACTGAGTTAAGCTGAAATCCACGGAAGAGTACAGCACCATGTTTCAATAAATTGAGTTCAATAAATTCGCGCTTGCTAGCTGCCCAATCAGCCAAGTCAATATCATGTCCATCATCGGGTTGAATAACATACGGCAAGCTCTGCTCAGACTGGAGACTACCTGTTTTAACTAATTCCTTCTGAGGCAAACTAACTGCCTTCGGCTTAATTGCTTTAAATTTCCTAAATTGCGTTTTTTCACGTTGAACTTTTTGAGTCATTTGCTGCTGTTTTTCGGACTCACTCAGCATTTCTAAGGCATCAATTCGAGTGTCAGGATTTTGGACAACATTGCATAGCAACGCTTCAAAGTTTCTGGAGAGCCGGGAAATCGCATCAGGTTCAAACAAATCGGTACGGTATCTCCAATTTCCAAAAATTCCTTGCTCTGTTTCTTGCACAAAAAGAGCTAAGTCAAATCTAGATTTCTTTCTAGTAACTTCTACAGGAGTGAGTGTTAACCCCGAAAACTCCACAGCAGAGCCAGGGGTATTCTGCAGGACAAACAATACTTGAAATAAAGGGGTCGCATTTGTAGCCCGATCTGGCCGTAAAGTTTCTACCAATTTGGCAAAGGGCAAATCCTGATGGGCATAAGCGCCCAAAGTAACTTCTCGAACTCTTTCTAGCAACTCTCGAAAAGAGGGATTTCCAGACAAATCACTGCGCAAGACCAAGAGATTGATAAAAAATCCGATAAGGGGCTCTATCTCAGCCCGATTGCGATTGGCAACATCAGTACCGACCACAATATCGTGCTGCTTAGTATGGCGATATAGCAAAGTCTGAAAAGCCGCAAGTAAAGTCATAAACAAGGTCACCCCCTGTCTACGACTTAGTGCTTTGAGCTGCTGAGATGGGTTAGCCGGTATGAGAAATGATTGAGCCGCACACTCTTTTTCGCTAGTAACCAGGGCTGTTTTCCCTGCTAGCTTTTGTAAATTCAATGTAGTAGAAATACCTGCAAGTTGCTGCCGCCAGTAGGAAAGATGTTTCTCCAAAACTTCTCCTTGTAACCAATGGCGCTGCCAATAGGCAAAGTCAGCATATTGAATGGGTAAATCTGCCAATTTGATACGCTGACGGTCAAAATTTCCAGAACAAAAAGCTTGATAAAGTACTGATAATTCTCGAGTGAGTACGCCATTAGACCAGGCATCCGTAGCGATATGATGCATCGTGAACAGCATTACATACTCCGCTAAGCCTAACTGAAGTAGCTTTATACGCAGTAATCTATCTTTAGTTAGATCAAAAGGAATATCTACTTCTTGAGCTATCAATCGTAAAACTTCTGCTTCTCTTTCTACTTCTGGTAATGCCCGCAAGTCCACCACAGGTAGCTTGAACGGTGAGCTTGACATAACAACTTGGCTTGGTTGTCCATCAGAAACAACAAAGACGGTTCTTAGAATTTCATGGCGACGTACAATCTCGGTAAAACTCTGCTCAAGTGCCGTCAAATTAAGCTCACCTTCAAGGCGAACTGCACTAGGCATATTGTAAGTTGTACTATCTATCTCTAACTGATCCAGAAACCAAAGTCTTTCCTGGGCAAACGAGAGGGGTAGATTACCATCTTTGGGAATAGCAGGTATTACGGCAGGAACTGGAAGAATATCCTGCGAGTGCTTCATTGCCTCAACAGACTTTGCCAGTGCCGCTACCGTAGGACATTCAAAAATTTCGCGCAAAGGCAATTCTATATGAAAAACATTCCTTAATCTGGACATTAACTGAGTTGCCAGTAGGGAATGTCCTCCTCGTTCAAAAAAATTGTCATTGATACCTACCTTCTCAAGACCAAGCACTTGAGTCCAAATGCCAGCTATTACTTCCTGAATAGGCGTATGAGGAGCAACATAGCTTTGTTGCCTGTCTTGCGGCAACACATTCATTGCAAGTAGAGCCTTGCGATCTACCTTGCCACTAGGAACTAATGGCACCCTTTCAAGGGGAACAAATATGGAAGGTATCATATATTCCGGCAACTTCCCCTTCAAAAAGTTCCGTAATTTCGATACAAACTTGCTAATAACTACTGAGTTTTTAGCTGATTGCTGGACTTCTTCTTCTTCTTCCTGAAGCACTTGAACTTCAGCAGACGGGACAAAGTAAGCAATTAAGTGCTCATCACCACCATTACTCTTCCTAACTAAAACCACAACATCTCGAACAGTTGGATACTGAACTAATAGCGACTCAATTTCTCCTAATTCAATACGGAAGCCACGAATTTTTACCTGGTTATCAATACGCCCTAAGAATTCAATATTTCCGTCAGGCAACCACCTTCCTAAATCTCCAGTTTTATAGATTAAATCTCTATTGCCTTCTGGCAAAGGCATTTCAAGATTAGGAAATGGATTAGGAATAAAACTTAAATTAGTTTTCTCTTTATTTTTCCAGTATCCATTCCCGACGCCAATACCCGATACACAAATTTCACCAGGAACTCCGATCGGCATCAGCCGCATTCGGGGATCAAGAATATAGAGGCTTAAGTTCGCTAAAGGTTTACCAATAGGAACAGTTCTTAGGTTTTCTGGCAGAGGCTCTTCAATAATAAATTGAGTGATGTCGTCAGCAGCCTCAGTTGGACCATAAGCATTAACTATTTTAATTGAAGGATAAAACCTTAACCACTGATTAATTAACTCTACCGAGACATACTCCCCTGTTACCATCATCCACCTTAGATCAGGTAGCAACCTTTGGCTATCTGATAGCTGTGAAACATAATTAAGTAGCTCTCGGAGAACTGCTGGAACAAGCTCAACAATAGTGAGCCTCTCATCCTTAACGACTTTAAATAATTTTTCTGGATCACAAACAGTTTCTGTATCTACGATAACTGTTCTTCCACCCGTTAGAAGCGGACCTAAAAATTGCCATACAGAAATATCCGATGAAGCGGGAGCACTTTGAAGAAAATCAAATCCTTCTCTCAAATCCAAAGCTTCAAATTGAGCATAAATATGATTAATAGCGCCATCATGCCTAATTATGGTACCTTTGGGCAATCCAGTTGAACCAGACGTATAGAGCATGTAGGCTCTATACGTTCCTCGATTAGCCTCTCCTGAATAATCTTTCAAAACACTCTTCTTAGAGAGATTACTAAAATCTGATTTAAAGTGTATGTCTATACTTGATTGCTGCAAGCTAAGAGATTTTTTGTCATCCTCATCCAAACAGACAAGATGTCTTAAATGAGAATGATTTTGCAAATCATCTATTAATCCACTTAAGCTCGAACAGTCTGTTAAGAGAATTTCTACCCCACTGTTCGATAACATATGCTTGATTCTCTCAGGAGGGTAAGTACTATCTATAGGCACATAAGCACCTCCTGCACCTAAAATAGCAATAATGGATATCAAGAAATCAATATCGCGTTCTTTGTAAATACCAACAAACTCACCTCTAGCAATTCCTATATCCTGTAAGAAGCCAGCTAATTCATTGACCTTCCCTTTCAATTCACTATAAGTTAAGACTTCCTTCTCAAAAACTACAGCAACTTCATTGGGCGTCCGAGATACCTGTTCTTCAAATAACTCATAAATTGTTCGATCTATAGGATAACCGCTTCCAATATTACGGTTAAATTCTTTCAATACCTGATGTTTTTCATTCCCTTCAAGCAGGGCAATGTCTGAAACTTTAATGTGAGGATCGTTAACAATACACTCAATTACATAGATATATTGCTGGATAAATATATCTATAACATTGTTTCTAAACAGAGCCTGTGCATAATCTACTCTGCCTATAATTTTATTCTCATTTACCCTAAAAATGACTGTTAAATCGTTGTTTACATCTGATGCACAGCATTGATCATGAATATTTTCCAACAAAACTACGATGTCATAAATCGGACAACGATTCTCACTTTGCGGTAAATCCAAAGTCTCAATCAATTCATCAAATGAATAATTTTGATGAACATAAGCATTAATTACGGAATCTCTAACCTTGAGAAGAATATCTTTGAAGGCTATTTCATCGGTTATATTTAAACGTAAAGGTATTAACTTACTAGAAAGTCGATCACCTATATCTTCTCCCACTGGTTGATAGCAAGGTATTCCAATTACAGAGTCATCGTTACCAGTATGCTTAGCAAGTAATATCTTAAGGGCTGACAATAGGAACAAATATATTGAATAATGAGAGCCATTACTAAAACTATTGATTGTTTGAGATAGCTGATCGTTGAGTTGAAACTCTATGAAATCATTTTTTCCTCTATAAAATTCAGGCCTTACATAATCGACCACGAAATTGGTCTCAGGCAGCTCTCCTGATAATTTATTAAGCCAATAGACTCTATCAGAAAGATTATTGCAGGTGTATGTACTTGCTTTTTCAATCATCATTCTCACTTAGCTCAATAAAGCAACCCAAAGTCTTAGAATCCAAAAAAATACTGTTATATCAAGCATTCATCAAAGGCTTGCTTAATAATCGAACATCCTTTTTGTAAAGTAGGCATTTCAATTGTCAAAGGGGGCAAGATCTTTAGAACAGTATCATTTCTCCCAACTCGTTCGACTATTAATCCTAGTTCAAAACAACTTGAAGCTATGGCTTTTCCTAACCTTTCATCTGCAAGCTTACTAATATCAATACCCCAAATCATACCAATTCCACGTATATCTATACCTTTGTGAATTGATGCTATTTCTTCATGTAAGAAAGTCTTCAAGAAGGATTCTTTACTTTTTACTTCCTTTTCAAGCTTAATCAGCTCTCTATATTCTAAAGCAGCTGTTCCACCAACAAAGGCCAACTGATTTCCTCTAAAAGTACCTGTGTGTTCAGCAGGTTCCCAAGCATCTAGTTCTGATTTAATCAGCAATAGTGACATTGGAAAACCGTATCCACTTATAGATTTTGAGAGTATCACCATATCAGGAACGATATTTGCTCTTTCAAAAGAAAAGAAAGAACCGACTCTGCCACAGCCAACCTGAATATCATCACAAATTAACAGAATGTCATGTCTATCACACAACTCTCTGAGTCTTTGCATCCAATCAATGGGTGCTACCACTACTCCCCCTTCAGCTTGTACTGTCTCAAATATAATTGCTGCCGGTTTTTCAATTCCAGAACTGGCGTCATTAAGTACTGACTCCATATACTCTATTGTGTCAATCGTCTCCATAAATCCAAAAGGATATGGCATAAATGACACGTTACCTGATGCTCCCCTTATTCCTGAACGTATCGTAGTATTACCGGTGACTAATAGGCTCCCCAATGTCATTCCATGGTAGGCCCCCATAAAGGAGAATATCCCTGCTCTTTTCTTGATCTTTCTGGCCAACTTTAGAGCTGCTTCAACAGCATTTGTTCCCGTAGGGCCGCAAAATTGGACACGATAATCCAGTTTTTTGGGGGTTAGAACATTCTTTTAAAAACTTTTCTAAAAATCTTTCCTTAGCAGATGTATGAAGATCTAAACCATGAGTAATAGCATCTGCATCTAAATAGAGCATCACCTGCTGCTTTATATAGTCATTATTATGACCATAATTTAATGCACCTGCACCTGCAAGAAAATCGATATAATCTTTTCCAGAATCAGAATAGACTATAGAGCCTTTAGCCCTGTGAAATACAGCTGGAAAACTTCGGCAATAACTTCTTACATTTGATTCGTATTTTTCAAAGATATTCATGGCAACTATTCACTGACCTTATTATTTTGAGTCTTGTAAAGGAGACAAACTCTAATCTGCCTATAGATAATTAGACTACTTCTTGCCTGACCTATATCTGGCTTAGATGCCCATTTAATTACACGAAGCCAAATTAAAATTAAAAGTCATTTCTTTCAACATCTTTAGAGTGAACTGCTGTCGTTCTGGAGTTAATAATGACAAGTCCTTGAGACGAGCTTCAGGATTCGCTGCCATTCCTTGAAGCAATATCTCAAAATGTTTTAATATGCTGGTGATTGTGGTTGAATCAAAACGACCGCAATCATAGTTGACTCCTAGCATTAGCTCTGGACCAGGATAACCGATTACATTCAGAGCATAATTGGTTTTATAAAACGCAGTAAATTGCTGCACCTCTAGCTCTTTCTTATCCTTCTCAGAAATCTCAGGCATTGGATAATTTTCAAACACGACGATGCTGTCAAACAAAGGAAAACCAGGCTGTAGTTTACTCCAATTTTGAATTTCTACTAGTGGGCTGTACTCATACTGACGTGTTTCAACAAGTTGAGCTTGAAGTTGCTTAAGCCACGGCAACAGACATTGCTCAGGATCCACATCAACAAAAATGGGTAAGGTATTAATAAATACTCCTACCATTGACTCTGCTCCCTTTAAATCTACAGGGCGACCAGAAACACCGCACCCATAAACCACTTGACTTTGACAACTGTAACGACTGAGAAGCAAAGCCCAAGCGCCTTGAAATAGAGTGTTCAGGGTAAGCCGATGCTGCTGTGCCAAGGATTGCAGCTGAGCCGTAGTTGCTGCTGATATCTTGGCTTGCTCTTCATCAAATCTTTCCTCTTGGCCAGAGCTTGTACTCTTTAAACAAGTTAAAGGTGTAGGCTTTCTAACTTCACCGAGTAATTTCTGCCAGTAAAATTTCGCTTTAGATATATCTTGCTTTCGCAACCAGGAGATGTAGTTTTTGAAAGGAATAGCAGGGGGCAAAGAAAGGTCTTGACTATTACAAAATGCCTGATAAAGTTGAAAAACTTCTCTCATTACTAAGCTTCCTGACCATCCATCGATAATGAGATGATGTTTGCTCCAGACAAGCTGGTAAGAATGATCAGCCAATCGAATCAAAGTCACACGCATCAGCGGTGCTTTCGAGAAATCAAAGCACCGCTGGCGGTCACTCTTCAAAAAAGCGTACAGGCGGTTTTGTTGTTCTGCAGGAGTTACTCCACGCCAATCATACTGTTCAATAGGTACTTTTACCTGTCGATGTACAACCTGTAGTGGTTTTTCAATATCCTCCCAGTAGAAACTGGTACGCAAAATGGTATGTCGATTTGTTAACTGTTGCCAAGCATGCTCAAAAGCAACAATATCGAGATCCCCGTGAATTTTATAGCTAAATTGGATGAAATAGAACCCTGTTTCAGGAGTGTATAAACTATGGAAGAGAATCCCCTTCTGCACTGGCGAAAGCTCATAAATATCTTGAACAGAATCAACTTTCATTACTTAAAAATCCCTTGCTTAGATTTACTGCCAACTTAAACAATCTCTAAAGGGGTATGATTTTTTAATCGGATTTCCTACAAACAAACAAGTTTCTTCCTGTAACTATCTCGCTCCCTAATTCCTTCCCATCTTGCAAAACTTGGATTTCTTTAAATCCTACTTTCTCCAGATTTTCTTTAATCTCTTCAGTAGAAAATATTTTGCCGTAAAAATCTGTATCTGTGCGCAACCACGTACTGTCAACCAGTTCAAAAACCGTAAAAAAGTTATGCATAACTTTTTCTCCTGGCTCATAAGTACTTCGACACATCCAGACATAATCATCTTCTACAGAAAGTGTTTTGGTATGAGCATCAGCAAGAGATTTACCCCAAGACATAACAGATTCTTCTTGACGCACATCAAACATGAAAACACCATTACCTAGCAATGCACTATACACTCGTCTGAATACATCCTCAAGTCCTTCAAGACTCATCATAACCATTAGAGCACCCTTCGAAAAAATCCCATTAAAAGTAGGTGAGTATTCAAGAAGGCGAATGTCACTTTGAACAAATTCGACTTCAGGTGCATTCTTGCGAGCATAACTGAGAAGTTTCTCAGAAATATCAATTCCAGTAACTTGATAGCCTGATTCAAATAAAAGACTTGCTAACTGACCTGATCCACAACCAAGGTCCAGAATTCGGCCTTTTTCAGGAATATATTGCAAAAACAACTGCTGAAATATGGTCTTAATAAACTCCAAGTTCTCCTTCGAATATTCTTTTTGATAGAGCTTATTTAATACTGAAGCCAAAACATCATATTGTCCCTGATGATCTTGTTGCTCTTTAAGATTTAAAGCAGACATAAGTACCTATGTAGAACTAGTTATAGAACAGGTTTTGAATAGCCATCTAAATCCAGGTCATTCAGTTTGGAGGATATCCTTAATTTCTAGTTATCGGTAGTCTGGCTTATTTTTGCAAGTAAGTTATCAAGTTCATGTTGGCTCACATTCGCTTCAGAAAAATCAGAAGGAGTATAGCCTCCTGCTTCCGAAGACTGGCAATGAATAATAAGCGCATGCAGCGATTCAATAAACTTCTCTGCCAGAGTTTCAACCGTAGCCCGACGATGAATGGCCTCACTGTAAGTCCAATTCAATCGTAACCGCCCACCAACAACTATTCCACTAATATCTAATAAATAGCTTCGACGTCCTGCCAAACTGCGTTCTAATCCGCCAGACTCCGCCGCCAAACCCAAAACCGAGAAATCTTGAAATCCTTGGTCGGTCTGACCTAAATAATTAAATCTGATTTCAGATTGAGGTTGATGTGGCCCAGACGCTAGAATCTCAGATCTGAGATAACGTAAAACACCATAGCCAATTCCTCGATTGGGAATACGTCTGAGCTGCTCCTTAATCGTCTTCAATGCTTCTCCCACATTGGTCGGCTCATCAACATGAAGGTATATTGGAAAAATTGCCGTAAACCAACCAACAGTCCTTGAAAGGTCGACATCCTCGAAGAGATCTTCCCGTCCATGCCCTTCTAAGTCTACTAGCAGCGAATTGCCTCCCGTCCATGGAGTAAATGATTGTATCAATGCTGTCAGCAACACATCGTTGATTTGAGTTTGATAAGCTTTCGGAACCTCCTGCAACAATGCTTGGGTGTCTTCTTGACTCAACGCTACCGATACTACCCGAGCTTGGGCCAAAGTATTTTTACCCTCAGAAAAATCCACTGGAATAGGAGTCCCCGGTCGAGCAGACTCTCTTAACCAATAATCTCGCTCTTGTTGTAGGGTTTCTGACCGCCCGTACACATGTAATTTTTCAGCCCAATATTGAAACGAAGTGGTTTTTGGGGGCAGTTGAATCTCCTCGCCCTGGATCAATTGTCCATAGATCCGATGGAAGTCCTCTAACAAGATTCGCCAAGAAATACCATCAACCGCTAAGTGGTGAATAACCCATAGTAAGCGAGCAGAGCGGTTATCCCCTAAATCAAAGTAAGCGACCCGCATCACAGGACCTTCAGATAGGTTCAAGCTAGCCTGCAATTCTGTAGCGGCTGTCGATATGGCAAGCTCTCGCTCTGCGTCTGAAGTAGTCGACAAGTCGAAGAGCGTCAATGGCGTTACTTCATCAGGCTCACCTTCAAACTGCTGCCAACCAGTTAATTGATGGACGAAGCGTAAGCGCAGCGCATCATGATGTTCAAGTAACGTCTGAATCGTCAGCTTCAAAAGGGTCAGATCTAGCTTTTGGTGGACTTCCAGCAGAATTGATTGATTCCAGTGATGGGCCTCAGGTAAACTCTGTTCAAAGAACCAATGTTGAATCGGTGTCAGGGAAACTGAACCCGTTACCAGATTTTGCTGAGCTTGAATTCCCTGATTCGTGGTAGAAATCGCCGCTAGTTCAGCAATTGTCTGGCGTTCAAACAATTGCTTAGGGGTGAGCTTCAGACCTGCCTGATTCGCTCTTGAAATAACCTGAATACCGAGAATAGAATCCCCCCCTAACTCGAAAAAGTTATCGTGGACGCCTATCTTTTCTAGTCTGAGAATCTGAGTCCAGATGTCAGCCAGCACTTCCTCAACATTCGTGCGTGGTGCAACAAAGGTTCCGATCTCCTCGGAACGAGTCGTCCCTGGAGCTGGCATTGCTTGACGGTCTATCTTACCGTTGGGAGTCAAGGGTATCTCATTCAGCAGCACAAAGGCAGAAGGCACCATGTACTCCGGAAGCTTGGTCTGCAGGAAATTACGCAACTCACTCGTGGTGAGCTTAGCTTGCTTTTTAGAGGTTAGATAGGCAACCAAACGCTTATTGCCTGGTTGATCCTCGCGTGCTAACACCACTGTTGCCTGAACTGCAGGATGCTGCCTAAGGGTGATTTCAATCTCCCTTAACTCAATACGGAAACCACGAATTTTGACTTGGTGATCAACCCGTCCCAGAAATTCAACGTTGCCATCGGACAGATATCGAGCTAAATCCCCTGTCTTGTATAATTTTGAACTTTGAACCTTGAACTTTGAATGATTGAAGGGGTTAAGAATAAAACTTTCCTGAGTGAGTTCCGGGTGATTGAAATAACCTCTAGCTACCCCTGCACCCCCGATATAAATCTCTCCAGGCACACCAATGGGCACCGGTTGCAAATAGGAATCAAGGAGATAGATCTGCGTATTAGCAATGGGACGACCAATCGGCACCGTCCCCCCCTGCAGATGATTTATGTATGAAGTTTCTGCACTGACCTGATAGGTCAGTACGCCGACAGTCGCTTCTGTTGGCCCATAGTGGTTAAAAATTAGGCAATTTGAAGTATGGCTCTGGACTTGCTTGATCAACGCCCAACTACAAGCTTCTCCTCCAAGAATCAGCCGCCGCTTAGGTAAGATTTTCTCAGGCTGAGAATATGTCAACAGGGCAGCCAAGTGAGAAGGTACAATCTTTAGACAATCGATGGAATGATGACAAAAGTAATTCGCTAGGGCCTCTGGATTAGAAGCACGCTCTTGTGAGATCACATGAAGACATCCACCACTGCAGAGAGCAGGAAAGATGACAGTATTGCCTAAGTCGGCAGCAAAGGTAGAAACAATAGCAAACTCGTTACAAGTAGAAAGTTCTAGCTTTTCTGAGATCGAATTTATGTAATTAAAAAGCTGTCGATGCTCGACCGCAACACCCTTAGGTTTACCTGTAGAACCTGAAGTAAACAGCACATATGCTAAATTTTGAATTCCGACCTCAGAACTCAAATTATCTTTGCTCTCTCTAGCAATTGTCTCCCATTGGCTATCTAAACATAGCAATCGTGTTTCACTTTCAGGAAGTGCCTCGACCAGTTGCTGTTGACTTAACAGCACCGATACTTGAGCATCCTTCAACCGGAACACCACATTCTCCTTTGGTAAGGCAGAATCTAGAGGCAGGTATGCTCCGCCAGCTTTAAGTATGCCAAGAAGTCCCACTATCAGCTCGAGCGATCGCTCTACATAAAGACCGACTAAGACCTCTGGTCCGACTCCCAGCTGCTGCAAGTAATGAGCCAGCTGGTTCGCTCGAGCATTGAGTTCAGCATAGGTTAAATGCTGGTCTTCAAAAACGACAGCAACTTGATTTGGTTGACTATCTGCTTGTGTCTCAAACAACCGATGAATACACTGACTCTGATCGTACGAATGATCAGTCTGAGTTTCGTTGAATTCGATCAATAATTGCTGGCGCTCTTGATCACTTAATATTTCCAGTTGACCGATAAAAGTCTCAGAATTCTCAATGACATTTGCTAACAGCCTCTGAAATCGCTCTGCCAAAAGTTCAACGGCTTCCCTCTGGAACAACTCAGAATCATAGTGAAGCTCTACCAATAACGTATCGTTACTGCGCACACATGAAAGCTTTAATTTAAATCGGTCAAAACAAACGTATTGCTTATCAATACAAAAAGAAAGATCAGCAACAGAATTTTCGACAGGTCGCTCATCAAATTCAAAGCAACTAGAAAAAAATGATATCTCCGGAGCATCTTCGCTTAGCTTTATTATTTGTTCCCAAGCAAAAGATTCCTGCCACTTTAAGGTTTCAACTACTGTTTCATCAACCTGCTTTAATACCTCATTAAACCTAAGCTCATCCTCCAAATGACAACAGATAGGCAAGAACTTGGAAAATAATCCGAGTACTGGTTCCAACTCTTCATAGTTTCGACCATCACAATGGGCACCAATTGTGACATCTGACTTTCCAGTTAATCGCCATAGCAAAATCTGCCAGCAAGCCTGAAGAATTACGGAAACTGCAACACCGTATTTATGGGAGATAGCCTCTAAGTTAACAACCTGATCAGCGGCAAGAAATAAACTAAGTAATTCAGGCTTAAAGCCCAGCTTTAATGATTCTGAGTTTTCAAAACTAAACTTATGCTGTGCAAAAGCAATAATATCTTCCCTCTTACTCCAGTAATCTTTCCCTATTGCAGCTTCCTCTCCTTCGAACAGCTCATTCTGCCATTCAGCAAGATCGGCATACTGTAGCAGATGGGTCACATCTGCTAGGTCCTGATTATTTAAGCAATTTATATAATCCCGACCAATTTCAAGAATCAAATTTTTAAAGGTAACTCTATCAGCGCAGAGCGCAGGCAAAGATACAATCAGCACACGTTTCTCAGAAGAAAGAGTTACCAAGGAAACATCTAAAAGTGCTCCTCGCCCAAAATCAAAAGTTTTCTGCTTTTTTTCGAGAAACAACAGTTCAAGCTTAGCATTCTGCTCTTCAGCGCTCAATCCCTCAAACTCATATTCAGTAATCGGCACTGTAATCTCATCGATGATGATCTGCAGTGGGACTGTCATCCCCTCTAAAGATTGAAAGTTAGTTCGTAATATTTCATATCTTCTAAAGCTTCTCTGTAAAGCCTTTTTCAATATCTCAGGTTGACAATGTCCTTCAATTAAGATTGAACAACAGGCACAATAAGCCTCTTTAGAATCAGCTTCCTGAAGCTGCCAAAGACGCTTTTGTTGAGGGGAAAGTCTAAAACCTTCGATAGATAAGTCCTGCATGGCTTCCACTCTGCATCACCGATTTTGAACAGTCTCACTGTAGGGTTCAGCCATCCCCACAACTACCTTCCGCGCTCCTAAAAATGGCATACGCCCATGAGCTGTCAGCATGTTATCTAGCAGTAGTATATCACCCTTCTGCCAACGAAACATAATTGTCTCTTGGTGATATATCTCACGAATTTCATCCAATATTGAATCTTCAATCCTAGAACCATCTCCATAATAGGCATTACGGGGTAAATCTGGCTCTTTCAAGACTGATAGTAAAAAATCCCTGACTTCTGTCTTCAAGCTAGACACATGAAACAAATGAGCTTGATTAAACCAAACAGTTTCACCCGTTTTAGGATGAGTAGCTACAGCTTGACAAACTTGACGAGTTCTCAAGTGATCAGCACCTCTCCATTCAAACTCAATCTCTGCTTGGTGACAATAAGTTTCGACCTCTGATTTTTCGTTAGTTTGAAAGACCGTTTTCCAATGAAGATCGAGTCCTTCTCCATAATTTCGAACATACATAATCTTCTTATGGCGGAATCGCTCTCTTACATCTGGATTAACGCGTTGAAAAACCTTCCGGCTATCAGCAATTGGCGTTTCCCCACCATGTTGTGCTGCCTCTGAACAAAAGAACAAAATCTTCATCGGCCAGCTTGAAGCATAAGCCATTTCATTGTGCAAAGGGATAAGCTGGTCTGCTGGATATTCAGTTGATGTGTAGACATTTCCACTCACTTTACTGCGAGGTGTTGAGCGATAGGAATACTCCGTCAGCTTCCCAGAAAGTGCCCTAATAAGAGCTTCAAATTCTGAAGCCAATTGCAATTTAAATCCTCGAAATAGGATGCCGCCATGCTGTAACAGCATTGTCTCGATAAACGTTTTATTAGTTGCTGTCCAGTTAATCAAACTAATATCAGAAACAGCAGGTTTTACGACCAGAGGCAACCTCTGGTTGGGCTGTATTAACTGTGTCTCAATCAGCCCTGCTTGCGAAATATTGACTGTCTTTCGACTAATACCTTTGAATCTCATGCTGCTTCTTTAGGGGTTTTGGAATTATCATCGACTATCAAAGATATGACATCGGAATGATATGAGGAACATGGTTAGCCTTCGAGAGAGAACCCATATTGGGCAATTTTATCCACAACTGTCCCTATCCGTCAGTTATATAAGCGAATGTTCTCAAACTTGAATCATCCCAACCCCTGTTCCTTTAACACCTCATCTCAGAATCGCATAATCGTTGTCTGACAACGATTCTTCAATTTAAATTGTCAACTGAAATGCCATTAACCGCTTTGCGCTCAAGTTTGCTAAGTTTTTGACGACGTGCTTTTTGAAATTCTTTTTCCTGTGTAAGTTGCTGCTGCTTTTTTTCTTCCGCTAAAACTGTTACTAGCGACCCAAGTTGAATATCAGGCTGCTGAACAATAGTCTCAAGCAAAAACTCGAATAACTTTGCCATTTGAGCAATAGTTGAAGCTTCAAATAGATCTATTCTGTATTCGAGGAAGCCCTTCAGCCCCTCCGGTGTCTCCATTAAATCCAACTTTAAATCATGTCGGACGGCTCCAGTTTCAAACTCTAGGGCATTTAGAGTTAAACTCGGAAGCTCTAGGGCTGGCATGAGAGCATTCTGGAGAACAAACCAGACTCGAAATAGGGGATTCTCATTAGGACCGCGCTCTAAACCTAGCTCTGTCACCAGCTTTTCGAAGGGTAAATCCTGATGAGCATAAGCGCCTAATGTCACCTCTCGAATTCGCCCTAAAAATTCTCGAAAACTCGGATTACCTGATAGATTCGTTCGTAAGACAAGCGTATTCACAAAGAATCCAATAAGCCCCTCAGTTTCAGGTCGATTCCGATTGGCAATGGGAGAACCCACTAGAATGTCTTCTTGACCTTTATAGCTATGGAGCAACACTTTAAATGTCGCTAACAGGGTCATAAACAACGTAACGCCTTCTTGTTGGCTCAAGTTTTTTATTTTTTCTGTCAAACTTTGGGAGAGTGCAAAGAATTTCTTAGTTCCCTGAGAAGTTATAACAGAGGGGGGATGTCGGTCAGTTGGTAACTCCAATACGGGAGGTGTTGCTTCCAGTTGCTGCTTCCAGTAAGCTTGCTGAGCTTCTAATACTTCCCCCTGTAACCATTGACGTTGCCAGACTGCGAAGTCAACATACTGGATCGGCAACTTTGGTAGTGGAGAGGGCTGACCTTGAGAAAAAGCCTCGTAAAGTGTCGCCAGTTCTCTGATTAACACCCCTATGGACCATCCATCAGAAATAATGTGATGCGTATTGAACATGAGCAAATGTTTCCGCTCATTTAGCTTCACCAAAGCCATTCTCAGTAACGGACCTTGAGCTAAGTCAAATAATCTTTGCCCCCATTCCTCAACTAATAGCTGGACTTTACTCTTCTGCTCAGCTTCTGGTAAGTGGCATAAATTCTCCACTGGCAAATGAAATTCTACATCTAGGGATGGAGTAACCAGCTGTATAGGCTCTCCCTCAACCACAGGAAATGTCGTACGAAAAATTTCATGACGACGGACAATCTCTTTAAAGGACTGTTCTAGAGCTACCACATTAAGCAAACCCACCAAACTTACAGCAGATGGAAGATTATAAGCGGATCTATCTGAAATTAGTTGATCTAGAAACCACAATCGAGTTTGAGAAAAAGACAGCGGTAGATTGCCATTTCGTGAGACACGCTCAATGGGAGGAATTTTCCGCTGAAATTTTGATTCCTTTGCATTCTGAATTGCTTCAGCTATTCCAGCGACTGTCGGTGACTCAAAAATGAGCCTTAAAGGTAGCTCCACCCTAAATGTTTCCTCTATTCGAGAAATAACTTGAGTGGCTAAAAGCGAGTGACCACCCAGCTCAAAGAAATTATCATAGACACCCACCTGTTCAAGATTAAGAGTTTTAACCCAAACCTTAGATAGCAAGTCCTCGAATGGATTGCGAGGTTGAACGAAAGCCTTCTCTAAAGAGGAGTTAGCCTCCGGTACCGGTAGGGCACGTCTGTCTATCTTGCCATTAGGCGTCAGAGGAAGTGTCTCTAACACCATGAAAGTCGATGGGATCATATATCTGGGTAGCTTTTTCTCCAGAAATCTTCGTAATTCCTGAGTAATGATTTCTGAAGAAGCATGGCCGACAACATATGCCGCTAGAATTTTATTACTTGACTCATCTTCCCTTGTGATAACCACAGCTTGTCTCACAGCTGGATGCTTATTTAGTACCGTTTCAACCTCCTCTAGCTCAATGCGAAAACCACGAATTTTCACCTGATTATCAAGACGTTCAATGTATTCGATCTTGCCATTTGGGAGATAGCGAGCCAAATCTCCAGTTCTGTAAAGTCTTTCCCCTGAGGTATGGGTAATGAACCTTTCAGCTGTCAATTCGGAACGATTTAAATAGCCTCGAGCCAGCCCAGCACCACCAATATGTAACTCACCGGGTATACCCGCTGGCACCGGCTGACCACATGAATTTAAAAGATAAATCTGGGTGTTGGCAATAGGATTTCCAATCGATACTCCCGCTCTAGAAAGATTGTTCGTTTCTATTTTGCAGGCTGTTGACCAAATGGTAGCCTCCGTCGGACCATACAAATTCCATAGAGTTGCACTTTTATCGAGTAACTCCTGTGCCAAACTTTTGGGTAAAGCTTCACCACCACAAAGTATTTTCAACTTGGGGTTGCCTTGCCATCCAGCTGTCAACAACATGCGCCATGTGACTGGAGTGGCTTGCATCACAGTCGCACCAGAAGTGTTGAGTTGCTTCTGTAGCTGCTTACCGTCAGTGGCGACTTCACGACTAACTAAGTTTAGGTGCGCCCCAGTAATCAGAGGTAGATATAGTTCTAGGGCAGCAATATCGAAAGATATAGAAGTAACCGCCAGGAGCGTATCAGATGCTGTTAATCCTGGCTCTCTACTCATCGATTTGAGGAAGTTCACTACAGCACCGTGAGGAATTTGCACTCCTTTGGGTCTTCCTGTAGAACCCGATGTATAAATGACGTAAGCCAGGTTTTCTGGTTTGGCGATGTTAAGTGGGGAATTTGGGCTAACAGTTTCCCAATGAATATCTTTATCCAAACACAGGGCATGAGCCCCATGTTGAGGAAGCTTTTCGAGTAAGTGCTCTTGAGTTACCAGTACTGAGATTTGGGAATCCGACAAAATCCATGCTATGCGTTCCTGAGGATAGGCTGGGTCAATAGGGACATAAGCCCCGCCAGCTTTAAGTATGCCTAGTAGGCCAATTACCATCTCCAGCGATCGCTCCACACAGATGCCCACAAGCACTTCTGGCTTAACCTTTAGCTTTTTGAGATAGTGGGCCAGTCTATTTGCTCGCTGGTTTAATTCCAGATAGGTTAGTGTTTGCTCTTCAAATACTATCGCTATTGCATCGGGAGTACTCTCTACTTGAGCTTCGAATAACTCATGAATACATGCCTCTTTAGGATAATCTGCTTGGGTTTGGTTCCACGCCACCAACTGATGCTGCTCAGACTCAGTTAACAGTGGCAATTGATCAACCTGCTGTTGTGGATCAGCTGCTATGGCTTTGAGCAAGATTTCAAAGTGCCCCCTCATGCGGTTTATGGTAGAAGCATCAAATAAATCAGTGCTATACTCCCAGAAACCCTCAAGCCCCGAATCAGTCTCTACGACATCCAAGCGTAAGTCGAACACAGCTTTGGTACTTTCAACCTCAAAAGGGGTTAAAGTCAGCCCAGGCAATTCAAATTCCACCTTTGGAGTATTTTGTAAAATAAACGATACCTGAAACAGGGGATTGTAATTGATATTCCGGTCTGGCTGCAGTTCCTCAACCAGTTTTTCGAAGGGCACATCCTGGTTAGCGTAGGCATCTATCATCACCTGACGCACTCGACATAAAAGTGTCTCAAAAGTTAGATTGCCTGAAACAGCGGTGCGCATTACCAGCGTGTTGACGAAACAGCCAATCAGCCCTTCAATTTCAGCCTGAGTACGATTAGCTGTAGGAGAACCTACTACAATATCTTCTTGCCCAGTGTAGCGATAAAGTAAAATTTTGAATGCCGCCAGCAGGGTCATGAACAGAGTAGCCTCAACTTTCCTGCCGATTGCCTTAAGCGCATCAGTTATTTCCTTGGGTAACAGGAATGATTGCCTTGCACCTCGATAGCTTGGAATTAATGGCCTTGGTCGATCCGTAGGGAGCTGTAGCAGGGGTGGTGCATTTTTCAGGTGCTGCTTCCAATAGGACAGCTGAGATGCTAGCTTTGCTTCTTGAGACTCATGTCGCTGCCAAATCGCAAAGTCCGCATATTGGATCGGCAATTCAGGCAACAAAGCCGATTTTCCAATAGAGAAAGCTTGGTAAAACGATGACAATTCGTGAGTAAATATACTCCCTGACCAGCCATCATAAACGATGTGATGCATCGTAAATAGCAATACATGGTTGCGCTCACTTAGTGCCAACAGTGAACATCGCAGCAGGGGGCCTTGAACCAAATCAAACGATCGTTGACTCTGCTCAAGTGACAACTTCTGGACTTCTTTGATCTGCTGAGCCTCTGGTAACTGGAGCAAATCTATGACTGGTAGTGCAAAGGTCTGGCTGGGGGCAATGATTTGAACAGGTTGCCCTTCGAACATCTCGAAGGTAGTTCGTAACACTTCGTGGCGTTTTACAACCTCGTTAAGACTCTTCTCCAACGCTGCTACATCGAGTAAACCTATCAGCCGTATGGCAAAGTGTTCATTATAAAAAGAGTTATCTGGTTCCAACCTTTGAAGGAACCACAGCCGTTGCTGACCAAAGGATAGGGGTAGAGGAGCTACGCTGAAACGTCGAACAACAATACTTGACCTAGAACTTGATTCAGCTTCACCTCGTAAGCGCTTTTCTAGAAGCGCTTTTTTTGTAGGTGAAAGCTTAGCAGCTCTCGCTAATATTTCTTCCTTACTTGTATTCATCTTTCTATTCAAGCTCATAGATTAAACTCTTATTAGGCTGTGGTAGTTAAGAGTTCTAATTACTACTAGCCATTCTTAATCGTATTATTCGACAATACTTCCAGATATTCGTCACTGATGATCAATAACTGCCATAAGCTTCTCAGCTTCATCCTCAGTTAATTTCTCTAACTCCCCTACAATAATTTCCTCTAATACTAAAGCCATTTGAGATACAGAGGGTGCCTGAAAAAGAGAATTAATAGACATTTCCACCTGAAATTCTTGCTTAAGTTTAGAAATCAGCTGAAGTCCTATCAGAGAATCACCACCCAAATCAAAAAAATCATCATAGATTCCTATTTGCTCTATCCTCAGAATGCTTTGCCAAACATCAGCAACCCTTCGTTCAGTCTCGTTTCTAGGAGCCACATAATTATTCCTTAGCTCAGGTCGTGGATATTTTGATATCGCTTCTATAGTTTCAGATATTATTTCTACAGTTTCAGATATTGTTTCTACAGCCTTAGGTAAATCACGGGTTGATATAACAATTTGATTGAGCGAAGGCAAGGAACTTCCTAAAATACGCTGTAAAACCTCTATACCCTCAGATGGAGAAAGACTAGAAGCGTTAGACATAAAGGAGTCGGAAATTTTTTCTTGATAAATATTGCGTTTCCTATTTTTTATTGCTTCAACTGTCATGCCGACTTCTTCCCAATCATCCCAATTGATAGCAACTGTGAATGCGCTATGGTTTTTTTTATAGTATGTAAACGAATCTAAAAATTCATTTGCAGCACTGTATCCCACCTGTCCAAACTTCAGCTGATATAAGACATTTCCCAATGAGGAAAATAGAACAAAGAAGTCGAGCTTGATATCATTCAACAGTCGATCAAGTACCAAAGTGCCCTTGACTTTAGGTGCTAAAACACCTTCTGTCATTTGCTTTGTTCTATTTTGAATAATTCCTTCATAATCTGCCACTCCAGCAGTATGAAAAACACCATTAACGCTGCCAAAGTATTCCTTGACGTCCGTTAGAGCCTTTTCCATCTGTTGGCTATCTGCTACATCTGCACTAATGACTAAAACCTCTCCTCCTAATTTTTCAAGAGATTTAACTTTTCTAATTTTGCTGCAAATCGGATCTGCTTCATCATGATTGGCCAGCCAGTCTTCCCATTTTTCTCTAGGAATAAATGAAGAGCGCCCTAGCAAGACTATCTTTGCTTTGACAGTTTCAGCCAAATATTGGGCTACGGTGAAACCCATTCCACCAAACCCACCCGTAATTAGATAGACCCCCTCTTCTTTTAATTGACTTTTGGCCTCCATAGAGTGATCTAGTTGAATTTTCTCAAATGTTTTCCCCCAACGAGAAAGCCCACGATATGCAATTACAATATCAGGAGAGCTAACTGTCAATTCACCTAGAAGTTGATCTATCAGCTGATCATTACAGCCTGTGAGAAAGTTTGTATCATCACCAGGGATAGCTACATCTACACTACGACAGTAAACATTGGGATACTCTAGGGGAATGGTTTTTATAGCGCCAAGTAAGGTAGCCTTTTCAGGAGCGATGACCTCATCCCCTGTGACATCTTGTAAGTTGTTTGAAACAACAACAATTTTAAGTTCATCTGCTGAGCTACGCTTACCTAATGCTTGAGCTATAAAGATCAGGCTGTGGAGCCCTAAATCTTGAGAATGATCAAGTTTATCCAGTGTCAATTCTGAATGATTATTTGATGTCACACTCCATAAATGAGCAACAATATCTGGGAAGAATCCTATTGTATTAAGCTTATTAAATAGAGTGTTATAGTCATCAAGCTGTTGAGGGTTTAACGTATAGACTCTTTCATTCAGCTCTGCAAACGAGTTTCCAATTTTGACACAAATGACATTTTGTCCGAGCTGTATCAATTGGTCAGCTAATTTTTTCCCAAAACCAAACTCATCTATAAACACTAAAACATTATTCAGTGTTTTCTCTAGTTGCTTGGCTGGCAGGGGGAGTCGCTTCCAAGAGGGAACATAAAACCATTGAGCAATATCTGAACGTTTGCCAGTTTCTTTATGCTTCGCCCTTGCTGTTTCTTTTAATTTTGTCGGCTCAATCCAGTAACGCTGACGTTCAAAGGGATACGTCGGCAAGGGTAAGCGATGACGACGCTCATGTCCATAAAATGCATACCAATCTACCTCAACTCCCGACAACCAAAGCTGACCTAATCCCTTCAATAAAAACGCGACATCCGACCCCACTTCCTGCGGATGTCTAATAGAAGACAGAACCAACTGCTCAGACGCTTTCGCTGGATGACGCTTAGCTAATGTCGTTAACGTTCGACCTGGCCCTACCTCTAGCAATATCTGAGCCGGTTCTTTCATCAATTCTGCTACACCAGAGGCCCAACGTACCGTCTGTCTGAGATGAGACACCCAATATGACGCAGACGTTGCCTCCTGAGCCGTAATCCACGTTCCCGTGACATTCGAAAGATATGGAATGTTTGGTGCCTTCAACCTGACTCCTCGAAACTGTTGTTCAAACGTCTCTAAAATCGGCTCCATCATCTCTGAATGGAACGCATGAGACGTACGCAGACGCCGAGTTTCAATACCTTGGGTGGCTAACTGATTTTGCAACGCCTCAATTGCGGCTGTGGGCCCTGAAATAACGCATGCCGAAGGACCGTTAATCGCTGCTAGCGAAACCGATGGCCCCAGTAAACCACTGACCTCTTGCTCCGACAAAGGCACCGACAGCATACTCCCTGAGGGCAACCCCTGCATCAGCTTTCCGCGCGCCGATACTAAGGCCAAGGCATCCTCTAAAGACATAACACCGGATACCGTAGCCGCCACATATTCTCCGATACTGTGACCAATCAGGGCGTGCGGATGCACTCCCCAAGACATCCATAATTGGGCTAATGCATACTCAACGACAAACAACGCCGATTGGGTAATCGCTGTCTGTTGCAACTGCTCAGTTGCTGATAACAATTCCTCATCGCAGGGATAGAGAACTTGACGCAAATCCAATCCCATATGAGCTTTCAGGTGCTCACAGCAGAAATCCACGTGCTCCCTAAACGTGGCCTCATGCTGATAGAGCTCCTGGGCCATATTCACATATTGTGCGCCCTGACCCGAGAACATAAACACGATTGGACGTTCCCTTGGCTCTTCAAATTGAGTCCAGACCTGGTCCGGGGCTAACCTATTGAGGGCACTCTGGGCCTGCTCAATATCCTGGCATATCACCGCACGGCGATAGGGGAACGCCCTACGTCCTAGACTGAGGGTATACGCCACATCCGCTAGGGGCATCTCACCCTGCAGAAATTGAGACAAATTAGTCGTCGCTGTTTCCAATGCTGAACTCGTTTTAGCGGACAGTAACAACAGCTGAAATGGACGTGATGGCCCGGATGCTTCAATGGCAGGGGCTTCTTCTAGCACCACATGCGCATTCGTTCCACCAATCCCAAACGAACTCACACCGGCACGTCGGGGCGTACCATTCGTTTCCCAAGACGAGAGCTCCGTGTTGACATAGAAAGGGCTATTTGCAAAATCAATCTCAGGATTGGGGGTCTCAAAGTTCAGGCTCGGCGGTATCAACTGATGTTTTAGGGCTAAGACCGTCTTGATTAAACCTGTGACACCCGCGGCTGAATCTAAGTGCCCAACATTGGTCTTGACCGAACCAATAGCACAAAAGCCTTGTTTCTGGGTGCTGGCAGAATAGGCCTGTCTAAGTGC
This sequence comes from Leptothoe sp. EHU-05/26/07-4, assembly GCF_043421015.1. Taxonomy (NCBI): domain Bacteria; kingdom Bacillati; phylum Cyanobacteriota; class Cyanophyceae; order Nodosilineales; family Cymatolegaceae; genus Leptothoe; species Leptothoe sp. EHU-05/26/07-4. The sequence goes on from NZ_JAXSQV010000002.1 coordinate 519,888, forward strand.
GGCAATTTCAATGGGATCTCCCAAAGGAGTTCCGGTACCATGAGTCTCCACGTAAGTGACGGTTTCAGGGTCTATGCCAGCTAGGGCCTGAGCCTCTAGGATCACGGCTGCTTGACCATCCACACTGGGAGCCGTGTATCCCACCTTTGAAGAACCGTCGTTGTTAATGGCTGAACCTTTGATAACTGCATGAATGTAGTCACAATCGGTCAGAGCGTCCTCTAATCTCTTGAGAACCACAATGCCCACCCCGCTACCACCAACTGTTCCCTGAGCTTGAGCGTCAAAAGCCCGGCAGTGTCCATCAGGAGACAGAATCATGCCTTCTTGGTACAAATATCCTGCCTTTTGCGGTGAGTGGATCGACACGCCTCCCGCCAGAACCATATCAGACTGATAACTTAGCAAACTCTGGCAGCCCATTTGAACGGCTACTAAAGAGGTCGAACAAGCCGTATTAACATTAACGCTTGGCCCGGTGAGATTTAGTTGGAAAGAAACTCTTGTTGAAACAAAGTCTTTATCATTGCCAATTAGTAATCGATAGATATCTGAAAAATCTGAGGTCTCAGAGCTTGAATTCAGATTTTGCAACAAATAGCCACTGAATCCTGCACCAGCATAGATACCAATTCGACCCTGATATGTTTGAGAGTCATAACCAGCGTTTTCTAAAGCCTGCCAAGCAGATTCTAAAAAGAAGCGATGTTGGGGGTCAGTAATTTCAGCTTCATGAGGTGTAAAGCCAAAAAATGAGGCGTCAAACAGCTCAGTATCAGATAAGACGCTTGCTGCTTTAACATAGTTAGGATTCTTCAACTCGGCTGAATCTATCCCTTCAGCTACCAACTCCTCATCCGTGAAGAAAGCAATAGACTCTACGCCGTCATGTAAATTTTGCCAAAACTCATCAATATTTTTGGCTCCAGGAAAGCGACCAACCATGCCAATTATGGCTACAGATTCTAAAGAATCTTCCTTTTCCCAACTATCCATTGGCCTTCCTCCCTTGTTGCCTAAGCCGTTGTCTCTGTTTTTTTATGGCTTCTTTTTGTCTGCTTGCACGATCATGTATACGTTTAGAATGAAGCTTTTGAATTTTTTCAAAGTCACCTTTACGAGCCAGATATTGTGCCAGTTCCTTTATAGTTGGATATTTGAAGAGTTCAACTATTGGTATTTCCGTATCAAGAACTTCATTTAATTTTGTTTGAACCCTAACAAGAAGTAAGGAATGCCCTCCCATGCTAAAGAAATTGTCATTAATTCCTACTTTCTCTAGCTTAAGGAGATCTTGCCAAACAGCAGCAATAACTCTTTCTGCCTCAGTTTGAGGCATCACATAAGCCTCTTCCAATTGTGGACGACCTTCTGGTACTGGTAAGGCATCTCGATCAACCTTTCCATTAGGCATAAGAGGGATAGCATCCAGCACTACGAAAGCCGAAGGAATCATATAGTTAGGTAGCTTTTCCTTCAGGAAGGTTTGTAGTTGATCACTATTGAAACCATAGTTTTGGTTCAAAACTAGATATGCCACTATTCGCTTATCACCTGGATGATCTTCCCAGACAAGAACTACGGCCTTACTTACTCCTGGGTGTTGCAATAAAGCAGCTTCGATTTCTCCAAGTTCTACGCGGAAACTGCGAACCTTCACTTGATGGTCAATGCGACCCAGAAACTCAATGTTCCCATCAGGTAAATATTTTGCCAAATCCCCGGTTCGATATAATTTTGAACTTCGAACTTTGAACTTTGAATGACTAAACGGATTGGATATGAATTTTTGAGCCGTTAACTCCGGACGATTGAGATAACCACGAGCAAGACCCACACCACCAATATACAGTTCTCCCGATACACCAATAGGTACTGGCTGACCCTCACCATCTAGAAGATAAATTTGAGTGTTCGCAATCGGACGACCAATCGGGATGACTCGGCTCACATCTTTACATTCATAAAAAGTGGCACATACGGTAGATTCAGATGGCCCATAGGCATTGAAAAATTGACGATTCTGAGACCATGCTGCAACCAATTCCGCTGAACAACTTTCTCCAGCAACGATAATAGTTTGCAACGCTGGCAGCTCTTCTCTCGGCAACGCAGCCAATGCTGTCGGTGGAAGAGTCACATGAGTGATTTCCTGGATACGCAATAGCTGCATTAAAGCAGGGCCTGGGAGTAGTGAAATTGGCGTTCCTAAATACAGGGTTGCTCCTGACCCCAAAGCCATCATAATTTCCCAGATTGAAGCATCAAAATTTAAAGAAGCAAATTGCAGAACGCGGCTACCTGGTTGAACATTGAAGCGACTTGGTTCCTGGGCTAGGTTACATAATCCCTGGTGGGTAACTAACACTCCCTTCGGATTTCCTGTGGAGCCGGAGGTATAAATCACGTAAGCTAACGTCTCGGCACTGCCTGCCGCGACAGGATTTATATCGTCTTCTTCAGCAATGAGGCCCCAGTCGGTATCTAACTCAATCACAGTTGCGGGATGCTCAGGAAGGTGTTGCCTCAGCTGCCTTGTTGTCAATAAAACCGAGACCTGGGAATCTGACAACATATACGTTAAGCGCTCGGCAGGATAGGCGGGATCTAAGGGCACATAGGCTCCACCAGCCTTGAGAATCCCCAATAAACCTATCACCATCTCTAGAGAGCGTTCTACACAGATACCGACGAGTACCTCTGGTTGAACCTTCTGTTTTTTGAGGTAGTGTGCAACCTGGTTGGCTCGCCGGTTTAATTCTGCATAAGTAAGTTTTTGTTCCTCAAAGACTAATGCGATCGCATTAGGTGTTTGCTCCACCTGCGCTTCAAACAGCTCATGAATACAGCTCTCTTTGGGATAATCTAATTGGGTTTGATTCCATTCCACCAATAGCTGATACTGCTCTGATTCTCTGAGTAGAGGCAACTCGGAAACTCGCTGTTGCGGATTAGTTGCGATCGCTTCAAGCAACGTTTGGAAATGCCCAGCCATGCGCTTAACAGTAGACCATTCAAATAAATCAGTGTTGTACTCCCAAAAACACTCAAGTTTTGAATCAGTCTCTGTAATATCTAAACCTAAATCAAGCAAAGCTCTGGTACGTTCAATCTCAAAGGGAGCTATGGTTAAACCAGGCAGCTCAAACCCCACCTTCGGAGTATTTTGGAAGTCAAACGACACCTGATACAACGGATTACGATCAGCATCTCGCTCTGGCTGCAGTTCTTCTACCAACCTTTCAAAGGGTAGATCTTGGTTGGCGTAGGCCCCCATCATTACCTTACGTACTCTATCTAAGAGTTCTTCAAAAGTAGGGTTGCCTGAAACATCGGTTCGTAACACCAGAGTATTAACAAAAAAACCAACCAGTTTTTCAACTTCAACTTGGTTACGGTTGGCAATGGCCGAACCCACTACAATATCTTCTTGCCCAGAGTATCGATAGAGTAGGACCTTAAACGCTGACAACAACGTCATAAACAGTGTAGAGCCTGCTTTCTGAGAGAGTGCTTTAAGCACTTTGGTCAAACTCTTGGGCAACACGAAGGATTGTCTCGCCCCTCGATAAGTTTGAATGGGTGGTCGTGGTCGATCTGTAGGAAGCTGCAGCAGAGGTGGAGAATTCTCTAACTGCTGCTTCCAATAAGAGAGCTGAAGCTTTATATTTTCTCCCTGTAACTGCTGTCGCTGCCAAACTGCAAAGTCCGCATATTGAATGGGTAGCTCAGGCAGTAACACCGATTTTCCAGCAGATAAGGCTTGATAAAGGGTTGACAATTCACGAATAATAACTCCTCCTGACCAACCATCAAAAATAATATGATGTATTGTGAATAGTAAAATATGCTCCTGATCGCGTAGCTGCAGCAATGTACAACGCATTAGAGGCCCTTGAGCTAAATCGAAGAAACCTTGAATGTCCTCAGTTGCTAACCGCTTGACTTTCTCCTTTTGATCAGCTTCAGACAACTGACATAGATCGATCACCGGCAGTGTCAAGGTAAGATTCGGAGCAATAATTTGAACTGGCTGTCCATCTACTAACTTGAAAGTAGTACGCAAAATTTCGTGACGTCGCACAATCTCGTTGAGACTCTGTTCCATTGCGACAAAATCAAGAATGCCCGTCAGCCGTATAGCTAGATTTTCATTATAAAAAGGATTATTGAGTTCCAATTGCTGGAGAAACCATAGCCCTTGCTGGGTAAAGGACAAGGGTAAGTTTGCATTCCTTGATGCAGGCAAGATACATGGAGTGTTGGAATTCAAAGCAAGATCAGTGCTTTTAAGAAACTCAATGATCGCTGATTTGTGCTCTTGCAGCTGGGTCTTCAGCACTGGTGTAAGCGTTCCTTCAGGAGCACTATAATGCAGCTTCCCATCATCAACCCAGAATCTTACATCTAGGCTTTGGAAATAAGACAAGAGTTCTTCAATGTGCTTCATAATACTCCCTCATCTCGTTTAGCCGCAGTGAAATCAACAAAATTTGGCTGTTTTTGAGTCGTCAAACGCATATTCTTAATTTGCTCAGATATATCAGCCACCGTGGGTGTTTCAAATACACTATTTACAGACAATTCTGCATGGAATGCCTTGTTTGCTCGAGATATAACCTGCGTTGCTAAAAGAGAATCACCTCCCAACTCAAAAAAGTTGTCGTAAATTCCTATCTGCCCTATGCCAAGAACCTCTTGCCAAATGTCAGTCAGATTTTTCTCAGTATCATTTCTAGGAGCAACATAAGCACTGTTTAGTTCAGGTCGTGGATGTCTTGATAGACCTGAACTAGGCTCCTCTAAAGCCTCTATCTTGCTTAGTGTGGGATAAATATTGTCATCGTTGATTTGAGCTATCAAATCACTTGCCGATACAATAACTTGAGATAGGTTGCCTCCCAAGATTCGCTTAAATACCTCTATACCTTCTGAGATAGATACCCCATCCTTAAGAAAGTCCACCTTGAATTTACTAATGGGTCCAGCAGGATCTTTATACCAGTCATGATCATCTGTTTGGGACAGTTGGGTTCCAGCTAACTTTTTCGCTGCCTCCACCGCCATTCCACTTCCTAGCCAACTACCCCAGTTAATAGATATTGCGGGCGTTCCATCTTTGAAAGTTTTATAATGAGCAAATACATCCAGAAAATTGTTGGCAGAAGAATAACTCATCTGCCCGGCTAAGGGAGTAACTGAAGCACGCGATGAACAAAGAATCCAAAAATCTAACTCAAACGTCTTCAAAACTTCATCAAGCACCAATGTGCCCTGTACCTTAGGCAATAAAACACTTTCTGCATCCTCACGTGCCTTACGCCCAATAACTCCATCACCGAGAATACCAGCGGCATGGATAACACCATTAATCTGGCCAAATCGCTCCTGAGTTTGAGCAATCACTTGTTGCATCGCTTCGAGATCAGCCACATCTGCTTCAGCAATCAGAACCTCAGCTCCAAGCTCTTCCAACTTCTTCAACCGGCCAATCTTATCACTGATCTCATCGTCGAGTTCATGACTGTTTAACCACTCATCCCATTTATCTTTTGCCGGAAATGCTGAACGACCTGTGAGCACCAATCTGGCTTGCACAGTCTGAGCTAAGTATAAAGCCAGGGCAAGCCCAATGGTTCCCAATCCACCTGTAATGAGATAAACTCCTCCCTCTCTTAATCTTGAGGTTCCCTCAAAAGTCTCATCTAAACGCGCTTGCTCAATAGTCAGAGCCCAGCGATGCATGCCGCGATAGGCAATTATCGGTTCAGTCGTATTGACACTAAACTCCGCTAATAGATTCTCTACAAGGTTTTCCATATGCCAACATCCGCTTTCAGGAAGCAGAACGTCAATGCTACGACAATGGATGTTGGGATACTCTAGCGGAATAACTCTAACTGCTCCTAACAAAGTGGCTTTTTCGGGAGAGAGTTTCTCTTCACCCGTTACTGACTGTAGGTCGTTAGAAATAATGGTAACCTGCAACTCATCAGCCAGATTCTGGTTTGTAAGAGCCTGCACTAGAAAAAGTAGAGAGTAGAATCCTTTTGATTGAACTTGATCAATCACTGCCAGCTTTGATTCAGTTCTCTCCTGCGATGTAACATTCCAAAGATGAAGAACTTTAGTGGGTTTTAAACCAAGGGCAAGCAGTTCTTCGAGCAGAGCACTATAGTCATCCCTTTGTTGAGGATTAATCGTATACGTTCGTTGGCTTTGCTCTACCTGATTGCTGCTAAATTTCTCCCCAATTCCGACCGTAATGACGTCATGGCCCTCAAGCTCTAGTCGTTCAAGAATCTGTGCTCCTAACCCACACTTATCAACAAACACTAACCAACATTCCGGCTGACGCGTCTGCTCTTTTGCTCGGAACGGTAATGGAGCTGTAGAGCGCTTCCATGAGGGAATGTAGAACCACTCAGCCATGTCCGGATTCTTGTTTAATAAGGCTTGAGAAGTGGGTTCATTTTTATACTCAAGGGGTACGGTAAATGCTGCTGAAGTCGTTAACGTGTCAGGCATTGATGCCTGAGCCACTAGAATATGCTGTCCCAAAGATTCGCTTTCAGGAAAAGCAGCCACTTCAACAAAACCATGACGCAAAAGCGCTTCCCGCCACTGCTGCTTGGATAAAAATGGATTACCTATGCTACGTTCTTCATCCTCTAGCGGATTCATCAACAGACCCCAAGTAACATCAAAGTCTAGGGCTGCTTCAGTGATCTCCAAGATCAGCAATAGGCCATTAGGTGCTAGCAAAGAGCGAACATGGTGGAGAGTTGCGTCTATGTTCTTGGTTGCATGCAGTACATTAGCTGCTATTACCACATCAAAACTGTGATTTTCATATCCCTGTTGACTGGGAGGCTGCTCAATGTCTAAGAAACGATAGTCAATGAACGGATAGGTACCAAACTTCTTTTCACCACTGCTTAAGAAATAGCCGCCGACATCAGTAAACGTATAGTTTGTTTGTTTAGACGGTAATAACGGGAGTAATTCTCGAGTAGCTAAACCTTGCCCCCCCCCAATTTCCAAAACTCTCAAGTTTGTTAATTGGGGCAATGAGTCTGTGATTTGCTTAACAATTACCCGCAATATGCTGTTGTAATAGGTATGCCAAGGCCATACTATGCTGGCATCCCCAAAATCGTCAGGAGCATATATAAGATCCTGAAAAAATTCCAAAGGCTCTTTCTGACCTCTAAGGACAGACGCGAGATTTTTACCACAGCGCTCTACTAAATCGATCGCTGTCGGTACATCTGCCCATCTAAGCCTAACTTCCTTTAAGAAATCATTGACAGAACCTGTTAAACAGGGCGCAAGATTGCCAAATAACTCCCCATCTTTCTGTAAGTGACCATGTTCTACCAATACGTGCAGCCATCGAGACAACAGTTGCCGGTAGCGAGCATTAATCTGAAACTGCTCACAAAGAGACTCAATTGAATATTTCTGAGTATCTTCTTCAAAAGCACCTAATTGTCTAAGCGCTCGATTCATATAAGCAAGGCACAAAGCTTCTAGGCTGGGTCGATTTTCTAAATAAGCCTGCTCATCGAACTCTGCCGTTCCCGCAATCGACTGATGCTGGGCAGCCTGAACCAGTAATTTCCACAGTTCTGGCGCGGTTAGTAAGGGGCTATACCCCTCAATTAATTGGGTTGGAGGCTCAATCCAGTAACGCTGGCGTTCAAAGGGATACGTCGGCAAGGGTAAGCGATGACGACGCTCATGTCCATAAAACCCACACCAATCTACCTCAACTCCTGACAACCAAAGCTGACCTAATCCCTTCAATAAAAACGCGACATCCGACCCCACTTCCTGCGGATGTCTAATAGAAGACAGAACCAACTGCTCAGACGCTTTCGCTGGATGACGCTTAGCTAATGTCGTTAACGTTCGACCTGGCCCTACCTCTAGCAATATCTGAGCCGGTTCTTTCATCAATTCTGCTACACCAGAGGCCCAACGTACCGTCTGTCTGAGATGAGACACCCAATATGACGCAGACGTTGCCTCCTGAGCCGTAATCCACGTTCCCGTGACATTCGAAAGATATGGAATGTTTGGTGCCTTCAACCTGACTCCTCGAAACTGTTGTTCAAACGTCTCTAAAATCGGCTCCATCATCTCTGAATGGAACGCATGAGACGTACGCAGACGCCGAGTTTCAATACCTTGGGTGGCTAACTGATTTTGCAACGCCTCAATTGCGGCTGTGGGCCCTGAAATAACGCATGCCGAAGGACCGTTAATCGCTGCTAGCGAAACCGATGGCCCCAGTAAACCACTGACCTCTTGCTCCGACAAAGGCACCGACAGCATACTCCCTGAGGGCAACCCCTGCATCAGCTTTCCGCGCGCCGATACTAAGGCCAAGGCATCCTCTAAAGACATAACACCGGATACCGTAGCCGCCACATATTCTCCGATACTGTGACCAATCAGGGCGTGCGGATGCACTCCCCAAGACATCCATAATTGGGCTAATGCATACTCAACGACAAACAACGCCGATTGGGTAATCGCTGTCTGTTGCAACTGCTCAGTTGCTGATAACAATTCCTCATCGCAGGGATAGAGAACTTGACGCAAATCCAATCCCATATGAGCTTTCAGGTGCTCACAGCAGAAATCCACGTGCTCCCTAAACGTGGCCTCATGCTGATAGAGCTCCTGGGCCATATTCACATATTGTGCGCCCTGACCCGAGAACATAAACACGATTGGACGTTCCCTTGGCTCTTCAAATTGAGTCCAGACCTGGTCCGGGGCTAACCCATTGAGGCCATTCTGAGCCTGCTCAATATCCTGGCATATCACCGCACGGCGATAGGGGAACGCCCTACGTCCTAGACTGAGGGTATACGCCACATCCGCTAGGGGCATCTCACCCTGCAGAAATTGAGACAAATTAGTCGTCGCTGTTTCCAATGCTGAACTCGTTTTAGCGGACAGTAACAACAGCTGAAATGGACGTGATGGCCCCGATGCTTCAATGGCAGGGGCTTCTTCTAGCACCACATGCGCATTCGTTCCACCAATCCCAAACGAACTCACACCGGCACGTCGGGGCGTACCATTCGTTTCCCAAGACGAGAGCTCCGTGTTGACGTAGAAAGGGCTATTTGCAAAATCAATCTCAGGATTGGGGGTCTCAAAGTTCAGGCTCGGCGGTATCAACTGATGTTTTAGAGCTAAGACCGTCTTGATTAAACCCGTGACACCCGCGGCTGAATTAAGATGTCCAATGTTAGGTTTGACCGAGCCAACACCACAGAAATTCTTCTTCTGAGTGCTAGCTTGAAATACTTTTTCCAGCGCCCTTATTTCGATAGGATCACCCAATGCTGTGCCAGTTCCGTGGGTTTCGATATAAGTAATCGTTTCGGGATTAAATCTTGCAATGGCCTGACTTTCAGCAATCACAGCTGCTTGACCATCCACACTGGGAGCCGTATACCCTACTTTCGAAGAACCGTCGTTGTTAATGGCTGAACCTTTGATGACTGCGTGAATGTAGTCACCATCTGCCAGAGCGTCCTCTAATCTCTTGAGAACCACAATGCCCACCCCATTGCCAAAAACGGTTCCTCGAGCATCAGCATCAAAGGCGCGACAATGACCATCGGGGGAAGTAATTCCTCCTTCTTGATACAAATAGCCAGCTTTTTGTGGAACCTCTATCGAAATGCCCCCAGAAAGCGCTAAATCGCACTCGTAACTGAGCAATCCTCGACATGCCAAATGCACCGCTACTAGTGATGTAGAACAAGCCGTGCTCACATTAAAACTTGGGCCATTCAAATTAAGTTTGTAAGAAACCCGTGTAGGAATGTAGTCTTTATCGTTACCAATCAAAACCACTTCCTTGGCCAGAGATTTAAACAGGTGAGGGTTTGAACTCAGGTTATTAAGTAAGTAGCTACTTAAGCTACCTCCCGCATAAACACCCGTTAGCCCTTTATGTGATTCACAAGCATAGCCGGCACTTTCAAGAGCTTCCCAAGCACATTCCAAAAAAAGGCGGTGCTGGGGATCCATCACCTCAGCTTCACGAGCAGAAAAGCCAAAGAATTGAGCATCAAACAGCTCAACATCATCTAACAGAGAACCAGCTTTTATGTAGTTTTGACAACGCAACAAAGAAGGGTCCACTTGAGAAGCAAACAACTCTTCGTCTGTAAAAAATGAAATAGATTCAACACCGTTGCAAAGGTTCTGCCAAAAATGGTCAACGGTATTTGCCCCTGGGAAACGGCCCGCCATGCCAATAATAGCGATACCTTTCAAGGAACTAGAAATTGCCTGATTATCCACGTCCCTCTCTCCTTTGCCTGATCAATCGGATTTCCTCTTCCATAGCTTCCTGTTGCCGCTTGGCACGGTCATGAGCTTTCTGAAAAGTAGGTTTCTCGACTTGCTCTTGGCCTATATATTTTGTCAAGTCGCTTATGGTCGGATATTGAAATAAATCAGTTGTTGAAAAATCTCTTTTGAACATTTCTTGCAGTTTGCTGCGCACCTGAACTATCAAGAGCGAATCACCACCGAGTTCAAAGAAATTATCGGAAATCCCTATCTGATTTATGCCAAGAACGTCTTGCCAAATATCGGTAAGTCCTTTTTCAATTTCATTTCTGGGGGGAACGTAGGCATTATTCAGCTCAGGCCGTGAATGTACCGATTGTGTCGATAAACCTAACTTAAGCTTGTCTATCGTCTCTAACTGATTCTTCTTTTGACGATTACTAGGCCTAACTTCAGCTAGTAAATCAGTAGTCGATACCAAGGCCTGAGCTAATTTACCCCCCAAAATTCGCTTAAATGCTTCTATGCCTTCCGAGGGTGACAATCCATCTTTAAGAAAGTCCATTTGGGAGGCGCTATTAGATACGGCAGGCTTTTCAAGCCAGTTAGAAGCAGATACCAAAACAGCAGAAGGCTGATGAGCTGGCACAGCGATAGCGAGAGTCTTTTCAACTCCATGACCTACAGAACTATCTGCAAACAGCAAGGTTTCTCTTATCTCTTTGTCCTCTAGAGAAACCACAATCTTGCCAATATGCTTGGCTTCAGCCATGTATTTAAAGGCATCAACTATTTCCGTTATTGAAAATACTCGATGGGGAAGGGGAGCAAAATCACCTGCTTGGAAGTGAAGCACGACCTCTCGCCATAAGGAGCTAAAGTCAGGTAGTTCCAAGTCTGCCTGAATCGCAAAGAATGATAAGCGTTTCTCAAAAACACTCAAGTCTAATTGGCTATGACTAAGGATATCTCGCAAACCGAGTTCAAGGAAGCGTCCATAGCGTGCCAGAACTGAGAGGCCCTTTGGTATAAATTCTCCACTTAATGAATTCAAAACCACATCCACTCCCCTACCGTTAGTGTACTTCATGACTTCATCAGCAAAAGCAACAGACCGGGAGTCCATAACATTTTCAATACCTAATGAATGCAAGAATTGACGTTTTTCTGGGTTGCCAGCTGTAGCATAAATTTGAGCCCCTACCCATTTGGCTATTTGTACAGCAGCCATCCCAACACCACCACTGGCGGCATGGATCAAAACTTTTTCACCTTGGCAAAGCCTACCCATTTTGATTAAGGCATAGTAAGCAGTCGTAAATGCGATTGGAATTGTTGCTGCCTCCTGCAAACTGAGATTCTTTGGCTTTAAGACAACTAACTTAGCAGGAGTCGTAATAAATCGGCTAAAGCATGCAGAACCAAAGGCAATCACCTCATCTCCAACTTCAAACCCCTCAACACCTTCTCCTATGGCAACAATTTTGCCAGCACACTCAAGTCCAAGCTTAAAATCAGAGGAAGCAGGAATTAAGCCCAGTGCAAAAAGCACTTCTTTGAAATTGAGACCAGTAGCACTGACCTCAATTTCAATTTCACCTGCACCAGGCTTCTGACGAACATCAGGGCGAAATGTCAGTGTCTCTAGCATGCCAGGGGAAGAAATGTGCAAGTGAAAATTCTCGCTTTCTGAGGCAGGGCGCGTACCTTTACTTTGGATACTAGACTGCTTAGCAATAGTTGCATCAGCTCTTTCCAGGCTTACCTTTCTCAGGACATATTCTTCAATCTCAAGCAAATCGGTTCCCTGATCATCCATGATGGTAACGTTGAAGCTTAGGACTTCCGCTTGAGGCTGACTACTTTCAACCGCTCTAACGTAGCTATATATCTTAGATGGAAGAGTCCCCTTTATCTTCAATCTCTTATATGAAAATGGTAAATAACAATCTCCACTATTGAGCACCGGGAAACTAGTAGCGCGATCTAATAATGCCGGATGTAGCTTATGTAAATCAAGGTCACTAATAAAAATATCAGGCAATTCTAGCCTAGCCAACCCTTTATTGTTTCCTGACTTTATTCGTTGTAAATTATCCCATCTTTCTCCAAATTCAGAGAATTCTTCTGAGGAATCATATCTTTGTCTGGATGCGATTACTTTCTCCTGGCTAAAGCTTTCCTCAATTTCCTGAAGATTTCGTTTTTCAGGAGGTTTTGCTTCTGTTAAGACTATTTTGCCCGTGGCATGTTCAATCCATTGATCAGCATCAGAGTTTAATCGGCTAATAATCAGAAAGTCGAAACTATTCTCTTGTTTTTGTAAGAGCGTACGAACTTCCTTTTCTTCTGTGTCTTCCAATACCAGAGGCCTTAGGAGAGTCACATCTTGGATTTCGAGTGTCCCTTTTCCAATGTGGCTTTCACAAGCAGCCCAAGCCATTTCTAGATAAGCAGTTCCTGGGAGTGTCGCCTTCCCTCTGATTCGATGTTCATCTAAAAACCAGTGTTTTTCTACACTTAGAATAGATACATATATTTCCTTTGATCCCTCGATTAAGCATCGGTCAAATAAAGGGTTCGTAACCGATTTTGATTGAGGTTGCGAAACATTTTGGCTTCGAGCTAGTTTTTTCGCTGCTTCTACTGCCATCCCACTCCCCTGCCAACTGGACCACCAATTAATAGAGGTAGTCAATGTTCCATCTACAGCAGTCTTATAGTGAGCAAACGCATCAAGAAAGTTGTTAGCCGAGGAATAGCTAATCTGTCCCACAAGAGGATCAATTGCAGAACGCGATGAGCAAAGAATCAGGAAATCTAATTCAACTTCCTTCAAAAGGGCATCGAGCACTAATGTACCTTTGACCTTAGGCGCTAGAACACCCTCCGCATCCTCACGTGTCTTGAAGCTAATAAGACCATCTCCCAAAATCCCTGCAGCATGAACGACTCCATTAATCGGACCAAACTGCTCTTGAGCCTTTGCCATCATCTGCTGCATGGCATCAAGGTTTGCGACATCCACCTGCGCTACCAAAACCTCAGCCCCTAGTTCTTCCAAGTCCCTTAGCTGGCTAATTTTACGACTAATTTCATCATCACGATCATGGTTGGTTAGCCACTCATCCCACTTATCCTTTGCAGGAAAAGTCGAACGCCCCGTCAGAATTAGTTTGGATTGAACAGCTTTCGCTAAATATGAAGCTAGAGACAAACCAATGGTTCCTAAGCCTCCGGTAATTAGATAAACTCCCCCCTGCTTTAGCGGTGGAATTTCGCCAAAGGCCCTATCCAATCGCACCGGCTCAAAGGTGGGCACCCAGCGATGAGCACCCCGGTAGGCAATCACTTTCTCTGAGGAATCAAGCCTGACCTCTACCAACAGATCTTCTATGAGCTTCTCCGCTTGCCAACTACTCGCTTCAGGTAAATTAATGTCAATACTTCGACAGCCAATGTTGGGATATTCTTGCGGAATAACTCTCACTGCGCCAAGCAAAGTAGCTTTTTCAGGGGAGAGCCTCTCTTCACCCGTCACAGGCTGCAGGTTGTTTGAAATGACGCTGATTTGCAATTCATTAGTCAGATTCTGCTTCTCCAGAGCCTGCACTAGAAACAGCAGTGAGTAAAGCCCTCTATCCTGAGCTTGGTCAATTGCTTCGAGTTCTAATGTGGGATGATGATCCGGCAAGGTCACATTCCACAAATGTAGAATTTTTGTAGGCCTCAAACCTTGATCAGCGAGGTCTTTGAGCAGAGTATTATAATCATCTTTCTGATGCGGATTGATGGCGTATGACCGTTTCAATTGGGGAAATTTACTCTTCTTAAGAAATTTCTCTCCAATCTCGACAGTAACCACATCATGCCCCTGCCGCTCAAGCTGCGTCAGGATTGAAGCGCCTAACCCCCATTCATCAACCAATGCCAGCCAACATTCCGGCTGCATCGCCTGACTCTCTGATGGAACAGACGGTGGCATCGAACGCTTCCATGAGGGCATGTAGAACCAATCTGCAATATCGCTCTTTTTCTCTAACGAAACCTGAGGAGTTTGCTCGGTCGCTTTCGGTTCAAGGATGGTGGTAAATGCTGCTGGAGTCGAAGCGGTTTCAGGCATCGATGCCTGCGCTATGAGAACATGCTGCCCCAGAGCGTCCGTTTCGGGGAAAGCCTCCACTTCAACAAACCCATGACGCAAAAGGGCTTCTTGCCACTGCTGTCTGGATAAAAACGGATTACCTCGGCTGCGATTCTCATCTTCTAACGGGTTCATTAACAAACCCCAAGTAATGTCGAAGTCCAAGGCAGCTTCCGTAATCTCCCAAATCAACAACAACCCATTGGGGGCCAATAAAGAGCGAACATGTTGAAGGGTTTCAGACATGTTTTTGGTTACGTGCAGCACATTAACGGCTACCACCACATCATAGCTGTGGGCTTCATATCCTTGTTCCGTAGGAGGTCGCTCTATATCCAGAAGACGATAGTCAATAAATGGATAGTCGATAAATTTCTTTTTGCATCTGTTTAAGGCAGCGGCTCCCACATCCGTAAAGGTGTAGTTCGTTCGTTCCAAGGGCAATACAGGGAGCAATTCCCGCGTCGTCAACCCCTGGCCACCACCAATTTCGAGAACTCTCAGCTGCGTTAACCTCGGCAATGAGTCGACGACTTGCTTAGCAATCTCCTGAAACATGCTATTGTAGTAGGTATGCCAGGGAAATTCAATGTTGGCATCTGCCGCTTCATCAAAGTCGTATAGTAATCCCTGAAAAAGTTCTAACGGTTCTTTCTCACCCCTCAGGACAGAAGTGAGATTTTCACCACAACGTTCAACTAAATCGATCGCCTTCGGTGCACTTGCCCATTTGACTCTGACATTCGTCAAGAGTGCTTCTACAGACTCTAAAGAACACGGCTTTAGATGACTCAATAACTCTCCATCTTGTTGCAGATGTTCCTGTTCTACCAACACTTGCAACCATCGAGACAGAAGTTGCCGATAGCGAGAACTTATCTGAAACTGCTCAAAAAGCGTTTCGATTGAATATTGCTGAGAGTCCTCTGCAAACGCGCCCAATTGCCTTAGGGCACTGTTCATATAGGCGAGGCACAGAGCCTTCAAGCTGGGTTGGTTCTCTAAGTAAGCCTGCTCGTCGAACTCAGCAGTTCCAATCGTTGCCTGATGTTGACCAGCTTGCACAAGAGATTTCCATAAATCTGATGCGGTTGGTAAGGATTGAAAATCCTCAGTTACCTGTTTTGGGGGATCAATCCAATAGCGCTCACGCTCAAATGGATAGGTTGGCAAAGGGAGTCGATGGCGTTGCTCATGGGCGTAAAATCCTGACCAATTCACCGATCCACCGGCTAACCAGAGTTGTCCAAAGGTGTTCAACAAAAACGCAACATCCGATTGTTTTTCTTGAGGATGACGGAGTGACGTTAATACTACCTGCTCAGGCTTCCTCTCTGGGTGCTGCTTAGCTAATTTACTTAATGTTCTACCAGGCCCTACCTCTAGCAACAGGCGATTAGGTCGCTGCAACAAGACTTGCAATCCGTCAGCGAAACGGACGGTTTGTCGTAGATGAGCAGCCCAATAAGTCGGAGAGGTTGCTTCCTGGGCAGTAATCCAGGTACCGGTAAGATTGGAAATATAGGGAATTTGTGGAGTTGTCAGATCAACTTGCCTAACCTGCTCTTGGAAAGCCTCTAAAATAGGCTCCATCATCTGCGAATGGAAGGCATGGGAAGTGTGCAGACGCCGCCCTTCCACTCCAGCAGAAGATAACCGATTTTGGAGGGCTTCTATGGCCTCTGTTGGCCCCGAAACGACACAGGAAGTTGCACCATTAATAGTCGCTAGAGAGAGCGCTTCACCCAGTAAAGGATGTACCTCTTTTTCTGACAAAGGAACCGCCAGCATACTTCCTGGGGGCAATTGCTGCATCAACTGACCGCGTACTGTCACAATGGCCAACGCATCTTCGAGGGAAAACACACCCGCGAGACATGCTGCCACATATTCACCAATGCTGTGACCGATCATTGCCACCGGATGCACGCCCCAAGACATCCATAATTGAGCTAAAGCATACTCAACAACAAACAGAGCCGGTTGAGTAATCGCCGTCTGCTGTAGCTGTTGGGCGGCATCTTCAAACTCCGCTGCGGTTGGATATAACAGCTGCCGCAAATCCAACCCGAGTTGGGGTTGAAGCAAGTCACAACAGCGATCGCACACTTGGCGAAATACGGGCTCGCTTTGGTATATCTCCTGCGCCATGTTCAAATATTGCGCACCTTGACCGGTGAACATGAACACAACAGAACGCTCGGTTAAATCTTGAAATTGAGTTATAACTCGTTGCGGAGTTGTCGCTAGGGCTTTTTGTAAGTCCTCGATGTCTTCTGCCAAGATCATGCGGCGATGACTAAACTCTTGACGACCCATTTGGAGGGTATAGGCAACATCGGCTAAGTTCAGATCTGGATGGTGATTTAAGTGTGTTGCCAAGTTAGCCGTCAACGTTTCCAAAGCCGAACTGGTTTTAGCTGAAAGCAGCACTAGTTGCTTAGCTCTAGACGCACTGGATACTTCTAAAACAGGGGCTTCTTCTAGAATGACGTGGGCATTAGTGCCACCAAAGCCGAAGGAACTCACGCCAGCACGGCGAGGAGTCCCATTGGCTTCCCACTTAGAAAGCTCCGCATTAACATAAAAAGGACTATCTTTAAAATCAATCTGGGGATTGGGCGTCTCAAAATTAAGCGTCGGTGGCAACAGTTTGCGGTCAAGCGCAAAAATAGTTTTAATTAAACCGGCAATCCCAGCTGCTGCGTCTAGATGTCCAACATTTGTTTTTACTGAACCCAGGGCACAGTAGCCCTTCTTATCTGTATCGGCTCGAAATGCTCGTTTTAACGCTGCGACTTCGATGGGATCTCCTAGGGTTGTTCCGGTGCCGTGGGCTTCGACGTAGGTGATGGTTTCTGGCTCCACTTCAGCCATGATTTGGGCCGCTCTAATGGCCCTGGCTTGACCTTCCTCACTCGGAGCTGTGTAGCCAACCTTAACCGCTCCATCGTTATTAACAGCAGACCCTTTAACCACGGCATAAATATGATCCCTATCGGCGATCGCATCTTCAAGCCGCTTGAGGACCACAACACCAATGCCATTGCCACCAATTGTGCCATTCGCCTTAGCATCAAACGCCCTGCAATGACCATCCGGAGACGCGATTTCGCCTGGGGATAAGGTTAATTCGGTTTGGGGAACTTTGACAGCAACCCCTGTGGCCAAAGCCATATCGCATTCACCGCTGAGCAAGCCTTGACAAGCTAAATGAACTGCCACGAGTGAGCTTGAACATGCTGTTCCAACACTCATGCTCGGTCCCTTGAGGTTTAACTTATAAGAGACACGGGTGGGCAGATAATCTTTATCAACGCCCACCAAGGTTGGCAAAAATCCTCTTGACTTTATCAGATTATGATTTGGGCTCAGGTTGTAGAGCAAGTAAGTGCCCATGCCCACACCAGCATAAACGCCTATTGGCCTTTCCTCCACCTCAGAGTTATAGCCTGCGTTTTCTAGCGCCTCCCAAGCACACTCTAAAAACAAGCGATGCTGCGGATCCATTGTCTCCGCTTCTCTAGGATTGAAGCCAAAAAATGAAGCATCAAACAGTTCAATATCTTCAAGAACAGCGCCCACTTTAACTGGCCCACTAGGCTTATCAGAAGCTACACCGTCAGAGCCTGGATTAGAGAAAATCGAGGTCAGCTCTACACCATTTATCAGATTTTCCCAAAAACTCTCAACATTTTTGCTCCTTGGAAAACGTCCTGAAACGCCAATTACAGCTACTTCTAAGCCAGTTAATTCAGACATCATGACCACATATCATCACAAAACTGTGAACTCTATATTCGACGTCAACTTTTTCTCTATACTCGATCACTCAATGAGATTAATCACCTAATGATGCTCATAGTGACTAATCATTGCTTTAGACAAGAACTAAACTCGTAGATTCGCGTCTCTCGACTTCTTCAATTTTTGCTTTAGGCGGGTTTTACCCACTGATAATTGCTTACCCAACGCTAAATTTTTCAGTTCTGAAGACGTTACCTGTTGGGATTGATTAAGGTACTTCGCTAGGGAACAGATTGTTGGATGCTTAAACAAATCAAGCAATGATACATACTCTATCACACTCGGTAAAACATCCTTGAGCTGGCTGTAAACTTTTGTAATTAGTAGAGAGTTTCCGCCTATCTCAAAAAAGTTGTTATTGACGCCTACTTTTTCTAAGTTCAGAACAGCTTGCCAAATAGTTACCAGCGTTTGCTCAATATCGCTCTGAGGGGCTGCATAATCAATCTCTAGTGTCTGTATCGAGATATCTGGAACAGGCAGTGCCCGGCGATCTACCTTACCATTTCCCGATAGGGGTAAATTTTCTAGAAACATGAAAGCGGCGGGCAACATATACTCTGGCAACTGATCACGCAGAAAGCCTCGCAGTTCATCTATGGAGATTTCTTGCTGGGAGACTATATAAGCAACTAGCCGCTTTTCATTTAGTTTTTCGCCTACCACGTCAACAACGACTTTACTCACAGCAGGATGCCGCACAAGCACCGCCTCAATTTCTCCTAATTCAATGCGATACCCACCAATTTTGACCTGGAAGTCTTCTCGTCCTAAAAACTCAATATTCCCATCAGGGAGATAACGCCCTAAATCACCGGTTCGATACAGTCTCTCACCGGTTTGAGGATGAATAATAAAACTCGCAGCCGTTTTAGCTTCCTCACGCCAATACCCCATAGCCAAACCAATTCCACTGATGTAGAGTTGCCCCGGAACCCACACAGGGCAAGGGGTTAACCCTTCATTGAGCACATGGAAACCTTGATTGTCCATTGGTCGCCCATAGGGAATACTTTTCCAAGATGGATTAGCTGCTTGAATCGGGTAAAGAATAGACCAAATAGATGCCTCAGTTGCACCGCCCAGGCTAATTACTTGAACATCTTCAATCAACTCTTTAATCTGAGTTGGCAGCGTTAATGGCAGCCAATCTCCGCTTAACAGAATCAAACGCAGGTTTTCTAAGGCTTTGGATTCATTCGCTGCACAATCAATCATCATCTGCATTAAGGCTGGCACTGAGTTCCAAATGGTGACCCTGTGCTGAGCTATCAGCTCAACCCAGTGAGCTGGCTCACGCTCACATGAGACATTAGGAATAACAATTGCCCCTCCAGCGGCCAAAACGCCAAAAATGTCGTAGACCGATAGGTCAAAACTCAGAGAAGACAGTGCGAAGACTCGATCAGATGGGCTAACATTGAATCGTCGATTGATATCAAGGATTGTATTAACGGCACCACGGTGATTAATCATCACCCCCTTAGGCATTCCTGTGGAACCAGAAGTATAAATAATATAGGCAAGATCATCCGGGTTTTGAACCACCTCTAGCGACTCTTTAGGTTCACCTTCTAAATCTTGACTGTCAATACATAGCTGCAGAACATCTTCTGGCCAAACAAGCTTCTCCTTAAGCCAAGATTGGGTTAAAACAATATCGATCTCACTATTTTTTAATAAATATTCCCTTCGTTCTTGGGGTAGCCCAGGAGCAATCGGGACGTAGGCAGCGCCAGCAGCTAGAATGCCCATAACTGCGACAATCTGCTCCCATCCTTTATCCATAACCACAGCTACCAGTTGGTTGGGAACTACCCCTAACGCCCGCAACTTATGACCGACTTGATTTGAAAGCTCGTATAGTTCTCGATAAGAGATTGTACGTTGGGATGAAATGACTGCAGGCTCATTGTCCCGAATTTGCACCTGCGCTTCAAATAAAGTGTGCAGCCTCTCATCAGTAACTGGGGCAACCGTGGCATTGACAAGGCATCGCTGGGCTAATTGGGACGACGGGATTAATTGTCGGTTCGTTTCCAGCCAAACAGTCTCCGAAGTCGCCAGCCGCTTAAGAAAAAGACGATAAGCCTCAAACATATCCTGAATAAGGCCTTCAGGGAAAAGTTCATCAACCACATCCCAGTTAAAGGTCAATTCTCCCTTCTCCTCCCAAACTTGGACATCCATCCATGCTTGAGAAGCCTGACTGATACCGTAAACTAATTTGCCAAAGTGACTGAAGGTCAACGTTTCTTGACCTAGAGAGGTTAAACCGAGAGTGCTGGTAAACACAATGGGAATAGCGCTAGGAGCGGTACCTTTTCTGCGGGCTAGTTCCCGGGTGACACGGACTCCACCAAAATAGCGGTGCTCTAGATCCCGCCACAATTGCTGCTGCAGTCGGATAGCGCGATCAGTAAACGATTCAGCGCCTGAATTATCTACTGTCAGCAGTGTGGCAGAGATGAAGTCTCCCAAGATGTCATTGACTTGTGGATGCAGTGGCAGACGATTGAATAGGGCGAGGCTAACGGTAAACCGAGAGTTCTTGTTCCAGATTGTCAAGATCTCTGTAAAAGCGGCTAGTAGAATACCAGAAGGGGTTAAACCAGCCTGAGCAGCTCGCTGCTTCAATAGCTGCCAGTCCGATTTGTCTAGTTGCTCTTCATAGCGCTTGGTTCGATACTGTCTGAGTTCTCCAGGATTTTTGGCTAACGGCAACGTTGGCGCTGGAGGCAGATCGTCCAGGCGACTAAACCAATATTGTTGAGATCGCTGATACACCTCTGTCCCTTGCAAAGCTTGCTCGGCTAAAACATAATCCCGAAAGCAGAGTTCCAATGGGACTAATTTAATATCAGGATCTTGATAAAGCTGAAACCACTCATCAAATAAAAGAAACAAACTCCACGCATCAAAAATCTGCAGGTCGTAGCTAATATGTAAACGCACCAGCCCTTCATCCAATTGCGTTGCCCGAAATTCGAACAAAGGCCATTTATCAGCTGGCAACACCTGATGAGACAGT
This sequence comes from Leptothoe sp. EHU-05/26/07-4, assembly GCF_043421015.1. Lineage (NCBI taxonomy): Bacteria > Bacillati > Cyanobacteriota > Cyanophyceae > Nodosilineales > Cymatolegaceae > Leptothoe > Leptothoe sp. EHU-05/26/07-4. The sequence continues at coordinate 541,196 of NZ_JAXSQV010000002.1, forward strand.
CGCTGACGAATCGCTTGGATCTCCTCAGAAACTACTGACTCTGTCTTTCCTCTTAGATCCAAAACTTCAACCTGATAAAGCGGCACCTGTTTAAGAACCTGTTGTTGACCATCTGGTAACACCACTGCTCTCAACATATCGTGACGCTCAATCAACTGTTGCAACGCCCAACTGAGTCGTTTTAGATCTAGATTCTGCCCTTCAAGCTCGTAGTAACCATGATTCGCCACAGTTCCCAACTGGAATATCCCACTGCGCCCCACCCAGAAGGCATGTTGCATATCTGTAAGGGGAAAAGGCTCATAGCGTAATTCTGGTGCAGGAACAATAACTGGTAGAGAAGTATCACCAGCACTCAGACTATTCTGGGACAGTAGCATGATAATTTCAGCTTTATGCTTTACCAATGACTCCTGTAGTTCTGGTGTCATCGCCCCTTTGGGAGCATCAACAAATAGTAAGCCTTTATTGGAAGAAAGCTTTACTCCTTTGTGAGCAAGATTATTCAGAAGTGCATGCAGATTCATTTCTTTAGACAGGTGTTGGTGTTTCTTTGCCGCCAAATTATCTTTTGATTGCCGCCACGAGATCTTCGATATCGTAGTCAAAGTACTCTTTAACGCCTGGGTTTGAAGATGTTTTAATCCAGGACAGAAAACGTGATTGCTCTGATTTACCAAAACCAGATAGCAAATCTAAGTACTGGTGTGATTCGTTTCCTAATCCCAGGTAATTTTTAGGTAAAAAGTCAATCGAGTTTATCAACGAGATGATTCGTCGTGTTGCTTTATCCGGAGATATTAAACCCTCTGCAACTTCCTCAACCGTTTTCGTAGCTTTTTCAAAGAAATCATCTCCTAACCCTTCAAAGCTAGGGGTTAGATACCCAATACTATCCTCATCCCTAACCTTTGAAAGCTCTTCTCCTCTACCGGCTTCAATCTTTAAACCCTTTCTTATGCCTGCTTTCCATTGACGTAAAGTACTTCCAAGTATCCAAACGCGTCTCCAAGCATTCCAAAGATCATAGCTAGCAAAGGAAATGTATGAACAGTTGACTAACTTATCGTTATAGTCAAAAAGTTGCTGTTGCAAGCGTTCAATATCCACAAAATACGTTGTTGAAAAGTCATTCTGCGAAAAAGCCTTCAAAATTCTATCAGCTAAGGGAATAAGAATTGTATACGTATTGACTAACCCAAAGGAGAAAAGAGCATCCACGAATCCTGCAGAATGAGGCACGACGTAAAACCGATCTCCGACACATGAATGAGAAGAATATTGAAGACGTCCTGTTGATGTCCAATGACGCACAGGTTTAGCGTCTTCAAACTGAACACCAATGTTTGGAAATTCCGCTAATAATCTCTGAAATTCTTGTTCAGGTGGAGTTTCAGTCTTCGGAAAGCGACGAGGATCAAGGTTGAGGCCTACACTACAAATTTGATTATCAGATTTTTCATGATTGTTGAATGGGATCACCCACATCCACCCCCCATCAAAGACATGATGCAGGGTTCCCTCATGCCATGATAAGGCATCTTGACTTTTTCCATTCTTCTGGATGCAGTCATCATAACTTTTGACCCCGACCATATGAGTGAACAGGGTTCTTGAGTGAGTTTAAACCTCGATGGTTCTTCGCGCAAATTGAACTGGCGGCTGACCAGAGAATTATAGCCACTTGCATCCACTAAATAATCAGAAACAAATTTCTCTCCGCTATCAACTTGGACTTCTACACTATTGGCATCTATCTGCAGATCAAGAATATGCGTTTTCTCTAAAAGCTCTACGCCGTAACTAACGGCCACGCCTACCATGTACTGGTCTGTATCTCGGCGAAATAAGTGACTGCTAGGATGGACACCTAATTTGTCGTATTCTTGCCAAACTCGCCCTTCAGCTTCGTTATGATACACAAAGTTAAAAGAACGCTTGAATCCACAGGCAGATGGTGAGATATTTTCACAAATATTCTCGAAAGAACTCAGATGTGCAATTTCAGGGACAGAATACTGATAACTGAGAATCTTCAACATTAAATCAGTATCAGGCGTCACTGCTTCTCCAATTGCAAATCTGGGATGGACATCCTTATCAATGATCAGGACACGCAAGTTATGTTTGGCTAAGATAGTTGCCAAAATTGAACCTGCTAATCCAGACCCTAGAACAATGACGTCAAACTGATTGTTTTTCCTACGATTCATAGTGTGTTCTCTCCAGTTCTGAAAGTTGAGCAATATCTTAGCCACATCCAGATTCCCGGTTTCCACTTTGGGAAAACCTCAGTTTCTCAATCGGATATGGTTAAAAACTTAATTTTTCCCGTTCTTCTGTATCACTCGCGTCAGTAACAGGAGCATCTTCTGATACCATCAAATTTGCCAACAAAAATTGACTAAGCAAAAATTCAACTAGTTGAGCAATAGTATCTTTCTTAAACAAGATCTCGACAGGTATCTGCACTTGTAAATCAGTCTCTATAAGGCCTTTAAACATTATGGCCAATAATGAATCCAGCAGTGAAGTCAAGGATTGCTGAGAATCTAACTCCGCTAAAGGGCACTGCAATAAACTCGCTAAATATTTCAAAAGATATGCCTCTAGCATCTGTCGCTGTTCTGCTGGAGTAGATGCTAAGAGTCGGTCTCTTAAGATTGTTTCTGGAATCGAATGGGTGTCTGGTACACCTAATAATGGTACGGCCTGGATTCTTTCTTGCGCTGGAGTCACACAAATTGGAGTTTCAGGAACGGGGCCCAACGCCACATCTCCCCAGCGCATTACCATGGCACCAGCTGTGGCAGCAGCACCATTAGTATAAAGCAGAACCAAGTCATTGGGGCAAAGTTGAGTTGATTGGGCGGCATGATACAGAGAGGCGATCGCAGATACTGGGCCAATATTGGCGTATCGCGGATAGAGATTTAGGGTACGCTCTGCATCAATGCCTAATGCCCGAGTACAGACACTGGCATACCATGCAGTTGGCATACTGAAGGCAAAAAAGTCAATTTGTTCAAGAGTGACACCAGCACTTGCGATCGCACCTTCACAGCAAGTACGAACAAAATCCACAGCTGTCTCGGCTAACATACTGGCATTCCCTCCCGTTCGAGTTCGTATCCGAGGTATGCCTTGAGCATCTGTCACCATTTCATGAGCATACGCATCACAGGTAACAGTAGTCGGAATAATTTTGCTGCTAAGGATGCCTTGATTCGATGACAGCGAATCCACCACAAAAGCACCCGCAGCATCTCCCACTGACCAGGAAAGGGTATCTTCTTCATCTGTTGAATTAGATCCGATGTGGGAAAAAATTACCAATACGTTGCGATACTCTCCAGCTCGCACCAATGCACAAGCATTCTGAAGGGCAACTAAGGCGCTTGAGCAGGTAGATTCCAAACTCCAGGCAGGGCAACATAGTCCAAGTTGACGAGCCAGATAAGCGGCATTGCCAGGACCAACTTGTTCAGAGAACAACGAAGCAACTATAGCCAAATCAACTTCGTGAGCAGTAAGGTTTGCTGCTTCAAGAGCATCTTGCGCCACCTGACATTCCAACGCCAATGCCGACTCCCCTCGATCTAATACTCGTCGCTCAACAGATCCTCGGAAGGGATCAGGCAAATAAGGAGCCACGGCCTGTGACCAAATATCTAATCCAACATGATCACTTGTATAGTCAAGTGGTTTAGAGACTCTTGCCCGCCTTGGTTTACCCTGATTGACTAACCCCGGATACTTTCGCTGCCAATAATCATTGGTTCGAATTTGCTTAGGGAAACTAATTGCAAGTGAGCGAATACCGACGTGACAATTGCTCATAGTAAAACTTCTACTCACAGCAATAGGAAAAGAGGGAAATTTAGAGCGTTGGTAAATCTGGGGGATAAATTGTAATTTATGAGGCTGTTGACAGCTGCTCATATTCAAGCTTTCAAAATGAGCCGTTGTTTAAATTTATCCCGTCATTTACCAACGCCAATTTAGAGAGTTGTAAAAGAATTCTCAGTCAGGTTACTAGCATTCACATCATTCAGAACTGCTAAGGTTTGCTCTTCGAAACCAATCAACGTGTTCTCACCATCCTGAACAATTGATAACTGACCAAAGCTAATCGAACCTGTCAGCCCAATTAAATCATCGCTAATCTCAAAGTCATCAATTGTATCAGTACCTTCACCCACAGCTAGGACAAATATATCGCTACCTCGGCCACCAATCAGGATATCATTGCCTAATCCACCAGAAATGATGTCATTTCCATTATCACCCCAAATGCTATCATCTCCTTCGTCCCCATAGAGTTCATCATTACCAGCTTTGCCGCCGATTCTGTCATCGCCTAAGCCACCATAAATAATGTCATCACCACCAACAGTTCCCCCAGGAGAACGGCTATTAAGATCTCCTCGCAAAACATCATCACCTTCACCACCGTTGATGATGTCGTTACCTAAACCACCTGCTACAACATCATCACCCGCTAAAGCATAGAATGTCTCAGCAGCAGCGCTACCGACTAGTTCATCTATATCTGGAGCACCTGCAAAAACGTCATCGCGCTGGCCTTGAGTTTCTACAAACGCCCTCACAGCACTTGAAAAGAATCGTTCTCCATCACTGGAGGTTAACGCCTGAGACTCCACTAATTCATCGATAGCATTACTTACAAGTGTTTCATAGGCTTGCAAACTCTCAAAATCACCATCAAAACTAACGGAAATTTCTGGAAAAACAATCTGCTCAAATTCCTCAACGTCATAAAGTCGATTGCGCACTCCACCTGCCCAGAGGACTTCGACCATGCCACTAGATTCTTCACCCAAGCCAAAGTTTGCCGTCAAACTATCCTGAGAGATAAAACTTGAGCCACCGAGAATCGGTTGAATTATCGTCTCACTATCTTCAGGGGTAAAAAAGACCACAGCTCCGATGCCATCACGATTGACACGCCCCGCTGTTGTCAGACCAACAGTGCCCAATACGTCCACTGCCACCCAACCATTACCGTTATCAGCACTGTTGATTTCCACAGCGAGGGTGCCATTGGGCAATTCAAACCCACTCGAGACAAATTCTGTACCGGTCTCATTGGCAGGTATGAATGTAGGTAGAAAACCTGCAATCCCATCAAACGGCGAACCAAAATCATCATAAGGCAATATTGGCAATGGTTCTGGAAAGTTAAAGTTGGATGTCGAAACAATATCAACAAACCCATCATTATTAAGATCGCCAACAGCTACTCCCTTATCACTACGCCGTAGATGATCAGCAGCTGTTGCCAGCGCATTTGCATCAGAGGTGAAATTAGCGTTGCCATCATTATTCAGGATTACCCCTGGATTAGATGCATCAACTAAAGGTCCAGCATCCATACCACCATAGAAGATAATATCAGTGTCACCGTCATTGTCATAATCAGTTGTTGAGGTTCCCCAGCCAAAAGGCGTTGCGCCTAAATCCCCCACGCCAGGATCCGTAAAAGTCCCGTCATCCTGCCCTAAAAACCATCGGGAACTACCAACAAAAGATTGGGGGGGGTTGCGATCTCATAGTCACCAAAGTTAGAAACGAAGATATCCAAATTACCATCCGCATTAAAATCTCCAAAAGATAGCCCCATCCATGCGCCAGGAATATCTAGATTGGCTTCTACTGTCACATCCGTAAAGTTTCCAGTACCATCGTTTTGGAGAATGTGAATTAAACCGCGATCAACTCCACCCAAGGGTTCTGCAGGAGGAACTGCTGCTTGATCATCTGCCTGAATGATATCAAGATCTCCATCCAGGTCATAGTCCACCAGTGAGATCGCCCAAGTAATGGTAGCTACCCCATCTGGCACTCCCTCAGAAAAACCTGTCAGGTTTTCAATCCCGGAGGTTGCACTAGCATCTACAAATGTATTATTTCCAGTATTAATAAACAACTGGTTATGCTCATTGAGGGCAAAGGGTTCAGCCACAATTGGAATTATGTTGTCAAAGTCAAAGGCGTTAGCAACGACAATATCCAATAATCCATCACCATTAACATCTCCGAACGAGGCAGAACTGGAGTATCGGTCTCCACCGCCAATTCCACTAAATTCAGTAATGTCAACAAACGTGCCATCTCCCTGATTTTCAAAGAGTCGATTAGGTTCACCACTCCCTAAAACAAGCAGATCATGGTCGCCATCGTTATCGATGTCACCATAGACAACACCATTGCTGTCTTGATCCGTAGCTGAGACGCCTACAGCTTGAGCAACATCTACAAATGATAACTGCCCTGTCTCTTTTAATTGATTTGAATAAAGACTATTAGTTGCACCAGGCCCATTAGTGACATAGACATCTAAGTCGCCATCGTCATCATAATCCAGAACGGCTACTCCAGGAAGACCTCGCGCAAAGAGTGGTACGTTGGGTAGATCGTCTGGAGTAAACACAGGCTGCTGTCTGAGTTGTTCAAAGATAGCGTTCCGTTCTGACTCAACACGACTATAGTCGATGCCTGAATTTACATCTGTAACAATGTCTGTGAAGGTAATGTTACTTTGCTCAACAGCCATATCCTGTGAACCTAATGTTGTGGTTTCCAAAATTTCTTCTCCTAGATAATCTCGCTCCATTCCTGGAGCCTAATTATTTATATAGGGATGTTCGCGACACCAGTAAGGCAGGAAAAACTTCTTATAAGAAGTATAGGATCTGAGAAGATTTAAGCGGATTTTTTTTGTTATCGACGATCTTGAGCACACCCCAAATTATATAGCACGTCTCCCACGCATGGCATACTAGTCGCCTGATTTTTCGGCCATTGAGAACTGTCGACCCAAGATTAAAGGGATGTGCTTCAAGAAGTTGTTCCAAGCGCGATCGCACTCGCGGCGGCGTAGGAAGATTCATGACTAATACTCACGAGCCACTTCGTAATTCCTAAACCCACTGCGATCTGTTGAAATTTTCCATAGAGCATGACTGAAGGTCCACCCATAGACAATCGCTTGATTTCGATATCGAGCCAAGAAGTCTTTTCACACCTTTTTTGGTCAAGTACCTCAAGCACCGCTCCCTTTGCAGCCAACCGACCAGCGAAATACTCAATGCGCCTAGCACCAGATTTATAGGTGCTGCGCTCATCGACCGTGAAACATCTCATTTCTAGAGAGTCTTCCGATCGCTCTATGAGTTTTTTAATGCCTTGCGTTTCAGTTATGCCGATGCCATGGCCAATGATATCGAGAGAGTCAAGCCTAGAATTGGGGGAACACTGAGGGGGGCTGCTGTTAGATCCTAAAGATGCAGCTTCCACCCTCAAAATGCTATCCATCGTACTTATGACCTTAGAACTACATTGGTCAACATTGTGTTCATCTTGTTAACCGACTCTATATACTCCTTCTGAGGAATTGATTCAGCGACGATCCCAGCACCAGCATTGAGATAGATATCATTGTCATACTGATAAACAGAACGCAGTGAGATTGCCAAATCGGCTGTTCCATTACTATCCATCCAACCAATACCACCAGCATAAATTCCCCTCGGCTCAGCTTCGAGACGATCAATCCATGCGAGAGCTTTTTGTTTGTCAATTCCAGAAACCGTAATCCCTGGAAACAAAACCTTTAAAGCATCCCAAGATGTATTTCCAGGCTTCAGAACACCTCCAACTCTTGATGATAAATGCTGTACCGTTCGGTATTTCTTGACTTCCATAAAATTAAACACCTGAACAGTTCCTGGCAAACAAATCGAGTCGATCTCACGTTGTGCCAACCATACAGAAAGTGCGTGTTCCTTAACTTCTTTTGCATCAGTAAATAATTCACCCGTGAAACACTCATCCTCTTGCTGTTTTTCGCTACGGGGTCTAGTTCCAGCCAACGGATTAGTCACAACTGACCAATCCGGATGTACTTCTAAAAGGGTTTCGGGGCTAAAGCCAACTGTACGGACATTCCCGAAATCGAGGCAATATGAACGAGCCGCATTATTAACTCTTGATCCAACCACATAAGTTCCCAACAGATCCAAATCGCCAGAGAGTTTAAGTGGACGAGCAATGATGGCTTTATGCAATTCGCCAGCTTGAATTGCTTCGATTAAAGTCACAATGCGATTCTGATACAGTTCACGATCAGTAAAATCAACATCTAATGAAGTTGATGCATAATCTGGTAGCTGACCGTCTTTCAATAAAAGGCTACGGATTTGGTCTAAAGACCTAGTGCTTTTGATATAGACTCCCTCTTGTGTGAAGCGAAGTTCAGTCTCCGGAACCAAAAAATAGAGCAACTCTTGCTTAATTGCTTTTGAGTATGAAGAATAGAAACTAGCTATGTCAAACCCAACATAGCCATAGGCTGTCCAATTTTCGATGGGCAAAGACCCTAATAATTTCCCAACCTGTTTAAAGGGATCACTAACCGGCTCAGAGTAGACCTTGTCTATACTTTTGAGCGAAACCATATCCTGGCTTACCGATACCTTGGCTAGCTCATTGCCAGCGATACGAACTTCATTTTTCTGTTCATACATTACGTACTTAGAAAAGACACCTGCTTGCAAAAGATTCTGCAAGACAACAGCAGGTTCCCTTTGGGTCGATACAAAGGTTTCGTCATACTTTATTGCAACCTTGAGTTCCGTTACCACTGATAAGCTCCTTATGGATAGTTAGTCAGGACTTGCGTAATAATTTACGGTGAACTTTTCCTGTTGAGGTTCGCGGTAAGCTTTCTAAAAAGTGAACCTTCTTCGGTGCCTTAAAGTGAGGTAATTGCTGTTTAGCAAATTTACGAATGCCATCCTCTAGTTCGGATGACGACACTTGCCCTGACTTAAGGCTCACATAGGCAACAACCTGAGTTAACTGCTCACCATTATTAGACTCAGGAACTACTGCAACTTCAAGTATCTGGGGATGCTGATACAAGACATCCTCAATCTCCATAGGCGATATCCACTGACCATTTACCTTAAAGAGATCGTCAGCCCGTCCCATAAACTTGAAATAGCCGTCAGGGTCACGCAAATACTTATCCCCAGTTCGCATACAGTTTCCGTAGATAGCGCTCCGCGTTTCTTGGAGTCGATTCCAGTATCCTAGCATCAGGCTTTCTCCACTCACCTGTAAGTCACCAATCTCGCCAGGAGGACATAACGAACCCTCTTCATCAATGACTTGAACCTCATAACCAGGAACAGGACACCCTGAGTAACCTGGCTTACATTCACCTAATCGGTTTGAAAGAAAAATATGTAAAAACTCAGTTGTTCCTATCCCCTCACAGATTTCTAGGTTATAACGCTTCAGCCATTTTTGCCAAACACTTTTAGGCATTTGCTCGGCTGCAGATACACATAAACGCAGAGAAGATGTATCTAGAGGAGAAATATCTTCTAAAGCAACAATATCTGCATATGCACTGGGAATGCCAAACAAGACTGTTGGCCTATAGCGCTGGATATCGGCAATAATATCAAAAGCGTTGCTAGCGTCAGACAAAACAGCAGATGCACCAACCGCCATTGGCATATATAAGGTATTTCCTAAACCATAGGCGAAAGCCATCTTGGCGACCGAATACGTGATATCACCTTCGTGCAGTTCAAGTGTAGCTCTTCCATAGTACTCCGCACAAGCTACCATGCTTTGATGGAGATGAATTACACCTTTAGGTCGACCCGTACTACCAGAAGTATAAAGCCAGAAAGCTGGTTCGTCACGATAGGTTTGAGCGCAAGATAGTAGATCGCTTGTCTGTTGAGAAAGGAGAGACACAAATGAGATTTTGCCATTTGTGTTTATGACATGGCGCAGAAACTGAGACCGAACAGGGGCAAGTTTCTCCTGCCATTCCTGAGTCGTTAACAAAACTTTAGCGCGCGAGTTTTGCAAGATATACTGAATATCTTCAATGGTGCAGGCTATATTTATCGGAACTGGTATAGCACCTAGCCAAATGGCACCCCAAAAGGCAAATATAAACTCCGGAGAATCTGGCAGAAGAATCGCCAACCTATTTTCCCTTTCCAGGCCAAGATTGGCCAACAATCCAGCAGTACGTCTAACAAAGTCATACATCTGGGCATAGGTGCATACTTCTCCTTGATGATAAAAGGCTACCTTATCGCCACGTCCCTGCGCCAGATTATTCTCTATGAAGTACGCAGCAGCATTAAAGACAATAGGTAATCGCTCAAAAATACTGTCCATCTAACCGTCCTTTAACCTTATGATTTACTGGGCAAGAACATGAACTAATACATGCTCATCCCAGTGAAACCAGTCTGCTAACCATTCTCTTACACCAAGCGTTTTTGCTCGAATCATCGCTTCCCCATACAGAAAAATTGATAACTCGCCGTGTTCAAGATTTGCTTCAATTTGATTCCAGTTGATTCCAACTAGTCCAGAGCCCAAGGCCTTACCTACGGCCTCTTTAGCAGCAAAACAAATAGCATAAAGCTGGTAAGGATCCCTACCGGATTGACAAAGCTCTATCTCTCTCAGAGTAAACAACAGATTCAACGCTTCGTGCTCATATCGATCAATCAAGCTGGCAATTCTGTAAATAGGTACGATATCAATACCGACCCCCTTGATCCCATTTGTCCATCTATACCTGGAAGAAAAAAATCAGGTACCGACCTTACAAAATCTTCTACCTCATCAAAATGATATTGATCCGTCATCATCATCATCTCCTTAGATGCGCAATTCTGTAGTAAGAAAACTCTAATTTCTTATTTAGAACTAGTTGCCATCGCTGCCTCAATCAAATCACAGACTTGAGCTAGCGTCATATCTTGCCGAGATTCAAGCTTTACACTGACTCCCAATTTACGCTTTAGCCCTAAAGAAACCTCAACTGTCTCCGTAGAATCAAGTTGCAGATCCTTATAGAGTAGAGTGTCTCTATCAAGAGGCTCTGCTGTAATTCCTAAATCAGCGAGTATAGCCTTTAGAGCATCCATTACCTCTTGAATATCCATAAATAGAAGCGCATTAACAACCTTTTATTCAGACAATGATCAGACACTTGTCAAACTATTAATAATCTCCATACTTGAACTCTAGGAGCAGTCTTAACAAATTCCAAACAGAATTCAGGAAACTCAATCTTTCAGATAAACACTTCTATGTACTAATAAAGATACATAAAAGGGCTAAGCCCTTTTTTTCTAAAACTAACTCAACCTTTCGAAATGCCTTTCAGACGGTCGCTCGATCATAATTAAGTTTCTGATACGAACGTTTTTTCTCCTAAATTCACCTAAAAAACATTAAAGATCGTTACGGATTAGCAAGTCTTAAACCACTATTTTTTAAGACTTTATTTAAGTGAATTAAATAACAGTTTCATACTATCACTACAGGATGGAGAAGACTAGCGATTTCTAAGAGATAGTAAGTTAATTCAAGAGAGCTGTTGCGAAATAGATGGGGAAAATGGCTCAAGCCCTTTCGTATCAATGGATTCAGGTTTTGTAACGCAAAATCCACTAAACTCCTTATCTGACAAAGGTTTCAAGCTCATCAGATCCTTATATCGCAACAAGTCTAAGATAAGGAATTTCAGGAATATCAACCTGAGGGGATAACCATTATGCAACCGAAGAAAAGGTCTTGTAATAGAGCATTGGCCGATTTCGAGAAAGTGTCAATTGCGGCATATTGAGTCTTTGGAATGGTCTCTATCGGGGCAAAGAATGACCTCTCAATAAAGACAACTCGCTGCGATAGGTGGACAAATCCCGAGCAGTCAGGCGACACTAGATTCTACTCTTATCTTCCTTGCCAGAACGCTCTCTTAGCAGACGATTCTTGAAGCTAAACCACGTCCAAGTTGAAACCTGTAGTTTCCTCTATAGAAAAACTCCAGTTCTGGACGTGGACAAGGTTTATGTGAGCTTTTACTAATCGTCTTTATATAAGTCTTTCCCACCTAACATATAGCGGTTCTCGCTCGCGCTGAATACACTTAGTCTAGATATGCCAGTTTTTGTATTATCAGAATGTATTCAAAACAACCCAGAACCGCTATAAAATAGCAGCTCTGTCTATGGCGAACAACTTGGAGCACCAATGATTTTTGAATTGTTGTTACAATTGTTACTTCGCTCTTTTAACCATTGTGCTTCTTGATAGACTCTGTTGGCGAAATCAGGATATTGCTGCATCTTAGACAGAATCAGCAATAGCGCTTCCCCTTTATCCTTACAAAGAACTCGAGGGCAAAAACTGATCAGCTCAGGTTCATCTACACTCCGAGATTTAGAGCTTAAAGCCACTTCTAAAATCTGAAAGCTTTCAAAGTCTCCATCATCAAATTCAAGTGAGCAATCATGAGAGGAAATACTTCTTCCAACATCATTATCTGATGTAAGACTGTCTGAATTTGCTATTTCATTAGTCAAAGTACTTTTTTGGGAATGCGAGTCTGATTCAGGGCAATGCGTTTCCACTAGTTCAGTGAGCACTAGATTATTGGTTGAAATACTTTCTTGAAAATTCGATTCTGATTTTGACGATTTGCCAATTTTCTGCGTATTAACTATGTAGGCGACTTTACCTCTCTGAGCTTTTCTCATTGTGCCCAAATTAGCCGTCACAGACTTGCCGTTCGATGTTTCTATCTTGTAATCGTTACAAGATAAGCTTAACTCCTTCCGAACTTTTCCGACTAGCGGATGAGTTACATGGCACCTACGTGCGATCTCATTATCGCTCCAGAGAGACCACTCGGGATCCTGCAACATCCTGCTCACAACATAGCGCTTATCTTTATTAGTCCGCCTCAATCCATGATTTGAATTTAGGCCGCTAGAAAAGAGAATTGCATCTCGTCTCTTACCTGGTTGAATCTCTACTGAAAACGTCTTAAACCCAGCCAATTTTCTTGCTTTAAGACGATGAAAGCCGTCCGCGAGCCAGTAAGAGTCACCATCATAGAAGACAACACCCGAGGGAAAAAGAGCTCCGCAAGTCATCGCCTCAGCATACTCATCAATCAAGGTCTTGTCTAAACGAGCTCTCGGATGAATCTCGAAATCTAATTTAATAGAAGAAATCAGTAGCTCCTTAGTACGACAAACCGCCAATCCGTTAAAGGAAGGTTCATTAACCATCACTATCTATCCTGTAGATGGGGACAAGTTCTACAAGTTGGCAATCAATCATTTATGCCAATAAGTATGAAATGACGAATTTTCAGGTCTTTCAAGCACGCATCCATGGATGAAAGAAAAACCTAACAATATATCCTCTCTAACTATTTTAACAGAAGCGAATCATCTCTTGCCCAATACTGGACAGACAGGGAATTAAATAAAGCCTATATTAGATAGCTTCTTAGCATGACAAGCTATCAATCTACCCAAGGAAAATTCATTAACCATAGTAAGTCCCTATAGATGAGGACTTACTCCAAAAGCTAACAATTATTCATGCCAATAGACGGCTTTTAAAGTCTTTCAAACATGCATCTATGAATGAAAGAAAAAACTAGTAACACACTTCACTATCTTAACAGAAGCGAATCAACTCTTGCCTAACATTAGACAGATATGAAATTAAATCAACTCTGCAGTAGCAGGAGAACTTATCAAAATCAAAATCCTATTAAGCGTTTGCCTATTTTAACTGATTACCAACCTACAATCCCAAAATTAGCAAAATCAACTATCAACGGGTGTTGGTCGTGAACCAAAGAAGTGTGGGAAACGTCCTGTAAAGGGATGCTATCTACCTAAACCCCATGGATTGCCCCTATTGCGACCATCTTAAGACTCACAAACACGGTAAAACTAGCAAAGGGAGTCAACGCTACAAATGTGCCCACTGCACTCGTATGTTTGTTGAAACCTTTGATACTCTCTACTACTGGCGTCAGGTCAGTACCGATGAAGTCGAAAAAATCCTTCAATCGCAAGCGGAAGGGAGCAGTTTACGGGGCATTAGCCGCATCAACAAATGGAGCCTCCAATACCGTTGTGAGTATCGTCCATGCAGCGGCTTATCGAGCTCAGTTAGTTCATAACGAAGAGGTGAGGGAGATTGAGACGGATTAAGTGATTGCTGATGAGATATGGTCATTTGTAAGAAAACAGAAACAATGCAGACCTGAAGATATCAAGCTGGGAGACTGTTGGATAGTGGTAAGTTTAACTCAGCAAAGTGGGTTGATTCTGACTGCCCGAGTGGGCAAGCACACGGATGCATTCTTCGAAGAACTCATCACCAGTACCGAAGGCAAAACCGATTGTAAGGTATGGTACACCGATGATTGGGCTGGCTATGAGCGAGTATTACTGTCTGAGGTTATCCATGTGATTGGCAAAAAGAACACCCAACGATTAGAACGAACCAATGGCATCATCCGGCAACAGACCGGTCGTTGACATCGACATCAGAATAAGTTTGCTAAAGTTTGGCAGATGACCGAGTGTATTCCTCGACTGGTCGTGACCTACTTCAATTAGATATGGCAGCACAGTCGCACAGGTGATACGGCAGCTCAGAGAGCAGAGATAACCACGAAACCTCAGTCCTGGAATGACATTGCTTCCTATCCCACTTTTTTCTGAGGCACGACCGTAGGCCGGTAGGTTGGAGTTGTTGTCGTCATTCACAACAACTCCTGCATCACATTCAAGGCAATGTTGAACAATAAAGGCGAAAGCAGGCAACCCTGAGGCAGATCTTCATAGAGGGATTTTAGAAATATTAACCACAGTTAAAATTATCTTTAGAGGGCTGCTCTATCCACCTAAGAAAAACCGATGAAGATCTGCCAAAATCAGCTCTGCACCAATAGGACCATTAATCGCATTCCATTTGAAGAAGGTAGCAAAGAAAACACGGTTTTCTTTGCTAGCCGTAAGAGCCTGAGCTATTTCATTTGTTTCCCAATCCTGCTTAACTACTTTCACTTGATTCGTCTCAAGTAAATCTTGCGCTGAAATATCAGCAGACGAGTCTGAATTCTCCAACCGCTCATTAATCAAATCAAAATCATATCCCAGAATAATGATGGTGTCGGCATCATTAAGCTCTGGCAGTGCTTCGATAGAAATTGGTTCGGTGCCGATGACGTTGGGCTGAGAAATGAGTTGAAAGCCAACGCCACTCAACAGTTCTCCCAAATAGCTATCAGCACCAATGACAAAAGCGTCCTGAGCCAACCGGTTAGCTCCCAACAGCAACAGCTTGGGATGGACAGCAATCGCATCAGCCAAATCAGCACGCGCATTGGCGACACGGATCTCGTACTGTTGAATGACCTCCTTTACCTTTTCGTCCTGTCCTAGGGCAGCTGCGAGCGTTTTCAAACTCTTCTGCCATTGGCCTTGAGCCATACGATTCTGCCATTGTAGCGTAGGCGCGATTTGAGTAAGTAGGCCGTAATTGTCCGAGCGACTTACTTCACCTACAATCAAGTCCGGCTTAAGCATTGTCAGTTTTTCTAGAGAGGGTTCTCCCCCACGCCCCAAATTTACAGGCCGAGTCGTGAGCCGCTGGCCCAAGTAAGGAACCTGCTGTGCTGGATTATCAAAGACCTCGCCGACATGGGCACTAGAGGCTGCATACCCGACCGGTTGAACCTCTAGAGATAACAGCAAACCAAGGCCATGAATACCGAGAACAGCTATATTTTGGGGCTGCCCGCAGACCTCAGCTTCGCCTAAATCATGTTTAAGCACACGGCAATCCGACGCATTAACTGTCAGGCCTTCGCCTGATTCATTGCTCCCTAGAATCCCACATCCAACAACAAAGCTGAAAGCGAGAAAACTCACTACTACCCAGCCAATTATTCGCCTTAGTAATGAGGACTTAATAACTTCCATAGTTTGCTTGAAGTAAAATAGGGTAACCTTTTCTCTCTTGGGAGGAGCAACGGCGTGAGTTGGCCATTAGTGCAAGTGATCGAGCCCACCCAGCCTACGGCACCCCTACCAAGAGGGGAGAAACTGGCACATTATTCAATGCTCGATCCTTAGCGTCAACATGGGTTTAAAACTCGACTGAAATTGAGCCAACTATCGTAAACCCCTCACCCGGAGAGATGAAAAACGTTCGACTATTTTGAGACCCCTCTATGAAATCCACATCAAAGAGGTTACGAATGTTCAGACCCGCCTGCCAGTTATTGCGTTCATAAGAAATGGCAGCATTGGTGAGGAAGTAGTCTTCTAAGACAAAAGTGTTGGCATTATCGCCAAATCGCTCACTTACATAGTTAAACCCTAGACCAAAGCCTAACCCTGTCAGCGGACCGTCTTGAATATCGTAGGTCGTCCATAGATTGAAATTATTTTCAGGCACTCCAAACAGTCGATTACCTTCTAGACCGCTGTTGTCTTCAGTAATGTCAGCATCGGTAAAGGAATAGTTGGCAATGATATTCCAGCCTGGCAAAACTTCTCCAGCCACATCTAATTCAATACCCCGGCTGCGCTGCTCGCCAGTTGGAACAACAAAATTAATGTTGTTTGGATCAGGCGTTGACACATTCTTTTTAGTCAGGTCAAACAACGCTAAATTGGCCACTAGCCTTCCATCTAACAATTCAGCCCTAGCACCAATCTCAAATTGCTTGCCCTCTTCTGGTTCTAGAAAATCACCCTCAAACGTTGTGCCCTCGTTGGGCGCAAACGATTGACTAAAACTGCCGTACAGTGAGACATCTTCGATGGGTTGATAAACTATCCCAATTCGAGGATTAAAGGAATCTTCGCTCTGGCTCGATTCAGACGCTACTGGGTTAAAGAATGTGGGGTTATTATCCACTTTTTGCTCAAATGTTTCGTAGCGAACACCGAGCAGTAACTCCAAATTATCTAACAGACTGATTTGATCTTGAATATAAATGCCAAGGGCATCCGCTGTGGTCTCGTTATCGATAGTGACAGGAAACGTGGATGGATCAGGACGCGAATCGCTAAAAACAGGATCAAAAACGTTAATAATTTCTGGTGTGAATAGGCCAAGCGCATCAATACGGGGATTCTCACGCCGAAATAAATCAACACCAAAGAGTAGGGTATGTTCAATGGAACCGGTGTTAAATTCGCCTACCGCATTGGTCTGGAGTTCAAAGATATCTTGATCTTGACTCGAAGATAGAAGTGAGCGGCTTAGACTTCCCGTGGCTTCGTCAAAGGCAAGGCCAACAAATTGCTCTGACTCCTCTATATCAAAGCTATTGAAACTGAAAGCATTGCGTATCTTCCATTTGTCACTAAAACGATGCTCAAAGTTATAGCCTACTCGTATAGTTTCAGCTTTGAAGAAATCTCCGGGACCACTTAAAATCTGTTCAAAGGGAACATCAATTACTTCATCGTCAACAGCAATCAAACCTGTATCTGAAGGCCCCTCAGTATCAAAATACTCAAAATTGATGGTTAAGTCAGTTCGATCGCTAATCTGAAAACTCAATGTGGGGGCGAAAGAAAACCGATCAAAGTCAGTATCAAAATCACGGAAGCTCTCTTCATTGCGATAGAGCGCATTCAATCGGAAAAGCGCACGACCGTCCTCGTCAAGTGGCCCTGAGACATCAATACTTGGCTCAACCAAGGAGCGGTTGCCCACCCGTAGACCAAGGTCAACAAACGGTTCGCTTAAAGGTTTCTTGGTGACCAAGTTAATCACACCACCGGGCTCCAAGGCACCAAACGAAATTGAGGCAGGCCCCTTTAAGACCTCTATGGTCTCTAGATTAGAGAGTTCTTGAATACCAGTATTGCCAATCCCTCCAAACGTCAATCTAAACCCATCCCGCAGAACCGCAGGGTCATCAAAACCTCGAAGCAGAAATCTTTGAGAGATACCGCTTCGATCTGCTGCTACCACGCCGCTCGCATTGCGAAGCGCATCATTAAGCCGAATCACTTGCTGATCTTCAAGTACCTCACGGGGAATCACTTGAATCGACTGAGGAATATCCCTTAGTGGCGTATCAGTGCGAGTCGCCGCTGAGGTATTTGGCTCAACGTAACGACTCTCGCCGTCACCTGTAACCAAAATCCTCAACCCATCATCTGTTTCACCTGCCTGGGTAGTTCCTGGAGCTACGCTTAGGGTCAGTCCGTTTGTATCCGTACTAACTATGGCCATCGGAGCCGCTTCTATTCCAGTAACCACTACCTGCACCCGGTTATCTGATAGTCCAATAACCTCTACCTTAGCAATTCCTGCTGCTGGATTAACCTGCTGAAATTCAGTTGCTTCAGGCAATGCAAGCACCGCACTGGAAATTTCAGCAATTAAAGTACTGCCTGAAACGGTTGTAGTGGGAGCTGTTAATAGCTCACCCTCGGTTGTTTCTAATAGAATTTGCAAGTCTGTCTCAGCAGCATTTAACCGCACTGCTGTAATTTGTACTAGCTGAGTTTGGGCAAGCCAGTTAGCCGCATCGCCTCGTTCAGCCAGCCGCTCAGTCCCTACATGCTCCTGCGCCTGAACCGTGGTAGACAAGCCCCCTACCACAGCCAAAATTATAAATAAGCTCCATCGCTGCAACCCCTTGCTCATAATAAACCTCACACCACTATTCGAGCTCAACGGCAGAAAGATTATCCAAATCTGACCCGTGCAAGCTTAAAAAGAATAATTCTCAAATAACTTACACGGTTTCCTAAAAAATTTGTCGCCCGAAACGCATTACTTCTGAGTAACTGTCGGGTGCCGGATGTGGGTTGAGCATAGAGAACAGTTATGAAGCTGGAGCTGAAAGTCCTTGGGGTTAAGACCAAATTTTTGGTAGAAAGCATTGGCAAAGCGGCTAGAGCTAGTGTATCCGACCCTGTAAGCAACGTCTTTAATCGCTAGTTTTGAGGTAATGAGTAATTGTTTTGCCAGCTGCAGACGGCAGTTGCGTAGATAGCGAAAGGGCGTGGTGCCATAGGTATGGTAAAAGCCTCGGTTGAGTTTCAAGCGATTGAGCCCCACCTGCCGTGCCAAAGCTTCGACGGACGGAGGATTTTGAAGCTGACGAGCCAAAATCGCTCCGGCTTGATAAATACCGTCTAAATCTCCAAGGCTTAAAGGATATGATAGAGATTTCAACTGTCCCAATACGTTGAGTTTCAGGCTAACTAACTCAAGCGCTTTACGCTCTAGATAAGCACGCCGAACCTGACCACTGTAGGGACAGCTAAAAATTTGATGAATCACCTGGTGCATCTCTGGGGTCATTAACTGCTGGACTGTATGGTCAGAGCCCAGCAGCTCGGAAGCAGACAGCAAATGATCGACCATTAATCTTGAGGATGCGGGCGGAGAACCTGTCTGGCTCAAAATTTGGATAAGCGCTGCTTGCGGTGATATTGCCTGGTAGCCAAACTGGGCATGATGCATGCATTGAACACTTTTATGGAATATATCCAATGCCTGAAACGGCAAAAGCTCAGCAATCAGTTGGTAATATGCCATAAAAGCAGATGGGCCAAAAAAGAAAATCTCAACTTTAAGCTGACGCTGTTGGGCTGGTTCGATATTTAGGTCTCCTAGCCCATAGTGGGGGGTAAGACCACTTTGCCCTGGGGCTGACCCTGATATCTGAAATTCAAACTCTAAGGAAGCCCTTTGCTTTGGAATATGGGTCAGCACAGTGTTGCGCATCGTGTAGTCGAGGATGACAAGAGATAAATCTTCCCGCAGTGGAATCGTTTGTAGGTATCCCTGCCCCACCTGGGGTGACCACACTTGAATTTGATCAGACGAATCGCCATGGAACAATCGGGAATCATCAGGACTGCCCGGATGAAGATAGTTAGATCTTGGATTGAGAAATCGGCTCGTCATGTCGCTATCAGGTGCCAGATGCAAAAAACAGCATTCAGCTTAATGAGAACAATTTGCATTAGCACTATTATGCCATGGTATTGCGCGACACTGACATTGGCGGGTTGAAAAAGCGTGTTGTCGTGACTGTCAAAAACGGAATGAGACCGACTACGCCAGACGCCAGACTCAGCCAACCTTGCAAAAAGGCAAAGAAAAGGGCACAGGTAGATCTCCTACGAAAGAGAGCTATATCCCGTGCCCAAAGCCATTCACTTATATCAGAAGAGAGCGTATATGAACGCACGAAAACTGGGATTGACCCAGTCGGACTCGTCGGAGATCGCGGAAATATCAGAACGTACGGGGCAACGGATCGATGGGGGAGACCACCGTAGCAACCGGGCATCGGTGGTCAATCCCGGCCCCATCCGAGACCCATTAGCCGGTGTGTGGACCGAAGAACTAGAACCCATGCTGCGTCGGGAACCGAGATTAAAGCCAACGACTTTATTTGAGTACCTGGAAGAGCACTATCCAGGCAAGTACCCTCGAGTACTACGGACGCTGCAACGTCGGGTCCGAGAATGGAAAGCGTTACATGGGCCTGAGCCAGACGTGATGTTTATGCTGGATCATGAACCGGGGGTGATGGGACTATCCGACTTCACGAAACTGAAGCGGGTGACGGTGACGATTAACGGTGCACCCTTCTGAGCACTTGCTCTATCACTATCGGTTGGCTTACAGCGGCTGGCAATATGCGCAGATTATCCAAGGCGGCGAAAGCTTCATCGGCCTCTCAGAGGGGTTACAGAATGCCCTAGCCGCTAGTGGCGGTGCCCCCAAAGAACACCGCACCGATAGCTTGAGTGCGGCCTATCGCAACCTGAGTAATGCCCGTAAAAAGGACCTGACGGGCCTCTACGATAACCTGTGTGAGCACTACCGGATGGAGCCCACGCGCAACAACAAAGGCAAAGCAAATGAGAATGGGTCGATAGAAAGTCCCCATGGCCATCTAAAGAACCGCATCAGACAAGCAATTTACCTGCGCGGCAGCAGCGACTTTGCCAGCATTGGCGAGTATCAAGCCGTTATAGACAAAGCCACAGCAGGCCTGAACCGTCAGTGTGCAGAAAAGTTTGTAGCCGAACAAGCCGTGCTGCAGCCACTGCCCAAACGGCGGGTGGCGGACTACGAAATTCTCAGTGCCAAAGTCAGCTGCCACAGCACCATTGATATTCGCTGCATTCTGTATAGCGTACCCTCACGCCTGATGGGTCAGCAGCTAGAAATTCACCTCCACCATGACCGTATAGTCGGTTACTTTGCTCGGCAGCCAGTGTTTCAGCTGAACCGAGTGCGCGTATCTGGGAAAGGCCGCAGGCGCGGACGCTGCATCGACTACCGACACCTGATTAGTGGACTGAGGAAAAAGCCCCGTGCCTTTCTCTTCTGTAAGTGGCAGGCAGACTTGTTACCCACCGCTGAGTTTTTTGAGCTTTGGAAACAGATGAAAGCGCAGTTCGAGCGCGACCAGGCCGCCGTGCTGATGGTCGAAGCCCTCTACATTGCCGCGACCTATGACCAAGAACAAGCCGTTGCCAGCTATCTCAGTGACGCCCTAGAGAAACGACAGCTCACCCTGAGACATCTACAGCAACAGTTTATGCCCAATGCGGCAGCGAACTTGCCACCGATAGAGACCCAACAACATGCCCTTGACAGCTATGACCAACTCCTCAGCCACTCAAACGATACGAATGACGACAACCGCGACACCCAAAACGACACCCACAGCCACTGCCAGCCCATATCAACAGCTGAGCACGCTACTCAAACAGCTCAAGCTTACTCACATGCTTACCCACTGGGAAGCTACCGAGAACCGTGCTTTGCAGCAACAATGGTCTTATGCGCAATTCTTACTCAGCTTGTGTCAACAGGAGGCAGACAGACGAGCTCAGTCTCGGCTAAAGCGCGCAAAAAAAGAAGCTCAGCTGCCCGCCGTAAAAAGTTTGACCAACTTTGACTTTGACCATTGCCCAACCTTCAATCCGGCACCGTTGATGCAGATGGCCGATGACGACAGCTGGCTCGATAACGCGTCCAATTGTCTTGTATTCGGGGCGTCGGGCGTTGGGAAAACGCATCTGAGTCTTGGATTGGCCCAAGCCATGTTGGAGAAGGGACGGCGCGTTAAGTTCTTCAATGCACTCGCAATGGTCCAACAGCTACAGCAGGATAAACAACAACTGTTGCTACCGTCCCGGTTGAAGAAGCTCGACCGATTTGACCTACTCATCCTCGATGACTTGGGCTATGTGCAAAAGTCTGAAGCGGAAACCTCGGTGCGGGTAACAACTTAAGCCGGGAAAAGTTCTGCGTGTAACGGTTGTATCTGATGTGCTTTATATGACCGTCTAGGCATTGGCAGCTCATCAATCGTACTGAGAATCCATTCAAATAGGTCCGGAAAAGGCTGTCTAAAGAGTCGTTGTGCGGCGGTGGTGCCATCGGGTCGTTTCAGGTCGAAATTGTGAATAATGGTAAGCACCTTCAACGACTGATGAGAAAAGCCTCGGTTGACATGATGGCGCTGCGACAAATAGCCATTGCGCCCTTCGACAGCAGAGGAGGTGCGTTGATACTTTGCACACATCCACTGACACCACTGCACCCAGTGTTGGTGTTGAGGGGCATCCATCTGTAGGGTCATCGTCTGGGCCATGAGCTGATCATAGGCATCGCTAGCGGCCTGTTGATAGCGAGATTTGAGGTGAGGCTGTCGAGTTTTATCAGCTTGTTGTAACCAGTAGACCCAGGGCAACAAGGCTGTCAGTACCCAATTTTGGAGGTCAACCTCCTGAGTTTCAGTGGCTAAGGCCTGGATCACCCACTGCCACCAGGCATGAATCCCCGTGGCAAAATGGGGGATCTGAGCTTGAAAGGTGGCAATCGCTTTTTGAGCCGTATCGCCCCCATAGAGACAAGTCAACTTGCTCAAGGTGCTCAAGGGAACGGTCAGTTGTGTGGTTAAGCCGTCGAAGAATTGCCATTGGGCCGTGTCGAGCGTGAAGGGATGGACCGCTTGGCTAATGTCTGCCAAGGCCTGATGGTAAATGTGTTGATCTTGTTCAAGCTGTTGGTGTTGGTGAGAGAGGGACTCTAGCTGCGAAGACAAGACCTGTTGCTTGGCCTTGTCTGTTGTTTGGCCTAATTGGTGGTGAAGGGTGTCTACTTGTTTTTCAAGCTGAGCGAGTTGACGTCCCAGAGCACTGCCGATAGGACGTCCGAGCGCCCGCATCGCATGGAATAGATCCGCCACACTGGCTGTTCCCAGACCGCAGAGCGCTAGTTTGACCAAGGCACGAGCTCCATCACTGACCATAAAGTGACACTGCCATTGGGTCTGATGCCACCAGGTCTCAGTCTGTTTGAGCCAAGTGTCATAACGGCGGTTCTCACATTCCACTTCTGTAAAAATGAACCCACTGGCTAACTCCACCAGCACCAGAATCGGCAGGCCAAAAAAGGTTTCATCCCCTCCGAGACAGATGCCAGGTTTGTTGACCGGTTGGCACTGCTCGGCTTGCGCCGTTTCGTAGGCCATTATGGCCTCATAGAGACGGTGTTTGAGTTGACGTAGCGCACTCGCAGAACTCCCCACATGGGTATCGAGGTGAACGGCTTTGAAGAACTCCGATAGGCTCTCGGCTCCTACCCCGTGCTTAATGCCAAAGTGATAGATCACCCCCACCACCAGACGTAATAGCCAGGCAGTCCCAGCCGCAGTTTCCCACAAACCTGATTCCGGATGCTGGTTGCGACGTGCAATGGCCTGATGATGACGATGCACACTACTTTTGCTGATGCCAAGGGTGGTTGCTATCGACTCTATCCCTTGCTTTGCATTCGTTTTGATACAATCGGCGACTTTTTGACTGCGCTCTCGTATAGTAAGAGACATCGTTCCCAACTTTACTTTGCATGGGTACGATACATGGCTCTGAGCATTGCTGCAGAGCTCTTTTTCTGGTCTTTGACTGAGGTGTTTATTTATACACACCTGAAAGCTGTATTTATTTCCCGCCTTAAAGAGTTACCCCTCGGTGCTCTTCGAACTCATTGCTCATCGCTATGAGCGCAAAAGCTTACTCATCACGGCCAATCAGCCTTTCAGCCAGTGGGACACCATTTTTCCTGATTCTATGATGACCGTTGCTGCCGTAGATCGCTTGGTGCATCATGCTGTCATTTTTGAGATCAAGGCTGACAGCTATCGGCAGCAGCAGGCAGCGGCTCGGCAGCAAGGCGCGGACTAAGTTCAAAAAATGGTGTCATTTAGATCGCACCCTAGCGTCTAGTGCATTGACTGTCATTTAGATCGCACTCTGTCGTTTTATTGGGGGACTGTCATTTAGATCTGTCCGTTCGCTTATTTTTTTAGCGTTTTAGGAATTAAGATCTACGCTAGATACAGTGTATGTGAGCACTAAAATTACGATACTGGAATTTGCTCGGGTAATCTCCATGCTCAGTTGATTTTGTCAATCACTTTCAGAAAGTCTGTAACCCCTATCTTGTCGTTGCTAATTCCATAACTCGATCAAAAATCAGCGAACCAAGCGTAGATCGCACCCTGGCGCATTCGATTTGACTGCCAGTCTCATAATGAGGACGGGTAGTCTCTATTAAATGTCAGTCAACCCGCCAACCCCTCTGTCGCGTCAGCCAATGGCCTTGACATCTGACAGCCATGGTTCCTTTTATCGACGACTTCCTTTGCTTCTTAGTAGAAAACCTGCACCCCTTCTACTACATATCCCTACTGCTCTAAGTACTGGCTTATCACGCTATACATATTGGTTGCGTGTGTGGCGGCCCCAGTCCATCCCTAGCAATAAGGGGTGATTGTAGGGTCGCTACGCTGAGGTAAAATTAGTAATAAGTAAGGTCTAATTGCGACTATTTTTTCTTCAGAGAATAAGTTTTGATTATAGATTTGCCGAACATTGAGATGGGCGTTTTTAGCATCTGCTTAATTGAGGGGTGCTGCAGTTAGCTAGGCGAAGCCCCTCACGGAGTCCCGCCCGCCTTCAGCACCCCTATTTGGTGTGCTGCAAGCGGTGCGATGTAGATAAGTCGAGTGTGACAAGGAGGCAACAGCCAAATTAAGAGTGGAGATCTTCTCCCAGCAGCACCTATCTTGCTATACCCACGTAACAGAGTCACCGACTCCGGTCACGCTGACATTAGTAATGATGTCAGTGGAATGCAGACCACGAAAGGACTGTAGTGACCCCCAAAATTAGGACAGGACTGAGAGAGCGTAAGCTAGAGTCCAATAGGGGGAAGGAATATGGCCAGCAAGCCAAGAAACTACAGTAGCGAATTTAAGGCAAACGTGGTGCTGGAGATCGTCAGCGGCCAACGGAGTGTGAGCGAAGCCAGTCGAGCCCATAACGTCCATACGTCAGTGATCAATCGTTGGCGTAATGAATTTCTTAAACAAGCGCATTTAGCGTTTGGAGGCAAAGGAGGAGGAAATGAATCAGCCGAACGAATAGCCGAATTGGAACGAATGGTGGGTCGGTTAACGATGGAGTTAGCGGTGGCAAAAAAAGCTTCAGACATGTGGAATCTGAGCGGAAACGAACCATGATAGAGCAGTTGAAAGGCGAGTATCCAATCCAGGTCATCTGTGATGTCATTGGCTACAGTCGGAGTCGTTATTACTATCGGTCAACATCAGACAAACAAACGCAAGAAGAGGAACTAAAAAAAGCGATCATTGATGTGGCGGGACGGTATCCCACCTATGGGTATCGACGGATTACTAAACAATTACAGCGAGAGGGATGGCGTGTTAATCACAAACGTATCAGCCGATTAATGAGAGAATTGGGACTACTGGAAAAGCGACGAATACGACGGAAACGAACAACCAAGAGTGTGCATGGCTATAAGCGATATCCCAACCTAGTCAAAGGGCTGTTAGTAGAGCGTCCAGAGCAAGTGTGGGTTGGCGATATCACGTATATTAGATTGAAGGACGAATTTGTCTATTTAGCCGTGTTAATGGATGTATTTACCCGCAGTATTCGAGGCTGGCACTTGGATAGAACGATGGAGAAACAGTTAACGATAACAGCGTTGGAGAAAGGACTGAACCAGTATATTCCAGAGATTCACCATTCAGACCAAGGGGTGCAATATGCGGCCAATGCGTATGTTCAGATATTGGAGGAGAATGAGATAGCGATTAGTATGGCAGGCGTGGGTAAGGCCTATGAGAATGGTTATGCTGAACGGCTCATGAGAACAATAAAAGAAGAGGAGGTTGACTTGTCGGACTATCGCAATTTTAATGAAGTGTATGAGAGAATAGAAGAGTTTTTAGACGAGGTGTATATGAAGAAGAGAATTCACTCTTCTTTGAGCTATTTGACACCCAGCGAATTTGAGGAAAAGTGGAGGAAGGAATTGTAGGATGTCTCAGATTGATACATGTCAGTCTAGACTTGCTATCATCTGATTTTACTGTCCAAATTCAGGATACTGTTGGCGAATGTCAGCTCTAGCTGTCAGGAGCTAGTGAAGCGAAGTGAGAGACTCGAGTTTGAGCTTTGGGAATGCCTTGCCACCAATCCCACAAACGCGAAATATTCATGGCTATAGCTGTGATGACATGCTGCAAGTGAGTTTTCTCCAAGCCAATATAACGAGAACGTCTTAGACCAAAGGAGCGGACACCTTGGGAGATTGTACCTTCAACGCCAGCACGGATAGAATAGCGCTCTTTAAATTCCTCTGTTTTCTGATAGTCTCTAGCCGCTTGTAGGGTGATATGCTGCTGTTGGGTTAGAAAATTGAGGCTTCGTCCATGAGCTGTTTTTGACCGAGTACAGTCAGCCCGAACAGGGCAATGGGCACAAAATCTTCGTGGGAAATGAACATGAACAACTGACTGTCCATGACGATTGAGTTGTTCTGACCAACTGCTCGTTTGATGACCTTGAGGGCACTGAACTTGTTTCTGTTGCCAGTTTATGTTGAAATTGGATAAATCAAAGCCTTTCCCTTCTTTGGCTTGCCAGCTCGTATCGGGCAAAACAGGGCCGACAATTTCAACACCATACGTCTCTTTCAAATTCAGCATGACGCCTGCACTCACGTAGCCAGTATCGACATAATGAGTGTCTGGAAGTAGCTGCTTTTCAGCCAGCTTGTCATGAATCCGTTCCGTCACCTCTACATCCATAGATGTGGCTGGAACCGTTTCAACATGAGTGATGAGATTGGGGCACTGGTCATCACACGTTTCCGTCAAGTTAACGCAATAACCGACCCAGTGTGTCGTCCGTTTTGTCCGATTTCTAGCCTCAATATCATAGGGAGATTCAATCACTTGTTTGTTGGGTGGCTGGTCGCGGGGCGTGCGAAGTCTGACTTGATTGTCTGCTAGATAAAATTGCTGAATCCATACCTGACGCAGTATCTCAACCGAAGACAGCTCCCTGAGTGACTGAAGACTCTCCTCCTCACCTTCGTAAATTTGAGCCAGCAAATGATGCCCATCAACGCCCACTTGCTGCATCCATTCCTCACGCTTTTTGTTCTTGGGTAGCTTGGATAACTCAATCCGTATGCCGTATCGTTCATACCCATCTTGACTGACAACGGTTCGCACCCAATCTGGAGCAACCCTTGACAGCTCATTGAGGGCATGTCGCAAGGTTTCTCCCACACATTCACAACGATTCAGATCACGGATTGCACCCAACACATGCGTTGAGTCCGTTCGCTGCTTGCCTCTGACTTTGACTAACCCCTGACTCTGGCAACTTTCTAGCAATTTTCCTAGCAGTTGCTCACTCTTTCCTCCTGTGAGCAATCGGCCTCGGAATTCGCTTAAAACTGAAAAGTCAAATCCACTATCGTCTAGCGGTAAACTGAGGAGATATTTCCAATCTATTCGACTTCTTACTGAGTCTGCTGCTTGGCGATCTGAAAGATTTTCGATGAATTGTATCACCGTAATCAAAGCCAATCTCCAAGGGCTTTCGCCTGGACGACCTTGATGGGCGTATAACTCTGAGAAGTCTTCGTCTTTGTACAGCACACCCAATTCCTCTCGTAATTTGAGGTAGATATTCCCTTTCCTAAAAGCAGCATGGGCAATACGTGCTGTTTCTTTGGGGACAGGAGGAATTAGGGCGGGATGGAGGCACATGGTGCATACCTCTTGTGAGTAGACTCCACTATCCTCGTCTTAAAATCGAATTAAACTCCCTTTTCGTAAGGCTTTTATTAGCTTTCTATGGATTCGCCAACAGTATCATTTTGGGGGTCACTTCAACTTATTATGCGGACTCAAGAGATCAATTGGATGTTTGAATGGCTTTGGTGCGTGAATATTTTGGTAGACAGATCGGTCCTCTAGGATATCGATCTTAGGCTTCAATAGGATAGCTATCGGGCATTCCTAAGTGGGTGAACTGATTGAGAATAGAACATTCCAACAGTAATTCTGTCGTTTGATTTTCAATCCCTCGTGCAGACACCTCACCTGTGAACATAGTTTTGAGTCGATACATCATGGTTTCACTCAAAGACCGTCGATGATAGTTTATCTCTTCTTTCCAGGTAGACCGTCCCTGTTTGCGAATCGCTCGTAAGTTTTCATCTCGTGGATGCGGGGCCTGTTTGCGATTGCCATGAAACCAAATTTTGGCATCTTTGCGAGGGGGAATCGCTGCCGTTGCATCACGCTCATCAATGGCGTCATAGCAGTAGGTGCGGTCATACGCCCCATCGGCACTCACTTGGTCAATCTCATCGGGAATTTGGTCGAGGATGTCCGGGAGTATCTCGCCATCAGTGATGGCGTTCGAAGTCACTACGGCAGCCAGAATCTCTCCGGTTTGCTCATCGACACCCAAATGGAGTTTGAGCCAAGTGCGACGTTTGCTCACCCCATGCTGCCGGGTTTTCCATTCCCCGTCTCCGTACACTTTAATGCCCGTACTATCAACCACCACATGACGACTGCCAGAGGTCGGCTGAATCGGTAAATCAATCGGTAATGTCTGTTGACGACGTGACAATGTTGTATGCACCGGTAAGTCTACCGATACATCCATCAGTTCAAAGATAGACCCTGCAAAGCCAATGGTTTGACGTAAGGCCAGTCCATAGAGCACTTTGAAGGTCAAGAGTGTTTGGATGGCTAAATCGCTATAGTCTTTCGATGCCCCTGGTTTACCAGTCTTTTGAGTGTTTTTCCACTCGGCAATCACCTCATCACTGAGCCATAACGTCAGACTTCCTCGCTTTACCAGAGCAGCGTTATACTCAGACCAGTTGCGGAGTTTGTAGGTGCGTTTCATCGGTACCGTGTTTGTGTGGTAACTACACTTTACCGGCACCTACGGCTCCGCAACTTCTTTATTCACGCACCAAAGCCTGTTTGAATTATCACAATTCCTTCTCTTTCTGCACGTTCCTTTACTTTTGCAAACCTAGCCAGAGAGTTCATCATGCAGCGCAACTCTCTTTAACAACACATTCTCCCCTTAGTGTTTGTTCCACGCTTATGAGTGATGCTGTAGCTGTTTCATGTTTCTTTTGTAGAAGGAGACTTGTTTAAGCGATGGGCATTGTAGAGAGATGATGTCACCACTTAAAGGACCAAAACCTCTGAAACCCTGCTATTAAATTCCACAAAATCTGAATAAACCAGGGTGCTCCTGCATCAATTTGCTTATCTATTCTGTGCTGATCTTCAGTACGATTAAACTTCCAGTAGCTGCTAATGTACATGTCTTCTGATTCTATATTACGTGATTCTTTCATGTACTGTCTGATTCTCTTCATGCTTTCAAATTCACAAGCTACCCAAACATAGGGCTTTCCATCTTTCCAAGGAAGAGGTTTTATAGAATTTAACAGGGCATCAGGGTTTTCACCGGGTTTGTCACTGACAATCCACTTCACATCAATGCCGCTAGGCACCTTTAAGGATTGTTTGTCCACCTCACTGGGCACCTCAATCACAGCATAGCCCTGGGCTTGACTGGGCAGTAGTTCCAAATTGCAACATAATGCTGGCAACCCTGACATATCGCTCGCCAGCAAAAACCAGTCAGACTTATGGTTAGCTAGCTTTGTGGGACCAGGACCTACCATAAGTATCTTGTCACCAGGTTTGGTTGATTCAGCCCATCTAGCTGCTGGACCACTTTTAGAACCATGGAGAGAAAATTCAATCCCTAATTCATTGGCTGCTCGACTAAAAGAACGCACGGTATAGGTGCGCTTTAGATGCTTCTCCTGCGTCTGGTTTTTATCACCTATGGCTTCACCATCGTTAGCAAATAACAGCTTGACATAGCCACTCTCATAATTTTCAGGAAAATCAGTCAAGTCATCCCCTGTAAAGATGACTCTCTGCATGTGGGGGGTGACTTTTAGAGATTTTCTTACAACTAGTGTTCGATAATCCGTCCCGGCCATAGGTCTGTTTAACAGAGATTTTACATATACAAATCCTATCACTTTCTTCCACAAATGAGAAGCATTCTTAATAGAGAAGTAATATCGTTAATAACATCATGTCTCTATCCCCACGCTCCTAATTTGGGCTGATCCAAATATTTGACGAGTTATAACCCGATTTTCTCACACCATCGGTGAGTTAGGTCAAAAAAATAATTTTAGCTGAGTTTATCGTCAGAGGAGTGGAAATAGGGACACATCGACCATCCTGTTGGCACAATAGAGGGCACACTCGGCCCGCTTGATGCAGAGTTGAGGAGAAATAGGCATCAGAAAGCGTGAGCGATGTCGCTCTGACAATCCGATGAAACCAGATAGACCATGCAGCCAAAGGAGTCTTAGCCAGAGGATACCGCTGTCTGGGATAGACGCTGATGGGCGAGAGCAAAGAGCTCGCGATAGGCAAACGCAGAATGCATCGCTAGATGGATGCGTCGGACACTCACCCGGAACAAGGTGCCGACTTTGAGCAGTTTGGTGCGGATAGTGCCCACGTGAGCATTCGCCAATGCTGTATGGTGTAGCACGTCGCGCAGCAGATTGAGTAAGACATAGGCAAACGAGTGGAACCATAGACGCAGTTGATTATCATCGAAAGAATGGTTGGAGGTGCGGTCACTGAAAAGGTCAAGTTGTTGTTCTTTGAGTCGATTTTCCATCTCACCTCTGGGGCAGTATTGCTTCTGGTGTAACACTTTCGAATTAAACTGTTTTGAGGACCAGGAGGTGACGACAAAATGGCGACGGGGACCGTTGGGACCATAGGTGACTTTACAAACGATGCGGCGTTGACGGCTCCAACTGCAAAATCACACTCACTTCGGGCTCTTGGCGACTTTTGGTGATCCGAATGGGATGGCAAACCGTAAATAGGGATTGGCCTTCACGTGCATCCCATCATGGACTTTCTACAGCATCTACTCCCTGACTCATCAGCCTTAGCCCTGAAACACTGGGATTTAGATACCCAAACCCATCGGTTCATCGTTACAGTAGAATCCACTCAGGTGATTGCCCATTGCCCATTGTGCCAAGCTCCCACTGGACGGGTTCATAGTCGTTATCAACGAACGCTCAGGGATTTACCCTTGGTTCAGTTCAGCCTGACTCTCTTGTTAGAGGTGTGTAAGTTTTTCTGTCTCAATGACACCTGTCAGCGACGGATCTTTACTGAGCGCATACCCAGTGTTGTCGCCCCTTGGGCTAGGCGTACGACTCGTTACACAGACCATCTAATCGCCATAGGATTAGAATTGGCTGGGTCAGCCGCCGCTAGATTAAGTTACAGAGTAGGCTACGCCTATAGCCGAAATACCTTTCTGCGCCTTCTCTCCAGCTTGCCGCTACCCGAGGTGATTACCCCTAGGAGTCTGGGCGTAGATGATTTTGCGTTCCGTAAAGGTCATCACTATGGAACTATCTTGGTGGATCTCGAAACACACCATCCCATTGCTTTGTTACCAGACCGGACAGCAGAAACCTTAGCCGCATGGTTAGAAGAGCACCCTGGTATTGAAATCTTGTCACGGGACCGTTCCAAGACGTACAAGCGTGGGATGACTCAGGGAGCTCCCGATGCCATTCAGGTGGCAGATCGCTTTCATCTGTTACACAATCTTGAAGAGACTCTAGAAAAGGCTCTGAAGAGTCACTCAAAAATCCTCAAACAGATTGAACAAGAACAGCTTCAATCCGAAGGAGCTACGGTGTCTGAAGTTTCGACATCACAGAATTCAACTCCCCAAACAGCCCAACAACAGAAAACGGCCCAAAAGCGAGCTGAACGCCTCGAAAACTATGAGCAGGTCCACAGCTTACGGAAGCAAGGATACAAGGTCAAAGATATTGCCTATCATCTAGGGATGGGTGAGCGTACGGTGTATACCTATCTATCGCATGAGACGTTTCCGGAATGGCAGCCATCCAGCCGAAAACGCAGGAGTATTTTAGACCCCTACAAGTCATATCTCATCGATCAATGGAACCAAGGACGTCAGCACACCAAACAGCTCTTTAAGGCAATTCAAGAAAAGGGCTATTCAGGGACCTACGAAACTCTTGCACGCTATACCCATACGCTACGGTCAGCTCAAGCTCAGCTAAGCCCCAACCCTGACTCATTAAAGGACTTGCCTGGTCGAGGTCCGGCCCCAAAGGTCACCATCAAGTCCCAGAAACCGTTAAGTGCTCGGCGAGCGGCTTGGTTAGTTCTCCAGAAACCGGACTCGTTGACAGATAAACAAAAAACGCTCCTGGAACGCCTTAGTCAACGATCTGAACTATTGGAGCTCATAAGGCTCACTCAGGACTTTATCATCCTTGTCCGACAGCGACTTCCTGCGCAGTTAGATAACTGGTTAGAAAAAGCTAAGAATACTACAGTGAAAGCATTTCAGAGCTTTGCCAAAGGATTGGACGAAGATTATGATGCGGTCAAAGCTGGCGTTACATTAGAGGTTAGCAATGGCCCCGTTGAAGGCCAAAATAATCGATTAAAAATGCTGAAACGACAAATGTTTGGACGGGCAGAGCTAGACCTATTGGCTAAGCGACTAATTTTAACAAACAGATAGTCTTCTGGGGCGATGGTTCAGGCTAGGGTAGCGCGATCACCAAAAGTCGCCAAGAGCCCGAAGTTGTGTGAATCAGCAAGGCTTGAAGTTCCTTGTCACCCTCTAAGGAGTCCGTCATGGCTCCTCCTTATTTGACACTGTTGAGTCCTTCACTGCGATTGCAGCTACTATGACCTCGGCTGACTTCTGCCCAGCTCGTCTTGACGTTGCCGTCAGAAGCGCTGTCTGGGTTACCGTAGGATTCGGTGGGTAATCCATCCCTTTCGAGATGGCCCTTAGTCCGACTTCCATAGCTGCCAATGAGCGCCTTAGGGTTCGGTGGGTGTTCTGCCCCTTTCACGACAGCCCTCAGTCCGACTCCCGTAGCACTCCAGACGGCTGCTGGACAGATCTCCCCGGATAAGAACGTGAACTGTCTCTGCACAACCGCGCCATTTACCCTGTTCCTTGGACCTTTAGGTTTCGTTGTGGTGTGCCAACTCACCCAGGAATCCGGGCCTTCTATGACGTTTCTCCGTCGGCTCGCAGATTTGCCGCTGGCTTCCTTCAGACCTTCCCTCGCGGGAACGCCCTTGCCTTAAGCTAGTAGTACTCGTCACTCGGCTCCTATGACTTTCGAGCATTTGGACGGTGATCCTCCTACAGGGGACTTTCACCCCATTAGTTCACGCCCATGCCGGGCGTACACACTGCGTTGCAGCGGACGGGCTCAAAGCTATCGGCTAAAATCAGAAATACTGACCGCCGCTCAGCTCCCTGTTAGCCGCGCATCTTGAAAATGACCGCAATTCCAAACGAGCTAGCCCGACGAATACAGGTGGCTCTTGAAGTTATTCAAGGTTCTGTTGGAACTGAGGAAGGTGAATTCGGTGCTGATCTGTTTGTCTCACATCACTTAGACGAAATGGACGCCGCCTACTGGTTGGAAAGACTGGGCACTGTTAAGCCAGATTCAAAACAGATCTTGGGACTTCTGATACTGCTCTCTCCCTCCGGTGAAGAGGAAGGCGAATTCGAACAGCTTGACTTTACTCTGCCTGGAGACGTTTCAAACTACATTCTCAGTGTTCAGTTCGACGATAGCGGAAACATCGATGAGATTTGCATGGGATCCTAATATATAAGGATTTAGCTGGATCTCAGCGAAAAGCTCATAAATTCCTTAAAGCAAGAAGGTGAATGTCGCCGTTAGCTTCCAGCCTCGATGCACGAACCTTAATATTCCTTGGGTATTCCATAAATGATTTAACATAACCTCTGAAGTCAATTTCTGGTAACCCGATGGCACGGCTTTACTATCGAGGTACGGCAGCGACGAATGGCAAACCAAAAATAGGTCGTAGCGCTCGTCTTCTAGGCGTGAGACCTGGATTGGATATTGATGTGTCTCATATGCTGCAAGGTTGGCTAGATGCTCAAGGTTATTTGTATCTTGAGGCGGAACGAAATGATTCAGGTGTAGAAGTGGAAGTCGCCATCCGACATACAAAAGGCATGTCCACATCGCTATCTATTTAAGGACGACCGCCTTTTCGGAAACCGAAGGCTTTCGGAGGAACAGGTAGAGATCCATTATGGCAAATTGACAGCAAGCACATTAATGGAGATTTAGAAGCCATCCAAGACAGCGCTACCCATGTCAGCATTATGCCAAGGGTTACAATGCTATTAGAACGGTATGAGGAAGCATTAGCAAAAACTCAGAACTATTGGCAAAAGGTGATTGATGATGGCGTGGGTATTTAGTCTATCGGCGGAATGTGGCTCAAATCAGAACACGGCAGAGCAATTCGCTCAGCATTTTGAGACTGTTTCATGGTCTCTATCAAATGGTTCTCAATCCCAGTGCTGTCCCACTGTTTTTCAAGACATTAATGGAAACTGGTGGTGCCGAATATGTCCTGATGGCATAAGCGAAGTAGGTATTGAGGCACCGGACTCAGCTTACTTAATGACAGAGCTAGGTATTTTGCTTTATCAACATTTGCAGTCTGCTCCAACCTTTCGTTACGCGCTAGTCGGACTTGAAGTTGATGAATTCAGAACGTTTGATGAATTACTAGATGAGTCATCTACCCTGAGTATGCCAGGGTTGGTTTTATCCGAGAGTATTTGGCAGTCACTTAGTTCATCATCTGTATTTAGAGCGTTTAGTTCAGGCTATGTTTGGCAGCCCTACGAAGGTGAAACTTACAAGCCTTTGACAGTATCTCCATTACTGAAAGAACAGATGAGTCGTTTGCTAGCTGCATAATGGTGTCTGCTCAACCCAGCTAACACTGCGTTGCAACGGCGGAACATAAGCAGTTGATCAGACGCTAAAGTTCCTGCCGCCGTTGAACTCCAACGTTAGCTGGCATACAAAGCGCATAATGCGACACGTAGAACTAGCCAAGCAACTATGGCCGAAAGCGAAGTTTATCCTGCTGCCATGGGACGGAGCAGCGACGGAGGTGTTTATCACGTCACTTGACAATGACTCCCTACACCATTCCATAGAAGTAATTCAAAATTTCGTAAATAACCCTGAGATTATTTGTATTGCCAATGAGAACGTTGAAACGCCCGTACCTCTAACTTCAGTTGTGCTGAAAAAGCTCAGTGCCGATCCAGATAACCTTATCCAACATGCAATGCGTGGTTCATTTATGAAAGCAGATGATATGTGCTTTTACATTTGGGTGGATGGACCAAACCAGTCACATGATATCGAAATAGTGTTCTGGAATGACCTACATTTCCCGAAGACAGTATCCGATGAGCAACATATCACTACTTGGGAAAGGATCGTGACTTTTACTGAACAGATTAGAGAGGGAACATTAAATAGCAAATGTATTCTCACTCCGGAGCACAATGGGCCTATAGAAGAGTTGTTTGACCATAAATCTATTGTTGTTTGATGAAAACCATGCAGCAGCCCATTGAAGCTTTGGTATACTACCTTTGTAAAAACATCGGTGCGTGTAGCTTTTAGAGTATTTACACTTATTTAAAGAGTAAAAGCTTGGATCAGCTATCATAGTTACAGCTATGGTATTCAGATCTAACATCATGCTGCGGGAAAATCTTAAGCAGGAAATTGATAAGCTCAATGACAGCCAACTAAGGAAGATCGCTGACTTTATCAATTCCGTCAAAGCTCAGGCTCAGCAACTTGCACAGTCAATGCCATTTTGGCAACGTGCAACGCCTGTCGAACGTGCCGACAATTTCCGTAGATGGGTAGCTCAACTGCCTAAAACAAGCGTCACACTATCAGATGAGGCGTTTGACCGTGGCAATATTTACGAATAATGACTAGATACTTGCTAGATACCAATGTTGTTCTACGGTTCAGTAATCCATCTGATTCTCAACATGATCTAGCCACTGAAGCTGTAGCTATTTTATTGTTCCAGGGCAACGAGTGCTATCTAACAGCACAGGTTTTGATTGAGTTGTGGGTTGTCGCAACACGTCCAGTAGATGTGAACGGATTGGGATGGTCAGTTGAACAAACGCATGATGTTATTGAGCAACTGTTGAACCGTTTTCCCATGGCAGATGAAACCTCTCAGATTTTCTCAAGTTGGTTCGCTCTTGTTACTGATAACCAAATCAAAGGTAAACGGACTCATGATGTCCGTATTATGGCTGTAATGCTGACTTCTGATATTGGTCACATCCTAACGCTGAACCCAGATGATTTTTCAGGGGTTCCAGGCATTTCGATTGTGCATCCCCAGCAAGTACTTGAGGAAGCAACTAAAACTGAATAAACGCCAGTTAACACTGCGTTGCAACAGCGGAGTGTTAGCAATTGATAAAAGGCTAAAGTTACTAACGCCGTTGAACTTCGCCGTTAGCCTGCAAAGTTGAAGGACGTGAACTCCAAAACGATAAGATACTAAACTTAGCACCCAATTGAAAAAAGTCACGATGAAGACAACAAATTTGCTAACTCTACCTGACAACCGGCGATTAGCCTATGCAGAGTACGGCAACCCTAACGGGCATCCCGTTCTTTACTTTCATGGTGGCGGAGCTTCTCGTTTAGAGCCGTTGTTGTTAGGCGATGAAGTATTTATTCGATTAGGCCTACGACTGATTGCGCCAGACCGACCGGGCATAGGGCAGTCAAACTTTCAACCGAATCGCGGATTTTCTGATTGGACTAAGGACGTTATATTTCTTGCCGATACTTTGGGGCTAGATAAATTTTCAGTGTTGGGTGTTTCGTCGGGAGGAGGTTATACTGCTGCCTGTGCTGCAAAGATTCCTCATCGATTATATTCAGCCGTTATCGTCTCAGGCGCATGGGAATTTACCGCTGCGGATTTACTGAAATACAAGCGTTGGGATTTGTTTTTAATCAAGTATTTTCCCTGGCTCTATCAAGTCTCAATGAGATTAACACAGCGATCGCTTAATGCCCCTCCAGACAAACTATTAAAAACCTTAAAAAAAAGACTTCCAGCAGCAGATTATGCGGTGATAAAATCGCCAGGCCAAATAAAGCAAAGCTGTGAAACTTTGAATGAGGGACTTCGTTCAGGAACACGAGGAACTGCCTGGGATCTTCAGCTTTACTTCAGGAAGTGGGACTTTAGTTTAGATGAAATTCGGATGCCGCTAACATTGTTCTATGGTGAAGAGGATAGGAACGTTCCACTTGATCTGGTAAAGCAGATTGCTGCGACTCTCCCGACGACTAAGCTAGTAATGTATCCAAATGAAGGACATATCTCAGTGGTGGTGAATCAGATTGAATCGATCGCCAAAGCGCTCCTAAGTGAATGAGAACTTTGTATTTGTTACGAACACTTCGGATGAAGATATAGCGATTTTCAGATTGTAATAAGGGCTATTGAGTATTTAGAGCAAATACAACAGCAAAACATTATTGAAGCACTTCGAGAAGCTATATTTTTCCATTAAATAGAGCGAAAGGCGGCATTCAAAAAGAGTAGAAAAAACTGATTTGTGGCTAAACCACGTCCAATTTGAAACCCGGATTTTTAGCTTAAGGAAAAACTGTGGATCTGGACGCAGTTTATCTTGTGTGACTATGCCTCACAGCCATCAGGGGCAAGGAGCAACTCCTGCCGTACCTTCTACAAAGGCCGCATTGGTGTCAATATCGTTGGGGTTAAAGGTGCCAACATTCCTTGCGGTAACATTTGCCTGGTCAAGCACTTGAAACTGACCGGCCCCATTGCTCACCAATTCAAAGCCATCGCCGCCAGGATTAGTAACACTTTAGATGTGTTTAGGTCCTTAAAGAGCCACGCAGAAGATTACTTCCAGTTATGTTGTTTGGATTCCAGAAACCATGGAAAAATTGTTTTTGAAATCTAAGGTGAGAAGAACTTAATCGATAGATCTTTCTTGCTGGACAGGCTAAAGAAAGAGGGCGTTGACACACTTAAACGCCTCCGAAAAAGGCGTTTAAGTGTTGTTTTAAATATTCTTTTTTAGGTAGAGCACAACAAATAAAAAGCAGTTGCTTTTCAATGGCAATCCCATACGCGAAAATCTCACATATGCATAAAGCTAGATAAGAACACAATTGGTTGTCAGTTATGGATACGAATAACAGTTAAACTTAGATGACTTGTAACCGTCCCTAGCGTTGATCTTGTGGAATCAACGAAGGAGGCTCTTTTCCAGTTCGTGCAGCCAAGCAGGCATGAGCGAGGAAATCAAGCATATCTCTGCCCTGAGCCTTGAGCGAGGCAGTGACGGTCAACAAGCGTGCAACAAACTGACTACCGTGTTGAGCTTGAGAACCAAAACTGGTTTTCCGCCAAATCACCGCTGGCCGCAAGGCTCTTTCAGCCGCATTATTGGTGGGTTCAACATTTCCGATGGCAACGAAGGTCCATAACGCAGGTTCGACCTTGAGCAACCGACGACAGGTTCTGACGGTCTTCGCCAACGGAGATTTTTCATGAGGGTCAATCGGTAGTGAAGCAGCCTCTTCTAACGTCGTTTTGAATCCTTGCCGTAGCTGGGTGACTTGACGGATAAACTGCTCACGGGACAACGTGTTATTTTTCAGTTGATGCCACCACCGAAACAGCCGACGCTGGCGACGCAGCAACGCTTTCCCAATCTCGTGAGAAACACCCATACGCTCTGTCATTGCTGTTAAGTCTCGTTTGAGATGAGCCCAACACACTTGCCGATGGTCTAACGCAATCCAGTTATAGGCACTGTAGTGGTCAGAGGCCACGATACCTTCATAGGATTCACCAATCAGACCTTTTGCGGTCTTCTGAGACCGACTCAGAACAACCTCAAAAAAGCTCACTAGGGGTGTCACCAACACCCATAACCATCCTTTCGTCTGCTTGGGATTTCGACCATCCCGATTCCCTTGAGGAAAACTGGTTTCATCACTATGGAGCACTGGCTGGGTGTGAACATAGTCCTTGGCAGCGGCCACGGGTACGCTGAGGGCGTCGCTCATTTCATTGCGCAAGCGACCGACACTCCCACGAGAGAGACGAACGCTAAACAGGTCCGCCATGAGCGCGCACACTTGACGATAGCTGTGACGATACGGGCCACTCAACAGCATCACGATTGCACTTAATCGTTCCCCATAGCCCAAGGGCGATACCCCTGGCGGTAAAGCCGCTCGGGTAACCTGACCACAGACACCGCAACTGAGTTGATGCAGGCGATATTCAATCACCATTGGCTCCATCGGCGGTAGTTCGATTTCTTGATGACGGTGGGGATGACTATCGTGACCACTCAACGGTGCACC
The DNA here is from genome assembly GCF_043421015.1 of Leptothoe sp. EHU-05/26/07-4. Lineage (NCBI taxonomy): Bacteria > Bacillati > Cyanobacteriota > Cyanophyceae > Nodosilineales > Cymatolegaceae > Leptothoe > Leptothoe sp. EHU-05/26/07-4. The sequence goes on from NZ_JAXSQV010000002.1 coordinate 580,898, forward strand.
GCAGTCTGCACACGTCGACGGCATCACGTCATGCACCTGGTCACACTCGTCGCTGGGTTTGAGTTTACGAGCCTGACGGGGTGACGATCTTGGTTGGCCTAGTGGAGACCGCTTTTTATATTTCTTTTTACCGTCTGAAGGCTTGCTGAATCCATCACTCGAAGGGGGTTTTGATGAGTTTTGTGAGGTCTGATTCAATCGTTCTTCTAACTGGCTTAAACGCTCATCTTGTTGCTTCAAGCGCTCGCTAAGAACCAGCACCAATGCACGGATACTTGCTGGGGTTGCCTCCCAGTCCGCTCTTGGTACCTTGACTCCAGCAATTTCGATCTCTTCACTCATGCCACCAACTTAGCGAAGCTCACGTACGACGGACCCTAAGATTTCTTTATTTTCCTGGGACGGTTACGATGACTTTAATTTTTAGCACTTGTCGAACTTTTTATACTTAATAGGACTTACGCAAAGCAGATCAGAAAAAGGAAGTTAGTCATAGCTTAATGCAGGGGAAATCGATAAGATCAAGGGCATGAGGAAACCGTTCAGCCGACTTGATGACTGCCAATATCTCCTGATCAGCCAAGTCAACTATACGCTGACCAATTTTGCTGACCATAGCGAAGCCTGGACCCATGACACCATTAATCGATACTTAAAACGAGAACGCATTACCCCTCGATTGGTCTGGGAGAACACACAATCGCAAGTCGAGGCAGATATCTAGGGTTTGCTGTCGAAGTCCAGCCTCCATACTCAGCAAGGGTTTCATTCTATTGAGATGTGCTTAAGTGCACGAAAAAGTGGTTAAAATGCTCAAAACCCTTGCACCTACTCAGGGAAATGTACCGACAATCTTCACCCGACCAGCTATCGTTCCAAGATTTTTATCTACCGTTTGGGGGTAAATTATCGCCGGAGAATCGTTGGGTGAAACTGGCCAAGATGATCCCATGGGAGGAGTTTGAATCGACCTATGCGAGCCAGTTTAGCGAGGATATGGGAGCCCCCGCGAAGGGATTTCGGATAGCGTTGGGCGCATTGATTATCAAAGAAAAATTGGGTGTCAGTGACCGAGAGACGATTGACCAGATACGAGAGAACCCCTATCTGCAATATTTTCTCGGGCTTCATGAGTACAGTGGCCAGGCTCCGTTTGATGCGTCAATGCTGGTCCATTTTCGAAAACGAATCGGTTTGGACCTGGTGTTAGCGGTGAATGAGTCGGTGGTTCAAGCAGGCATGGACCCATCTCCGCCCTCACCTCAGGAGAGTGCATCCGAGAGTGATGATGACTCAGACCCACCCGACCCGCCATCGAGTGGCAATCAAGGTCAATTGATTGTGGATGCCAGTTGCGCGCCTGCCGATATTCACTATCCGACCGACCTCGATTTGCTCAACCAAGCTAGAGAGCATAGTGAACGGCTAATCGATGAGTTGTATCAACAAGTGGCAGGCTGTCTACCCAAGAAGCCCCGAACGTATCGACACACTGCTCGCAGAGACTACCTCAGGATTGTGAAACGGCGCAAAAAGCCCCGCAAATTGATCCGCAAAGGCCTCCGCCAACAGCTCAACTATGTGCGACGAAACCTGGGCCACATCGACCGGCTAATCGAGGCAGGCGCAACGCTCGCGGCGCTGAATCCACAGGAGTACAAGACCCTATTGGTGAGTCATGAGGTGTTTCGTCAACAACAGCACATGTACCACCACAAGCAGCGACGGATTGATGACCGCATTGTGAGTATTTCACAGCCCCATGTACGTCCCATTGTGCGCGGTAAAGCGGGGACGCCCGTCGAATTTGGAGCCAAATTCGCCATGAGTTGTGTAGCCGGTTATGTGTTTCTCGACCGTCTCAGTTGGAATAACTTCAACGAATCCGAAGACTTGATTGCTCAGATAGACCGCTTTCGAGTTCGTACCGGACACTATCCTGAGTCAGTGCATGCTGACCAGATTTATCGGACACGCGATAACTTGAGGTGGTGTAAACGGCATGGCATCCGTCTGAGTGGTCCGCCCTTAGGCCGACCGTCGCTTGATGAAATCCAACAAGCATGGCTTCGACAACAAGCCCAAGAGGATGAGAGTGTTCGAGTCGCCGTCGAAGGCAAGTTTGGTCAGGCCAAACGACGATTTAGCCTGGGACGCGTCATGGCTAAACTCGCCCAAACGGCCGAAACCATGATTGCCATTACCTGCTTGGTCATGAACTTGGAGAAACGGCTACGCCGTTTTATTGTCTTGTTATTGAGGGGATTGATACGGTTACTACGTTACTACGTGGCTATCAGGCAAATGTACGCCCCTTTGCAGCAATGTTCAGCGATGATGGGCTGAAACCCATCGATAATCAGCAAGGCAATGCTGATCGCGTTTGGGCTGCTGGATAACCACTGAGATTTTTATTGAGTTTTTCAGCAAACCCTATCTATGGCTATGTGCTCTTTGACGACACGGTTCTCGACAAACGGCATTCGTTCTCGATTGATTTGGTGCGTCGACAATACAGTGGTAATGCCAAACAAGTGATTAAAGGCATCGGTGTGGTCAGCTGCATCTATGTCAATCCCAACACCGATCAGTTCTGGTTGATTGATTACCGAATCTATGACCCCGATGGCGATGGCAAGAGTAAACTTGACCATGTTAGCGAGATGCTAATAAATCTCGTGTATCACAAGCAATTACCTTTTCATGCCGTCCTGATGGACAGTTGGTATGCGGCCAAGGCGTTGTTGTTACTCATCGAATCGCTTGATAAAGTCTATTACTGCCCACTCAAGTCAAATCGCAAAGTAGATGATTCAGGAGGACAAGGTTCTTATGAACGTGTAGACAGTTTGAACTGGAACGAGACCGAACTATCCACAGGTAAAGTCATTAAGCTTAGAGGATTTCCCAAAGACCATAAGGTGAGACTGTTCCGGGTTGAGGCGTCTACCCACCGCACGGACTATATCGTCACCAACGATTGGACTCAAGAGTCAACAGCGGCGACACAAGAAGCGTGTAGCTACCGTTGGCGCATTGAGCAGTTACACCGAGAGGGAAAACAGACCACGGGCTTGGAACACTGTCAGTGTCGGCTTGCCAGAATTCAGCGCAACCACATTGGGTGTGCGCTGTTGGTCTGGGTCAGGCTCAATCAATTAGCGATCCAAACAGGTCAGACACTTTACCAGCTCAAACGTGGGTTGCTTGACAATTATCTGGTTCAACAACTCAGAAACCCTGATATTCAGTTCGCTGCTGCGTAAGTCCTAATAGAGTCAAGGCTGCTAATTGTCAGCTGATAGGTTTTAAGTGCACTTCCTAGTTTAACCCTCGGCTTAGGGGATTGCACAAAAATAAAGACCCAGGTTGGGGCTGTCGATGGAGGGATGAGTGATGGGGGAATAGGGTGATTATTTAAGCGCAAGCGTCGTAGCTCGTAAGGGAGTGATGTCTATCCGTACTTAATATCTTCGTCGATCAAACAAAAGTACTCGACTTCTCAGAAGCTTTTGAAGTGTTCTGCACTGCTTCTAAAATTTACATTGACAACCACGCTTCTTGCCACGGCAACACTTTTATTAGTCCCAATTCTTAGCTTTAACACTGCACTAAAGTCATTTATTCCTGGAGAGCATTTAACTCATCCTCTATTTCTTCAATTTCTTGTTCCAAGGAATTCTTTTGCCGATCTAATTTACTTTTCTCTACTGAATTATTAGTATAACTTAATTGCTCAGAAAGAGCTTTATAATCTTCAAATAAGGCTGAACGACGTTTCTTCAGCTCATCAATTTTGATTATAGAAAATCTGCTAACTTCTCTTCCTTTCTGATTAATTCTGATTTTTTCAAGCTTAGGTTTTACGTTGATAGTTTGTTGAACATCAAAACTTAATTTTATGTCTAAGTCTTGAATGAGTTTCTCTAAATCACGATGAAAGTCTGGATCGTTTCTTGCTTTAGCATTGTTGTAATAAGACAGTTTCTGTAAGGATTGAGGAAGAGCACTTGAAGCATGAAGCCTAGCATTATTGACTAGTAAGGGAATGATAGGTATGCCACGTTCCAGTGCCATCTCTATCTCTAATCTGACCCAGTCTTTTGGATTATCTAACCGCCGTTGCCCCTCGACAGTTGTTGTCTCTAGCCAATCTAGACCAATAATCACGAGCATGACTTGGCATTGATTGACCCAATGACGAATATGTTCCCTATAGTCCACCCCGTAAGGAATAGAATCAATGTCCTTAAAGACAGAATCTTGCCCATAGTGAGAGGTCAGTTTGTCGTAAATTCGACCAACGATATCACTACTATCACTTCGACGGTAGGATATGAATATAGAATACTGGGGTAACATAGCTGGCTAAAAAAGAGCTATCTTAAGATTACGAATGACTATGAAGCTTGACACAAAACAGCCGATGTTATTAAAAAACATCAACAATTACCAGGTTACTCCTTTAAAGGTTTTTGCTCTTCAGGAACTTCTGGTAATTTCAAAATAGAAACCAATTGATCTAGCTTTTCCTTGCTATCTTCATTTGGCTTGAGTGTAAATAAAAGCCCTTTATGAAGGGGAATTCCTTCTCCACAGTCACCATTCTCATTATCAGTAACACAAATAACAGGTTGGTTATTGAGTTCTCCATTGGTAATGTATACCAATAAGTCTTCTTGGAAAAACTCTTCAAAACGTGCTGATACTTGGTCGCAACGTGTTTCAGAATCATAGCCAGAGTCAGCAAAAAAATCAGAATCCCAAAGTACTACAAGCAGCTCATCTTCATCCTTAAGCTTTGCTATAGTTGCTGGTGACCCATTCTTGGTCTGACATAAAAAGTCAACATCCTCTAGCTCCAGTTTATAAGCAAGTTTTTCTAAATCTAGCAAAGTAATTTCTTCGACTGGATTAGCTTGAAAGTTTTCTGGGATGAGCGTAGGCTGAGAGCTTGTCAGGCTAGCAGCAGTTGAGGTTGGCAAGCCAGTGACGGATGCCCTGTCTAGAATTGGCTGACTTACATTTTCAGAAGGTAAGTTCGCTACAGGTGTAGTTGGCGAAGTCTCAGATACATCGCTTGATGCATCATTGTTTTCAGCCTGGGCTATTACGCTAGTGTCTCCAGGACTAGGACCAACATCAGCAGGAGTTACTGTATCTTCGTCACTATTAATAGATAGAAGTTCAGTATTAACTCCTGGCCTGAAAGCGATTGGCGCTTGTTGAGAAGTATCTTCTTTTGGCTGGAGATCATCGACAACAGGGTTAGTAGTCGAACTGTCGGCATCAGAATCTTCTACTGGTAAGGAAAGCACATTCCCTGGACTTGGACCTACTCCAACCTGCAATGAACCATCTGTATCATCTGAAATTGTGGTGGGCAGATCAGCTCCTGGGCTGGGACCAACGACATTTTCTGAAGGTATTCCTAAAGCTTTCGTACCATTGACAAACTTTGGAGCAGTTGACTTTGCTTCAGATAAAGCTGGCTTTGTAGGAAGTACACTAACTTCAGGTTGAATTTCTACACTATTTGGAGTTGAATATTTAGACTCCGAAAGGGCTTTATCTGTAAATAGGCTTGAATTCTGTTGAGCATTTACTTCAACAGAAAATGCTTCGGCAAAACTTGTTGATACATGGAAAGAAGATATTAAAGTGGCTGAAACTAGAAAAAAGGTTTTCATATTTCCCCTCAAACTTAAATGTGGAGTGTGATGATTAGCGCGTGCACCCATATCAACACTTTATATATTGCAGAAATTAATCATTTCGAACCTTCGATCCTGAGCTTGTTCATCTCCAGGTGCAATCTCCCATTCCATGAGCGCAGGCAAGTGCCCTTCAATAGAGGGTGCATTTTCAAAATCAGGCTTTTGGATATATGTGGCTTCATCATCAGTGTACTTCCAGGAAACTAACCATGCATCCGCATTCTCAGTAAGCCATTTAATTCGCCTGTAGAAGTCAAGAAAACTTTGATCAGACTCCTGGAACATGCGTCTTTGAGCACTAAATCCAAGCGTTCCATCACTCGAGCTATTCCAAAGGCCGTCAATTTTTCGGACAATAGAACAATGCTCTTGATCGCTAATGAAATTTTCCCACTCATCAAGATTGAAACGTCCTTGAGATCGAGAATCTTCACCAACTACAGATAAAAGGATTCTAAAAGTTTCTTGATCTGCAGCTTCCCATTCACCTGAGTCAAGAAACTGGCGAAGAGGAGTAATATCTGCTGGTGATGAAGTTACTTCGGAAGAAGTATCTGATAGCGTATCTTCTCCAACATTGTCTTGGTTATTTTGAGAAGATGCCGGGTCTTCTTCTAGTTGAACAGAATTATCATTGATATCTGACGAATCAGGTATTGGTTCGTCTGAAGTTCCCGGCATATCCACATTTTCAGTTCCAGTTGGCTCTGCTAAGGCTTTGCCAGAAATGGCAACTCCAGCAAAGGAGATACTGGCGTAAATTAGACAAACAAGTGTAAATCTCTCTAACAAGAATCTCATGCGTATTACTCCAAAGACATACAAGCTACTTGAAATCTTTTCGACTGAGATCGCTAACGTACTTTTGATATTGAAATAAAAAAATCAAACTTTGCAAGCCTAGTCGAAAACTTAACCCAATAGTTGAGGGTCATTCACTATTGAAACCCTTCAAACATATACCCAACACATTCTCTGACTTGTCAGATTAATCATTCTTTTAAGGTTTCCTTTATACAGCAAATATTGCAAAAAATCGTGGGATAAATAGTAAAAATAAATTAAGTTAATTTGGACAGTTAATCCTCTTTTAACTTATATATCGCAGGAATTAATCATCTGAATTCTTCTATCCTGTGATTTTCCCTCTTCGGTCTCAGTCTCCCATTCCATGCGAGCAGGTAAGTGGCCTTCAATAGATGTAGCATTTCTAAAATCTGGCTTTTTATTTTCCAGATAAGTAGTTTTGCCATTAGAGTAATCCCAATCAACTAACCACTGATCTTGATTATCAGCTAACCATTTAATACGCTTGTAAAAAGTGGGGTAATTGTAACCAGACATAATGAATGCTTCACGCTGAGCTTTGAAACCTAAGTGATCATTACTTGCTAGTGCCCAAAGACGATCTATAGAGTGTATATGTTTACAATAACTTGAGTTCTCAAGTGCTTGTTGCCATTCATCAAGAGCTAATCTGCCTTGTTGTTTTGATCTTTCCCCAGTTAACTTAAGTATCAAGTCAAATGTTTTTTGATCGGCAAGCTCCCAGTTTTCTGATTCAAGGTAAGTATATAGTTCAGCATATTCATTAAAGTAGCCTGAAATAAGGCTGTAACCTAACACTTGTAGGCGAGTTATTCCTATTAAGCTGAAAGGAATAAAAAGTATTAACAGCCCTAAACTCAGGACGGAAAGTTTCAATGATTTTTTCCGAGAATACTTTCTTAAAATGCGATCGTCGTCGTCTCGGAAAAGGTCATCAACGGACACCGTAGCTTCGTCTTGGTTGAGAGATTGATAGTCTGCGACTTTTTCTGGAAAGCAATCTTCAATAGCCTGTAGGACTTCTTCGGTAGATTGATATCGTTCCCGCGATTGAGAGCGAATCATTCTATCAATGATATGAATCAAAGAATTACTTGCTTGAGTATGTTCTTGCCAAAGAATTTCATCATTACTGTCTCTTGCTAATTGTGTTGGTTCTATACCTGTTAATGCCTGAATGCAGACTATACCAAGAGCGTAGATGTCGCTATTCATACGAGGTCTACCTGCAAACTGTTCCAAAGGCATGTACCCAGTTGTTCCAATAGAGACAGTGAGTGGTTCAACCTGTGAGGGCGTGATACTATTTAGTTCACTAACTTTCTTAACTGCGCCAAAATCAATCAATACAATTCTGCCATCATGACGTCGTCGCATTAGATTGCTAGGTTTGATATCTCTGTGAATAACTTCTCGATTATGAACAAATGTCAAAATGTTCAATACTTCTAGCAATAGTGTAATGACTTTGCTGTCGGACCATTGAAGAGATGGAAGAAGCTCACTGTTAATAGGGAACCCATCCACAAATTCCTGGACTAGATAAAAATTTCCATTGAATTGGAAATAGGCAAGCAGTCTAGGAATTTGTGGGTGTTGTCCTAATCCTTCTAACGTTTCAGCTTCTCGCTGAAATAGTTCTTCAGCGATCGCTAAAGAGGACGGCTCCTTAGTGGCAGGCTTAAGGATCTTGATCACGCATCTTGGCACACCGGGTCTATCTAGATCCCTAGCAATATAGGTTTCACCCCATCCACCTGCCTGGCTCAAGGTTTGAATCACTCTATATCGCTCTCTCAATAACGCACCTTGCTTTAGACCTGTTTTACCAAGGCCAGTAACAACTTGAGTAGGTTGTCGTAAAGCGTCAAAAAGAGATCCCATAAATATCAAAGTTGCTTATTTTCTCATTGTCATCAGCATATTTCTCAAATTGTGTGACAACCTATTGGGCAACTCGAGTCGGATCATATTTTGGTTTAGCAGCAGCAGGATTAAAGAAAGTAATGCTGACTGAATCATTAGCTACGTTGCCAACCGTTAGTTGTATGCCATGTTCTAACAAATAACCTGTTGACGTATCGACAAGCTCTCCAGTTGAGTCTTTGAGACCATTGCTACTCGTGTTACCTTGACCATCCCCATCAAATATGCGATAGTTCATCCCTTCCCTATGGAGAATAGCGTGTCGCCCAGATACAACACTCCAAGAATTAGGAACCTCTAAATCAGCCCAAGAGGTGTCTCGACCTAACCTGTGCTGATCACTAGAAAGATATAGCCTATGGATTTTGCCATTGAACTCTAACTCAAGCCATGATGTGGGGGATGACTGAGTGCCATTGCCTGCCACAGTATCTGCCTGACCATTAACTCTAATCGAGTTGTCTGGTCTGAAAACAGTAGTGGGAGATGTGTGAACTCTAGTAGATTCTTGGGGGGGATATATTTGTGAGGGTGAGTCGATCTGTGGTCCAGGTTCCTGAGAAAACTGCCTTCTCCCTACGATGATACCGAGCCCAGCAACACCTAAAGCCGAGCCTCCTCCAATTAGTGCCCATAGCCAAGGTGGTAAAGAAAATGCTGACCTATCTGGGTTGCCTCCATCATCAAAAATAGCTAAGTTTGCTTCACTAATTAGATCATCAACTTCTGAATGATATTCAAACAGAGCTTCAACATTCTCAAACTTTAATTTGGCTTTTTCAAACTCTCCAACCCAAAAAGATTCAAGTCCCTGTCGATATAGAGTATCCACTTGACTGGATTCATTTTCTATGCCATCTGCAGCCCCGATAAATTCATTTAGAGTAGATGTAGGTATAGCATTTGGAATGTTTGTACTTCCAAACAAATCCTGGTTACCGAATGAAATTAATCCGATGACTTCTCCTGAAGTATCAAGAACTGGTCCTCCAGATATGCCAGCAGATACAGTGTTACTAATTTGGATAACTTTGACGCCGTCTTCAGTTGTTTTAACAGCAGATACACTTCCGGCAATAGTTGACATCTGGAGCGATGATTCCGAATCTAGGAAATCAACTTCAGCTTCGGAAGGATAGCCAAGCATCAAAACATTTGATGCTGTCTTAGGTAAGCCGGAACTAGCAAGCTTCAAGGTAGGTGCCTTTTGAACCTCAATCTTAATGACAGCAACATCTTTACCTCGAATTTGAGAATCTTCATCTATAGGTGTACCAAATGACTTAATCTCAAAGTCAAACTCTTTCCCATTTGGCAGAATAATGCGGCTGACAGACTCAAAGTTTTCAAGCTTAGAGTGCTTTTTGACAAACTTTCTAGATTCTTCGTTGTCAGAATAGCTCCCCTTTTCAAAACCAAGTCGATTTTCAAACTCCAACAGGAACTCTTCAAACAAACTCTCTTCACAACCTTCATAATTATCATCTGCGTGTTGTACTACATGAGCATTTGTGGCGATGTAGCCATTTGGATTTACAAAAAAGCCAGAGCCTACACTTACAGAAGCTACATCGTGGATTAAGAAATTTGTGATGTCCCCTTCAGGATCCCAATAGCGGTATGTTCCAAAACACCCATCCACTACACGTACAACAGCAGGTTCCGCTATTTGAGTTAATTGTTCATTAGTCAAATTTGTTTGAGCTAAAGCTGGAAATTGAGCAAATACAGCAGATACAGCAAGTGTTGGTAAGAAAGAGGTTGAACGCAATAAACTCTTAGATAAAATACTACTCAACATTATTATTGTTTGACCTGGTTTTTGAAAAAGCATGGTTTTGCGGCTAACTCAACTGACAAGTACTTAAAAGAAATTTCAACAAGTAGTATTCTGAAATCCAAATTGAAATACAACAGAAGTGAGAATCACCTACTATAATATTTTCAGAATATAGGTAGCTTCATAATACAAATAATTTTAAGATCTCCTCAAAAATGACCAGAATCTCCTGTGGAAAAAGGCTCTTTGGCTAAGAAAGATTTCCATAATACAAAAAGGCTAAAAAATGTACAAAGTAATGCTCCCCATATTGCTCCACTTGCGTAACTGCTTCTGATAGCAGGATCCTGAACGCTAGCTTCAGCTACCAACCAAGAAAAATATCCAATAAAAGCACCTACAGTGCAATAAACAAGGATACCTTTCAAATGTTTGCGATAACTAATCTTTTTTCGAGAAAGACTTGATTTAAAGAAAAAATTACCTAGAGAGAGAAAAAAGCCACTCAATACTCCTCCTATTAATCCTCGTTGAGCAAGCTTGCCTGCTAACTCCTCGACTATCATAGTATTGTTGACCTCAATGCTTAAGGATTTTCCAGAAATTGCGAAGCAACTCCACATAAAGATCAAAAGAAATGACATGCTAAGAGGTATAAAATACTTGCCGACTTTGCTTGTCTCAAAATTCTTGTCCCCATGTGAGAAGGAATCAGTAGGGCCTCTGTAGCTTACTGTAGGAGGATTAGGAGGTTTCTGCTTAGCAGTTGACTTAGGGGTAGGAGGACTACTTCCTGTGTGTTTGCGGTAACTGTCTTTTGGTTCTCTAGAGAACTTTTTAATCGAGCTATTCAAATGTAGATACTCTACTTCAAACCTTTTATACTCCTGCTCAACCTCTAGCATTTCCTCATTGACAATCTCAAGCTCACGTTTTCTCTGCTTTTTAGTTCTCAAATTTGACTCTGTAGCAATTTGAGCCGATAAAATCTTGTAATCTTCCACAAGATCTTGAAGCCGCTTTTCACAAGCAGCCATTTTCTCCATAAGATTCTGTTTCTTGCGCTCTGACCACATCAATCAGCTAATCTACGCTACAACTTTCGAGGCTTTCCAGTACTTCTAGTAATAGAAGCTATAAAACTCCCTAAAAGTAGTGCTCAATAATACATAATCCCATGAAGATACGTGTTCCTTGCAATTTGCAAAAATGTATATGTTTAAGTATGCCAAACTCGACTTTGAATCTCAAGAGCTTTTTCTCCGAACTTTGCTTTTTTAATGTTTACTGAGATAGCTTGTTAACTTTCGTTTCCAATTTATGTGACTGACTTTAGAATTTACTTTTTGAGCACACGATTTACATGATTTTTCAGGAGTTACTTGCTTGATAGTGCATATAAATTAATTTTCAATCATATAAATGAAGTCTATTCAATTTTTTAAAGCAATAATGGGTGCTACAGAAATATTACAGGAGTGTTACAGTCTCTGAAAAGAAGGCCAGATTGTAATACATTTAGAGAAATCCTAAGTTTAGCTAGAGAATAATAGCAGTTAAATTTGCGTGTGGTAAGCATATTGGGTGATCTCTTTGGAATAAGGATTTTACAACATCCATTTTTAGATAACCTGAACAAGTAGGTTGTTTCAGAGAAATGCTGCCTGCACTGTGTGTACGTGTTTAGCGTGTTCAAGCCTCGATTATCAAGGGTTTCAAAAAACTGCTATCCCAGATTTGACCAATTTTGGCCTTCTGAAAGGCTAAAAAGAACGAATTCATGGGGGTTCAGACGCTAAACACATACCACTGTGTAAGAGTATATTGTTAGTTCATATTGAGGAGCACAGCACGGTGTTGCTGGGGCTCTGCTGCAAACATTGCTCACGTGGTGTCGCTCCAGCATTAATACGCAAGGTTTTTCTTGAAACGACGGTCAAACTCCTGGCAGCTCATCGCTTGTATGAAAAAACGGCTTCTCCAATATTGTGCGTAAAGCGTTACCATAGAACTTTCCTATAATAACTGTTGATACCAAATTCTATGCTTTATCGCTGTAATCCTTGGGCATAGAGTTTGCTGTGCTTGAAGTATCGATAATTTGCATGAAAGCGATTCATACTATCTTTTGGCACTGCTCTGTGAATTTCTTAGAGTAAGAGCACCACACATTAGAAGGGTGGTTTAGCAGCAAATTCTAGGGTTTTATGATGAATATAGGAATTTACATCTATGACCAGGCAGAGGTTCTAGATTTTTCTGGTCCTTTTGAAGTATTCTGCACGGCCTCTAGAATTTGTCCTGGCAGCACACCTTTCACGACATTTTTAGTGAGCCAAACGGGGGAAATTGTTACTGCTCGGGGTGGCTATAAAGTGCTTCCTGAGTATGGATTTCATAATCATCCTCCAATTGATGTGCCAATTATTGTTGGAGGTGTGCATACCGAAGAAATGCTCAAGCCTCCGGTCATTAGCTGGATTGCTCAGCAATCCAAAACCGCTAAACTAACAGCATCTGTTTGTACTGGAGCTTTCCTACTCGCTACAGCTCAGGTGATTACTACAGAGTCTGTGACAACCCACTGGGAAGATATCGCCGATCTGCGCCAACAGTATCCTAATCTTGATGTGCAAGAAGATATCCGCTGGATTGATACTGGCAAGGTTGTGACGTCAGCTGGTATCTCGGCAGGTATTGATATGAGCTTATATTTAGTGAGTAAATTTTGTGGGCAAGCCTTGGCTCAAAAAACAGCCAAACAAATGGATTTTGACTGGACAAAGCCTGAATGATACTAAGCGGTCAGAACGCTTTTGGAAGGCTTTTGAGACGGATGGATAGCTAGGGTACAATCAAATCCAATAGGCACACACCATGCATACATATCAAACCAGGAACTGTCAACAGAGACCCTAGGGTCAGAAATGCACTCCCTGATTAAAATTAACTTTACTGAGACGCTACAAGAATGCAGTCGCTGGGAGCGTTCAGGTCAGTTTTTTGAAAAAAGAGAATGCAGGCATAACTAAGCTGATAGGGACTCCCTGCCTGGTCTTAGACACAAAAGTTTAGGCTGGCAGATACCCATAAAGCAGTTCATTGAGATTATTTAATGGACTGGCCTCAAGACAAGAAGCTAGTTGCCATTGAGTCTCTATACGTTCCAATGTGGCAATAAACAGTGTCGTAATACCTTGCCACTGAGGGTTAGACAATGCGGAACGGAGTAAAACCTGCTGATTAGCATTATCCAAGATGCGCCAAAATGCATTCTCAGTTTGGCTAAAGTCCTGTTGTTGCTCTTCCCCACAGTCAATATTGACAACAAACAATAACTTTTTAATTTCAGCAGGCACAACCTGTAGACGAATTAAAAGCTGTTCGTCATCGCCCTCGCCTGCTCCCGTAATATTGTCATTGAGTAATTGAATAGCGCCAGATGGGTGATGCGGATGTCCTGCATAGATGACGCCTTCTTTTCCAGCGGCCAGTTTACCGTCAGCAGTGAGGGCTAAGACTGCCATATCTAAATCTAGTTCTGCTTCAGCTTGAGCATCCCAACCGAGACCACAGCGGAGCTGAGAGACATACTTGGGTAGACGTTGAGGTGCAGAATCGGAGATCATAATGCGAGTAATGCAGACGCTAACTAAACAGTATTAAACATCAAGGGCAGTTTAGGATAGCCATGGCAAACCATGGGAACCAATTTCATTTTTCAAAAATATATGCATAATGCATACATATAAAATAAATATAGGCTGATGAATGTGCTCTATGGATAATGAAAGAACCCTAAACCTTCTAGGTGCGTTGGCTCTCAGCCTTGGTGATGCCTTAAATGCAGTGGTTAAAGTCAACGCTGGATATGGCGGTGAAGCCCCTGCTGCCTTGGTAACATTGGGTGCTAACCCTGGTCTTTCGATCAATACCCTCAGTCAAATTCTCAGTCTTTCCCATCCAGGTACCGTGCGCTTGATCGATCGTTTGGCTTCCCAAGCGTTAGTGGAACGTCGACCTGGGACAGATGGTCGCACCCTTGCCCTATTTCTTACGGAGGCAGGGCAAGGTCGGCGGCGAGCAATTTTAACCGAGCGTCGACAACAGTTGAACCTGGCTGTAGAGCCTCTGAGTCTGGATGAACGCCAACAGCTAACAAAGTTGCTGGAAAAGATGCTGACAGCGATGACTACTGGCGAGCTACGAAGTTTTGCAATTTGTCGTCTTTGTGAAGAAGACGTGTGTCCAGCTGATAGTTGCCCTGTGGAACAAAAATATTGCCAGTTGCTGAACAACCCATGAACAATATTATTATTGCCCTCAGCTATGCCTTTTGCTGGGGAGTCGGGGTAACCCTGACAAAAATTGCCCTTTCAGAAATTTCAGCAACCACACTGCTGATTATTCAATTACTGTCCAGTGTTCTTTTTCTTTTTACGGTCTGTTATCTGACAGAGCATCAGGTTCCCTTGTCCTGGCAACAACTTAAGCAAGGTGTGGCCGGTATCTTTGAACCGGCTTTGGCCTATATGGTTGGTATTTTTGGTGTCAAGATGACAACTGCCAGCAATGCCACATTAATTGGTTCAACTGAGGTGATTCTAACCATTTTGTTAGCAGCCGTTTTCTTAGGTGAAAAACTGACATTAGGAAAAATACTCTTGGCTAGCATTAGTTTTGGCGGCGTGTCTTTACTGATATTGAAAGATGTTCAAAGTATTGACCATGCGTCTCTCAGGGGCGATTTACTCGTACTCCTGGGCACACTTTTTGCAGTATTTTATGCTCTTTTAAGTAAGCGACAGATCCAAACAGCAAATCCTTTACAGCTCACCACATCGCAGCAGACCATCGGTTTGATGACAACGGTGCTATGTTTTGGGGCGTTATCTCTGCTTAATCCCAGCTATGGGATCAGTGCAGCCAATATTTCACCACAGTTTTGGTTGCTAGCAATTGGTTCAGGAATTATGCAATATGCCTTAGCATTTTTGCTATACCTCACTGCATTGCGGCATGTGCCTGCTAGCCATGCGGCATTTTATCTTGCTTTAATTCCTGTTTTTGGTGTAGCCAGTGCCATTGTGATGATTGGCGAGCAACCGAGCTTAGCCCAAGGAATTGGTGGGTTGCTAGTTGTCGCATCGTCCTATTGGGCTAACAAGCTGCAAGTGACCTAAGCGAGATAGTATTGTAAGTGTGGGGTTCCTAAGGCTATGTCCATGCTACAGACAATTATTGGTGAAAAGCGAACCTATGCTGCCAAGGGCTGTACCCATGATCATCCCTTTGCTCAGTTAATTGTGCCGCTTACCGGTAGCCTGTTTATCAAAACCCAGGTACATCAATTTGAGCTGGATGAGTCGTCTGTCTTTTTTGTACCTTCTGGATGTTCACACTATTTCTATGCCCAAGATACAAACGAGTTTCTAGTGCTCGATATTCCTGCTCATCTTGTGGCAGATCTGGCCAGACATGAAATATCCCAGGGTATTCGAGCTGATTTTGAAGAGCGGTGGCATGCTCTTCGTTTACTCTTGTTAGCTGAACTTGATAAACAGGGTGAATTAGGGGAGAACTCGTCTCCAGCTGGCTCGTTATTGCATCTGTTGCACTATATCAGTAGCTTGCTGGCTCAATCGTTCGGCTCTCGTTCCCTGAATTATATTCACCAACACTACCATTGTCATCTGGATGTGGCTTACTTAGCCCAGATTGAGGGGTATAGCTTTTCCTATTACAGCGAATGGTTTAAGGCAAAAACGGGAAAATCTCCTAAGGTGTATATTCAAGACCTACGGCTTAAAAAAGCAAAGAATCTACTCCTGCATACTGATTTACCAATCTATCAAATTGCGCAACAGGTCGGTTTTGAGCAGGCGTCATCCCTCACGCGTTTGTTTCAACAGCTAGAAGGTGTCTCACCAAAGCGTTATCGCACCGGATCCGAAATCCAGCTAACTTATTCCTGAAATCTGGATAAGTTAGCCATTGGCTACGCTTCTATGATGGGCAGCGTAACCATTAGGGAGCTGCTGCGGTGCAATCGAGTGTGAGTCGAAAAAAAACTACCACTATTGGGTTTACAGCTATTTTAATGTGGGCCACTCTGGCCGTATTGACCAAACTTAGTGGGCAGATCCCGCCGTTTCAACTGACGGCAATGTCATTTACGGTTGCCTTTTTCATTGGGGTTGCCACCTGGATACGAGGTGGAGGCAATCCGCTGGATCATCTAAAACTGCCCAAAGCAGTGTGGGCTCTGGGTATTGCCGGGCTATTTGGCTATCACTTTTTCTACTTTATGGCATTGCAAAATGCACCTGCTGTTGAAGCGAGTTTGATTGCCTATTTGTGGCCATTGTTGATTGTGTTTGTTTCAGCACTATTACCGGGGGAGCGGCTGAAATGGTTTCATGTGGGAGGTGCGATCGCAGGTTTCATCGGTGCTGGTTTGCTAATCACCAAAGGGCAATCCTTAAGCTTTGACCCTCGCTATACTACAGGCTATTTGGCCGCACTTGTCTGCGCGTTGACCTGGTCAAGCTATTCGTTATTGTCACGGCGGTTTGGCAATATTCCAACCAATGCCGTGGGCGGATTTTGTGGGGCGACGGCAATTTTGGCCTGGCTCTGTCATTTTATGTTTGAGCCAACCATCTTACCCACAGGCTGGCAGTGGATTGCGATTCTATGTTTGGGATTGGGTCCCGTCGGTCTGGCCTTTTTCACCTGGGACTACGGTGTTAAACATGGTGATATTAAGGTGTTAGGCGCGCTTTCTTACACAGCTCCTTTGTTATCGACCATTCTATTGATCGTCTGCGGGTTGGCTGAAGCAACCTGGTCGGTCTGGCTAGCCTGTCTACTAATTGTAGGTGGCGCATTTTTGGCCATTATGGATTTCTTTAAACCAGCAAACGATTTTCAATCGCATTGAATCGACCCTACCCTACTCCCTAACCCCTGCTGTCTATTCCTTGACACCACCAGGATATATTCATCCTAACCAAGAACCGCATGATGTCATGCGATGTCATTACCTGTATTCACCCTTTTTTTAGTCAGAAAGCATCGTCCGCCACATTTGCATCAGTACAGCTGTTTGCTCAGGCGTTTCAGCCTCTGGGTTAATGTAGTTCAACATTGTTTCAGCATTAGAAATCACCGGAATTGTTTCAATCGGGGCCCGTTCAATGAATATTTTTTCAATCACACTGTCTCTCACTAGCATGGAATAACGCCAAGAGCGGTAACCCATTCCTTGACTGGAAAGATTTACCATCATCCTCATCTCGCGAGTAAAGTCGCCATTTACGTCGGGGATAAAGCTGACCTGATCGGCTCCCTCTTGTTCAGCCCAGGTTGCCAGTGAAAACGGATCATTGACTGAAATGCAAAAGATCTCATCCACACCGTTTCTTCGAAATACCTTGGAGTATTCGTTGTAGCCTAATAGCTGAATAGAAGCATAAGGATAGATAAAGGCTCCTGACACCGCAAACGCCACTACGATTTTGTTATTGAAGAGATCTGCCGTCGAAGTCTTGTACCATCCCCCGTCAGCAAACATCCAAAAGGCAACTTGGGGAACACGCTGGCCCCTATGATTAAATACCACTTTACTAACTCCTTACTTGCAGGCAACAGTGGAGTCAGTTATCCCCTCCTGACCTATGAAATTGTTGAGTAGAGACACTACCCTGAGACCAACAGCAAATACATCCATCTGCGTTCAAGATTTCTAAAGGTTTATATAGCCTCACCCGATGCTCGGGTGAGGCTACGCTCAGCCTCCCTTGAAGGCCTATTTACTGAGATTAATTGAGAAGATCAAAGCGATCGAGGTTCATCACTTTATTCCAGGCTGCCACAAAGTCTTGCACAAACTGTTGTTGTGAATCTTCACAGCCGTAAACTTCAGCAAGTGCACGCAGCTGAGAGTTTGAACCAAAGATCAAGTCGACACGGGTGCCGGTCCACTTAAGTTCGCCCGTTTTGCGATCGCGCCCTTCAAATACATCTTCCGCTTCAGAGGTTGCCTTCCACGTTGTATCAAGATCGAGCAGATTTACGAAGAAATCATTGGTCAATGTCTCTGGCCGGTTAGTAAACACACCGTGTTGGGTCTGGCCAACGTTTGCATTCAAAACACGCATGCCACCAATAAGAACCGTCATCTCAGGCGCACTCAGCGTCAGTAACTGAGCCCGATCCACCAGCAGTTTCTCTACAGGTATGGTGTACTTGCCTTTAACGTAGTTGCGAAACCCGTCCGCCATGGGTTCAAGGACAGCAAATGATTCCACATCAGTTTGCGCCTCTGATGCATCGGTGCGCCCAGGCGTGAAGGGAACCTTAACATCGTACCAACCAGCATTTTTCGCCGCTTGCTCAACAGCTACACATCCACCCAGAACAATCACGTCAGCCAGCGAAACTCTTTTCCCACCAACCTGAGACGTGTTGAAGGTTCGTTGGATGGCCTCCAGCGTCTGTAGCACAGTGGCTAATTGTCCCGGCTGATTCACGTCCCAATCCTTTTGCGGTGCAAGACGAATGCGGGCTCCATTCGCTCCGCCACGCATATCAGATCCCCGGAATGTGGAGGCCGATGCCCAGGCCGTTGAAATCAATTCAGAGGTGGAGAGACTAGAACCAAGAATCTGTTCCTTAAGGACTGCAATATCCTGCCCATCAATCAGTTCATGGGTGACTGCCGGAACCGGATCTTGCCAGATCAGCTCTTCTGCAGGAACCTCAGGGCCGAGGTAACGTACGCGGGGACCCATATCGCGGTGTGTCAGCTTAAACCATGCACGGGCAAACGCATCAGCAAACTGGTCTGGGTGCTCAAGGAAACGTCGTGAAATCGCCCCATAAATGGGGTCCATTCTCATGGCCATGTCCGCTGTGGTCATGATGGGAGCATGACGCTTCGATGGATCGTGGGCATCGGGTACCGCATCGTCAGCAACACCTCCTTTGGGAACCCACTGGTGGGCACCAGCAGGACTTTTTGTTAGCTCCCACTCATAACCAAATAAGTTCTCAAAGTAGTTGTTATCCCATTTCACCGGGTTAGTGGTCCATGCCCCTTCAATGCCGCTGGTGATCGCATGAACACCGACACCGCTACCAAAGCTGTTCTTCCAGCCCAACCCTTGCTCTTCAATACGAGACGCCTCGGGTTCAGGGCCTACCAATGCTGCATCGCCAGCACCGTGACATTTACCAAAGGTGTGTCCACCGGCAACGAGGGCAACAGTCTCCTCATCATTCATCGCCATCCGACCAAAGGTCTCGCGAATGTCTCGGCCTGAAGCGATTGGGTCAGGACGGCCATTGGGACCCTCCGGATTCACATAGATAAGACCCATTTGAACCGCACCCAGCGGATTTTCAAGTTCGCGGTCACCGGTGTAGCGCTTGTCGCCAAGCCACTCAGACTCAGAGCCCCAATAAATGTCTTCCTCAGGCTCCCAAATATCTTCACGTCCACCGGCAAAGCCAAAGGTTTTGAACCCCATTGACTCCAGGGCACAGTTACCAGCAAGGATCATCAGATCGGCCCAGGAGATTTTCCTGCCATATTTCTGCTTAATAGGCCAAAGCAACCGGCGAGCCTTATCAAGGTTGCCATTATCAGGCCAGCTGTTAACGGGCGCGAACCGCTGGTTGCCAGTGCCACCGCCACCACGTCCGTCGCTGATGCGGTAGGTACCAGCACTGTGCCAGGACATCCGGATAAAGAATGGTCCATAGTGACCGTAGTCTGCTGGCCACCAATCCTGAGATGTTCTCATCAGATCGAAAATATCTCTCTTAACGGCATTTAAATCAAGACTTTTAAACGCTTCAGCGTAGTTAAAGACCTCACCCATGGGATTCGACTGGGGAGAATGCTGGTGGAGAATCTTCAGGTTCAACTGATTTGGCCACCAATCTTGGTTAGAGGTTCCAGTGCCAGCGGTAAACTTCTGGGTCGCACCAGTAAATGGGCATCCTCCTTTACTGCTACTTGGCTGACTGGTCATGCTACTGCTTAAGTCGGTCATAGTGTCTCCTAAAGAGTGTGTAGTGAAAACTTCTTTACGCCGCGTCAATATGCTCCAATAGACACGAAAAAAATTAATCAAGTTGTTTGTCGCTGGCATGGCTAACAACATATTTAAACCAATAATAATCCCTGAATATGAAAAATAGCTGAATTTTAAAAACTTTACTTTTATAGTTTTTTTCCTATAAAAATAGGTGTTTAACAGGAGTTTTTACATGGAGTAAATAAGTATAAATCCTTGAGATGAAATCAACCAATTAAATAGCTAGACCTCTATAAGTCCTTTTGCCAGAAAGGCATTTCAGAATTAAAGCCCATCAAAAATAAGATTTTCAGATATATATTTCTCCCTAAAAATCTAATCACAGATTATTTAACCAATCCACTTAGATTTTTAATCCTAAAATCTATTAATCTTAAATTTTGTTTTTTCAAAGCATGCAAAAATAAACTAATTTACAGACACTCTTTTTGTATTTATCTGAAATATATTTAGTCGATCTCGCGTGGATGGATTTGAAATTCAACCACCCACCCTAATCGATAAAAAAGCTGAATCAATTTATCGATTGTGAATCGAGTAAAGTGACCATTAAATAGATGTGATACTTCAGGTTGCTGAATAGCCAGCAATGTTGCGAGTTCTCGCTGCTTCAACCTTTTTTTGATTAGAATTTGACGTAACTGATGCCCTAACTCTGCACGAGGATCTAAGGCAACGTTGTTATATCCTTCTCGTACCAACCTAGACCTATCTTCCGGAATGGAGCCATCATTTTCATCTCTCATTGTGATCTCTTATCCAATGCCTGAACAACCTAAGGTTTGCTGGAAGACTCGCAATCAGACTCAAAGCGGCTTATGCTCAGCCAAGATTAATCTGACTATTATTGAATCTAGTCTTATTTAAGAATAATTCTAATCTAAGAATAAAACAATAAGTATGATTGCTTATTGTTTTATGTGTAGGTTTGCAGTTCTGAGCTGCTTTCTACAATCAATTGTGAGGCTTTAGCTCTGCTGCTAGGTGCAATGTGACCCACGCCTCTGACTGCTGGGAGATTATCTGCTGGGAAGCAGATGGTGTTTGCAGCAGATAATGGCCAACTTACGGAGCGATTCATTAGTACTAATGAATCGTGTTATCCTAAAGCCACTGCCGTCGCTAGCGTGCATATGGTTGCTACGATCGCCATTCATAAAATTTGCCTAGAACCGGGGAGTCGGATCATGATTCCCGACATTAGCTGGCATAAATTTGAATCAATTTTGCAGGAGCTGGGTGAGTATCGCAATAGCCGTATTGCTTATAGTCAGAATACGTTAGAAATTATGGTTCCTTTGCCTGATCATGAGCGTAGCAAGATTTTAATATCTGACATTGTTAAAATTTTGTTGCGTCGTCAAGGTCGTGATTGGGAATCTCTTGGTTCAACAACATTTCGAGGTGAGCTTAAAACTGCAGGTGTAGAACCGGATGACTGTTTTTATATTGCAAACTACGAAGCTGTTATTGGCAAAAGTCGTCTTAATTTAGCGGTTGACCCACCTCCAGATCTGGCAATTGAGTCAGATTATACGTCTAAGACTAGATTGGATGCCTACATAGCTGTGAAAGTCCCTGAGCTTTGGATTTATGATCGGGGACTCAAAATTTATGTGATAGACGGTGAGGATTATCTTGTTGTTGAGAATAGCCCTACATTTCCTGGATTACCTATCAAGGTGATGGTTGATCGGGTGATTCAGCAGGCACAGCAGGTAGGCAGCAGTCGAGCATTACGAGCTTTTGAAGAAACTCTTTAGGGTTTGTCTAAAACTGAGTGGTCGAGAAATTTTTCGGCTGGTTTAGCAGTTAAGGGCAGCTTGGATAGTGCCATAGTAAATGCTGGATAACTCTCAAAAGTGCTGGGTAAGAGCCTACCTACTTTCCTGGAGTTATACAGCAAAATTTCGGTATAAGTTCTGTAAATAGGGATGTTATTACGCAAATCTGCTGGATAAAATGCGGAAGCATGGATCTTATCCAGCAAGTCTGAGTTGAATTACAAGTTATACGGGCTTAATACTTGGTGATGTAGTACTACAGGCTTACTTCGCTTACTTCTCTCTTTTTATGTTTTCAAAATATTGAAAGCTTAGAAGTCGTTTTTATTTACTGAAACAGCTGATGGAAATTGCAAAGCTTCTTCTCGAATATATCAAAGTTCTTGCATGGCCATCCGTCATTCTGACAATTGTCTTGATGTTTCGTAAACAAATCGAAAGCCTTATTAAACGATTAGAAAAAGCTGATTTGCCTGGAGGTGTATCAATAAGCCTGCGTGCCGAGATCCTCGAAGCGAAAAAATTGTCTGAGCAAGTAATTGCGGAACCACTATCCCCATAGGCAAAAGGAGTACAAAATTTACCTCTAACAGAAGCTAATTTAAGGATGATAAAGTTAGGGTTGCAGCCTTCGCCAAGTGGCCTTAACGTCAACTATTATCGTGATCTTGTCGAGGATGATCCAAACCTTGCGCTTGCCGGATTACGTTTGGAAGTTGATGTATTGGCTAAAAATCTTGCTACAGGCTTTGGCATTGATGTTACCCCAAAAGATTCGGGAGGACGCTTGATCAAGAAATTGCACGACGCTGGTTCAATAACCTTGCAACAAGCACAATTGATCCAAAAGATATTAAAGTTAGCTAATGCTGGCATTGACGGAACATCTGTTAGCTATCGTGAAGCCAGTCAGATTATTAACATTGCTGGTGTTCTAGTTAACCAGTATATTGCATGGTTAAGTTGGGGATTTGACGATGGGTGGCAGCCAAGACAGAAAAGATAGTTAAGCAACCTCCATAACGCTACGCAGAAACCCATAGATCTCAAGTTCTATGACTTTGCTGATGTTCGGATAGCCCTCACCCCAACTCTCTCTCCCTGGGAGAGAGAGTCAGATTCAAAGTCTTTCTCCCCTCGGGAGAAGAATTTAGGATGAGGGCAAAAAGCTGGGCATTAATAAATTCTGATTCCTTAAGCAGGAATTCTGTTTCGCTCCATATCAGTCGATAATGGACCACGTTAAGACGCGCCGTGGAGGTCAGCTGTCCAACCCTCAAAATTTCCCTCTGGGTTGATGCCAGTGCCGACAATGGTTAAACCATCATCAGAAATTCCAGTCGCTGCGCCCAATTTCCAACCCGTTAAATCAAGGCCAAATTCATCTGTAAAGACAGCCTGTAAGCTACGCATCCCATTGACGGCATCCCAAATAAACGCCCCCGCATCGATCGCAGACTTAGCAAAGTTACCACCGATCACGATCGCTCCATCCGCAGAAACCTTAACGAACCCAGGCCACTCACCCAGGCTGACCATCCCCTCTGCTTGAGTCCATCGAAAAATTTCCGTCTCAAAAGCGGTTGCTCTTTTACCCACCACCACTGAGCCGTCATCAGAGACATCAGTGGCCAGACTAAGTGCTTGATCTGTTGGATCGCTCAGCAGAGACATCCCGCCCGTTTGTGTCCAGCGAAAGGCTCGATTTTCAGACACTCCAAGCGGATTATGGCCATTAGGATTGATAAAGCCGACAATAACCGATCCATCTGCAGAAACGGCAACTGCTCGGCTCGTGAAACTGCCACGAATTGGCAAATCAACTGGAGAACCCAGTACCCTCATCCCCTCAGCTTGAGTCCAACGAAAGGCTTCATGATAGTTCGCTTCGCTACTCCCCTTGCCGACAATGACAGAACCATCCGCTGAGATGGCATCAGCCCGACTCCTGAAACTACCGTCAGGCAGGTCGCCGAGGCCAACAAAACCTTCTGCCTGCGTCCAGCGAAAGGCTTCGTTATCGCTATGGCCAGCAATCACAGAACCATCAGCCGAGATATCGCTTGCAACAGTTCCATAGGGATTACCCGGTAACTGCCCCAGGCCAACCATGCCCTCTGCCCGTGTCCAGCGAAAGGCTTCAGGCAAAGATGCACGATTGAGTTCAGTGCTGCTGTGACTAGCACCCACAATTACAGAGCCATCAGCCGAAATTGCCAATGCATAACTTTTAAACCAACCACCCGGTAAGTCACCAATGCCCACAAATGAGGCGATTGGGACAGCATTTGAGAGTGATGTACTGATGACAATTGCTGCTATTACTGCCATCACTGCACTGATAAAGACCCAATATTGCTGCCTCATGGTTATGCTCCCAAAGCTGAATAGGTATGAAGAGTATTGGCCTTCACCGGATATCTCAATAAAGCGGTTGTCATGGTCGAGATTGACAAGACATGTTTACCCAGCAACGGTAGGGCCAAAATTCAAATATCAAATGCTGGACAGAGTGCTCCAAACAGAATTTCTGTTCTATCGGCCAAAGGGCGTAAAACGTCAATGTTATCAATGGGATTGCGACACAGATAGGCGAATTCTAAGTTAGTCAACGATTGCAGCGGACTCACATCAGTGACTTGGTTGTTGCTCATTGTGAGTTCCTTTAAGTTGCTCAGGGCGCTTAAGGGGGTAATGTCGGTAATTTGATTGTTGGCAATTTGTAAGGTTTCCAGCTGAGTGAGTGAGCGCACTGCACTAATGTCAGTAACCTGACTATCGCTAATGGCTAAACGGGAAAGCTGAGTCAGTGAACTGAGGGGGCTAATATCAGTAACCTGCTCAGTGCCGATCAGCTCAAGGATAGTGAGATTTGTTAACGTCTGTAGAGGTGCGAGATCGGCAACAGGGGTGTACCACAGTCTGATGGCCCTCAAATTAGTTAAGGACTGTAGCGGACTCAAATCTGATATTTTGTTGTACGACAGGTCAAGGCTGGTGAGATGCGTTAGCGATCGCAACGGCTCAAGGTTTGAAATTGCACTAGTCGTAGGACTTGCCGGGCTGCCATTAAACCCTTGGTTGCCCGGTAAACTCAAGTGAGTTCGGGTTAAGAGATGTTCATTCGCTTGATTGCAGTCAGACGTTTCGGTCAACAGCAACAGCCTATCGACCGTCATGCGAGCTGATTCTTCAAGGTTATCTCGATTGGCACACCAATCTAAAAAGCTACTGAACGTATGCGTCTCAACTGATTGTTCTACCGTTTCAGTTTGCCCTACCGTTTCGGTTGCTTGATTGAAGATTAGCGGCAGACTGAATGCGAAAACTAGCATCAATTTTCTAGAGATAGGTTTGATGCTTGATGTTGAACGTTTGAAGAGAGTTTGAACAGTTGTCAGTCTTAGCATCTTTATTTTAACCGGATACAGGTTTCAAAGGATTGCCTTGATATCAATCAAATTGTCTGATTTATGGATCTGGGTTTGAGAGCATATCCTTAGCTATACGCGTAACGCTCTCTCTTGAAATCTAAATACAGCGACAGCTAAAAGCTATGTACTATTACAAGCTAGATGACTTGCATAGTCAGCCTTCTGGCGATAATCAGTGCATCATTAATCTAGCCAGTGCTGGAAAACTGATTTAGTTAGAGCGGGAATAACAATAAGCACTCAATTACCCATAGACTAATGAATAGACTGTATGAAAGAGATAAACAATGTCGGCTTTTATATGAAGAAATGGTCAAGCATATCAGTAATAACTCGTAGTAAAAATATACCTGTGCGGCATGCCGAGAGATCAATGCTGGATATTTTCCTCGGAACACAATAGGCCATGGGCCCAAGGCTCTTCACTCAAGCACTTAAGCCCATAGCCTATTTCTACTTAAGCTACCCAATCAAAGTAGCAAGCAAATACAATCAATCATTTGATCGAAACCCAAATCTCGAAGCCACCTAGCCCTGTTTCGGAGTTAAATGTCTCGTCATATTTCTCTAACATCGGTCCTGCTGCGGCTTCATACCCAGATTGCAGTAGGCCATCACTCCAAATGGCAGAAATTACCGACCGAATCTCTGAGATATGGCCATCGTGGCTAAACACGGCATACTTTTGGGCTGGTAAATTCAACTGCACCAACCCAAACGGTAAGCCATTATCTGTTTGCACTTCGACACCGCACAGGTAATCAAACACCCCGTCATCGTCGTAGTTGTAGCACACACCATAGGCAGCGCTGCCCAATTTTTTAGGCATGCTGTCGAGATACGGGACAAATCGTTGCCATTGATTTGGAATCCCAGCTGCCGATTCGCAATCGTACCGTTCTACAATGCCAAACAAGCGTTTGTTGGCCAGAGTCTCGACTCGTGGTGTACTGAGTTTAGGGAGTGGTGTTGTAGTCATAGCAATTGGCTCCATCAGTGATAAGTTGTTCAGGTTCCCTTGCAATCGCACCACCTCAGGTGTGAGATGAAACTCTTCCTTAAAGGCACGTGAGAAGGCTTCGTGGGAACTGTAGCCGTGGTCAAGGGCAACTGAGAGAATATCCGGCGCTCCCCCAGCCAACACCTTGGCCGCTTCTGTCAAACGACGACGACGAACGTATTTCATCAGCGACATTCCCATAACTTCTGAGAATGCGCGGGTGAGATGGAACTTGGATACGTGGCTAGCTCTGGCCACATCCTCCAGGCCTACGGAATTACGGAAGTGGCTTTCAATGTACCAAAGTCCCTTGTGTACTACGTTCATCTAAACTCCATTGGCGTCTTTTCTAATCCTAGTCATGCCTATAAGCTCGCGCTTGATAGTTTTTGCGCTCCCTAGGATTTTTGCTATGGGGATGGTCCAAATTAGCTAATGCCGAAATCTGTGTTTCTGTATGTTTAGCTAGCCTTTAACTGTTGCATCAGACGATCAAGGTTGATACCAAATTTCTCTCTCAACATACGGGCTGCCAAACCGGCTAAATGGCCCGCTAATTCCACTTCTTCAGTTTCTTCTAGCATGCCAACGAGCAAATGTTCTGGGGCGACATAAGTCTGTCCAAGCACATTGACGGTCTCTCGGGCTAGTTCTAACACCCGTTTCACCCTCGGGGCAAACGGTAGCGACGGGGGGGAGGAATGTCGACCGGTGGTTCAGGACGGGCTCCCAGTAAGGCCACAATATGGCGTTGGGCATCATCAAACGTGACGGCGGCAGCGGATAAGGCGTTTGCAGCTGGGCTGGTCCCTTCAGCCAACAATCCCAACAACATGGTCTCTGTGCCAAAGACACCCAGGTTTAGCTGACGGGCAATTTCTTGTCCTAACGTAATTACATTAATCGCTTCAGGGGTATAGTTTTTTGCCGATATGTGCAGCTCAATATCTTCAGCTAAAGAAGAGAAGGCAATGGCTTTGAGAATATAGTCAAACGTTGCCTCATCCATCGTGCCCCAACTGGCGGCGGCGGCACCTTCTTGCTGGTATATTTTCGCAAACGACTCATAAATTTGTTCATCACCACAAATTAGGGAGTTCATAATGCCTTGCCAATAGTTGGCCAAGGCTTTTACCTTGATGCCTTTGAGATCACTACCTTGGGTCATTTCAGAACGGGCTAAGCTCAGCATTTCTTGCCACTCTGTTTGATGCTCCTGAAAACGGTCGGCGAGCACAGCTTGCTGCTGGGGAGTAAAATATTGTTCAGACATTGAAATGGTCTCCATTGCTTCCATCAGTTTTTCAACCGCAACAGATTTCGTGGTTTTAAGATCAGTTGCGATCGCACTCAACCGCTGCACTAATGTCCGCGACAGCGCCATCTGCTCCCGCAGGCGCGCCAGATGCAGATCAATCACCTGAGGTAAGGCATAATCAGGACTATCTAGACAGTCACGGATTTCTGACAATGTAAAGCCCAGCTGCCGGAGTGATACAATCTGCTGAAGCCGGATGATATCCCGCTCACTGTAGAGACGATGTCCTGCCTTGGTGCGCTGAGACGGTGACAGCAACCCTATCTGGTCGTAATAGTGTAACGTCCGGATCGAGAGTCCAGTTTGCTTGGCAAGTTCACCAATTTTCATTTGGCTCGTCATCTCAGCTCCTTAGAACTGCGGTTGATGTCTGCATGCTAAAACCTGACGTCGCGTCAGGTGCAAGGGGGTAAGGTATGTTGGCATTGTGCATAGAACTGCATTTACCCATAAAAAACGAGGCAGTCATGAGCAAAGACGATCCTGTTATTTTTCATAAAGATGATGATCCGGAGTTACTACAAGCATCACAACAGGCTAGGGAAACGTTTCGATATTTCTGGAATCAAGTAGCTCTGGACTTCAACAGAATTATTCCTGCCCTGGAGTTGGCTTGTGTTAAGGCTCCATTTTCTGATGATGCCGCTAACCCACAGGCACCGGTCGAGCATATGTGGATTGATCAAATCAACTTTGACGGCATTGATATCTATGGCATTTTGCTCAACACACCTAGCCACCTCACGTCCTGGGTCGAAGGTGATGAGGTCCGGTGCCCGCTGACCGATCTTAGTGATTGGCTCTGTGTGTTAGAAGGCAAGGTCTATGGGGGCCACACTGTACAGGTAACCAGGGGGCGGATGGAGGCGGTAGAACGTCAAGAATATGATCAGGCCTGGGGGTTGGACTTTCCAGAGCCAGATACGGTGTTTATCCCTGAGCGGAATGACGAATTTGAGGGTACGATCGCCAACCTAATAGCAGAGGAAATTGCGAAGAATCCAGATGTTGTCAGGGCAATATTTGACAGTGGTCAAACATTGCT
The DNA here is from genome assembly GCF_043421015.1 of Leptothoe sp. EHU-05/26/07-4. Classification (NCBI taxonomy): domain Bacteria; kingdom Bacillati; phylum Cyanobacteriota; class Cyanophyceae; order Nodosilineales; family Cymatolegaceae; genus Leptothoe; species Leptothoe sp. EHU-05/26/07-4. The sequence continues at coordinate 609,836 of NZ_JAXSQV010000002.1, forward strand.
GCACTTAGAATCACTCTATGGTCGTATAGAATCCGTCAAGGTACTTTTAGAACAGGGAGCCAGTCCGACCACCTGTTGCAATCGGGGATGGACACCGTTTGACTATGCGCGATCCCTAGGATGGTCAAATATAATTCAGTTGTTAGAAACAACAACTGAACGGTAAAAATTATTGGTTAAAAATATTGTTCAAAACGCTAGATGGACATAGTACTCAGAAAACCCACACCTGGTGATATTGGCTGGGTCATTTCAATGCACGGAAAAATTTATGCTCAAGATTTTCAATTAGAGCCGCAATTTGAAATCGACATTGCTCGAAAAATAGTATTGTTTTTCGATAATGCCAGTGGTTTTGATCTCTTCTTAATTCCCTATTTTCAGGGGCATCGAGCAGGTTCCATAGCAGTTTCAAAAGAATCAGAGAAAACGGCATTTGTGAATTTTGTTCTGGTAGTCCATGAGTTTAGGGGGCAGGGCATTGCCAGGACCATGATGCATGCCATCATCAATCACTCTCGCAAGCATAATTTCAAGACATTACGCTTGGAAACCTACAGCTGTCTGAACGCTGCTCGCAAACTATATAAAACTCTTGACTTTAATTTAATGAGCAGTAAGAAAAATATTAGAAAGTATGGCCAAAATTTTGATCAAGAATTTTGGGAACTAGAACTGTAAAAATCGGTATACAACGAAAAAAGCTTAACTAAATACTAATTCCTTGCTTCATTAACTTCCACATAATCGAGTCTTTGTATCTTTTGGTCATCTAAGTTTTTTATGGCAATCTTCAATTCTTGAGATGTTTGCAGTCTGTCCCAGGTAATACAAGGTGCAAATGCGCCCTGAATTTTTAAGGAAGCAGACGCCATACCGGCTGCATCAAAAACAACTTGTACTGAATCCAGTTCCTGCTTGGTGTTAATACATCGGTAATAGTGGTCAGTGATGATAGGTTCTCCTGCTTGTTGTAGCCGATCTAGCAATGAATCAATATTGTCGTCAGCACTACCCTCATAACCTCTGATTTTTGAGCCTACGAACTCCAATTGCTCAGCTAATATACCTGAGTTAAATAAAGATAGATTGACTGTTCCATCACTGCTTCCATTCTCAAAATGTATAACTTTGCAACTACCTAATTCTGAAAGCCTACAGAGATCTAGTGCCGAAAAAATTATCTGTGGTGCTAATTCACTGATATAAATCCAGTTATGATCCACTAGTTTAAATACTACAAAGGCATTTTTTGAGCTTGGAAGAATAGTTCTGTTGTAGCAATCCCTAAGGTGCAGTCTCGAATTTATTATTTCAAATAAAGTATCGATTGTCCGCTGGAAGGATGCCTCCACTAAAGTAATTTCATAGGAAGACTCGAAACAGCTGATTCCTCTAAATCCTTCAAAAGAAACGTCAAAATCTTTGCCCGGTGTTAGATGATAACAGCCATGCATTATTCAGTCACCGAGCCTCCAAAATAAACTTTAAATCTGTTCGCCTGGGTGCAACGCGATGGATTTCGACACACTTGAACCATCTCCTGGTCCTTAGGATCCTCAGGTCGTTTAATGCTATCGCCTGGCCAGTATACAAATATGCACTGTCTCTACTAACTGTTAGCTAGATTATCCTGTGCCAGTGTTCTGTTCCTCCATCAGTTAATTGGTGGTTCGTCTGTAATATAGCAAATATTAATTTCTAGCTTAGTAAACTGCTGCTTACATGCAGTCGCTTTCTGGGCACATAGCTGCCACTATTTATGGCTTTCAGCAATCACTGATGTTGTGAACTATGTACACCAAGCTATAGTTTAGATATCGCTGGGAGTGATATCTAAGATGAACTATGACCTCAACCTCCTCAGAACCTTTTCGGCATTGATGACGGAGCGGAGCGTGACAGCTGCCAGTCAGCGATTAGGTGTGACGCAGCCTGCGGTCAGCGGTTCACTCGCAAAATTACGGCGTTTGTTTGACGATCCGCTCTTTACCCGCACTCGGTATGGGATTGTGCCGACAAAAAAGGCTGAGGCCATTGCCCCCATTGTGCAAAAAGCCCTGGAAGATTTAGATGCTGTTGTTCAAAGAGAACCTATCTTTGAACCAAAAACAAGTGTGCGAAGATTTCATGTTGCTGCAAATCCCTATTTTGAATCTGTGTTGATTCCTCGTTTAGCTCAAATGGTTCACCAGCAAGCTCCACAAATACAGTTAACGCTAGTGCCCATAGGAGCTGATTTAGCGGCAGCTAAACCCAATGGCGGAGTCACTGAATTGGCCCTCAGTCAGTTTGACCACCCTCCTGAACAAGTGATGTGTCAAACCATTTTGAAGGACGAATTTGCCTGTGTTGTGCGGGCTGAAAATTCTTGTGTCGGAGATATGCTCACCATAGACGCCTATGAAACCATGAAGCATGTGCTTGTTGCATCTCCTAGCCGACTAGAAAATGGGGTGTTTACTATGCTGAAACAGCAATCGATTCAGCGTAAGGTTGCGATCGCAGTTTCTCATTTTCTAGCAGTTGCCCCCATCATTGCCAAAACAGATTACTGCGCCACACTGCCAAAACGCATTGCTCAACAGTATGTAGGCAACCCTCGATATCGTGTATTTGCCCCACCCACTGACTTTGGACAGTTTCCCATGCACATGGTGTGGCATCCTCGCTATGACAATGATGCTGGACACCAGTGGTTACGACGTTTAATTCAAGATATCTGTAATGACTTGACAGAACCACAAAGCATTTAACATAAACATCATTCAGAGTTACACCGAAAGACATTCATTGGTGCACCCTAGCTAACCTCCCAAAGACAACAGCCCGAACCTTTTGTTGTCAGATTTTCTCAGCTACCATCTGTATGATGGGGATGGTGTTACATCATTGTTGTCTCGATAAGGGACAGTGGCATCAATATCAATGCTATCGGTAGATGTAATACTTGGTTGGTGCACTTGGGAAGTAAAGCCCTTTGCCATATCGAGAAATAAAGCCGGATCTCCAACCTTAGGTTGTAGCTCATAGGAGCGGAAAGTACGAACCGCCTCTTGCCAGATTGGCTGTGGAAAACCTAATTGATCACGATGGTAAGCATCGTAGCGAGGAGAAGCAATATTAAAGGGAACTTCACCTATAGTACGACTAGGCAAAACTCGACGACGATGATAAGGCACAACATTTTCGCCAAAGTTTTCAAGATATTCATGACTATTTAGTAACTCAGCAATAAAGCCCTGGAGCCCTTTGCTCATAACCACTGCCGACCAGGCAATTTGCTCCGCTTCACTATAGGCTCGACGTCCCAAAACCCTTTCAATGCAGTGTTTGACAAAGCGATAGTTGCTGTTCTTACTGTAGAAACTATCGATAAAGGTATTGGACAACAGCAATCCCCGAATAAAATCCCGCACTGTAATTTGTCTATTGCGCAGCTGAGATTCTAGGGCAATTTCACGATCCCACCTAAAAGCGTGAAAGAAGATTTGTCGATAGGCTGCATCGATAAGAGCCCCCATTTCTGTTGGCGAGAATAAATCATCGGTTGAATAGATAATTGTTTCGTCATCTGGAGCACCGAGTGGATCAACGCGCTGGTTAGGACAGGAAGGAGAATAAGCCAATAGAGGAATAGTCATATTTTTTCAAGTCTTCACTCTTATAGATTTTGAAAAACCAAAACATATCAACTCACAGTGAATTATAAAAGGCAACAACTCGTCAAATCTTTAATGGATCAAAAAAATGTTACAGACCTTAATCTCAAACATGGGAAGATCACTAAATATTTTTGACTCTTATTTTGCCTAGAGTAACTCTTAAAAACCTGCCATGAATAGCTTAGGCAAGCTATATTTTTCTATTTCAAGTGTCTTTTATTTCATATTCTTTCTTAGGGGCTGCACAATTCCTGCACAATTTCCTTGGTCTAATGGGTGACATAAGATTAGCTTACAAGAATTAGAATCTTGAGCTTGTAAACCCTTAAGATCAGGTATTGAAAGATTCAGATTCTTACACTGCTACTCTATCGTTGATAAAGCTAATACCAAATCTCATCAGGTTCTTGTTAAAGAGTCCTGTAGAGAACCCTGACAGTTTAGTTTGTTCACTGCCTCTACTCTTAGACGGTTTTGTGGCATCAGGGAGGTTAGTCAGCGATCTTTCTAGACTACTCAAGCAGACGTTAGCTGGCATTGGCGAAGTCAGGCTTCAGCACCTAACTCAGTGGACAAGAAAAAATTAGGAGATTGAATCAATGTTAGATGCCTTTACGAAGGTTGTGTCGCAGGCTGATAATCGGGGTCAGTTAGTGGGTCCTGATCAGATTGATGCTCTATTGGCTGTCGTTAAGGATGGGGCAAAGCGCACTGATGTTGTGAATCGCATTACGGGCAACGCCTCTGCAATTGTCACTAATGCTGCACGAGCATTATTTGAAGAGCAGCCTCAATTAATTGCTCCCGGTGGTAATGCTTACACAAATCGCCGAGTTTCGGCTTGTTTACGTGATATGGATATTATTCTTCGCTATATCACCTATGCAGTATTTCTAGGGGATACCAGTGTCTTAGATGATCGTTGCTTGAATGGTTTGCGCGAAACCTATTTAGCGTTAGGTGTGCCTAGCTCTTCGATGGCGACTAGTATTCTCAAGATGAAAGATGCAGCGATTGCGATCGCAAATGACCGCAACAACATCCAACCTGGTGATTGTAGTACCCTGATGGCTGAACTGGCTAGCTACTTTGATCGAGCTGCTGCTGCTGTCAGCTAATTTGACCTTAATCCTGAACAACAACGTCAAATAATCTCTGAACAAGCTATTCCTTTAAGCAACTTGTTCTAATCAATGCTTTCCTCAATCATCCCTGCTAAAACACGAGTAAAAAATCATACCAATGAAAACACAATTAACAGAAGCCGTTGTAGCTGCTGACTCCCAAGGCCGTTATTTGGGCAATGTTGAACTTCAAATTGCCTTTGGCCGTTTACGCTTAGCAACAGCCGATTTAGAAGCAGCCAGGGAACTCGGTATTAAGGCACAACAATTGGCTGAAGGTGCTGCGAATGCAGTCTATCAGGTCTTTCCCTATACAAAGACTATGCAAGGCAGCAACTATGCCTTTGATACCCGTGGTCAAGCCAAGTGCTTGCGCGACATCGGCTACTATGTACGGATTATTCAATACTGTCTGATTGCAGGTGGCACGGGGCCAGCTGATGACTATTTACTGGCAGGCTTGGCTGAAATGCACAGTAGTTTCGAGCTAGTTCCAAGCTGGTACGCTGAGGCACTCAAATATATTAAGGCCAACCATGGTTTAACGGGAGACCCTGGTCTGGAGCTCAATTCCTACATTGATTACATTATCAACGCTCTCTAGAGGCCAGTAATCGCTCAGAGGTCATGGTCCTTTCAAATCCATAGTCCGACTGTATTAACGTCGCTGATTTATGAGATGAATCTGTAATCACTAGAATTTACAGCATTTTCAGATTAGAGGATTAGAGAATTAGCGACGTTATTTTTTGACATTTTAGACAACGGTGGGAGCTATAGCATTAAAAATCCATGGCAAGGCTTGTTTATTAAGTAGTGACGTTAGGTAAAAAGATGGCTGGTTTGCAAGAAGCTGGGAGATTGGGAATTAAACCCTTTGATGAGGCTAACCCTGTTGAATTGAGACCCAATTGGACCCGAAATGATGTCCAAGCTGTTATTTCAGCAGCCTATCGACAGGTGCTTGGCAATGAGCATCTTATGGAGAACGATAGGTTAGAAGAACCAGAGTCCCTTCTAGCTCAGGGCATCATCTCAGTTCGAGACTTTATCCGGGCAATTGCAGAGTCAGATCTCTATCGTCAGAAGTTTTTATATCCCAACTTTCATGTTCGCTTTATCGAGCTGAACTATAAGCATCTGCTAGGTCGAGCGCCCTATGATCAAACTGAAATTGCCTATCATTTAGATCTCTTTTTGACCAAAGGATACGAAGCTGAGATTGACGCTTACATCAGCTCTATAGAGTATGAGAATAGTTTTGGGGACAATATTGTTCCTTACCACAGAGATTTTAAAACCGATCATCCGGGTCAACGGACAGTTGGCTTTAGCCGTTTGTTACAACTTTATGGTGGCTATGCTAATAGCGATCGGGCACAAGGGCAAAAACAACCTCAATTGACCGTAGCCGTCGCTAAAAACTTACCGGCTCCGCTGAGTGCGTCTAAGCGTGTGGCTTTATCTGGCCCCTTAGGAGGGGCTCGTGGTGATGTCTATCAACTGCGAGTGGTCCGGGCAGCGTCAACGCGTTCTCCTGTTGTTAGACAAAGTGTGACAGAGGTACTGGTTTCCTATGACCAGTTAACGACCAAGCTACAACAGTTAAATCGTTCCGGCAATAAGGTACTGAGTGTAACTGCTGTTTAGTTCTGTGAAATAAAGGAAAATGTCTGATGGCTATTACAACAGCAGCCTCTCGTCTAGGGACATCCGCGTTTAGTGATGCTGCCACATTAGAACTACGACCTAATACCACAGCAAAAGACGTTGAAGCGATTATTCTGGCCGTGTATCAGCAGGTCTTGGGCAATCCTCATCTGCTGTCGTCTGAGCGGCTAGTTATTGCGGAATCATTGTTGCGCAATCATAAAATCACCGTACAGGAATTTGTACGACAAGTGGCGAAATCAGACCTGTACAAACAAAAGTTTTTCTACAGCACCTTTCAAAGTCGGACAATTGAGCTGAACTATAAGCATCTGCTAGGTCGAGCGCCCTATGATCAAGCTGAAATTGTAGAACACATGGATTTGTATGAATCTAAAGGCTTTGAAGCAGATATTGATGCTTACATTGACTCAGCTGAGTATCAAACCTACTTTGGAGAGACTATTGTGCCCTACTATCGGGACTTGGTGACCACGGGGGTGGGGCAACGTTCCGTAGGGTTTTCCCGTCTTTTTCAGCTTTATCGTGGCTATGCCAGTAGCGACAAAGCTCAATTTACTGGAAATGCCCCCCAACTTGTCAAAGATCTTGCACGGAACACAGCTACAGTAGTTCAGCCTCCTTTAAGTAGCGCAGGTAGTATCGCCTTTATACCTGCGCTTAAAGGAGACGCATCCGTTAGCACATTTGGTGGCTCCAAAGCCTTTGGGTCTGGTCGGCTTTTTCGGGTTGAGGTCGCTGCGATCAGTGGCCCAGGCTACCCTAAAGTCCGACGGGTCAACAAAGCTGTCATTATTCCCTATGAAGAGTTAACCCCCCATATGCAACGGGTACAGCGTCAGGGGGGAAAAATCGCAAGCATCATAGAACTCTAAACTACGTCAAGGTTAGAACTCATAGTCTCTTGCGGGGACAATGTAGCTCTGGCCAGGGTCAAGGTTTAGACGAGGGTCAAGCAGACTATTGCTGGCAGGAAAGTGATTACTTCCCTACCAGCAATATTTTTTTGCTAATGATAATTTGAACAATTACTTGAAACTTAAAAAAACTAAACAATCATTAAAAAACTGTCAAATACCTAATAAATTGGTAAGTAGCGCAATTGAGTTTATCGCTGATGGTGCTTGACGTTAGCGTAAGTGAATTTTCTTCCTGGAAAGAGGTCATGGATGCTCAACCATTGACTGCTTCCAGTCAAACTTCGCTGCCAAGAGCATTAACGAAATTTACCACTCATCCTGAAGTTGGCTGTATTATTGTGTTACGTCGGGCTCAGGTGGTTGGTATTGTCACTCGACAAGATGTCCTAAAACTCATTGCGAAAAGAACGGACTGGGCCAGACTACGATTATCTAAGGTGATGACACGGCCTGTGATAACAGTTGTGTCATCTGAATTATCCACCATAGAATCACTGCTAGAGCAATTTGAGTGTCACCAGATTAGCTATCTTCCCGTGTTGGATGAGCAGAGTGGATTAAAGGGCGTCATTTCTCACAAGCGCCTGCTAATGGCTTCAAATTATCAGAATACTGAAGTCATTCTTAAGCGGAAGCATCAACGGGCCCAGATTTTTGCAGACATTACCCTCAAAATTCGGCAGTCATTACAACTCAAAGAAATCTTACAGACAAGCGTTGAGGAAGTTCAAAAACTACTGAATGCTGACCGAGTCTTAATCTATAAAGTTTTGCCCGATGGTACGGGTAAGGCAACGAGTGAGGCGGTTAAGGACTCCTATCCAGCCGTTTTAGGGATGACCTTTCCTGAAGAGGTATTTCCAACCGATTATCAACAACTCTATGCGAAAGGACGTGTACATGCTATTACCGATGTTCATGACCCCGAGGCTGGTGTTGCTGAATGTTTAGTTGAATTTACTGAGCGGTGGGACATTAAGTCTAAGTTGATTGTTCCAATTGTGTATCCCCTGACTCCTAAGCAAACAAAAGTTGATAAGTCTAATCACCAAGACTTGTGGGGGCTGCTCATTGCCCATCAATGCGAAAGTCCACGGCGGTGGACAGACTTTGAATTAGAGTTAATGCAGCAGCTCGCCGCTCAGATTAGTATTGCGCTTTCCCAGGGGCAGATGCTGGAGTATTTAGAAGAACGGGTCAAATTACGCACCGCAGAGTTGACTGAAACCAACAAAGCCCTGTACCAAGAAATTCAAGAACGGAAGCAGATTGAAATAGCACTGCGACAAAGTGAAGAACAAATACGTCTGATTACGAATAATTTGCCAGTTCTCATTGCCTATGTTGATGCTCAACAATGTTATCGATTTAACAATCAGGCTTATAATTCCTGGCTAGGTCAAGATCCTACAGACCTCTATGGTAATCCCATCAAAGCTTTTAAGGATCCTGACTATTATGAGACAATTCGTCCTCATATTGAAGCGGCTTTAAGTGGTAACCAGGTGACCTATGAGAGTGAACTTATCTTTAAAGATGGCTATATCCACTCGATGAGTGTCAGCTATATTCCTCATCTGGAACTTACGGAACAGGGGCAAGCCATAATCAATGGTTTCTTTTCACTGACCACGGATATTAGCGATCGCAAAGCCATTGAACGAATGAAAGATGAATTTATTGCTGTTGTTAGCCATGAATTAAGGACTCCTTTAACATCACTGCATGGCTCATTAAAGCTGATTGCTACAGGGCGTTTAGGGCATTTATCAGAAGAAGGTCAACAAATGCTGGCGGTGGCGGATGAAAGTACTGATAGACTTGTACGTTTAGTCAACAATGTCCTGGATCTACAGCGGATAGAATCCGGTGAAGTCACTATGGATAATTGCACATGTAATGCTGCTGATTTAGCAGAGCAAGCGGTTGAGGCCATGCAGCCCATAGCTCAACAACATGATATTGAGATCCATACCCTGCTGGAACCACTCTTAATTTGGGCTGACCCAGACTATATTGTGCAAACTCTAACCAATCTCATTGGAAATGCCATTAAGTTTTCAGCTCCTAATAAAACAATTCTCTTAAGCCTGCAATCACACTCTATTGCTCCAAAATTACCTAATGGCTCTACCAAACCTTCATTATCTGATTTAGAGGCAGCACTTTTCTGTGTGAGAGATCATGGACAGGGCATTCCTTCCGATAACCTAGAGAGTATATTTGAACGATTTCAACAGGTTGATTCTTCTGATTCTCGTAAGAAGGGAGGAACAGGCCTAGGATTAGCGATCTGTCGTAAGATTATCGAACAACATGGCGGCACAATTTGGGCCGAAAGCCAGATAGGAATTGGTAGCAGCTTTTATTTTACTGTTCCGCTTTCCAAGGATCAGGTATTAAAAACATTATGAAATCCAAACTGATACTGGTGATTGATGATGAAGAGCCTATTCAGAAGGTGGTTAGGCTCAGCTTAAAGATGGAAGCCAATTGGCAAATTATTTGTGCATCTTCGGGAAAGGAAGGAATTCATCTGGCTGAAACACGCCAGCCAGATGCCATTCTACTGGATGTAATGATGCCTGACGTAGATGGCATTAGTACCTTTGAAAAGTTACATAATAATCTTCAGACCAGAGATATTCCAGTTATTTTGTTGACGGCTAAAACTGGAACAGCAGAAAAACGCTTATTTCAAAAGATTGGGGTGACTGGGGTTATTACTAAACCTTTTAACCCTTTATCATTGGCCAGTCAAATAGCCAAGTTGATAGGGTGGCAACTCTAGGGGGATTTAATGAAAATCTTATTGGTAGACGACGACAACGCAATTTCTGAAGTTCTCATCCAGCAGTTAACAGTACAAAACTATATTGTTGACCGGGTGGCTGATGGCGAAATGGGGTGGTCCTATGCGTCTACCTTTAACTATGACCTGATTTTATTAGATTGGGGATTGCCTCACCTGGATGGAATGCAACTCTGTCAACGGTTGCGCCGTGAAGGATACGGTGTGCCTATTTTACTGTTGTCGTCTAGAAATCAACAAGTCGACAAAATCAAAGGGTTGGAGGCTGGTGCCGATGATTATTTAGTCAAACCCTTTGATATCAAAGAATTGTTAGTGCGTATTCGCGTACTGGTACGACGTACGTCTGCTGAACCACAACCCGTTTGGGGATGGGGAGACCTTTGTCTTGACCCAGCCAGCTGTAATGTCACCTATCAGGGGCATCCCATCAAACTGACGGCTAAAGAGTATGCTCTGCTAGAATTTTTCTTACGTCATGGCCATCAGGTTTTTAGCACATCTGCACTATTGGATCAGATCTGGTCTTCTGATGAATTTCCCAGTGAAGCGACTGTGCGATCGCATATTCGGGGACTACGGCAAAAACTTAAGACGGCTGGAATTTCAGCTGACGTAATTGAAACCGTACGAGGGTTGGGATATCGCCTCGGGACATCACCATTAACATCCCTTCACCACCAAAAACTATCGAAAACAATTTCATCTGAACGTCAGGCTCAGTATTTGCAAGGTCTGACTCAAACCTGGCAAACTCACAAAGATGAAAGCATTAGACGTTGGCATTACTTAGCACATTTGTCACAAACTCTCAAAGAACAAGACATCAATGAGCAACAGCAGCTACAGGCCAAACAAATGGCCCATAGTCTAGCAGGGACCTTGGGGATTTTTGGATTGATCGAGGGCCATCGCTTAGCTGTAAAGATAGAGCAACTCCTGGACGCAGTGTCGACCTTATCACCGACACAGGTAAAACAATTTCAGGCATTGGTGACCACCTTAGGCCATACATTGGACAATCCACCACAGCTAGTTTCCTGGACAGAAAACGCCCCTCATTTGCCCAAAATTCTCATAGTAGATGTCAATGAAGCTTCTTATATTCAGCAACTGATGGCGTTGGCCGTAGCCCAGGGCCTAGGCATAGATGTGGCCACCTCCACTGAAATGGCATCTCAAGTTTTAGGCCTAAATGACTCTAAAACCCCTAACCTTGATGTTGTCACCGAGCTTCCAGACCTGGTACTCATCAACCTGGTTAGTAGCGATACCGATCTTGTACTGGCTGAATCTAACTCAAAACTGCTATTACAATTGAGCACCCAATTGAATACTCACTGGCCTCAGCTGCCCATGGTATTAATCACTCCTCAAGCAGATTTTAGTAATCGCCTGGATTTAACTCGTCGAGGAGCTACCAAAGTACTAGAGTATCCAGTGAGTCCTGCAGAAGTACTAGAGGCTATTGATCAGGCAACATACCTGAGATACCGTCACAGCAAAATCATGTTAGTCGATGACGACAGTCATTACTTACAACAGATGATGGAATTGTTACAACCCTGGCATTTGCAAATTACGCCTTTAGCAAATGCACAGCGCTTTTGGACAATCTTTAACCAGGTCATACCCGATATCATTGTTCTAGATATTGAGATGCCTGGAATTAATGGGTTTGATCTTTGCAAAGTGCTTCGTAGTCATCCTGACTGGCAGCATATACCCATCATTTTTTTGAGCGTCCATGGGGATCAAGATAGCCAATCTAAAGCGTTTGCTGTTGGGGCAGATGACTACATCACTAAATTAACCCAGGGACAGAACTTAGTGTTCCGTATCCTGAATCGATTAAGACGTTATCACGCTTGGTGTAATCAAGAAAATATAGCGTTAGCCTTAGAATAATCATCATATTTAGCGATAGATATTCGTCTATGCAATCTTGAATGTGCACAAAGGCTGCACAGTGGTACGGCATGGTAGAAAGATACCTTTGCAATACTCAACCCATCGGTTTTTACTCTCCCGTGTACTCAAACATTAAACAATGCAACAGGACAACGCATTGGCGATTGTGATTACACACAGGATGGCAACCCTTGCTCTAAAGCAACCCTTGCTCTAAAGCAACCCTTGCCCTAAAGATTTCGCAGTGACTTACGTACAATCATGAAGCAAGCTTGTTATAACTCCCTATGTCAACACCAGCATCCTTTAATTGCTCAATTAGCCAAGACCATTGAAGCAACCTGGCAAAATCAGTTTGTACTCTATCCTTATCAGATACCCAAAGATTTAGGCTATATAGAAGGGAGCCTTGAAGGTGAGAGACTGACCATTGAAAACCACTGTTATCAAACAGTACAGTTTCGCAAAATTCATTTAGAGCTTGCCAAAGTGGGTCAACATTTGGATATTCTGCATTGCGTCATGTTTCCACGCACCAACTTTCCCTTACCCATTTTTGGAGTGGATATTGTAGCGGGTCGAGGACAAATTAGTGCTGCAATTGTCGACTTATCTCCTGTTTCTGCTGTCCAAGGTTTACCTATCAAGTATCACAAAGCTTTGACAAACCTCTCTAGTCCTCGGTTTGACAAACCGAGGAAGCTACCAACTTGGGGGGATATTTTTTCTGAGTTTTGTTTATTTGTTAGCCCTACAAATGAACAAGAAGAAATGTCATTTCTAACTCAAGCAAGTGATTTTTTATCAATCCATTGTCAATTAAGTAATCAGACCAGTCCTGTTGAATCCATGAAGCAGAAAGCAATCGTTGTAGGAGGACAACATCGTTATTGTTTACAACAACAAAAAAATGATAAAACCAGACGAATTTTAGAGTCTGCTTTTGGGACTGAATGGGCTGATCGATATCTGCGGACTATGTTGTTTGACTGCGGAGATATGGCTGTAACTGAGAAAAATACAACAGGATGTAAACCTTCATAAGGTATATAAGCCTATCATCAATCACTCAAAGGCTTATTCTACAAGCGCTTGGGGATTGTAAGCATTCAGATACAAAACCATGCACAGCTTCTGCACGATCAAATTGATTAAATCAAATTGGTTCAAAAGTCAGGGCCTTGATTACGGTCAAGGCTCTCTTCCCTCAAAGTTTGTTGGCAAATATTTTTTTGTTTTACAGCACAGTGGACTTGATCGGCAATAGATTAGAGGCAATATTGATTCCATGCCTTATACAGCAATGTTTAGGCTGCCTTCCAACAGTTCCTAGATCATTGTGCCACAAGGATTTATTGACGATAAAGTCTATGTGCCTTGGGGGATATGTTTTTGATGTTTTTCTCTATTAAGATGTTCTTCCATTTTTCCTGCTGGGGCGTTGCTCTCCTCACTCAAATAGAAGGAAATTAGTTTCACTCATTTGAACCTGACTTATCTAGAACATCTTGTTGGTGAAATTTGAAGCTTTTCTTAACAGCTTCAGTACTTGTATATGCTTGTTTTAAGTAGGAGATTTTTCCATGTTCGATGCTTTTACCAAGGTGATTGCCCAAGCCGATGCACGAGGTGAATACATTGGCGATTCCCAAATTAACGCGCTGACTCAACTCGTTGCAGATGGAAGTAAGCGCATGGATGTGGTTAACCGGCTAACAGGTAATGCCAGTGCCATTGTTACCAATGCAGCACGGGCTCTGTTCAAGGAGCAACCCCAACTGATTGCACCCGGAGGGAATGCATATACCCATCGTCGTATGGCGGCCTGTTTACGGGATATGGAAATCATTCTGCGCTATGTTACCTATGCAATTTTTATAGGTGATGCCAGTGTCTTGGATGATCGGTGTTTGAATGGGTTGCGTGAGACCTATTTAGCCTTGGGTGTACCGGGTGCTTCAGTGGCAGAAGGTGTGAATAAGATGAAAGAAGCGGCGATTGCGATCGCAAATGATAGAGCTGGCATTACCCAAGGCGATTGCAGCTCCTTGATGGCCGAACTCAGTAGCTACTTTGATCGAGCAGCAGGTGCTGTTGGTTAATTTCAAAAAACACTAATAACTCTTTTGTCAATTTTGTAAGTAGTTTTTGGAGAGATTTAGCATCATGAAAACACCCATGACAGAAGCTGTTTCAACAGCCGATTCCCAGGGTCGCTTCTTAAGTAGCGTTGAAATGCAAGTTGCTTTTGGTCGCTTTCGTCAAGCTCAAGCAGGCTTATCGGCTGCTCAAACCCTGACAAAAAATGCAGATAGCCTAGTGAATGGTGCTGCTCAAGCCGTATACCAAAAATTCCCTTATACCACACAAATGCAGGGTAACAACTATGCCTCCACACCGGAAGGCAAAGCTAAGTGCTCCCGCGATATTGGCTACTACTTGAGAATGATCACCTATTGTTTAGTGGCTGGTGGTACAGGCCCTATGGACGACTACCTGGTTGCTGGGGCAGCAGAAATTAACAAAGCGTTTGAGCTATCCCCAAGCTGGTATGTTGAAGCTCTCAGTCATATCAAAGCGAACCATGGCTTAAGTGGAGATGCAGCCGTTGAGGCAAATTCCTACATTGACTATGCCATTAACGCTCTTAGTTAACGGTTAAACCTTATCCGCGGCCTGACACAATCAGGGCTCAGGCCGCGGATGTCATAACAGCATTGATAATCAACGATAGTTCTGGGAAGCCATTATGACAAGCGCAGCATCAGCCAGTTCACTCGGATTTGAACCATTTGCCCAGGTAGCCCCCATTGAGTTTAGGGCTAATGCAACTGAAACAGATATTAAAATCATTATTGAGGCTGCCTATCGTCAGTTGTTTGGCAACGATCACATAATGCGTTCAGAACATCTGACTAGTGCTGAGTCTTTGCTAAAGCAAAGACATATTCATGTTCGTGATTTTGTAAGAGCATTGGCATTGTCAAATCTCTACAAACACAAGTTCTTTAGTAACAACCCTCAGGTTCGTTTTATTGAGCTGAATTTTAAACATTTTCTGGGTCGAGCTCCCTATGACCAAACAGAAATTTCCGAACATGTGAACCTTTATATCAAAAAAGGATACGAGGCTGAAATTAACAGCTATTTTGATTCTTCTGAATATCGCGATACCTTTGGTGACCAAATTGTCCCATATTATCGAGGATTTGCTACCCAGAGGAATCAGAAAACAGTCGGCTTTGTCAGAATGTTTCAACTGTATCAAGGATATGCGAGTAGCGATCGAGCCCGAACCCAGAATAAAAAGGGATGCTTAACAACAGAATTAGCAACGAATACAGCCACTCCTGTAAGAACATCAGGCTTTGGTAAGGAATTGCAGGGTATCACCAGGGGTAAACGGGATAAACTCTATCGCATTCGCGTTTCTCAATCCGCTAGTGGACGTATCCCGCAAATTCGTCGCGGTATCCAAGAATATCTAGTTTCCTATGAACAATTATCATCCACAATGCAACGACTAAATCAGCGGGGTAGTCGCATTATCAATATTACATCAGCGTAATATTTCCACGTTTGGAGTGTTACCTCATACAGATATCTAAATCAAGGTAATTAAGTTACCGAGTCAAACAATTTGAAGGAGATTGATCTGTGGCTATTACCCGATCGGCTGCTTGGCTAGGCACTACACCGTTTAATGAGCAAGATCCTATAGAGTTTCGTCCCAATGCCTCGTCAGACACCATACAAGCCATTATTCATGGTGTTTATCGACATGTCTTGGGTAATGATTACTTAATGGAATCAGAACGGCTCGTTGGTTTAGAATCTCTATTTGTTAACGAAACATTAACCGTTCGAGAGCTTGTTCGAGCTGTTGCTAAATCTGAGCTATACAAGGCTAAGTTTTTGTATCCTAACTTTCAAACCCGTGTTATTGAACTAAACTTCAAGCATTTGTTAGGTCGGGCACCCTATAGCGAAGCAGAAATTATTGAGCACCTAGATCGCTATGAAACCGAAGGGTTTGATGCTGATATCGATTCCTACATCGATACACCGGAATATGAAAAGGCATTTGGCGATAATATTGTTCCCTATTATCGTAGTTTTAGAACGGAAGTAGGACAAAGTATCTCAGGGTTCACCAGAATGTTTAACCTCTATCGAGGCTATGCCAATAGTGATCGTTCACAGCTCGCTGGCAAAAAATCTCGTTTGGCAACAGAATTGGCCCTAGGAACAACTTCTGTAATTAATACCCCTTCAGGTACTGGCAGTGGAGTAAGTACGTATTTAGGGTCCGAGAAAAATAATACTCAAAACCGTGTTTTTGGACGGCCTCAAACAACCCAGGAACGTGGCACCCTATATCGAATTGAAGTTGCTGGTATGAGTACACCAGGCTATCCCAGTATTCGCCGTAGTAATCGAGTTTTTATAGTGCCCTACGAAACTCTATCTCAAACTCTACAACGCATCAACAAAACTGGAGGACGGGTTGCCAGTATTGCCCGTGCGTAAAACATTCAAAGTCATCAATCTTTATGACTATCCTTCACTCGATTGTTACTAAAAGGTGATAACTATGTTAGGACAATATTCAACCAGTACGTTGTCTACTTCAGACAACCGCATGTTTGTGTATGAATTAAGTGGGCTCAGCGAAAATGAGGTGACATTTATTCATCAGTCCCCCATTCGTCAAAGTCATACCCAATTCATTCAAGTTCCTTTCCATCGTATGAATGAAGAAATGCAGCGCATCCATTTGCTAGGCGGCACCATTGTTAACATTCGTCCCCTGAACATCTCAGAAGGAACAATAGGGGTAACAGACCCTGATTAAGGTTGATTCAGCAGAGCAAATAGGCACTGCTAACAATGCTTCACGTTGAAAAAACTCAACCTAACGCGTTATTACAAGGGAGTCTTGGAAACAGAATGACTGTAACCGCAAGTGGTGGAAGTCCTTTGGTTCAGCCACAACTTTATCAGACCCTACCATTGGCCACAATTGTTCAGGCTGAACAACAAGACCGCTATATGGAAAGGGGTGAGCTAAGTACCCTAACTGAGTTTTTTAAGTCGGGGAAAAAGCGGCTTGCGATCGCAACTATAATCACTCAATACTCTGAACTGATTATTTCCCAGGCAGCTAACCGTATTTTTACCGGTGGTTCTCCCCTCTCGTATTTAGAAAGAGTTGACATTGAACTCGCCCCCGAGCCTCAACTGTCAGCAGAGGCTAGCACCACAAATAGAACAGTCAACGGATACAATAAGCTTTTTGGTGGGTTTCGCGATTTCCTAACCGTTGCCGATGTGCCTACACCACTTGGATTTCGCCCCATCAATATTGGTCGTTACGGACCTGAAAAAATGCAGAAATCGCTACGCGATATGAGTTGGTTTCTGCGCTATCTCACCTATGCCATTGTTGCGGGTGATCCCAATATTCTGTCTGTCAACGTGCGCGGTCTGCGGGAGATCATTGAAAATGCTTGTTCATCCGCTGCTACGATCGCTGCACTACAGATAATGCAGGCAGCCAGTCTCAAGTATTTTCGCCAAGATCTGGCAGCCCAAGAAATAGTGATTCAATATTTCAATGTATTGATCAACGAATTCAAAGCGCCCGCTCCTTCGGATCAGGTTCGTCAACGATCGTCTCAGGATCTTCAAGGTCTACGGTTGCCTCAGATTTATTTCAATGCAGCAGAACGTCGACCTAAGTTTGTCATGAAGACTGATCTTTCAAGCTTTGAGAAAAGTTCAGTCATTAAGGCTGCCTACCGACAGGTATTTGAGCGCGATATCACCCGTACCTATTCTCTCCACATCTCCCACATTGAATCCAAGGTCAAAAGTGGTGAAATCACCATGAGAGAATTCATTCGCCGCCTCGCAAAGTCCCCTCTCTACCGCAAGAACTTCTTTGATCCATATATCAATAGCCGTGCCCTTGAGCTAGCGTTCAAACATCTTTTAGGGCGTGGTCCCAGTTCTCGAAAAGAGGTGCAAAAGTATTTCTCTATTGTTTCTCAAGGTGGCCTGCCCACCTTGGTGGATGCCTTGATCAATTCCCACGAGTATAGCGATTACTTTGGCGAGGAAACTGTTCCCTACCTGCGTGGTTTTGGCCAAGAAGCCCAGGAATGTAGTAATTGGGGACCTCAGCATGATCTTTTGAACTACAGTGCGCCTTTTCGCAAAGTCCCCCAGTTCATCACCACATTTGCCGCCTATGGGCAACCATTACCCGATCAGCATCCCTATGGTTCTGGCAACGATCCCCTCGAAATCCAGTTCGGAGCTATTTTCTCGAAAGAAACCCGTAACCCCAGCACTCGTCCCGCTTTCTTTAGCAAAGACACTCGCCGGATTTTAATTCACCATGGTGCCGGTATTGATAACCAAGTTAGTAATCCTAGAGATTGGCATAAACCACCCGGAACCTTAGGGCCTAAGGTATTCAAACTGGATCAAGTGCCATCTAGAAATAGCCAGAGCGTCAAATTCTCTGAAAGCTCTACTCAGACAATTATTCGAGCTGTTTATCGTCAGGTTTTTGGTCGTGATGTGTATGCGGGTCAAGCGCTTAAGTCCGCAGAAATCCGTCTAGAGAATGGCGAGATTTGTGTCCGAGACTTTGTGAGACTCCTTGCCAAATCTGAAGTATTTCGCCGGACCTATTGGACCCCTTTATATGTCATGAAGGCAGTGGAGTATATCCATCGTCGGTTACTGGGACGTCCCACCTACGGACGTTGTGAAACCAATAAATACTTCGATATCTGTGCTAAGCAAGGATTCTATGCTTTGGTAGATGCCCTAATTGATAGTACGGAATATATCGAGGCCTTTGGCGATGATATAATTCCATACGAACGTTACATTACACCAGCAGGTCAAGCGCTGCGTGCCCTCCGGCAAGGGTCTGTTGGAGCGACAGGTCTCAAGCCACTTACCCACTACCCGGTACCTCGATTTGTAGAGCTAGGGACTGTAAATTCTGTCTATGGCGAGATTGAACTAAATCGGCGTGTTAGCCAGGGTGTGGATACTCGTCGCATTCAGACAAGAATCTTCAAGCTCACTAGCCTCGACGACAAGATAAATATACAGTCCGTCATACAGGCCGCCTATTGCCAGATATTTGAGCGTGATGTTTCTCCCTATATCGTTAAAACTGAGTTTACTTCTCTCGAAAGTAAGTTGAGTCATGGTGAAATCAACCTAAAAAAATTCATTGAAGACTTAGGTTGTTCCACTCTATATATGAAAGAATTTTATGCTCCATATCCCAACACTAAAGTAATTGAATTGGGAACAAAGCACTTTCTAGGACGTGCTCCTTTAAACCAAACAGAGATTCGGAAATATAACCAACTGCTGGCTACCCAAGGTATTCGTGGCTTTATCCAAGCCATGATTAAGACCCCAGAATATGCTGAGTTCTTCGGCAATGATACGGTTCCCTATCGTCGGTTCCCAACGCTACCGGCTGCAAACTTTCCCAACACTGAGCGACTATATCAGCAGCTAACACGCCAGACTAGTAATAGTGTGATCTCTAGCGTGGCCCCTTAAGTTTTAGGATTTACATAGGGTTGCAACACCTCAATTAAGGCTTCATTGTTTGATGTTTGAGCCGTCTCCCAAACCATTTGGAGTGTGGAATCGTTAACGCCAGCCTTCAGTAATTGTTCAACCGTTGTCAGATCGCTAAACCCAATGGCCCATAAGAGAATGGGCTCCCCTCGCCAACTAACGTTAGGGTCAGCCCCATTGTCCAGCAGACGTTGAATGATCTCTGGCTGATCATTTGCGATCGCATTCACCAGGGGCGTCATCCCCCTCCACTGATTACCAACAATATTCACATTGGCCCCTTGCTCAATCAGTTGTTGTACCTTGGCAAGATCATTCTCATTAATGGCTTGGTGTAGTTTAGTTTGCCCCTGCTTATCTAGCGCATTGACACGACGATCAGCAATCATTTTCTGCCGAATTTCTCCATTATCCCAGCCCGTCAGCATCGCCAGATTCTCAGCAGCTTGAGCCATGGTACGTTGATAGCGCCAGCGGGATATACAAACGGCAGATCCAAGCGGCCGTCTAATCACATATCTCGCCTGAAAGTCCACACCCGCCCATTCCGGGAACGAACGTCCTGCAATTCCAGGCTTTTCTGCCAGTTTCTCAAGGGTGACTTCTTGGAAGCGTAAATCTTCTGGAAAGGTGTCTGAGTTGTAGCGCACATGCAATCGAGTGATCCAGGTTTCAGGAAACTCCTCACTCCACCATACGCCCATGTCCTTTAGATCCTCTTCTGTTGGCAGTTCTTCAGGGGCCACTGCACAAGGATCACATTTAATATTTTCACCAAATATGCGGGTGGCATACTCCAAAAACACAGCATTGGTATATTTTTCATGGGTGCGTTGAAACATTGTTTCGTAAAAGTCGCCAAATTCGCTTTGAACAAAGGCTGGCAACTCATGACCAGACGGCCAACGGGGTTTAGATTCTGCATCGGTCGGCACAGGCAGCGTCTGATAATTAGCTATTTCAGCGTAGGCAGTAGGCGATAAAACATGAATAATCAAATCCTGGTCGCCCTTGGCGTTCAGAGTCCCCAAACGAATGGGTAGCATAAACTCGTCCGATTCGTAGTCCAAGACAATGGGACGTAAAAATTGTCCTCCCACTTTTTGAAATTCTCCTAGATTGACCCGCACCACAAAGAATTTCATCTCTGCATCAATGTAGGATTGCAACATTGTAGTTGCATCTGAGCTCACCTGATAATCGTTCTGTTGCAACCAGGTCACCAGGTCATCTGACTCATTAGCACTTAAAATAACAACATCATATTCTCCAACCGTAAACTCATCTTCAACGGTGACAGCGGGCATAGACTGGGTAATGGTTCGATTAGGCCCCCCTGCTTTATTCGCCTGATTGAGAAAGGAGGGTACAGCAGCCACAGCCAGAAGCGTCAGGAACAACAGTGCGATTGCCAGTACCAGTTTGTTCAGTCTGGGCCAGATCCATGAGAGCAAAAAGAATACAATGATCGGACTAGCCAAAAAGACGATAACTCGATACCAATCGTATTCTTGTTGGCAGGGATGATCAAAATATTGAGCCAATCGCGGTGCCGTAAACGCACCCAACTTTTCTATGAGTGCACCGTCACCGACACTGACTTGATCGCGACTTGGGAGCACCGGAATTGGAACAATTCGGGCAAAGTCTTGAACATCCCCCTGGAAATCATTGGCCATCATAAAGACACTGCGATTTCCACTATGGGCGATGACAACCTGGGAAGCCGTATTTTCTAGAGTACTGTCTGCTTTAGCAACGAAGAACCCGCAGAATGCCTGCACGGGTGCAGCCATGGCAATACAGAGGCAAACGGTGACCAAAACAATCCCTAAGGGTTTCAGCCACCGGATACAGATTGTAAACAAGCGCACGAACCATGACGATGACATTTAGTGAAAAATGGCGAGTCAGCTACGTCCACTTTGCCCAAGTGAACGGGAGAACTTATCAAGCTCAGGCACACGGCAAGTGTGGCTGCAGGCTAATAAAATCCTTGACAAAAAGGACACTAGAACAGGGTATCAATTTAGGGCGGGACGTTGTTCCAAAGATAGAAGTTTAGTTTTCATAGTACGTATGGGTTTCTAAATCACATACGTTAATGCCATATTTTTCCAGTTTGTCACCATCGGAAAATACGGCCAGAAAGTCATAGATACAGCCACGGTCACCGGACAGGGTAATAATAGTCCAATCGCCATTTTCTCGAACCGCCTCATTCCCCAGGAGATCGCCCTCCCAATCGTTAGCCACCTGGGGCGAAGCATAAAACTCCAGCATGTCGACGGACGTATCGTTGACCAGTGTAAACGCATATTCATCAGCATTGGCCCACGCCGGTGTGGCTGACGAGAGGGCTGCTAAAACTGTTAATGGACAGGCCAGAACCCTTGGGAGAGCAACAGACTGGGAGAAACGGAGCAGACTCATGTTAGTTCAACTCTGAAACGTTAATCACACAATGTCCCTATTCAACCTAGCATCGACTTAAGCGCTTTGAAGCTATAGGGCAGGAGCCTTTGTCAAAGCTTCAAGGTAGATTTCTCAGCACGTCTATCCAAGCATTAAGGACAGGATTGTTAGCTTTATTAAGCCGTTTATGCCGGTTTGAGAAGTGGCATAAAAATTATGTCATTTTTTGCTATCCCGTATCCGTATATGGGCTAGGGCGCGATACATAACTGAGAGGGCCTACATTGGCTCCATTACTAGGTATTCCTAACCTGTATCTATCGATTGCCACGTTTCAGTGGACTCCGGATATGATGATTCCTTCAGTTTATTGCTACTCTGTTATACGTAAGTCTAAATGGCTAAGTTAAACGCTAAAATTCTCAAGCTCAGCGGGCACCTAAATTAACTCTAACGATTGGCAGGGCCTCCTACTCAAATACCAATTTCGCCATGACCGCTTCTGATAAAACATTTATTCAACTAGTGCAGAACCTCCCGCTTCAAAGCTCACAGCTTTTGAGGGTTAGCACCTTTGCTGTCGTTGGTCTGTTGAGTACTCAGGCCGTCTTGGCCCAAGCTGAGATGGGGTCGGCCAGTGATTTAGCCACCCCTCAATCTGCCGTTGAAACCCCTCAAGGACAAGTTGCCCCTCCTGTTGCTCCCGCCCCCTTGGTGGTAGAGCCTGTAGCACCCAGCAGCGTTGTGCCTAGCTCCATTGAGGCTCCATCGTCTGGAGCTGTTGATTATGGCACAGTTTTTATTGAGCCAGCGCCAGCGGCTGCCCCCACCCTGGAGTCCTTGAGGACAGGCAGGCAGGCTGAGGTTTCTAACAGTGCCCCTGACGTAGAGGTGATTTCACCCGCTGACTATGGGGCTGGGCTGATTGATACCACATCCTATAGCGTGGGCGCTACGATGCCGGATGTGGTTATTTCTGAACGTTCTAGCGGCTGTGAGTTTTTGTTAGAAGGTCGCAATGGAGTGAGCAATGCTGCCTGTGGCACCGTGGGTCGGTTGGCAGGTGCGATCGCAAACCGTTTAACCCCTGGCCAAGCCCAAGGTGGCTTTGCCGGTTCTGCCATTAATATTCCAGGCCTACCGCTGCCGGGCGGCACAACCGCCGCTGCTCGGGACTATTACAATAGAGCAGCCCAAGCCGTTGTGCAGCTACAGCTGGGTGAAAAATTCATTTTTCCATTGACCGTACCTGCCTCCATATCCTCCCTCTTTGGCTGGCGGATGCACCCTATTTTTGGAGTACAGCGCTTCCACTCAGGGACTGATATTGCCGCCCCCATGGGGACATCCGTTGTTGCTACCCAGTCCGGTCGCGTCACCGTATCAGAATATTTAGGGGGTTACGGTTTAACGGTCATACTACGCCACAACGACAACAGCCTGGAGAGCCGCTATGCCCACCTGGCACAGATTTTAGTGCAGCCCGGTGAATGGGTAGAACAAGGTGAAGTGATTGGTTTGGTGGGTAGCACAGGTAACTCCACGGGGCCACACCTACACTTTGAGCTGCGCCAACTCACCAGCAATGGTTGGGTTGTGCTAAATCCAGACTCACTGGTTAAGCAAACGTTAGGCACCCTGGCGCAGGCCCTGGGTAATTCGTCGTTGCTAACCTTCTCAGGGGCTTCCACCCTTCAGCCCATTAGCGGAGAGGCTGTAGCCGACTTACCGTTCCGCCCAGCCCAGCCCCTCGCCAATTAGCCAATTAATCAGTACGCATTAGCTGTGCCCGCACATAAGCTGCGCCCGCACATAAGCTGCGACCGCATCTCCTTAAAACACAAACACGTTGCCGTTGGCCTCAACGGTCAGGTTACTGACATCCGCATCTAAATCATTGGTGGGGCGGATAATTATATCTAAGACACCGGTCGTTTCATCAAAGTTGATGGCCGTTTGTAGTAAGCCCACCCCCGTCTGGCGATCTTTCGGAATATCTTCGTAAAAGAACGTCAGGGTGGCTGGGGTGTTTAGCTGTTGCAAGGTGATGTCTGCTGTTGGTGTGAGGCGGCGAGGCTGAGTATCCCCCAATGCTTCATAGGTAATGGTGTCCGTTGTTTGATTTACCAGGCGAATGGTGATGCCGTCTTGAGCCACCGGCACTGTGGTCACAGGATCTCCCAGGGCTGGTGCCTGGGCCACCAGGGGAGTTGGATAAGCCGCGCATAGGACTAGCGTTGTTAAAACAGAGAGTGAAAGGGGCGTCCACTTCTTAATGTTCATCATTTTTTTTCGAACTGTAGTAAATATATAGCTTGAGCAAAAATAGCTTGGCGCATGTAGTTCACAGCATCAGTGATTGCTGGAAGCTATGGATGGCAGCAGCTATGGGCACAGCAAACGACTGCATGCAGTTAGCAGTTTGCCATAGGTCTGTAATTTTTGGCCTATAAAGAAATTGTATTGGGCTTTTTAGCCTTTGTGAAAAATAAATGGCGATGATACTTGTCTCTCTGAGGATTTGCGGCCATAGGCTGCCGATGACGCCACCTGCCAGGGCTGATCGCCCCTTAACTCCAGTACCCTATGGTGGTACTCCAACAACGATGGCCGGTGTCCCACGCTGACGTAGGCTGTCTCAGTTTCTGCTAGCAATTGATAGAGATGCCGCTCATTTTCAATATCTAAAGCACTGGTGGCCTCATCTAACATGACGTATCGGGGCTGAGAGAGTAGCACCCGGGCAAAGGCCAACCGTTGCTGTTGTCCTAACGATAAAACACTGAGCCAATCGTGAATTGTATCGAGACCGCCAAACCGCTCGGGTAAACCGCCCAAATTTACCTGCTCTAACACGTTTAGCAGCGTCACCTCTGGGTGCTGATAATTATGGGGATAGGTCAACTGCTCTCGCAGGGTGCCCAACAGCATGTAAGGTCGCTGGGGCAAAAACAACATATCTCGCACCTCTGGCCTTAGGATCTGACCCTGGCCGTTGGTCCATAACCCTGCGATCGCACGCAATAGCGAGCTTTTACCACAACCGCTTGCCCCCACAATCAGTAGGCGGTCGTTTGCCCCTACCTGTAGAGACAAATCTTGGACCAGGGTCTGGCTAGAATTGGGTGTCAAAATCGTCAGCTTTTCCAACGTCAATTGAGCATCAATATGCGTCTGAATCTCACTGCGATGTTCGTGCTGATGGGCAACATAGGGCTGCTCCATATGCCCATAGAAAGCCCCAAGCCGATTGATGCTGGCGGCAAATTCGGCAATCTCGTCAATACGGTTAGTAATTAGCGACAGCGCCCGCAGCACCTGATTAAAGGCAATAGCTGCCTGGGTGAAGGTGCCAAAATCGGTTTCCCCTGCAAAATACAACGGCGCAACAATCACATAGGGAACAATCCGGGTGAAATAGTTGTATCCATACTGGAATATGTCAATTAAGGATTGCCAAATAATCAACAAGTCAAAGTTACGGACAGCTGTGAGCAGACGCTGGGTGACCTGTTCTCTCTCTAGTTGCTCACCCCGATAAAAGGCAATGGATTCAGCATTGTCTCGCACATGCACCATGCTGTAGCGAAAGTCGGCTTCAAGGCGGAGCTGATCGTAGTTGATTTTGATCAGGCGACGACCGGTGAGGGCTGCGATCGCAGTTCCCACAATGGCATACACCAGTAGCCCAATGGTCAGCGGCTTAGAAATGGTATAGAGAATGGTAGTAAAAGCAACTAGCGTCAGCACCGAGTCTAAAATATCGAGCAAAAACGATAACGTAACCGCTGTAAACGACTTAATATCCTGGGTAATCCGCTGATCTGGGTTATCAATTTCCGTATTGGCGGCATTCGAATCTAACTCATAGTAAGCACGATTGCTAAAATAACGCTCCAAGAAATGTTCCGTTAACCACATACGCCAGCGCAATGCCAGCTTCAGGCGTACATAGCGGTACAACACAATAATTGGAATAACCGCCACAATAATCACGCCATATACAGACAGAAATTGCCAAAACGTATTGGCATCCTGCTGATTTAGGGCATTTTCTACAAATCTAAAAACATAGCTAATGGAGACATTGATGCCGTTGACTATAAACGACAACAATAATAAAAGACCGAGCAAACTCCATTGGGACCATCGCTGTTGCAAGCCTCGCCTCAACCGATACGCAACTGCACCCCCTATGACTAGAGTTGCCACGGCCCCATAGGGCATCCAAGACAACAATAACGCCATCACTTGCGCCACCAGTTGTCCAGCCAAAGTAGTAAAAAAGTCAGGAAATAGCGCTCTGCCCAGTAAAGTTAAACCGACTGTGAGCCAAAACGCAACAGCGACGACAACGAATAACAACAATAATAATAGACCCAGATAGACTCTAGTTTGCCTGGGGCCAGTGGGATAAAAATAGGGTTGGGCAATGGCCACAAATCGTTCCCACAGTTGGCGGTTAAACTGAAAGCGACTGGGGGTGGCACCCAGTGACAATGAAGATGACGATGGGTCTTGCATGTTAGCAATCTAGTAACAAGGTGCTCCAAAGGATGGCAGAGTTATCTGAAGAATTTCTGACAAAATGCTGAGATAACTGTAAATACTGCTTTAAAATGGCTGAGTTTATCCGGTGACAAGGGTCACTACCAAGGATGATTTCTATGAGAAGAGTCTCAGCAAACCTATGCCATTTTGTCATTCACTTCTAAGCAACCATTAAAACTACAGCGATGGAGCCTGGATAAGTAATACCCATGAAAGGAAAAGCGTTCATTGTGTTTCTCCTTTCACAGCTCGTAACTGTCCTAATTTTTTTGAGGCATGCACCATGACAGATCAAACTAAGAACACCCAGGCCGATGAGCAAATCTCTGATGAGCAGCTGACAGATGTTTCTGGTGGCAACAGCGTACATCAAAGACGCTTAGAGCATTTGGATAACCAGTCTAAGAGTGTTAAAGATATCCAGGAGACTCACCTGGAGCACCTAGACAATCAAAGTAAATAGAGACAAGTAAACGGTTGTAATAAAACCTAAATGGTTGATGTAGGGGCTCCCCTTGTGGGTGCCCTTTTGTTATTCAGATACCTTGTTATCTCTATATAAATCCACCATGCCCAAAGATATTCAAAATGGTCAACATAATACTGAATTTATACAGAAAACGTAGGGGCTCCCCTTGTGGGTGCCCTAGATAACCTACGCCATAATCCAACATACCTATCACATCCGTCCACAACAACATGACCCATGGCAGATCGACATTAGGCCAAGCGATCGCAGGGCAGGCACAAGGCCAGCCCCTACACCTACTGTGTATACACATCTGGGAGACTATTGAATTTAAGCCTTAAGCTGACTTCTGAATGCCTTGATATTGCATAGGTTATTGTCAATAAAAAATCGCTATTGACAATCAAGCTCGCTGGATAAAACCCTTTGAAATCAATACTTTCAGTAATAGTCTCTGACTTATGTATACACGGCAGCTTATAGGGGGTTATCGATAGTGCATGCTATTGGTCGAGACGCCTCCGCCTACGGCACCTCCCCTAAAGCCCAAAGGGCATGCGCTAAAGCGTAGCGTTAGGGGATGACATCTTACATCATAATTTCACGCTGGTGTTTTATTTGGCTGCTAATACACAGTGGTGACGACACCTATCGCGTCCTACGGAGCGGTTCCTGGATTGTTGGTCCTGCCCAATGCCGTTCTGCATTTCGTATGAGCAGCACCCCAGACACCCGCGTAGATTATTATGGTTTTCGCATCGCCTGCGGGTAGGGGCTCCCCTTGTGGGTGCCCTGGATAACCTATGCCATTAGCCGATCGACCATTCATATGTCGGCAAATGCCGATAATGATCGGGGGGCAAGCACAAGGCATTGCCCCTACCGAATATCCTGGATAACCTATGCCATTAGCCGATCGACCATTCATATGTCGGCAAATGCCGATAATGATCGGGGGGCAAGCACAAGGCATTGCCCCTACCGGATGCCCTGGACACCCCATGTAATGATTCGACCGATTATTGGACTATATTGGGCAAATGCGAGATCGCACCATCGGTATATGGCAATAACGGTCGCAGGGCAAGCACGAGGCATTGCCCCTACAGGGTTTCGGTGTTTTGCGATAGCTATGGGGGAATTCTGAATTACCAATCCATGGCCATGCAATGCCCAATAAATTTGATCCAGACAAACACCATCGCCGATCCATTCGCCTGAAACATTACGACTATTCATCACCAGGAGACTATTTTGTTACCATCTGCCTTCAAAACCGTGCATGTTTGTTGGGCGACATTGTTGCTGGCCAAATGCAATTAAATGATGCCGGTCGTATGGTGCAACAATCCTGGATTGATCTACCCGACCGATTTCTTCATATCGCATTAGACACCTTTGTCGTCATGCCCAACCATTTTCACGGCATTATCACATTGAACAATTCCGTAGGGGCTCCCCTTGTGGGTGCCCTGGACAACCTATGCCATAATCCAGCATCCCTATCAAATCTATCCTGCAATAACGTTACCCATAGCGGATCGATATTAGGCGACAATGATCGCAGGGCAGGTACAAGGCCAGCCCCTACAGAAAAAATCACGTTGGGACATATTGTTGGCGCATTCAAATCCATTACGACCCACGGTTATATTACCGGGGTACATCACCAGGATTGGGAACCTTTCCATCAACGCCTGTGGCAACGAAATTATTACGAACACATTATCCGTGACAACGAGGCGCTACAAACACTGCGACACTATATTGTACTGAATCCTAAAACTTGGAAAAACGATCAGCTCTATCCTATCGTGGAGATCTCATGGTGATGTTTTCCACATCTGTCTCCTCTATTTCTATGCCGAAAATACATGCTTGCGGCGACCGATTAGCTGGTAAAGCCGCCAGCTGAAGAGGATAGCCACGGCTGCGATCGCAACCGACTGTCCGATCCATAGTCCCCGACTGCCCATCCCAAACTGGAAGCCAAGCACATAGCCCACCGATAGCCCAACGCCCCAGTAGCCCAGCATATTCAGCAGCATGGGTACTTGAGTATCCTGGAGACCTTGCAGAGAACCGTAGATAGCTTTCTGGTTGAAACTTGCGTATTTATCAGAATCTTGCGGCCAATTTTTGAAAAAGTCTTAAACGTCTTATGGCAAAGGCAACTCAGCATAACAGTAGCCCTCTGAGCAGCTCTGGACCTAAACCGATTGCTTCGAGCCAAACCCTGGGCTGGCAGCCGTTATTGGTGGAAGAATTTCAGGAACCGCCCGGTGGCACAGACCTGCTAGAAGGGGAACGACATGCTATTGCCCTCTGCTTGGCCCCCCGCCCCCACCGTATTCATCAGGTGGTGGGCGACCGCCGGTATACGGGGCTCTATGCCAAAGGAGACATTTCTATTATCCCAGCTCAGATCCCAGCGTCCTATCGAGCTGAGGGGGACGATCACTATTTTCATGTGCAAATTCCGGCACAGTTTCTGCAGTTCGTGGCCCAATCTGTCGTAGAGCTTGACCCAGCTCGATTGGAACTCCGCACAGTATTTTGTATGCGCGATCCTCAGCTTGAACAAGTTTTGATGCTGTTACGTAGCGAGATGCATAAGGGTGATGGCTGGGTGGGGCAACTTTATGTGGAATCGCTGGCGAATGTGTTAGCGATCAATTTGCTCCGTGAGTATTCTGCTGATCAGCCTCGCGTTGCTTTGTATAAGGGAGACTTAGGCGATCGCAAGATTTTGCAAATTTCAGACTACATTCAGGCTCATCTCGATCGGTCGATTCAATTGGCAGACCTGGCTGAGGTAGCCGGTATGAGTCAGTTTCACTTCAGCCGCTTGTTTAAGCAGTCGATGGGCATCACCCCCCCATCAGTATATGCTTAAGCAGCGGGTAGAGCAGGCTCAACAGTTATTAAAAGGAACAAAACTTGCGATCGCAGAAATTGCCCTGCAATGTGGGTTCAATAGCCAAAGTCACTTGACCAAACATTTTCGAGAAGCTACTGGAATAACTCCTAGTCGTTATCGAAAAAGCTAAGATTGCAACAAAATGGCTGATGCGATGCTAATGCGATTTAAGGTCGCATAGCGGTTTGGACTTCAGGAGCTTCTTTCGAATGAAAGTTTAACTTGTTCCGAAAGCCTTTCTCCCCATCCGACAGCTTTGAATATATCGGACACTTCGTCTGCTCCTGCGCAGGGTTAGGCGTCAAGGCCAGAAGCTTTGTCCGTGTCCGCCTCAGAATTAACCTGGGATCTCCTGCGTCAAGGAAGTTATGAGCAGGGCGCGATCCTCAAAAATTATGGGTGAGACATTGAAGCTGCAGCAAGGCCTGACCCTTACGCTTGCTAGCTTTTAGGTCAATTTAAATATTTTTCATCCAAATCGCCCCCTCATTCGTATTGATAGTCAAGTAGGTAAATATTGATTGATATGAGGAGATTCACGTTGAACATCAAGGATTGGTTTATAGATCGCTTGCTTTGTGGTGGTTTGTCTAATTTAAGTAGGACTTACGCAGCAGCGAACTGAATATCAGGGTTTCTGAGTTGTTGAACCAGATAATTGTCAAGCAACCCACGTTTGAGCTGGTAAAGTGTCTGACCTGTTTGGATCGCTAATTGATTGAGCCTAACCCAGACCAACAGCGCACACCCAATGTGGTTGCGCTGAATTCTGGCAAGCCGACACTGACAGTGTTCCAAGCCCGTGGTCTGTTTTCCCTCTCGGTGTAACTGCTCAATGCGCCAACGGTAGCTACACGCTTCTTGTGTCGCCGCTGTTGACTCTTGAGTCCAATCGTTGGTGACGATATAGTCCGTGCGGTGGGTAGACGCCTCAACCCGGAACAGTCTCACCTTATGGTCTTTGGGAAATCCTCTAAGCTTAATGACTTTACCTGTGGATAGTTCGGTCTCGTTCCAGTTCAAACTGTCTACACGTTCATAAGAACCTTGTCCTCCTGAATCATCTACTTTGCGATTTGACTTGAGTGGGCAGTAATAGACTTTATCAAGCGATTCGATGAGTAACAACAACGCCTTGGCCGCATACCAACTGTCCATCAGGACGGCATGAAAAGGTAATTGCTTGTGATACACGAGATTTATTAGCATCTCGCTAACATGGTCAAGTTTACTCTTGCCATCGCCATCGGGGTCATAGATTCGGTAATCAATCAACCAGAACTGATCGGTGTTGGGATTGACATAGATGCAGCTGACCACACCGATGCCTTTAATCACTTGTTTGGCATTACCACTGTATTGTCGACGCACCAAATCAATCGAGAACGAATGCCGTTTGTCGAGAACCGTGTCGTCAAAGAGCACATAGCCATATCTGCCTCGACTTGCGATTGTGTGTTCTCCCAGACCAATCGAGGGGTAATGCGTTCTCGTTTTAAGTATCGATTAATGGTGTCATGGGTCCAGGCTTCGCTATGGTCAGCAAAATTGGTCAGCGTATAGTTCACTTGGCTGATCAGGAGATATTGGCAGTCATCAAGTCGGCTGAACGGTTTCCTCATGCCCTTGATCTTATCGATTTCCCCTGCATTAAGCTATGACTAACTTCCTTTTTCTGATCTGCTTTGCGTAAGTCCTATCTATTTAAAAACCTGCGCGGTGGCGCACTGGTAAGCATTGGGTATATGTTGTCTCCCCTCTCATGGTGGAATGATCTATTTTTTAACCTGCCCATCGCTCTGGCTTTTGGTTATGGGGTGAGTTGGCTAAATTCCCATTGGTTTCTCCCAGGCACAATAATTGGCTACTGGCTCTCCAATGTGCTGGGGATGATTATGATGCAGTTGGGAGCAATCGATATATTTCTGCCTGACGATAAACGGAACATTATCCGAGATACCTTAATTGGCTTGGGCAGTGCCACCCTCTATACAATCATTGTTTCTGCCTTAGTTTACTTCCACGTATGGGATATTCCTGACTTTATAACGGACCTACAGCTCTAATCTCCAAGAACATTTTCATAGAGATTTAAAGACTGCATTGAGGTCCTGTTTGGTCATGTTGGCTTTTACTTTATCGCTGTATAAAATCTTGATTATCTGCTGATCAATCGCTGAATATTCTGTGGTTTCCGTCCACTTTTGGTAAAAAATACTCTCTGGATATTTATATGAGTCATTTAACAATCCTAAAGACTGAGTAAGCTCTTCTCGTA
Organism: Leptothoe sp. EHU-05/26/07-4; assembly: GCF_043421015.1. Taxonomy (NCBI): domain Bacteria; kingdom Bacillati; phylum Cyanobacteriota; class Cyanophyceae; order Nodosilineales; family Cymatolegaceae; genus Leptothoe; species Leptothoe sp. EHU-05/26/07-4. The sequence goes on from NZ_JAXSQV010000002.1 coordinate 642,192, forward strand.
ATATATGTTTCTGAGCATTTTCATCGGTAGCCCTCAGTACATCAACATACATTGAGCCCTGGTATATTTCACCATTAGCATCCCAATAAACCCAAAGCAGTCCCCAGTTATCATCCACATAGGGTTTAGCGTTCGGCTCTATATCTGAATACTCTGCTGCACTGCCAAAATGAATTAAATAATTAGACTCTTCTTTAGAGGCTGTTCGTGTCAGCTGAATTGACTCACTTAGCTGGTTAAGCTCGTCGATAATTTTGGTTAACTCTACATCTAAATATGTAGAATATTGCCCAGAAATAAATATTTTTATATCCGTCTCCCATTTGATAACTCGGCCTGTGGATTCACCAAATTCTGAACTCAGAGCAACCTCATAGAAATAGTCTAGAATCTCGTTCGTTTGCTCCACTGACATATTCGTGATCTCAGCATCAGAGCCATCTGCAGTGGATATTGAAGAATTTTCACCATGGGGCTTAAGACAACTACTAAGGCTGACAAGCATTAGAGTAGTGCCGACCAAAAAACGGATCATCAATTGCTAGGTGGCATGGGATTAACTAGCCGGATCTTAGCCTAATCAGCCGGCGACGTAATCTGCGATAGCAACCAATATTGGAGGCCACTTTTGGGGGCTATATCAGTGTGAATAACTTCAAAGCCAAGGTGCTGGTAAAGGGGAACATTTTTCTCGTTATCCGTTCTCAGTAGACAGGTTGAGTAACCGCTACTATACATGTCCCTCAGTGCTGATTGGAGCATCCGTTTGCCCAGCCCCTGCCCCTTGGCCTGCGGATGCACACCCACGAGCCATAGGTAGGCAAACTCCTTTGGTGCTTTGGACAAAAGCACATGTTCACAAAAGCCATCATGGGCTTGTAAACGATTAAATGCATCAAAACCCATGTTCAACGGCGTCCAAATCAATCCGCTCCGGAGTAGCTGAAATAGATTCAAGGGAAGGACATGCCCTGGTAGCCAGGCAAGTACGCCATGTTCTGGAGCAAATTGAACGTTACCGTAAAGCATAGCAGAACGGATAATGGGTAGAAAAAGCTGTGCCAGATTTCTCTCCCGTGTTGCAGCATCGGGAAATAGATAGGCCATAAAGATGTCTTGGGCAAAGGCTGCGCCTAAAACGTCAGCAGCCGTTTCTTGTTGAGCAGTGGTTAAGGTATTCTCTGATTGTTTAATCATAATTCACTACCAAGCTTGGTTTAGACCTTTCCCCATGATTGAGTCTTGGTGCAGGGCAAGAAGTCTTCTGGCAACAGCAGACCTAGACCCCAACCTAAGAGGGGATAGATAGCCCAGGTAATTGTGCCGCTGAGGGTGACGTTTAGGGCAAGTAAAAAGGCATTGACAACCGCATAGGTTTTCAGACTCTGTTGGAATTTCTGGCGCTTTGAAGCTTGCATAGAGACGGACTGCTTGGGCACGGGTACCTGTTGCAAAGTTTGCTCTGCCTGCTGGAGAACCTCTGGGGAGATGCCTAGGTCAGTAGCCATTTCTATGAGTTGCGATCGCGAAAATCCATCTTCCTGCCGCTGTCCCATGGCCGTCACCAAAATTTGCTGCACCTGCTCAGCTGAGTAACCTTCTGCCATTACTAAACCTCCCTACAAGCATCATTCAATATTTACGCTGTCAACTTAAAGATAGCCAACCATATTGACAGTGTCAACATTGTTTTTTTCGCCTGCCTTGGGGCTATTAGGTAAATACGCTAAAGCTCCTTGCACCAAGCTTTCAGGGCACTGTAAGCCGCCAATGCCTTAGAAGTTCCTGAGAATTCAAGTTATTATACAGACCTGTCTATATAATTGAAGTTGTGAGCGACCTTGGCGGCTATTCTTGTCAGCTGCTTTTGATTTATAAGTACAGACCTGTCTACCTATACAGTTACGTAAAGGAGATCCTTGACTATGAAACTTAATAAACGAAATCTCCAAGAACAAAATGATCATATTTACGATGCGGTTGTTGTAGGAGGCGGAGCCGGTGGTCTCTCTGCAGGGATCTATCTGCAACGCTATCTTCTCAATACCCTGATTATTGATAAGGGCAAAGCTCGCTCATTGTGGATGCAGGAATTACACAACTATCTAGGTCTGCCTCCGGATACGCCAGGACGGGAACTGCTTAAGCAAGGGAAAGAGCATTATCTTTCTCTGAATGGCGACTGGCTGAATGCTTTTGTAGAAGACGTGACCGACGCAGGCGACTATTTTATTGTGCGTGTCAAAATTGGCCGTAGCAACAGTGTCTATCACAGCTTTAAGACCCGCTATTTAGTTGCTGCCAGCGGTGTAATTGATCATCTGCCCCAGCTTGAAAATATGCAAAATGTCTTTGATTATGCTGGCTACAATCTGCATGTGTGTCTGATTTGTGATGGCTATGAAGTTGTTGATCAGCGTGTGGGTATTTTTGGTGCCAGCGAAGCCAGCCTGGGGGTTGCCGAACCGTTAAGCTGGTTTACTCGCGATATTGTTCTATTGACCAATGGACAGTTTGAGGTCAGTCCAGAACGTCAAAAGTCTCTAGCTGACCAAGGCTTTGAATTAGTTGAAACGCCCATTAAGCAATTCCTCGGTGAAAACCATCAGATGACTGGTGTGGAGCTAGAAAATGGCTCCAAGGTTCAGCTGCAAGCTGGGCTAGTTTCCATGGGCTCTCGCTACCACAGCGATTACTTAAACGGTATTGATCTGGACTATAAAGGCGGCAACCTGATTACGGATGATATGTTGCGCACATCTCACCCACGTATCTTTGCCATTGGTGACCTTAAAGTCGGTATGAATCAGGTGATTGTGGCCGCCTCTGATGGCGCAAAGGCAGCTACCCAAATTTGGCGAGACATTCGCCGGGTAGAAGGTAGCCGACGTGCTGGGAAAGCAATTGCCGCCTAATAAATTTGTTGTTGCTGAGGATCGGCAACAACAAAAATCTCTTTTACCATCTCTATGTCTTTTCAGAATCATGCTCCCTATTACTATTGAACGTATCCTCCATGCCATAGCCCTTACTAGTCTGGTATCTTCATTTGCCCCCGTTGCCGTCGCTCAACCGTCTACTAACTTGGTAGATGCTGTACCTGAAGAGATCGCCTTAGATCTGAGATCGCCTGACGTACGCAACGGAACTTATCTCTTTAGTAGTGACCTACAGCCAACGTCATCCGATAGCCTTGCTGACAGCTCTGAATCTGCAACTGTTGAATATATGGTGTTACAGCTAGAAGAGAATCAAGTAGTCGGTGGATTCTATCAGCCACTATCAGAATATAGCTGTTTTACAGGAACTGTTCATGGAGAGAGTCTGGATTTGTGGGTGTCTCCTCCTGGTACCACAGAGGTTTATCCCTACAGCATTTTGACCCAGCTACAGCCTACCATAGCGGGGCATCCAGAGGCGACTGGCCTAGCCCCCTATGAACTAGAACTCAGAGATGCCCATCGTCTTAGCACGCTGGATCAGGTGAGCCAAAATGTTCTTAATGCTTGTCTGATTGAGCTGAGCGTTCGTTAACCTAGAAAAGGATAGTCGGGTCCCAAAGGCGTAACCCAGTTGCAGGAGGGGTCACCGAAGATTTAACGCGACAAATATCAGAGCATCACAACGATGACCTACAATGAATAGGTTTATGATCATGTTGCTAGAGCTGCCATGGGTTATTTTCGTTCTGCCATTGATGCGATGACGGGGTATGTACCTGGTGAACAGCCGGCACCAGGTACCAGGGTAATCAAACTCAACACCAATGAGAATCCTTATCCTCCTTCACCTCAGGTGGCAGTAGCGTTAAAAAATATCAATCTTGATCAGCTCAGACGCTATCCTGAGCCATCTGCCAGAGAGTTTCGTCAGGCAATTAGCGAGGTATTTCAGATACCTGCGGATTGGGTGATTGTGGGTAATGGCAGTGACGACATTTTGAATCTTTTGGTACGGGCCTGTGCTGAAGGGGATAATCGTAAAGTTGTCTATCCCATACCCACCTATGTGCTTTACAAGACACTGTCTGCAATACAAACCGCCGATATCGTTGAGATTCCCTATCCTCAGAATTTTCAGTTACCTATCGAGGCGCTAATTGCAGCAAACGGTGCACTCACATTTGTTGCCTCTCCCAATAGCCCCTCCGGTCACATGGTGTCCTTGGATGATTTACGGGCTCTGGCTCAAAATGTGTCAGGTGTGGTTGTGATTGATGAAGCCTACGTGGATTTTGCTGAATTCTCGGCCCTACCATTGGTGCAGGAATTTGAGAATGTTATTGTCTTACGAACACTGTCCAAAGGCTATGCTCTGGCTGGGTTGCGGGTGGGTTTTGGCATTGCCAATCCGACGTTATTAGCAGGGCTGTTGAAGGTGAAGGATAGCTATAACGTGGATGCGATCGCAATCACCTTAGGCGCAGCCGCCATCCGTGATCAAAATTATAAAAATGCCCGTGCCAGTCAAATTAAAGCCTCCCGGTCTAAGCTATCCATCGATTTAAAGCGTTTAGGATTTTCAGTCCCTGAATCCCATGGCAATTTTATCCTGGCCACACCCAACAGCCACCCTGCAGAGTCGCTGTATCTAGCTCTAAAAGAGCAAGGAATTCTTGTCCGTTATTTTAAGCAACCTGGCTTGGAGGATAAACTACGCATCTCCATCGGGACTGAGGAAGAAAACAAAACACTCATAGAAGCATTAGCTAGCTTGATTCAAAACAACCCATAAAAATTTCTCTATTGAGTTAAATATAGGGAAAGGTCAACCAATTTCGGTGTAACGTTGCGCCGAAATTGGCTTGCATACTATCTGATATGTGCTTAAACCAGATATTTGATTAAGTAATGTCTCATTTACTGAAAAAAGATAACATGTTCAGAAAGGTCCGTCGGTAATTTCTGTTCTCGCATATGATTAATCTAATAACTTAAGTTAGTGATTTTGCGAAAAGTCGTTTCGCTTTTTCTAAATCAAGTAGTACGAATCTATTTGATAGCGGTGTGTAGCGGGCACTGACATGAAGAGTCCCGCGTGTAAACTTCTGCTCTAACTGTAGTATGCTTGCCATAGGGCTACTGTATTCCTTCTTCTGGTCTGGTTGGAGACAGAGGGTATGACCCAGGAGGACATATGATCATTTTTCACAATGCTTTGTTTAGGCGTTATTCCCTGGCTTACATTTGTTGAAGATAAAGTTGTTCTAGCGAGCTATTACAGCTTTACAGAGAATTAGCGCTCTATAGAATTCTATAGGCGGTCCCTGACAAGGATCAGAGAAATTTTGGTCTGAGACTTCTGTCTGAGCGCGATCTAAGCTGGCGATCTCGGTGAGGTGATCGTTAAACTCTCCTGTTTAGCCTTGGTTTTAAGCACCATGGTGCCAGCTTTTGTTGGTTTCTATTTTAGAGAATATGGTTGAAACATCACTCTCAGTAGAAAACTGGGTGGCTGTTAGCCAAATGTTTGGGTTGACCGATTTAGTTGATGAGGTGAATGGATCAACAACATCGACTTCAACACCAGTTTTACTATCTTCTTTTCTCCACCATGGCCAGTTAACAGTTGTAGCTAGTGACAACCAAGGTACATTATTTACTAATCCCACGGACCTCAGCGCCAGGATAACCTTTATCCCTGATGTCAATGGACGATGGTTTATTGAGCGTCCACGCCCGATAGATCAAGCAGAATCAGAAATATTGGAACTTGATTCCCAAGGCAGTGAAGAGTGGGCCAATGTAGCAACTGTTGACTCTTATCGTCCTTTAGGTGCAATCCTCTTTAGGCGAGAAAGCTGGGATGACAATACATATAAAAAGGTTGGAACACAGATAACAAAAGGACTAGATCCTGGAGAAAACATCTACTTAGTCTGTAATTTCTATCGTGAAGGCTATGAGGTGCCGGGGAATGTCAATCTCGCTACCAATTTGTATTCTTCGAACAGCGATAGTATAACCGTTTGGTGGTTCCTTGAGGTTGATCAGGAGGAACCTACTCGAGGTGAATTTACAGTCAAAGCTACCTCGGGACGTCTATTTACCAATAACTTTGATCGCACATTAACATTTTATTTTGTGGCTGAGGGAACATGGCAAATTTTCCCAACCGGTCAGTTAATTGAATATATCGGTTATACCGCTATGTATACAGAGGCAGCCGCTACATACCTTCTACCTGGGGCACCCGCTGGCTGCGTACTGGTGGGACGAGGAGAAACAATAAAAGTGGAGACTGGTGATTCTGGGTTAGACGGAGATGATTTAGTCCCCCTTAACGATCAAAGAAGTTGGTCGTTAGACCCAGGAGAAACAATTCTTTTCGTGGCCAATGGCGATCTTTCGCATGCTACAAAACATGAGGATGGGCAAGATGGAGATATTGATTGGACGTTTGAGAAGCATTCTGGTGAGATTGCAGTTAAGTGGACTGTAGTGGAGGTGAGCTAACCACAGAGTACCATTTTGAGCTCGATAACATATTGTCATCTGATGATTAACTGAGCGGTATAAAAAACGCTGCTGGCACCGATGATTGATTTTTTATGAAACCCCATATCCTAGTCACCTTAACAAAAGACGTTGCCCCTGGTCAGATTCCTTATTGGGAGGATGTTGCCCAGCATAAAGCAAAGGCTCCTACTCAGCTCACGCCAGCTGTGGATCAGGTGGCGAAGAAATATGGTCATTCGTTTCAGGTGACGCGGGAGTATAGGTCTGCTAAACCTAATGGTTGGGATCAACATGAACAAGAGAGCAAATTTGATCGCACATATCGTCTGATTTTGCAGCAGAATACAGAAATTCCCGCCGCATTAATTCAGGATATTACGGTTATTCCTAACGTCGAAGCTGTCAACTCCGGTAAGGTGGCGACAGCCGAGCTGCCGGTGATTGCTAAGGGATTGAGTTTTGATACAGATATGCGATCGCGCCAAGCCATCTACCTACCAGAGGCCCATGACTACAGCCAGGGCGATTCCAAAATTACAGTGGCGGTGTTAGATACCGGCATCGATCTCGATCATCCCGAGTTAAAAGAGGTGTTGCTTCCCGGCTATGACTTTGTCGATATTCTCGATGGATCTGGAAAGTTTCTCGGAGACTATTTGGACTATGATGAGGACCCGGAAGACGAGGTGGGTCATGGCACCCATGTCGCTGGAATCATTGCTGGCCAGGGCTTAAAAATGCCGTTAGGAGTGGTGCCCAAGTGCAAGATTTTGCCTGTGCGGGTGTTGGGAGCGATGAAACGTGGCTCTAAAAAGGTCGGCGCAGGTTTGGTGGATAACATCAATTCAGGCATTAAGTGGGCCATTGACCACGGTGCAAATGTGATCAATATGAGTCTTGGCATTGAGCACACAGACGGTGGGCTACCCCATGAAGAAGTAGTGAACTATGCTCGCCGTAAAGGCGTTTCAATTGTTGCCGCGTCTGGCAATGATGGCCAGGAACACCTTTATTATCCAGGGGCACTCCCCCATGTGATTGCGGTGGGAGCCTTGGATGAGTCAGGGGAAATCACGTCGTTTTCCACCTATGGCAAACAGGTTGATTTTGCCGCTCCTGGCACAGATATTTATAGCACTTACATCGGTAATGACTATGGTTTTTCCACGGGAACATCCCATGCTTCACCCTTTGTTGCCGGAGCGATCGCCTTGCTCAAGTCCTATGCTCGACAAAAATACAAGACTAACTTATCTGATCGGCAAGTGAAATATTTGCTCAAGCATACCGCCGACAAACTGGATAAACGGTTTAAACATCCCAAGGCAGGCTTTGGCAAGCTTAACTTATTAGATGCCCTGCGACTATTGGACTACAAGCTTGCCTGATAATACAAGGTTGCTCACGGGGAGGCATACAGTCTTAGGTGAACATGATTATTTTATCTCCAGTTGACTTTGAGATCACTGGTAACTATCCTCAAGCCCACTTCATCGGAGAATAATTTAATGTCAACAACAACGGTCGACCTTAATCTAGTTGTTTACGCAACTCCGGAAGAAATTCAAGCCGATAAGGCTTCTCTTGAAACAGACAACTACACTGCAAAGCTGGAAAATACTGCATATGCTCTGCTCAATGTGATTGAGGCTCTCAAAGACTATCTTCCAGATATTGAGGTATATAACGGTGTTTATCTTCCAGTTACAGTAGCATCAGCTGCCCTGGCAGAGCTTGCGAGGGTAGGAGAGACGCTGAGTCTAGCATCGTCATCAGCAAGTAGTTTTATTACAGAAATACAAGAGTCAGCCGAGTCAGCAGCCTCTTTCGATCCAGGTTCAACCGCAGCAACAGAGGCTCAAACATTACTAAGTAACGCTCAGACGATACAAACAACACTAGAAGAAAGTATCTCAAGCTTTAATGAAGATTCAGGTGAGATAGTTGAGAGTGGTAATTTCATAAAGTCTGTGCCTGCAAATATTCCAAAAATAAAAGAAGTAGCCTTGCTGTATATTTCGCAGCCTACTAAAAGCCCAGCCACCAACAATGATCCTTTAGAAGTAGCCACAGCTACACTAAAAAGTGCCATTCAAGAACAGGTTACTGACGTTTTAAGTGGTCTGGAAGCGAAAGTATTAGAGGCAGCAGCCTTAGCAGCTGCAGCAGCGGCTGCATATGATAATTGGGACACCCTAAGTGACCTATTTGGGATTGAGAGTGCTGAGGGGGAGAGTCCTACTGATGGGGAAAGCACCAATCTAGCTCTGAGTGAAGTGGATAATTGGCTGGTGGTTCAACAACAGTTTGGTCTCTCAGACTTACTCGTCGGCTAGGCTACAGTCGTTAGTAGGCTTAGAGTTTGAAGCACTAAGGTTTATTTGATGACAGTTTTTGCCTTGAGAAATTGAAATTTCTGACTTTATCAGTTTTTTATTGATTTATTGCGGGAAATTACCATGGTTCTTACCTACGCTAACGGTTCTACCACCTACACGGAATACACTGCTGAGTTGGTACTACAAATCAATCCACCAAGCGTCACCTTAGATTCCTATGCTGAAACAGCCTTAAGTAATACAGAAACCTATTTCATCAATCAGGCAGGAGATGACGATCCTAGAGATTACATAACCAGCGAGGGTTTGTTAAGTAGAGTTAATACCCTGACTGAAAAGCTAAATGGCTCTGGATTAGACAATATTCCAAAATTATTACTTTCCAGACCAATCATTTATGCTACCTTGATTAAGGCTGCCCGCGAAGACGAGAGCGTATCAGATGATGATCTTGAAGGGTTATATAGCTCGGTACTGCGAAATGTAAACAATATTCCCAAGCGCTATTTCCTAGCCCAGATGCTTACCCTGGTGCTCAACGATAGGCGCATTCGGCTAAAGTCCACTGATAAGCGTTGGGAACAATTAGACGACCTCACGCTGTCCCAGGGGCTGCCCATCACCATTGGCCAGGTGGAGCCTGCCGTTACCGACCTGCTTTCCACTCTTTACACTGAAGGGAATATTCCTTACTATGTAGCCCAGTTTGCTGAAAGAGACGACAATCCAATCTCTCCCTATTCCTTTACGGCCTCGCTTCAGCAGGGAATGACCGATTATTTGGTCAAGCTGGGTATTGAGATTGATGATGACACCTTTACGGCTGGCGGCTACGATCAGTACTTCCTGATGGCCTACAATGAGGCCCTCAAAACCAGTACGGTTGCTGAAGACCCCATTGATGCTGCACGGGTTAAAGGTGGAGAGACTACTTGGGATTTCTCTGTCGACACCTTTGAGAGTATCGAAGAACAAGGGGTAAGCTCGGACAATATTTTGGCGGCGGGCGCGCTGGACTACATCTACTGTATTGGGGAACGCATGCATGTGTTTGATGTGGCCAATGCACTGGTATTACGCTGGGCTAGCGGCATGCTGGATGTACCTGAGGGGACGACAGCTGCTGCACTTTACCGTTACCACAAACTCCGTAGCGAACGCTCCACACCTCAAGAGCGAGCCATGCTGTATCGCCGAGTCCTGAATCGAGGTGCTGGTCGCCTGCTCTCGAATATGGTTCCCAATGAAGATTTTCCCCGGCTATGGCACCAGCTGATGTCTGAGGTGGCTGAGTACATTCGCAAGGCGGAGGGCAGCTACTCAGCAGATGGTTGGGTCTCCCGAGCCCCCATTTACCAGGCGACGAAGAACCTGCAATATAATCTGAGTGAAAACATGACTGGGATGTCTCACCTACAGGTAACTGAAGATTATGCCCACTTGCAAGAGGCGCTAGATATCATCAAGTCTGAGGATGTGGTGATCTCCTACGGTGGTCGCCGTCAGAGTATTTGGACGGTGATTGAGCAGATTGCCAAAGAAGATTTGGGAATTATGGTCTCCAGTGCTCCCATTCGTACCGCTGCAGTGGAGGGCAACAAGGTTTTTCAGTGGATTGCCACCTTTAATGAAGGTTCGGTTCAAGACAGTATTTTCCAGAATTTCCTCTCTTCGGCAGAGGCTTGGATTATTGCCCAGGCCGCCATGGAAGAAGACGATGACTCCTTTGGGCAGGACGATGACGATATGGACGACGATATCGACATGGATGAGGATGACGATTTTGATGATTGGAATTAGGTAACGAGTGACAAGTAACGAATAACGAATAACAAGTAACAAGTAATAAGTAACAAGGACAGGAACAAGTTACAGGTTACTCGTTATGAGTCAAACGGGGTCCATTTAACAGTTCTATTTGGCGTAGAGAGGCTAAAGTGCCATGTCACAATTGATGTATGACGAAAATATTCAGACAGAAGCGCGGGCGCGGGCGCGATCGCTACTGTCCCAATCCCAATCATTCCGGAATATGGATCGCAATGAACAGGCGGCCATGTATAAGGACGTAGTCATGGCTCAGTGTAAAGAATTGGCTGATGAAGACGGTGGTCAATTAGCAACTCAAAAAGGATTGTCAACGGGCTTGGCTGCCAGTGATCAAATCGATGACAAACGCCATCTCAATGAGCGAATTGGCCCAGAAACGGGAGAGATGGCTGCTGACTTTATCAGTGATGTCGATTTTCCTCAATTTGTCGAAGACTTGCTCACGGGTGTTTTTGACGCGAACTTAAACGTCACCGTAACGCAGATGCAGGAATATCAGAGCCTGTTAAAATCTGCGACCAAATCTCTCAGCAGCTTTGTCAAAAATGTCAGTGATGAAGATGCCTTTGCCCACATGGCAGATAGTATGGGCGATCAATTTAGTTTTATTGAAGATGAGCAGGGGCAACCGGCCCTCGGTAATGCCAGTGGACAACAGCTAGATATTGGCGATAACGAAGTTAGAGCCAGAATTATGGACGCTAAACTGGCACTGGCTCAAGAACAACGAGCCCTGCTGCGAGAAACTATTTTGATGGGTATTTCTCGATTAGTGGTCGAACGTGGTACGGTCAAAGCAGCCGTTGTCTTTGATGTTAAAGCAACTGAAAAGATTAGTAAATCTGACAAGGCTGCCGATTCATCTACCACCAAATCTGGTGGCACCCGTGGAGGCGGCCTGTTTGGGTTCTTGGGCAGACGTAGTTCCAGCACGAACAAGCGCAGCAAGATTAGCGTGTCTTCTGCCAAGAGTACCGCAACTACTGATTTAGCTGCGCAAATTACCGGTTCGGTCGAGCTTGTTTTTAAATCTGATTACTTTAAGTTAGACAACTTTGCCTCGATGTATGGTGGGGAAGCACCAAAACCCCAAAAGCAGGCTCAACCAGGAGAACAACCGGGGCAGTATTTGCCGGGGCAGTAGCTGATGTTTTGTTTCTAGACTCTCTCTTGGTTTTAATGACATCGGGTAAGCACAATGGCTCTGGCAATCTTAAGGTGGCAAGACACGGACGACGACTATACCCACGTCAACATTGATATCGGAATTACCAATCGATATTACCGATATCAGATTGGCGATGAAGCGATCCGTCGTTTTAATGGCCTCAAGCAGTTAGAAGATCCAACCTTTATCTCGCCCCTAATGGGGCCGCTGCCAGAGGAAAGTTTGGGCCGTAAGACATTGGAAATTCCAAATGAGCAGTTTGATCGCAAACATCGTTATCTTCAACTCTTTAGTTTTCGCACGGCTCAGCTAGAAGGCCCCGCTCTTTCTGAAATTGTTCAGATCCCCGCTTTCGGTTTGCAACGTGAGCAGGATGATTCCCACAACGCTGTCTCCCTAAGTTTGGAGGACTCTATGCCATCACAAACCATCGAACAGCCTCCGGTTGAGGTGGTCGCTTTTTCCTATAAAGAAGCCTCTCCGGTGAGTACGGCCATGGCCTTCAAAGGCTTATCATCCGTCATTGGTGGCCTTAAAAAATTTGCCCCCCTGGCAAAAAAAGCTACGGCTGTTGTCACCAGTCCCCAGGCTCAGAACGCCCTGAAACAGGCAGGTACGTTTCTCAAGAACCCTCAAAATCAGCAAATGCTGATGAATGCAGGCACGTCACTCCTGTCAAAAACTGGACTCACAGGACAGCAGCCCATGAATAACCAGGCGATGATGCAGCTCTTGATGAATTTTCTCAATCAGAGCGGTATGGCGGGTACGCCCCAGATGGGCATGATGCCAGGGGCAGGTACCATGCCTGCTATGACAGGAGCTAATCTAATGGGGGCTCAACAAAATCCAATGCTGGCGGCAGGAATGTTTCCAACCCAGCAAATGGGCTCTCAACTGCCCAACTCCTCGGCAGTGAATACAGCGATGTTGGCGCAACAACAGTTGCAGAAAAATCAGCTGAAACGATTCCCCACAGGGATTGCCAATCGCACTACTAACTTGAGTCGAGCCCGATCTTTTTCAACAGCCGCATCCGTCCCCTACAGTGATCAAATGGCCCTGCCAGCCTTGGCAGCCCTGCCGTCACTATTAGGAGGATTAGGTGGCGCGGGGGCAACGGGCGGAGCTTCGGCCCTGATGGGAGGTGCCAACATGAGCGGTTTGGTAACGTCCCTAATGCCTTTGTTGCAGCAGGTCTTAACTCCTGAAACGGTGCAGATGATGATGCAAAACATATCCCCCACCAAGATGTTGGGGGCGGTCACCGACAGCGTCACCCAGGTAGCCAAAGTCAGTCTGGAAGATAAAAAACAAGATCAGCAGCACATTGAGAAATTAATCGCGAATGCAGACGATACTGCCATGGAAAAGTGGGCCTATGGAGCGGCGGTGGTCAATGCCCTAGCTTGGTCACCTGAAGTTGTTGACTATCGGCGGGTGGGTCGGGTGCGGCTGGACTTTATGGATGTTACACCCCTGATGCTCCACGGGCGTTCTCGGGTGCTCTACCATCAGGATCACGACATTGCTTTTCCCCTTAAGTTAGAAACACCCCGCCCGATCCGTAAGGGAATTCTCCAGATCCTGGTGAAGGATCCAGAGAGTCTGGAGATTTTGCTTGAGAAGAAGTACAAAGTTGACGATCTCACCAGTGGGCCGTTGGATGTGGTGCCCACCTTAACGCGAAACCAGCTGGAACTGCTGGAATCCAACGAGGATTATTTAGTGACGGTGGTGCTGGCCTGGAAGGGGCGATCGCGACGAAACCCCAGCCCACGCCGCAAGAAACCCATGGGCACCAGCATGACCCAGATGATCACCCTGATGCGAGACTATTGCTTTGATCGCATTGAAGGTCAGTCGGAAACCGTTACCCTCAATGATGTGGATCGCTATCGGTCTTACTGGCACAAGGTATGGCAGGGGCAACTCTCTAGTCGACGGCGTAGGTTGACCCTGGACTGTAAGTACTACTACACATTGGAACGCGATCGCACTGTCCTGGCTCGGATGGAAACCCTCTCCCGCATTCAACAGACCAGCGACACCCGTCAGGAAGGAAAACTCAAGGCTGGGATGATGCTCAACCCCGAGCGTTTGAACGAACTGCTCGGTCAAATCTCTGACCATGAGCCCCTCGACGACGAACAGTTAAACGCCCTGTTTAATACCGACAACATCAGTCTGTTCAATGCCCTGGCCCGCACTGAGGTCAAATTTAAAGGACGCAAAGGCAGCACCGTTGCCCTGTGGGTCTATCCAGAGTTAAAGATACAGCGGATTTTGCTAAAGCAAGCCTCAGAGATTGACGAAAACGGTCATGTCACCGAGCTAGTAGAAGCTCCGGTGTATTTCCCCATGCCCGCCAAGGCCCACTTTATCGGAGTTAGCGATGATGACTAATGCAAATTCTTCTCCAGACGACCTCACTGGCCATGAACAGTTTGAGGAGCTGGATCCGTTGTTGCCCTTTGCCGATCTCGTTCATAGCCTGACGGACTACGAAAAACAGCGGGTAAACTCTGAGACGGGGCAGGTATTAACGGTGGAAGCAATTAAGGTGGATATGCCCATCGAGTTGCGGGTCACAGTGGATGATGCCGGTCAGGTCACCCTCAAGGGGGCGGCTCCCACCCAGCGGACGACAACAACAGTCTTGCCAGTGTTTCATCGTATGCAGCTGCGCATAGTTGAGGATCACGGGGAGGAGCGCCATGGCCAGTAGTGGAAACAAATCCTGGAATTTAGAATCTTTTCTTGACTCCTTGATCTTTGAGTTAGACAAGGCTCAAGACACCCTGTCGGTCAAAGGGTTAAACCGTCGGTTGACCTATATGGTGCAAGACATGAACCTAGAATTACAGTTGTTTCCAGAGTTTGATGGCGATAATGTGCGTTTTACCACCGCCAAACCCGGCGAAAAGGGGGCCTCTAAAATCTCTTTCCAGTTGGGGTCCATCAGCGATAGCCAAATTCGTGAAGTCACTCGGCCACCGATCCAACAGGGAGAAACCTCCATTGATGAGGTGGACCTGCCCGAAACTGAGCGCAAAGAGTTAAAAAAACTAGGGATTAAATCCACCGAAGATCTGCGTCGAACAGTCCAAGATCGCAATGTGGACCTGGGCAAAGTCACCGAAAAGAAACTCAACTACGGTAGCTTAGCCAACTTAATTAACAAAGCCCATCGTCAGGAAAAGCCCCCCAGTGTGGCCAAGGCCAGTCTCTCTAAATCCCAGGGTGACACGGTTTTAACCTTAGAAGGTAGCAATCTTGCCAGTGCCCAGTCGTTGGATCAGTTTCCGGCTGCAGTGATTAACGATCAGCCGGTGGAGATTCTCTCAGCCAGTGATAAGCAGCTCAAGCTTAAAGTTAAGCAGCAGCATCTGCAAGGTCAGGGAGGGAATCAGCTGAAAGTGGCGTTGGATCCCTACGCAGTATTTACGATGAATTTAGAATCGCAGGTGCAACCACCATAGGGATGGAATTTGGGGGATCGGTTAGTGGCAATAGCGGTTAACCCACCCCGCCTTTTGGGAAGCCCCATTTTGCTATTTGGGATAACACTTCTCGATAGAGAAGCTCTATTGCTCCCAGGAGAGGGATTTAAACAGAGACCTTATTAAAATCTTGTTACTTAAATTTTGAACTTTGAATTTTCACTTTTGAATTCACCATGTCTGCCTACATGCCACCTAGCCACAATCGTCTGTTAGCCCTGGAGCAACACATTCGCCCCCAGCAGCCTCGGGTCAGGCCGTCGCGCCAGTCTCGCTTAAAACAGCCCCAGCCCCGGTACTATCGAGAGCTGACCACTCCTAACTCAGCGTTACAATCGCCCCGGCAGCCACAAACTCAGCAACCCACCGGTCCCTATCGTCAGCTGGCGGCCCAGCTTGGTCAGCGTTACTATACTCCCTCCCAGACCCACACATCAAAATCCGACCTCCCCACCATTTCCACTCCCATTAGCCCAGCCATTGTCGAAACCTTTGAAGCAACTCCAACAACAGTTGCCCAAAAACATCGTCGCCAAACCCTCAACTCCCTACTGACATCTCCCCCTTGGGCTGAGGCTTCGACGGTAAGCTCAGCCGAATTACTTAAGCCCAAGGGCTCAGCCGAACTGCGTCAGTCGAAGCCTTCCCCTCGCTCACCCAAACCAAACCCGACTGCTACCCTAGCCAGCTATAAGTCCCTTGCCACTAGTATCCGCCAGGCAAGACTAGGTCTCTCCACTGCCACTTCAGAGCCCACAACTCCGGTTGAACAGCCTCGCTCATCTGCAATGAATTGGGCTATTGACGAGGTTCTTACAACAGAAGCTGATGCCTCACCAGTAGCACTGAATAGTGTTGTGCAACAAGATGTTACGGAAGTAGAGAGTACACAACAGCCTATGACAAGGGAGACAATAGCATTAGAGGATAGTCTGCAAAATCCCGTCAGCGATTTGCCATTAGAGAATTACTCAGGGAGTGCTCCTGACCATGGGCAGGATACCCAGTCGGATGTTCCGTCGATTGAGATCCAAGTAATCGAGATATTCTCTGATGGTCAAGATCAGTCTCCATGTGAGGCTATGTCACCAGAAGAGGCTTTATCTGAGGATGATATCCTAGCTTCGGCAGCTACGATTGACGTAGTGCCAGTAGTCACTGCCAACGATACCTTTAGTGAGGTTGCACCACCGTCATTCTCTCAACCAATCGCAGATGAGTCCATCACTATTCCTAAGAATTCTTCTGATGTCCCTCAGCAGGCCCATGAGAAAAGTGTGACTGCTGTTACATCGGCCTCTAATGCGGCAGCAGGATTACGCAACAATATGTTGCTGTTGACCTATCAGCTGGCCTGTCCGCCACAACTAGTGAACTATATGGCCCAGCTAAAACACAAACGCCATAAAAGAAAACGTTCCACACAACCCCCACCAATCACATCACCATTTGCCTAAAAAGTATCTTAATCACCTAATTAAATCCCAACCTCTCGCCCTTTTTACTTTTTACTTGTCCCTTTTTACTTGCCCTTAGGTACTGGTCCCATGAGAAATCGATTGCTGGAGTTAGAACGAAAAGTATATACCTCTCTAGGTAAGCCGGGCAAACCACCAAGAAAACGTCGGGGTAAACGCCGACCAGGCTTGCCCAAACGAGGACCACGCCCCGTGGCAGCCCGGTGTCGTCGTCGAGTACGGGTGAGGGCACAATCATTTGACTGGGATGAACCCATCGAGCTGATCTACAACAGCGAGCGTGATTCCTATGTGGCCCAAGAACCCTATGCAGCCGCCCATGACTATGAGGACGAGGGCTATGACGAGGGTTATGAAGCCAGTGCCTTTGGCTTAGACGAGGACGATGGGGCCGAAGCTTTTGAAGTAGAGTCCTTTGAGGTGGATGAGGATGACGAGTCGGATACACCCGTTGGGCAATCATTTTCTGCCATTGATCTCGATGAGGAAACATTGGCAGAAGATTTAGATTTTAGTGATCTGGATGCGGCACTAGAGCAAGAAATGCCAAGCAAGGCAATGGATGATAGCGATTTTGCGGCGGATCTGCAGGCGATTATCACTGGTCAGAAAACCTATGACAAAGACCGTGGTGGCATGGTGAGCGCCAATCCAGATGAGCAACAGATGTCGACAGCTGCTGCGACAGATTCTACATCAGCTCTCCCTGACGACATCAGAGAGACAGCGGATAATCCCCACGATGTATTTTCTCAAATGGCTCAACACATGCCTCACAATCAGATGAACTCCACATCATTGCCCCTGGCAAGAAGTAAAGAGGACACATCTGACGATGAACAAAAACCTCATGATGTATTTGATCGCATGGGGCACAACATGAGTTATGCCAACTCATTTGATTTAGGCAGTATCTCCCTGGAGCAGCGCTTTGATGAATTTGATGACTTGTTAAACAAGGAGAAGACCATACAATCCACAGCTCAATCAGTTCTGATGGATGAGTTTGATGAATTGCTAGACAACGAGAAAAGAGCCCAATCCAGGGCTCAATCAGCTCAACTAGAGGAAGGGGCGAGTGCTCAGTCAGTCAGTGCGTCGTTAGCCTTAGATGAGGCCGCGTTAGAAGAGGATCTAGCACAGATGTATGGAGTGATGACGGAAGAGCGAGAACCTGAACTTCAAAAGACCACGCCTGAAATGCATAAGGCAATGCCTGAGCCGGATGAAACGACATCGAACGCAGAATCTCAATCGAGGATAGCACAGGAAACTGTTTCAGAACTACCCGAAAAAACCTCGAATGGGGAAACGGAGGAAACGAAGTGAATATTTCCTGTTTCAAGTTTTTAGCCGCAATTGCACACTAGCTGAGCTAAGCAATTTGATTAACAAAATTAATCCAAGTACCCATATCCAAACGAGAAAAAATTATCATGACTGACCTCTTTGACTTAGAAAACACTGTTGCTAAAGCAAAGCAACAAGCATCCCCAAAAATTGCGGACTCACAGTCATATAATGGCGGTTCTTCCACACAGAATACTTCAGGCAATCGCTTACTGGCTGTGCAACAAGAGCTAGCAAGAACTCAACTGAGACAATCTCATCTCAAAGTCCACCAATCAGACAATATTTCTAGTCAGCTATCTTTACAAACAGGTCATGGAGAGATTAGCCGTTATAGTCCAGACAAAGGTGTAGGTGCAATCAAGCACAAAAGTCCAAAGAATGGCGAATTTATGGGCCTGAAAACAGTTAAGTTCAAAGATGATAATATATCTGGTGATAGGGAAAAGCTGATTAAAAAAGGCACACTAGTCAAATACAGAATTGAGACAACTAAGATCAAGTACGGAGATGCTAACGTTGTTGGTAAATCTCTCAAGATTGATACTGCCCAAATTGCTCAAAGGCTAGTGGGTAAGAATGGAGTTATAATGTCACTTCCAGGCGATAGTAGCTCCGGTAAAATTAAGCAAACTAACGGTACTATAGTCAGCTTTAAATGGGAGAACCTTCTTAACGGTGGACAACTAAAAATAGAATACGACGACGCAAATACTCGACCTAATATCAGGAAATATACGCAGGTTAGCTATCGAGTTGATCCAGACTCCCCTAATAAAGTTGCTGGCAAAACTCTTGAGTTCCGCAATGCAATGGTACGCCTAAATGCTCTACCGATTTTACTTGAGAGGCAGACTCAATTAGAAAGATACCTGAGCCATACTCAAGGAGTTGGTTTCGAGTTGGAGTGTGCAGATTTTTATTTAAATGGCGTGAAAGGGGTTACGAATCATGACACGTATGGAGACCCCGTAATCAGCACAACCCACTTCGCTTCAAAAATTGATGAAGGACTGTCTCTGGTTAACGCTGCAGATCGTTTACCTGTGATTCAGGTCGTGTTGGAAGAGAGAAAAGGTGGAGCCGATCCGCATATAGAAGTCGTCACTGCTCCTTTCCACGAGCGAGGCCTTTTAAGGCAACTCAAAAACTACATTAACAATACTGTTCTCGCAACAGCCAACGGCAACACTGCTGGAACTTGGGCAGCAGCCATACCCACACCAGGCCCACAAATTACAACCTTGTACCACGCTGGTGGCCCTGCTGTCCCCGGTGTTTCAAACCAGGTGAATCTAGCCTGGCAGCAAGACCCAGGCTATCCAGTGATGTTTAATAATCTGCGGTTAGCGAAGAAGAAAGCTGGAGCGCGGCTTATTCAGTGTAATGTGGATCTGTTTTTGGATCAGTTTTATCTTGCACCAGCTTTCATCCGCTCCATGATTCATGGCAAGTCACATTTGAAATTCTATAATGCGGCCTGGCGAACGGTAGATGCCTGGAAGCATACCTATCAAAACTTGTTAAGACCCAATGATCCTCGCCATCATGTAGCTGGACTCCTCACCTATGCTTTATACCAAGCCTTTGCTGCACGAGCATACGGTGGCAATTCTAAAGAGTTTGTTCAACCGCTAATCAAGTGTGGCGTTGATGTCCTTGCCAGAGTGGGGTTAAATGCAGCTGAGCGAGGATTGCTTTTAGATATTGCTAACTTTGTGGTTAATGGCTATGATGCAGCTACATCAGCTGCAGGCGCTGCACCTGTGTTGGGAGCATTAGCAGCGCAAACAGCAAGGCGTAATGAGTTAATGACCCCGTTGAATAAGGAGCTTGAAGGAGCCTTCTCTGTGGACGAAGATGGCTTGGAAAAGGATGATTTAGAAGGGCCATTAGACGACGTCCGCTTTTCTTTCGCTACATGGTTTTTAGTCAAGCAGGAAGTTACAAAAATCATCTCCAACAATGTTGATCGAGGCAATGCAACTGACTTAGTCAGTTTATATCCGGGAGGCCCGACTAATGAACAGCTGAGAAATTCTGGGATAAACGATAACCAGGATCTTGACAACTGGATAGATGACATACAGATGACTGATTCAGGCGACAATCTCATTGATTTGTATGATTCTTCACGCAGAGTCAGGACATTAGGCGATAGTGTAGATTGGGATGGCGAAAGGAAGGGAGGTGCTACCACAGCTGGGAAGCATCTAAAGCCAAGATTGCATGTGGCTGCAAACAAAACAATAGTTGTGGTTGAGGTTAGAAAGAGCGAGGCGAAATTCAACAAGCGTATGTATCACAACTTGTAATCAAGATTAGCGCCTCCGTGGGAGTATCCGAATTTTTGTATCAGTACGGGCAGCTTGCCTGCGCATCCCCGTCTGATCGAATGCCACCCAGAGGGTCGGTATCAAAAATTGACTACTCTCCCCTTGGGGGGGTGCTAATCTGCGCAACTCAGCCTACTGGCTGTCTACCTCTATTAGTCAGGTAATGATGATGCCCCAGACACCTCACCCTTTTGGTCGAGCTTTGGATATCGATCCCTTAGACGATCTCGACGACCTCACTGAATCCGACTTAGACTCAGCCGATGAATCCAAGTCTCCCGTGTTGCTCAACGGTATGAAAATCCTCTTTGATAAAGCCGTTCCTGTTTCTCCTGTCAATTTGTTACCAAAAATATCACACAGACGAGATCGCACATAGGGTAGGCATTGTTATCTTCTTATTCCTTGAGGACGCGGAAGCTTTAGACGGATTGAAAGGCTTCCAAAAAGCCTGCGTGAACAATCCTATTGTATGCGTTTGTCATGGCTGATAGTGCCTGAGAGGCGGTAGAGTCTGGGTTATGTGCATTGAGTATCCCTGTATATAACTGGCAAGCCATATAAGTCAAAATCAACCACAGGATGCAAAGGCCTAGTTTTTTGCATCGATACACCTTGCTGGTCCGTCCCATGCTATTCCTACAATAGGATGCCTTAAAAGAAAAAATGATAGTAAACCATGAAACCCTTAGCCTTATTTGGATTGCCCTGCCCTTATTTATAGGCTTCAGCATTTACCTGCTACCCAAATTAGATCGGGCTCTGGCCATTATCATTTCATTGGTTTCATTCGGCTATGGGTTCTGGCATGTGCTCAATCCGGACCCGGTAACGTTTCAACTATTAGATAACTTTGGTGTCAGCTTACTTATTGATGGTCTGAGCGGCTTCTTTATCCTTACCAATGCCGTCGTCACCACAGCGGTCATTCTCTACTGCTGGCAAAGTAACAAAGGCGCTTTCTTCTACACCCAAGCTATCATTTTGCACGGCAGCGTTAACGCCGTCTTTATTAGCGCAGATTTAATTAGCGTCTATGTTGCCCTAGAAGTCATCAGCATTGCCGGATTTTTGTTGATCGCCTACCCCCGCACTGACCGTTCCATTTGGGTAGGGCTGCGTTATCTATTTGTCAGTAATACAGCCATGCTGTTTTACTTGCTCGGGGCTGTGCTGGTCTATCAAACCAATAATTCCTTTGCCTTCACTGGGTTGGCAAACGCTTCAGCAGAGGCCATTGCCCTCATTTTTATCGGCCTTTTAACCAAAGGCGGCATCTTTGTTTCAGGGCTGTGGCTACCGCTCACCCACTCTGAATCGGAATCACCCATATCCGCTCTGCTGTCAGGCGTCGTGGTCAAAACCGGTGTCTTTCCCCTCGTCCGGTTTGCACTCATGTTGCCTGAGATTGACACTATCGTTCGTTTCTTTGGTGTGGCAACCGCGCTTTTAGGTGTGGGCTACGCTGTATTTTCGAAAGATACCAAGCGTATCCTGGCATTTCATACCGTTTCTCAGCTCGGGTTTATCTTGGCGGCACCAGCTGTAGGTGGCTTTTATGCCCTCACCCATGGCTTGGTAAAATCAGCCCTTTTCCTGATTACGGGCAAGTTGTCCAGTCGCGACATTAAGGTACTGAAGAAAAACCCCATTCCCACGTCTATATGGGTAGCGTTAGCCATCGCCAGTTTTTCCATCTCAGGTTTTCCCTTACTGGCAGGGTTTGGCGCTAAAGTACTGACTTCTAAGAATCTGGTGCCCTGGCAAGTGATCGGCATGAATATTGCAGCCTTAGGCACAGCCATCTCATTTGCCAAGTTTATCTTTTTGCCCCATGTTCATAATTCGGAAAAATCCGAAAATAGCCCCAATGCAGGTTTTTGGTCAGCCCTGGTAATATTGCTGGGCGGATTGGTGTTGGCAAATGGCCTTTATTATGAAGCTTACAGTTTGAAAAATGTTGTCAAACCCCTGATCACCATTGCAGCTGGTTGGCTAGCGTACTTGCTAATTTTTCAAAAGCTATCGATCAAATTTCCCCGTGTACCTGAGCAGTTTGACCATTTGATTGGGACCATGAGCCTGATGTTAACCTTCCTGTTTTGGATGGTGCTGGCATAAGTGTGGGCTGAATCTACTTCTGCGTAAACTCCCAAATGCCTTGCCAGTCGTCGGGAAGTCCCTGTTTTTGTAGCAGCTGCAACCGCTCTAGATAAAGCTGCACCGTCTTATCGGTGGGGTTCGCTTGGCAAACCTGTTCAAAACAGGCCTGGGCTTTGGTTAGCTGGCCCTGTTGATAAAAATTTAGAGCCTCTAAATATTGAGGTAGGGTTTTGAGCTTGTGGGCTCGCAGGGTCTTTTCTTCGGCATCCAGCACTTCGTAGACAGTGATGGGGGTGTGCCGACCTTTGACAATGGCACGATCAATCAGGCGCACTGGGTAGCGATCGCAATCCGTCAGCTTCCGCAGAACATCTTCTGAAACCAGCAACTGAACACCATAGTATTTGGTGAGTCCCTCCAGTCGGGCTGTGAGGTTCACATTGTCAGATAAGGCATCCCCTTGCATGCGATGGCTCTCACCCACAATGCCCACCATCATGCGCCCCACGTGAATACCCATGCCTACACTTAGGGGGATATGACCATGGGCCCGGCGATGTTGGTTATAGTCTCGCAATCGCTGAGCCTGGGCAATGCAGGCCTGCAGCGCATCATCCACCCCATCTGGGAAGACGGCCATTAAGCCATCGCCCATGTATTTCATAATCAGACCGTTGTGATTAGCAATTTCTGGGCTAACGTATCCCAAATAGGTATTGATAAAATTAAAGTTTTCCTGGGGTGTCATGGTCTCGGCCAGGGTAGTAAAGCCACGAATATCGGAAAACAAAATGGCCATTTCTTTGCTGACGTGATCCCCTAGCTGTAGATCAATCACGCTCTCTTTTTGTAAAAAATGCAACAGTTCCTGAGGAACAAAGCGACTGTAAGCCTGCAATAGTTGTTCTAAATGTTGGTTAGTCTCCACCAATGTTTGTTCATGGTGTTTGACGGCTAACACTGTTTCTGTAAATACCTTGGCTAGATTACCTAGCTCATCATCACGCTGGGCAATTTTTTCTAAGTGTTGGGAGGTAAACACATTTTGTTGAACTGCTGCCGCTGCTGAGGTAACAATTTTCACCTGGTCAATGTAGCCCAGCATTTCCCGCTTTTGTTGATTGAGCGAATTTTCCAGCACGGTGGAATGTTCGGTCACAATATTCGCTAAGGCCTCTAAACTGTCACGTTCGCTCTGGACGAGCGCTAGTAAATCACGCAATCGCTTATTTTCTGCGGCAAGCTGTTGCAGCGATTGGCCGTCAAGGGCGTGATCATCAGAGTTAGAGGAAAGAACATTCATAGGGGAGAGCAGCACCTTTAGCCATGTTTACATGGATGCTAAAAAAATCCAGGAGTATTTACATAAGGACGACTCAGCCATTTGGCGGATTAGTCATGAATGCCAGATAATGGGGGTCGCAAAATACCTTATCGCACAGTGGAGCTACCTGGATCATTAGGGACCATGGTCCCACAGCGGAACACAGGCGTAGACCTTGGGAGTCCTATAAAGGGCGTTCCTTAAACAATCTAACGTGGTGCCCTGAATTCGCCAATTTAGAACCGGTACGGTGATGATGCGATCGCACAGTGGTTTGAATCAGCAGTGAACCTAGGGTAATAAATGGCACTGGGCTATCTATTTCTTAGTATTTTTTCCAGAGACGAAAAACTCAGACAGTCAATTAATATTAATCTCAGGGTAATCGACGGTTCGTTTGCTCAGCCACGATAGCTGTCCCTGATCAGCCATGGTGATGGGCATAGCGCTTAGGAAGGAGCCAAAATCAAACGTACGATAACCTTGGGACATTCCTGGTAAAGAAGCCATCAGTTATCCAGGCCCCCTGTTAGGGGGAAAACTCCGGTCCTCCCCCTTGGTAAGGGGGAGTTAGAGGGGGTGATGCAATCGTCATCGCCATTTTCGATCACTTGTGTGTACACCGTAGCTTCCGTAAGGGGGGCCTTCAACCGATATAGTCTGTTCGAGAAAACCCCTTACACAGTAGTGGGGAGGGACCTGAAACCATGGTTTTACCCACATCATCTAAGTCAGAATTCTTTGGTCAGTTCGTTAGTGAGCTACAGGAAAAAAATCTGTATTGTTTTATGAGAGTGGAGAGTAGAGATTGGGGTTCTGGGGACAGGATATGATGAGGTGGCTTATTCCTTAGTTTCTCTTTCTAGTCAATGTCTGCTTCAGATGGTCAGTCAGGTTGGTCCCTGCTCAAGGGTATTCGTGGGTCGTTTTTAGATTTTATTGACGATCCCTTTTATCAGCCCGAGACAGACAGCGTTCGCTATATAGCCGATGGGCTACTGGTACTGGATAATGGCAAGATCAAGGATTTTGGCCATTATGCTGACATAAAAGCTAAATATGGAGATATTTCAATCATTGAATATGCCAATCGACTGATTATGCCGGGTTTTATCGATACCCACATCCACTATCCCCAAACTGGCATGATTGCCGCCTACGGAGAGCAACTCTTAGAATGGCTCAATCAATATACCTTTCCGACAGAAAGCAAATTTAAGGATAAGGCCTACGCCCGAGAGGTGGCTGAGATTTTCTTGAATGAGCTGTTGCGCAACGGTACCACAACAGCCCTGGTCTTTGCCTGTGTTTTTCCACAATCTGTTGATGCCTTTTTTGAAGCCGCAGAGCGTCGTAATCTTTGTATGATTGCCGGTAAGGTGATGATGGATCGCAATGCGCCTGAAGTGCTTTGTGACACAGCAGAATCATCCTATCAAGAGACTAAAGCGCTGATCCAAAAGTGGCATAAACGAGGTCGGTTACATTATGCAGTCACCCCTCGATTTGCCGTCACCTCGACCGATGAACAACTGCGCTTAGCTGGGAAGCTCTTAGCAGAATTTCCAGATGTTTATCTCCACACCCATTTGTCTGAGAATGTGGATGAAGTGGCCTGGGTAAAACAGCTTTTCCCTGATTATGAGGGGTATCTGGATACCTATGATCAGGCCGGTTTAGTTAAGGAGCGTTCGGTTTTTGCCCATGGGGTGCAGCTAACCGATAAAGAATTTAAACGTCTGGCAGAGGCTAAATCCGCCGTTTCTTTTTGCCCCACATCTAACCTGTTTCTTGGCAGTGGTTTGTTCAAAATCGAACAGGCCAAGTCAAAAGAGTATCCTGTCAAAGTAGGGCTGGGAACAGATGTAGGGGCAGGCACAAGCTTTTCAATGTTGCAAACGGCGAATGAAGCCTACAAAGTCGCCCAGTTGCGTCGTCAAAAGCTGTCTCCTTTTAAAGCATTGTTCTTAGCGACCTTAGGTGGTGCCAGGGCGCTCTGCCTGGATGACGTCCTGGGTAATTTTGACATTGGTAAAGCTGCAGATTTTATTGTGCTGAATCCACGGGCCACACCGCTAATGGCCTTTCGTAATGCGTCTGAGGCCCCCAGTAATCTTCAAGAACTGGCCGATCGCACGTTTTCACTGATCATGATGGGGGACGATCGGGTGATCGAGGCAACTTACATCTTAGGAGAACGGGTTTCAATCTGATTTGCCGTTACTGATTTAGGCCACCCATGGATTAGCGAATGTTTACAGCCAGTTGCTTACCCAACTATAGGGAGCCCAGAAAGGGTAATTTGTGTGCTTTTGATTAAGCCAGTCATAAGGTACGTAATTTTCCACTTTTGGAAAGTATCTGACCATCAGGTCCTTTACAGTACCAGTAGTTATTCTTATTCGAGTTATGTCAGATAGTGATCCAGTCCCTCACGCTGTCGATGTTTCAGATCAACAGGCTGTGTTAGAACATCGATTGTCAGAGCTAGAACAGGAAAAAAATGACCTACAGCTGATGCTGGATATGGCCCTTGAACACTCGGATACCCTTTTAGATACCCTAAGAGAAGAAAATCAAAAGCTGGTACTACAACTGGAGCATGCTACAGGCTTAACTGATTTTGAAGAAGCGCAGAAAAATCAGTCAATAGAACAGTTTCAGCTTGTTGCAGAAGCGTTGCCAGTGGGGTTAATGATCGCTCGCCTTGTGGATGGGCATATTGTTTATGGCAATCCGACCATCTGTCAGTTTCTAGGAGTTTCTGTCGAACAGTTAGGGCAACAGAAAATAACAGATTTCTGTTCTGACCCAGGGGACTCTCAGCAGCTAATCATGGCCATGGTTAAGCAGCACACATTCAGTGGTCAATTCCGCTGGGCACAGCCTGATGGTAGCTCTCTTGATGCAACGGTTTCGCTTCAACCGTTTATCTTCAAAGATGAACAAACTATCCTTACTGTTATTCAGCCTGCAACAACATTAAGCTAGCAGCAGTCCAGGTCGCCACAGATTGGCTCGACACACAAAGGCACTGTAGTGACAAATTAACTGGCGTTGCAGTTCTTGAGGTTGACATTGGGCAATGTCGTACTTTGCGATCGCAACCGCAATTGATCGCGCATGTTGCTTGGGAATACCAATGTGGATCAGTTGTTGCCAATAGCTAGAACCCACTTCCTTAATCTTGAGAAACTGTTTGCACTCTGCTGGCGTTTGAGGCACTGGCATGGTTGAATCTCCCTAGAAACACACTTGGTTTAAATCTCTTGCTTTGCGGAACAATGATGGGTTGAGTGCAAGTTCGTCAGCCGTAGGCTGTATTGCTCAACCTAAGTGTGGCTTAATTCAATGGAAAAATCTTTCCTTGGGTGGCAATTCGGACATCTGTTTTTTCCAAATTTGGCAATTTATAGTCCATCGTCAAACAGCGACGATGTGCCCCCGTAGCAATTAATGAATCAAGCCTATTTTGCGAGCTTCAATCTCAATTTGTACCTTTAGATCTTTGTCAGGCTCATCACCAATTAGCAAAGCATCCTGAATACGCACCCAATAGTTGCGAATGGTGCGATCGCTAGTGCCCATGCGTTTAGCCACAGCCTTATCCGTCAGCCCTTCCTGAAACCTGAGCTGCAGCAGTTCCAACCATTTAGGATGAAACTCCGGTCGTGACTTTACCTTTTGGGGTAAATACACCGACCCCCGCATCGCAAAATCAATATAGTTAAGCATCTCCTGTAGCGGCAAAGACTTATCCATGGCAGCAAAGCCCCCCTCATAGCCTTTAATCATGCTCTTCAACCGCACCAGAGGATTAATATCCGTACTAAGCACCGCAATGTTCGGAGCTAGGGTGCTGGTCAATAATTTCTCCACGAGTTTAAGACCCACCTCTGGGGTAGCCACCTCACCGGATGCATGGGGAATGCTCAGATCAACCACCATCAGCCCAGGTTGTACCTGTTGCATCTTCTGAATCGCCGCCCCATAGTCTTGGGCCGTAAAAATATCTGCCCAGGGATAGGCCTTTTGTAAAGCAGGCACCGTACCCTGCAAAACAGCTTCATGGTCATCAACGACCAAAAAACATTGCTTTCTTGACATGTCTTCGCCTAAATCCATAGTGTTGCCCGATGGTATTTGGCATCACCATACTGGAGTAGAAAGGTGGGTGCAGCAAAACTGACAGCAAATTTTACCTATCTAGCAAGCCACAACCTCCATTTCCTACCCCATAAGCAAGACGATGCCCTGTGATGGAGTTACGTTCTAAAGCAAGAAAACTCAAAGATCAGAATTTCCAAGATTAGCAACCTAAAAACCAAAAACCAAGAACTAAAAACCAAGAACCAAGAACCAAGAACTAAAAACCAAAAACCAAAAACCAAGAACCAAAAACCAAAAACCAAGAACCAAGAACCAAGAACCAAGAACCAAGAACTAAGACGGCCAAACCAACTCACACCACATCCCCTGGGGCACATTACATCGGCGCTGGAATTTCCCAGACAGAGATTTAGCCAGTCGTTGGGCTTGATGCGTGCCCTGCTGGTCAGATGTGGAGAGCCCTTTTTCCTCAGTAAGGCCCTGGCCATTGTCCACAATGCTCAGATAGTGGCTATCTTGATGGCGTTCACACAGCACATCTAATCGGGTTGTACCTAAGGCATGTTTACCCACATTACATAGGGCCTCTTGCAAAAACAGACAGAGGCCTCGTTTCTGGTCCAGGGATAAGGCTGCCGTCGTCAGCGAGCTAAAGTCTGGCGTGATCTGAAACAGAATGGTCTTAAACCCAGGAAAGTCTCTTTCTAAGGTATGTTCAAAGGTTTGCAATAGTAACCCCGGTAAATCTTCACTCAGGTCTAAGGTCAAGCCACCTTCTAGACAAAGAACTTCATGATGATTATCCACAGCCCCCCGCATGGATTGATAGATGCCCCGCAGATCGGTATTGACTTTTTGGAGTTGCGATCGCAACTGTTCATCCGAAAACGAACTAATATCCGTCCGTAGCAGAACCGCTAATTCTTGCAATGGACCATTGTGCACTGCCTCGTAGGTCCGTTCGATGGTGAGCGAACGCTGCTCTAAAACCTGCCGGGCCAACGCCATCGCTTCTTCCTGCGCCTGCTGACGCTCAGCAATCTCCCGAGCCAAATTCTGATTCGCCGCTTCCAACTCGGCGGTGCGCTGTTTCACCCGCTCTTCTAATACACCATTCAACTCCCTGACATGGCGTTCAGCCAACTGTAGCTCATGCTCCAATAGGGTGGAATGCTCCACAACCGTATCGAGCATGATCTCTGCATCGTGCTTTTGAGCCTCTAACGCCTGTAGTTTCTGGGTTAAATCCTTAACCAACACCAATAGGTCGTCACGGCTAGCATCCTCAAAAGATGAAGGCATAGGCATCTAAACGGGCCAGCGTCACAGCAAGCTAACACCTACATTACCAATACCGAGAAATATAGCGGTTGTGCACCGCCTAAACACTCGCTTTACTGCCCCTGCCGAGTTTTTCCTCAAAACCTAACCATCTACGCCAGCAACCACCATAGACCGGCATATCCAGTAAAAATTAAGACAAAAAAAATCCCTCAGCATTAACTGTGAGGGATATGTCAAGGTTCATCTACTCATTCACACTTTCTTAAAGACCCATAGCCATCCGGAAAGTTTTGACCATTGTGTAAAGAAATCGCCAATTTTCAATAAATCCAAAAAAATTGAAGTGTATTGATGCTACTGACCGGCACCATCCAATGAACCCTCAGGCGTCTGACCAGACCGGACAAATTCTGCCTGTTCGAGAATCAGCGAAGCAAAGTCCCCTTGCCCGTTCGCCCCATAAAGCTGAGCTGCTTTTTCATAGTTATCCACAATGTCTGCCCGAACGTCTGTCGGCAAACTGCCAGGCCCCGCAAACGATTCACCTTGCAATAACGCCTGTTGACGTAGCAAAGCATCAGCTCGACCCAAATAGGCATTTGGATCCTCAGGCATTAGAACGATGGCTGCCGAATAGGCCTCAGCCGCCTCACCATAGTCCTCAGACTGCATTAACTCTAATGCCCGATCATAAACCAGCTGATAGTCAGAAGCAGATTTGACCGAGAGGCGATAATTCCCCCCAAACTGTCCATAGAACGAGCCTGCTAGCAATGTATACTCACCATCCTCAGGCAACTCTGCCACAATCGTTGCCTGGGGAGTCCCGTTATAGTCGTCATTCTGTTCCAGAATTTCCCCAGCTGGATTTAATAGCGTGACAAACGTATCAAACTCCTCGCTCACCATCTCGATAATGATGGCTTGACCGGCTTCAGCCGTAAACGTATAAGTATCTTGCTGCGGTTGAAACTCAACCTGCTGCTCGTCAAGCAGGGTTTGAGCCGCAACCGGGGTAGCTACAGCCGTACACACCACTAAGGCTGTCCCCGCGTAGATTGCCCGTTGAGCCAGTTTCAATAATCTACCGAGTCGTCCACTAGACTCGCGATGTATCTGACGACCCATTAAACTGAGTATGAAAAAGCTAGGCATAGAACTCCTTAGCGCTGCCCACAGCAGCAATTATGATTAGTAATGCATCACGATAGCGGAAATTTTCCATCTAAACCCATGGTGCCCTGGCAAAAAATCTTAGGTATTAGCATCAGCTGTCTCGGACTCTGGTCTCACCTCAGCACTAATGGATTAGCACAATCCATTAGTCCAGCTATCATGCCCGCTGACGAGCAGCCTGTAGCAAATCCTGCTACCACTTCGGGAGTCAATATAGACCAAATTGTGCTGCCCCCCGCTGACGATGTGCCAGAAGAAATATTGAGGACTGAAATTATCTTTGAAGCCCGCTCTCCATTAGATGGCGCTCCCCTATCACCCGCTGACTACGCCCAACTCCATTCAGAGCTCGCCACACGCCAAACCGTCCTCACCCTCAATTCTGACATTCGCTTTATCATTCTGCTATTGCAGGCCCGCCGTGCCTTTAAACCAGTGATTCCGTTTTTGCCATAGGGATACTTTTCTCAGAAAACAGATCTTTCGTAACAAGCATTTGTTGTTACGTTCTGTTAACCTAACTTCATAGTCTTTGCTCACACAAAGGCATTAAGAACCACCCTCTCTTTAAAAGCACGTTTTTATATACGGTTATTAGGTTTAGATTTCTATGGCACTTACAACGGCCCCAGAGCAAATTGACCGGATTGTTGGCAATTATCACCATAATCCTTTTGACGTTCTCGGTCCCCATCGCATTCAGATAGATGGCAAAGATGTATGGACGGTTCGTGCCTATTTACCCAAAGCTGAGTCTGCCTGGGTCATCATGCCTGATAGCCGTCAGGCAGTGTCGATGACTAACGAGCATCACGGTGATTTCTTTGAATGCATCCTGGACGTTGATGATTTAGCGAGCTATCAGCTTCGCTATGAAGCGGACGGCCACGAGCATGTGATTTACGATCCCTATGCCTTCCGGTCTCCCTTAGTTACTGAATACGATGCTCATCTATTTGGTGAAGGTAATCACCACCGGATTTACGAGAAACTAGGGGCACACCCCACCACCATTGATGATGTTACAGGCATTTATTTTGCCGTGTGGGCACCCAACGCTCGTAATGTATCGATTTTAGGAGACTTTAACGACTGGGACGGTCGCCAACACCAGATGAATATTGGCCATGGCGGCATTTGGGGCTTATTTATTCCAGAACTGACCGTCGGTGCCCACTATAAGTACGAAATTAAAAACCACGAGGGACACATTTACGAAAAGTCCGACCCCTATGGGTTTCAGCAGGAAGTTCGTCCCAAAACAGCGTCCATTGTAGCTGATCTCAACAGTTATGGATGGCAGGATGACGCCTGGATGGAACAACGCCGTCATCAGGAACCCTTATCTCAACCCATTTCGGTGTATGAATTGCATCTGGGTTCTTGGATGCATGAATCTTCTAACAATCCTGCTCTACAGCCAGACGGGACTGAATCACCGGTTGTAACCGTTGCAGACCTTAAACCCGGAGCCCGTTTTCTCACCTATCGAGAACTCGCCGATCGCTTAATTCCCTACATCAAAGAATTGGGATTCACCCACATTGAGCTATTACCCATAGCTGAGCATCCATTTGATGGATCCTGGGGCTATCAGGTCACAGGTTATTATGCCGCCACCTCTCGCTATGGCTCTCCCGAAGATTTGATGTACTTCATCGACCAGTGTCACCAAAACGGTATTGGGGTGCTGGTGGATTGGGTGCCAGGTCACTTCCCCAAGGATGGCCACGGTTTGGCATTCTTTGATGGCACTCATCTTTATGAGCATGCTGACCCCCGTAAAGGCGAACACAAGGAATGGGGCACTCTGGTCTTCAACTATGGCCGCAATGAGGTGCGCAATTTCTTGGTGGCCAATGCCCTATTTTGGTTTGACAAATACCACATTGATGGCATTCGCGTAGACGCCGTAGCGTCCATGCTCTATTTGGACTACAACCGTAAATCAGGTGAGTGGGTTGCCAATGAATACGGCGGTCGTGAAAACATTGAAGCTGCCGATTGTTTACGCCAGACAAACCATCTACTGTTTAGCTATTATCCCGGTATTCTCTCCATTGCAGAAGAGTCTACCTCCTGGCCGATGGTGTCTTGGCCCACTTATGTAGGCGGTCTTGGCTTTAACCTCAAATGGAATATGGGCTGGATGCATGACATGCTGGACTACTTCAGCATGGACCCCTGGTTCCGTCAGTTCCACCAAAACAACGTCACCTTCAGTATCTGGTACGCCTTTAGTGAGAACTTTATGCTAGCCCTGTCCCACGACGAAGTGGTGCATGGCAAGAGCAACATGATTGGCAAAATGCCCGGTGATGAGTGGCAAAAGCACGCTAACATGCGCTGTCTCTACACCTATATGTTTATGCATCCAGGTAAGAAGACCTTGTTCATGGGCATGGAGTTTGGCCAATGGAGCGAATGGAATGTCTGGGGTGATCTGGAATGGCACCTGCTACAGTATCAACCTCATAAAGAACTAAAGGCATTTTTTGAGCAGCTCAACACCACCTATCGGAGTGAGCCCGCCCTCTACACTCAAGACTTTGACCAACAAGGGTTTGAATGGATTGACTGTAGTGATAACAGACACAGTGTTGTGGCCTTTATCCGTCGGGCTAAGGACAGCGATGAATTTATCGTTGTTGTCTGTAACTTTACGCCTCAGCCCCATAGCCACTACCGAGTTGGTGTACCTGCCAAAGGTTACTATCGCGAAGTGTTTAATAGCGATGCCCGCGAATTTGGTGGTAGCAACATGGGCAATCTAGGCGGCAAGTGGTCCGAAGATTGGGCTTATCACAATCGGGCCTATTCGTTAGATTTGACCTTGCCTCCGTTGGCAACGGTTGTGTTTAAGCTGGATCCCGCAAGAACGTCTTCCGCAGCCTTGTCTGGATTTGTATAAAAAATAAGTCGGGTCCTTCTATAGAAGGACCCGACTTATTTGCGCCAGATCATTTTCTATGGCAGCCCCATGGTTTCCCAATCTTTGGCTCTTGACCCAAACATCTCCGCAGCCTTTTGCTCAGCGGTCTTGAGGGACGGGTGCCACTCTTTCAGGGTGTAATCACCGTCTAATTCTGTCGCCATCAGACAATAGCCATGGCCATCGAATTCGATGGTTAATCGAACAGTTGAACCAGGTGGCAACTCGGCTGGTCGGTTCGGCACATTTTGAGGAATTTGCCACGAACGAATTTGCTTAACCACCATAGAAGGCATGAATGATGAATAATTCGCCTTTAGAGACAAATTATTGCCACAACTTTTCCTTATACGTGATTTAGCGATGGATTCCGTATCGACTTAGTTGGCACTCCATGACAAGAAAGAGATAGGGAAAATCCGAGAAAGTACTTAGTTGTCGCTTCGAATGTAGGCCTGGCCCTGCTCTTCGGCTGTCAAGTCAGATAAAGTAATGTCGTTTCTTAGTACACGTCCGGTGGGGCCAACGATCTGTCGCGGTAGGGTTTGGGTGTCCACCAGTTCCATACGATTCATGTTGTAGGTGGTATAAACGGTCTCGCCAGTATCAAAGAAAAAGTCTAATACCGTCATTGTTTGCATGGCGGCATCGGTGCGATAGAGCCAGGTGCGAGGACCGCTGCCGAGGGCACCGCAGTGGAGCAGGTTTAGATTACCAACGTGACCGGGATAGTAAGCGTGGTGGTGACCACTCATGTAGGTGTGGACGTTGTGACGTTCTAATATGGCCTGAAGTTGGTCGGCGTTATTGAGAAACTCACCGTAGCGATCGCGACCTTGAGAAATGGCATACAGCGGCAGATGCCCTAGAGCAATGCGAAACTTGGCAGCCTGGGCCGCTTCGCTACTTAGCTGTTGGTCCGCCCAGGCAACTTGGTCAGTAGGTACATTCGCCGATGATGCATCCCAGACAATATAAAAAATATCGTTCTGCTTAAAGCTGTAATAGTAAGGAAAATCACCCATATCCACATACTGTAGGTCCAAATCATTTTGGTGGGCCTGCCAGTAGCGGGTAGTTACTTCGCGATCAACGGCATAAATATAGCCGCCCCCCTCGTAGGTCTGGCTAGACCCATCATGATTGCCAATGGTCAGCGCATAGGGAATATCAGCCTCGCGAATAGGCTTAAGAATGAAGTTATCAAACCCTTCCCACATGGCCTCCACTTCGGAGGTACTTAAGAACGTGGCTTGACCTGCCACCATATCGCCCATGCACAGCACAATATCCGGTTCCCATTGGGGCAGGATGGAAACGCCTTTTATCACTTCACGGCGATAGTCTACAGACCCATAGCGGGAATTCAGATCACTGATCACCACTGCTCGCACATCACCGCGTTTAGGTGCAAAGAGTTCTTCAGGGCCAATGGGTTGACCAAAGTTGGGATGACGTTTGGGGACAGCAGGGGCAGCGGGGGAGGAACTGGCGGACACCTCTGGGGTGCTGCTAGTGGTGACTGATTGAGCAATGGGGCGACTGGAGCAGGCTCCAATGGCTAGGCTACTGAGCACGAGAAAGCGACGCCGGTTGAACATGGGAAAGCGGAGGATACGTGTCTGGTTAGGATCAACCACATCCAAGTTGAAGCCTGCAGGTTCTTCTACTGAAAAACTCTAGTTCTGGATGTGGACAAGGTTTATCTATGGGAAAGGTAGCGCAGGGGATGAAAGACGTAAAGTATTTTGGATGCTGGGGCATTAGAATCCTTTCTCCCCAAAGGGTATTACCCTAGTAGGGTGTCAACATGTTGACACCCTACTGTGAACCCACAAATTTCACCAGGAAGCAAAGCCATGACATCGATCAAAATTCAACCCATGCGTTGGACGGTTGACGATCTAGAGGGTCTTCCTGAAAATGGCAATCGCTGTTTGATGCGTTACGCTGGCGCTAACGACACCCTACTATAGAAACCTCTAGGAAAACAACGTCATGGTTGCGCTTACACTCAATATGAAAGCGGCAGCGCTTGCTCTGGATGATGAGCAATTTTATCGACTGTGTCAAGCCAACCGAGATTTGAGGTTAGAACGTACGGCCACGGGAAATTTGTTAATCATGCCGCCAACGGGTTGGGAAACGGGTAATCGCAATCTGAAAATTAGTCAGCAGTTGGCCAATTGGGCGGATCAAGATGGGTCGGGTTTAGGGTTTGATTCATCTACGGGATTTCGGTTGCCCAATGGGGCAGTAAGATCTCCCGATGTAGCCTGGGTGAGTCGAGATCGCATTGAGGCACTAAACCCAGCTCCGGATAAGTTTTTGCCCCTTTGTCCAGATTTTGTTATTGAACTGAGATCTGCCAACGATAGTCTTGGTACACTCCAGGAAAAAATGCACGAATATGTAGCTAATGGCCTGCGACTGGGCTGGTTGATTAATCCGCAAGATCGACAGGTGGAGATTTATTCTGCTGATGGTCAAGTAAGTATTGTTAATCAGCCAGATAGTCTCATGGGGGAAACGATACTGCCTGATTTTGTTCTTGTGCTTAACTGGCTTTGGAAAAACTGAATAAAATCTGTGGATATTTTAGATGGGACTTTTTAGCCGACTCCTCAATTTTCAAGCAGTGAGCATTCCTCTAGAAGATTTTTTTTACAGAAATTGTTGCTGCTCTGTTTAGTTCTGAGCAAGATCTCTTGTACGCATGGTTTCAGCACATAAATATTTTCGATCTTGAAAACACTTCAAACGCAGATATTTCTAGATCAGCAAAAGATTACTGAGCTAGAAAATCATGATAGATCAAGTCGTCCCGATATTGTCATTGAATTAGTGGGAGACCGCGCTCCCAAAATATTATTTTTGTAGAAAATAATGAGTTCAGCCGTAAACTGCTTTTTGATTTCATTGATCGTGAAATCATGGTGGTTCATCGCTTATGAGGTTTTTATATTTTAACGAGTCATTGCCATTTGGAGACGGTTGAATAGGCTATGAAACTGAAATAGCAAGTATTGTAAAGCCTGGCGTTGACCAATAAAGAGGAATTAGCGCGAGATCTTATAGCTTTTATAAGAAGCGTCGACGTGTTTAAGATACCTTCCTAAACTATAGGGGATAATCGGTCTATAGGAGAAACAATAGCCCTTCTATTTATGAAGTTCTAATTTCTTTAAATGCTGATTGACATGCTCTATTCCTATTGAAACCATAAATCCTATGGAGCTATCTTCGCTCGAATTAAAGCCTATAGAAGTAAAATTTTTGCTGCGGTTGTTGGAACATGCTCCAGATTATCGCGTTCGAATTAGCAAGCTAAAGCCACCCAATGCTAAAACCCTTGCCAGCGAACGCAATCGAATTTGCAAGAACCTTAGTAGTGAAGGCCTAGTTGAATATACTGACGAAATTTCCAAGTATCAAACTAATGCTGCTGGAAAAGCATTGTTGGAGTCTGAGATCAACATGCTTCCTGTTACTTATGATGAGTTAAAACTACTGAAAAAATTATTGGAAGTTGCGGTTGGTAAATCAGTACCACCAGGTACAGCAAAGCAGGTACCAGCCAGCGAGCGTCAACGATTACTCAAGCAGCTTGAGGACAAGGGGCTTATCAGTGTTGTCGGCGAGAAAGTAATCAAAGATGTCTGGCTAACCCAAACAGGGTATCAATATTTGCAAAATGATTGTCATCCAACGAGTACTAGTGCTAGTTTGACATTCTCGATGTTGGGGTCCTATTTAAACTTTCTCAGGGAAACGTTAGGCCAACAAGAAATCTCTAGAACAGTCAATAATACACAAACTTATGTTAAGGAAGAAGCAGAGCAACAAACGTCTCCTTCACCATCAATTGCTGATATCAATGGTCTGTCGCCAGAATCAATACTAGATACTATTAAAATGCTAGATCAGCAGTTGGATACAGATAACTTTCTGCCAATCTTCCATTTACGGGAAAAGCTACAACCTCCC
Organism: Leptothoe sp. EHU-05/26/07-4; assembly: GCF_043421015.1. NCBI lineage: Bacteria > Bacillati > Cyanobacteriota > Cyanophyceae > Nodosilineales > Cymatolegaceae > Leptothoe > Leptothoe sp. EHU-05/26/07-4. The sequence continues at coordinate 679,570 of NZ_JAXSQV010000002.1, forward strand.
CTAACTCGAGAAGGCTTAGACAAACTACTGTTTGAACTACAAAGCCAGGATCTAATTGAGCTTATTACCCTACAAGAAGTTTCTGACTACAGTGATTCTGAGATTTCTGCTGGTATTCCCCAAAATACTGGAGGAGCTTGGTTTTACATCAGTGTTAATGACTGACTTCTATTAAAAAACATGTAGAGGCGGTAAAAGATTGTGACTTCGCTTCAAAACCTAATTCAACAGAATCTCAATCCTTTTGATCAGAACACATTTCGCCCAGGTAATTTCTGGCAAGAAAGGCCTGATATAGCGTTGGAAGTCAATGGTATTCATTGGTCAATTCTTCAAACAATTGACCAAATAATTACTCAAATTGGAAAAGACAATGCCACGCGCACCTATTTGCTAAGTGGAGATAGAGGTGCAGGTAAGAGTTACTTATTAGGGCGACTCAAGCGACAGCTCAACGATAAAGCTTTTTTTGCCTACATCGGTCCCTGGCCTGATAGCGATTACCTCTGGCGGCATACACTCCGTAATACGGTTGACAGCCTTATCTATGTACCAGAAGGACAATCTGAATCGCAGTTACTGCTTTGGCTTAAAGGACTTCCCAGTTTACATCATCGTAGCTTTGCTAAATGGGTTCTGGGGGAACGAGGTCGCTTTATTCAAGACTTAAAGGCAAGCTTTCCAGTAGGTATTTACAACGGTAAGGAATTCTTCGGTGTTCTTTATGATTTGGCAACCAATCCCGACTTACGTTCTCTAGCTTACTCCTGGTTAAAAGGTGATAACCTAGACAAGGAAGAATTGAAAGTACTGCGACTCAAACAACCTATTGACTCGGAAGACGCGGCTCAAAAGATACTAAACAATATCGGTCGAATCGCCACTTCTACTCAGCCTATCGTACTCTGTTTTGACAACTTAGATAGTATTCCTAAATTGCCAAATGGTAAGTTGGATTTGCAGAGCTTGTTTAATCTTAACTCTACAATTCACAACGAAAAGCTACGTAATTTTTTAGTACTCATCAGTCTCGTGACGAGTACCTGGCAAAATAATCGAAAAGCTATTCAGCCAGCGGATTTAGATCGCATTCATCAAGCCTTGCGACTCAAGTCAATTAATCTAGACCAGGCAGCAGCACTTTGGGCCGCTCGCCTTGAATCACTTCACTTAAAAGCTCAGCCAAAACCGTCAAGCGGAATTGCTCCCCTATCTCGTGATTGGCTAGAACATTATTTTCCTGGCAAGAAAACCTTGCCTCGAAACACGTTGGACTTAGGTCGAAAGCTCATTGACTATTACAAACGCCATGGCAAAATGCCGGAGCTTAAAGCTGATGGTAAAACAAATGAGCAGGATACAATTGATACTGTTGATAACTCACAAGAAAAGATCCTTGCAAATTTCCAGTTAGCTTGGAACAAAGAGTTTCAGGCGGTTCAAAAGCAAATAACGCGGATTGGGCAGTTTACCTCCCCAGAATTAATTTGGCGGCTACGTCAGGTCCTAGAAGCCCTCAAGTTACCACAGATAGAAACTCAGTTTTTACGGGGTAGTAAATATGCTTCCTATTCTCTCTCCCATCAGCAAAAAAAAGGCACTACGGGCATTATCTGGAACGAGGATTCTAATATGACTACTTTCTATCATGTGATGAATGCATGTCAAAAGATAGTTAGAAAGAATGCTTGCCAGCGCCTCTATCTAATTCGTTCTGCTGGGACAGGAAAACCAAGTACCAGAGGAAATCAAATCTATTGCCAGATGTTTAACGGTAAGGCCCCGTCTGCTCACTTTCAACCTGATCTGCTCTCATTATATTACCTAGAAACCTATCATCAGCTTGCTAATGCCGCCCGTGCTGGTGAACTAGTGCTGGGTGAGAAAACACCCCATCTTAAAGATTTGCAGGCTGTCGTGCGAGAATCAGGCGTATTAGATCAGTGCCCCCTATTGCAAAAATTACAGATTGTAGAAGGTAACGTGGAACCACCCCCACCTAGTCAAGCAGTTGCAGATTATATTGTTAACCTGATGGCAACTCAATCGTTTATCGGACTGCTTGTGTTAATTGAAACAACACGACAACAGTTTTCTAGTATTCAAGAGCAGGAGATTGAACAAGAAGTTCAAACCCTCTGTGATCAGAAACGTCTGCAACTACTTGACCCCCAGGCTAGCCGTGAAGCCCAGTTAATTTGTTACGTCCCTGCATGACTTCCTCTTTGAGTGTTAGTAAAGTTCGGATCGCTTTTGAGTGTCCCCGTTTGCTCTATTTGGGGCATCATTTTGGCGGTATGGTGATGTTTTTACCACCAGGGAAGACCCTGGGTATTGGTAGCGCATTCCATCAGCTTTCTGACCAATTTGTACAACAACTGCGGTCTGATCCGAAATTTGAAACATTATTGATAGAGGCTCCAGAACAATTAGACAGTGTAGCAATCGCACAAAAATTGGAGCAACAACTTTACCAAACAATCTTTTTTCCCTATCTTCAGCAGGCCATTGCCGAGAAACCAGATAAAGCTCAGGCACTTCACCAACTATGGCAAGGCCTGAAGGGACTTATCCAGCGCTGGGCAGAACTGCTAGTTAGCAATCGTCGCTCCTGTAATGCCCAGAAGGTAATGCAAAAAACCTTTTTAGCCCAAGAACTCAGTGTTAAACATACATTTTCCTTGCCCGATGGCGAGCAACAGCTAGTGCAGGGGCGTTTTGACAGCCTGGTGTATGACTTCGCTAACCATCGTCTCTGTGTGGTGGAATACAAAACTTATCAGTCACCTGATCCATCTGCTCAGTTAGCTCAGGTTGCCCTCTATAGCTATATGCTGCGGGAAAAGATTGGTGTGCCCATCGATTCTACAGTTTACAGCGTATTACCCGATTGGCAAGAGCAAGTATATCCCTGGGCACAGCTAGAAGATACGGTGCATAAGCTGATTCCTCAAAAGCTTATGCATATCCGTGACTGGCTAGCCTGGAGTCCTGGCCAGGGAGAATCACCTCCAAAAACACTGCGGTTGGACCTATGTGATATGTGTCCTCAGTATAAAAAATGCCAAACCTATTTTGAGCCTCAGGGAACGGCAAGACCTGCGTTTGCCCCAGACGTTAACATCACATCAGAACAATACAACAAATCTTCTTATCAGAGAACTAACCCCAAAAAATCTGACAAGAGAACGGGTAAATCGACCGGTGTTAAGGAATCTAAGCCTAAGTCTACTGAGCCATTACCAACGCTATCAATAGCTTCACCCGCAAATAAGTCAGATGCCATCGCTGCGCAATTAGTCGAAACATTAAAGTCCTTTGGCGTTGGTGTTGATTTACAAGGAATTGCCTTAGCCCCGACCTTTCTGCGAGTCAAACTCAAACCTCAACTGGGCGTCAAAGTCAATTCTATTTTGCGTCTGACTGATGATTTACGGGTGCAACTTGGCATCGAGGCTCCGCCGATGATTGCCCCCCAGGCGGGTTATGTCAGTGTTGATTTGCCTCGTCCAGACCGTCAGTCTGCCCTGTTTGAGCAATATATTCAGCCTCTGACTCTGACACCTAACGATCCGGTCAAAATTGCCATTGGCGTGGATTTGGAGGGTAACTTAGTTGAAGCTGATTTATCGGATCCCAATACCTGTCATTTTTTAGTGGGTGGGACGACTGGCAGTGGTAAAAGTGAATTTCTGAGATCGCTCCTGCTCAGTCTCCTAAAGCGTCACTCCCCAGAGCACCTACAAATTGTCCTGGTCGATCCCAAACGCGTTACATTTCCCGAATTTGAAGACAATCCCTGGTTGTTAAAACCCATTGTAAAAGATACCGAAGGTGCAATAACCCTGATGGAGTCTTTGATGAATGAAATGGATCGCCGTTACCAAAAATTTGAACAGAGTCATTGTACTGACCTGACCCGCTATAACCAAAAGTCTAATAGCCCAATATCTCGAATCGTCTGTATTTTTGATGAATATGCAGACTTTATGGCAGAAAAAGAAAGTCGCACTGCTATTGAGCAGAGCATTAAACGGTTAGGAGCCATGGCCCGTGCCGCTGGAATCCATCTCATTATTGCTACCCAGCGTCCTGATGCTCAGGTAGTGACTCCACTTATTCGCTCCAATTTACCTGGACGAGTTGCCCTAAGAACCGCTAGCGATGCGGATTCGGCGATTATCCTAGGCGGTAAGCAAGGAGATGCCGTTAACTTACTAGGTAAGGGCGATTTGCTTTATTTAAGAGGTGCACAGTTGTTGAGGCTGCAAAGCTTATTTGCTCCAGAAATCACGCTTTAGCTCATACTCATTGCCCTTGAGTGTCGGGGAGCTATGCTGGTTTTTATAGATTATAATAAAGAGTTTAACCCAATGGCGTCTCCATTTCCTGGAATGGATCCATACTTAGAGCATCCGGAAATGTGGCCAGGTGTTCATTTGCTAATGATTGCAGCTTTAGCAGAGTCTTTAGCCCCCCAACTACGGCCTAAGTATTCGGTCTCAGTCGAAGTTCGAATGTACGAGATAACTTTGGTTGAGGTGCCAATGCCCATTACAGTTCGACAAGGGTATTTAGAAGTACGTGAGGTGGCAACCAAAGAAGTCGTTACTGCGATTGATCTACTATCGCCCATTAACAAACGTCCAGGGCGGGGGCGACAAACTTACGAAAATAAGCGGGAGCGGGTACTCAGTAGCTCGACTAATTTAGTCGAGATCGATTTATTGCGAGCCTATGAACCCATGCCAGTCTTGGGAGATGGCCTGCATAGTCATTACAGGGTTTTAGTCAGTCGTAGTGATTTAAGACCCCAAGCAGAAATCTATAAATTTAACGTAACGGATCAGGTGCCATCCTTTCAGCTACCGTTACGACCAGACGATCAGGCTCCCATAGTCGATCTACAGCGGTTATTAGATGAAATTTACGAGCGCTCAGGATATGACCTAAAGCTGGATTACCAGCAAGACCCTGTGCCATCTGTAAGTGATGATGAGGCAGCTTGGTTAGATTCTTTACTTTGTGAGCAAGGATTACGCTCCCTGTCTTGAGAGAACGACCGTTGCCCGCTACTATAAGGCGCATATTTTGTGGTCGGCTCTAGGACAGTGCCTCAATGATTGACTCAGTGCTGCGTACCCTTACCTTTGGTCAGCTTTCGCTACAGCAGTGGCGAGAGGTGAGCCTTATCCATTGGCTGCTAACGCCATTACGTAAATGGCGTCAGGGTAGCGGGCTACTGCCCCATGGTGACCTGATAGCAGCTGCTATCGTAGCGGTGCTGCTGGTACTGTCTCCTTATACCTCCACCACCCTCATCGGTATTTTGCTGGTGGCCTGTGCAGCGCTGTGGTTTCTTCTCACAGTCAGCGATGAGGCCAACGGTTGGCTCACGCCTATTCATCTGGGGGTCACCCTCTACTGGGCCACCATGGTATTAGCTACGGCCCTGTCACCGGTCAAAGCCGCCGCCGTTTCTGGGTTGATTAAGCTCACCTTGAATCTGTTGCTGTTTATGCTGCTGGCACGGATACTGCGGCAGCCAAAGTTGCGTACGGGGGTGGTCTCTGTCTATGTGCTGGCGACTTTACCCGTAGCGGTCTATGGTATGCGCCAATATTTCTTTGGAGCTGAGGCCCTGGCCACCTGGGTGGATCCAACGACTAATTTATCTGGGGCAACTCGCGTTTATAGCTATCTAAAAAATCCTAATTTGTTGGCAGCCTATCTGATGCCTGCAGTTGCCATGAGCGTTAGCGCCTTTTTTGTATGGCCCCGCTGGCTACCTAAGGTGTTGGCAGCCATTGCTTTTTTTCTAAATCTTGCCTGTTTGGTGCTGAGCTACAGCCGTGGCGGTTGGATAGGGCTGTTGGGGCTATTTTTTGTGCTGGCAGTGCTGCTGGTGTACTGGTGGAGTGAACTGTTTCCATCTTTTTGGAAGCAATGGGCACTACCGATGTTGTTGGGGGTAATGACCGGTTTGGTTGTATTTGCCGTGCTGTTTGTTGGCCCGGTGCGTGAACGGGCTATGACCATGTTTGCCGGGCGGGGAGACAGCAGCAACAACTTCCGCATTAATGTGTGGGAAGGGGTGATGGATATGATCCGGGCGCGGCCTGTTATTGGCATTGGCCCTGGTAATGAAGCTTTTAACAGAGTTTATCCGTTCTACCAGCGTCCTAACTACACTGCTTTGAGTGCCTATTCAATTTTTCTAGAAACCCTGGTTGAGGCCGGCATTATTGGCTTTACGGCTCTGTTGTGGATGTTAGGAACAACCTTATATCAAGGGTTACACCAGCTACGGCGTCTGCGGATGGATATGAATGGGCAGGGCTATTGGCTGATTGGTGCGATCGCAACCTGTTCTGGTATGTTGGTCCACGGTTTAGTCGATACCGTCTGGTATCGTCCCCAGGTCAGCACCCTCTGGTGGCTGTGCATGGCCATTATTGCCAGTTTCTACGTGCCTCGCCAGCAACGCTACGAAGAATAGGGCTACGTTATGACGTCCCCAGAGCCCATGGGCCTGAGGACGATGAAACATCCTGGATAGGACTACCGGAGGAGACTAGTTCTGTTCGTCAGAGCTAGTCTCACAATGTCTTCTTTGTGATGGGGGTGATTATTAACAATGGCAACAGAATCCCTCGGTCTATGGGGAGTTCCCCTAGGAATATTGGCAGGCACCCTGCGGGGCAGTGCCCCATTATTATAGTTGGTGCGATCGCACTACTCTGGAGAATCAATCAGCCCCGGGTGATCGTCTGGACGAGGACCAGGTGCAGGCCAGAAAAAGCGACGTTCTTCTTCAGTAATGGGCTTATCGTTAATGCTCGCCTCTCGGCGACGCATTAACCCATCCTCGTCAAATTCCCAATTCTCATTACCATAGGCGCGATACCACTGACCGGCATCATCGTGCCATTCATACTGAAAGCGCACGGCGATCCGATTCTCACCAAAGGCCCAAATCTCCTTAGTCAAACGATAATCCAGTTCTTTATCCCATTTTCGGGTCAAAAACTCTCGAATCGCATCTCGTCCCTGAAAAACCTCAGCCCGATTGCGCCAGTGGCTATTTTCTGAGTAAGCCATGGAAACCCGCTGTGGATCTCTACTGTTCCAGGCATCTTCTGCCATACGAACTTTTTTAACAGCAATCTCATAGGTAAATGGGGGGACCAGTTTCGAAGCTGACATGGGCAAGAATCCTGAGTAATCAGTCAAAGAGTGAATTCGGAGTTCATTCTCCCTATATATACCCCTCAGCGTGCCAGGTAGATGGGACGAACTTTTGGAAAACTAGGATTTTCTTGGGGCTCTCAGTGCTCTCTATTTTTATCAATCAATAACATTGACCTTTCACCTCCCAGGAGTTTCTTGTATCTTAAGTAGAGTGATCATTCTACTTGGATAAAATCATGGCCGAAGCAACTACCGTAACCGCTGAGGTAAAGGCACCGCTTACCCCCATTCCTCAAGACGGTCTAACAGATTTAGCCGCTAAGAATAAGGCCAACCCTGCCGATAAAACCCTAAAAGTTAAAACTGTCTGCACAGGCAAGTTTCGCAGCCTTAACTACGCCCGTGATCTGGACGCATTTGCCATTGATGAACCTCCTGTTCTTTTGGGAGATAATACCGCACCCAACCCATCTGAGATTGTGTTGGGAGCCCTGGGTTCCTGCTTGGTGGTGGGCATTCAGGCCAATGCAGCCGCAAAAGGCGTTACCTTAACTAAGCTAGAAGTTGCCCTAGAAGGCGATATCAACATTGTTAGCACCTGGGGGACTGGAGAACTGGCCAAGCCTCAGGCTGGGTTTACTGATGTCCGCGTTAAGGTAGACATCGACGGTGATGCTGACCGGGCAGTGCTAGAGGAAATGGTGACCCATGCGAATACATGGTCACCGGTGTCTGCGACATTAAGCAACCCTATGCCGGTATCGGTTTCAACGGTTTAATTGGAACGGTTGGATTAAATTTATCTAAAGTCGGAGTTTCTACCGTGAGAAACTCCGGAAACTTCTCTTTAACCTTTTCGTCTCTGGCTTAGGGCATTTCTTGCGTATATTCGTTTGGGTAATGTCGATTCTGGCAACCAATACAATATTTTGGCATCGTTAGGTCTCCATTAGGTTTTCAAGCTTCAAAAATCTAACCCAGCGATCATCACATACCGCTTTATCAGCCCAACTCAATACATCGGCCTTTTATAGAGCATCGCCATGCAAACCATTTCAAAATCATCGAATCATAAGGCATCTTCGGCAACCTTAGATTCAGATCCGGCCATTGCTAACCTACGCACTGTAATTAATCAAGTGCTGACACCTAAGGTGCAAGACATTGATCTCAAAGGAGAGTATCCGGATCAGATTATGCACCAGCTAGGGACTACCCATGCCTTTGCCCATGCAGTGTCCACAGACTACCAGGGGTCGGGTAAAGGATTGAGAACAGCGATTCAAAGCATTGAAGAAATTTCTAAAGACTGTCTTTCGACCGGATTTATTACCTGGTGTCAGGTGGCCTGCACCTGGTACTTAGAAAACACTCAGAACACGACGCTGAAAGCAGAGATGCTGCCTAAAGTCGCGACGGGTCAGGTGCTAGCCGGTACTGGGTTATCAAACCCCATGAAGCATTTTGCCGATATTGAGAAAATTGCCCTGACGGCAACGCGTGTGGACGGTGGCTACATCGTCAACGGCCTGCTGCCCTGGGTGTCTAATTTGGGGCCTGGCCACTATTTTGGGATTGCCGCCAAACTGGCTGATTCGGAAGACTACATGATGGCGCTTGTTTCCGATGCGCTAGAGGGGATGTCGCTGCGGCTTAATGCTCACTTTATTGCCCTGGAAGGGACAGGCACCTATAGCTGTGTATTCCGCGATGCCTTTGTTCCAGATGAGTGGGTTTTGGCATCTCCCTGTGAGGAGTATGTCGCCTGCATTCGCCCTGGATTTATCTTGACCCAGATGGGTATGGGGTTAGGATTAGCCGATAGCTGTATTGAGCTGATGCGTCGGTCTAATAAGCGTCTGGGTCATGTAAATTGCTATTTGGATGATCAAGTTGAAGACCTGGCTGATGCTTTGCACATGGCTCGGTTGCATACCTACAGCCTGGCTGACCAGCTGAATGAATGTACAGGGTTGGCTGATCCACAACTGGATCGCGAGATTATTCAAGCCCGGGTAACCGGTGCAGAACTCTCGTTACGGTCTGCTCAAGCGGCCATGCTGCATGCGGGGGCCAGAGCCTATGTGCATGGTAGCCCGGCAGAGCGTAAGTTGCGGGAAGCTTATTTTGTGGCGATTGTGACTCCCGCTCTCAAGCATCTGAAGAAGATGTTGGCTGATATGAAGCAGCAACCCGCTTTGTCGGTTGCCTAACAGTCTCAAATTGGGAGGGTGGGAATTGCTTACCCTCCTACAGGCTACTTGACTGGAGGGGACATTCAGGTTTAGGAAATATAGCCTTTGAATGCATCACTTAGCCGACCTTGTAGGCAGTGGACACTGAGGGTTGTAACGAAAATCAAAGTCTGTAAAACGGTATCCGTTGATACGAAAATAAGATAGATTAACCGTTCTAATAGATATAATCAGGCTTTAGTTCTACCCAAAAATTAATATGAAATCGGTCACGGATCAGTTCCGCCAGTGGAATAGTCTTTCTTGCCAATATGGTGGGACTAATACCATGCCGACCCGCTGCGTTGTTTGTGGAAGTTATCATTCTACTCAGGACCACTGGCGTTTGATGGCTGAGTCGGAGATGCCCCAAAATCCGGCTGATCTGATCGATGATCTGGCTAAAATGCGGTTTTATAAGCCAGAGGCCATTGAGACTGCTGATGCTATTAGTCAGGCGGAGCTACGAACGGCTCTGTTTGTGAGTAAGGTGGGCAAGGGTAGCCCCAAGCGAGAGCGGCTGGTTCGAGATTTAATTGACCTGGCAGGCGGTCTGGATCAGGCGTTTGGTGCAGCCTTTGGACCTAAGGCTGGAGAGTTTTTTAGTGATGCTCAGCGCATCAGTCAGGTAACTCGGCGTAAGTTTTTACAGAACATTGCTGTGGGGGCAGCTTTGGTCACGTTAGCCAACTGTGCCGATTCAGCGGAGGTTGCTGATGATCCTCAAGGGTCTGTTGCTGGTGCCCCTGCTGGCTCGTTGGAGAAAACGAGTCTGAAGCTAGCGTTTTTGCCGATCACCTGTGCGACTCCAATTATTATGTCGCAGCCGCTGGGCTTCTATGAGAAGCATGGTCTCGATGTGGAGCTGATGAAGTATGCTAGCTGGTCGGTGGTCAGGGATGCTGCGATCGCAGGTGAACTCGACGCTTACCACATGCTTGCACCCATGCCCATTGCCATGTCCCTTGGCTTGGGGTCCACTCCTTTCTCAATTAAGCTAGCCAGCATTGAGAACAACAACGGCCAGGGTATTGCCGTTGCCAACAAACACCTGGGCAATGTCAGCGGTCCCGCCGACTTTAAGGGCATGACCATCGGCATTCCCTATGATTATTCCAACCATAACCTGCTGTTACGGTACTACCTGGCCACTGGCGGGTTGGATCCAGACAACGATGTGAAGCTGTTGATTTTGCCCCCGCCGGATGCGATCGCAAAAATGTCCACCGGTCAAATTGATGCCTTTATCCTGCCCGACAACTTTACCCAGCGGGTCGTGCAGGATGACATTGGTTTCATTCACATCTTAACCAAAGACCTGTGGCAAGGGCATCCCTGCTGCGCCTTTGTTGCTGCTCAGAATTGGATTGATGAACACCCCAACACATTCCGCGCCCTTAACAAGGCCATTATTGACGGGGCTACCTACGCCAACAATCCAGCCAACCGTAAGGAAATTGCAGCGGCTATTGCCCCTCGTGAATATCTGAATCAGCCCTTGCCAGTGCTGGAAGCTGTCATGACCGGTCAGTTTGAAGATGGTCAGGGCAACACCTTTGACATTCCCGATCGGATTTACTTTGACCCCTACCCTTGGAAGAGTTTTGCCAGCTGGATTACTACACAGCTCGTACGCTGGGATTACACGTCGGCGGATAAGATTGCCGATGGTGGTCGAGAGTTCTTCTTGACGGATCTAGCGCGGGAACTCGCCCTAGAACTGGGTGTGGATTCACCCGAGGAAATCTCCCGGATCGAAAAGATGAAGTTTGGCGATTTTGACCCAGACAAAGCCGATGAGTACTTGAAAGAGCAGGTTGATAAGTTTGGCGTTTAATTAACCCGGATGACGGATCTCGGAGTCTCGTCTAGGATAGACTCCGAGATCGGAGTGGGTCTCAACAACTGGCAACGACAATGGCAAAATCACCTTAAACGTTGTCCCTGTGCCCAGCTGGCTTTTGACCTGAATATCTCCCTGTTGGAAATCAACAAACTGTTTGACAATACTTAGGCCTAATCCAGTACCTGGAATGTTACTGACATTCTTGCCTCGGTGAAACGGTTCAAATAGATGGGGATAATCTTCCGGCGGAATTCCTAGACCGTTGTCTTTGACTACAAAAACTGCCTGTTCCTTATGGCGGAATAGAGACAAATAAACAGATCTGCCATCCAGGGTGTAGCGAACAGCATTAGACAGAATATTGGTCAAAATTGAACGCAAAAGCGTTTGATCTAGTTTCGCGATCAAAGGTTTGTGTCTGCCAGTGAATTCCAGCTGCCCCGTTTGTGAGGGCAGTTCTGTCAGCAGATTGCGACAAAAGTCGACGAGATTTAGGGGCTCAGGGTTGAGGCATAAGCGCTTGGCTTCCAATTTACCAAGCACTAAAATATCGTCGATCATCTGAGTCATGCGCTCAATATTCTCTTTAATAGTCACAAGATATTGATTTTTCTGCGACTGCGATAATTGTTCGTCATACCGATTTAAAGAGGAGACTGACAGCGCAATATTATTCATTGGATTGCGAAATTCATGGCACACCATGGAGACAAATCTGGACTTGAGGTCACTCAACTCCCGCAATCGCTCATTGGCCGCATAGAGCTCGGCTGTCCGCTTTTTTACTTTGAGTTCTAAATCTTCGTTGGTCTGTTGCAAGACCGTTTCAGCCCACTTGCGTTGGCTGATATCGCGAAAGGTCACCACCGCCCCAATCAGTTCGCCATGATCGTCGCGCATGGGCGTACTAATGTATTCCACCGGGAAACAGGTGCCATCCTTGCGCCAAAAGACTTCATCGGTAACCCTTTGCACATGCCCTTGTTGGAAAACTTCATAGATCGGACAACATTCCCTGGGATAAGGACTGCCATCAGCATGGGAATGATGGAGAACTCGATGCATCGACTGACCGATCAAATCCTCCATCTCCCAATCGATCATGGCAGCGGCGGCTGGATTCACAAAGGTAACATTGCCCTGCAGGTCTAACCCATAGACCCCCTCGCCCACGGCGTTGAGAATTAGCTGATGTTGACGACGTAGAGCTTCAAGTTCGTCATGTTCTGAAAGGCTAGCGGCATCACGTGGTTCCATAAAGCTGTTCAAGACTGTAGTGCACTACACCACGACTGGTTCCTAAAACCCTTAAACCTGTTAGTTAAGCATACAAAATACCCTCAGCAGAGGGTAGGCCCTTGCTGATTTATTGGAGCCATCGGTCTAAAATGATTGGTTAGAACGGGTTGGATTTGTTTTTCCTGGAGGTCAGCAACGGCAAGAGTATTATCTTAATTTCCATCTTAGATGGTAGGGGCCATGGTGAAAACGATTCTGGTCATTGAAGATGAGGCCCAAACAAGAGAAATTTTTCTCCGCTGTTTGAAATTTGAAAAGTTCAAAGGCATTGGCGCAGAAAATGGGTCTACTGGCGTTAGACTAGCGACAAAACATCGTCCTGATCTGGTGGTTTGCGACATTATGATGCCAGACATGAATGGCTATGAGGTATTGACCTCCCTTAGAGGGAACGCGGTGACAGCTGCAATTCCATTGATCTTTTTAACGGCCAAGGTAACAATGGCAGACCTCCGACAGGGTATGACCTTGGGGGCAGATGACTATTTGACAAAACCCTGTACGGTAGAGACTTTTTTGGATGCGATCGCATCCCGCCTAAAGCGTCAAGATGAACTTAAACGCGGGTTACAAGCAACATCTTTTATGGATGCCCAGGGTCAGGATCAGGCTACTGCTGAAACAATCTTTCCTGAATGTCCGCGACTGAACGCTGTTTTCGAATTTATCGAAGCTCATTATCAAAAACCCATTAACTTAACCGATGTAGCTCAGGCTGTGGGCTACTCTCCTGCTTATTTAACGAATCTATCCCAAAGCCATACAGGTCGAACGGTAAAAGCTTGGATTATTGCCCGGCGCATGGCTCAAGCTCGACAATTATTGTCCAATACGGCTGAGTCCATTAAACAAATAGCCAGCTCTATCGGCTACACCGATGCTGGCTATTTCACTCGACAATTTCGCAAGCTCCATGGCGTGACGCCACAGGTTTGGCGGAGTGGTCCCAATTCGTAACAATCGCAACAAAACAACGCTATAAACAGCCAACAGACTTAAAAAGTCCTAGTTTTGCAAAAAATAATCCAATGTAATCCCTAGAAGTGATTGGTATAAATTTTACTATCAAATCCCGCATATAAACTTAGTTCGTGTCCAAGTGTGGAGTTCTATTGCAAAGGACATTATCCATTTTCCCTTGGACGCCGTTTAACTTACGTGGATAACCAATAGTCTCAGTCAACGCTAGTTAAGGTGAGTAATCCTATGGTTTTAACCTCCGCACAAACTGATCAAGGGTGGAACAATCTAAATTGCGATCGCGGCAATCTCACCGATTTTCAGACGGCCTGCGTCATCTGTGGTGGAGCTCATCTGACCCATTCCCATTGGGAATTCTTACAAACCATGCCCCAGGACCCAGTGGAGATGGTGGATGACCTGATGAAGATGGGGCTGTATAAGGATCAGCAGCTGCGAGCTGCCGATAATGTCAACGCCTACGAGCTCCGCAAGACTCTGTTGCTCAAAGCAGCGGGCAAAGGTGATCCAAAGCGTGAAAAATTGGTGCTGGCCCTGGCAAGACAAGCGGGCGGGATTGAAAATGCGTTTGCAGCGGCCTTTGGCCCCCAAGCCGGACTGTTCTTTACCGATGCCATTCGCAACAGCCGATTTACCCGTCGAGAGTTTCTTAAGAACTTAGCCATTGGTGCGGCACTAGTGACCCTCAGCAACTGTGGCCCTAATTCCCAGCAAGCGGCAGAAGAAGAAGATGCCGCCGCTCCGGTGGATGTCTCCAACCTGGAGAAAACGGATCTCAAGATTGGTTTTATTCCCATTACCTGTGCTACACCCATTATTATGTCCGAGCCTTTGGGCTTCTACGCCAAGTATGGGTTTAATGCCGAGGTTGTCAAGATGCCCAGTTGGGGGGCCGTACGAGACTCTGCCATTGCTGGAGAATTGGACGCTTATCATATGCTTGCACCGATGCCAATTGCCATGACCCTGGGCCTAGGGTCTGCATCCTTTGGTGTCAAACTCGCTAGCATTGAAAATATCAATGGACAGGCCATTACAGTTGCCGAACGCTATAAGGGACAGATCAACGGTCCAGCGGACTTTAAGGGCTTTACCATCGGCGTCCCGTTCCCCTATTCCATGCATAATCTGTTGCTGCGCTACTATCTAGCAACTGGGGGTATCGACCCCGATGTGGATGTTAAGATTCGCCCCGTGCCGCCACCGGATAGCATTGCCCAGTTGATTGCTGGAGATATTGACGCTTACTTAATGCCCGATCCCTTTAATCAGCGTGCCGTCTTTGAAGGGGCTGGGTTTATCTTTAAGCTGACTAAAGACCTATGGCCAGGTCATCCCTGCTGTGCGTTTGCCGCTAGCGATCAGTGGATTGATGCCAATCCCAATACCTTTAGAGCGCTGAATAAGTCCATCATTGAAGCGGCTGGCTATGCTCGTGATCCGGCGAATCGTCCTGAAATTGCTAAGGCAATCTCCGAGAGAGCATTTCTTAATCAGCCAGTTGAGGTGGTTGAGGCTGTGCTGACCGGTAACTTTGAGGATGGTCAAGGTAACACCCTGAGTGTGCCGGATCGAATTGACTTTGATCCATATCCCTGGCAGAGTTTTGCCAACTGGATTTCTTCGCAACTGGTGCGTTGGGATTTACAAGGGGATGGTAAAGCTAATCAGGTTATTACCAGCGAAACCTATAATCAGATCGGGAAAGATATTTTCTTAACTGACTTAGCTAGAGAGTTAGCTCAGGAGGTGGGGCTTAACCCACCGGAAGATATTTACCGCACTGAGACCCTTGAATTCGATACCTTTGACCCTGCTGATCCAGCAGCTTATGTCAAAGAGCAAATTGATAAAAATGGTGTTTAAGTTCAGCGGTCAGATCTTGAAGGAGGTGCAGATTACATGGCCTTAAGTAAGCCAGCTTTAAATAAAGTTAATGGCGTTGACAGTAGGTCCCCATGGCTTAATGAGAATGTCAAGGCGTTGGGACTATTTGTTATTTCGCTCATTCTTTTCTTAGTGTTTTGGGAAGTTGGTGCCAACCTGAAGTTGTTTGCTAAAGGGATGC
The DNA here is from genome assembly GCF_043421015.1 of Leptothoe sp. EHU-05/26/07-4. NCBI lineage: Bacteria > Bacillati > Cyanobacteriota > Cyanophyceae > Nodosilineales > Cymatolegaceae > Leptothoe > Leptothoe sp. EHU-05/26/07-4. The sequence goes on from NZ_JAXSQV010000002.1 coordinate 695,189, forward strand.
CCACTGCTTCTAAAACGTTGCAAGAACTATGGTGGTGGACTACTCATCCCTTTTTTGATAATGGCCCCAACGATTTAGGCATTGGGTGGAATTTATTAATTAGTTTGCGACGTGTGGCAATTGGTTACATTTTAGCCTCTGCGATCGCAGTTCCCCTGGGCATTCTCATTGGCATTTCACCCATTGCCTACAAAGCCTTTAACCCTTATGTACAGCTCCTAAAACCAGTCTCACCGCTAGCCTGGTTACCTTTAGGGCTCTACATATTTCGAGATTCCGAAAAAACGGGCGTCTTTATCATTTTGATCTCCAGTATCTGGCCAACGCTGATTAATACAGCCTTTGGTGTCGCCAATGTAAGTCCAGAGTATCTAGATGTCTCCAAAACATTGGGAGCATCAAGGTTGCGGACCATCTTTAAGGTGATTATTCCAGCTGCTCTACCCAATATTGTCTCCGGTTTACGGATCAGTATGGGCATCGCCTGGTTGGTGATTGTGGCGGCTGAAATGCTTTTAGGGACCGGGTTAGGCTACTTTATATGGAATGAATGGAATAATCTCTATATTCCGAATATTCTAGTTGCGATTTTCATCATCGGTCTGGTTGGGCTCATCTTAGACAGTATGTTTGGTGCCCTAGAAAAATTTGTTGCGTTTGGGCGTAAAGCATGAGCATTGCTTCCGTCAATTATTCCAATAATGGTGCCGTATCTCCTGAACCTGAATTTCCTTCGGCCCAGCTTTCCATTCGGAATGTTACCAAGGTGTTTGCAGGCAAACGGGATATCTTCAGTAGGTTGTCAGGTAAGACAACCCGAGATTTTGTCGCCATTGAAGACATCAGTTTAGACATAGAACCTAATACATTTGTCTCTATCATTGGTCCTTCGGGCTGTGGTAAGTCGACATTGCTCAATATGGTGGCCGGGCTATCCCCCGTTACTGGGGGTGAAATATTGCTGAATGGTCACCCCATTCAAGGGCCTGGTCCTGATCGAGGCATGGTTTTTCAGAACTATGCCCTGATGCCCTGGATGACCGTTGAAGAGAATATTCGGTTTGCGGTTGAAACCGTTTTTCCCAAGCTGTCACCCAAGCAAAGGACTCGCACCATTAAAGAGCAGATCCAGTTAGTGGGGCTGGAAGGGGCGGAGAAAAAGCATCCCCATGAACTTTCAGGAGGGATGCGACAAAGGGTCGGCATTGCTCGTGCTTTGGCTATTAATCCTCAGATTTTACTGATGGATGAGCCCTTTGGAGCCCTGGATGCCTTAACTCGTGGCTTCCTACAGAGTGAAGTTGAGCGCATTTGGGAACAACACCGGAAGACGGTCATCATGATCACCCACAGTATTGAGGAAGCCTTACTGCTGTCGGATCGCATTGTGATGATGACTCGAGGGCCAGCTGCTCGCATTGATGAGATCCTCGAAGTCCCATTCCCCCGACCTCGCGATCGAGAAACCATCGATCAGCATCCGGCCTACCACGATCTTAAGGCCGAAATGGAACACCATCTGTTCCGTGAAACCCGTGCTGTTGAAGAGTCTCGTATCCAGGTTAAATAATTAGAGCTGCGTTAAGCGTTATTCCTGTTTAAGTTTTGCAATCAAGAGGTGATTTTTGCGATGGCTATTTCTGAAATCTCTGCCAAGTTTCTCGCAGCCAAGAAAGCCAAAGGGGTATCATTTGCCGATTTGGAAGCCAAGCTAGGCTACGACGAAGTCTGGATTGCATCAGTCCTGTACCGTCAGGCCAGTGCCTCTGAAGAAGAAGCCACCAAAATTGTTGAGGCCTTGGGCCTGGGAGCAGAATATGTTGAGTATCTGACTGAGTGTCCTGTAAAAGGTGGTCTAGACCCACTTGTGCCCACTGACCCCCTGATTTATCGCTTCTATGAAATTATGCAGGTTTATGGCATGCCGGTTAAGGCAGTGGTCCATGAGAAGTTTGGTGATGGCATCATGAGTGCGATTGATTTCTCCATTGATGTGGAGAAGGAAGAAGATCCCAAGGGCGATCGGGTGAAGGTGATCATGTGTGGCAAATTCTTGCCCTACAAGAAGTGGTAAGACAAACATAAATGGTAGGGGTATACAGCTAGCTGTGCGCCCCTACCGCATGCATATTCAGCAAGAGTTGTTGTGTTAGCAGCCTTAGCTGGAGTCTTTCATGGCTTTGCCTACGGGGAAGGGATCTGATTAGCATTTTAATCATCTGTTGTGATGGGCTAGTGTTGTTAGCAGAGTAAATATTTCTATCCCCTCTACTCTCATTTTGCTTTCTTTCTGGGGCTAACTCTTACCCAAGCATAGTGGCGCTTCTACCTGGACCAGAAGCGCCACTTTTTTAGTAGTACTAAATTAGTACTACTAACAGCAAATCTGCATTCAGTGTGTTGTTAAGCTTTCTCTAAATTCAGCAGTAACGTGTTCCTAAACTAAACTATCAGAGGTTTTACGAAAACTATCGAGGCTATTAAGCAACAACTCTAGACCAAACTCAAAGTCATGAATGCCGTTATACCGACCATCCATGACATAATGCGTGAGCTTATTCAAGTAAGGATAGGTGTCCACTGGGAGCATGGCAACATGCTGCTGCGCTGCCTCTACATACTCTGCTTCTTCAAAGGGAAAATTCAACTTCTGTAGGGTAAAACCATAAATATGGCTATCGATGGCATTCCACACATGATCCGCCATTTCAAATGAAAAGCCCGCTTCCACCAGGCAGCCCAGGGTAGCATCCACATAGCGCAACATTGCTGGCCCCACATTGGCCCGTGACACTATAGCCATGGTTGCCCAAGGGTGACGTAACAAGACCCTATGGGCTGATATCGCCCGACTGCGCATCGCTGTTTTCCAGTCCACTGCCACATCAGGCACCTCTATCTCACTGGCAACAATATCCACCATGCCGTCTATCAAGTCATCCTTATTGGCCACATGGTTATAGAGCGACATAGCCTTCACCCCCAGCTGCTGGGCAAGCTTTCGCATCGAAAGCGCATCGATGCCATGGTCATCGGCCAATTGCATGGCCGCTGCTAATATCCGTTCGCGGTTTAACGGAAACGATGGGGATGTACCTGTGGCATTCGTCTTTTTGCCCATTTAGCTTTTCTTTAGATCAGCCCTAACCCTTCACCATTCAGCTGTTTTTAAACATTTGGCTCGATGCACATCTTGACATACTTACAGCGTAAGTTACACTTACAGTGTAAGTTGGGAATTTGAGACACTTAGTGCTGATATTGGCTATGGAGCCTGCGCTGCGCTCATCTGCAAAACGACTCTTCGCATGGGAGAGACCCATTATGCAAACGCTAAAGACCTCTGCCTCCGTTCAAGGAAACACGTTGGAAAGTGACAAAATGAAGGCCATTGTCCAAGACACCTATGGTTCGACCGATGTCCTGCGACTGGAGAATGTGGACAAGCCAGTTCCACAGGATAATCAGGTGTTGGTCCGTGTTTATGCATCATCTGTCAATGCAGGGGACTGGCATTTGATGCGTGGCACGCCATTGCTGATCCGGTTAATGTTTGGCGGAATTTTGAAGCCCAACATTAAAACCCTTGGGGCAGATGTGGCAGGATCTGTAGAAGCCGTTGGCAATGATGTGACGCAGTTTAAACCAGGGGATCAGGTGTTTGGAGATGTGTCCGAATACGGGTTTGGTGCCTTTGCTGAGTATGTCTGTGTGCCACAGGATGCCTTGGTGCTAAAACCCTCCACCGTACCTTTTGCCGTCGCTGCCGCCATGCCAGCTGCAGCCATGGCTGCGCTTCAAGCCCTGCGCGATTGTGGGCAGATTCAACCAGGGCAGAAGGTTTTAATCAATGGTGCGTCTGGGGGAGTGGGGTCGTTTGCGGTGCAGATTGCTAAGGCATTTGGCACTGAAGTAACGGGAGTGTGTAGTACAAGCAAGGTGGAGATGGTGCGATCGCAAGGTGCCGATCACGTCATCGACTATACCAAAACCGACTGCACCCAAGCAGAGTCTCAGTACGATCTCATTCTTGATGCTGCCGCCTACCGCTCGGTATCTGACTTTTTACCTGCCTTAAAACCGGGCGGCACCTATGTCATGATCGGGGGTGCCACCGGATCATTCTTTCAGGCAATGTTGCTGGGGCCTTGGTTAGCAAAGCGCAGGGGGTGCAATGTGAAATGTCTGGAAATGAAACCCAATCATGATGATCTGGTCACTGTGGGAGAGCTGATGGTTGCTGGCAAGATTACTCCTTTTATTGATCGTACCTTTGGCCTGGATGAGGTACCTGCCGCCATGCGTCACGTTGAACAGCGTCAGGTGCAAGGAAAAGTTGTCATTAACATCGGGGAAGAGAGCCCATGCGCGACTGCCCGCTAGTCTGGATAATTATGGGTGTTGCTGGTTCGGGTAAAACGCTAGTGGGGCGGATGCTGGCTGAGCGTCTAGAGAGCGACTTTTTAGAAGGGGATCGGCGACACCCGTTATCCAATATTCATAAAATGTCTTCGCAGCAGCCTCTCGACGATGGAGATCGTCAGCAGTGGTTGTTAGAAATTCAAGGGGATATGCACCGGGCAATTGCCAAAAACCGCGAGACCGTCATCACCTGTTCTGCGTTAAAGGTCGCCTACAGAGAACAACTTTCCGCTTTAAATCGCGTTCAGCTAGTGTGGCTTGATGTACCCAAGGCAGAGCTAGAGCGGCGACTGCTCAGGCGGTCAAATCACTATATGAAGCCTGACATGTTGGCGAGTCAGTTAGCGACCTTTGAACCCATTGCTCCAGACGAGACTGTAATTACGGTCGATGGCCGTTTGTTGCCTGCCAGGATTGTTGACGAATTGTTGAACCAGGCCACGTGGTTGTTTCCAGATTTAGAAAAGCCTTGGTGGAAGAGAGCTGGGGGAGACGACTCAACTAATTCTGATGTGGGTGACGCTGTCATGTATTCAGACATTTATGGCGATGATTTCTAACATCTCAAGGGCGATCGCAACGGTGAGTTTTAACCTGATCGCATACGGTGCCATGTGCTCGCCCTAGGATACCCTACGCTATCTAACAGAATATTTCATACAGAACAGGGGGCAGGTACAAGACCATGCCCCTACCGTGGCCCGTAATAGTTGGGTACCCATGACCCATGCAGACCTGGCACCAGTCGATGATTTAACCACAACCGACACACTGGACCGGCTGCTAAATCTTTTGCATTGAGGATCACCAACGATGAACGCTCCTTGGCATGGTCGTAAACCATGCCAACCAACCAGCCCTCATCCTCGTCCCCACCGGCAGGGACAAACACCGGTTCATCGGTAAAACTGAGACCATCTTCCATCCAGATTTGAGACTTTTGGGTATGCAGATCTACCTTGAGATAACCGATGGGGGGAGACGACTCCCCCACACGGTTGCTATAGGTCATGTAAAGATAGCGCACAGCCTGGGTTTCATACTGAGGGTGGCAACAGGGGTACTCAATGCAATAGTTCTCAAGAACAACCTGGTGATTGACGGTGCCTTGCTGGGGCTGAATGGTTGTTTGCCAAAGATAGGTGGGAGCAATGACATCAAAGTCCGGCGCATACCCCTGCCAGCTACTCAAAAATCCCTGTTCCAGCCCGGCCTCTGGCCAACCGGCACTATAAACCACCACAGATCCATCTGGCTGATCATAGGCACAGGCCTGGTGAATTGAAAACCAGGGGCTGGTCTCAACGATTTGTACTGGCTGCCCTGCCATCGGACCATCGGGACGGGGCACTAAATGTATCCGCGTTGGCTGATTTGTTTGTAGTTGCAGACAATCCGCCGGGGACTGACGACCCAGGATAAAGGGTAACGGGTTAAAGGTAAGGCGGTTTTCAACAAAGACATAGTATGTGGGTGTAAGGGCAAAATCATGGGGATTGATCATGGCCCCAGGCATCTGAAACTGGGAGCGGATGCATTCTTGCCATTGTCGGTCATATTCCACAATGGCAATGGTGAGGCCCTTGAGCTGGGCGGCCCAGTGCCATAGGATGATGCGATCGCGCACCGGATCACCATGGGGATGGGCCGTCGTTGCCCACTGTCCCTGAGCAAAGCGTTGTAAAGTTTGCCAACGGGATTTTGGTAATGACTGAGAAACCAACTGCCCCTGGGAATTTTGGGGTCCGATGGTGTCCAGCGTATGGGGATTCACCTGATACGGTAGTCCAGCCTCGTACATCGCTAGCAGTCTGTCGCCCCAAGCCACTGCGTTTACATTGGCCGGGTTTTTCAGATAAAGCTCCAACAGATTGTCTTGAGGTTTGCGAGTCCCAAAGGTGGAGCGAAACAAAAATCGATCAGCCTGTTCTTCCTGTACAAACTCCGCCGTTTGCACAAACCTGGAATCAAAAAACACCCGCCCATCATCACGAAAGGCGATCCGACAGAGATAACCATCGCCATCTAAAAAATGATTGACTCGTTGGTTACCCCGCTCAAACCCACTGGGACCATTGTGAAACCAGGTGGAGTTTAACAATGCCTCCGGTAACAAACCTTCAATTTCGGTGATTTCGTAGGAAAATTCTGATCTTTGGGACCGAAATGCACCAAACCATGCCGCCTTTTGCACCGGCCTTAGACGATCATCACGTTTACCCCAAACAATCTGGTCAGCATTAACAGGTCCCTGGTCTGTAATCATATTTGAAAGTGTGCATCCACCGATTGCTTATGTACCAGAATAAAATATAGCGCTACCGTAGAGGTGTAGATACCATGACCGCTAAGGAAATATCTCTATGCTACCGTTATTGCCCACCCATCCTCTGGTGCTCAAAGTGATCAAAGGGGTCTCCTGCACATTAATCGCTGGAGCATTGGGACTCGTGGCAACCAAGCTGAGCGGCATGATTGCAGAACATACATTATTAGAGAGAGTTTTTTGGATTGGTGCAGCCGCATTGTTGTTTCATATTTTAGAAGGTATAGCTGTGGGTATTTTGGCCCATCGCTTAAAGGAAAACCCAGTTAAAGCGGGCATGTATACCTTTTGGACTGGGATTGCAGGCATTATAGAAATCTTGCAAAGACTGGAAGATAGCCGCCAGGTAACAACAATTGAGTCAGGAATTAGGATCAAATAATTTATCAAAAGACACCGTTAATGTAGGCTTTCTTAGGTTCAGGAATCGATTGAATTTGCTTAGGAATCACCACTAGCGTGGGGCGATTACGCACATCCACTGTGCCAAAGACTCCCTGTACCTGTAGCCAGGTATCATTTTCAAAGTCATCAGCGGTATCGATGTGGATCGCTAACCCCAGGGGCACCGTATCCGCCAGGCAACAGCGAATGATACGGCGAGCCAGGACAAATTGGTTAGGAGCCCCTGGAAACTGACGATGAACAAAGCCAACGATGTCAACGGGTTGTCCTGGAAAAATATCTAACGGTTCTCTCACGGACGTAATCAAGCGTCGCCATTGCAAGACATTACGTTTGAGGGGATCGGGTTCTTCCCCAGCAGGCTCGGCATAGGACCAGATGTCGATGGCGGCTTTGTTTTCGTCTGCTTCGGCGATTTTCGCCTGGGTTCCAGTGACCCACTGGGCCAGGTTTTTCAATAGGGGAAATCGAGTAACCATAGCTATTTATTTAATGCGAGTATCCAACATCTCTGCCAGTTCTTGCTCTTCAAAGGCTTTGACCACCTCAGAACGCAGATGATCCACAAACAGATTGCGATGATACTCAAACCCTTTGCTCATCATGTCGCGGGGACGGGACATCTCTACTGGCACCATGGCCAAAGTGCGGCCTGGGTTGGCGGTTAAAATCAACACCCGATCCGCCAAGTAAACGGCTTCATCAATGTGGTGGGTAACAAAAATAACGGTCTTACCAGTGCCTTGCCAAATATCTAGCAAGAACTTTTGCATTTGATGACGGGTTTGGACATCCAGGGCAGCAAAGGGCTCATCCATTAGCAACACATCGGTGCCAAGACAGAGGGCACGGGCAATGCAGGCCCGTTGTTGCATCCCCCCCGAGAGCTGATGGGGATAGCGGTTTGCCGCTTTTAACAGTCCCACCTGTTGTAAATACTCCTTGGCTCGCTGGTGGCGTTCCCGTTTTCCTAAACCCTGTAGATTTAACCCAAAAGCAACGTTATCAATCACCGACAGCCAGGGAAATAGAGACGCCTGCTGGAAGATCATGGAGCGATGGGGAGACGGTTCTGTGATGACCTCACCACGAAATCGCAGTGTCCCCGATGTGGGTGTTTCCAAACCAGCAATCATGCTTAGCAGGGTACTTTTGCCGCAACCACTGGGACCAATAATCACTAAAAATTCCCCCGGTTCTACGGAGAAACTGATGTCGTCAATGGCTAAATTGGCTTCAGAGCTGTCAGGATTCCAGATTTTACTGACGCGATCGCAAACAATCTCACCCATCCATAAACCCTCCTGTACACCGTTTCTCAACTCCGTTGAATAAATCTCGCTGGATGGGTGGGCCAATGCCCACCCTACTATATTTGCGCCGATCCTTTCCACCACAGCACCCGTTGCTGCACCTGCCGAAATCCAACATCCAACAGGTAGCCCACCACCCCAATCACAGCCATGCCTAAAAACATCAGCTTGGCATTAAACATTTGCCGACCTACCATCACAATGGCTCCTAGCCCGGTATTCACCCCCACCATCTCAGCTGCCAACACCGCCATCCAGGCCGCAAAAAAGTTAATCCGCAGGATAAAAAACAGGTCTGGAATCACCGCCGGTAAAATCACCTTAAACATCACCTGACGACGGCTGGCACCCAGAACCCGTGCCGTATTGATATACAGCTGCTTGACATTGTTAATAGCATTAACCGTCGCCAGGGTAAGCAAAAAGAAAATGCCAATAAACACCACAAAAATGGCCGCATTATCCCCAATACCAAAGGCCATAATGGCAAAGGGAATCCAGGCAATAGGAGCAATGGGAGCCAGCAGCGTAATCACTGGTAGGGTGAGTTTACCAAAAATCTTAAAGTAACAGGCCAGGCCACCCACCCCAATGGCGGCAATAAAGCCCAGCACCAGACCGGCCACTACCCGCTTGAGGGTAGCCACAATGGCGGTAAGTAAAACAAAATTGCCACCCGTGCGCTCCACACCAATTCTGGGCGCAAGAAACTGTTCCTGATTGCCAATTTCAGCAATAAACTCGTGGGGTGGGGGCAAAATCAAAGTGTTCACCCACCCAAGCAAGGTTACTAATTCCCAAATTCCAATAAACAGACCCAGCGAGAGACACCACCACATAGCTGACGTGGCTACAGTCTGCCACCAGCGACTGCGCGTTTTAGAAACGCGAGGTTTGGCTAGCCTGACAGAAGATTTGAGTTGCATATTTTCTAAGAATAGAATAGTCGAGTTGAAGACATAACGCTAATGACTAAGGAAGCATTAAACAACAACCTCATGACTGAGGTTTTACACTCCAGACGTTCTGCAGAAACCGGTCCAGAACATATATAATCGACCCCACCGTAACCCCAAACTTAATGCTCTTAGGAATAACCTAGTACGTTGGGTTGTAGGGCGGCGTTCCGGCCCTGCCCAGGGGGTGTGGGGAACTCGGAGGGACCCCACGCAGCCGGTTTTGCATCCAGTCAATATCCTGAACCATGATTGTGAACTTTAAACAGTCACCTTCACCTTCACCCGCTCCCAAAGTTCAGGGCTTTCAGCAATCACATCTTCCAACAAAGAGAAATTAACAAAGTTATCATCCAGATCCGTATTAATGTAATTCAACTCCTTCATGCTTTCCGCACGCTCATACATAAAGTTGCGCTTATCCCGTACATCCACACCGGGAGGCTGAGCCTGGGCAGAGGCCAACAGGCTCTCCATGTCGGTCTTATAATACTTATCGATGGTGGCTTGAGCCGCCCCTTCAAAGTTATTTTCAATCTCATACTGAGCTTCAAAGAAGACTCGAATAACGTCTTTCACCATCTCGGGTTCGTTTTCAATGATTTCGTTACGAACGGCGAGAACACAGTCAGGATAGCCACTGCCATAAATATCAACACCATTACCCAGAATATTGCCGTTGGTCTGGGTTTTAGCTTTGGTGGCATAGGGTTCAATGTGGCTGACAGCATCCACCTGACCCGCCAGATAAGCGTTTAACAGTTCAGTTGAGTCACCCAGGTACACCATTTCCACATCGTCGTAGGTCATACCTTCTTTCTTTAAATAGTCATAGACGATGACATCCAGAGTGTCGGCCTGGAAGGTGGCAACTTTTTTACCCTTCAGATCAGCAAAGGATTTGATTTCGGGTTTAGCGACAATGACTAAGCCTTCGACACCACTGCCAGCAACAACTTGGAAAGATGCACCCTGGGTATAGGCTGCGATCGCATTCGTAAACGGAATCACCGCCATTTCTACCTGGCCCGTGGCCAACTGCACCGCCACATCAGCAGGCATCGGCGTCAGAGCCGCTGTTCCCTTAAACCCATACTTGGCAAAGAGTTGTTTCTCAGCAGAGTAAAACAGAGGCATATTACATAACCCCGCCCCATGGGCAAACTTAATCTCACGACCATCCCAACCGCCTGAGCCTACAGGCTTTTTACCCGGTGCGCAACTACTGAGGAAAGATAACAAAGCAGGCGTCATCGCTGCACCCAGACTCATACCCAGAAAACGACGACGGTTAGTACGGGAATGAAACATGATAAAAGTCTCCTTAGTTTAATGTATTCATCAGATAACGAAGCCAATGGACTGAAGCAAGAACAAGAACTTTAGAATAAAGCTTCACCCCAACGATGGGTGATAGCTCTGGCAACTGGTGCAGTAAAACGACTTATAAGCCTCTGGTCTAAACCAGCCGTCATAGACCTTTTTCACATAGGGAAAGACGTCTTTAGCAAGCTCTCGACGGCGTAATTCATCCGATGTGAGGGGAGCCTTGAGCATTTCGGCCAACTCATCCAGCAACGCATCCTTGTCCACATGGGTAAACGTGCCATTCTCTAGAATTACCTCACCTGCCACCATGACAGCATCAATACCATGGGGACGACTCCGGTGAATAACAGCTTCCAGAACAGGAATGGTGTCATCGAGATAGGGATAGGCCAGATGCTCCCAATCCATCACCACCAAGTCTGCAGCTTTACCGGGCTCTAATACACCTACTTCATTGGCAAAGCGCGTAGTATGAGCGCCATTTTCTGTCGCCATTTGAAATACCTGGGATGCTGCGGGCACCAGAGAATCCATACCGGGGACTCGATGCAACTTGAGAACCAGCCGCATTTCCTGGAGCATATCGCGGTCATCATTGATGCCTGCCTCATCCAAACCCATGCCCACTCTAACTCCCTTCTGAGCATAATGATTAAGAGGAGCAACACCACTTTGCAGACGGAGGTTAGAACTCGCATTGTGGCAGATCATCGTCCCTGTTTCGGCAATGAGATCAATGTCTTCTTCTGTCAGCCACACACCATGCCCCAGGGTTAAATGGGGACCTAAAACACCTAATTTGTGAAGATGCTTCACTGCGGATGTACCTGTACGACGATGGGCATACTCCATCTGATAGGGAGTTTCCAGGAGGTGCATGTGCATGCCAACACCATACTTATGTGCATACTCTGTCTGGGTAGTAATGGCATCATCGTCACACCAGTGCAGATTGGCAGGCGCTAACTGTAGGCGAATGCGATCATCGGCAGCCCCTTCCCACTTTTTCCAAAGTGTTTCAAAGAACCAGAGAAAGTCTTCCAAAGGTACTTCGTGGGGCTTGAGCAGGGCCTCCATATCCGCCGCAATACTGGGAGGTAATTTAGCGACAAATTCATCGTTAGATTCATAAACAAAATGGTTCTGCGTACGCACACCAAAACAGTAGGATGCTCGCATACCAATGTCTTCATAGGCTTTGAGTATCTTGTCTGTAATCTCTGGCCACAGGGTGGCAGGTCCTGGCAACCAGCCATGGATATGTTGCACCGTTGTAATCCCTGACTCCACCATTTCAAAAGCAGAGTAGAGAGTATCCAGATAAAAATCCACTTGCCTGGCAGACAGACGACTGGCAAACCAAAGCTCTAGGGGATAGTCCAGCGACCCTAGTTGAAAGGGAGTTAACCCCACATGGTGGTGACTATTAACAAAACCTGGCATCACCACATGGTGAGCTGATCCCAGCATCTTATCAGGTTCATATTTTGCGGACAGTTCCTGATACGTCCCCACGTCTATAATGGTACCGTCATCTACAAAAACAGCACCATCTTCAATAATTTCAGCCTTTGTGCGGCTGATAGCTTTGCAAATAATATATTTACCCCGGATGAGAGTGGATGGCATGGCAGAATTCGCTGAGACAACGAACTTCGAAAGAGAAGTCTAATAAGGCCCCAACTGCTACAGCTAACTGTAAAAAACTAAGCTAATACTGCTCTAGAAAGGGCTTCAGGGAATGTTGCGCTAGTGCCCAAAACACCTTAATGTAAAGCCTAAACCACGCCAAGCTTAGACCGAGCTATGAAAGAAATCATAAGTGAACTGTTTTTGAAAGAACCGTATAAAACAATACGCTTCTCTGAGAATTTCAGTGATTTTTTGTAAACATTACTAAAAATGGGTGTTGCTGATCTTCGGGATGATTTTATCTTTCAAATTCAGACGATTAGCGAGGTCTACCGATCAATTTACCCCCCAAATCAGCACGACAAAAAATGATACTCCCACGATCACCCTTAGATAGTTTGAGTGTTCAAGCGATAGCTAAAAAACTAGCAACAGGGGAGTTAAGCATTACAGAATTATTACAGGCTTGTTTTCAGCGAATTGAGTTACGAGAATTTCAGGTACGTGCATGGACATATCTTGATATGGACCATGCACAACAGCAGGCAACTGTGTGGGAACAGAAATTGCAACAGGAGGGAAGCCAAATCCTGGAAACTTTTCCACTGTTAGGCGTCCCCATCGCGGTAAAAGATATCTTTGCCACATTAGAGATGCCCACTGGCTGGGGAACAGAAATTTATCGTAATCGGTATATGGGTTATGATGCAGCAATTGTCTCAAAACTCAAGGCAGCGGGGGCAATTATATTGGGCAAAACCGTTACCACAGAGCTGGCCACAGCCGCCGCAGGACCGACAGCCAATCCCCACAATTTGGCCCATACTCCTGGTGGTAGCTCCAGCGGTTCGGCAGCAGCGGTGGCAGATGGAATGGTGCCAATTGCCATGGGCTCACAAACCATGGGCTCAATTTTACGTCCGGCTGCCTACTGTGGCATATTTGGATTCAAACCGAGTTTTGGGCTAATTTCTCGCTATGGCATGATGCCAGTTGCTCCAGTCCTCGATCATGTAGGAGTCTTTGCCCGTTGCTTAAATGATATTCACCGATTGTTAACTGTATTAATAGGTACAGATAGTCGAGATCCAGATTGCCAGACGACTAAACAGACTTTTTCTTTTAAAGCAACATCACTATCAGTTCGGTCAACAAAAGATTTTCAATCAATCCGCTTGGGCCTGATCAAAACATCTCACTGGCAACAGACAGAGCGTATTGCTCAATCTCGATTAATGCAAGCTATTACAGTGTTGAGACAGGCTGATATTCGAGTGGATTTGGTGGCGTTACCTGCTAATGTTGATCCCTATTGGAATATTGTTCAAACCCTATGTGCCCATGGCTTGTACCAAAATCATGGTGCTCTTTTATCCAAGGCTCCCGATCAGTGTTCTCCCTTGTTACGAGATTGGTTGCAATGGGGAAAATCTATTTCTGCTGATACTTCCCAGCAAGCTTGCCGATGGCGCTATCGCTATCGTGAACAATTACGCCCTATCTTTGCCAAATACGATGCCATGTTAAGTCCGGTCACTCTGGGACCTGCACCTTTGGGACTGGCCAATACAGGTTCACCCATATTTTGTGGGCTGTGGACCCTATGTGGGTTGCCAGCTCTAAATATCCCTCTAGGAAAAACGGTGGATGGTTTGCCACTGGGCTGTCAGTTGGTGGGATCCCTCTATAATGATCAAAAACTCCTAGAAATCGCCCATCAATGTTGGGCGATTTTAAGTCCTGTTTTTGGAGAGATTACGCTGCCTCCCGTGTCATTCCTGACAGATGAAGGTATAAAACAATGTCAGAGTCATTATGGGTTTGAATTCTCTCCAGGGTATAGCTAAATTTAGCAATTAGGCAGATTGTTGAACTTAAACAACAGCGTCGCCAGAATGAGTTGCCTTTAGTGCTGGATCCGGATAAGGGATCACTATGAAATCGTTTGATCAGCGTTGTATCTAATTAGCTTTTGCCTGGGGTTATATAACTTTTTGTATAAAAATACTCGCCTTAAAAGCAATCAAGATTGTGAGAATACAATGGTTGATGCTACATAAATCCCTGAAATGGGAAATTATCAGTCAAGGTGCTAAATGAGCGTTTTCTTGCAAGATTAAACAATTCCTAGATTTAATCCGCTCACAATCTTAAATTTATCAGTATAAAGAACCTTATAAGCTTTTGTGCCTTGCACTACAATGATTTCAGGTCAAAATCTGTTACACAATTTTCAGCCCTTCCTGGGTGGGGATTAGATGTCAAGTCAAGTGTTTAAGTTACTCAGCATTTAGATTTTCTTAGTGTCGCCTACCGAGGCTCGGCTATGTCAGATCAGGCTTTACCGTCTATTCCAGGCTATATTCTGACCACAAAACTCTATGCAGGCAGTGGCACCGTCGTTTATCAGGCCGTCAGAGAGAATCATATTGTCAAACCTCTCGCTTTCGTCCCCTGGCACCACAACTATGCCCTGATAATGGCAGATGTGGGCGCTATCTCCCTACGGGACTATATACAGAACCACGGTCACCTTCTGAACCAGTATCGGATACTACACAAGGACATCAACCCGGCCAACATCCTCATCCATCCCAATACCCACCAAATCTGGCTAACCGACTACAACTGCGAACTCGAACGGCAAGTAGAAGAACGCACCCGAGCACTGCAGGCAAGTGAAAAACGGTTGCGGCTTGCTATGCGTGCGGCCAACCAAGGCTTTTATGATCTGAATCTACAGACGGATGAAGCCATTGTCAGTCCAGACTATGCCTTGATGTTGGGATATGATCCAGCGACTTTCTGCGAAACCGAGGCAAATTGGCAGTCACGTTTGCACCCAGATGATCGAGAACGGGTGAATCAAGCTTACTTGACCTATAAAATCGGTCAAACTCCCCAGTACAGAGCTGAATTTCGGATGCAGACTCGGCAAGGAAACTGGAAATGGATTCTCACCATGGGACAGTTCATGGAATGGGATGAAACTGGAGAACCGACAAGACTGCTGGGCACCCATACAGACATTAGCGATCGCAAGTTCACTGAAATTCAATTGGCAGCGCAGAATGCGCTTCTAGCAAACATTGCCCAAGGTCAGCCCCTATTGGACGTGCTGAATGCTTTGATTTATCACATAGAACATAGTTTGGAGACAGTGCTCTGTTCTGTCTTATTGCTCGATAAAGAAAATCGACTTCGTCACACAACGGCCCCGAGCTTACCCACTGCTTATAACCAGGCAATTGATGGCGTGTTAGTTGGTGAAGGTGTGGGGTCTTGTGGGACAGCAGCCTTTCGTAATCAAACAGTTATTGTGGCCGATATCGCCACTGACCCCCTATGGTCTGCTTACAGAGACTTGGCATTAACCCATGGTCTCAGAGCTAGCTGGTCAAGCCCAATTCAGGCCCGTGGTGGCCAGGTTTTAGGGACATTGGCAATGTATTACAAACAGGTGAGATCACCGCAAACCCATGAATTAAAAATGATTACGCAGATGGCCCATATTGCAGGTATTGCCATCGAACGTCACCAAGCAGACGCTCAACTGCGCCAAAGCGAAGCCACTCTACTCAAAGCACAACAGGTCGCTCACGTCGGTAACTGGGAGTTTGACATCGCTAGCCAAGCTATCACCTGGTCACCAGAAATGTTCCGCATCTATGGGTTAGAGCCAACCGCATCAGCGCCGTCCTATCCAGACTATCTACAAATGCTTCCGGCTGAGACTCGCCTGCAATTACAGAGTTATGTCGAACGGGCACTCGCTGAAGGCACCCCGTATACAATTGAATACAGTCGAACTCGATCCGATGGGTCGCTGAGCCATCACGAGTATCGTGCCGAGGTAGAACAAGACGAACAGGGACAGGCAATTCGTTTACTTGGTACGGTCCTTGACATCACTGACCTTAAACAAGCTGAACTGGCCCTACAAAATCTGGTTACGGGAACAGCCGCAACCATTGGTAAGGATTTCTTCCCAGCCCTGGTTCATCACATCAGTGTAGCCCTCGACGTTCCCATCGCCTTAATCACTCAATTTGTGGATCAAGAGCTGCAAAGTCTGGCCTTTATTGTTGACGGTGAACCGCAACCGAATTTTGCCTACGATCTTCCAGAAACCCCCTGTCGTGATCTTGTTGTTAACTATTCCTACCATTGTCCCAGTGGTGTTTCTGAGCATTTTCCCAATAACCCTATGCGAGAGAAAGCCGTTGAGAGCTATCTAGGGGTAGCCCTGCGCGATCGCCAAGGTCAAGTACTAGGAAGTTTGTGCATCTTTGACCGACAACCTTTGCAGGATCCCAAACGAGCCAAACAAATTTTAGAAGTCTTTAGTGGCCGAGTTTCAGCTGAACTAGAACGCCAGCGTGCAGAAAATGCCCTCCAAAATCTGATTGAAGGTACGGCGGCATTAACCGGTCCTGACTTTTTCCCAGCCCTGGTTCAACACATTGCCACCGCTTTGAATGCATCCCATGCATGTGTTACCGAAATTGTTGAAGGCAATCAATTGCGCTATTTGGCCGCTTGGGGGGATGGCCAGCATCTACCGAACGAGATTGTTGAGGTCGAAGGTACCACCTGTGGAGTTACCCTTAGGGCAGGGGTGTATCACTGTGAGAGAGAGGTCATAGCTTGCTTTCCTCAAAATCCTAGACTGGTGTCGATGGCGGTAGAAAGTTACATGGGTGTGGCGCTACAAAATCGTCAAGGTCAAGCACTTGGAACACTCTGCATTTTTTCACGCCAGTCCATAGTCAACCCGGAACACTCCCAGGAAATTCTACGAGTGTTTGCGGATCGGGCTGCTGCTGAGCTTGAGCGACTAAGAGCGCAAACAGCCTTAGAACAACTTAATCAAAAGCTGGAACAGCGTGTAGAGCAACGTACCCAAGAATTAGCACGTTCTGAACAGGACTTACGCACCATCTTTAACAATGTCTACGATGGCATCATGATTCACGATTTAGAGGGTACCGTCCTTGACGTTAACGACCGATATGTGGAGATGCTGGGAGCGACGCGAGAGCAAGTTTTGGCTGCCAGCATCGCTGATTTTATAGCCCCAGAGGCTCCTATCGAGCAGATTTCGGAAATAACTCAACAGGTGGCAAAGGGTAAAGATCTGAGGGTGAAATGGAAGGCCCGTCGATGGGATAATGACACTACGTTTGATGTGGACGTGTCCTTAAAGAAATTAATGTTAGGTAACCGTCCGGTCATTATCGCATGTGCCCGTGATATCAGCGATCGCCAACGTGCTGAAAGCGCCTTACATTTAAGTGAAGCCCGTGCTCATGCAGCCTTTGAGCAGGCCGCTGTAGGCATTGCTGAAAGCAACTTAACCGATGGTAAAATCACCCGCACCAATAATTATTTTTGTCAAATGACCGGCTATACAGCCCAAGAGCTTGAGTCTTTGACAGCGGCTGATTTAACCTATTTTGAAGATCTAAACGACTCACAACAACAAATAAAACAACTCTTCACAGGCGCAATTGATAGTTTCACCCTTGAAAAGCGTTATATCCGTAAAGATGGCTCCTACTTTTGGGCGACCACAGCCGTTACCCTGATCCAAAACCCAGCAGAAGACTCCCCTCGCTGTTTAGCAGTTATTCAGGACATTAGCGATCGCAAAGCCGCTGAAACCCAACTCCAACGCACCAATGCAGAACTGGTCCGCGCCACCCGTCTCAAGGATGAGTTTTTAGCCAATATGAGCCATGAACTGCGCACCCCGCTTAACGCTATTCTGGGATTGTCTGAAGCGTTGCAAGAGAAAGTCTTCGGTCCCTTGACCGAGCAGCAACTCAAATACCTGAAAACCATTGAACACAGCGGCACCCATTTACTAAACCTGATCAACGATATTCTCGATGTCGCCAAAATTGAAGCAGGACAACTCGACCTAGAGTTAAGTGTCACCAACATTGAAAGTCTGTGTGAATCTAGTCTGGCACTCGTTAAACAACAAGCACTCAAAAAACGCATTTCCCTCACAACAACGATCCCTCCCAACTCCCCCACACTGGCTATTGATGCACGACGCATCCTGCAGAGTCTAGTGAACCTACTCAATAACGCCATTAAGTTCACCCCTGAAGAGGGATGTGTGGCCTTAGCGGTACGTTATCATCACCAGGACGATCCGTCGAAACCATCTCACTTGCAAAAAACATCTGAGGTTATGCAACCCTCCCATGCATGGAGTTGGGAATCTGGCCCCCTCACCGCTAGACACTACCTCAAACTCAGTGTGGCGGATACGGGCATTGGTATTGCTCAAAAACATATCACTAAACTCTTCAAACCCTTTTCCCAAATTGATAGCACCCTCAATCGAAAATATACGGGCACCGGTTTAGGCTTAGTTTTAGTCAAACAAATGGCCGAGTTGCACGGGGGAACCGTTAGTTTAACCAGCGAAGTTGGCGTGGGTAGCTGTTTTAGTATTAATCTCCCCTATGAGTCTGTTGCCCCCCTGATTGAACCTGGCCAATCACCTCATCAGATCAGCCCGCTAAGCCTGCCTGTCTCTGGTCAACAAGACAACTCACCCCTGATCCTATTGGCGGAAGACAATCAAGACACCATTAGTTTAATGGTGTCCTACTTAGAGACCATCGGCTATCGACTGATGGTGGCTAACAATGGTCTAGACGCCCTTGAATTAGCCCATACACATCATCCTGATTTAATTTTGATGGATATCCAAATGCCAGACTTAGATGGTCTCAAATCGATTCAGCGGATTCGTCATCAAGATTCAACCCTCAAATCCGTTCCCATTATTGTCCTAACCGCCCTGGTCATGGCGGGAGATCAAGAGCGTTGTCTAGCAGCTGGTGCGAACGAGTACCTCGGTAAACCCGTCAAGCTCAAACAACTAGCCCTGACCATTCAAAAATTGTTAGTTCAATAAGGTGGTCATTGCATGAAAATACCGATTATTCTTGTTGTGGATGATGAGCCCAATAACTTTGAGGTAATTGAGGCACTGTTGGCAACCGAAAATTACGAATTACAGTCTGCAACCAGTGGTAAAGAGGCCCTTGGGATCCTTCCTTCTGTGCAACCGGATCTGATTCTCCTGGATATTGCAATGCCTGAGATGGATGGCCTAGCGGTCTGTCAAAAGATAAAAGCAATGCCCCAGTGGCAATCTATTCCCATCATCATCGTGACGGCTGTGACAGGCAAGCTGGTTTTAGCCAAATGTTTAGAGACTGGCGCAGATGATTTTATTAGTAAGCCCGTTAGTGGGTTAGAACTTCGAGCGCGTGTGCGTTCAATGCTGCGTATTCGCCAACAACATCAGCAATTGTCCGCATTCAATACCCACCTGGAAGCAACCGTACAGGAACGAACAGAGCAGTTACAAACCATGATTGCTCAAGATAGCTTAACCAAGTTACCTAGCCGAACCAATCTCCTGGAAAAATTAGCCGAATGTTTGGATAGGAAAGACTCAACCTTGGCCGTTATTATTCTCGACTGCGATCAGTTCCACTTGGTGAATGGTTCGTTTGGCCATGTGTTTGGGGATAAACTTCTAGTTGCGATCGCCCAACGATTACTAAAAAAGATTCGCCCCAGCCATATCCTTGCACGTCTTGGTGAAGATGAATTTTGCTGGGTTGTCAATCCAATTTCTGAGGCTAATGCCACCGCCATTGATTCAGTGATCCAAACAATTAGTAACAGTTTCCATCAGCCGTTTCTGGTGGAAGGGTGTGAAATTTATATGACCGCCAGTGTGGGGATTGCCTTTAGTCAGGAACCCTGTCAAACAGCGGCACAACTGCTCCAGGCTGCCGATACTGCCATGTATCAAGCCAAGCTTAGAGGTAAGGGAAGTGTTCAAATATTTTCCCCGCAGATGCATGTTCAAATCCATGATCGATTGACTCTAGAAGCAGATCTCCAACGAGCATTGAATAATCAAGAGTTCACGGCATTTTATCAGCCCATTATTCACCTTGAAACTTTGAAGATAGTTGGTTTTGAAGCGTTAATTCGTTGGCAGCATCCTGAGAAAGGCATTCTGCCACCGGGTCTCTTTATCCCATCCATAGAGGCCTCAGGTTTAATTGAACCTGTGGGAATTTTAATCTTCCAAAAAGCTTGTCAGCAACTGCAAGTTTGGCAGCAACGGGGGTGGCCAGAGCTAACCATGAGTATTAATGTCTCACCCCGACAATTCAACTCTCCAAATTTATTAGATAGTATTGATCAAGTGTTGGCTGAAACCCAGGTAAATCCAGCCTGTTTGAAGCTTGAAATCACGGAAAGTGCCATCATGGGAAGTATTGATAATGCGACTGCTCTGACAAAAGAGTTGCAAGCTCGACAGATGCAAGTGAGCATTGACGACTTCGGTACAGGGTATTCATCTTTGAAATATTTAAACTGCTTTTTAGTCAATAATCTCAAAATTGATCGTTCCTTTATCAAGGAATTTACCTCAGAAAGGAATCATTATCCAATTGTGAACACAATTGTAGCGCTTGCTCAAGAATTAGGGTTATCGATTATTGCAGAGGGGATTGAAACACAACAACAGCTTTTATGGCTCCAGAACTTAAAGTGTGACTTTGGACAGGGCTATTTTTTCTCTAAACCACTGCCAGCCAGTGAAATAGAAAAAGTGTACTTAAATCGGGACAGCGATTAAATAAGTCCCAGCGTTGCTGAGCCTCGGGAGGGTTTAACCTAAGAAAAAGCTGGTGTAAAGCCAGCTTACCAGATCGATATCAATGACCCGATAACCGCATAACATAATCATCAAACTCCTTGATATACACCTCCAACGGAGCATGCAATAAACCTGATTTATCCGAACCAAAATTCGCACCTGCCTGCATCCGCTCAACCATTCCCTTATCTTCAATGGTCGCTATTTCAATCACATTGACAATCTCTTTCACAAACTTATCAGGATCAGGTATTGTCTGCATCGCATGGTGAGAGAAAGAAACTCCCCAACGAGCATTCGTCTGGTCAACAGATTTGGGTTCAAGGGCCATCCACCAAACAAAATTTGGTTCAACCGCAACTAAACCATTCGGGAAAACACCCGCCACATAAAACCGTCTATGTTCATTTTCATCTAGCTGGGGGTTATAAATAGCTGGCTGATGTTCATGGGTATACGAATTACTGTGAATCGTAAAATTGGGATCGCCAGTCGGGCCATATTCAACTAACTTGGTTGGGTTAGCAGGGCCAATAGACTTCGTATGGGTGTAAGTGGTGTGATAACTCTCAATAAAGTTGTGGTAGATCAGCTTCCAGTTAGCATTCCACTGTTCCTCATGTACCACATGCCGATCTTCATAACGATCTAGCTCAAAATTCTTAAGTATATAGCTAAGATTTTTCAACCGCTCAGACACTGGCAGCAAGTCTTGTCGTAGAGCAACAAAAACGTAACCAAGATACTCTTCTGTCGCCAGGGTTTCCAAGGAAAGTCCATCAATGTCGCCCGCCCTAAACCCTTCCCGCTCAGGCACACCGACTAACTCACCATCTAATTTATAAACCCAGCAATGGTAAGGGCACACAATACTTTTTGTGGACCCACAGCCCTCTAACAGTTTGACGTAACGGTGTAAACAGTAGTTTGCCATCGTCCGAAGGTCACCATCTTGCTGACGCATGACAATAATAGGCCGTGACCCTAAGGATGCCGTCATATAGTCCCCGGGATTGGGAATCGCCCCCGAACGCCCTACCATCACCCAATCGTTATCAAAAATGCTGGTCATCTCATGGGCAAACAGATCAAGATCCGTGAAAGTCTTTTGCTGACGTGCCAGCATCCGACTTGGAATGTTGGGGGCCAGGGACTGATTTAATGTGTAGTTGAACTGTTTAGAAGGGCTCATAATGTATCGCTTCTTTTCCCGTAGTACCGTCTGTGCACAAAGAATATCAAACGAACCAAATGCTGCGATAGTGACTATACGGGGACTGCATACAAATAAAGCCCCTGGTTGGGGCTTTAGATAGGTGGATAAAAAGCAATAACAGGCCTAATCCTTCGTTGAGAGGCCCCCAGCCATAGGAATTAAAATGAAGCGATTCATCAATCGCCGCACCGCCTGGGTATAGCCCTGTTCGAGTTCCATTGCGGGCATCCCATGATCATCCAACACAGTCTGAAGCCGATCATAGGCCTGGGGCAGCTGATTAAATGGAATCGATGGAAAGGCATGGTGTACAGCATGGTAGTTGAGACCTCCCACTAACCAACTAAACCAGTGGCTCGTCTGTAAATTTCGAGAAGAATATAGTTGCGTCAGTTGATGACCGCCCACTTGCTGCCATAAACCATAGTGTTCTAAATGTGCTCGTGTTTGGGCAATCACGCCAACAACTCGTTCTAGGCAAAGCCAAAATAACAAATAACGCCAAATACTCGTGTGGGAAAGAATAACAACCGCAATTAAACAAGCCTGAACAATTCCTATGCCCAAAAAATCAGCAAATAACTGAAATCTCAATCGGGGTAATAAATCCTGACATCTGCGGCCACCCATGAGGGTTTTAAGGATGATTCCTAAACCACCCAAAATCAGAATATCTATCAGCCACTGGTGGCGCATGTACCACTGTACGAAGGGCGATGCATCCTGATATTCCTGGGTAGTCCATTGAATGCGCTCTGGGTCGCGTAAATCTAGACCATTCCAACCGTGGTGTAACCGATGCAGCTCTGCATAAACACCGACGGGCCAGAGCATCGGCCAAGATATGATTCGTGCCAGCGTCTCTTCCACAACAGGCCAGTCTAGAAGTGTATGGTGAATCGCGTCATGGGTACAGATCAGCCAGAAGGCATAAAACACACCTGCGACAACAGTCCATCCCCAGAAACTGAGGCCAGCAGCATGGGTCCAGGCCAAGGTTATACAGCCTATTACAGCAACTCCCAATACACCAAAGCGTAAGCACCCTACCCAGAAATTGACGGCCTGCAAATCGGTAACGGCTGCTTGTAGAGCCTTGTTGGAAACTGTCGGTCGCAAACAGGCCTCTGTCATAGTGATATGTTTTTGATTGGGTAGACTCACCATTGTACCTAGCCCCATTACTATTGACGCTTGGCAACAACAAACCATGGGGCCATTGGCTTGAATGAATAGCCCATGGCGCTGATGGTTTTGCCTATCTTACTAATGTAACGGTAAAAAATGAAGAAATTATGAGGTTTAGTGGGAACACAAAGACCCTAAAAATTAGAGGGATGAGGTCTGAGATTTTGCCATAGTCCATACTTTGCTGCCATCTCAGGAGAAAGATCTGGAAGCTTTTGCAGCAAGCTATGCCAAGTTTGGTAATTATTTAAAGCGTCTACAACCACTGCCAACGGGGCTGGCAGAATCGCAGGAAAATCAGTCTCTTCTGTTAATCGCGGGCTAAAGGCGAGTTTTTCCTGAGGGGGCATAAACCTTGCATCTATCCCCCCACGGTTTCCCCTCGGGTCAATGCGATACCAGCCGATTTCAGGTAAATAAACGGCATTTAACCCGTGGAGACAATAGGGTGCACCCTGATCATTGACACTTAGGCGTTGATAACAAAAGCCAGTCGGAATGGCATTAGCCCGCAGCAGGGCAGCGAGCAGATGGCTTTTGGCATAACAATAACCCGTCCGATGCCGCAGCACATCGGACGCGCGACAGGTCACCGGGTTTAACTGATAGTCAAAACTGTGACGAATTTCATCCCGCACCCATTGAAAGCAGACCTGGGCAATTTCCGTCGGTTTTCCATGGCCTTTTGCGAGAAAAGCGGCCAGCTCCACAATGGACGGGTGTTGCCAATCAATAATGTTGGAGGTCTGTAAATAGGCGGTTATCGCTGGTTGATCACTCATCTCGACCTAGCCCTTAAAACAGTACATCTTAAGGATGGTAACGGAGATATTAGATAGCTTAAATCAGCCGCTTTGAACTCATCCATCAAATGAGTTAATGGGGTCTGCCCATGAACATGAGCTTGCCCTACAAAAAATTGGCGGAGCTGGTTAACTCACTAATCGCATGGCCTGAGGCGTGCCAAAGCTCGATTGAGAATTCATACCAAAGGCGCGTTGGATATTGTCCATGGTCATCACTGCATGGGGGCGATCGTTGGCCAGCAGTTGCCGATTGAGTAATAGCAATCGATCATAGCGATAAAGATCATCACCCCATTCATGGCTACATACCAGTATTGTTTTTCGTTGGGCACTGAGTTCGGCAAAAATATCGACCATCACGGCCTCAGTCTTCTTATCAATGCCAGTGAATGGTTCATCGAGCAAAAAGAGTTCTGCCTGCTGAGCTAAGGCACGGGCCAGAAATACACGCTGCTGCTGCCCGCCGGAAAGCTGACCAATGGGACGATCTTTGAGAGATAGCATATCTACACGATCAAGGGCTTCACTGGTCATCCGCTTAGCATCAACGCCAGGGCGACGACCCCATCCTAAGGCTCTAGTCTGGGCCATCATCACAACATTCCAGACAGTCACAGGATAGTCCCAATCAATTTGCGATCGCTGCGGTACATAGGCCACCCGTCGCCGCTGTCGTCGCAGAGGTCCACCACAAAATAGCACCCGTCCCTGGCAGGGGGTTAGCCCCAAAATGGCTTTGATTAGAGTGCTTTTACCTGCTCCATTGGGGCCAATTAACCCCACCAGCTCCCCCGGTTGCAAATGCAATGTAATTGCATCCAATGCCGAAACGCCCCGATAGTTAACGGACAGGTTTTCAACCTCTAGCATGGGTAGAAATGATAATCGTTATCGTATGGCAATCGCAACTATAGCAAATTTTTGAGGGCATGCCATGGTAGAGGTTGATTTATTCCTTTAGATATTGGTAGATATCGGGTAAATCAACTAGAAAATGCATAGGATGGCACCCCCAACGCATTGCCCAGTAAACCTAAACGGTAAAGGTTGGCCAACGGTTCCTGAAATGAATTAGCGTTAATTCCTAGAAAATAACGGCTGCGAACATTTGCCAATATCTCTAAGGGCAAATGCCCTGCCACGTTAGATAATTCTGGTTCCGGTGACCACAGGGGGCTGTGGCAGATAATCTCTTGAGCCGAAAAAATCAAGTCATCCAGGGTATTAATTTGCAAAATCGTCGTAATATCAGATGCCGTAGCTCCATAGCCGTAGGCAAAGGCAGCAGCCAGGGCAATGTTGAGGAAGCCATGCATTTCTACGGAATTGCCATCGGGTAGCAGTTGCCAGCTGCGTAAGGGCTGATGTAGACCACCAGTCGCCTTCAAGGGAATCTGCCCATTGGCACAGGTTACTAGCAAATGGGCTAATGTATCAATGCTGGGACAATCGGCAGCAGTTGGCCCACCCATGCGCACCTTAATGGCCGCGCGGCTACCTTGCAATACTGTCAAATAGTCGGGTAGGGTCGCATCCAGGGGTACCTCAAAAAAGAGATCGCTGTGGGGTGGCAGATGGGGAAGCAGGGGTGCGATCGCATCTGCCCCTGCCAGCTTAAATTCAAGGGCTGAAATCGTAAACCGGTTTTGTTTTTTTAGCCATGGCGCTAAATTCTCTAGCGCTTGCGCCGAAGGCTCTAAGATGACGCTCAGTGGCCAAAAGGCTGCTGCGTATTGTTGCTCTAATTCATCTAAACAGTTTTCAAACTGAGATAATTGAGATAAACATAAGACAAACCGTCCCAGCATCCAACGATGGGAACTGTCGCTATATCGCTCATAGGCAGTGATGGCTGCTGCCATACCTAGGCTCGTAGAAGAAAGCAACCCTGCATAGTCAATCAATGTTGAGAGCAGTAATCGAAGGGAAGGAGCAGTCATCTTAAATTAATGAACAACCAGAAAAATAAATTTAATGACTTGTAACAAGTTTTCAGAGGGCGATATTCAGAAAGAAAAATCTTGAACAAACTAGTTTCATTATAGTCTCTCCCATCAAGATGAGGTATCGATATATGATCTGGACAAGAAATCATGAAGAGATTGCCATCAATGTCTGAAGGCACTGATGGCAATCCACTGTAATGTCGATACCAACTCAGCTTGAATTGTTGTTAGAGATAGTTTGTTATGGCCTCGCTCCTTATCAATTCTCAAGCCTTGAGATATTGATCGTTGTCGCTTCATTCCCTAAATCAGCAATGAAGCAATGACAAAGAGGTATTCTCTGATCGAATCTTCCTACCATGGAGATGGCATAGAAATGGTCCAAAAAATCGGGTATCAATTTAAGGTGTTGTTTTGGCGCTTAGAAACCCAAAAACGGTGGGTCAATATTCCCTGGCTAGGGCTAAATAGCAATGTCAATAAAAAACAGCTAAATAGGGTCAATGTAATCGCTGGCCCCGACGGAATATCAAGGTAATAGCTCACATACATACCCACCAAGCTAGAAATCACACCTAAGCCTGAACCGACCATCATCATCCAGTGAAGTTCAGTCGTTAATAAAGAGGCGGCTGCCGCCGGGCTAATCATTAAGGCCATCACCAAAATAACTCCCACCGCCTTCATGCCAGCCACAATCGCCAGGGTAATCAGGGTCATCAATCCCACATTGATCCGGGTAACCGGCAGACCACTCGCCTCTGCCCCTAACGGATCAAAGGTAAAGAATAAGAGTTCTTTATAGAAAATTTTGACAGCAACTAGAATGATGACGGTAATCCAGCCAATCTGCCAGACATCACCCATTGAAATACTCAGGATATCGCCAAACAGAAGCCCTTCAAGGCCGATACGACTGCGTAGGATCGTCAGCAGGGTAATGCCCAACGCAAAAAAGCTGGAAAAGGTAATGGCCATGGCCGTATCTACCTTGACCTTGGATTGAGCCTGAATCCAGGTGGTCACAAACGTGCTGATAATGCCAGAGATAAAGGCTCCCAGCAGAAGGGGGATGGTCAGGAAATTTGCGATCGCAAGCCCTGGCAGTACCGCATGGGCAACCACATCCCCCAACAAGGCCATCCGCTGCACAATTAAATAGGTACCGACGACTGGGCAAAGAATTCCGATGAGCACACCAGCCAGTAGTGCCTGACGCATAAAATCATAATTCAGCGGATCAAATAGCCAATCCATAATGGACCTCAAAACTGCACCATATCAACCACACTAATCCCTTATTCGTGACTATAATGTCTGTGAAGCTGCCCTGACCTATATCAAAGGGATATACAGCAAACCCTGTAAACATTAAGCAACCAAAATCAAGCAACCAAATTTGGGTTTTCTAAGGGACATCTACCACTACAGTGCCCAACAGTGCCCACGTCCTTAGAAAGGTCCGCCATGACACCTCAAATTTGAGGATTCTATCGAGCAAATCCCAACGGTTAGTCGGTTTCATAGACTGGTTCCTACTCTAAATCAGCAACAGCAAAATTTATCTGTGGAGACGTCTATTTTCTCTACTGATATGCATTAAGAACACCAGGATCTAGTAGATAGCCTGGCAATTTTGTCTACAAAAATCCTACTCTTCTGCAACGCAAGCCTGTTCACAATCATCTAGGACTTAGCCATTGTATGTTTTTTTATATACTTGTCGCCATCTTGTCAGGGCTTGAGACCTCAGCCTATCCCCACATCAGTCACCCTACAGAAATTGTCAGTTCCGTCACAATCGCTGACAATAGCACCGCCAGATCATCCACCACTATTGACATCACTAACCTTCCTCCGGAAGTTTTTGAAGCCAATCCAGGGCTTGATAATGCTGTTGCTAATGACGGTCGAGATGACTCCACAACAATTCAGGCAGCCATTAACTGGCTTACGGCAGAAAGTAGAGCCGATACCACGGCCACACTTTACATTCCTGAAGGTGTTTTTGACCTGGCCAAAACCCTTAACGTCAACAGGGCCAATATCGTATTTAAGGGGGCCGGTCGTGGACGCACAGTTTTACAAAATAGAAGCTCATTTAAGGTGGGTACCCAAGGACTACCCGATGGCGAAACAGTTTTTGATTCCATTGATCAAAATGCCTATTTGTTTAGTCTCAAGAAAACCGCTAATAATGTCTCCTTTACAAATATGACCTTAACCGGGCCAGAGATTCATGGTGCAATTTTTAGTGGGCGTAATCAAGGCCTGGTGCTCAAGAACCTGGAGTTCAAGGACTTTTTGTGGAGTTCCGTTAGACTGTTTCAGGTGAAGAATGCAACCATTCATGACAATATATTTATTGATGCGGGTGGCCAAGGGCATGGGGACAGTGGCATCACCAGCGGCTCGATTTTTGCAACGTATCTCAAAGACTCCGAAATTTACAACAATGACATTTCTAAAAGTGGCCAGCGCAACATCAATGTATATGGCATCAAAGGCCGACAGTTTAGAAATGTAAGAATCTCCAACAACAGCATCAAAACAGACTTTTCCATTGAGCTGCCATTTGAAAACGATCGTTTTGTTGAAATTGATCACAATTATCTCAGTGGCACCATTTCAATCCCAAAGTTTGGCGGGGGCAACATCCCTGAGGATGGCTTCACATTTCACATTCACCATAACTACTTCACTAGCTCCTATTCCTTAGAATGGGCTCGCAATGGTGCTGAGATCAACAATAATGTTTTTGTTTTTGACACTG
This sequence comes from Leptothoe sp. EHU-05/26/07-4, assembly GCF_043421015.1. Taxonomy (NCBI): domain Bacteria; kingdom Bacillati; phylum Cyanobacteriota; class Cyanophyceae; order Nodosilineales; family Cymatolegaceae; genus Leptothoe; species Leptothoe sp. EHU-05/26/07-4. Next base: position 724,211 of record NZ_JAXSQV010000002.1, read on the forward strand.
GCAAAGATCATGGCAATTTAATTTCAAACTTTGGTGAAGAACCCGCCAACGGTCCCACAAAATTCCATAACAATCTGATTGTGAACCCGGGTAGGGGGGTGGTTTGGCATAAAGGCATCTATAACAACTTTTCGTTTTACAATAACGAGGTGATCGCCAATCAAACTGAAACCCCCAGAAAAGCGGGCTTATTTGGTTTCCATAAAAAGACAGACTTCAGCACCATTGAGATTAAAGACAACCTCATTCGGGTCAACGGCATCTCGCGTCCGCTCATGCGTAACCAAGACAGTTATCGTGCTGTCATTGAGAACAATAAACTGATCAATATTGCCGATGTGAATGATTTTAATAACCCTGAGACAGGGTCACCCCAAGGTCTGCTCGAACCCTTGAACTTCAGGGTAGGCGTCAATGGGGAGTTCACAGTGAATGGAACGGAGTTGAGTGCTACCCACAGTGAGACAACCACGGCCATGTCTCAGGACGACCCTGGGATGCCAGGATCCCCCAGAGGGAGGCAATGGTCCCCCAGGCAGTTCGTTGCATCGTGGCTGAAGTGGGTGGGTGCCATGGTCACAGGCTAGGTCACGCTTTGCGGCCTAGCCATCCACTACATTTAACCGGATGTTTGCCGTTAGGGTGCTCTGACCCAAATAGCCGGACTGTAGTCTGCCGGTGATGGGAGCGGCCTGGGTCGGTTCCACTGCGGCTGCTAGGGCAATATGACCATCGGCAACGGCCAAACCCAGGGTCGGGTCAAAGCCCCGCCAGCCACCGCCGGGTATGTACACCTCAGGCCAAGCGTGTAACTCATGGGTCGTTTGGTCAGCATCGCCCCGTTGATAACCGCTGACAAATCTTGCCGCCAGCCCCACCGCTCGACAGGCAGCCATAAAGAGCACGGCAAAATCGCGGCAAGACCCTCGCTGTTTGGCCAGCACCACACCCGCTGGCCAGGGTGGGCCATGGTGGCGGGTTTCATAGGTACAGGTTTGGTAAATGGTTTGGGTAAGACCGGTCAAAAATAGGCCCACATTGCCGTCCACCTGATGCAGCTGCTGTTGAGCCCAGTCAATCACAGCTGGGCTATGGGTACAGGGGGATGTCAGATAAGGGGCAACTAGACGCTGCACAGACTGGGGATAATCTAGGGGAGCCGTCATTGCCCAGTCTGGAGAAAGATAGTCAAAGGGATTAGACCGCAGGGTTTCTACATCACATTGACTGGTGATGGTCAAGGTGGCGATAGGGGTATCGACAAACTGTACCTGGCGACAAACATTGCCCTCTAAATCAAGCCAGTCAGTAGATTTGTCAGGTGTAGGGGCAACCTTACAGGTGAATTGATGCAGACGTTGACTACCGTCTACCCGTGGTTGCAGCCGCAATAGATGCAGTCCTAGCTGTACAGGTTCAACATAGTGATATTGAGTTTGATGGACAATGCGATAGCGCACAGCGGGTTTTAGGGTGAGCGTTGGTTAAGGGCTAATGGGTTTTTAACCAGGGTTATCAACACACCATTGTAGGGGCCTTACATATAACGTCCCTACAATGGTCTATCCCCATTAAGCCAAGACCGAGACCCCAAAAAAATTTTCGGTAATGGCACTACCCACATGGTTCAGGTCATCCTGGAGATGATCCAAAAATTCGTGGAGCCCGGTTTGGAAAATCTCATCTAGGGTGATGTATTCGAGGTGCGATCGCAACTTGCCCAAACGCCGCTCACTACTGAGCCGCCAGGTACCTATGGGTGAGCCTGAGATTTTATTCAAAGACTGCTCAGCCTGTAAAATGCAACAGCGAATAGACCGGGGAAATTCGGGATGCAGCACCAAAAAGTCCACAACGCCTCTGGGATTAATGAGATGCTGACATTTGCGGTACATCTCGTAGGCACTGGCGGAGCGCAATAGGGCAATCCACTGGAGGTTATCTAAAGAGCTACCCACCGCCGCTATCGATGGCAGCAGAATAAAATACTTCACATCTAAAATCCGGGCTGTTTTATCCGCTCGTTCTAAAAATCGCCCCAATCGGCCAAAGTGCCAGCCCTCATTGTGGGACATGGTGGCATCCATCACCCCAGCAAAGAGGTGACTGGCAAGTTTCACCTCAGGGTAAAACGCATAGAGTTCAGCCACTTCATCGGACTTAGCCGCAGCTTCCACCATCAGGTAAAACTCATTTAGCTGTTCCCACATTTCCGATGAAATAATCTCTCGCACCGAACGGGCATTCTCCCTGGCCGATTTCACGCAGGCACGAATGGAATTAGGATAGTCCGCATCAAAGGTGAGAAACCTCAGCACATTTTCAGCCGTCGCTGCACCATAGCGCTCTTTAAAAATCTCCTGATCGCCCGTGGTTACCACCAGTGGCTCCCACTGTTGTAGCGTACCCATGGGGGTATCAAGCAACAGATTCAAGTTAACATCCACAAAACGGGACACATTTTCTGCCCGTTCCACATAGCGGTTAATCCAATAGATGGAATCAGCAACGCGACTTAGCATAGTTGTTTTTAAGAAAAGTGTAGGGTGGGCACAACCCACCAAAAGGGGAAAAAATATACCTACTTAATTCGCCGCTGCCACCACCCACGTATCCTTACTCCCTCCCCCCTGGGATGAATTCACCACCAGCGACCCTTTCTTCAAAGCCACCCGCGTTAACCCCCCTGGATTCACGTAGATATCTTCTCCATTCAAAATAAACGGGCGCAAATCCACATGGCAGCCTTGAAACTGACTGTTAACCAAAGCCGGTACCCGGGAGAGGCAAAGGGTGGGCTGGGCAATATACCCCCGAGGATTTGCCTTAATCTGGTCAGCAAAGGCATCACGCTCCGGATCGGTGGCATGGGGGCCCACTAACATGCCGTAACCTCCCGAGGCATTGGTGGCTTTGACCACCAGCTGATCAAGATGGTGGAGTACATAGTCCTGCTGCTGGGAATTTTCGCAGAGATAAGTAGGAACATTGGGGATGATCTGCGCCTCATCGAGGTAATAACGCACCATGGCGGGCACGTAACTGTAGATCATCTTGTCATCGGCAACACCGGTACCTGGAGCATTGGCGATCGCAACCCGCCCCTGACGATACACGTCCATGAGCCCTGGCACCCCCAAGAGAGAATCAGGATGGAAGGTCAGAGGATCTAAGAATTCATCATCAATGCGGCGGTAAATCACATCTACCCGCTGCAACCCTTTAGTGGTTTTCATTTGCAAATAGCCGTCTGCCACAACTAAATCTCGACCTTCCACCAGCTCAATGCCCATCTGTTGAGCCAAAAATGAATGCTCAAAATAAGCAGAATTATAGATACCGGGAGACAACAGAACCACTCGCGGCTCGGGCATTCCATCGGGTGCCAGGTGCAATAGGGAGGCGAGTAGCTGACTGGGATAATCGTCCACTGGGTTAATATTGAGGGCCTCAAACAGGGCTGGAAACGCCCCTTTCATCACCCGTCGATTTTCTAAAACGTAGGAGACGCCAGAGGGACAGCGAAGATTATCTTCAAGGACATACCAGTTGCCGTTGCGATCGCGAACTAAATCAGTCCCAGTGATGTGACACCAGATCCCTTTCGGCGGCTTTAAACCCAAGCAAGGCTTCAAAAAACCCGTTGCAGACTCAATCACCTCCCTGGGAATAACACCGTCCTTGATAATATTTTGACCATTATAAATGTCGTCCAAGAAACAATTTAACGCTTTAATACGCTGTTTTAAGCCTGTTTCCAGCCACTGCCACTCATTGCGAGGCACTACGCGAGGCACTACATCAAATGGAAAAATTCGCTCTGTTCCTTGATTATCGTTATAAACGTTAAACGTTACGCCCAGCTTAAACAACATATTCTGAGCCATCTGTTGGCGCAGCATCAGCTCATCAATGGAAATGTCACTGATACGCTTCACCAATAGTGCCGCCTCGGGTCGAGGCACCCCTCGTCTGACAAATAGCTCGTCGTAAAAATCTCCGGGATCGTAGGAATTAAACACAATCAGCATTCTCAAAGCGCATATTCCACTGATTAGCGGCTATCGGTATCGCAAATTGTAAAAGTCCATACATCTGGCAAAAATTTAATACCAGGTTAAGCCATTAATGGGTAAAACAGCGTTCAGTTATCACCATTACGTTTTTCCATGAAGAACAATAACGCTTAAAACTTTGAACACCATTGTAAATTGTTATGGTAATCATCGAGAGAATACCACAGTCATCCAATCTCAATCATCAGAGAGCATTTGAGAACAGAGGCAAACGGCCTGCCACATAACACCGTCTGGAAATTGAGAGAGTCCAGGCTGACAGAGGATGTAGCATACGAGACTATCCTTTTATACACATTCTGTAAAAACAGTTGTTCAATCCCCGTTTAAACAGAAAGGCTGTGGCTATAAAAGACCTGGAAAAATCTCCTTCAGCTTAAGGCGTGACCACAACTAGAGCAAAAATTATCCCCAGGGGCAACTTTGGCACCACACTGGCTACAAAACTGTCGAGTAGCCGCAGGTTGAGGCGCTTGATTAGCCGCATTCATCTTTAATTCCATATTCCCCATATGCATTTCCATCGGGGTCATCGTCATTTGCATCGTCCCCATGGTCATCGGTGGCATCGGCGGCATAGATGAGGTGGGCATAGCAACCGTTTGCCGCATCGACAACTGCTGTGCACCGACCATAGATACCTCACTACCTGCCAGGGTAATGCTATTACCCTGGATATACACACAGGTTTCACCCTGGGCAGTCAACAACTTAACGATAGCCCCAGCGGTATTTTGATATCCCTCTGGCGGTGCAATCCAAGGCCCCGTAGTCATGCTGCTACTAGCCTGTTGCTGTTGTCCTGGCATTCCCATAGTCGTGGTGACAGTCGTTTGGTCACCCTGATTATCTAAATAAACATGGTGACCAGGGTTGAGTTCACATACGTAGGCCATGATGATCTGATTAGGTAGAGCTGTCACTAAATGATGCCTCCCCAGCCGGGAACATGAATAAACATCAGAAAATCTTAATCCTGAGCTATACTCAGCTGTTAACCGCTATTAAATTATGAAAGACTTACGAAAGTTGCGCACTAAAGTACAAACGATATAGCTCACAGCTAGGTATTACCTGGTTACCCTGTAGCTGTATGAGTCCCATACTATCTAACTCATAGGCCAACATCGGATCAACTTTGGTACTCTGCTCCGCAGTCATGACGTCTTTGAGAGCAGCGGTTAACTCAGGACGCAACTGCAAAGCCACTAAGTAACCACGCAAATGATCTTGGTAAATGCTGGCCAGGGTCGGTGCATCGCGTAACAATTGCCTTACAGTAACAGCGCCCTGACAAAGGTTATAAAACGCCAGCTGTACGAGATAGGGGTGGCCACCTGTCATCGCTAACAATGAGGAAAGCCAAGCTATATCGGCATTACCTTCCGAGTCATGTAGTTTATAGCGACCTGCCAACTGCTGCATCTGATTCAAGCTAAAATAGGGCAACTTGATTGGCAAGCCGACGTTGCATAAAGATTGGCCGATATCGAGACAACTGTGAAACTCTGAGCAATAAGTTACCACTAGTCGGAGATTTTGCATTGAAACAATGCGCTTCGCCCGTTCGTGCCATGATCTCAAGACTGAGAAAAAACAACGAGCCATGTCAATATGCTTCAAGAGCAGATCCGCATCATCCACAAATAATACCAGCGGTTTTTTAAGCTGCCTGAGTATATATTGCTCAATATACAGGGTAGAACTTAAACGAGCCCCCATTTCTGCATCCCAATAATCATCAAGTTTAGGCTCTAGATCTAGCTGATAGCTGATGTTGGCACAGAACCAACGTAGAAATTTAGTCTGATCCTCTTTGAGACAACCATCAATCTCTTGACAGTCCAAGTAAACAGTCCGATAGTTTTGAACAGCTGCATACGATAGTATTCTGAGCAGCAATGAACTTTTACCCATTCTCCTAGGAGCTTTAATGCGCACCATTCCTCCTGGCTCACTTATCTCTTGACAAGCCATGTCTTCGATCGTTGGATGACTAATATATAGCGCTGAACCAACGGGAATAGAACCAGCAGGAAACTTACTTTTGAAGCATAACTCTGTTAAATAGACTTGCCTGCCAAGGAGAGATTGACTGTCCTCAAGAAACTGTTTTTGGTGAGGGGCTAAGGATTGTGGTTCAAGGATCGGACGCAGTGTAACTTTACTAATGGGAGTTTCAAAGGTATCCGACAACAAATGCCATAGCTCAAACGCCACTTTTTTTAGATAAGCCGCATCGTAATGCAATTCCTCTGCCATACTGGCATAGGTTTCTCCTTCCCAAGACTGGCGTAAAATCAGTTCCTGCACGGGAAGCAACTGCTTTTGCCCTGTTGCATTAAGCACATGAACTATCTCATCAGGGGTCATAGGGCTCCTAGAGATATGGGTAAGCCATAGGGCATATACGAACTATCATATATCGCTTATGTGGATAACTTTTGTGTACTAAATTAATTTTATTAGAGTTTTTCAAGAAAGTAACCTTTTGGGTGTTGACAAGAATCATAAGTAGTGAATGCATGCCCCTCAGGCACCCTGACGTGCCTGAGGGTAGAATAATATTTCAGGTTTTATTAAAAAATGTCACAAACTGTACTGAGCCATCATCATAGTTGTTGGTTTTTGTATTGAATCTTATTTTTTTTAAAAAATACGTTTGCGCTATCTAATGGAATAAGTAACCCTTTAAGGGGAATACAAGTAACTTTTGTCCAATGGAAAAATCTCTTAGTTTATATACACTGAGTTGAGACAAGAGTACGGTGACAGTGCGATTGCTGAGCAATTACTATACACAATCAGCCACTGTGAGAGCTCTCTCGCAGTGGAACAAGTATGAGTGATCATGATTTCATTCAGTTTCTGTAGTTCGTCAACCGAAAAGCGATGGGAGCATCAATATGTCTAAGGAATATTGAAGTGAAAATCAAATAAGAGCCTGTATATTAATCTCTTAAGATTTTCCATGGGAAGAGAGTAATTCGCTTGATCGCATTTAATCTAACCCTTTGAATATCTTAGGCAGTTGTTAAAAACCCAGTTATTGGGCAATAGTGCTTATGATTTTAAGCAATTAGGCGTATTGTGCTCTACCACCAACAATACGGACATACTAAAAAAGCCTTTCCCCGTCTGGGGGAAGGCTTTTTGCGAAGATTGCAATACATACTACATGCTTCGATAAAGCGTCAGCTTAATTATTTATTTAAATTTAATAACAACTTAAATTCAATATTGTTTTTTGTTAGCGTCTCATATATATACTGTTGCTGTGGTGAGTGAGATTATTGCGCGTATTATGGCAATAACCCACATTTTCTTATAAAAAACTTCAATTTAACCTAAAACGGTAATAATAAAAAATGATTTTTCCCTGTCAGCTTCGCCATAGTCGGAAAGGATTTTTCTTTCTAGAAAGTACCTTACAATATTTATCTACGTACGTTCATTCAATTTTCAATTCATTTCCTAATACACAGATGTTTGTTCCATACAGCTGTGGTCCAAGGGTAATCGGTAGCTAACCTAAAGCTGCTTAGTCCCGCGACTAGATTTCTGTTGCAGGAAATCTAAGAATTTTAGTTCTAAAATTTCCTGGTTTTTACCTGCACACGTTTGGATTTGGGTGATGAACTACTCCTCAGTACCTTTTAATATTGCTGCATTAATTAATGTAGCTTCTGCTATTCCGACTGCTTTTAATCAAGCCTTCCAAATTTGTACATACAAGATAGGCGATGAATTCTTTGCCTATGGGGAAGGTCCTCAAGGTTCTCCGTTATCCCATGAAGAGGGTGCAGGGCTTTATATCATCTGTGATGGTCGTGCTCGTATTGTTAGTGATGCAGAGGTGATGGGTGGCACCCCTGTGCAATCTCTAAAGCGCGGTGATACATTTGGGGTGGAGCCAATATTAAACGATCACAAGCTCACATATCGGGTCGTAGCCGCTGAAAATGTTGAAATTGCTTGGATGTCGTTAACCACTTTCCAACGTTGGATTAACCAGCTACCAGATTTAAAGACATATCTACTTTCCCAAGCCCAACACCGCGAAAAGCTAATCTTCTTCAAGACGATGACCTCTTTCCAAGGGCTCAGTAGTTATGAGCTAGATCCGTTTGTCGGTGTCTGTCAACAGCAACAGGTCCCCTGTCAACAGCGATTAGTTGAATTAGGCGATGACTCTCATTTTTGGTTGAGATCAGGCCATATTCAATCATCTCGCCATGGACATAATCCATTGTTGCCGGGAGATAGTTGGGGGTATCCCCAACCGATTCCGACTGATTGGGTTGCCCGAGAAGCGGTGTCAATCTATAGCCTCCCCAAAAAACAATGGGCTCGATTCCCGTTTTTACACCCCGTAGAATCTACATTATCCAATGGATTCAAAACAAATACGGTAGAAACACCATCATTTAAGAACAGGATATCTCTTGAAAATGTGTTGAATTCCACATCCACATTAAATTCAGTTACGCCTCCTGCCCATAGAATGGGCTTGCCTGAGAACATTTCTGAGCAAGGTCTAGTGGAGTTTCCTCAACCCCGTTATCGAGGACGCCACCCCTGGCAAGGTTTTCCTTTTATTGAGCAGCAAAGTACAGCAGACTGTGGTGTGGCTTGCCTGGCTATGGTAGCCCAGTACTGGGGTAAACAGATCAGTCTTAATGTTCTACGAGAACTGGCAGGGACTAGTCGAGAAGGGACGTCCTTAAAAGGGCTAGTCAGAGCTGCTGAGAAAGTAGGCTTTGAGACTAGGCCAGTTCGGGCGAGTTTAGATTGTCTGCATGAAAAACAACACCCATTTGTCGCCCATTGGCAAGGAGACCACTATGTTGTGGTCTATCGAATTCAGTCTAAACGTATTTTAATTGCAGACCCAGCCAAAGGTCGTAAATGGATACAGCAGAAAGAGTTTTTAGAAGGATGGACTGGCTATGCTCTGCTCCTGGACCCCACTGACCGGCTACAAGCGTTGACTGCTGAGAGTCAGCAATCGATGGGTAATCTGATCAGATTACTATGGCCCTACCGCACTCTCATTAGCCAAATCATTCTCACTTCATTGCTAATTCAGATTGTTGGTTTGGTAACTCCCCTGTTTACTCAGGTGATTCTAGACCGTGTGGTAGTACAGCGTAGTATCGTTACACTCAATGTGTTTGCTATGGGTCTATTGCTCTTTGGTCTGTGGCAAATTGGGTTAACGGCTGTACGTCAATACCTCCTAGATTACTTTTCAAATCGTTTAGATCTTTCATTAATCAGTGGTTTTGTACAGCACACATTAAAACTACCCTTAAAGTTTTTTGATTTTCGCCATGTGGGGGACATCACAACACGAGTTGAAGAAGGACAGAAGATTCAGCTGTTTCTCACACGGCAGCTGGTTATTGTTTGGTTAGATGTCGTGATGATGGTTGTCTATATTGCCTTAATGGCCTATTACAACTGGCATTTAACGTTATTGGTTTTAGCATTTATTCCATGCATTGCCCTACTAGCTATTGGAGCGACACCATTATTGCGACGGGTATCACGCAAGATCTTTAATGCTGATGCTAAGGAAAATTCGACTTTAGTAGAAATGATGGCAGGTATTGGCACCATTAAAGCTGTCTCTGTGGAACAAGAAGCTCGCTGGCGTTGGGAAAATGACTTAATTCAGCTACTCAATGCTCGATTCCATGGTCAAAAACTGGCCAATGCATTGCAAGCATCGAGTGGCGTTATTCACTCATTAGGGAGTACGGCTTTAATCTGGTACGGTGCCTATCTGGTGATCCAGGATCAGCTAACCATTGGGCAGTTTTTTGCCTTTAACATGCTGATTGGCAGTGTCATCGGCCCCGTACTGGCTCTCGTAGGGCTCTGGGACGAATTTCAAGAGGTGACAATTTCCATAGAACGGCTCAATGATATTTTTTCTGCTAAACCTGAAGAAGCTACCCAACGTTCTATGTTGGAATTGCCATCTATTCAAGGTCACATTAAGTTCGACAATGTAACGTTTCGCTATGCAGAGGATGACGAGCGTAACATTCTACAGAATATTTCTTTTGATGTCCCTGTTGGAGAAACCGTTGCCATTGTAGGGCGTAGCGGCTCAGGTAAATCAACACTCATTAGCCTACTACAGGGGCTGTATCATGCGAGTAGTGGTCGTATTCTGGTTGATGGCCATGAAATTCGTCATATTGCTCCCCATTCATTGCGATCGCAACTCGGGGTTGTCCCTCAAGAATGCTTCCTATTTTCTGGGACTATTCTAGACAACATCACCCTACATCGCCCCAACTATACCATTGACGATGTTGTTGAAGTCGCTAAGCTTGCCGAAGCCCACAGCTTTATTCAAGCATTACCCTTGGGATATAACACCAAGGTAGGAGAAAGAGGGGCCACACTTTCTGGAGGGCAGCGACAGCGCATAGCCATTGCACGAGCTTTGCTAGGACAGCCACGTGTCTTGATTTTAGATGAAGCAACCAGCTCACTAGATACCGAATCCGAGCGACGTTTTCAACACAACCTAGCCCAGCTAAGTCGTAACCGCACCACCTTTATCATCGCTCACCGACTATCGACCGTACGCCAGGTCGATCGCATTCTTGTTCTAGATCAAGGAATCCTTGTGGAACAGGGCAGCCATGACCAGCTGATTGCGGAACGGGGCTTGTACTACTATCTAGCCCAGCAACAGCTAATGCTCTGAGTCGCCAGCCCAGTAATGAGCATCAGTTACTAAGCGTTATTCTTTCTTTTTTATCAAGAGACGGGTCGCTATGGTCACGACCCTATGCAAAGCCCCCTTTTTTGGAGTGCAGACCCATGACACACGTATCTAGCATTACCAACACTGCGCCCACATCCACATCATCGCCTGATTCAGCCATCACAGCCTGGTCACCCGCGGTGCAATCCACCCTGGACCGCCCACCATCGCAGCTGCCCTACCGTCTGCTGACAGGCGGTATTACCTTTTGCATTGCATTTGGCATTTGGGCCTATGTGGGAAAAATTGAGGAAGTGAGTTCTGCCCGCGGACAGTTGATCCCCCAGGGAGAAGTCTATAAAGTGATGCCTGTTAAACAGGGTAAAGTGTTAGACATTTTAGTCAAAGAAGGTGAGCCAGTGCAGGCTGGCCAAGCCATACTGAAGCTAGATGATCAGCTTGACCGCAATGAAATCGAACGACTGGAACAAGCCCTAGAAGCTGCCCAAGACAAACTTAGCCAAACCCAAGCCTTGGTGGCAAAAACCCGTTTAGAGATTCAAACCCGACAAGCAGGTGTCCAGGCCAATAGCCTGACCTATACAGTAGCTATTGAGCAGGCTAAATCCAAAGCCACGACGACACAAGCACTAACAACACAAATTCAGACAGAAATTACGGCCCATCAAGAGCGTATTCAGCGGCTGCATTCTCTACAAGAGCATGGAGCAATCTCCCAGGAATATTTCTTTAATGCTGAGCAATCTCTTCTATCACGACAGCAAGCCATGACCCAATACGAGGGTGATTTGCAAGGACAGCTGTCAGAAGTCAAACGTTTAAAGGCAGAACAAAAACACCAACAGGCAGACGGTAAACGTCACGTATTAGAAGTTCAGCAGCGCCTGCAACAGCTAGAAGTAGAAACAACTCAGCTGAGAGCTAACATTCTTGAAATCAAAACTCAACTGCGGGGAGCCTACGCTAAATTAGGCCATAGAACTCTGGAAGCACCGGTGGATGGTGTCGTTCTTAACGTCAAAATTGCGAACCCTGATGAGGTTGTAGATGCAGGCCAACCGATCGCAGAAATCGCGCCAAAGGAAGCTCCATTGATATTATTTGCTAAGCTAGCTAATCGAGATGCTGGCTTTGTACAAGCTGGCATGACTGCGCGGATCAAGTTTGATGCCTATCCTTTTCAAGACTATGGCGTAGTCGATGGAACCGTGGTGACCGTTGCCCCTGATGCCGTCAAGGATGAGAAATTAGGAGAGGTCTATGAAGTTGAGATAGCTCTCTTGAGCCATTATATGGAAACTGAAAAAGGACCTAAAAACTTCAAGCCTGGGCAAACGGCCACCGTTGATATTAGTCTGCGTCGACGTCGAGTCATCAACATTTTGATCGATCCTTTCAAACAGTTAAAAAAGGGTGGAATCAATTTATAGGCTCTAGATTGTAGATGTAATAAAGATTTTCATCAAGGCATTTTAGACGCTTGACAGCTCCTTAAGCTCACTAATGTGAGCATGTCCGTGAAACAAATACTCAGTTCACAATAGAGATTCAATCATTTAACAACAGATAGAGGATATCAAAAATGGATAAACAGTCAGATGATGTCATGACAGCCATTTTAGATGGTAAATACTCATGGGCCTGTGTATTATGGCTACGGGGCAAGGGATATAATCCTAAAGAATACATTCCCTGTCGTACCTACAATCGCTTACTCAAACAGCAGCAAATTGCCTGCAAACAGAACAATAATTCAGCAGGTAGCGGCTTTGGTGCGTGAATAAAGAAGTTGCGGAGCCGTAGGTGCCGGTAAAGTGTAGTTACCACACAAACACGGTACCGATGAAACGCACCTACAAACTCCGCAACTGGTCTGAGTATAACGCTGCTCTGGTAAAGCGAGGAAGTCTGACGTTATGGCTCAGTGATGAGGTGATTGCCGAGTGGAAAAACACTCAAAAGACTGGTAAACCAGGGGCATCGAAAGACTATAGCGATTTAGCCATCCAAACACTCTTGACCTTCAAAGTGCTCTATGGACTGGCCTTACGTCAAACCATTGGCTTTGCAGGGTCTATCTTTGAACTGATGGATGTATCGGTAGACTTACCGGTGCATACAACATTGTCACGTCGTCAACAGACATTACCGATTGATTTACCGATTCAGCCGACCTCTGGCAGTCGTCATGTGGTGGTTGATAGTACGGGCATTAAAGTGTACGGAGACGGGGAATGGAAAACCCGGCAGCATGGGGTGAGCAAACGTCGCACTTGGCTCAAACTCCATTTGGGTGTCGATGAGCAAACCGGAGAGATTCTGGCTGCCGTAGTGACTTCGAACGCCATCACTGATGGCGAGATACTCCCGGACATCCTCGACCAAATTCCCGATGAGATTGACCAAGTGAGTGCCGATGGGGCGTATGACCGCACCTACTGCTATGACGCCATTGATGAGCGTGATGCAACGGCAGCGATTCCCCCTCGCAAAGATGCCAAAATTTGGTTTCATGGCAATCGCAAACAGGCCCCGCATCCACGAGATGAAAACTTACGAGCGATTCGCAAACAGGGACGGTCTACCTGGAAAGAAGAGATAAACTATCATCGACGGTCTTTGAGTGAAACCATGATGTATCGACTCAAAACTATGTTCACAGGTGAGGTGTCTGCACGAGGGATTGAAAATCAAACGACAGAATTACTGTTGGAATGTTCTATTCTCAATCAGTTCACCCACTTAGGAATGCCCGATAGCTATCCTATTGAAGCCTAAGATCGATATCCTAGAGGACCGATCTGTCTACCAAAATATTCACGCACCAAAGCCCAGGTAGCCAACATCAAAACTCTACCCATGGGACAGGCTCACACATTACAGACCTATCTTATTTAAAGGACAGTCATCAGAACGACCGGTCTGTCCGAGGTGGGTTTAGAAGCGTTTGTTCACGGTTCAAACTGAATTCTTCCAAACCACTATCTCTCCATTAGAATTCATTGATAAGGGGCTAATAGGCAACACTTACTCCAAAATAATTGAGCGTATAAACAGGCAACGATTAATCTGGTTGATTTTCATCAAAAATAGGTCAAACCCTTTATTCAAAGGCTTTTTGAAAGCTCAGCTGAATAAAGGGTTTATTGCTTTTTGTAACAATTGTTACCGTTGGCCAAAATGGCCTGACATCTACCTAAAACCAAGCTATTCTCAAGAAAACTTAGAATTCACGGCCCCATGATTAAATGGATGATCGGTCATCACCATTAACCATAGATGTGGGCTTAGCATTCTAAATAGGAAAAACTCATCAGTTTTACACTTCTCAACGAGAGAAACCATTAAGCTGACTATACACTGGAAGACTCTGACATATGACAGATTTTTCTAAGGCTGATTTCACCTCAGAAGAGATTGTTAGTTACCTTAAACAAACAACTCAACTTAAAGGTATTTACCAAAAACTACTGAGTCAAAAAGTAATCCAGCATGGGGCTCGCATTAGAGATATAACAGTTACCCCTTCAGATGTTGAAGCTGAAGCGGAGCGTCTTCGCCGTGAGTATCACCTAGAAAAAGCGACTGACACCTTTGTTTGGCTAGCTGACCACTTAATGGGCGTTGATGATTGGGAAGCAGGCATATATTCAAACCTTTTAGAAAAAAAGCTAAAGGAAAGTTTATTTGCCTCAGATGTTGAGAAGTATTTTTCACAAAAGCGACTTCAGTTTGATCAAGTTTTGCTCTACCAGCTGCAAGTCAAAGAATCCCACATTGCCACAGAAATACGGTATCAGATTCTGGAAAAGGAAATCACATTCTATGCTGCGGCCCATGTATATGATATCAATTTAGACCGTCAGTTGCGATGTGGCTATGAGGGTAAGCTGTGCCGATGGCAATTGGAGCCCCATGTGGCCGCTGCTATTTTTGGCTCCCCCCCAGATAGCGTTATTGGCCCAATTGAAACAGACTCTGGCTATAGTCTGTTTATGGTTAAAGCCTTTATTGCAGCTCAGTTAACACAGGAGATTCGACAAGAGATTATTCAGGAGCTTTTTGATGAATGGTTGGCACAAGAGATTAACCATTTAGTTTATAGTGACTTGGATTCAAATCTATTGGATCCAGCCTTCACATAACCATGTGTCGAGACGATTGATTTAATAAGTACCCATGTAATTAGGAGAATTGGACCATGAAACGACAAAATTTTGTAAAAAAGCGTATTATTACTGCTAACGGGCAGGTGGTTGCAGAGGCAAGTAGCACTGTTATTATTTCGGATAATTCGACCCCAGAGAAGACAAGTTATCAGCAATGGGTAGACGTAGACATATCTCCCAACCAGTCAAGTAGCTGTGCCAGTAGCCATTCTAGCGTGACGGAATAGCTTTGAAATGACTACTCACACACTGGAGGGAATCGATGAATAAAGCAGAGTTTGATGAAGTGATCGAGGCCATTCTTGATGGCAAATATTCTTGGGCTTGCGTTTTATTTCTTTATGGTGAAGGCCATAATCCACTTCAATATATGCCCTATCGAACCTATCATCGCTTAATGAAAGCAAATCGACATCAAGAGAGAGCGTTGCAAGAATCACTAACTATGCCTCAATGCTCTACAGGGCATCAAAACACTGGGCAAAAAATTACCGACCTCAAATACCTGAAGACCGTTGATACGTCTCAAATCAATATTAGAGGTGGCTGGAAACAATGGTTAAGCCAAACCGTTTCGCCCACATTGAAATGGAGTAACTAAAGTATCAACTCACCGGGTATCAACTCAATCACAGGTCCAGGCATCAGAACCTTACTGATGCCTGGCTTCTGGCTACATACATCTGAGGCTTCATCAATTAACCAATACTTCCCGACTTTAAGTTGATGCTCAACTCACCAGTTAGGATCAGCTGTGTAAGGACAATTATTGACTATTGTTTGACACAGCTGACTTTAATAGTGACATTATCTCGTTCCTGTAATGCGGTACGCAATGCGTGTTTAGCATCTGTCAGCGATGAATTCATGCTAATGGCTATGCGATAGGAGTCAATGGCAGCCTGTAGATCACCCAATTCCTTTTGCGAATTGCCCAAGGTGTAAGCCCTATCAGCATACCTTAATTGCTCAGATTGAGAGAGTTTGCCTTGATGATAAAGTATAGTCGCTATGCCTATATCTGCAGTTGGATCAGCAGGGTTAAGATTTAGTGCTTTTTGATAACAAGCAATGGCTTCATCCCAGGATTCCTCACCTTTTAACTGCAGCATTAGAGCCAGATGAGAGTAGGCCTCCAACAGCTCGGGTTGCATCAGCGTGGCTTGTCGATAGTATGAAATCGCAACCTCCAACTCTTGCTGTTTCTGATATTTGTTGCCTAGCTCATAGTTAGCCAACGCATATTGATGATTTTCTGACGGTGGTAACTGTTTCTGGTCATATAGTATATTGGCAACAGCAACCTCAGCTTCCCGATAGGCGGGTTTCAGCTGCCACGCCCTTTGATAACAAGCAAGAATATTATCGTTGTCTACGTCACCCTGGATCTGAAGGGTGAGTCCCAAATAATAAGAGGCTTCTGCCAAATCAGGCTGCATGGCAATGGCTTGTTGATAGTATGCGATCGCAACACTCAAATCACCTACCTGACGTCGCTGGTCTCCTAAATCCATATTGAGGTTTGCATAGTGCGAATATTTTTCAGAGGACAATTTACCTTGCTCATACAGGGCATTCGCCCAAATCACATCAGCCTCGACACATTCAGGCTGTAGGTCTTTAGCTTGTTGATAACAATCAATAGCGCCATCCCAGTCACCTTGCTGCTGTAATAAGTAGCCAAGATTATGGAAAATTGCTGCCGTAATCACAGGTACCGTAGGTAAATCAAGCGCTCGCCGAAAGGTCTGGTCAGCCCTATGTAAATGCCCCTGGGTTTGATAGAGCGTCCCTAAACTAAACCATGCCTTGAGATTGTCAGGTTGAAGCTCTAACAACTTTTTAAAAGATGTTTCAGCCCCTTGCCAATCTCCAGTACGCTGACAAATAACGCCTAATCCATAGAGAGCTTCAGCATGCTCCGGCTGTGTATGCAAAATTTGACGATAACACTGCCCAGCCTCAGATAAACGGCCCGCCTGGTGATAAATTGAGGCAATTTCCAGGGCTTGAGGCAATGTCCTTATATCAAGCTGAGGCGATCGCTGTGACTCACCTCGACGTTGTAACGTTAAGATTTTAATATGCTGAGGCTGAGCACCCAACGAAAATTTATAGGCCTCATTTCCCATCAAAAAATCATACACCTCAAATTGGTTTTGAATAGCAAACTGAATACTCAATGCATGCAAAATTAAACCTGACGAGAGATTTTTAACCGCCTCATCACGTCCCCCCAACCAAAAAAGCATCGACTTCTTCTGCCAATCTATCAAATTGGCAATGGCACCCAGGGGTTGATCATTTCGCCATAAAACTGGCAAATAAAGACAATGATATTCAAAACAACGTCGTAAACTCAAATCAGCATTTTCTAAAATGTTGCGACAGTGCTCATTGCCTTTTCGACCCGACCAGCTTTTTTCCCAAAAATTCAATAGAACTTTAATATGCTGATCCAGTGTTTCAGCTGTCGGTTGCGTTACCCTGAACTCACCATTTTGACTAACTTTTCTTAAAAGGCGTTTGACTTTTTGACGTGTATTCGAGCTTAATTTCTCTTGAAGATAGATATCCCAATCCTGAGGCAACAGAATATGGGGAACAATATTGTTATCTATAGAGTCAACATCACTCGTGTGATGAAGTTCCTGAACAAGATAGTTTTCTTTAGGAAAATCTTCTAATAATAACTTTGATCGAGTATCTGCTGTTGAAAGATTAGCAATGGTTAGAGTTGACCATGCTGTGAAATGCTGTAGCAAATAATTAGCAAAAGCAGAAGCCACATCTTTTTCATAGTTTGGAAGACAGATAAAAGGAATATGCATCGCATCTGTCACACCAATAATTGATAGTTCGTTATATAGCTGACCTGGTAGTTTTTCATCAGTATTAATAACGAGGGGGAAGAAAGCTACATAATTTTGATTGGGTTCAGTTTCCTTTGCAGCTAAAATCATCCAAGGTTGTTCATATGCTTCATGGCAATTAAGTCGACCATTTAGCCAAACCCAAGAAATAAAAAAAAGAGATTTAGGATCAGATTGGTATACCCATTCCCACTCTTCTTTTATTTCCTTAAATTGATCAAGCGTATCAACAACGTCAATTCTCATAGCTATATTGAACTTGTCGGCTATTGGCTGTATACAGTTGGTAGGCCTTGAAGCTTACTGGCTAACGATATCAGGTCAAAAAAGAACCACTGCATTCATCTGAAATAATCATCATCTGAATTACAGTGATTCTTTTAGGGGACTGAGTAGAGCTCTGACATCTAAGCTGATTTGGGCAGCACGGAGGTCTTGTTCAACCTATCTAAATAGTTAAATTGACCTATTCTATGCAACTCCTGAGAAAATTAGAGCGTTGTTGAATCTCGACATGAAACAATCCGTTAAATCTCAACTGTTAGCAAGTTTTACGAACGATTCACTCTCTAAATCAACAACGCTAGAATCGGATGCCAAATGCAAATTAAAGTAGAGGTGCTGATTACTGATTAGTCAACACTAACTTTAGTAATTGCAGTGGCTTTTGCATTCCCTTTGAATGCATAGGCACTAGCTTTTGAAGACGCATTCACCTTTACAACATCGATTTTAATTTTGACGCCACGACGACGGCGACGGCGATGAGAACCACCAACGATATCGGAAGATACTGTTGTTTCAAGATAGCTCAAATCAGAAATATACATTATCTTTCTCTCCAAGTTTTGTAGTATGCTCACCAACCAAGTTTCTGATTGGTGAGCATACTATATCTACCTGTTCTAAGAGAATGTTGCCAACTTGGCAGGAGTTTTTTTATACGTTGCCGTTACTAATCTTTGGTATAGCTCTTTACCTGTGAAATCTAGGCTATTAGCCCGTTTTATAGAGCACTTCATCTTCTAAATCAGTAAGGTTTTGATTCCTAGCTTCTGACGTCTAAGTACTATCCTTAGAAAAAGGTCTCATTTTAAGTTGATATTCTCTTTATAGCTTTGTTACCCATAAAAATAAGAGTCAGTTACTTGACTGACTCTTAAACTTACTAGCCATGTTCAGACGAACAATACTAGATTTAATATTGTGACACAAGGACAATGGCTTCTGTTCAACCTTAGAAATCAGCTTACAGCTGAACAGAAGCAGAGGCGCGTGCCCGACCCCCCACTGCAGTGGCACTGGCTAAAGCACTCCCCCTCAGGGCTCTGGCAAAAGCACTAACACGGCGAGTACCATGGGGGCCAACATAGGTTGTAAAATCGACGTCGAAATCAGCATCAAACTCGGCATCTAAAGCAACGTCGACACCCCGAGAGCTGCGACGAGAACCACCATGAATATAAAGCTGATTTGATATATCCTTGAAAAAATCAAGGTCTGAAATTATCAACTGACTCATTTTTTTCTCCTTATCGGACGATAAGTTGTTACAACGATGAGAAATGAACCTCGACAGACAGATAGTACAAACAGTGAAACGATCTTGCTATTTCCCCACTCGTTGTGAGAATACAACCGCAATGGGGCATCTGTAAGTTAAGGCTCACCAAAAGAACAATATGGTGCCTGATCTTTTGGTGAGCCTTAAAGGTTCCCATCCTTGCAAATACTAGGATTGCTGAATGGTAAAGCTGATCAAATTAGAAATAGATCAAAGATCCACTCCAATAGAATCTGCTAAACTTAACGACGACGACGACGTCTGCCATTGCTAGCATACGATGTGGAGCTAGCGTAAGAACTGGAGCCAATACCAGCCGCCGCATTAGTTTCTACATAAGCATCGGTTCTAGTGTATTTACCCAGTGCATCTGCAGCCGCATCAGCTGTAGCTTTAGCAGATCCACCGCGATGACGACGGCGACGACGACCACCTAAGATATTTGTTGTTTCAGAAACAGTACCTAGATAGCTTAGATCGTTGATATTCATGAGTATGGCTCTCCAAAGAAGATGTCTAAAGCAACCTTTTGTTGCTGTTGTAGATACAATATTGTTTTTTTTGAGAAAGATGTGGCCATTTTGGCAGATTCTTGGAAAAATATCGTATTTAGTTCGGCAGCTGACATTTTTAGCAAGTGTGGCCATTTTGGCAGTTTTGACCAATATCAAGCTTAGTTAAGTTACCTCAAAACACATTTTCCCCCTCAACGACCTTAAAGTAAAGGAGCGTTAAAGGGGGAAAAGACAAAGAGAAGAGATGTTTAAATAATGTGAGACAATCTCTTAATCAATTAAGATCTCCTTACACTAGCCATGGAGCTTTTTTTTAATGAGAAGCCAGTTAAGCCTAAGAGTGGTGCAATTAAAGCTAATACACCAGTGGGTTCTGGCACCGACTGTTTACAGTCTTGCTGGCTGGCAGCCGTTGCCA
Source organism: Leptothoe sp. EHU-05/26/07-4 (assembly GCF_043421015.1). Taxonomy (NCBI): domain Bacteria; kingdom Bacillati; phylum Cyanobacteriota; class Cyanophyceae; order Nodosilineales; family Cymatolegaceae; genus Leptothoe; species Leptothoe sp. EHU-05/26/07-4. The sequence goes on from NZ_JAXSQV010000002.1 coordinate 744,574, forward strand.
CACAGGCAGAACTGGTTTTAACTTCCACCAGTTGTAGGTAGGTATCTGTGTCAAAGCTACGGCTATAGGATCCTTCCACAAAGGCATCGACAAACTCACTTTGTCCGCCAAAGGATGTGTCAAAGAACGTGTCAAATGTCAGCGCACCGCTCGTCTGTGGTTCAGTGAAATTATCGTCTGAGCCAAGTGTGGATAAACGTCCACTGAGTGTAAAGGTATCCAACAGAGATAAAGAATTGGATTGAGTACCTCCATAGAGGGAGAATGAGACTTCACCAGTTGCCTGGGCAGCTTCAACATCAGGACGATCAATCTCTGTTTCGAGCAGCAGCGAGGCAATAAAGTCAAAGCTAAAACTGTTGCCAGAGGCGACAAAGAAGTCACCAATGACTTCAGAAAAGCTTTCACCAATGCCAAAATAGTTGTTGCCGTCGTCACCTATCGCCTCGCTAAATGCGACATTACAGGCACCAGGATTTCCTAAGCCGAACAAACATGAATCTGCACCAGCCGCATCATTAAAAGCTGCAGCATCTGCTATAGCATCTACCATAACTTCACCATCTTCGGCGATGGCAATAGTATCCGTATTTGTATCTGTTGCACTACCAAAGAAATCTTGATTAAAGGTTACTTCTAGTAAGCTTTCTGAAAACGCAAGACTAGCGGCCTGACCGGGGGATGCGATCGCAACCACCCCCGACGTAACAGAAGCCATCAAAAGCCAAGAGGCTTTACCTAAACATCGATTCATGGAATCTCCTGACATAAATAATTTAAAAAGCATGTATCATGACGCAATTACGTCATTTGAATTGGTATTTGCCACAGGGAATTTCTAAAAACAGACAGCCCGTTCCTGATCTGACTTGGCAGATGTGTTGGGGTATTTGCCAGTTCAATCGCTTAGTAATCTGTTGTTCTCAACGATTACGTCTGTTTTTAGCAATCGAGCCAGGCTAAAGATAACAAGTTGTTCAAATACGTCCAGGCAGTTGTAGACAAATAAGTCTTCTTTGCTTCTGCATTAAATCCAACAGAATTATTTAAATTGAGATGCTCAACAGCTCACTACAACGAGTGACAGATTGGTTATGCACCCCTCTGTCGCGATGCGACTATGCAAACTATGGCACCCTAAGATATCCTACCGACTAAAACAGTGGCAGATATCTAACTTGACACCCGGTAGTCACACTCTAATGGAGACTTAAATTAGGTTGAGACTATAGTGTTTTAGCGTTTAACTGTTGATTAGCACCTAAGTGCTTTCCCGTAAGTATATTTAACTGTATTGCCAGGGTCCCTAGGCAAAGCCAAAATAAAGTCTGTGGTGACTTTAATAAAGATTACTCAGTAAAGTTGCCCTAACCCACCTGTCCATAGATGTTTGCTGACTTAGACCACGGAATCAAGCAGCGATTGCAGCTGCCATGTATGGTCTTCTGACAGTCGTAATATAGATTGATGGTATGCTTCCAGAGATTTGCGATGGCCAACACTAAGGTAAGCGGTTTTGGTGGCCGCTAAATGACCATAAAGTTGTTGTTCATTGTCACGATCAAGGGCGCTGGTGGCTTCATCGAGAATTGTATATTTTGGCTGATGCAGCAGCACTCGGGCAAAACTCAGTCGCTGTTGTTCTCCCAGGGATAACACATCGCTCCATTCTTCTTCAGCATCAAAGCCACCAAAGCGTTCATCTAAGTCAGGCAAGTTAACTTGCTGAAGTGCTGTTTTGAGCTGGGCATCATTTAACTCAATATCGGGATAGGGATAGAGCAACTGCTGCCGGAGGCTACCTAAAATCATGTAGGGCTTTTGCGGTAGAAATAGCAAGTACTCCAGTTCGGGGCGCTCGATGGTGCCGTTGCCAGAGTTCCATAGACCTGCGATCGCACGCATCAGCGAACTCTTGCCACAACCACTGGGGCCAACCACCAGTAGCGAACTTTGGGTATCTAATGCCAACGAGAGATCTTCAATTAGCGTGCGCTGATAGTTAGGCGTCTGCAATGTCAAATTCTGTAGCGTCAACTCTAAACCAATCTCACGATTGATAACGGGGTGGGCAACAACTATTGCCGACTCTGCCTGCTCTATTTCCTCTTGAGTATTCTCCTCTGGTGAACTCTCTGGCTCCTCAATGTGGCCAAGGGATGTGGCAAAGTCATAGAGACGATCAATCCCCGCCCCAAACGCAGTCAAGGATTGAAAGCGGGCAACAATCAGGTTAAGAGAGAAGAAAACGCGAATAAATGCCCCCTGGGCTTCGCTGACCTTACCCACTTCGATTTCACCGTTGAATATGCCAGGGGCAACCACCAGAGCCGGTAAGATAAACGGAATAAATTCATAGGCATTGGTCACACCATTCAGTCCTAACTCCCAGCCTAGCAGACGCTTGTAATTATCAAACGCCGCCATAAATCGGTTATTAACCTGGGTCGATTCTTGAGTCTCACCTTGGTAAAATGCGATCGCTTCAGCATTCTCGCGCACCCGCACCAGGCTAAACCGAAAATTAGCTTCCCGCTTCAACTGTTCAAAATTTAGACGAACCAGGGGCTGGCCAAACACACCCACTGTGACCAGGGTGCCGACAATGGCATAGCCCACCAAAAAGAGTACCAGCTCTTTAGAAATTCCCAACAAGACGCCACTAAAGGCAATAATTTCCAAAATTGAATCAGACAGCACCAGCAGTAAGGTCAAGGACTCTTGAGTAAAGTTCTTAACATCCTCAGCAATCCGCTGGTCAGGGTTATCAATATCAGGATCAAACTGATTAATGCGGTAGAACGCTCTATCAGCAAAGTAACGCTCTACAAAGTCGCCAGTCAGCCAGCGTCGCCAGGCCAGACCCAGACGGTCACGCAGGTAGGTGTAGCCTGCCAGCAGCGGCGCATAAACGACTAGAACACTGATAAAAATGACAACGGTTTGCCAAAATCGGGATTCATTTTTGGCAGACAACGCAGAGATCAGCTCCCCCCGCTGATTATTGAGGACAACGCTAAGACCGGTATAGGCCAGGAGAAGTACAACAATGATGAGCAGCAGTCCTCGGGCTTTCCACTTTTCATTGCTGAACCAGTAGGTTTTGGCAATGGTCCAGAAACGTTGAAAGATTTGGAGGTTAAAGCGTTGCATAGAGGAGAATTCATAGCCAGATCCGGTCTTGTTAGTGTAAAGGGTTTAGCGGAGCAGTGGCTATTTACTGGGGCTTCTCATTCCAGATCTGACGATGGATTTTCCAATCTCCCTGCTCTTTTTGCATGAGCCATAGGCCCCGAAACTTAATTTGCACCGATGGGCTGCCATCGTGGGGGTGTACGGTCACCATGGCGATGCCAGTGACGTAGCCAAAGTCTCCCATAACCTGGATTTCTTCGGCGGTGAGTGTGGGAACTAGATCTTTATCGGCAACCTGCTGCGCATATCCTGCTGCAATACTGGCTCTACCGTTATGGTCAGGAACATGGGGTGGCATTTGTATAGCTGCTTTGGTAAACATGGCGGCATAGGCATCGGAATCTTTGGCCCTGGCGTTTTCGGGATAGATGTCCTCGAATATTGTTTTGATTTGGTTGCGATCGCTAACCGACATAATTCCCTCTCTAATGATTCTTGCAGGTGTAGAGATCTCTTCCGCTGTAACTTACTTGCCTAATCCGCTTAAGTTTTACCCTCTGGTATACATCTCAAACATCAGCAGGTTATAGCCTTGAGAACGTGCCCAACATAGAAAGACCTCGCCCCCCAACATGTAACTATTCGATCTTACGTCCTATCCCTAAGCTTCCGCTCGTCCTGTCATGTTGGGAACACGGGGGGCTGTGGCAACTTCTCAACCGCTAGCCGCAGCAACGGGGGCAGAAATTTTGAGGCGGCGCTGGTTGTATTTTGTGAGCTTGTGGGCCGCAATAGAACAGGTAGTGCCAAAATTTACACTACTGAGTTGACGATACTGAAATTTATGTGCTCAAGTTTCGCTAGGCTATCGGCATTTGAGTACCTAGCGTACAATTTGTATACAGTATATTGATGTAAATCACAGATAGAATGAGATGCAAGTCATATTGCAATCAAACCCAAGATGCATTTGCGTCTGTCTGTCGTTGCATTAACACTGACACTGAATATTCCCAAACGTTGCATCTGCTCAAATCAACCAAAGCTATATTTCTTTATTGACTGATTAAATGCACGGCAAAATAGATATATTGTGGCTGGTGTGCAGCGCTGGTCTGGTTTTTTTAATGCAAGCAGGGTTTCTGTGTCTGGAGGCCGGAGCAACTCGTCGTAAAAATAGCATTAATGTTGTTATTAAAAATATTGCTGATCTCAGTGTCTCAGTCCTCATTTTCTGGACCATTGGGTATGGTCTCATGTTTGGCCAATCCTACGGTGGATGGTTAGGTAACAATAGCTACTGTCCACCCCTAGAACAACTATCTGCCTGGTTTAATGCATTTTTCCTCTTCCAGGCCATGTTTTGTAGCACAGCTGTGACCATTTTATCGGGGGCAGCCGCTGAACGGATTAGTTTCAAAGGGTACATTGCTATCTCCGTAATTATTTCAGGTCTGATCTATCCCCTATTTGGTCACTGGAGTTGGAATGGATTGTTCCAGGGAGAAATGCTGGGATGGTTGGGGCAGCAAGGCTTTATTGATTTTGCGGGTTCCACCGTGGTGCACAGTGTGGGGGGGTGGAGCGCCCTGGCAACTATTTTATTTATTGGCCCCCGCTTGGGCCGGTTTTCTAAAAAGCGATCGCACCAGAGTATCTCAGGTTCCGACTTTCCCCTTTCGTTTCTCGGCACAATGCTGCTCTGGTTTGGCTGGTTTGGCTTCAATGGGGGCAGTGCCCTGGCGTTGAATGATAATGTTCCCAACATTTTGACCCATACCCTATTAGCCGGGGCCGCTGGCATCGTTACCCCCATACTCATAGCCCTCATTCGCCAAAAGACCCTGACCGTTAGTACAACCATGAACGGGGCCCTGGCAGGGCTAGTCGCGATTACGGCCAACTGTCACGCTGTATCCACAGCTGAATCTCTCCTGATTGGTGGCGTCGGCAGTTTGTGCATGTTATGGCTCACCAAACTGATGGAGCACTGGCATATTGATGACGCCGTTGGTGCAATTCCCGTCCATCTAGGGGCCGGTATATGGGGCACCTTAGCCGTCGCTATTTTTGCGGATCCGGTCATTCTCAACACAGGTCTGAGCCCACTAGAACAGCTTAAAGTTCAAGTGTCTGGAATCCTGGCCTGTGGCCTATGGAGCTTTACAGCAACACTATTGGCTCTGGTACTTTTGGATCGTTGCTTTGCCCTCAGGGTTACTGCTCGGCAAGAGTATGTGGGACTTAATATCACTGAACACCAGGCTAGAAACCCACTACAGGATTTTTATACAACCATCAGTCACCATGCACGCACGGGTAAACGAACGCGACGCATACCAGTCGATACCTTTTATGAAGAAGGGCAACTGTCCCAGTGGTATTTTCAGGTAGTCACAACATTAGAAAAAGCAATTGAAAAAACAGAAGCAATTTTTGAAACAGCGGGTGAAGGAATTTTATCCGTTTCTGTGGATCAGCTCCTGATTCAAACCACAAACCCTTCAGTTGAGCGTATCTTTGGCAACTCTAAGTCAGAGATGATTGGACACAATTTTTCACACTTTGTCTATTTGGAAAACTGTACCTGGGACAATAAAGTAGTCTGTCTCAAACGGTTACTGCAGCTAACCAGCGACAGTCAACAACCCCATGAAATTTTAGGGAGACATATTGAAGGGCATTTATTTCCCCTTGAAATAACCGTTACCCAGACACAGGTTTTTGACGATCTTTTTTATACCATCATGATTCGTGACATCACAGCGCGCAAGGTGGCCGAGGCTGAACTACGCTGTTCTGAACAACGCGAACGAAATAAGACTATCGAGCTGACTAACACCCTGAATAAACTGAAACAAACCCAGGTCCAGTTAGTGCACAGCGAGAAAATGGCAGGCTTGGGGCAATTGGTAGCGGGCATGGCCCACGAGATTAATAATCCGGCAACCTTCATACAGGGTAATCTATCCCATGCCGCTGACTATGCTCAGAATTTGATCCAGTTAATATCCCTTTATCGCCAGGGATACCAAGCCTTACCACCCCAGACCCAGACTCAACTACAGGCTCAATCTGTTATTGACGATCAAGAACTTGATTTTTTGCTAGATGATTTTCCAAAGCTAATTAATTCTATGCAGGTTGGTGCAGAACGTATTGGTGACATTATAAAATCACTGCAAACCTTTGCACATCAAGACAAAGCGGATTTCAAAGCGGTCGATCTCCATGCGGGGTTAGAAAATGCATTACTGCTTTTAACCCATCGTCTAGACTCAGCCCATACGCCCGTTGTTATCGAACGCCACTATGGACAACTACCTAAAGTGCCATGCTATGCCAGAAATTTAAACCAGGCGTTTCTCAATGTTTTGACCAATGCGGTGGATGCCGTAACGACGCCTGCCTGTACTCAACCTAAAATTGCGATCGCAACCCACGCTACCGATCAACTTGTCACTATTACTATAAAGAACAACGGACCAGGCATTCCTCCAGAAATTAAATCCAATATCTTTAACCCATTTTTTACCACCAAACCCGTCGGTGAAGGGACTGGCTTAGGCCTGGCGACAACCCATCAAATCATCGTCAACCAGCATCATGGAAAGATCTATACGACAGCCGGAAAGGAAACTACCTTTGTCATCGAAATTCCGTTGCCTGCTTTAACTGTTTAAGAGAATGCCCAAGGGTGGACTGGCTGGGGCATTTGCAGATGGGTTAGTTTTTCGAAAAGTGAGATAACTTTTCTTTTACGGTGTGGAGCGAACGCGGAGCAGCGTAATCACCTCGCCGATCACCCAAATCCGCCTAAAAGGGATAAGACACCAATTTTTGCAGGGGGTGTGGGGGCGTTGAGGCCCCCACGAACAGGAGGGTTTCAGGGAGGAAAGCCCTGAGCAGCCCACCTCGCTATTAGCTCAGTAGCTTGAACAGCCAACCCAACCCGTCATCCCTCTCTGTAGGCTAGGGCTACTGTGTATACATAAGTCGGAGAGTTGCTCCAAATCTCGAGCCCTCACCCTCATCCCCCAACCCCTTACTCCCTGAGGGAGAAGGGGGGCCTGGCCTCAAAGTCCTTCGCTCCCAGGAGAAAGATTTAGGATGTAGACGCTAAAGCGGCTTCTCGCAGAGTGGAGCAATTCCAGGCCAGGTATACTTTTTGGGACATTATCTTCTAGATGTGTATACACCGTAGGTAGGCTAGGGCGTACACACAAGTCACAGAGTGGAGCAAGACAGGAGTTACTAATATCTTGCACCTGGCTGGGAAGCATCAACCCACCTTGGACTCAAAGTCGCAAGGCTAGCTGGATCAAAACCCACTAAAGGGGTTAAGAGATTGGTGAAAGCTTATGCACAGAGCTTAACAGCCTATCTTATCGCTACTCTGCGAGAAGTCTTGCGCCTATAGCGACAGCCCTCAATTAGCGCTGGGTTTTGAACCTGGCGTGGGATTTAGCTTCACCACCAACTTAGTGCAAGATCTAGGAGTTAGAGCCATTTTCCAGTTCAATCTCCGAGATGTGTGTACACCCGTAACCCTGTAGGGGAAAAAGTTATCCCTTCCTTTTAGTATTCATCAACAAACTGGGAGTGTACCCATAAAAACTCGCGGCGTTTGTTTTGTACCTGCACTAACCCGCCAAAGCTAGGATCTTTTTCTTTAAGAAATCCGTGGAGTTCTCGCAGCATAGCACCCTGGGCACGAATAGCGTCTCCCTGCTCAAATTCGGCGGAGTCGCGTTTAGTTTGCCAGTCTACGGTGATATCGCTACTCTTGATGCCAAACTCCAGGCTTTTTTGGCCCAGGTCCAGTTCTTCTTGGATGCCTTTGTAGGTGGCATCATCGAGCATAAACTGGGTGGTGGATGCGGCGACGGGGAGGACCAGGCTGAGGGTGCCGGTAAGGAGTTTGAAGTAAGGGACAGCTTTAGTAAACCATTCGCAGTTAAGTTCGAGTTCGTAGACGCCCTGTTGGTTGCCGTCATTAAGGATGGGCAATGGTTGGCGGGAGTGTTCGCACCAGAGGGTGAGTTGGAACTTTTCGCTGACCCATTTGGGACGGTCGAAAAAGCCTGGGTCGAGGGGCTTAAAGCTGAATAGGCGGGGACCATCTTTGGCTTCGTCGGTGAGCATTTGCATGACATAGGCAAACTGCTGGTCGATCTGGCTCAGCATGGCCCGCTGATTTTTTGAAAGGGCTTGGTAGCGCTGCTGCTCGTTGCGATCGTGGGTGGCTAGATCTTTGCGTAGGACTTTCAGCTCGTCTCTGAATACGGTGCGCAACTGGTCGATACCCAGGTTTTCTGATGGGGGGGGGGCAGTCGGGGCATTGCTGAGCAGTTGGTCAATGTCTTGCCACTCATCACAGCCGGAAACAGGGCAGGGAAACTCAGGCCGCTTTTTCTTTTTGCTGGCGATTAGTTTTTCTACTTCAAACCGTCCAGTGCCGGGCTGTTCCATGCCGCAGGGATGAATGCAGGGCACCATAATTTTGCAATTGAGACCTTCCCAAAAGCTTTCCACCAGCCATTTAACTTCTTCGGTGAGGTAAGCGAGAAATCGTTCTGGATAGGCGGCACGGACGGTGATTTTGACATCGTTGCCGATGTGTTCGAGCAGGGCGCGACCGTTGTAGTCGTTGTCGAGCATCAGGCCCCGTTGCCAATGGATGCTGTTGGCATAGTTGTTGCGGCCAAGGGAATATTTGTGGAGACGAACAATTAGCTGAAAGAACAGACCCTCTGCCTTAGCACTTTGGCCACGATCATCAACAATACAGCAGAGTTGTATTTGTTGGTTATCGCCTTCTTCGGGCTGTTCTTTCCATTCAGGCAATTGCTCTGGGCGATTGTCATCGACTAATTGACCGATTAGGTAGGTATTGCTGGTTTTAGGTGCGGCAGGATCAAGAACGACTTTGTAGGAGAGGTCAAAGCGTTCCATTAGCTTTAGGAAGACGGGATGGAGTTCCTTTGGATAGCCGGTTTCATCTTCGAAGGGGGGATGACTCCAGAGGTGGCTGAGGTGGTCGAACTCGACTAGCCCATTGTTGTTTCGAGTTGTTTCATCATCGAAGACAAAGCTGATGGCTTTGGCTAGCCAGTCGGGTTTGAGGATAACGATGTCTTTGAGGACAGTGTCGTAGTGGTAGTGGATCAGGTAGCCGAGGGTATGGGAGACGCGGACAAAGAGTTCGGCGGCAAAGCCTTCTAGGCCTTGTTCTTCGCAGATGGCAATGACATTGTCATAGCGCATATGAGTATTGCCAGTTTCTTCCAAGAGTTCTCTAATTTGCTGCCATTTAGTGGGTACGAGGCGACCCATACCGGGGAGCTTAGTAGCTACTTCACCAATTCTTTCTCTTAGTTCAGTAATTCCTTTCCCAGTCTTGCTGTCTACATAGTGGAAACCTAAAACTGTTTCTTCGCCAAACAGGTCAATTAGTTCCTGGCGATCAATATCTGGTTGGCGCTGTCCGGGGCCACCGTGGGTTGCGACTACCAGTATTTTGGCATCAGGCTCTCGGTGTTTAATCAGCGTAATCCACTCTTTGACAAAGCCTTGTTGTGGACCTTCCCGTGGTTTCCATACCACCAGATAAACTGCAGATGAACTGAAAAATAGCTGGTGAGTAGGGCGATAGACTCGTTGTCCGCCAAAATCCCAGCCGTTTAATCTAATCTCTGTCTTGTTCCCAGGCGTTTTGACAATTACAGGTTTAATTTCAATACCATGTGTAGTAGGACGACTGTCTACCCATATATCTCCGCGTAATGCGCCTAGCAAACAACTTTTGCCGACTTCACCCTCACCCACTAAAATAAGCTTTGCTTCATTTAGTAATACTTCTCCTTCAAATCTAGATCGCAAATACTGCTTAACCTCTTTGACTCCTTGTTGATTTGCAGCATTCAGATCCTCGTTAAGAGGATTATCGTTAATATTAAGAAAATTTAAGTGAGTGAGATTTGCCAGAGATTTTGGTAAATCAGTTAGCTTATTTCTTTGTAGATAAACTGTCCTTAGTTCTATGAGTTCTCCTAGCGCATCAGGCAAATGAGAAAGTCCAGACCCGCCAAGAGCTAATCCAGTAAGTTTTTTTAGCCGCAGAATAGGTAAAGGAAAACAACCAAATGAGTTATCAAGGTATGCATTTCTTAAATTTTGAAGATTACCTATACAATCTGGCAATATAGTAATTCTATTGTTCCAAAGATGTAATTCCTCAAGTAAAAGTAATGCTCCAAGTGCTTCAGGTAACTCTGTTAATTGATTGCTGTGGCAAGAAAGAGATTGTAGTTGAACAAGATTTGAGATCGCATCCGGCAACTCCGTCAGTTTGTTGTTGGAAAGATTCAGCTTTTTCAGTTGAGTGAGATTTGCGATCGCATCCGGCAATCCCGTCAATTGATTATTGGAGAGATTCAGCTCTTTCAGTTGAGTGAGATTTGCGATCGCATCCGGCAATCCCGTCAATTGATTATTGGAGAGATTCAGCTCTTTCAAATGAGTGAGATTTGAGATCGCATCCAACAATCTCGTTAATCCATTATTTGAGAAATTTAGTGATTGTAACTGGGTAAGATTTGCGATCGCATCCGGCAATCCCGTCAATTGATTTTTAGAATCTCCGTATCCACTAAGATCAAGCTTGTCCAACTGAGTAAGCTGACCAATCGACTCAGGCACCTCTGTCAACGCCAGATTACTCAAATCCAGCTCCGTCGCCCCCTCCTGACGCGCCACCTCAATCCGCCGTTCTGCTTCCCGATAACCTTCCTCTGGCGTCATCTTTGCTTACCCAATCGTTTGCCGCCTCCGTTATAGCAGATCTGTAGGGGAGAGAGGGGAGAGGGGGAGCAGGGGAGGTAGAGGAGGACGGAGAGCAGGGGAGGTATAGATTGATTTAGGCCAAATATTTAGCTCTTATACTCCCTCAACTGACGTAGTATTGAAACCGTTACAGGCAATCCTTGCCTTAGCAAAATTTCTAGATACTCATCAAAACTAACGGGCGGTTTTTTCAATCGGCTTTGAATCGTTTGTATTGCTTGTATCCCCCGTAACGGCTTCAAATCCAGCAGGTCAGCGATAAAGTCATCAGGATGCTGTGCCTCAATGTCATGCTGAGCTAATACCGAACTGGGAAAGTCTTTGAGATTGAAAGTAACTAAAATATCCACATTGGCTGTAATGGCAGCAGCTAACACATGCCGGTCATCAGGGTCTGGTAACTCCACTGACGGAATAATGTACTCAAAACCTGTTACCAAACAGTCGGGAATACTCTGATTGATTAGCTTTCTCAGGTTTTCTAACTTATCAGCATCAATATCAGCACGATTTTGCAGTAGGTTGCGCGTCCATTCATCATGAATCTGCTCTGTCCACTTAGCAGCAAAAAGTCCCGTTGTTGCCAACTGCATCAAAAGATCCCGCAAATGATTAGGATAAAAAACACAGGCATCATACAAAACCGTTGAACCCCTGGCCATCAGTCATACAGACCCATATCTTCTGACAGCGCCACCATCTGATCTAATGCCTTAGTGCTTCGCTCATCTACCTGTTGCTTGTAAGCCATCAAATCATCAAACCGAATCCGACGATGTCGCCCCACTTTATGATGGGGAATCGCCCCAGCTTCAATTTGCTTAATCAGATAAGGCCGCGAGACATTCAACAAGTCAGCCGCCTCTTGGGTAGTCAGCTCAGCATGAATAGGAATTAACGTAACCGCATTGCCCTGGGCCATTTGGGTAAGCACATCCACCAGCAGTCGATAGGCCGCAGCCGGTATAGATATCGTTTGCTCAGTCCCATCCTGCTCCACCACTTTGAGATTAGGTGTGATGCCATTAACATGAGCAGCAAGGATGCGACTACTTTCCTTAGAAAGCTGCGCATCATCATTTTGGGGAATATAAGCCGTGTAAGGCAAACTAGCCATGGGTTAGGCCCTCCGCTAGGGCTAACATCTTAGGATCCAGTGTAGGAAATATTCGAAATATTCGCAACGAGCTGCCTCGCTGAAGTGGAATTTTGGGGCTAAAAATCCACTTGCTGAAAACGAAGTGGATTTTTAGAGCACTTGTCCGTTTACGATTTTTGGTTGGCAGTTAGGTGAGAACCTCAATTTGATAGCGATAGCCCTGTTCTGTGAGAAATAACTGTCGATGCTGGGCAAAGTCTTCTTCACAGGTGCGTGATGACACCAGCGTATAAAACTGAGCATTATTTCCTGTCTGTTTCGGACGGAGTATCCGCCCCAATCGCTGGGCTTCTTCCTGCCGTGAGCCGTATTTGCCTGACACCTGGATCAACACATCCGCATCGGGTAAATCTAACGCAAAATTTCCCACCCGCGATAGCACCAAGCCAGAGACATCTCCTTGACGGAATGAATCATAGATTTTCTCCCGATCTGATTGGCTGGTTTTTCCCGTAATTAATGGAAAATCTACTATTGCCGCAATGGATTTAAGCTGACTGATATATTCACCAATAATTAGAATCCGATGACCAGCCTCTTTCTCTAGGAGAGTCTTAACTACCTCCAACTTACGGGGATTTTCCGCAGCAATGCGAAACTGTTGCCGTCGGGGAGCCATGGCATAGTCCATCTGCCAATCCTCCGGCTGAGCAATCCGAATCTCGGTGCAGTGGGCCGTGGCAATAAAGCCTTGGGTTTCCAGGTCGCGCCAGGGCACATCGTAGCGTTTGGGACCAATCAGGGCAAACACATCTCCTTCATGGCCATCTTCTCGAATCAGGGTGGCGGTCAGACCCAAACGCCGACGGGCCTGGAGGGTGGCCGTAATGCGAAAGACAGGGGCCGGTAGCAGGTGAACCTCATCGTAGATGATCAACCCCCAGTCCTGCTGGTCAAACAAACCCAAATGCCAAAAGTCTTCATCTTTATGGGCACGGTAGGTAAGAATTTGGTAAGTGGCCAATGTGACTGGCCCCGTTGCCTTGCGGTCACCGCTGTATTCGGCAATATGGTCCTCCGTTAGACTGGTTTTATCCAATAGTTCTCGCCGCCATTGGCGCACCGATGTGAGATTACTGGTGAGAATTAGGGTGTGTTGTTGAATCGCCGCCATGGTTGCCATGCCCACCATGGTTTTACCGGCACCACAGGGTAAAACAATCACGCCGCTGCCGCCTTTGGCATGGCCCGATTGGTAAAATAGATCCGCTGCTTTTTGTTGATAAGAGCGTAAACTAAACGGCTGACCTGAGAGACTTTTTTCCCTTAGAGACAGGGTGAGGGCATCACCGGTCACATAGCCAGCCAGGTCTTCTGCTGGATAGCCAGCCGCCAATAAAGCCTGTTTAAGACTACCGCGATGGGCCAGGGCGATCGCAAACTCCGTGTCCGAAAATCGCTCCCCCAATAGCGGTCCCACCTGTTCATGACGCTGTAGTTGTTCCGCCAGGGCCGCATCCACCACCAGCAACACCAGTCCCTGTGCTCGATGCTGTCGCAGCACCGTCAGTCCATAACGCTGCCCCAACGTTTCCAGTTCCTGGGCCACGGACTCCGGCATGGGATATTTGGCATTTTCCTCCAGGGCCGCCACCATCTCGGTTACGGCCATACCCGCTGCCCGTGCATTCCAGATGCTCAGAGGACTGAGCTGATAGGTGTGAATATGTTCAGGGCTTTTAACCAGTTCAGCAAAGGGTGCGATCGCAGCCTGAGCCTGTTCTGCATTGGCCGCATGCACATCCAACAAAACAGTGCGATCGCTTTGAATAATCAACGCATTATCAGGCGAATAGCTCATCCCATCTCCCGTTCATCCTTTCTCCACCTCACCCCAACGGCAACGTATACCCCACCTTACGCAACGCCGTCCGAAATCTTGTCTCCTTGTCCGTCGGCACCACCAAACAACAATCCCCCGCCAGATAACAAAACTTTTTCGTTCGCGAGTCATTGGCGATTAAGGCTGCCAGGGTCTTATCCTTACACTCAATCAACCGCGCCAAACCCCGATCCTGAACACTGGTGGTTCGCTCCACGCAGTCCTCAAAAAACTGTTGCACCGTATTCGGCAGTCCATCAGCGCTGGCCTCCGTCAAAAAAGCTTGAAATTCTGTCAGTGAATGCCCTTCGGCAGCGGCCTTAAGCGCCGTCTCTCGATCCAGCTTCCACACCGCATCTGAGGTTTGTTGGGTAAACGTATCCATCATCATCAGCTCAGTCGCCTGAAGCGGTTGTCCCGTCAGCACAATATCGAGATTGGGTAAGACTCGCAGGGTGGTATCGGTGGTCAGTTCTGGGGCTGTGTAGTCCGCCGTTAGACCCAGACAAAATGCTCCCAAGGGAGTCAGCCGTAGCGCCAGCAGTCCATCGTATCGGCTTAAAAAACTAAGGTCTTCTCCTCCCCAAAAGTGATCTAATTCAGTTTGCGATGGCGCATCATAGGGATTCACATAGGCAATATCGATCAGGCCCAATGTGGCCACATATTCAAACAAAAAGCAGCGCATATAGGCTGTTTCCAAAATGCTCCAGTACCCACCCGCATCGTATAGACGACCATAGTTTGAGTCGCTGATGTACAGGTTCTCAGGATAACGACTCACCTCAAATGTTTGGTTACTGGCCACCAAATAGTCTTTTAGATCGTCATAGGTCACCCATTTCCCCACCGGACAATCCATTAAACCCTGGACAATCACACTGCGCCGTCCCGCCACTGCCGTCAGCCCCCGTTTTCCTTTACCCGTCTGGCCTTTAATGTTGTCCACCCGCCGCAGTTCATCCAGGATGGTGGTCTTGAGCCACTTCTTCCACAGGGTTTTTAGCGCCTTCTCAGGGGAGGCCGCTAGCGCCTTTTGGCCTGTTTTACTGAGCTTGAGTTTTTTGCCTTCCAGGAGGGTCAACCCTGATGCCTGTAGCAGCATCGTCCAGGCCAGGGGTTTAATGGTGCCAATGGGGTCTAGATAATCCAGGTCTGGCTCTTCATCGGCTTCGGTATAGTAGTCTTCCCCTTGGATTACGCTGGCAACAGACTTGAGGGTAGCTTTGGTGGGCATCAAGGTTTTGTCACTGACGCTGACCTTACCCAGGTTTACCAATCGCAGCACAGCTTGTAAATCTTGCTGGGCCAGCCGTTCTGTTTCACACAGACGCACATCCACATCTCTTTCCTGGGAGGCCGGGCGACGATTTTTATAATCGTAGTATTTGTCAACTACCTTGAAACCACTGGGGGGATTCTCCAGGGTGTTTAAGGCTAAAGGTTTTGGTTCTGGGACGTAGGCTTGCAGCTCAACCTGCATGTCAATGGGCATATGGAGACCAGCACCATAGGTTCCTGTCGGTAGGAAAAATAGCTGTAGTGGCGATGGTTCAGAGCGATAGCCATAGGATCCGTAGGTACCCCAGCTGGGTTTTTGACCATATTTGGCGATAAATGACCCAGCGTTATAGGTGCCGTCAGTGACATGAACGGCTTCTGCGACAACGGCCTGTTGAATTTCGGTGAGTCCTTGCCACAGTTTTTTGAGGGATTTGCCGGTTAGCTGGGTTGCGATCGCGGCCACTAGATCTGCTTTGCGGGTAGCTTTAACGGACTTGGGCAAGAGGGGTAGCAGCTTTTTGAGCTGGTCTACAGTGACAAAGGATAACCCTTCGTCTACGGTTGTTAGCAGAGATATGTCTGAGGTTCTTGCCATGGGTCAACAGTTTGGACATGCAGCAACTGCCAATGCAGTCGTCACCATAGTATGTCAGCCATAAACCTATCTGATTTCCTGGCAAAAAGCGTTACATTGAGGCGGTTATCGTTGCCCTGGTAATTGACCAAATTCTTTATCAGCGCATTTCTGGCATCAATATCTGTCTGGGATGCACCGCGTTAGCAGTTTTCAGGATAATCGGGTGTTTTTGGAGCAGATGGTGTCATGGCATGTGGCGTTAGGGTTAAGCGAGTTAAGATCAATGGGGCAGACTCCTGGTAGGGTCCATAGGATGGTGTCAAAACAACTGGCATAAAAACAACAATGAGCTATCAGCAGGCAGTGGATTGTGTTGAGCGGGGCGAACTACGTACAGCATTAGCCCTATTAGATCAGGTAATTTTAGCCAACTCGCAACAGGCAGAGGCATACCGACTACGGGGACGGACACGGCTTCAGGTGGGAGATAGTGCGGGAGCGATCGCAGATTACACCAAAGTCATCCAACGAGAACCAACGGCGCAGGCGTACCTGGGACGAGCCCTCGCCTATGTCACCACCGCCACACCGTCATCAGCCATTATCGATGCCCAGCAAGCATTAAAGCTAGATCCTCAGCTAGCAGCAGCGCAACAATTATTAGGCAAAATGTATCGTCAGGTGGGTCAGCCCCAAGCAGCAATCAACGCCTATAAGGCAGCCACTAAGTTATATCTGGCACAAAAGGATAAGGCGAACGCAACCGCTTGCTTGGAGCAGGCGAATCAGCTACAGACAGAGTTAAATCAGCCAGTAGAACCGACTGCTAAGGTATCCCAGACTCCAGGAAAGACCTCTGGAACACCAGCTCCCATGGTGTCACCAACAGAATTTTTGCAGCGGGCAAGGGAAAAAGTGACCCAAGGTCTATTCAGACAAGCATTGGCAGATCTAAATTGGTTGTTGGAAATCGATCCGAATCATCTAGAGGCCCTGTGCGATCGCGCCTATCTCCAAGCCCAGCTCCATCGTTACGAAGCAGCAACACGAGATATGGCCAGGGTGCAGCAGCTAGCTCCCGAAGATCCGATGGTTCAGGTGCAACGGGCCAAAATTCGGCTGGCATTGGGAGATGCCTACGGGGCAATGACAACAATAACAGAGTTGATCAAAACGGAGGCGACAGCAGAGCGGCTGACGATACGAGGGCAAGCCTATCAACAGCTGGGAGATATGGACAATGCGTTTAAGGATTATTCGAATGCGATCGCAATAAAGCCATCAGCTGAACTATATGATGCGCGAGCATCGGTGCAGTCTGGGAAGGAGGCGTTGGCGGATTATCGGCAGGCGGCATCGTTATGGCTAGATCAGGGGAATTGGCGAGCGCAGAAGGTAGCCGCGAATCGGGCGGAGGCAATTCGTCAGGAGTTGGATCAAGAAAAGGCCGAGGCCGAGGCGGAGCGGTTAATTCGGGTGCCGATTAAGGCGATGCGGTCGGGGATGCCGGTGATTGAGGTACGGTTTAATGATCGACACTCATTTGATATGTTGATGCAGCAGGATTTGCCTCGCACCATTATTACCGAGACGATGGCATCGATGTTGGGGATTAAGGGGACTCTAGGGGGCTTTTTGCAGATTCCAGGTGAGGCGGCGATTCCGATCAGTAATGGTTGGGTGCGGTCGATTCGGGTGCAGTCGGCAGCCGCGATGAATGTGCATGTTGCGATCGCGCCCAACTTTTCAGCCGGTCTCCTCGGCCAAGATTTCCTGGCCTATTACGATGTCCGCATCCTGGCCAACGAAGTCGAACTCTATCGTCGTCAGTAATTGTTGTCAGGTCGTTTGGGGGTAAGTGATCTTTGCCATGATGTGCAAGTTGTTGTGGATTCAGGGATATTTGGGAAGGGGCAGGTGATTTTGCGGTTGGAGAATGGTGTGCTGGCGGCAAAATCGGAATTACAGGCGGATGGGATGGCATTGTGTTGTGAGACTGTTGACAGCTGGAGGGTAGAGTATTTGAAGGATTTGAGGTACGCTATGGTCTCTGGCTGAAATAATTAATTCTTACAGTAAAAATACGGCATCAAAATTTTCTGAAACGTTGTACTAAATACTGTATAGACTTCATTGTAGATGTAGTATTCAGGTCTAATGTCTCATCAAAAGTCATTAAGTGATGCCCTGAAACTGCTCTCTCCAAGGCAGGTTCAAACCGTTCTATGCAAGAACGCCACAGGTGATATCGCTCACATATTTGCGGCTGTCAATGATATGCATTGGCAACGAGTTGTAACACATATTTGGGATTTACTACCTAATCAGAGCCAGGTCATTGCTGATGTTGTAGAAACTCTAGCGAAAGTTTCTTTTGAGTTATGGCCTGATTGGTATCAACAAGATGAGTTATTTGTAGAATCTGGAGCATTAGCAACGGATGCCTTAATGAATAGGTATTCATGTTCTGCCTTGCAAGCAACCCGTGACAATATATCTTTACCTTGGCTCAAGACTGCGGTACAGGCATGTCAACAGCAGAAGATACCCTTTCTGAGGAATTTTTCCCATAATCTACAGTTAACTCAACTCGCTTTTGCCCTTGAATTAGATGGGCTTATTCTTGCAATCACAGATCCTCAGCCATCTAGTCATTGTTTATTTGGACTAGCCAAAGCTGTCACTTGGATAGCTGATCATACAAATTCACGTGTTGTAGTACTCCTTCCAGAGAGTTTAGCCATATCTAATGAGCTAGAGTCAATACTCTATGGATCAATCACCTTATCTACTGTTGAATCATCATCTCAACAGACTAAATCTCTTCAAGAAGCTAAACATACTATTTTTCCTATTCAGGGAAGGCCCCACCCTTTTAGTCCTGGAGAGCAAAGGTTAGCTATACTACTAACCCAAGATACGGAATTAGCGTCATTATTTAAATTTAACCAAAGGTTGCAAACAGTTCGCTTTAGTCATTACATGGTCGATTTACTCTGGCCAGAAGGGCGTGTTGTGGTGGAAATTGATGGCTATCGACACCATGGGAATCGATTTGGATTTAATCGCGATCGCAACCGCGACTACGAACTCCTCATAAGCGACTATATTGTGTTGAGGCTACCCCATGATGAAGTTATGTCAGATGCTGAGGTAGCCATCGACAAAATCCGCGATGTCGTTCGATTTCGGCGACAGCAACTTCGATCTTTACGTGAGGTACGTCAATGAGTGAACAACTATCATATAAACACGAGCTGGTTCTCTTGAATCTTTTGCTGACGGGTGACACACCGATGGTATCAAAAGTGAAACCTAAAATGACTAAAGCAACCTGTCAGCCGTTAATCGAAAAGGGACTCATCAAGCTTGAAAAAAGAGGGGGTGCCAGCCATCTTGTCCTGGAAGAAAAAGCCTGGTACTGGATGTCAGAGCGTTTTCAGTCGGAAGACTTTAAAATAGAGATTTCGCCTAGAGCAACCACAGCCATCCCAATTTTTCAAACATTTCTCATGCGGTTAGGACAATATATGCGTTCTAACGATGTTCCACTAGTAGACTTTTTAGCACCTACAGTATCTTCATCAGATACGCCTACAGAGAGTCAAATGGCGAATACTTCACTTGAAGAGAAAATTCGTGAAGCATACATTAATATTACTCAAAATAGTTCCGATTTTAGAGCGCGGCTTTACAAAATTCACCAATATTTAGAGGATATACCGCCTCAGGTAATTAACGATACTCTGCGTTCTATGCAACAGGCTGGTGAGGTTTCACTTAGATCCATGGAAGACCCCCAAGAAATTGGACCTGAAGATGAACAAGCAGCCATTGATTTGGGTGGTGATAACAAACGTTATTTTGTATATGTTAAGTAATTAATAACTATGATTGACGATGCTCTAGCCTTACAGGCCTTACAAGCTGTTGATTTTAGCTGGACCACCCATGTACGAAGTATATGGGATACACCTGCGTTTCACATTGAGGGTTTACATCAACAAGAACGTGAAAAGATTCTTACTGCCGTAACTGGGCTTTCTAAATTAGAATATTCTGAGCCACCTTTAGGTCAGGTCATTTCGGGTTTAGCTGGATCAGGGAAAACTCATTTTCTAGGTGTTCTTCGTCAACAATTAGCGTCGCAGGGTATTGGCTTTATCTTAGTAGATATGACCGATGTTCATGATTTTTGGGAAACAACAGTACAAGGCTACATCAGTTCTCTTCGTGAAGAAAGTGAAGGTGGAACTCCTCAATTCCAACTAAGACAGGTAATACAATATTTGCTAAACTTAGCTGGCCATGCCAATGTCTCGGCTGAAGAAATGGCAAATTTAACAGCAGTTCCCCTACACAAAGGAATTCTGTTAATACTTAAAGCGATTAATCAACGTAATCATCAAGCGGCCAATCGATATCAGGATATTGTCAGAGCCCTAGTACTGCTTAATTCTGATGATTTTATTTTGTCTGACATCGGTTACTCTTGGCTATGCGGTTTAGAAATCGAAGAGTCTGCCAAGAAAGATTTTCGCTTTAAAACAAATTCTTGTAAAAGATTGAGCGATATTATAGAAGGACTATCTTGGATTTTAGGGTTACAGTCTTCATGGGTTTTGGCCTTTGATCAAATTGACTCTATTGTTGCTCAACACCATTATGCGACATCTGTGACAACAGACGGTCACATATCAGAAGAACAACTTATTTCTAAATCAATTATTGAGGGAATTGGCGGTGGCCTCATGGCGCTACGAGACAAAACCTCACGTACACTGACCGTGATTTCCTGTCTGGACGTTACTTGGAAAATCCTTACAGAAGAAGTTGTTCAATCATTTCGTGATAGATTTCAACGTCCAACAGTTTTAATGGAAATCACTCAACAAACTATAGCATCTCAATTAGTAGAATCTCGCCTAAGGGCAGCTTATCAGAATAGTTTAGATGTCCCCTATTCAACCTGGCCATTTCATCCTAATTTTTTTGCAGATGCCACGCAAAAAGGGATATTCCCTAGGGAAATTTTGCAACGGTGTGAGCAGCATCGTCAGAGTTCTTTAACGGCTCAAAAAATTACCGAATTACGCTCATTTGAAGAAAATAGCCCGATCAATCCACCATCAAATAGATATCATGCTGTTGAACAAGAATTTCAAAAAGTGATTCAACGGTTCGACATCAGCCAGGCACTGAATGAGAAAAAAGAGGATACTGTCTTAGGCCAGTGGCTACAGACGGTTGGGTACTGTCTTCAACAAGAAAACTCTCTTCCCGATGATATAGATACCGCTCTAGATATTAACTTTCCTGGTGGCAGAAACTATCCCCAAATGCATGCGCGGGTTCGGCTGATCTATAGAGCAGAAGGAGATCGAGAGAAACATCTTTGTCTCAGAGCCCTCCAGCGTACACATCATTCTGCCTATAAAGCTCGATTAAAAGCTGCCATAACTACTGCTGGTATTGATCGCGCCTTGAGCTTTCGACGATTGGTGATCGTTAGAACCCAAAACAATGATATTCCAGGTGGTGCAGCTACACAGCAGCTAACACAGAAATTTTCTCAGGCAGGGGGAATATTTATCTATCCAACTAATGCAGAGCTACAGACTATGGGTGCTTTGCATCATTTAAAATCGCAAAACCTGCCTAACTTTGATAGTTGGCTACAACATCAACGCCCTGCTTCCCAGCTTTCTTGTCTGCAAGATACTGTAGCCTGGCTATTTGGCGATGCAATTCCTACGACTAATAGTCAAGATAATTCGAAACCTGCCGATAGCTCTAAAGGCGCTGCTTCAGGTAATGCCGAACCTTCTTCCTCCAGTGCTAAGTCTAGCGAAACATCAAGCGAGACCCCAACAGATCATTCAAGCTTTGATTCGCCTATTTCTGGCTCGTCAGCTTCCGAAAACAAACCTACTGGCTTACCCGTAGGTAAACGAATCATAGGCAAACAAATCGGCAATAGTATTTCAATCCCGCTAGAAGCATTAACCAAACATACGGTAATTTTGGCAGGTAGCGGAGCCGGTAAAACAGTACTCGTCCGACGACTGGTTGAAGAGGCTGCCCTTCAAGGCATCCCTGCCATTGTGATTGATGGGGCCAATGATTTAGCCAGAATGGGAGACCGATGGCCAAATCGACCAGATGCCTGGAGTGAAGACGATCAATACAAGGCTGAATACTATCACCACAATACTGAGGTGATGATCTGGACACCGGGACGTGAGTCCGGTAGGCCACTTTCCCTCGACCCATTACCCAACTTTTCAGCGTTGGTTAACGATGCCGATGAACTAAGTCAAGCAATTGATATGGCCCGCGACAGTTTACAAGCTGTTGTAGCCTCGGGTAAGGGCAACACAGCTCAGATTAAGCGTGGAGTTTTGCGAAATGCCCTAGAGCACTTTGCTCGTACAGGCGGAGGAGATTTAGAATACTTTGCCGAGTTCTTAAAAGAACTTCCCGAAGAAGCCAATGGTGGTATCACAAATGCCCATAAACGAGCCCAGGAAATGGCTGATCTATTGAATGCAGAAATTGCCAATAATCCACTTTTACGCCAGGGGGGCTCCTCCCTTGATCCAGCTATCCTACTAGGTCTAGAGAATCCATCAAAAACACGTCTATCTATTATTAACTTTATTGGTTTGCCAGGGCTATCTCAACAACAACAGTTTCTTAATCAGTTAGCAATGACGCTATTTACCTGGATCAAAAAGAACCCAGCTCCATTGGATAAACCGTTGAGGGGCCTGCTAGTTATTGATGAAGCCAAAGATTTTCTGCCATCTCAACAATCTACACCCTGCAAATCTAGCCTCAATCGGCTTGCAGCTCAGGCACGCAAATACGGGCTTGGTATTATTTTTGCAACCCAGGCCCCAAAAAGTATTGATCACAACATTATTGCAAACTGTTCTAATCAGTTTTATGGAAGAGCTAATTCCCCTGCTGCTATCAGCGTAGTGCAGGATCAAATCCGTCAGCGTGGCGGACATGGGGATGATATTGCAAAACTTAAACGAGGACAATTCTATGTCGCTTCAGAATCTATCAATCCACCCCTTAAAGTCGCAACTTCACTCTGCCTATCCCATCATCCATCAACTCCTCTGGATGAATCAGAAGTACTACAACGTGCCCAATAGCTAATGCTTTAATATGAGCCGACGTGTCAGTCTACATTGCTATACTGCACGTATCATTTCGTCGTGACTTCCTAGATGCCCAAATGGTTCAACACGGCTGGCCCTTGCCAGCCTGAAATCCATTACATGTTACCGCCCACTGCATGGTTCCCAGGCATCGAGCGCATTATCGATCAACGCGGCTACTTCGTCGTCCATGCCCCCGCCAAACCGGCAAAACCACCGCCATGTTGGCCCTGGCCCAAGAACTAACCGCCAGCGATCGCTACACCGCCATCATGGTCTCCACCGAAGTCGGCCAACCCTTCAGCCACGATCCCGACAAAGCCGCAACAACATCCTAGAATCCTGACGACAGGCCGCCAGAGCCTGGTTATCCCCAAACATGAAAATCTCGTATGCATAGTGCCTTTTGCATACCTAAAATATCAAAAGCCACCAGAGCCAACACTAAGAAAACCGTCGAATCCAGATTTGCTATCCTATTTCTATGTCAATCTCAATGAGTAGTCTGACGGAGAAACCCCATGCAAATCATGATCAATCTACCGCCAGATCTCGAACAAGATCTAGTCCGACAAGCAGCAGAATCAAATATTCCGCTCCAGACCTTCATTCTCCAAGGCTTACGGCAGATAACCCAAGCATCAACTGTGCCGATGCCTCAATGGCCAGACACAATCCTATCCTTTCGTGGATTCCCCGACTTTCCTGCCTTCGAATCCTATCGAAGTGAACTGCTTCCACCTCGCGAGTCAGAGCTATTCTGATGCAATACTTACTCGATACTTGCGTTATCAGCGATTTCATAAAAGGTGAGCCCGGTACTCAAACTCGCCTAAAGCAAACAGCCCCTACCGATATAGCCGTTTCAGTGATTACCGTTATGGAATTGCGTTATGGCCTGCTAAACAATCCTCAGCGTGCCCAGAAAATAGAACCAACAATTGTTACGTTGCTCGATTCTATAACTATTCTCCCTATGGGGATTGAAGAAGCTGAAGAAGCTGCCCAAATTCGAGCACGTCTTAAAGAGCAGGGTCAACCAATTGGGGCTTACGACATATTAATTGCGGCGACTGCTCTACAGCATAGTCTTCTCATGGTCACGGCAAATCAACGGGAGTTCGATCGAGTTCCTGGGCTACAGACAGAAAACTGGCAACAGCCCTAATCGTTTGTAATCTGAACAAATTCAAGAATTCACTACGCTAACGTGTCAGTCTACATTGCTATACTGCACGTATCATTTCGTCGGGGCTTCCTTGATGCCCAAATGGTTCAACACGGCTGGCCCTTGCCAGCCTGAAATCCATTACATGTTACCGCCCACCGCACGGTTCCCAGGCATCGAGCGCATTATCGCTCAACGTGGCTACTTCGTCGTCCATGCCCCCCGCCAAACCGGTAAAACCACCGCCATGTTGGCCCTGGCCCAAGAGCTAACCGCCAGCGATCGCTACACCGCCATCATGGTCTCCACCGAAGTCGGCCAACCCTTCAGCCACGATCCAGACAAAGCAGTAACTAATATCCTAGAATCCTGGCGACAGGCTGCCAGAGCCTGGTTACCCCCAGACCTACAACCACCTCCATGGCCCCAGGTAGACGGCAACCGCATCGGAGCCGCCCTGGAAGCCTGGTGTCAGGCGTCCCCCAGACCGTTGGTGGTTTTCATCGACGAAATCGACGCCCTTATGGATGAGGCCCTCATCAGTGTGTTGCGTCAGCTACGTGATGGCTATCCCCGCCGCCCTAAAAACTTCCCGCACTCCCTGGCACTAATCGGTCTTAGAGATGTACGTGATTACAAGGTTGCCTCAGGTGGTAGTAACCGTTTACAAACAGCCAGTCCCTTCAATATCAAGGTTAAATCATTAACCCTACGAAACTTCAATCAATCAGAAATCCTTCAGCTCTATCAACAGCACACAGAAGAAACCGAACAACAGTTTACGACAGACGCCATACAGGCTGCATATGAATTAACCCAGGGCCAACCCTGGTTAGTCAATGCCTTAGCCAAAGAAATTGTTGAAGAACTTGTTCCCAATCCTGAGCAAACCATTGACGTTGGCCATATCTACGCAGCCAAAGAAATTTTAATTCAACGACAAGACACCCACCTGGATAGTTTGGCTGAACGCCTGCGAGAAGATCGTGTGAGAGCGATTATCGAACCTATTCTGGCAGGGCAATCGTTACCCGTAGTTCCCAATGAAGATTTACAGTATGTGTTAGATCTCGGCCTATGTAGCCTGGCCAATGGCGGTGGCATCGTCATAGCTAATCCCATCTATCGGGAAGTGTTACCATGGGTCCTGGCCAAAGTGCCCCAAGCTTCATTACCGATGATTGCTCCATCCTGGCTAAATGACCAGGGAGAGCTCATGCCAGATGCCTTACTCAAAGCATTTCTCTCATTTTGGCGACAACATGGTGAACCATTGCTTAAAAGTGCTCCGTATCATGAGATTGCCCCCCACTTAGTTATGATGGCTTTCTTACATCGAGTTGTGAATGGTGGCGGCACTCTGGAACGGGAATATGCTATCGGCACCGACCGGATGGATCTGTGTTTGCGCTATGGCAAAACCATACTGGGAATCGAACTGAAAGTGTGGCGACAAGGACGAACCGATCCACTAAAAGCAGGGTTAGAACAGTTAGATCGATATTTAGCTGGATTAGGTCTTAATCAGGGTTGGCTAATTATTTTTGACCAGCGTCAGGGATTACGGCCCATCGCTGAACGAACTACAACTGAGGTAGCAGAAACCGAGAGCAAGCGTCAGGTGACGGTGATCCGAGGATAATCATGAACACATCGATCAATACTCCTGACCCCATCAAACGCATCCGTGGTGAAGGGTTTGTCGATTATACAATTACCCGTCGTCTACCCAAGATTCTGTCTACTATTGAAAAACAACTACAGGATCATAGACAATTAGAAGCTGCCCAAAGACTGCTTCAGTCTGTTATGGAAGGTAGCCCCATTGATACAAAAATCTTCTCTTGCCCCACAGCTTACTGGGAAAACTATCTTGATCACCTAAGCAGGTTAACCTGGAACGATCCATCGTTTTTTGATTTAGAATTTCTCTTCTATCACGGATTAAACTCCATCGCGGGCTATTTTGATAATGGTGTAGATGTCTTTTGGCCCACTCGTCAAAGGGCACTAGCCGAAGCAATTCCAGCCCTTGACTCCGGTTTAGAAAAAATTTTACAGCTATCTGACACCGATTTACTAAAGGCAACCATTCGTTGTTCATTGTTTGCTAATGAAGCAGACTACAGTCAACTCATCACCTCACGAAGTGATTCTAATTTATGGAATGATCGTGTGTTACTTGACGAAAGCGACGAGTTTATCTCTTGTTTAGAGCAGCATCCTGTTAAAGGAGACATTCATATAATCGCTGATAATGCTGGGCATGAGCTCTGTTGGGATCTGGTCATGGTCGATGCATTACTCAGATCATTCAACAATATTCGGGTGATCATTCATGTGAAACCATGGCCCATGTTTGTTTCCGATGCGCTCTCCATTGATGTAGAGGAAACCCTTAATCGTTTTGTTGATGAGAATCTTTCTGAAGGTATTTGCCTAATGGGACAGCGGCTGAGGTCCGCTATGGACTGTGATCGACTGCTCATCCAGGCTGAAGCAGACTGGGGTGAACCCAGACACTTCAGTGCTTTAAATGACGACCTTAGCAACACCCTGAGTAACTCAACTATTGTTATTTCAAAAGGTGATCTCAACTATCGTCGATTTGTACAAGACCGACAATGGCCAATGGATACCCCCGTTGAAATCGCCACTGACGGAGTTCCCTTCAAAGCTCTGGCGTTGAGAGTACTCAAATCTGATGCGCTAGTCGGTATTGATTTATCAATTGCCGAAACAGCCGCCGCAAAATTTGATAATTGGCGCACTCGCGGTCATTTTGCTGTGATCCAATCCCTGGGTTAATGCTGCTTTTGGCAATCTCTTAAACACGTTATCTCCCACCCTTATAACCAAGCCGCACTAACTGCTCTCCCGCAATTTGATCACACATGGCAATCTCAGCCTCAGACAGCTTCTCTTTCCAATCCCCCACTAAACCGGATCGGACATATTGCCCATCGCCCTTTTGTTGAACCCGGCTAATATCCGCCGCCTTCACAATCGCCTTAACCTGCTGTTCATGCCATGCCAGGTTAGCAAACTGAAAAATCTGCTGTAAACACCTATCTGGGTCTGCCTTTAGCGCCTCATAACGCACCGTATGTACCCGGTTACTTAAACTGGGTCGCTCCCGAATCAGTTCGCCCCACTCCACACATTGCTTCCACTGTCGAATTGCGCCAGCTGTACCTATCTGCGCCCAGCGTTGCTGCTTCGCCAGGGCATTGTACGACACACATACATCCCGCCCATCCCGAACCACTTCAATAATCCGAGCCTCTGGAAAACGCCATAAGATCTGCTCCCCATAGCGAATGTGCATTGGTGTCTTTTCTAAGACTACTTGCCCTGGTTTGCCATGCTGCTCAAAAAACCGATCAAACATCGCTGCAATTAGCTCTTCTGCTTGTACCAGCCCACGGTTAGTTTCTGGCACCTGCGAGCGAATCGCCTTAATCAGTGACCTTAAGTCCCCATAGTCCACCAGCCCATGTAACCCATGACTATCAGGCCGATTAAGAATCTGATGCTCCCGTAAAATTCCCCGCCAAATGTCCGCAGGCTGAAAGCCAAACAACAGTGATTTTAGACCATAGCGCCGTAAAATACCTTTCCAAGACTGTAACCGTTTCTTCCACGTCCACGTTGGCATCTCCACAAACGGCTCATACACCAGCCGATAAACATGGGTTTCCCTGGGTACCGCCAAAACATCTGGATGCCCTGCAATCAACGATGTCACCCACGACGTCCCAGAGCGTGGACAGCCCACGATAAACAGCTTGGGGTAGGGGGTTAATTGACCCATATCAACACTTTCACCGACCTCTTGTGTATGCATAACTCAATAAAAATAAGGTTAGCAAGTGGCTGGCAGACAGACTCTTCTTAACGAATGAGCCCTAAATCCTAAATCCTTCTGTCTAAAAGACCATGACCTTAAGGGCGGTTCTTCTTGTTCCCTTAAGAAAATGGAGCCGGAGAATGGGGCAGGCTCTGTCCTATGCTGACGTCCGTACATTCATCAGTATACATGGCTTGGGTAGATGGAACCGGATGAAGCAACTTGGCAAACTGGATGGCACATTGGGCCAGAGTACGGTTTTGATAATGGGTATAGGCATTATCTGCAATTGCCTGCAGCGTCGATGGTTGGGCAAACGCTTGTAGCGACGATGTCACTAAATAATGATGGTTGGCCACAATCTCATCTTGAGGCTTTAAACCATAGCCATTACAAATCGGCAACAGCCCATGGGAGCAATAGGCTGCATATACTGTGGATTTCGCTAGGTTTTGAGGAAATCGTCGATAGTCAAAGATTCCTGCTAAGGACTCAGCCAGTAGCTGGTTCACCTCAGCCGCTGGTAAAAAACCAGTTCTGACTACATTTACATCCAATCCTTGATCGTCCCACTCAACCGGACGACCCACATCATAAAGGGTGTCGATATTCAATGTGTGACAAATATGATTGAGTGTCTCCGTATTGTTACGGTAAACGCGGGTGCGATCGCTACTGCCAAACACCACCAACGAACGCTGACGCTTAGCAAGCGGCTTCACCTGCCCTAATTCTCCAATTGTTGAAAAGTTGGGCACACAGTGCACTGGCAACTCCGTCCATCGCGCCAGTGTCTGCTGAAATGCCACATTGTTGGTCACCACCACATCAGCTACTTGAGCCAGCCCACGGGATACCCGTCGCTGCACAAAATTTGGACAGCGAATCCGCTTATAGCGCAACGTCGGTAACTCATGAAACATCACCACAATCCGCATCCCCCTTTGCTTCAGCACCTTCAGTGCATCCACTAACCACATCGGCGCATCTAGTTTTCCCCGCAGATAGGGATAATTACTGTATTGAAGAAAAATAGTTGATATATTTTCTGGCACACGGTTCAGTAGCCCTTGCACCGTATGGGTTTCGAGTCGATGTACAGGGAACTGATCTACTTGGGGTCGTAGCTTGGGGTTGGGTCTGAATACTAAAAAGTCAGACAGGATTTGGTGGTGATTATATAGCTGGTGAGCCAGCTGTAACGCATAGTCACCGACACCATCCACATCGGGGAAGATACGAGGCACTATTTGTAGAATTCGAGTTGGTTGAGCAGTCATAAGTGTGTAAGGAGTGTGATATTAGGAATTAATGTGTGAATGAATTCGTATAGAGAAACTGTTCCTTAGGTTGTCCCCCCCACCGTGTATACACATCTCGGAAGTGAGCTCAAAATCCTGTATTACCCCCCTTAATCCCCCCTTACCAAGGGGGGAAACTCCAGTTCTCCCCCTTACCAAGGAGGAGTTAGAGGGGGTGAGGCAACCGAAAATGCTAGTTTTCAGTACTTGTGTGTACACCGTAGCCTTACGACGGGGAACCAGATATCGCCAAGCCTTTGATATAGGTATGCAATTTACCCACATCGCCCTTACTCCAACTTCGACAGATAATCTCTCACCTGGTTCACCAGCAACGGTGTCGCCTGCTGATTAAACAAATTTCCAAAGAATCCCGGAATCTTTGTCACCTCCACACCATCCTTTGCGACCACCTGCCACCCCAGCTCACGGCCAAAATACCAATCTAAAATCTGGATCTCTGCTCGGAACAACCTCACTCGTCCTGCATAGGGCTGGGGCACATAGCGTTCTGCCGCTAGCTCATTAGCCTCTTGCGCTCGAGCATAGCGATATTCGTAGGGAGTTTTGGGCTGCTCGGAATTAGAAGCTTTAGTAACAGGGGAGCTATCTTCAGAATTCACTAAGTTAGAAGAATCCTGACTCGTTTCAAAGTCTCCCAGCATTGGAGGGGTAGGGGGGCCTGCAACCGACCTTAGCTTTTGCCAAATCTTCCCTGGCAACGAGGCTAGTTTCTCCCATCCCCCGTGGTAGTAATAATTCTTTCGTACCCAAAAAACACCTAATTGCAAACGGCTTTGCAGCTTCATTAGCGCTGTTTCAGGTAACTCCCCTGGTCGATAGGAATCAATCAGCACAACGCTAGCAACATCCTCGCCATCCGCCTGTAACTGTTGGGCAATCTCAAAGGCGACTGCTCCTCCCAAGCAGTGTCCACCCACCAAGTACGGACCTTTTGGCTGCACCATGCGCATTTCGTTGACGCAATCTGTTGCTAATGCCTCAACGGTGGTATGGGTCACCTCACTACCATCAAGATCAGGTCGTTGCAAAGCATAGAATGGTCGGTCAGTTCCCAATAAATAAGAGAATCTGGCCCAAGTTAGGGCATCTGCTGAGCCACCATGGAAGAACAAGGGTGTCTGAGAGCCGTTAGTTTGAATTGGTACCAGGCTGGACCATTGAGAAACCGGCTGGTCTTGACTGAGCAGTGCCGCAAACTGACGCACGTTAGGAGCCTGAAACAAGGTTGCTAGCGGTAGCGCACAGTCTAACTGCTGTTGCATCTCGTTAAATAGCTGCACTGCTAATAGCGAATTACCCCCCATATTAAAAAAGCTGTCTTCCACACTGAGAGAATTCACCCCTAAAACAGATTTCCAAATTTGAGTGAGCTTTAGTTCTAACGGATTGCTTGGTGCAAAGAAACTGCCTTCTAACTGATCCCGACTGAGATTAACTGCAGAGTCTTCTACAGACTTAAGAGATTGCTCTACCACTAACAGGTCCTGTGGTGGCACGATTTCACCAACAGACTGTTCCGGATGCTCAACAATGGCCAATAAAGCCTGCTCGAACTGCTTTAACAGGATAGGTAGCGCCTGCCTATAGGGTTCATCTGCCTGCAGCATTACCGTCAGTGCATCCCCCGGTTTCACAATTACGGTCAGCCCATAGGTGCTCACCAATCCGGACTGCATCTTCTCCACCTGCAAACTACGGGCTACTGCTGTCTGTATTGGGTAGTTTTCAATCACCAACAAACTGTCAAACAAACGCCCCGCAGTCTCACTCCAACCCTGAATTTGGTCCAGCGAGGCATAGGCATAGCGACTGGCCATCGCCTGTTGCGACTGAAGCGTCTGTAACCAGTCAAGTACAGTTTGTTCAGCCACAATCTTGACACGCACTGGCAAGACATTGATCAGCATCCCCACAATGGATTCCACGCCGTCTAGATCTGCTTGACGACCAGAGACCGTTGCACCAAATACAACATCAGAATTGCTACTGTAACTATGGAGAAGTAAGGCCCAAATGCCTTGTATTAGGGTATTGAGGGTGAGACGGTGCGATCGCAAAACTTCCTGCATCTTTGCAGTCACCTCAGGAGAAAAAGTAATGCGTGGGAAGACGTTTTGAGTTTTGAGCTTGTCTTCTCCTTTCAAAACTGGTAAACCCATCGGTTCCCCATAGCCTTCTAATGCCTCGCGCCAAAACTCTGCTGCTGCCGCTTCATCTTGTTGTTTCAGCCAACGTACATAATTTTGATAACTGGGAACAGCTCCTAAAACTGGCGACTGCCCCGCTAGCAATGTCTCATAGGCATCAAATACCTGATTAAATACCAGCGCCCCAGACCAGCCATCCAGCATCAGGTGATGACAGCTCCACACCAGTTCATAGTCTGTGTCACTCAGGCAAACTAAGGCAAGGCGAGAGATGGGAGCTTGGTTGAGGTTAAAGCTTAGCTGCCGATCCTTCACCAGAAAATCGGCCAACGCTGCCTGCTGATCTGCATGACCACGCCAGTCTAGCTGTGTCCAGGGAATAGAAGCCTGACGCGCTACCACCTGTAGCGGCTGCTTCACGCCTTCCCAATGGACCGACGTTCTCAATGCTAGATGACGATCTACGACGAAGTCCCAGGCTTGCTGCAACAGGGTGATATTCACATCGCCACGCAACGTGCAGCGCATATGGATTAATCCACCCTGGACAGAAGTCTGCAGACTATGCCACAGAAATGCTTGCTGTAGGGGAGTTAAAGGATAAATTGTTTCAATATTCTTCTTATCCATCGTTATACCTCCCCAGTAAGTTGGCCAATAAAGTCGTCTAGTTCCGTCTGATTAAATTCCGCGTCAGGAAAGTCGGATGGTGTAAAACCGCCGCTGTCTGTGTCAGAGCATTGGGCAATAAGAGATTTCAGAGTACTACGGTATTGATTAGCCAGGGTTTTCAAGGTGTCTGATCGATGAATCTTGGTGTCATAACGCCAGTTGACCTGCAGTTGTCCGTTGGCGACCCAGGCATTGATCTCCAAGAGATAGCCACGCCTGTTTCGTGGATCCCTCAGCGTGCCAACATCAATATCCTGGATTACCTGTAAACCTGCAGATGAGAGATCTTGCTGACCTAAATAGTTAAACAAGACTTCGGAGTCAGATGCTTGAGCCAATTTCTGTCGTATCGTCTCATTTCCTAAATGGCGCAACATTCCATAGCCAATACCCCGATCAGGAATCTGCCGCAGTTGCTCCTTGACTGATTTAAGGGACTCCCTACAGTCTTTAGTATTTCTCACCTGTAGATTGACTGGATAGGTAGTCGTGAACCAGCCTACGGTTCGCGATACGTCGATCTCAGGGGTCATCTGTTCTCGACCATGGGTTTCTACTTCCACCCGGACAGTACCTGATGTTGTGCCCACCCACTGCAACAACGTCTGCGCCAACGCAGTCAGCAATGCATCATTGATCTGGGTGTTGTAAACAGCAGGAACAGTTTGGAGTAATGTCTGGGTATCTTCTTCACTCAGGGAAACCGAAACTGTCTGCGTTGTTCCTTCTATAGATAATGTTGTGTCATCATAATCACGCCGTAATTGGATGGGAGACTCTTCCACCTGGGTTAACCAAAAGTCAGCTTTGGCTTGTTGTGTAGCCGCCCTCAGTGTTTCAGACCAGGTCTTGAACGAAGTTGTCTTCTCAGGTAGTTGTGCAGTCCCACCTAGCAGTGTCGATAAGTCACCCAGAAGAATCTGCCAGGAAACAGCATCGACTACCAGATGGTGCAAGCTAAGCAGTAACCAGTCCGGTTGGGTTGTATCGCGCATGAACAGAGCTGCCCGCATGAGGCCACCTGCGGCTAAATTCACATCTTTGTGCAGCTTAGTGCCGTGATCAGCAATCGCCTGAACTTGCTCAGATTCACTCAAGTGTGTGAGATCTATTTGAACTAGCTGTGGTGGGCTGCTGGCATCAGCGTTGATTTGTTGGTTAGGGAAGGTCAGCCTAAGGGCATCATGGTGGGTCCAGAGGGTTGCGATCGCACCCTCCACCATCTCACTATTCACCCCGTCAGGCACCTCCACCAACATTGCCTGATGCCAGTGGTGTGCAGATTCCATCTCCTGCTCAAAGAACCACTGCTGAATCGGAGTCAGGGGTACTTCTCCAGTCACCACGTCCTGGGTGGCAGCCACTTCAGGGGTAATATTTACGACTGCCGCTAATTCCGCTATCGTTGGCTGTTCAAACAGCTGGTTAGGCGCTAGCCGTAGTCCAGCCTCTCGTGCCCTAGAAACAATTTGAATGCTCAGGATCGAATCTCCACCCAGTTCAAAAAAGTTGTCGTGGATGCCAACGGCATTGAGCCTCAGCAGATCTTGCCAAATTTGAGCTAGGGTTTCTTCAATGGCATTGCGCGGAGTCTCACCTGCATTAGAGGTAGCTATCTTTGGTTCAGGCAAGGCGTTAAGATCAACCTTACCATTAGCAGTACGCGGTAGGGTCTCTAAAGGAACAATGGCCGCAGGCACCATGTAATTGGGCAGTTTAGATTTGAGGAAATCCTTTAATGCAGAAGGATTTAGAGAATCTCCATTCGTTTTAGGCACCACATAGGCAACTAGCCGTTGGGGAGAATGAGACAGCTGTTGTGCTAACGCCACTCGCTGACTTGGCGAGAGCTTCATCACCCGTTGACGTAGTTCCCCATAGCTATCTTTTGTCATGATGCACCCCCTCCTCACTGGTTGCTAACAGCTAAGAAATCGCGTTCTGCCCGTTGAGAATCCAATAAAGACTCAACAACCCGAGCGGCGCGGTGGCCATAGCGATGACAGCACTCACCCATGCGCTCGGCCTGTTTTTTATAGGACTGATCACTCAGCAAGGTCTGAATATACTGGCGTATTTTCGCTGATTGATCCTGAACAATATCGCCAGCAATCCCCAGACCGTGGTAAGCCACACGAGCTGCATCCCCATCTTGATCAAAATGCTTGAGGGAATAAACCAACATCGGCACACCAAAGTACAGACACTCATTAATGCTATTAATGCCGCCATTATTGATGACACAGTCTGCATGCTGAATTATCGTTAACTGAGGTACCCAGTTAAAGGCATAAACATTAGGTGGCAAGTTTGGTAGTTTACAAGAACTCAACTTTCCCCCCAAGCCCAACACCAAATTCCATTCTGGACAAGCCGAGACGGCCTCTATCAGCTGTTGAAGAAATCGCTGATCGGTCGTTACAAAGGTGCTACAGGCACAATATATAAGAGATCTTTCACCAGACGTATGTTTCTCAAAAAGTTGTGAAAGAGCCGTTTCTGTTGCTGACTCAACTCTTGGCTCCTGACGGTTTTCTAAAACCATAGGACCAACATAATTCATAGAGGGATGAGGGTCATGGGGAAAGTCCAGTTCCAGCGCATTAAAACAGAGAATGGGTAGTGAGCCGTGGGGATACGGTACTAACCACTGATCGCGTTGATTACGCCAGGGATAGCCGATCTGTCGGGCATAGCAGCGCAGTATCGAGACTCGATCAATGCCCATGCGCCGCCAGCGCTCTCGCTGGAATTCCCACCATTTTCTCCAGCTATAGCGCCACCAACTCCACTCAATGGAAATTCGCTGTCCTGACAGTCCTTTACCTGGCACAATACTAGTATGAATGGGCGGTAGATTAGGACGCTTCCAAATAGAGAGAAACTGACACAGCAATGCTACAGAAAACTGACCAGTGACAGCCGCCATGATGTGAGGATGCATCTCCATATCAATTAACAGCAAGTCTGGAGCCAGCTCGCGTATAGTCTCGACAAAGTTCTGCACACCGAGGGCATCAACTGCTCGCTGCTGTCGTTCTTGGTGTGTTCGCCACTTTTGCCAGCGACCCATTGACGGCTCACCTGCTTGAATTACCCAGGGATCGAGCTGTACATAAGGAATACCCTGGGCGGTAACCGACTCCCGTAGCTTAGCCGGGCTCGCATAGGTGACTCGATGTCCAGCCTGTTCCAGCTGTTTCACCAATGCAAAACTGGCATTAAGAATGCCGGTCAGTCCTCCAGTCATACAAACAATATGGGCCATAGTTACCCTCCCTCCATTGAGTTCTTCTGTGCAATCACACACAGATCCTCAATGGGCATGTTGTGGGTAAATGGAACAGCAGCCCAAGGATCAAGCAAATCCAGGCGTTTGATGTTTTTAAACTGATTAACTCTCTCTAGCTGATACTTAAGACCCTCATAGTCATAGCTCCACCGATGGACTTGACCCGGTTCTTCGACTGGCGCATATCCAAATTGGTGAGCGTGGAATGAAAAAATAAAGCTTGGCGGTGCATCTTTTGGAATTCTGCGCCGAGCATATTTCACAAAATAATCCATGTGACGATAGTTTGTGAAATACCCATTGATATGGATTCGTAAGTCTGGGACTGTGATTAATAGATAGCCATCTGGCTTAAGGATGCTAGAACAGAACTTTAGAAGGTCTATCCCTTCCTCAAAGCTAAAATGTTCAAAAACATGCTGCATTCTAACTAAATCAAACTGCCCCAATTTCGCACGATCGGCCTCTCCTAGCTGGCTGATATTGGCCTGATAATATCTTTCAGCACGGTCAGGAGATAGGCCATCAGCTGAGCCCAAGTCTAAGCACATAAAGCCGTCTTCAAACCGGCGACTACCCATATCTAACCAGCGGGTTCGCCCTTCCTTTAACAGCTTTTGCTTCAGAGCGCTACCTTGTCGAAGCTTGAGTTTTTTTAACCCCCTAACAAGAGTGTATTTTAGCCATGATTCCTTCATTAACATGCTAAAAGCCCTCCCCCATTGCGTTGGCTAATAATATCTCTGTTTTCTCAAGAGGAAGAGAGGCAAGAGCAGAAACTAAACTATCGACATCCGATGGCTGGAATGTGTTGCGAGCAACAACTACGGCTTCCTGAATTGCTTGATGGTCTTGTAGAACATCCTCAATCTCTCCTAGCTCAATCCGATATCCACGAATTTTCACCTGCCGGTCACACCGTCCTAACCATTCCAGGGTGCCGTTGGAACGATATCGGGCCAAATCGCCAGTCTTATACAATCGCCCCCTGTAGAAGGGTGGGCATAGCCCACCCTTCGGCATCACAAACGACAACGCCGTCTTCTCCGGCTGATTCAAATATCCCTGCGTCACCCCATCACCACCGACATAAATTTCGCCAATGGCCCCAATGGGAACCGGATTCAAATCTTTATCCAGCAGATAAATTTGCGTGTTGGGAATCGCCTTACCAATTGCCACAGGTCCAGGCTCAATCTGCGTCGGAATGCGATACGCTGTACACCACACAGTTATCTCAGTGGGACCATATTCGTTATACAAATCCGTAGCAGGCAGTTTGGCATAGTGATTCTGAACAAGAGTACGCGGGCAGGCCTCACCTGCCACAATCACCGTGCGGAGTTTAGCTAGCTGTTGCGGATTAGCGGATTCCAACAACAAAGAATACAGCGTCGGTACACAGAGTGTATGGGTAATTCGCTGGTGAGCAATCAAATCAGCTAGCTGCTGCAAATCTTGTTCTATGCGCTCGGGCGGTAAGATCAGAGTTCCTCCCTGACAAAGGGTCCAAAAGATACCGGCAACAGAACTGTCAAAGGCAATGGATGAGAGCAACAGAAATCGACCCACAGGCTCTGGGTAAACGTGGGTGCGAGCAGTCGTAGAATGTACCAAATTTTGATGGCTGACCATGACGCCTTTGGGGGTGCCGGTGGAGCCAGAGGTGTAGATGATGTAGGCGATGTCTTGAGGTTGAGGGGCAGAGGGAGCAGGGGAGGCAGAGGGGGATGAGGGGATGGGGGGATAGGGGGATCGTAGGGGCTGGTCTTGTACCTGCCCCTGTGCCTGCCCTTGCACCTTCCCATTCCTATCCAAATAAAGAACAGAAACAGAGGTATGCGGCAGGATAACTGAGCGCTGCGTCAGCAAGAATTTTGGGTTGGTGTCTTCTAGGCAGTATTTCAGCCGTTCAGCCGGATATGCTGGATCAAGGGGTACGTAGGCTGCGCCTGCTTTGAGCACGGCTAGAATACTAATGATTCTGTCTAGAGACGGCTTTAGGCATAGGGCAATTCGATCACCAGGGGTAACGCCTTTTGAGCGAAACAGATTGGCCAGTTGATCGGCCTGTTGATTAAGTTCGCCATAGGTGAGTGTTTGCTCTTTAAACACAACTGCTAGAGCGTCTGGTGTTTGCTGTACCTGGGCTTCAATCAGTTGGTGAATAGTTAAGTTACGGAGATAGTCGATCGTCTCCCAGGTGGTTAGCTGCTGCTGTTCTGCTGGTGTGAGACGGGGCAGATCAGCCAGTTTGCTTTGAGGCTGTTCGATAAAGGCAGTCAGCAACAGTTCTAAATGGGTGTGTAGGTGTGCGACTACACCTTCCTCAAACCTGCCCGAATCAAACAACAGCAACAACTCCAATGACTCACCAGGAACCACCAGCAGCGCCAGCGGATAATTGCTCTGCTCCAAATAGCGCACGTCGCTGGTATCAAACCCCAGTTCTGTAACTGCTGCCGCTGGATAGTTTTCAAACACCACAATGCTTTCAAACAGGGGACTGCCCTGGGGCACATCACTCCAGCGTTGGATATCGGTAAGGGCTGTGGTTTCGTACTGTCGCAGGTCGAAAAGCTGTTGCTGTCGCAACCGTAGCCAATCGATGAGAGTTTGCTCAGGCTTAATGCTTATCCGCACAGGTAGGGTATTAATAAACAATCCCACCATGGTTTCCACACCGCTCAGAGCAGCCGGACGACCCGATACCACCGAACCGTAGGTCACTTGGTCCTCACCGCTGTAGTGGTTTAACAGTAATGCCCATGCTCCCTGAACCAGGGTATTCAACGTTAACCGATGCTGTCGCGCCAGATTTTTAAGGGCTGTGGTTAAAGACGGCGATAGGGATTGTGTCTGTTGCTGGTAGTGTTGAGATGTGCCAGCAGAACGAGTAGCAGGCAGCGGTGTGGGCTCAACAAAACCCTGAAGCTGTTTTCGCCAGAAAGATTCAGCCTTACTGGGATCCTGTTCCTGCTGCCAGGCAATGTAGTCGCGGTAGGGGCGTGTGGGCTGTAGCTGGGGCACGGTTCCCTGAAGCAACGCGCCGTAGTAGGTCAACATGTCCTGCCAAATGAGGGGCAGTGACCAGCCATCAAATAGCAGGTGGTGAGAACTCCAAACAAACTGATGGACGTTGTCGCGTAGGTGAATTAGGGTGAGGCGTAGCAGTGGAGCCTGGTCTAGGTGAAAGCCTTGGGTGCGATCGCACCCCAAAAACTCCTCCAACTTAGCCATCTGCTCAACATCCGTTACCCCACGCCAGTCCAATAACCGCCAGGGTACATCTACCTGCTCACGAACCACCTGTAGTGGCTCATCCAACCCGTCCCACAGAAATGCCGTGCGTAAAACCGGATGCCGTGCCACCGTCTGTTGCCACGCCTGCTGTAGGAGTTCTATCTGGAGATCACCGCTCAGCTTACAGGTGTATTGATTCACATAAACACCAGCCTGGGTATCGGCCAGGGTGTGAAACAACATACCTAGCTGTACCGGCGAGAGCGTATAGATATCGGCAACATTTTCCATTAACCCTGACCTCCTGCACGATCGGCCTTATTTAACAAAGCTGAAAGCTTATCGAGCTTTTTGCTGTTAAGCTTTGCCAGGGGAAAGTCTGCAGCTGTTACCTTGTTGCCTGGTCCCTCCAGAAGTGTTTGGAGATGCTGCATTACACCATCAGCGAGTGCCTGGGCTGCAGAGTCGCCTAGACCGCTGTAGCACCAATCAATATGGAGCTGGCCTTCTCTAATAAAGGCGCTGATGTCGAGGGGGTGCGATCGCATCTGTCTCGGACTTCGAGATACCTGTAATGGCTGAGAAAATCGGAACATAGAGTTGGGTGGCAATAGCTGCTCTAAAGTTCCAAGATAGTTAAATAAAATCTCAGGCTGGGGCTGTTTAGCAGCCTCCGCATCTCCGAGATAGCGCAAAATACCGTACCCAATACCATTTTGAGGAATCTGTTCTAGAGTCGTTTTTACAGATCTCAGTGTCTCATTAGGATCAGCTTGGGCCGTCAGTGTGACCGGAAAAAGTGATGTAAACCAGCCGACAGTGCGCACCAGGCGCATATTGGAAATGATAGATTCTTCTCGTCCATGACCTTCCAGGGCAACTTGCACCGTAGGTTGTTCAGTATGTTGTTTGACAGCTAAGGTCAAAGCCGCTAACAACAGTTCCTGAGGACGCGTTCTAGACGTTTGCAGAAAGGTTTGAGTCAGGTCATCACTTAACTGTTGAGAAACAGTGCGAGCAGTAGCTTCGGCCTGAGGAGTACCACCTAACTGAGCAGCGGAGTCAGGCTGAGAGAGCCAATAGTCAATTTCTGATTGAGGTAATGAGATCTCTTTAAGCCCATGCGCCCATGCTTTAAAGGAGCTAGTCTTGAGCGGAAGCGAAGGTTCCTCACCCTGACTGAGTTGCTGGTAGGCCGTTTCTAAATCCTGAATTAGCGTCAGCCAAGACAAGGCATCTACCGCCAGGTGATGTATGACCAGCCCTAGCTGCTGGCGGTCACCCAGATCAAAGAGAACTGCTCGCACAAGATCTCCTTTGGTTAAGTCAAGCTGGGTCTGAAGTTTGGCAATTGTTTTAGCAACGGTTTCTTGAGGGTGAGGCTGTGCCGAGACATCTACTTCGATAGTGGCCACATCAGAAACAGGTTCACCATAACGTTGCTCCCAGCCTGCATCGGTTTGAGTATAGGTCAGCCGTAAACTATCGTGATGATTTACCACGGCTGTCAGGGCAGATGTCAACACTGGCAGGTCTAATATTTCAGCCACATCCAAAAACACTGTCTGGGTAAACTGCTCTGGCTCTGGCGATTGTTGCTCAAAAAATGCCTGCTGGATGGGAGTGAGAGGTATCAACCCTGTCAAATCTTCTGGGGTCAGATGCTCATGCTCAGGGGCCACTACAGTAGACAGCTTTGCCAGGGTGGGATGCTGAAAAATCTGGTTGGGAGATAAGCTAAAACCAGCTTCTGACATCCGGGCAGCAATTTGAATGGCCATAATCGAATCGCCGCCCAGCTCATAAAAGTTGTCGTGGATGCCAATGCGATCCACCTTCAGCACCTGCTGCCATAGCTTGGCTAATGTCTTCTCCACAGCCGTAGCAGGGGCAACAAATTCTGCCTGTAGCTCGGGACGACTGGCTTTTGGATCCGGCAGAGCCGCAAAATTCACCTTGCCATGCACGGTCAAGGGCATGTGCTCCAGCTGAATAAAATAGGCGGGCACCAAATTGCTGGGCAATCGCTGGGCTAAAAAGCGTCTCAAGTCTGCTGTCGAGGTCTGCCCCA
Source organism: Leptothoe sp. EHU-05/26/07-4 (assembly GCF_043421015.1). Taxonomy (NCBI): domain Bacteria; kingdom Bacillati; phylum Cyanobacteriota; class Cyanophyceae; order Nodosilineales; family Cymatolegaceae; genus Leptothoe; species Leptothoe sp. EHU-05/26/07-4. The sequence goes on from NZ_JAXSQV010000002.1 coordinate 785,336, forward strand.
CATAATAGGCCGCCAGCTGGGCTTTGTTTATTTGCTCGTCTTCGTAGCCAATCTCCTGAAGAATTCTCTCCACATCGGCCACGTCAATCTCATCATTGAGTTCGTCGATGGCCGCTTCTGGCGTTTTGTGCCCCATACGCACATCCCAGCTGTAGGGCAGAGCGTAGTTATGATAGCCACGCTTCTTAGTATGCAGATGAATGCCCACATTGTTGATCAGACAGTTGGTAGAACGCCCTGTGTCTGACGGACGAATCCACGGTACCTGCTCCTTTAAGAAAGAGAGCATCTCTGCTAGCTCAACATCGCAATAACGGTAGAAATCAATAATCTCCACCGCTTCAAAAATGTCATCGGTTTGAAATACCGCCACATCCATCAGCTGCGATACGGCATCGTCAGTGCGATGGTAGGCTTTGCGAGCGGCCAGAATGGTCTCGTCAATCTGGTCTACATCAAACTCAGACTGGCCAAACAGCTCCGTAAACCATTCTTCTGTCAGACGGGTTTCAAAAAACTGTCCCCGTGAGAGACCCGTCACAATGCACGGAATCCCCCGCTCGTAAGCCAGCTGCATACTCAGGGTATAAATGGTCTTAAAGCAGCCATTACATACATTACAGTGGCGATTCAGGCTATCGACAAAAATGTCGTTCATCGCCGGTGTGGTGCCAAATTGATGCTCCACACCCAGAGTCTTAACAACACGTCGAATATTGTCTTTTGCTTGCTCAGAAATGTAGCCGTTATCCAGGGTAAAGGCAAACACCTTGAAGCCCATGGTCACCAGCTGAGCCAAGGCATAGGTGCTGTCCTTACCACCGCTGAGCAGCATCAGACAGTCGTACTCACCCTGTTTGCGCTGACGGGCTCTCTCTAGACGAGACTTGAATTCGTCAATCGACTTGAAGTATTGCTCGGTGCGATCGCGATAGGTCTCATAGGTTTGACAAATATCACAAACACCCTCGTGATCAAAGGTAATGCCAGGATAGTTGGAGGCAATGCCACAGCGAGTGCAGTAAGTCACAGGACCAGCCTGCACAGGACCAGCCGACTGAACTAAGCTAACGGCACTAGCACTTACTTCAGGATGGTCCATCAGGGCCGCTTCGATTTCCCCTAGCTCAATGCGGGTACCGTGAATCTTTACCTGACGGTCACCGCGCCCAAGGTACGTTAGCTGCCCATTCTCCTGCCAGCGACCCAAATCGCCCGTGCGATACAGTCTTTGATCACCGCGAGCAACAAACCGTTCCGCCGTTAATTCAGATCGATTGAGATACCCCCGCGCCAGACCAGGGCCACCGATAAAGATTTCACCTACGGCTCCCTGGGGCACCAGGTTTAAATGATCATCCAAAAGATAAATTTCCGACCCTGCCGCTGGTTTCCCAATGGAAACAGATGTGGGTGCATCAGGCTCCATTTCAAATTGATGAATCATACAGCCAACCGTAGCTTCTGTTGGACCGTACTCGTTGTAAATCTCAAGGGGATGGTCACTAGCATTGGCAATGGCATCTGCCAACGATGTTTTCAGATCCTCCCCACCTAAAATCAGCGTCTTCAACCGAGAGCCAATGGCCATGCCCTGCACCAAGGACAGGTGAGAAGGGGTTAGTTTAATCACATCTACTACATTCTCTTGGAAGATCTGCTGCAGCGAAAGATCAATAGCTTCATCCCCTTCAGGATAAATCACCACCTGTCCACCTGAGAGCAGAGGCACATAGATAGAAGTAACCGTTAGATCAAATGTAAAAGGAGAGAACAGGGGAAACGCCAGGGTTCTCCCTCTCACATACTGTTGAATCGCCCAGTTAACGTAGTTGGCTAATCCACGATGTTCAACTTCTACGCCCTTAGGCTTGCCTGTAGACCCTGACGTATAGAGCAGATAAGCAAGCTGATTAATGCCAGACGGATTATTTAAATTGTTGTTTGGCTGCGACGTTAAATCTAATGTGTCCAACTGGATATTCACGGCATGACTGTTCAGGTGCACCGTAAACTCAGACTGGGTCAGCACCCAACGTACCTGGGTGTCTCTCAGAATATGGGCAATGCGCTCATTGGGGTGGCTGGGATCAATGGGCACATAGGCTCCTCCGGCTTTAAGCACTCCCCAGATAGACACCAGCATCTCAACAGAACGGCGCAGACAGATGCCAACGGGCATCTCAGGCATCACACCCTGCTGTCGAAGATAGTGGGCCAGCTGATTGGCTCGGGCATTCAGCTGACTATAGGTCAAAGTTTCATCGTTACAAGAGATTGCAACAGCATCTGGGGTTCTCCCCACCTGTTTTTCAAACTGTTGCACTACGGTTTGAGTAACGTCAATGCGATCGCACTTCCCCAGATCTACAAGGTGAGTCTTTTCCGACCCATTAACAATCTCCACCTCAGCAATGGGTTGGTTAAGATCAGCCAACACCGCATCCACCAATGCCAGAAAATGGCCTGTGGCCCGTTCCTGTAGTTCTGGCTCAAACAAGTCACAATTAAAGTCGAAATGTAGCTGCAGACTGCCCCGATCATCAAAATCATGCACCTGTAGCCGTAAATGATGTCGTGGATCGCCAGCCCCTGGATGAATCCATTCTGAAGACACTGGACGACCATCAAAATCCGACAGCCTAGCGTGGATAAAATTCAGTACCACATTGACATCACGACTGGGGGCAAACTGGCTAACACCAGGCTGGGCATAGCGCAGCATACCACCGCTAGCATGACTCACTTTACGTAACAGCGATGCAAAGGTTTCCCCTGGTTCAATGTCAGCTTGTAAAGGAAACAGTTCGATAAATACGCCGATAGTCTCTTTCAACAGTGCGGTAGTGCGACCATGGGCAGGGGTGGCAAATGCTACTTGATTGCTGCCGCTAATCCGATGGAGATAGGCCAGCAGAATACCAGCCACCAGGTTAAACAGAGACAGCTGGGGCGTTAACGCCCGTGCATCCGAGTTCATCGCCAGCTGTTTCAATGCAGCCGTTCTTTCTGGGCCTAGTTCCCATGAAACACGGCGGGTGCGAGGGGATACCTGGCTTGCTGATCGATGGTAAAGATCTACTGAGTTCGCCTGCTGTTGTTGCCAGTAGTCAATGGCGCGAGACGAGGGTGATGGCAACGATACATCACTATATGCTGGTAATGCTGGGGCCTCTGACAAATTGCCCGCTATCGAACGATGATAGAAGTCTCCTACTGTTTGGTAAATCAGTTGAACTGACTGAATATCCGTAATCACATGGTGCTGACTGATATACCAGGCATAACAGTTAGAACTGAGACGTATTAGAGCTGTTTCAAAAAGTCTCTCGGATAAATTGAACAGTGTCTGACTACGATTCTCTGCCCAGGTACATGCCTTTACTTGGGGATTCCCTTGATCGCTGAAATCAAACACCGGCACTTCATAATCCAGTTGAGACAATACCCGCTGCTGCGGCACACCGTCCACTTCCTCAATCACCATCCGTAGAGCATCGCTGCGTTCCACCAATGCTTGGAATGCCGCCTGAAAATGAGCAGGCTCAATCTCACCGGATAGCGTAAACAAAAACGCCATGTTGTAAAGCGGTGATTCTGGTGCCAGCTTTTGCCCCAGCCACAGCAGATGCTGGGCCGTTGTCAGATTAGACTGGGCGGCAGTGGATTGAAGTGGCATTGCAACAACGGTCATGATTACAGGCTCCGCTTAGCAAGGTAGGCATCAATGGCCTTGATGGTCCTAAAGTTAGTGATGATGATGTCCGACTGGGGCACATCACAGCCAAACTTATCTTCCACAAAAGCCACCAGCTGCATCACTCCCATGGAGTCAATAATCTCTTCACCGAGGAGATCATCGTCTGCCTCAACCTGCATCCGACCGTTAAGCAGGGTTTGACTAATATATTGTTTAAGAATTTCTTGGTTATCCATCACTGTGAGTCTTGAATTTTGAGTTAAAGTTTGCCCGCCAAGAGAAATCACCTTATTTCTATAACTAAGAACCAATAACTAATAACTAATAACTCTCCTCTCCGCCTGTTGTTGCAACGCCCGCCGATCAATTTTGCCAGTGCCCGTTCTAGGGAATGTGGTCGCGATCGCAATCATCCTCGGCACCGCATACCCCGGCAATCGTTCCCCCACATAATTAAGCAGTTCACCATCACTCAAGGTAGCCTCGGCCTTCAGAATCACCACCGCTTCCACTTGATAGCTACCGGCCTCAGCCGACACCGCATAGGCCGCCGCTTCTTCCACATCAGGGTGTCCCACCAAAACCGCTTCCACCTCATCCAGTTCAATGCGATAGCCCCGAGTTTTAATCTGACGATCTTTCCTGCCAACAAATTGATAGTTACCGTCCGGTAGCTGCTGCACTAAGTCCCCTGTGCGGTAAAATACAGCCGTCTGATGAGCAATTTCAGTCCGGTAAAAAGCACTCTTATTTAAGTCAGGTCGCTGCCAGTAACCCATCATCATGGTCGGCGTTCGCACCAGCAGTTCACCCACATCGCCTGACATAACTGGATTGTCCATATCATCCACCACAATTTCCTCTGCATTAGCCCAGATTTGCCCAATGGGAGCCACCTCATCAGGCATCGCCTGGCCCTCAGACAAAGGAGGGACATGGTAATAGCTACACTGGTTGATTTCTGCTGGTCCATACACATTACTAAAACGTGCCTGGGGCAAACGTTCCATCAACCCATACATATATTTCGCCGGGTAGGGCTCTCCACCAAACAACACCCAGCGCAGTGAGCTTAAATCTCTCTCTTCTAGCACACCCCGCAACAGTAGCTGGATTAACGCAAACGGTACCGAGTACCAAATGGTTAACGATTCATCCTGGGCCAACTGCGAAAGACTAGCAGGCATTTTCATATAGGCTTCAGGGATAATCACCGTTGTCGCCCCTACCAACGGCCCTGAGAAGTAGTCCAGGGTGGACATGTCGAAATGAAGCGGCGAGTGATTACCCAGACGATCTTCGTGGGTCAAACCATAGGTATGGGCCGCCATCCGCGCATAGTTTAGACCACTGCAATGGGTATGCATAATTCCTTTAGGAGTGCCCGTAGACCCCGAGGTATACATGATGTAGGCCAGGTCTTGCTCCATGGTGAGCACCGACGGTGGCGTATCGCTGGGTAGAATATCTGACCAGTCACAATGGTCCACAGCCTGTTCCAGGGCAAATGTTTCTGGCAAACCAATGATGTACTGTAGGGGTGCACCGCTGCGTGCCCTAATTCCATGGGCTCTGCTCCCATGCATGCCCACACCATGGGCCTCTCCCACCAGCGTATCTAACAAATCCGGCATCCGCACCCGCTTTGATTTCTGGGTAATCAGGTGACGAATACCGCAATGGTTAATGGCGTAGGCTGTACGGGCAACAGGTGCACTCGGATCAAGCGGCACATAGGCAGCACCGGCTTTCCAAATGCCATATATTGCGATCGCACTCTCCAAACTCTTATGCAAGTAAATCCCTACCCGGTCTCCCCGCTTTACCCCCAGATCAACCAGCTTATGGGCCAACCCATTTGCACGCCGCAACAGTTCGCCATAGGTAAGACTCTCACCATCACAACGAAATGCTTCGCGTTCAGGAAACTGCTCGGCAGAGTGATCTAAAATTTGAGACAACAAATAAATCATATCCACCTCCTACAATCCCAATGAGCGCGCAATAATGTTGCGCTGAATATCCGAGGTGCCCGCATAAATCACCCCGCCAATGGCGTCCCGTAAATCTCGTTCCACCCCATACTCCGTGAGATAACCATTACCGCCATGGATCCGCACCGCATCTAACCCTGAGGCCACAAAACACTCGCTCAGATAAAGTTTGAGCAATGCCGCCTCAAGCATAGCCGGTTGCCCGCGTTCTTTTAACCAAGCCACCTTATAAAGCAACAGCCGCGCCGTCTCCAGCCGCAGTTTCATATCAGCCACTCGATTCGACACGGACTGAAACTTACCAATGGGTTGACCATACTGCTCCCTCGCTTTGGCATACTCAACTGTCTTCTCTAGCTGACGCTCCATGGTGCCTAGCTCGCTGGCCAGGTTAAAACAACGGTCATACTCTAGCGAACTATGGGAGAAACTAAACCCGGCTCCTTCCGGCCCCAGACGATCTTCTTCAGGCACAAAACAATCGTCGAAGAAGATCTCTCCAAACGGCACTGTACGCAAACCCATTTTGTCTTTTACTGGACCCGTGGAAAAACCCGCTGCTGTCCGCTCCACCAGAAAAGCAGTTACTCCCCACTTGCCCAAGCTCGGGTCAATGGTGGCAAACACGAGGGCCAAATCACAGATAGGAGCACAGGTGACAAACTTTTTACTGCCGTTGAGAATATAGCCCCCGTCACACTTTTGGGCATGGGTCTTGAGGCTGTACACATCTGACCCAGCATTGGGTTCAGATAAGGCATGCACACCAATCCATTCACCTCGACATAGTCGTGGCAAATATCGTTGCTTTTGGTCATCAGTCCCGAACTGCTGCAAAAGAATCTGCACCGTCCACATCTGGGCATTCAGACCCAGGGTAAGGCCATTATCTTCACAGCCATAGCCGAGGGCTTCCATCGCCAGCACCGCTGTCATAATGTCCAGGGCGGGCGATCCGCTATAGTCTTCCGGCATACACATGCCCTGAATGCCAAACTCGGCACATTTTTTCCAGTTCTCCGAGGAAAATTTGCCATGGTAGTCGCGCTCAACCATGTCACCATTGAGGTTCTTTTGCGCAAACTGAATGACACGATTCTTAAAAGCGAGTTGTTCGTCTGACCAGGAAAAATCCATGACAAATCTTGGGGGTGAGATGTGGGTAGATTACAGGACAAAACTGTAGGGATTTTTGACCTCAGCGGTGGCGCTTTCTAGCTCAACTAAGGTACCGACCTGCAGCTCAGTTGCATAGTCCAGTAGCATATTCATGGCCACCTGATCCTCAAGGGCAAATCCGGTGGAATCAAAAACCGTGGTCTGTTGCTGATGGTGACGATACTGGGCTGGATGCTTGACTACGTTAGATAGCTCAGCTCCAATCTGCTTCAGGTTCTTAAACTGTTGACATTCGCCTTCGCGAATGGCCTGATCTCGAAAATCAGGACACACAAAACTGCGCTCTAAAAGACTTAAGGGTACCTCAAACTTACCAGGAAAATCAGCCCCCACTGCGTTAACGTGCAGCCAGGGTTTCAGATTTTGATCGGGAAAGACCGGTCCATCATTCACATCCACGGACGTTGCTGTGCAGAGGATATCAGCTGCGGCAACAATATCAGCAACGTCTGCCTGGCAAATCTCTAAAGGGTTTAACCCCAAACACGCCACACGCTCAGCAAATGATTGACTCACGGCTGGATCGCTATCGAAAATGAGCACCTTCTTAAGATCAAAGCAGCGAGAGAGACCATGAAGTTGTGTAACGGCTTGGGCTCCTGCACCAATCAGGCCAAGGACTTGACTGTTGGATGAGGCGAGGAGTTGGGTTGCGATCGCAGATGCCGCTCCTGTCCTCAACGCCGTCAGAAATGTACCATCAATCACCGCAGACAAATGCCCCGACGCCGGATCATAAGCAGAAACCGTGGAAAGGACCGTCGGTAGGTTATGCAAGCTCGGATTCTGGGGATGATATCCCACCGCTTTGATCACAATCTGACGATGCTTTTCGAATAGCGGCATCCATTCCACTAAACCCACATGGGGTTGCTCATAGCTGAACCCAGTACGCACGGGCACCACAGTTTTTGCAGGATCGAAGTATTCAAATGCCTGGGTGAGGCGAGTAATCGTCTCATCCATCAGGACATCTAAACCCACATACTCAACAATTCGTCGGGTATCCTCTACCGTGAGTATCAGCGTTTGTAACGGTGACTTAGAAACCACAACGACGTTATCAACCATGCTAGATTGCGCCAAAGAAACCATGGAAAACCTGTTTGCCAACTTACCATCTTAAAAAATGATGCTTCACCCCACTAGCCACCCTAAAACAGACCCTGTAGCACTGGTAAAACTCGAATATTGACATCAAACGCCCGTTCTATAAACCAATAGAGTGACATTACCCCCAGCATCGAAGCTCCTGTTTTCATGACAAAACTGGGATAAAATTGTTGGTTTCGCAACAAATAGAGCACTGGAAAGACTACAGCAATAATCATCAATTGCCCAATTTCCACACCCAGGTTAAATCCAAACAAGGATAGGGCCGCGTTTTGACTGGTCACCCCTAATTCTGCCAGCACATCGGCAAATCCAAATCCATGGAATAACCCAAAGAGAAAAATGATTAACCATGAGCGTCCCCGAAAGATGGGATAAAAAATATCCACCGCAGCTAGACCAATGGACGCCGCAATAATAGACTCCACTATGCGAGAAGGCACCTGTACAATCTGTAATGTAGCCAGGCAGAGCGTAATACTGTGGGCAATCGTAAAGGCCGTAGCAATCTTGATAATGTACACAAACGCAGTTGAAAACTTGCCCACTGGCTGCCACATTGAATCGTCTCGTCGCCTCAACACCGATGGCAGCAATAAAGCAACTAAAAAGAGAACATGGTCAATACCTTCTACGATATGTATTACCCCAAGATGAACGACCGCCGAAAAGCCCTGCCACAGACTACCGGATGTTAGATCTAAAGTCTGAGTCTGCCCCGGTTGTCTAAATATCATTAGCGGCGTAGACTCATTTTGGAAGGTTCCAGTCATCCAGTTTTCTTCCACCAGCAACATATTTGTATGCTGCGGTAATTGCTCTAGAATCACATCGTAGGTAACATCAATAGCCTCAGGCGTAGTCTGAAAACCCTCTAAGGTATACTCAAGCGTCAGAAACTGGGCAAATGTGGTGTTCAGGAATCCATACTCTTGGAATGTAAGGTTACATGCCAGAGGAGAACAGTCAAGGGTTAGATGTTCATCTACATAGGCTCTAATCTGCTCTATATGAGGTTCAATATCTCCTCTACGAACCTTCTTTTTACTAGCAAGCCCCAGCTCAAGTACCTCATCTAATTCTTTAACGGGCATTTCTACCCGTGTCGAGACAGCATCTTCCCTAATTTGAAAGTAGACATAGCTTTGCCCTAAATTATGTGCTGACGCACTCGGCAATAAAGATGAGCTAACACCACACAACAAACAGGCCAAAGTAGCCAGTAAAACTCTGGCTGCGGTAGATCGCATCAGCTTACCAAGCATGACTCTTGCTAGGTCAAAATGACCTCTCCTTAAAATATCTCGTGAATATGAAAAAACACTGAATTCTGTCTTAAACCTAACTAATTCCCAAACCTCAACTAATCAGAGACCAGTTAATGTCTGGAATCTCCACACAAGTCCCGCTTAGTGCTTCCCCAAGAACTATACATTAGATTTGCTGTTCTCAAAACATCATAGATATAGACCGTTATTCCGATAGTCCAACAAATCAAAGATTTTCTATGGATAGTACGGAAAGGTATGAAAACTGGTTTTAAAGCTCACATAAACTTTATTTGAAGTTAACATGAAGATAATGGTGTCACCATACAGTAACTATTCCAACAGTTCAAAACAGTTTTTATGAATATATTGTGAGATTATTCTTGTAGTCAGCAAAACAGACAGTATATAAGTCTTATGGTCAACAGTATTAGTCTAAATCTAAACAAGCTTTAGGCAATAAAGCATGAGGCGAAAGTCCTAAGTGTTAGGGTGGGTCTTTAGCCCTATGGAAGAAATTGCCAGGAATCTCAAAACATTACGTTAAGACATATTGGAACTATTTCGAAACATATTGAAATATTGAGTTATTTCTTCCGCGTCAATATCTGCCTTGTGTAATATAAGACGCTTGCAAGAGCCAATAGTCAGTTTTATAGAGCTTTGTCGAAGACCCTGAGACGTCACTGCTTGGACAAATTCTCTCTCAGAATCTGCTCCTGTTGTCGTACGGCAGCCAATAGCTCTGCGTTCTGAATGATCATTCCCACCTGATTATTAAAGATATAGAGACACTTTTGATCGCTATCATCAAAACTAGTTCGATACAATTCTGGCACGGGTTGGTCGTACACCAGCGGCAACTCAGGATAGTGCCCTGCTTTCTGTTTATTAATCAGCTGGGTCACACCAATCAACTCACCGTCTTGATTAAGAATCGGCATACAAAGTAGACTACAGGTACGATAGCCGCTGCTAGCGTCAGTATTCCTTGCTCGTTCAGAGGCCGGATGGTCGTACAGGTCAAAGGGAATGTTTAAGGGGTCACGGCTTTTAGCCACTTCTCCTGCAAATCCTTCACCGATCTGGAGTCGAATTTCTTCCACCTGACCATTATCAAACTGGATGCGGCTCCAGAGTTCATTGCGATCGCAATCCAACAACCACAAGGTGCCCCGATCTGCACTCATTAGTTCTTTAGCCGCATCAATAATTCGTCCCAATATCTCCTCTGGTTCAGCTGTATTAAAATCGCAGGAACGCACCGCCCCCATCAACGTGGCCGCCACCCGCTGCCCCCGCGATGTCTTATGGTACGAAAAGAAGCTCTCCAATATAATCTGAATGGCAGCGGAGCTAGCATTAACAGTTTCAATGTCCTCTGCCGTAAACCCCTGACGATCAATGCGCTCTTCTAAGGGTAAATCTGGGTTCAAATAGGGCAATAATTTGTTCAAGAGCTGCACCACGGCAATCAACTCACCCCGATGATTGATCAAGGGTAAAGATAACAACGTGTACGTTCGATAGCCTATTTTTAGCTCTTGCTCTTGGGCAAACGCTGAACGTGGGTCGCCATAAAAGTCGTAGGGGATATTAATCATTCGATGGTGGGCTGCAACCTCTCCTACAATGCCCTGGTTGAGAGGCACCCGAATTTCCAAATCATTGGCTTCGCTATCGGTTTCTGCCACAATGGACCAAAATTCCTGACGGTCGGAGTCAAACAGAAAAATGGTCGTCCGATCGGCTCCCAACGACTGGCCCAATTTAAGGGTAATAGAACGCAGGGTGGTGTCTAAAATCTCATCGAAACCCTGTTTGTCCATGACCTGATTTAACAATTCCAGGGTTCTGCTGACAACATTACGGGGATAGGCCGACTGACGTTCAAGTTCGTTAAAATACTGAACATTTTGCAGGGCAATACCCACCTGGGTATTAAAGACCTCCATATGTTGTTGGCTAGTAATGTCAAAACTGGCCTGAAAACAGGCAGGGGGCTCAGGCCAGGTACTGGGATCGTAAGGAGGGAAATCACCCTGGCGGCGTTTATTGATCAGTTGGGTGACGCCGAGGAGCTGGCCGTTGCGATCGCACACCGGCATACACAGCAAACTACAGGTACGATAGCCCGTCCGCCGATCCGTCAACTTAGCCCGCTCAGACTGAGGATGGTCATATAGGTCAAAGCCAATATTTAAAGGTTCTCCCGTTTGCGCCACCATTCCTGCATAGCCCTGACCAATGGGAATGCGGATTTCTTTGACCTCACCATTTTCAAAGGGAATATTCGACCAAAGTTCTTGACTTTCAGGGTCAACCAACCACAGAGTCACCCGATCAGCATTCATCAATCGCTTGGCTGCATCAATCACCCGCCCAATAATTTCATCAGGATTGAGACTACTCTGGGACACAGATGTTGTCGCTTCCGTCAGGGCCTCAGATGTCTGTATGCGCTGGGTAAGACGATAACAGTAATGACACTGTTCTAAAATCCGCTGAATCGGTTCAGCATAGTCCCTTAATTGCACCTGATCTTCTTGGTTAAAGCCCACCAAATCAACGCGTTCTTCTAAGGGGGCAGTTGGATTATGGGAGAGTTTGAGCTTATTCACTAAATGAACAAACGCGATCAAATGCCCTTGAGATTGAGGCAAAGAAAAAAATAAATCATTATACGTAATATAGTTCTCGGCTTCACGAGCAGACCCTTGAGTAGCTTGAATAAACTGTTGAAATTCTGTCAGCTGGCCTGCACTCGCCTCATTGGTCAAAATCTTAATCGTAGGGTATTTGATATCACCGCTATTGGCTTCAATGGACCACAGCTCATTTTTCTCTGGATCAATGAAGAATATTGTCGTGCGGTCGGCACTCAACAACACACTCATTTTCAAGGTAATATCACTCAAAATCTCATTAAGGATATAGTCAAACCCCTTACCCTCCATGACATTGAGCATGGACAAAAGTTTTTGCTCTTGTTTAGAGACAGTTTTCATAAACTCCTCGTAAACGTTAGACAAAACCCGTTGTACCCATTGGTTATTAAAGACCGTGGCATAAATCCGATTGTAAACACGCAGTTGTTCACCCCGTTTTACCACCAGTCCTGCCAGCTGTAGCTCTAACTGTTCACTACTGTCATCGGCAGAGACATACCGATCTTTGAGAATCCGCTCATACAGCTGTAATAACGGTCCCGTTCGTTTTTCAATATTTAGCAAGCGATCGCGAATTGTCTTTAAGTGGGGTGGCTCATCCTGAACTTCCCAGTTATCCAAAATGCGAGCTTCCACCAAAACTTCCACATAGCGCCGTTCTTGCCCTGCCGTAATTGGCTCATTCTCAGCCGTAATGACCTGACATAGCTTCTGAGTCAATAACGGCTGTCCCCCCGTCCAGTTCAAAATACATTTCAGCACCACCTCTGGACGTTCAGCATTAACCAATCCTTTGGCCAGGGTGCGGGCTTCTTGAAACGTAAACCCATGCAGATCAATAGCCCGTCCCACATTAAAGGGGGTGCAATACTTATCTGTAATCAAATCAGAGGGTGTAGTGACCCCCAACAGCGCAAACGTTAGCTGCCCCGAATCGAGACAAGAACGAATACAGGCAAAAAAATCATCGGTCTCAAACGGCAAGCGCCGCATGCTGTCAATCTCATCAATAAAGATAACAATTGGCTGGGTAACATTATCTAGTAATATCTGTTCTATAAACTCGTTAAGTATCTTTACCGGTGATAGATAGTCATACTCTTTTAACCACTGACGCAGATTGACAGGCAGGTCAAAACTGGTCACTAAACGCCGCATAATACCGGCATACCACTGTTGAGCCGTAATATCTCGACTACCAATCTTGTTCAGATCAATGGCCACACAGGCAACACCAACCTGTTGCAAACGATAAAGTGTACGCACCCGCAGACTGGTCTTCCCCATTTGGCGAGAGTTAAACACATAACACAGCTCGCCCGCTTTCAATGCTTGATAAAGCGCCTCATCTGCTTCCCGCACGATATAGCTTGGAGCATCCAGAGGTAAATGTCCTCCAACCTTATATTTCATACCTATATCACCCCCTCATTTACACACAAGCCTGTCATCTCTTTGATCACAGCTCAGACCATTCCCTCTAGATAATCCCCTTTAGACAATCACCTTCAAACGGCCACTAAAGTACTGACGATACAATTCAAAGCGAGGAACAACGCCATTGCCTTCCAGTTTTACTAATCCAAGACTGTGAAGCTTGAAAGCACATTCCGATTCCAGACAAACGGGTTCATGTCGAACCAGCACCTGGCTAAATGAATTAGCCAGAACAGAATTACGATGTAAAACCCACAAATGGCGGCGCAGATGGTCACCATAAATGCCAGATTCTGTTGGCGCACTTTCTAGAAGCTGCTTCCAGGTGAGGCGCTTTTGAGCAATGTGATAAAACGCAAATCTCACAAGATATGGATGACCACCAATCAACGTCATCAGCTGTTCAAGCTGCTCAGCTGTCCAATTCAATCCGTGACGACAGGCCAGATCGGTCACCTGGTCTAGATTAAAATCCTGCAGTTCAATGGGCAGACCGACGTTAAACGGCGACTGGTTAATATCCAGAGGAATATAGCCCTCCGTCGAGTGCACCACCACTAACCGTAATTTTTCCCAAAGACTGCTGCCTGCCATGCCATAACCCGCTTCTTCATACCAGGCCCGCAATAGTCCAAAAAAGTCATCTACAATATTGGCATAATGAAACACCCGATCAACCTCATCCATCCCCAACACCAGAGGTGTGGTAATTTCAGGCAGCAGATAGTCCTCAAAATAAGCCGTACAGTTATCCTTACTGCCATAGGTGTCCGTCCAAAAATCCTCTAGCCGAGGCGGAAGATTTAGTTTGCGAGCCACACGCACACATAGCCAGCGCAGCACCTTATCAAGGCTATTGAAAATCTCCTGGTCCGCATGCTGAAAGCTAAGGGGAATCGTTTGATATCCCTGCTCGCGCGCTTTAGACAAAATCCGAGCCATCAGAGATGTCTTACCCATCTGGCGTGGGGCCTTAATGCGAATCAGAGCCCCTGGTTTGAAAATTTCTTCATAACACAGCACGTCTTGAGGATTGCGTTCAATGTAAAAGGCAGAAGCCAGGCGTACTTGCCCCCTGGGTAGCTCTGGATCTGCAACAGGCCGTGGGGCAGGCAGAGAGGATTCAGACCGCTCTACATCAGCAGAACATAATGATGGACTTTCAATTGTTTTTTCTGTAGAGCTAACCTTAGCAGTACCCACTATGGGCGGTTTGCCAACCTGAATAATTTGTACGAGATCTCGAACCAGTCGTTGCTCATCGTTGGGCTTCACCCAGCTATACTGTCGAGCCTGCGCTAGATAATTACGCAGGTCATGATTTAAAGGAAATGGTGACTCTGTACATACATGCAGCACTAACAACCATGGCTTATGGCTGTAGTAACTAACATGATGGTCCCAAATGCGTTGCAAAATCTCAATAACCATCTCACTCATAGCCATTTGAGATGACAACACCAAAATAAAGTGGCTACAGCAGATCAGCTTTGCCTCCAGCTGGCTAGCCCAGCTACCGCCTGTACTGGATACCGTATCTAAATTAGCTAAAAAAGAATGGCCTACTGGTTGAACCGCCCGGCTTAAAATCTCAGCGATCTGAGCATCCGGCGTCTGTTGTCGATAAATAATGGCAATCTGTTTCTGTTGTTTAATTGCCCGTTCAACACATCCCTTCAGGCGTTTTTTAGTAATCTTTTCCCCTAAAACATCGGAGAGTTTATGCCAAAGTCGATAGCCGACAGACTTCTCAATGTATTCTGCCTTAAACGGGTAAATTTCCTCATAGGTTTTTCCATGCCACGAACCCAGAAAAACCTGACGTTCTAGGTCATTAAGTCGTTTTTCTGTCTTGGCATAGACTAATCGATCAACAAATTCCAAGGCTGCATCTGCATCCATGGCAAAATCGCTGCTGAGCATGGGAGTGACGAATCATGGTAGGTAGTCGAGGCAGGGGATGCACAGTCCTAAGTTACCCCGCTGTTTATTTTCTGACAAAGCTAATGTGGAGGTTTGGAGGGCTTTGCTGAGGTTTTATGAGGTTTAGATGAAGCGAATGTTTGAGCAGCTATCCTATACTTAGCAAATTTTTCCCCAGATTGTGAGCTTTTCTGGTTACACTCCAGAGCTTAACGCCAGATACTAAGGATGACGGGGATAGTCAGATAGCACAAAAATACTGGACTAGCCACGGGGTTACTCCCCTGTAGCCTTGGCCCATGATTCGAGCCAAACTATAGACTTAAGCAAACGCCTGTGCAGCGCCAGGATTAGATGCCCGCTGCAAGACACAGTGCCCCGTCACAATGTCAAGCAGCCGCCCCTGGAAGGAGAACATCAATGGCACCTGTTCTTTGATATTTCTCTGTTTTTCTCCGGCTATTACTGCTTTTCAAAAGGGTCAATGCCAGCACGGCCAACCCCAAACCATCTTAGCTATCTATCGAAAAGGTAATCGACCTATTCGGCGGTCAGGATGACGAAATTATTATCGTTTATCAAAAGAAACGCTAATGCAAAGAGCAAATATATTCATCAAACCAAGTAAGATTGACATTAAGACTGAAAAGGGTAGGTTAAATGAAACATATAATTTACCCATAGCTCATAGTTCCTTAAACGCAAGCTCTTTAACCTGCAATCAAGTTCCACGGACATTAAAAGTGCTATACCCCTCCACCTCAATGAAGCAAGCTTGTGTAAATCAGCTGCACGAGAAGTATATCCAGATGCTGGGGAAACCTTTGGGCTACCTATCTGCAAAGCCTGAACAAGCGTTTCAATTGGACTATGGTCATTTATTAAGCACGTTTGCTGCTCAGGTATTGGATAGGCTTAGTGCCAGCACAGCATTGTACCACAATGTTGAACACACGATCCTTGTCTGTCTAGTAGGGCAGGAAATCTTGCACGGCAAGCATCAGCTTGAGGGTAATGTCACTTGTGAGGACTGGCTGAATTTTATGGTGTCGTTGCTCTGCCATGATATTGGCTATGTCAGCGGTGTCTGCCAGCAGGATGATATTGCACAACGCCGTTATGTTCGATCGCGGGTTCAGACCTCTGGTTTAGTGCCAGAAACAACCTGGGTTACCCTACCTCCAGGGTCAACAGATGCTAGTTTGGCTCCTTACCACATTGAACGAGGTAAGCTATTCGTGCAAGAGAATTTCAGCCACTATGAAGTTTTAGACCTCCAGGCAATTAAGCGCAACATTGGCTTTACTCGATTTCCGGTACCAGATGAGCCGGTCTATCAGGTTACGGGGCACTATCCTGGTCTGACCCGTGCGGCGGACCTGATTGGTCAGCTTAGCGATCCGGGTTATTTACAAAAGACAGTGGCGCTTTTCTATGAGTTCGAGGAATTAGGGAAGAACCAAGAGCTGGGCTATCGGACTCCTGAGGATTTGAAATTGGGTTTTCCTAAGTTTTATCGCACTCAAGTTTATTCCTACATTCAGCCTGCATTGACCTATTTGCAAGCAACCCCCCTAGGACAACAGATTGTTGAAAATCTAGAAGCTAATGTGGAGGCGGTAAATATTAAGCAACCAGCTCTCACAAAACGCTAATTTTTTCGAGGATAATATTGGATGAAATTGCTTCAAATTAATCAATATTATCTCAAAGTTCCAGGCCATCCCCTTGAAGCTAGCAACTCAAGTTTCAAAGCTTATTAAATAGGCTATATCGTAGTTTTCTATCTTCTGTAACAACTTTAAAATTGTATGAAGAATAGAATTACATGTAATTGTTGGATAGTCTAGTGCTATTCAACAATGCGCTCAAAGCTTCCTTCACGTAATTCCACCAATATCCCATCACCATTACTACGCTCTTCTTTGGATTCAGAAACAACTCGGTTACCTGAATCAAATCTCAACCTACCAGTTGCTCCGTAATCTAATGCGACTTGTGTCGCTAGCTGCTCTTGAACTTGGGTGCGACAAAAAGCAGTATTTTCCATAGTTGGCACACAAGAAGATTTTTCAAGAGCTTCATAAAAAATAGCTGCTGCATCATATGCCATAGCGCTACGCCAGTTTATAGCATTATCGACTCCCCATAATCCAACAGCATAGCGTTCAAATGTATTTCTATAATCATGCCGCCGTCAAGGCTGGTCTCACGTTGGAGGTGAGTAATGGACCGGTCGAAGGATTAAACAATCGACTGAAAATGTTGAAGCGGCAAATGTATGGCAGAGCAGGGTTCGACCTACTGGCAAAACGATTTATTTTGGCTGCATGAAAATACCTCTCTACTAAACTAGCAAGAGGGCATTGATCAGATAACAACAGTTTCGGTAACAACCTCTGCAAGGTGGACTTCCAAGGCAATAACTGCCTTGACCATTTGCGCTGCCAAGCAACTATGCCTTTGACCTGAAAGGGATGTGGCAGCATCTCTAACGGAAATGCAAGGAGTTCAGATGATAACTGAACGGTGATTTAGGCCAATTTTAGTCACCAAAAGCTCGGAAGAGCCCAAAGTACTTGACATTTAATAGGCGATTAATTTACTGAATCTCAATGCTTTCAATCGACCAACTTTGGGGTGAATGGTTAAAGGTAGCCACAAAATCAGCCTCAGTTCGCCCGCCAACCTGATCGATAGTTACTTCCCTGAACTCTTCAGACCGTCCTTCTTGCTGAGCACGAATAGTGAGCGTAATGTTGCTAATGGGCGAGGTTCCAGAATTTCTTAGCGTCCCTTCTATGTTATTACCGACAGCCCTAACGCCATAGGTATATAAGTTTGATAGCCTCTGCTGATTGAGCACGGCAATCGCTTGTTCCTCTCTCGCCTGGGCCGCGACGTCTCGCTCGTTGCACATATAACTCAGGTCCGTGCGTACACCATACATATCCATGTAGCACACAGGTATAGCCAATGCCGAGGGAGCAGCAGAAAACAATGCAAACGAAGCGATAACCGGGGTAAGTTTCATGTGTTGTATGTAGGGAAACTACACTAAAAACTTCCCTGGGATGGCTTGCTATCGGGAGCCTTTTACTAAATGAGACTTTCGGCTAACCCCCTCAATAGATAGCATTGAGTATTCCTTCGCAACTTTTAAAGGCACTCGGAGGTCTATGCTACATATTCCTCAGGACAAAAGGGTGCTCACCAGACTCTAAATTCACTGTTCATGTCCCTCAGCTATTACCAGCCGAGGGATTTTTTTCAAAAAAATACCCCAACAAATAACCCCCGAAGCAATGAGCGTCAGGGGGTGTTGCAAGGTGCTATGTCTATCTTGAGTTAGGGTGCCCAGGTGCAGGGTGCTCTAAGCCATCTCCGTCTCCAACCGCTTCCAGATAGGCACGGGGTTAGGCGTGTAGGTTCCTGCGCGGTTTGCCTTCATGCAACCGATAAAGGTAAGCCTCGGTGGTTCCCTTAGCAGGTAAGACAAATGCTGCAAGAGGTTTACCCAATAAAGGTGTTTTATCCTGATGCCCTGTCCTCACTTAACTTGTACTTAACTTCTCAGAACTTGTACTTAAGTTATCAGCTGAAGATCTCACTAGCACAGCTTCTTCCAACCGGTGTAATTCTTCCAGTTCTCGGGTGAGGAAGAAGTTGAGGCCCGTTCGGATCACTGCAAGGATTGCTAATTGGCCCAAGGACTCAAAGGATGGGAATACCGCTGTCGCTAAAATATCGGCGGCTAATTGAAATTCTAAAGCCAGAGCCAGGGCTCGCCCAAAGCGGGTACGGACTCGGGTGTAGTGATAGGTGTTGGGACGTCGTAAGAGTAAGAACGCAAGTCGCCCACTCGTAATTAGCCCAAATAGGATGGTACCAATGGAAATAGCTTCAAAACAAACCTTCAGCGAATAGGCAAATAATCCGATAGTCGCTTCAAAATTTTCGACGAAATGTGTGAGAACGTCCATTCACCATCACCTCAAGAGTTCAGTGTCTTTAGTCTCGTTTAGCCTATTGTTTTATCCACACATTAAACCGATTATAGGAGTTGAAGCTCCAACGAGTGGTTAGGCGCGCACCGAACGTTTGACATACACGATCTCCGGATCGTCGGGATCAAGATTATGGATGACTCCTGACCGTTCGTAACCCAGTTTCTCAAGGACATGTTGAATGTGCGAGTTGGATTCGTTGGTCGAGGTGAATAGATCGCTCGATTGCGATTGTCTTTCGAGAAACGCCACCAATTTAGGTCCGTGCCCGGATGAGCGATGGGGTTCTGCAAGGTAGATGAGATCAATGAATGAGCGGCCAAAGAACCCATGGGAGATGACTCCGTAGCCAATAATCTCACCGGAAATTTCGACCACCCAAGCGCAATCACTTTCCACCGTGTTTCGGATAAAGTCCCTTCGATTGGAACTGCCACGGGCAATGTGATCGAGATCGCTTAATGTGGAAGCATCGTTGACGATCGCCCGGCGGATTATATGGTCTGGCATGTGCGCCTAACGTATGGCTGAGCGACGGCCAGTAGTTTTTCGAGACCTGGATGTAAATAGTTCCGTCCGCTCCTGCACAGGGTTAGGCGGCAAGGTAAGGGCCTTTACCTGTGTTCGCATCGCAAATATTTTAGGCTGAGAGCGCTTGCTTCAGGGAGTTTATAAGCATGGTGTGGCCCCTAAAATTTATTAGAGAGGTATTAGAAGTTGCAGCAAGAACCACACCTTACAGTTTGTTGTTATGTGGAATTACCATTGATGGCGTTGTGCAATTACTCATACCGGTAGAATACAGCGATTTTATTTCCGTCAAAGTCTCTAAAGTACGCACCAAAGAATGCCCCCTCGTTCCTTTCTCCTGGAACACCTTCACATGAAGCGCCTAATTCGACAGCCTTGGAATAAACTTCTTTGACCTTCTCTATACTTAGCAATTTAAACGCAACCATAGTTCCATTACCATGAGTAGCTGGCATACCGTCAAACGGTATGCTTATAGCTAATTTGGTATCGCTATCCGGAAAGCTGAAAAAGACAACTTTTTCTGATTGATGGATTAGTTTTCCACCAAACAAACCTAGCAATGTTTCATAAAACAAAACTGCCTTTTCGATATTTCCAGTACCAAGCGTAATATGTGAAATCAAAATTTAACCTCAATTACTAGTGTAACGGCTTGGGCTTGAGCGAACGACAATAATGTTTCACTATATCAATAGTGCATATTTCCGTTCCGTTGCAAGTGCTTGTTAGCCATTGATGGTGAATGAGCGTATTTGCTCTTCTGATCGAGGCTATATATAGGCTGAGCACTGTTTATGCCAACCTAGTTTTTCATAAAAGCTGTTTTTCCCTGGTACGGCTGTCAACATTGTAGTAAGAAAAGGCTTGAGGTCGTTTTCAAGCTCACTAAGGATTTTAGAGCCAATCCCATTCCTTTGATATTCCGGCAACACAGCCAAATCAACTATCCATCCATAGTAATATCCATCATCAACTGTTCTACCTACACCAACCAATTCATCACTAATTTAAGCAAAGCGTTTAAAGGAGCTTCTTTCGAATGAGAGTCTAACTTGTGCCGAAAGCCTTTCACCCCATCCGACAGCTTTGAATATATTGGACATGTCCTTCCAGTTTGTATTTTCAACTGAAGTTGTATACCTGACATTCATATCAATATTTTTGATAGCTAATAGCTCGTTCACGGATACGGCGTTTATTGATAAATTCTAAGATCTTTTTCTCATCGCTTCTGGCTAAGCCGCTATATTTTTCAGCAAGGGTTAATGCAAATTTGTCATGAACCCAATCTTCTTCAGTCATCTCGGCGAGGGACTTGAGCGGTCGTGTTTTACGGGTCCAACGAGATTGATACTCCTTAAGAGTTTGTGTAAATTGCTCAATCGAATTGAAACATAACATTGAGGTGTCAATGGCAAAAGCATAAAACGCTTCATCAGAATGCCCCTAGGTAAACTGTTCAATTTTGGAGCAGCAATCAACAAATATTTTATCAATGTCGAATGGCATTAAGGTTATCTCTTTGCAGCATAACGCCTAGCTCAGTGGCGCTTGAGGCGGCACCTCCCCTACACATCCTGGCCGCTCGCTTTGGACAACGGTTCTGGATGCGATCTCGGGGCAAGCCTTTTCACTCATGCGGCAATTCTACCCCGCCGCAACACCCACGCCATCAGCGCGTTGGATTGCCGAAAACGAGCCACAAAACCGCTGGAAATCGCGGATAAAACATCCGTGACGACTAACTCATTATTGGGAGGAAACTTTCTGCCTAATCCCCTGATTTAGTAGATTAGGTAGAAATATTTCAGTCTAACACCCCCGATAAGATAATTAGCTGGACAGCTGTCAGCCTAACATGCTGATTTGGGTGATTAGGTGGAAACTTTCTACTGAATCACCTAAGGCTCTATACCGTGGATTAGTTGCACTAGACACAACGGGGCTCTGGATTTTTCAGGGCTTTCAGCGATCACAGCAGAACGGCAGCATCAGGCTTTGAGTTTATGTCCCCGTTTTTTTGCCATTAGCAGGCGTCATCATGGGGTATGGCTTACTAATCTCCCCCCCAACCCCTGCCGCTCCCCTTTGCCATCCTGGAGGCTTTGGCTAAGATGCTGAGCATTTCTATGTTCTCAGGAAAGTCATGCAAAATCAGTAAAAAGTCATGCATTCTCAGTCTTGAAGTCGGTCGATGACCCATGACAATAAAGGCGTAATGACCACAATGAATATCATTACGCCTCAAATTAAAGCCTCATAGAAATGGAGAATTGAGATCATGAAATACAAACAAATATTATTTGCTGCTGCCACACTCGTTGCGACCGCAGCCTTTCCAAAATTATCAGTCGCTGATACAGGTAACGTGGTTGGTATTGGTATTGCCGGGTCTAATGACCACACCTACTACTTCTACACTGGCGGTCAGGTGAGTTCTGGTACCACTGACGATCCAGAGCATCACCGACAGACCTATAGTGCCAACTACCCGCCTCAAAAATCTGTTATCGCAGTCGGCATTGCTGGATCAAATGATCATGTTTATTACTGGTATGTCGACGGCACGGTAAGTTCGGGAACGACCAATAACGCAACTAGGTATCGAGACTACTATCCAGGTAACCTTCCAGAGGATGAGGATAAAGATCTGATAGCGGTTGCCATTGCAGGGTCTAACGACCATGTTTACTATTGGTGGTCGGATGGAACCGTAAGCTCAGGTACTACAGACAATCCCGTGCTTCACCGAAATTATTATGAGTCTAACCAACCAGAGAATAAGAGTTTGATTGGTGTCGGTATCGCTGGTTCAAATGACCATGTTTACTATTTCTATTCGGACGGAACAGTGAGCGCGGGCACGACTGACAACCCAACCAAACATCGTACGTACTATAACTCGGGGCTTTGACACTCATTCAGCCAAATCAGAGATTATGGTTGATGAGCATCAAAAGATCGAGATACACCTTACCCTTCCAACCCTGGCTTCGGTCAGGGTTTTGTTTTGGTTAGGTGACTGCATCTCCTTTAATCAAGTCCGTTACCCGTTCACTCCACTTAAGATTCTGACCGATTCAAGCCGCTCTAAAGTGGTTGTGCTTGGCTGCAATATTTATGCCCAGGGTTACGAGCTGATGAGTTACTGAGAAACTAGAGGCAGGGTTCGGAGAAAGTTGAAGAATCTGGAAAATTAATAGGTGTCAGGCATGGGAATTAGGATGGATTGTTAGTTTCAGCATGCGCTAGATCACAGAACGTTGAGTAGTGGATCACATAGTCTCATCAGACCTGAATAAACCTGAATATTTACCTGAATAAACCTGAATATTTCGGTCTTTTTCCTACCCTTGAGATTCGCCATAGTAAGGCCAGCGACATAGGGAAAAGATTGTCACTTATCTTGTAATTGCTTTAGGAGATTGAAGGAATGTTTGGTGAATTTTTTAATCAAATTATCGATAGCGGTGTCCGCATTGGAGATGAGGGTAATAATGTCTTAAACGGAACTAATTCAAGCAATCAGCTTTTGGGTCTGAGTGGTAACGATCGTCTTAAAGGAATGGCCGGAGCGGACTTGCTAGATGGTGGTACTGGCAATGACTGGCTGTATAGTGGGAAAGGTCAAGATCTACTAAAGGGCGGTGCCGGTAATGACTGGCTGTATGGTGGGAAAGGTCAAGATCGATTAGAGGGTGGTGCTGGCAATGACTTACTGGTGGGGGGATTAGGTAACGATATACTGGTGGGTGGAGCAGGTAACGATATTGTTGTGCTAGCTCCCGGTAGCGGGTCTGATACCCTGATAGACTTTCAAAATGGACAGGATAAGATTCAGCTAGAGGGTGGCCTTACCTTTGATGATTTGGATATCCTTTCTCAAGGTGCTAACAATACAGATATCTTTATTAACAAGGCTGGTGATCCAAATGATGGTGAGAAATTGGCCACTTTGATAAGAGTTCACCCTACACAGCTAACTAAGGCTGATTTTATCAGTGCTCCAACTATTACCAGCACTTTTACAGCAAGTGTTCCAGAGAATCAGATTGGCGCAATTAACGTAGAAACATCAGATGATAGTGATTCTGAAGGCTCTGGTTTAACCTATAGCATTTCAGGGGGTGCTGATGCAGCATTGTTCTCCATTAATGCTGATAACGGTGTAGTCACCTTCAACAATGCACCTAATTTTGAAGCGCCTGGGGATACCAATGGTGATAATAACTATGACGTTGAAGTAACGGTGACTGATTCGGATGGGTTAACGGATACTCAAACAGTCACTATCAGTGTGACGGACATAGCAGAGGATGCCGCGTCAACAAATAATATCCAAAGCTTGCAGGCAACAAATAACATCAAAGATTTGAAGTCCTTTCTGAAACGAAATAGGAAAGTTGATTTTCGAACCGCAAATTTACTCAAAAATTCGACCCTCGATAGCTATAATTGGAAAGGCTTAGAGGACAATAAAGAAAGTGTGATTTTTCAGCTTAAAGCCTACCAACGCTTGCTAAGAATTGTTCCCAATGGTCAAGAAGACGTCGCTATAAAGTTACTACAAGAAGGGTTTCACTCTTCTTTGCAAATTGCCAATACGCCTAAAGCAAAGTTTCTCCAAGATACTCATAGCATCTTTAGTGGCGACACAACCCTGGCCGAACAGTTGTATAAGCGTGCGTTGGCGGTGCGTAAACTGGTTATATTAAAATATTTGAATCAAGCCCAGTAGCAGTCTAACCATGCTGTTGCTCCATCATAGTGAGAAGTGTATGCGCCTGGGGGGCGTTTGGGACAGAGTTCGGGAAAGAAAACCCCTCTGGCCGATTGGTCACCAGAGGGGAATGTCAACTATTTGCTTTACACAGAATTACCTGACGTATTAACGTACATTGTGGTTCCCACACAGCAACATCAGCCTTAGTACAGATGGGAGGCGAAAGCAGGACTATAGTGACCCCCAAAATTAGGACAGGACTGAGAGAGCGTAAGCTAGAGTCCAATAAGGGGAATGAATATAGCCAGCAAACCCAGAAACTACAGTAGCGAATTTAAGGCAAACGTGGTGCTGGAGATCGTCAGTGGCCAGCGGAGTGTGAGCGAAGTGAGTCGAGCCCATAAAGTTCATACATCCGTGATCAATCGTTGGCGCAATGAATTTCTAAACCAGGCGCATTTAGCGTTTGGAGGCAAAGGAGGTGGGCATGAATCAGTCGAGCGAATCGCGGAACTAGAACGCATGGTAGGTCGGCTAACGATGGAATTAGCGGTAGCAAAAAAGCTTCAGACGTATGGAATCTGAGCGGAAACGAACGATGATTGAGCAGTTAAAAGCCGAGTATCCGATCCAGGTAATCTGTGATGTGATTAGCTACAGCCGAAGCCGCTATTACTATCGGACAGAATCAGATAAACAACAGCAAGAGGAGGAACTGAAAAAAGCGATCATTGATGTAGCGGGACGGTATCCCACCTATGGTTATCGCCGGATTACGAAACAATTGCAGCGAGAGGGATGGACAGTTAATCATAAACGTATCAGCCGATTAATGAGAGAATTAGGACTACTGGCCAAGCGGCGCATACGTCGGAAACGAACAACGAATAGTGGGCATGGCTATAAGCGGTATCCTAATCTAGTCAAAGGGTTGGCAGTAGAGCGTCCAGGGCAGGTGTGGGTGGGCGACATAATGTATATTCGATTGAAGGATGAGTTTGTTTATTTAGCGGTGTTAATGGATGTGTTTACCCGCAGTATTCGAGGCTGGCACTTGGATAGAACGATGGAGAAACAGTTAACGATAACAGCCTTGGAGAAAGGACTGAATCAATATATTCCAGAGATCCATCATTCAGACCAAGGGGTGCAATATGCGGCCAATGCGTATGTTCAGCTATTGGAGGAGGACGAGATAGCCATTAGTATGGCGGGTGTGGGCAAAGCCTATGAGAATGGCGATGCTGAACGACTGATGAGAACAATTAAAGAAGAGGAGGTTGACTTATCAGACTATCGCAACTTTAATGAGGTACATACCAGAATAGAAGAGTTTTTAGACGAGAGAAACTGAGAACCTAAGGTTACCTTTAGCGGTGCGGGGGGGTATCTTTTAAAGAAACTGAAAAACAACTTATTTATCAGCTGTAAGGCTAGTTAGGCAATACATCTAGACCTATAAGAATATCAACGCATACTCCTTTTTTAAATTCTATCCCGAACTTAGATTTCAGAAGATTTCGATACGCCTTCTCATCTGCCACCATCTGTTCCTGACGCTGCCCTCCAGCAGTTACGATCAAACGATTATTTGAAAGCGTGATACGTCCATCTCGCGTTGCCAGTGAGCAGAGTGATTTTTGTTTGAAAGCTGACTCTAGAGAAGTCTGTTGATGCTCGCACATGGTGCTGAATTCAGCAAGCTGATGGGGAGTCAATGAAAAAACATATTGTGACTCCCAAGTAGACTCTCGTCGACGCTGGAGGAGCCTATCAGTCCCTGATTCTATCAAGCGATATGAACAACCATATTGCACATCCTCTGCTCCAGCATCGAGCCGTAGCGGTTCTAGAAATGAATCTCCAAATCCCACATCTGCAATTAGACGTTCCTCCATCTCAACCAATAGAACTAGATGGTCAAACTCAGGCCCTGGTTGATCGCCATTAAACACTTGTGCTGACAAGAGTACTACCGTAAAACCAAGCTGCTCAAGTAGCCATCCAAAGAGTCCATTCAGCTCGTAACAGAAACCACCTCGCCGATGCTGAACAATCTTGTCGTAGAACGACGCGAGGGAAAGGGTAATCGGGCGACCTAGAAGAATATCCAGATTTTCAAATGGAACAGCAAGCATGTGCGCCCGATGAAGTTGTTTCAGCGTCTCTGTTGTAGGTTCACGTGGCCCGCAGTATCCAATGCGTCTAAGATACGACTCTATATCCATGGCTTTACCTCATGTCGAAAACCACAATGGGCAAGTTAGCAGTTGTTGAATGACTCGAAATAGCATTGATGGCTGAAATAATGTACCAGATGGCTGAACCATATGAAAAACATTAAATAATACCAAGGTCACTTGAGGTTCTTTCGTTGTTAGCTGAATAAGTTGATCCGTATACCAGCCGATCGCTTGTTCTGGCAGAATTGGAGGTTGTGTTAGGCCTTTCACACTGGGATATTTCGCGTCTTGACTGGTCGCTGCGATCCAGGGGTTGCATTGACCTTGGCAAGTTCTTTTTGAAAACGACTAGGTAGTTCTGTTAAAGCAGTTTCTTGCAAACATTGCCGCAACAATATGGCTCCTAATGCGGCTACCGTTATCCCCTGTCCATAGATCGGTGTAAATGAGCAGACAGAATCTCCCAAGGCAATAAATCCTTGTAGCTAGCAGCTAAGACGTTCCGTTCATAGTAGCGTAATCGATTGCCTGGTGGATGATAAATTCCGATTTCAGTTGCAGGCCTTGCATCCTTCACGGCATTGTAAATGTGTGGACTTGGCAAATTTCGCAAGGACTCTAGAAATTCAGCTTCATTTTTAGAAGGTCGATGCGGAGCCGTCGCACAGACACCGACAATCCAATGGTTATTTTCAATTGGATAAAGTACTCCCATGGACGTTCGCTCGGGAGGAGCTGCTTGAATGTACACCCCTCTCCAGTCTGCTTGAAAATTAGCAGGGATTTCATAGAGGCGGCTGGCATAGCCCATTGACGTTGTGACTACTGTCTCTTCTGGGGCATCATAGCCGATCGCTTTCAACCATTTGGGTGCTTGAGAACTATAGCCACTGGTATCAATCACCAAATCTTTAGCAAAATATGTAGCTGCTTACATTGAGGCACGCCTTTTCGAGGCTGAGGACTTGTGGTCGGAAAGCGATCGCACTCCAAAATCAATCGTAACTTGCTCAAAATAGTCCACTTCCTGAATGTGAGGCAGTGCTGCTACCGTTACACTCACAAGCTTAGATTGATTGATAGGCTGTGAATTGGCAGCGATCACAATCGTTCTCTGCAAATTCTATAGGGCACCCTAGTCCAGTCCACTAGAATGGGTTAGCAATAACGCAATGCATCCTAAGATAGAATTCATGGAGCTTAAGCTAGCTGTCGTTTTATGAGCTCTGCAAAAACGCCTGGTTGTTTTGCTAACTCATCAAAGTTGCCTACCTGAACTACACGACCAGCTTTAATCACATAAATGCGGTCGGCATTTCGAATGGTGCTCAGACGGTGGGCGACAACAACACGGGTAACGTTCAGCTGGTCTAGACTTTCACTCACAATTGCCTGGGTTCTATTATCTAAAGCACTGGTAGCCTCGTCCAACAGTAACAGTTTTGGGTTAAGGGCCAACGCTCTCGCAATAATCAATCGCTGTCGCTGTCCTCCAGAAAGGTTGCCGCCTCCCTCACTGACTACTGTGTGTAGCTGCATTGGAAAATTGCGGATATCCTCAGCAAACCCAGCCATCTCAGCCGCTCGCCAGGCATCATCTTGGGTAATCAGTGCTCCACCTGAGATATTTTCAAAAATGGACCCAGCGCTGATGTGACCATTCTGCAACACCACACCCAGCTGTCGACGGATGGCAGTTAAATTTAAACCGCACATATCCCGACCGTCATAGTAAACAGTGCCTGAATGGGGATGTTCAAACCCTAGTAGCAGCCGCAGAACAGTAGACTTACCAGAACCAGATGGTCCCACCAGCGCAATAAACTCTCCAGGCTTAGCCTCTACTGTCACATTGTCTAAAATCAACGGGCCATCTTCCCGATAGCGGAAGGTAACACGATCTACACAAAATGCTCCCGATAGCTGCCCCGGATCGGTTTTTTCAGTAGTAACTTCAGGAGATGCCGCGAGGATAGGTTGCGATCGCATCCACAACGGGATCACATCCATCACATCGATCATCGTCAAACTCAGATTAGTGATACCGCCGATAAAGATCGCAAAGGCTGCATTAAATGCCAGGAATCGCCCCGTCGATAGTTCAAATGGCCCTACCAGCGTACTTGCCAACCAAAACAGGGCAATAGTTGTCACGGTGGGAATCACCGTATTAAACACATTGACCGAGTCTTCCAACTGCTGGGTGCTGAGCTCTATCTCCAACAGTCGACGATACTTATTGCCCCACTGAGCAAACGCCCGCGACTCCGCCCCAGCAATCCGCAGTTTTGAGACTCCATTGATCAGCTGCACCATGAGACCATACAGTTCTCCTCGAATCTCCAGCATAGGCCGTTGTTTCTTTAGCAAAAATGCGCCAGAAGTGACGGTGACGACCATAATCAACAGCGCTACTACCAGTGCCAGCGCAGCCAATTTACCACTGTAATAAAACAACAATCCCAAATTCAGCAACGCAAACGTCCCTGACAAAATCGCATCTAATGCCGAACCACTGAGTAAGCGACGAATCGACGTAATACTTGACACCCGCGACAGTAAATCTCCTGTGGCATAGTCCCTAAAAAACGACGTCTGGAGCTTTAGCAACCGATCCCACACTGCTGCCTGCAATGCCACATCAGACCCAGTCTCCAGCCGCATGGTGGTAATCGCCTGCACCAGCTGAAAGCTTGCTCGCCCAATGGCTACAGCCACCAGCGCCAAACCAATTTGCAACAGCAATCCTGCACTACCAAAGGGAATCGCATCATCCACCAGCACCGCCGTCATCTGCGGCAGCACCATTCCCAACAGAGTCACTACGACTCCCGCCAGCCCCATCACTGTCAGGTCTCGTTGATGCCCCTGAAACGCAAACTTCAGTAAATTCCAGGCCGTCAGATGGCCCTCAGGCAAAGGCCGATAAAACATAAACGCCACCGGCTCCACTGTCCTCGCAACCACTTCAGTCACGGGTATGCGCTGACCATTCGCTTCCAGTAGCTCATAGTGAGTCTGACGCACCGGAATCAATGCCACTGGACGACGCTCATCTTGCGTATAGGCCACCAATGGGCCAACATCCTGCCGCCACCAGCGCCCCCGCAACAACACCTGCCGCATTCGCAGCTGAGATGCCCTGGCAATCGCCTCCAACGGCTCCTTAACCTGTTGCGCCTGGTCAGACTCTGCCGGAGGTTCAATCTTCACTCCCAAGGCATGGCCCACGGCCCCTGCCACCCTTAGCAGCGGCGTGTCTGCCAGCAAATAATCCCCTGAACTTGGCTGCAAGACAGAAACCAAACCCTGCAGTGCCGTTTGTGTCACTTCCTGGTTTAGTTGTTGGCGAGCCGTAAACTGTTGTTCCCCGCGTTGTCGATCTGTCTGCCACCCTTCTTCAATGACTTCCAGCGCATACTGGTGAAACAGATTTAACCCCTGCATAAATTCCTTATAGGAACTCTTAGAGCAAAGCTGATCAGCAGAAACAATCTCTAACTCCACTGACTGATCTGGAGCCTGCAACCAAGTTGTCCGCGAAATCGGAAACAAAGGAGACGAAGGCCCAAGCACAAACCGCTCCACATCTAGCCAATATGCCTGATGGGTCGTAGGTCTCACCCACATCATCGCGGCCTTTGGACTATAGCCCTCGGCAGGCTCAAGGCTCACGGTCCCAACAATTTCAGAAGACTCTGCAATCGATCTGCCAGGAAATCCCTTGACCTGAGTCAGTCCACCCACCCATCGCTCAACCTGCCTGAGCAACGGTATGGTCACATGGCCACAAATACCCCCATCCCCATTAGCATCTGCTTCTTTGGCAATAGGTTCTATCTCACTTGCCTCAAATGCCACCGCCACCAAAGCCAGATCGCAGGATCTAGCCTCAGTCTCGATGATCAAATCCCCTACATCTACAGTCCACAGATAGCGGCGTTCGCCTACGGGTTCACCATTCTTCCAACCCACGGCAAATATGCCTAAGCGACCAGATTTAACTCGCCACAGTCCGGAAGATAGTAGAGGAAAGACATCATTACTGTTGATGGAATAAATGCCAGAGGTATTAGACGTGCTTTGTGAATCTGCGAGAACCATGGGATCAAGTCGTCGATAAAACAGTTAAACTCAAAACTCTCTAGGCAACCGCCAATGCCGTCCCTGAACTGCGAATCAAGTCTCCATAATGGCCAGCCTCTTGCCAAAGTTCTCCATGATTTCCCCTTTGCACAACTTTCCCTCGATCCAACACAATAATCTCATCCGCATCTCGAATCGTACTTAACCGATGCGCCACAATAATACACGTACACCCACGCCGCCGTAGATTCTGATCAATCATCTTCTCAGTCTCCGTATCTAGCGCACTCGTCGCTTCATCCATAATCAAAATCGACGGGTTATTAACCAATGCCCGCGCAATCTCCAGTCGCTGCCGCTGACCACCACTGAGGTTTTGGCCCCCTTCCAACAACTTGGCATCATACCCATAGGGCATCGCCAAAATTGCTTCTTCAATCGCCGCGTCTCGACAAGCCTGCTTCAAATCGTCATCCGAAACGGTATCATCCCAAAGCGTTAGATTATCCCGTACGCTACCGGCAAACAACAGAATATCCTGTTCTACCATGGCAATGGAGTTTGTTAGTGTGGCTTGGGAAATCTCTTGTCGGGGGCGGCCATCAAAACAAACGTCACCACTTCTCGGCTGATACAGTCCCGCAATCACTCGCGCCAATGTAGATTTACCCGAGCCGCTGCCACCCACGAGTGCGATCCGCTGCCCTGGTTTAATGGTGAGGTTAAAGTCTTCAATCAGAGGAGGATCCAACGGGCTGTAACCAAAGGAAAGATTACGAATCTCCACGGCTCCAGAAAGACGGTGATTATTGGCAGCCTCCTCTTCTTCAGAGACATTGTGCTTGCAGTGCTGGCAAAAAGCGACATCTGTCTCGTTTTCCAACACGTCATCCAAACGGTCAAGATTGCCCTGTAGGGTTTGTAATGTCCCGGCAAACTGCACTAGGGCATTCACCGGCCCCTGGAAGCTTTGCATTAACAGCTGGAATGCTACCAACATACCGATGGTGAGACTGCCGTGGATGATGCGCCAGCCGCCAATGATGAGCAGCGACAGTGCAGCCAGGGTGGACAGTAGCGATGGCAACAGGCCAATCACACGGTTAGCCAATCCCAGGTTCTGCTGAGCATTGACCGCTTTGGTGTGATACCCCGCCCAGCGAGCAAAAAAGTCAGACTCTAAACCACCTGCCTTGAGGGTCTCCATGCCCTGTAATCCAGCGACGGCAATTCCTGATGCCTTACCGTATTCTTGCACCAGTCGCAGGTTGGCATCCTTACGTTGCCGAGATACCCACTGTAGAACGCCGACGTTAATGATGGCAAAAGAGATGACGATGATGGTTAGGGGGACATCGTATTGGAGCATTGCGATCGCATAAAACACGATCATCACCGAGCTAATAATTGTCGTCGTCAGTCTCCCTGACAGCACTGCGGCCACGCTGTCATTTAGACTAATGCGACCGCTAATTTCCCCCGCAAACCGCTGGGCATAGAACCCCACCGGTAGCTGTAGTACATGCCACACAAATCGACTGGCCATACCCACCGCCAGCTTGATCCTGAGCGCTCGCAAAAAGCGCAATTGCAGCATGGTCAATAGGCCCTGCACCAGCACTATTAAGGCGATGCCCAAAAGCACATAGGGTAACCAGTCCAAACGCTTAGCTAACAGAATATTGTCAATATAAATGCGGCTAAACGCAGGCAGTGCTAGCCTTGGCAACACCAGCAAAAAACCTGCCAATGTGCAATAGAGTAAGGCTCCCGTAGATCCGGCCAGTCGCCGTACCAGGGAGCCAATTACGTTGGGTTTGCGACCACCCTTTTCAAAGGTATCCGTTGGCGCAAACGTTAGCGCAATTCCCGTATATCCCTCATCAAATTCTTGACGTGTCACCCGGCGCGGTCCAGTCGCTGGGTCGTTGAGACGTACATGGCTAGCCTCAAACCCATCCACCACCAAAAAGTGGTTGAAATGCCAGAATACAATAAACGGTGGTTTTAGCTGTTCTAAGCTATCCAGACTTTTCTTAAATCCCTTCGCCTCCAGGCCATAGGTGCGTGCGGCCTTAAGCACATTGGCTGCCGTCACCCCATCCCGTGAAACACCGCAGGCATGGCGCAACTCCGCCAAGGGCACATACCGACCGTAGTAACCCAAAACCATACTGA
The DNA here is from genome assembly GCF_043421015.1 of Leptothoe sp. EHU-05/26/07-4. Taxonomy (NCBI): domain Bacteria; kingdom Bacillati; phylum Cyanobacteriota; class Cyanophyceae; order Nodosilineales; family Cymatolegaceae; genus Leptothoe; species Leptothoe sp. EHU-05/26/07-4. Next base: position 818,330 of record NZ_JAXSQV010000002.1, read on the forward strand.
GGGCGGCGGCACCACATTCCACCGCTTCCATTTGCAGAACCGTTGGCGAATTAACCCGACGCGCCATTCAAGTTACCCCTTTGAACGAACCACCTAAAGCTAGTTTTAATTGCTTGGCAGAATAAAAACAGCACCTGAACAAGCATCTAAACAAATCATTAGAAAGCGTTGAGAAGGCAATACTTCTTAACTTGGAGGGTTGTAGAGTTCTGAGTTTTTAATTTTGAGTTGTGAGTGCTCGGTTATTGGTTATTAGCTAGTTGTTTTTAGAGGCATATCCTAGGCAAAGGCTATTAATTCAAAACTAAGCACTCACAACTCAGAGCCACCCTCACTCATATTCATAAGACTAAATAGCTTATATAGTATCCGCGCACTCACATTGCCATCCCACTCATGGTTACCGGTCTCGCAAATGTCGCAGCCAATAATATGCCGCCCACTGCGAACCACCTCACGCCATAGACAATAAGCCTCTTCAAGGTTTAGTCCGCCAGGGACCGGTGTACCCGTATGGGGACATAGCTTCGGATCGAGACCATCTACATCGCAGCTGATATACACATGCCCAGGCAAATGGCGCACAATGTCCTGACACTGCTCCAGCCAGCTTTTCCCAGCATAATTTGCCTGCTTTAGCTGTGTATCTAGATAGGTCACAATCCGGTCATTAGAGTCTTGAATCATGGACATTTCACCATGGGAAATATCCCGAATGCCTACCTGCACTAGCTTTGAAATCTGCGGCAGCTGCATCGCGTTAAACATAATCGATGCGTGGGATTCTTGAAATCCCTCGTAGGCATGGCGCAAATCACCGTGGGCATCTAGATGCAAAATACCAAAACTGAGATATTCCTGAGACAGAGCTTCCAAAGCCCCTAACGGCACACTGTGATCGCCACCAATAACGACGATCTTTTTCTGCTGCTGTAGGGCCACTTGGGTTTGATGGCTGACCCAGCGACTCATGGCGCGGCAGCCTTGGTTAATGCGCTCTAGGGCAGCCGCTAGATCTAGATTATCGTCAGGGGTTATGCCCTGCTCAGCATTGCGGATGATTGCGATCGCATCCGGTCTTAACCGCCGATTCTCCGCCAGCAACCACTGTGGAATCGGCAGCATATAAATACCCTGTCGCCATGCTTCAGGATTATCAAAATCATAAAAATCAAGCTGGGGCGATGCCCGTAGAATAGCCTCTGGCCCCCGACATGTGCCATCCTGGTACGACGTCGTCACATCCCAAGGCACGCCAATCACCACCGTACTGGCATGGGCATAATCATGGGGAAACCCAAACAAATTACCATTGACAGCACCTACCCCGCCCGGATCAAAGCTGGCAATTTTGTTAGAAATACGTTCCTCTGAATCAAATGACTTCTTTTCAGATTGAGACTGTTTACCCATACTATCCTTCAAGGTGAGCGTTCCTTGAGCGCAGCTAAAAGAGACTACTGTCAAAAAATTTTAGCTTCAGCTCCGCTCGCTTAGCAGAAAGCGCAAACTAGTTAACTATCAAGCATGGTACGAATAAAGGTGGGCAAGCAAAACGCCGCCCCATGAATGTCGCTGTTGTAATATTGCAGACCAAACTCTTTAGAAATTAACTGGGCTCGTTCCCGATCAAAATCTGCAACAGGATGTTTGCCCCCCTTAGTGCAGTAAGTGAAGCTCCACATGCCCGTAGGATAGGTGGGAATAAACGCTAAATAACAAAAGACACTGTCGACATTAAAAATATCCTTCAAACAGTGGTTGAGTTCAACAAATGCCTTTTGGTTAAAATGGGGCGACTCACTCTGGGCCGTCATCACCCCGCCTGGTCGTAAACAGCGATAAACATCTTGATAAAACGATTTGGAAAATAGCCCTTCAGCCGGACCCACAGGATCAGAAGAGTCCACAACAATCATATCAAAGCAGGCATCTGGAGCCTGCTTCACATACTCAATGCCGTCATCAATAATTAAATTGAGCTTGGGATGATCAAAGGCCGACGACAAGCTGGGTAAAAATTCCTTAGAGGCCCTGACAACAGCATCATCAATTTCTACCATGGTCACCCTTTCAACAAGGTCGTAGCGCAAAATTTCACGGATGCTGCCCCCATCACCACCGCCCACCACCAGAACGTCCTTCACCTCTGGCTGCATCACCATCGGCACGTGGATAATCATCTCATGGTAGCCCTTCTCATCTTTTTCGCTACACATAACCATTTTATCAACGGCCAACAACTTACCATACTCAAAGGTGTCAAACACCTCTACCGTCTGGTAAGGGGATTTTTCTCGAAACAGACAGTCTCCTTTATGGCGAATCGAGAGGGCCATGTTTTCATTGCGATCGGTAAACCAAACGCTGCGACTATACTTCGGAACTACCATCTGTTGTGCGGCCTCATCCCTCAGCTCTCCCAGTTCCATACTCGCTTTCTCTAATAAATCCAGTTGACCCCGGTTAATTTCCACCGCTGAGCCATGTTCAGCTTGAAATGCTTTTTTGAGAATTTTATAGGATGTCCATGGATTAACCGAATCACCACAGGTAAATAAGTCTACAGCTGCATAGCGGTACTCTGGCCAGGTGTGAATTGCCAAATGACTTTCTTGAATAACGACTACACCTGACACTCCAAAGGGAGAGAAATGATGAAATACCGAGCTAATGATCGTAGCTCCCGACTCTTTAGCTGCACCGACCATGCTTGATTCTATGCATGGCACATCATTCAGCACTTCAGATGAGCAACCATGGAATTCCACTAAAATATGGCGACCAAGAGATTTCATGCACCTACAGCCTCAATATAAGCTACTTAAAAACAGCCATCTTCAAAAGAAACAAATACTTGCCATACCCCTCATGTACCGATAAAGGCTTAAGACCCAACTGGGAATTAGAGAGGTGAGAACCAATAGTAGACCGTCCACATAACTTAGCTAGATAAGTTTATAACTAAATTGACTGAACTGAAACAATCAGACACCATCATAATCATATATTCTTTTGAAAGAGAACTATGATGGTAGTTGGGTCCAAAATTTGAGGACATAACATGCAATCGATGCAAGAGATTGTCATAACTCTCTACGCCCCACTAATCTTCAATCTTCCAACGCTTATTCTGCCTCAACAGCTGCGCAGCTTGGTCTCTAGGCAAAGGTTTTGCAAAAAAATACCCCTGCACATATTGACAACGCAGTTGCTTTAGCAGACAGGCTTGTGCCATGGTTTCTACACCTTCGGCAATAATATCCAAATTCAGACGATGCCCTAAGGACACAATGGTGCCAACAATATCTGCATGTTCACTAATGTTTTCCATGCGGTCAACAAAGGATTTATCAATTTTTAGAGAATCAATCGGCAGCCGATGGAGATAGCTCAGGGATGAATACCCCGTACCAAAGTCGTCGAGACTGATGTGTAAGCCTTTCTCCTTCAATCGTTTCAGCTGCTGAATAGCGGCTTCTACATCTTCCATGGCCACACTTTCTGTGAGTTCTAGTTTGAGGCCACGGGGGTCAATTTGATGCCGCTGTGTAATAGTGGCAATCGTCGTCGCCAGATCTTGTTGAACAAACTGTCGACTAGAAAGATTGACACCAATAAATAGGGGTTGAGGCATGGGAAATTGCTGTTGCCATTGGCGAATTTGATAACAGGCTTCATCTAAAATCCAATCCCCCATAGTTAGAATCATGCCAGTGTCCTCAGCAATGCTAATAAAGTCATTGGGGGGAACGGTGCCACGCTCAGGGTGCAACCAACGAATCAGGGCTTCAAAGCCCGCTATTTTACCCGAGGCTACCTCGATAATCGGTTGATAGTAAAGCTGGAACTGTTCATCATCTCCAGCGTGGCGCAACTCCATCTCCAGTTGAAACTGAGAGACCGAGTGGGTGCGCATGGTTTCGTTGAATACTTCATAGCGATCGCGACCTGATTTTTTGGCTTTACCCAGAGCCCGGTGAGCATCTTGCAACAGTGCATGGGCTCGATATCCCAGCCCTTTATGATGGAGCGCGATCCCAATACTGATGGTGGTGCTGACCAACTGCCCACCAATGTGAATAGAGTGCATCAGCTGTTTTTGCAGAGCAGCCGTGGTGGAGATCGCCTCTTGACGATGGGCCACTGACGGCAAAATTAGGGCAAACTGATTGCCACTTACCCTGGCAGCCGATGCATGGGGCATCAGATAAACGATGCGTTCGGCAACAATTTGCAGTAGCCGATCGGCCACTTGCACGCCCAACGTTTCATTCACTGATTTGAATAAATCCAGATCAAGTAACAGCAGGGCCACCATAGGCTGCGATGCATTACGCTGATTTAGACAGGACTGTAGGCGCTTGAGGCTAGAGACTCGATTGGGCAAACTGGTCAGCGGATCGTAAAAGGTGCGATAAAAAACTTGATAGGCGATGGTACTGCTCACCACGGTGGCAAAGCCCAAAGCAGGTGGCACAATGGGAATCCAACCCTGGTAAAGAAACATCCCCCAGCCGGTAATTACCAGGGAAGCCAGTGCGATCGCACTAGTTAGGGTCAACAGCACAAACCGCTGAATATGCCAAACTAAAACACTTCCCATCAAACACCAAAAGCCTATCCACAGCATTTCCTGCCATTGGGTCCATCCCCAAATCAGAGAATAGTCTCCCTCAACAACTGACAAAATTTGACGCACCGCATGGGCATGTAAAATCACCCCCGGTGTTGTTGCAACCGATCCTGCTTGGGTATTGAGGGAGGTGAAAACAGTGTCTTTAATACTAGGGGCTACGGTACCTATCAAGACCACCTTATTTTTGAACCAATTGGGATCAACCTCGTTATTAAAAACATCCGTCAGAGAGACTTGGCGAATTGATCTGTCGGTGGTCTGGTACTGAAACATGACCTGGTAGCCAGCCATGTCTTCATTCTGATAACCGCCCGTATTTTGGGCCAAAGTAGGGAAAAACCGACCAGCAATGGTGAGGCCTGCTAAATTTTTTTTTAGAATATCGGGACCATAGCGGTTTTTCAGCACATGCAGGCTTAACTTTAAACCCAAAGCATAGAATTCATCAGGCTTAATGGAGGCAAACATAAAGTTGCGGCGAATCACCCCGTCACTATCAGCCACAAAATCTGCAAATCCCGTACGTTCTAGATCCATCCCTTGCGGCGGTGGGGTGCTGCGGGTGGGATCCAACCCTACATCATATACGCCATAGACATTCTCCACCGCCAGTTGTTGATCTAACTGTTCACGACCGGGAGGATGATCAATGTCTCGATAGATATCCAGGCCAATGGCTACAGGTTCATAGGTCTGTAATTGTTCTAGCAGCTCAGCTATCGTTTGATCACTTAAAGGCCAATGGTTGTAGCGCTTGATATCCATCTCATTAATGCCTACGACCACCACATCGGGCAGATCAACATTGGTCACAGCATGACGGACACGACTGTCAAATAGTTTAAGTTCTAACTCTTCTAATCCCCCAAGTTGACGAATACCAATAACAGCAAGAGCTACTCCCAGAGCAATTAATACATAGCCATAGCGCTGCAGCCATCGCCACAGCCACAGCTGCACAGAACGTAGACGACTACGACCGTAAAAGCTACCAAAGTGCAATGGGCCCCCTTAGGATTAGGCAGTCAACTGGATATGATGAATCAGGCGGTAGATTTACCAAGGATTCCCAATCATCGTAAAACCAGACCAATAGGCCGGATGGCTAAAATCCCAACTGCCGCTGGTGCCTAAACCAGACAGATGCCCAATTAGCTGACCATCACTGCCATATACGGTGCCATCTTCAATACCAACCTGGCCGCGCAACATCGCCAACTGGGCCTGACGAAGGGCGGCACTGCGGGTTAAAGGCTGTTCAAGGGCACGATAAAATTCCGCCATCAGGCCCAGGGTGCTCTCATCATCAATGGACCAAAGACTGGCCAACGCTGTTTGAACGCCTACATTAACCGCTAATCCTGCAAATCCAAATTCGGCAGCAGCATCGCCCACTGCTGTGGCACAAGCACTTAAAATCAAGAAGTCAACCGCATCAAGCGGTAATGTCTGCAGCTGTTCCAGGTTCACAGTTTGATCCCAAAGCTGCACATAGGATGCCTCTAAACTGCCAGGCTGAAACACTGCATGGGTAGCTAAATGAACAGTCTTAAAGTTTCCCTGTTCTAAACGCTGCCGTAGCACATCCAGGGTGGCCTCATGATCCAAATATTGCTCATCATCCTGGCGTTGACTAGCCAGTGAAAGCTCAAACGGAACCGCCGCCAGATCGGCATGGGCTTCAAAGTTAGCAACCCCCATAGCCAGGGTAGCCTGTAATGCACCAGGCTCCGTTAACAAGTCTATGGAGGGCTCTAGGGGGGTCAACCCAGCACTGGGCAGTAGGCCAATACTGTAATTCTCGATCAAAAAGCGTTGCCCATCGTGGAGAGCGGCCATCGGCAAAGAGCGTAGCCCAGTATCTAGAACGAAACCAATATGGTCGATATCAGCGACTTCCAACTCATCTAATATTGGTCGCACTAACCAATCATACAGCTGTTGCGCGGCAGGCAAATACTGAGCAGGGCGCAACACTGGATTTGTAATTGTCTGATGAAACGTTTCTACAACAGCTTTCACGTCTGCGGCAGTAGCCTCAACCGGACGATACACGGGTGCCCCCTCACCAGTGACAAGGACTAACTCGACATGGGTGTCTTTGAGACGAATGTACATCAGAGCCGGTGTAATGGCCTGAGCTTCACTCACCTGCCTCAGAGTTTGCTGGAGTCTCTGTAAGGAGGGTGAGGCGGGCATCGGTAGATTGAGGGCTCTAGCGAACTCAGCTGAGAACGACCTCTCTATTTGAGCCCAAATCAACTCGCTATCGCTAACAGAGCCTTCTTGCTTTTCTCTAGCACCATTGGCTAATGCGTTATGGTTTAGACTGTCGATATTCTCAAGTCCAAGCACAGTGGAAAGATTAGTCAGGTCTGCAACTGGCGACAAAGGTTCTGGGACATCAGATTGTGAACCTGACGGGAAAGACTCAAATAAGTTATTGAGTTCAATGGTCTCTAAACTAACTTCTTCAACAGTCTGAGGAGCCGTCAAGGTATCTAAACCGGTCGTAATCTCACCTGCTGTTCCATTTATCCCACCATCACCCAGGGAGAAAGGGATAGCAGGATCACTATTGTAGGTTAAACGAATGGTCCCACCATTTGTTGTCAATAGGCTGGCATTGGTGTTAACAATCGTATCAATAGCTCGAAATGACTGTTGCGTAGTCACATTAATATTGCCACCTTGCCCCTCTCCTGTGGCGTTAATAGAGTCCACTACAATCATGCCATCAGCCCTTAGGCCAATATCGCCACCCTGGGTTTGAGCTGAATCAGGGCTAACCGTGATAGACGTAATTTGCTGACTCGTAATGTCTCCTTTACTGGCATTCAACCTAATGGAACCACTATTTCCTGTATTACTGCTAGCGGCCTCTATATTGGTATTGAGTGCAGCAGTCGTAATATTACCAGAACGATTAATAAGAGAGATATTACCAGCATCACCAGCGTTGTTAACAGTGGCTTGAACAGATGTTGTCACATCAGCGGTATTAATGTTGGCAAATGCATCGATAGAAACCTCTCCTCCTGCTCCTGAGTTATTGTTGCCAGAGGTGCCAGTATTCAGAGAACCTGTCACAATGTTGCTTCTGCGACTAATAAGGGTAATATCACCACCGCCACCGCTATTGCTGAGGGCCGTGGTGGCCGTTGTAATATTGCCAACGCTGATCGCACCAGGTGCCGATAAAGCTATCTCACCACCATTGCCACTATTATTAAGGGTGCCACGCGCTGTGCTAATAAGATCGCCACCCACAATACTCCCGCGAGTTGATGTAAGCTGAATATTTCCCGCATTCTCCGAGTTATCGATGGCGGAAAATGCACTAGTATTTAATGTTCCGACCGTAATGTCAGCAGCTGTAATGGCAATGGCTTGCCCTGAAGTGCTCAGACGATCGCCTGGGGCCATGGTAAAACTCCCCTGACCATCGCCATCTGCATCCGCTAAAAAGCTGATACTGCCAGTTCCTTGGCCAAAGGTTAACTCGCCATCGCTTAAGGGTTCAATGGTAATGTTGTTGTCTGCTTGTAGCAACAAATTAATATTGCCGATGATAGAAGACTCTAGGGTGTTTTCATACAATATTTGAGGCTCACCCGTGTCCATACTTCCTGGATCGCTCCCCGCCCGAATTTCAATATTTTCCGGGTCGAGCAGTAAGGTGCCTGGGGCACCTTGCGATCGCAAATCTACTTGTCCACCAAAATACAGCTGCTCCTTGCCAGATACCTCGACTATCCCTCCAGCGGTATTTCCCCGAGCCCTAATCGCCCCCCTAAATTGGGTGAGTCCATCTGACCAGATGACCACTTGTCCACCCGCCTCACCATCAGCAATAATTGTAGAAGCAGCATCGATAAAAGTTGACTGAGCCGTCGGCAACAAGCCCCTGCCCTGATAGTCACCACCAATCAAAACTTGACCACCGTCAGTGGTGCGCAATGTCGCTCCTACCGTCGCCACATGGTCACCAACAATCTGAATACGGTTTAAGCCTAGATTGGTTGTTTGCTGAGTTGTTAGCAGCCCCCCCACTAGCGCTGTTCCAACAGGAACATCGAGCAACTGTCCCCCAGTCAAGCTTAGGGTTCCATCCTGATTGACTTCAATGGCCGTAGCATGGTCAACTCCTGTGGATGTAAGCCACAGGGGTAACGATGCCCTGGGTTGAGCCGCCGCCGCAAACTGCAATCCACCAGCCAAACCAACAATCTCATGGGTGCCAACCGCAACGATGTTAATTGCTCCACCTCTTATGGTTCCCTGATTAACAACACTATGACCAATTAAGGATAAAGAATTATCGGCACCAACCGTCAGATCACCTAAATTCGTAATGTTACCAGGACTGTCAGGATTGAACTGTAACTGTAAAACGTTACCCTGTACATCACTGGAAAGACCCGTTAGTCCAAAATGTCCCCGCTCAAAATCTAGACGTTCAGCTGTTAAGACGGTAAAATCACCTGCCAAATTGATAGATGCGTCAGTACCGAATAACACACCTGCCGGATTGATCAAATACAAACTAGTTGGACCCCCAATAACGTCTATCAGTCCATTGATCTGCGAGGGCATGCCATTGGTGATGCGGCTAAAAACAGCTTCTACGCAAGATGTCACCTGAAATTCAGCCTGATGATTTTGCTCTAAGTCAAATTGCTCAAAGCTATGGAACAATAGTCTGGCATTATCCGCTGTTGTTCCTCCAGAAATCTCAAATTGATTGTTCTGTTGAACAACTTGAGTTTGTATAGAGTCTTGAGCTGAGATTACCTGGGCATTAGCCCATGGGATCCCTTGCCAAAGAGCTGTGTTAGCGATCCCAGCAGCACATATCTTTTGACCATAACTACGCCATAATATTTGAAGCTTACCCATGACGATTAACACTCCTCAGGTGACGATTTCTGATCAGTACAGTTCCCACCGTCGGTTCTACTGCAGAGTCTCAAGCTGTGGCACTGGAAATAAAATCAATTAACGTCCAAATTTTGGATGTGCAGACGTTCCATGGAACATCTCTTCAACATTTACGTTTGGAATTTCTTGATGGCTTGCTCTTGAGCAACCGTTAGTTTATCGCCTCCGTTGTTGGCAGCATAATTTCCACAGAGCTGGCACTCACCGACAGAGGAACAATTTGTTCTAGCCTAGCTGAAGCCATTAGCGTATGCCATTGACTCCATACATCTTGATTGTGTGGATGACGTTGCATCTGTTCCAGCAATACTCCCAGATGGTCATACCAAAGTTTGTTGGCGTCTAAGCTAGAACCCTCAACCCGATCAACCCAACCCTCCACTGAAATATTCTCTGAGCGGTTGTTAGGGTTACAAACGATGGAAGCTGCCCAACGATATCGCTGATTGATTTCTAATTTGGGCGCTCCACCCATGACACCTAAATCTAAACCAACAAGATCAGCGGTAGGTTCAACCGTTAAGTTCGTTTGATAAATAATCTCATCCTGGGCATTAAACAGATAAAACTCTAACTGTTTGGTACTTTTGACCTCTGGCACACTAAGCCAAAGTGTTGGTTCCGCTAAGGCCGTTGCCCCTAAATTAGTCTCTGGCACAATGGCCACCAGAGGCGCCGTATTTTGGGCACAGGCAGATGTTGGCAGACGAGAGGCACCACTGATGCGTCTGCCTGGCAAACCTTGGCGAACTTCTTCTTCCTCAGAAGCCTGAACTATACTAGGAGAACAACATTGAAGCCCTAACAATGTTGCTACTCCTATCGCTGTCAAGCGCACTAACCATTTAGAGGCAGGTAAAGAAACTGGGGTAATTGTGTTATTTGTGAGTTTCATGTGAAATAGTAAATTCGATGTCCTGCGGTTTATACGTGTTGTTATTTTTGACAAAGTTCTCAATTTAAATAGCACCCATAGAATAAACAGGACTCAGAGAAGACATACCGTCTAGTTCTTTATGAACTAAAAAGCACAGAGCGAAGCAAAATTAGTTTTACGTTCTATGGATGAGGCTATCTCCTTAATTCCCTCAACATGCCTCTCTTTAACTTTTCTAAGCCATGGGCTACCTGAACCAAAACCGTGGTTGTACTTACCTGATTATGTGTATTATGCGAAAATAAATTTACCTATTTAGACAAAAGTAGAGCTATTTACGCTCTAGCTAACAGGCACTAAAACCCCCGAAATACGTTGCCTTTCAAACCCTAAGTCTTTTATTTAATTTTAAAGTGAAGATTAAAGTAACTGTTTTTAGAAGAAATCAACTAATAATGTTTCGCCATTTGTCGGAAATAAATAATGACGCAATAACAGACATATAAACTCATCAACTTACACAACAATGTTATCTATAGTTTTCAGCAAGAGCTGATGTTGTAAACGATGTGCGCCAAGCTATACATCAGAGTTGAGTCATCTAGACACACAAAAACCGTCCTAGATACTTTTTCTAAGACGGTTTTGTATAGGTGAAATCTCAGTATTTATGAGGAACTATCGTTTAGATTTCACCTGGGTTTTGTGCTTTCTAGACTTAGAGCCAGATTTGCCCTTGTAGTCGTCATCATTATTTCTGCCGTTAGCCTCCCGAGAAATGTAGTCGATCAAGGCTAAGCTTAGTGACTGATCTTCAAAATCTCCATAGGATGTGCGCTTGGTTGATCGTTTTTCAAGCCGTTGATTAGGCTGTTGGAGAATTTTACTTCCTGCTAAAAAGATACCAATGACGATGAATAATGGTAGGAAAGGCATGGGGGTAACCCTCGTAAAATTCAGTAGATGCGCTGATAACAGGGAACATGCATTTAACTTTACCTGTGTGAAATTACCGTGAGGATGATTTTGATCACACGTCCCATAGGATTTTGATAGAGCGTATCTGTGATTAGTAGGGTTGGATACTTAATGATCTCTTAAGCAAGGGAACGTCGCCAGCTGAAGAACCCACGCAGGATATTCTGTAACCGATCGTTTTGGGCATAGCTTTGCTTAGTCAGTTGCAAAGCCGTCTTAGCATTGATTTCTGACAGTGTGGGGTAGATGTGAATGATGCTCTTAAGGGCTCCAATTTTCATTTTGTAGCTCATAGCCAAAACCACTTCATGGATGAGCTCACCGGCATGGGGACCGACGATGTGAGCCCCTAGAATTTCACCGTTTTGACGGGTAATAAATTTGGCAAATCCATGGCCTGCGGCCTCAGCTAAAGCGCGATCGACATCCTTAAACTCGTGCTTTAGTACAGCTACGTCATCCCCGTATCGTTCCTTTGCCTGCGCTTCTGTTAAACCAACGCGGGCAAGTTCCGGTTCTGTAAATGTCGCCCAGGGGATAACCCGATAATCGGCTTTTTTAGTGGCTAGGAATAGCGCATTCTGGATCACAACAGCGGCTTCATAACCAGCGACGTGGGTAAATTGGTATCCACCAATAACGTCGCCAGCACCATAAATGTGCTTGACGCTGGTCTGAAGTTTTTCATTGACCTTAATACCGGCTTTACCGACTTCTACACCGGCTGCCTCCAGACCTAAGGATTCTACATTGGGGATGCGACCTGTGGAGAGCAAGATCTCGTCCACAACAATGACTTGGTCGCCGACATAGAGATGCTTTTTGCCGTCAATCACCTCTACTTTCTTGGCTCGGCTTTTGGTAAGAATGCGAATGCCTTCGGTCTCAAGCTGCTTTTGGACAACAGCCGCTGCCTCAGGTTCTTCCTTAGGCATAATCTGATCGCGGCTGGCAATGATAGTGACCTCAGCTCCCAAACGGGCAAAGGATTGACCGAGTTCACAGCCAATGGGACCAGCGCCAATTACGGCTAGGGAATCGGGTCGCTCTTTCAAGGAAAAGACCTGTTCATTGGTCAAAAAGCCAGCTTCTTTGATGCCTTCAATGGGAGGAATTGCAGGTCGAGAACCGGTTGAAATTAGAAAATTACGTCCTTTTAATTGCTTGCCGTTGACTTCAAAGGTTTTTGAGTCAGTAAACTGACCGGAGCCATAGAAAACATCGACGCCGAGGGCTTCAAATCGCTCCGTTGAGTCATGCTCTTGAATGATACCGATAACGTTCTGAACATGGTTGATGGCTTCTTCAAACTTGATGGTGGGTTTTGAGGTGTAGATGCCAAACTGGGACCCAGTCCGTACATGATGGGCCACCTGACCAGCGTGGATAAGGGACTTACTGGGGACACATCCATAGTGGAGACAGTCGCCCCCCAGTAGATGTTTTTCGACTAAGGCAACACGAGCCTTGAGCTGAGCCCCAGCGCTAGCGGCTACTAAACCGGCAGAACCGCCACCAATAACGACAAGATCGTACTCCACTGCCATAGTTTGCTGCTCCTGTTTGGGTTCATGTTCGAAGCTACAGGCCATTCCTGAAACCTGGCTGAGAACCTCTAGAAAAAAAGCTAAAGGTCATCGCTGTGGCAATTTTTCCCAACGTTGGCTTAGTTTGACGACTGCAGGTGGCAGAAGCAACTAAAAATGCTGCTTTGCCTACCCGGTTTTATTGAACTGGGTTTGTCTAAATATAGGGCTTAGCCCTTAGCTATCTTCACATGACTGTAAAAAGTTCAAAATCAGCTGTTACCGATGCAAAATGCGAGCCTCTAACTGGTTCACTGCCTTTGGGCACTATCATTCCCATAGTGCCAAGTACAGCCAAAATACGGGTCCTTTATAAGGGCCATCGGGTAGGAGGGGTGTTATGTTCGGCATTGGGCAAAAACCGCTCGGGCAGTTCACTCTTGGCCATCAGTGGCTGGGATAGAGGCTGTTGACATAGAATTGCTGTGCAAACCAGCGGCTAAGCAGTTACCAGATCTAAGTCCTGTTTGCCTCGCAATAGGTCGGTTATTTCATGTTTGTACGACTGAAACTTAGGATCGCGCTTCATGGCGTAGGTGCGTGCTTCAGGTAGATCAACGGTAATCTCACGCTGAATGGTTCCGGGACGTGCCGTCATCACATAGATCCGCTGGGATAGAAACACGGCTTCTTCCACATCGTGGGTAATCATCAAAATGGTGCAGCGGGTGCGTTTCCACAAATCCAACAGAAATAGCTGCATGACTTCTTTGGTTTGCACATCCAAGGCTCCAAAGGGTTCATCCATGAGCAGGATTTTAGGATGACAGGCCAGGGCGCGTGCGATCGCAACCCGCTGTTTCATTCCCCCCGACAACTCTTTAGGCAATGACTTAGCAAAGTTAGCCAGCCCTACCACATCCAAATAGTAGCTAGCCCGCTCACGCCTTGCCTTTTGGGTTACCCCCTGTAGCTTCAGACCAAACTCAACATTGCGCTGTACCGTCATCCAGGGATAGAGGGTGTACTTCTGGAATACCATGCCACGGTCAGCCCCTGGCCCCGTCACTGGCTCAAAATCAACGGTAATCTCACCGCCGGTGGGCGTATCCAAACCAGCAACCAATCGCAGTAATGTTGACTTCCCTGAGCCAGAAGCGCCCACAGCACAGACCAGCTCCCCTGTTTCAACATGGATATTAATGTCTTTAAGAGCTAGCAGCGGCCCCTGCTTCGTTGAAAATTGTTTATAAAGCTTAGAAATTTCAAGATGCATAACTAATCAAACGCCCACTTACAGCTTGTCTTGAGCACCCAACGAAAGATTAAATCTAAAGCAAATCCGATGACTCCCAACATAATCAGGCAAGCAAAAATCTCATCAGTTTTAAAGAAGCGCTGGGCCAGCAGAATACGTTTGCCCAACCCTTCCTCGGCTGCCACCAGCTCGGCAATTACCACCAAGTTCCAAGCTGTGGCGACGTTAATACGAAAAGTATCGATAATACTCGGAATAACGTAGGGCGTAATCACTGACATCAGCACCTGCCAGCGTCGTCCCCCCAGAGTATAGGTAGTCTCGATCAAGTCCTTAGGCACAAATTTAACCGCATCCATGATCATCAGAGTGTTGTAAAACACCGTACCGATCACAATAAGTGCGATTTTAGGTTCCTCATTTAGACCCAGATAGATAATTAACAGCGGAATAAACGCCGGAGCAGGCATGTACCGCAAAATCCCAACAATCGGCTCCAGCATGGCACGAATACTGGCAAAGGCTCCCATACTGATTCCCAACGGTATCGAGACAATCGCCGCCAAGGTGAAGCCAATCGTTACTCGCCCAAAACTTGCAAAAATATCTTGGGTGATAAATCCTTTTTCCCATAGTCGTTGAAAAGCGCCAGCCACATTCTGAGGACTAGGCAAGAACTTAGGATTTACCCCCGTATAGTTAGACAATAGCCACCAGGCTGTTAAAGGCACTACTACGGAAGCAACAATTAGAATCCAGTTCAGCGAATCTGGAATCTCTTCAGCAATACGCCAAAACACCGTGGGCTCTAGGCTTTTAGGCGTTGGCTCAAAATCATCTTTGAACGGTTCAGATGTTTGAGTCATCGGTCGTTCTTCCTAAGAAAACATAAAAAACAGGTAGGGGCGCACAGTTCGCCCCTACCATCAGGTCTATTTACAAGCCCTCTGAATAGGCTTTCACGAAACTGTCATCTAAGATGGCACCCAAATCTTCAGGACCGGCCTCAATAAAGCCCACATCCACCATAAAGTCGTTCATTTTCTGCGCAGCAAAGGGCATGTGTTTCATACCCTCACCCTCGCTAAACGCTTCTAAATTCTCTTCAATGGTGAAGATGCGAGTACCCGCTTTAAAATCTTCATAGTCTTCAACGGAAACACCAGAGCGCTCCGCCATGATTTTATTAGACTCCTCTGGATTTTTGGCGATGTAATCAAGGGTGGCAAACCAAGTGTTAACCAAAGCCTGTACCTGTTCAGGTTGCTCATCAATCATTGTTTGACTCACCACCAATAGGTCAGGAATTGCCCCTGGATAATCCTTGGACGATAACAGTTCTTTGCTACCTTCACGTTCCAGGGCAATCCCCCAGAAAGGTGGCCATCCAGCAAAGGCATCCACCTGACCAGAGGCAAACGCTGCCGCCGCTGCCCCCGTTTCTAAATTCTTGATGGTGATATCAGAACGAGACATACCAGCCTTCTCCAGGGCCTGGGTAAGCATAAAGTCACCCACCACCCCTGCTTCTAGGGCAACAGTCTTGCCCTTTAGATCTTCCACACTATTAATACCTTCAGCAACAATCACTTTGTCATTGCCGGCTGAGTTGTCATTGACCAAAACAGCCACTTCCCCATTGACAGCATCCGCCGCAAATGAAATGGTGTCGTTCAACGTTTGACTATTCCCATCCAGCTGACCAGCAGCAAAGGCCTCCATGGAGGCTAGATAGCCGTCAAACCACTTGAGTTCTACATTGGCTCCATTGGCCTCGAACAGTCCTTTTTCTTCCGCTACAGCCCAGGGTAGCCAGCCGGGCCAATTACTGTATCCAATCACTAAAGGAGCACCTTCAGCCGCAGCTATCTCTGGGGCATCAGCGGCAGGTTCAGAGGTGGTTTCTGGAGCATTGCCAGCACACCCTACAGCAACCACCACACCAAAGACAAAGGCTAAACATGTAGATAAAAATCGTTGTCGTCGCATCGCACACCTCACTAAACTGTGGAACTAGTTAGTAGCTGTCTTGGGTAATCACATCGGCATTGCTGATCCTCGGGATGACTTTAGTTGTGAGATATCGTCAAATAGCAATAGCTCTAGATTGATTCATCCCCTAAATCAGCAATCGCATCACATCCAGGTTGTAGCCAATGGTTTTGTCTGCTGAAAACCTAAAGCTTTGCATAGGGACAAAGCTTTTATACAGGACCTTGGAACGTCATACTGTGAGCTGTAAACGGTTTGGCTGATTAGCAACCGTCTGCTGAACCCACTCAAACCAGCCCGCTAGACCGTCACCAGTCTTGGCAGACACACGAAAGATCATCACATTGGGATTAATTTGTCTGACGTTAGCTTCAATCTCTTCTAAGTCAACATCCAGATAGGGTGCTAAATCTGTTTTAGTGATCAACAAACAATCTGCTTCTCGGAACATCACCGGATATTTCAGAGGTTTGTCTTCTCCTTCAGTCACGCTGAGTAGAGCAACTTTGGCATGCTCACCCACTTCAAATTCAGCAGGGCAAACCAGATTACCGACGTTCTCAACAACAACGAGATCCAGACTGGCGGGATCTTGCTCATGTTGCAGCTGATGTATGCCACCAGCCACCATTTTGGAGTCTAGATGGCAGGAACGACCGGTGTTGATGGCAATGACCGGAACACCGTACTGACGGAGGCGATTGGCATCCAGCTCAGTGGTCATGTCCCCTTCAATCACAGCGATATTTAAGCTCTGTAAGCCGTTAAGTGTAGTTTCCAGCAGCTGGGTTTTACCCGCACCAGGACTACTCATCAGGTTGATACAGGTGATGCCCCATTCATCAAAATGGGCACGGTTGTGATCGGCTCCTTTCTGATTGGCATGGAGCAGATTCATTTCGAGGGCGGCGTCAAAGGTTTGGTGCATTGTATAGGTAATGGGCAATGGACAACGGGGTGTGGAGACGTTCCATGGAACGTCTCCACAAGGGGGGTGGCATTAGGCCACAACACATTCAAGGCGGTCAATTTTTAATTCCCGACCAGATCGAATATCTTCCATGGGGCTATGACAGGTGGGACAAGCATATTGGCTGCCAAATTCAGGTCGATAATCAGCGCGGCAGGTATGACAGTGGGCCACCAGGGGAACATCCTTAATCACCAACTGAGCACCGTCGAGAAACGTTCCCTGGGTCTGTACGTCAAAGGCAAACTGCAAACTGGCCGGTTCGACACAGGTAAATGCCCCCACAATCAGATGAACCTTTTCAATGATCGGGGTTTCCGGCTGAGAGTCCCACCAGTCGCGAATGGTGCCAATTAAGGCTTTGGTCATGTCGGTTTCGTGCATGGTTGGTTTATTGCCAATCGTTGCCGACATCCATGTTGGCCTCGGCGTGAATATAGTCAGGGGTGCCTGTCCTTGGCAGCTGTCCAGATTGCACCAGGTGAGCCATGGCATCACAAATTACGCGGGTGGCCATCAGAGAGGTCATGTCACTGATGTCGTAGGGTGGTGAGACTTCTACCACCTCTAGGCCGCAGACTGGGGCATCGCGAATGATTTTGCCCAGCAGGTATAGGGCCTCACGCGGCAGGAGGCCACCGGGCTCAGGCCAACCGGTACCGGGGACAAATCCGGCATCAATGCAATCAATATCGAAACTGATATAAACACAGTCGGTGCCATCCAGGGCTCGTTCTAGGGCAAAGTCAGCGGCGGCGTCCAGCCCCATCTCAGTAATGTCTGTAACCGTGAGAATGTTGGTGGCCCGCTCACGACATACTTTGACGCCCTGGCGTGGCACCTGCCACCCGCCAATGCCCAACTGTACTAAATTCTTAGCAGGCGCATTTTTCATATTGGTGGCATGGAACCAGGGGCAGGTATGCATGCGCTCATCCAGGTCAGTTTCTTGAGTATCCACATGGCGATCAAAGTGGATAATGCCGACTTTTTTATCCCCCAGGTGACGGCATACACCTCGCACAGTGGGAAATCCGATGGAGTGGTCACCGCCGAGAATGATGGGAAACGCACCGGAACTGAAAATATGGGCGATGCCTTTAGAAATTTGGTCAAAAGACTTTTCGTTGTTGGCAGGAATTGTAAAAATATCGCCCACATCACAAAGGGTAATTTGCTCTCGTAGATCAATCCCCATTTCAAAGTTGTAGGGGGTGTAGAGAGCGGAGATGCGACGAATACCTTGGGGACCAAAGCGGGTACCAGGACGATAGGTGGTGCCAGAGTCGTGGGGGACACCCACAATGGCAATGTCATAGTCACCCACCTTGCGGACGTCCTCGATATAGGGAGCTTTGAGAAAGGTATTAATGCCAGCGTAGTGGGGGAGCTCGCCACGAGAGAAGGTGGGAATGGTGCGATCGCGAATACTATCGGCGGCCTCTAACCCATACTCCAACCCTTGGGCTACTTCCTGTTGCCAGCCCGTGAGGGGCAGTTGAGCCTCACGCTCTAGGGCGCGGTTCGCCTCTGAATCAGCTGGATTACGAAAGGTAGGTGTGTCACTCATGATGTTGGTGCATAGCGCTAAATAGGCAAGGATATTGAACCGTTATGACATTCAACAGGAAATCAAAAAATTAAAAGCCCGAGAGAATCCATAGCAGACACAAGCTGCTGAACGGTTTCTCCCGGGCTTTTATCCCGCCGTGTACCAGAAAACTGGCGGTTTCTCTCGGACCAGACATTTAACATCGAGATATCTCAAATGATTAAATCGGAACCCTAGAAACCTTCCTTGTTGGCTCCAGTATTAAAGGTCACTACCTTTTGAGAAGTATCTTTTGTTACCAAATTTCCTATTAAATTGTGACGTATTATTTTCAGCAAGGAGAGAAATAAAGACTTTCCCAAAAAACAAGATTGGGATACAAATAAATCAGTATTCAAAGATAAAAGGAATGGACAATGGGGATATGGTCAATGCGGTAGAGTACGCCGTGGGCTATCTAATTCGGCCAGCCCAACCATCGGATGTTGAACATCTGCCTGCCATAGAGCGAGCGGCAGCCCAACGTTATGTCCCCTATCTCGGTCCATTGGGGCTAACTCCAGGAACACTAGACGATATTGTCTCCGTTGATTTTCTAAATCAGGCCTTACATCAACGGCATCTATGGGTAGCAGCCACGGCAATACCTCAGACCTCGCTCGTCGGGTTTGTAGTCGTTGATCGCTTACCCACCGGCTATTTTGTGGTGGAGCTTGATGTTTTGCCTGATTACAGTCGACAGGGTATTGGCACAGCTCTGATGAAGCAAGTGGTTGAGGCTGCCCGTAAGCAAGGCTTTGCAACGGTCACCTTAACCACATTTCGCCATATCCCTTGGACAATTCCTTTTTACCAACGGTTAGGATTTGAAATTGTTGTTCCAGAAGACTACACTCCAGATATCCGTGCCATTGTTAACCATGAAGACCATCATGGATTTAGTCGTCAGGTCCGGGTAGTAATGCAGTGCCAGATTCCATCTCTCCCTCCTCCCCAGTAACCAATCCACTGCTTGCTGAGATTAAGCAACAGGTGAAAACATTAGGCTTCCATCGCGTTGGGATTGTGGCTGTGACGCCTGAGCCAAGTGTTCAGGAAAAGACGATGCAGACACGGCTCCAGCAATGGTTAGACCAGGGGCATCAGGCAGATATGGCATGGATGGCCAACCCAAAACGCCAAGACATTCGCCGGGTGATGCCAGAGGTGAGGTCGATCATTTGTGTAGCGCTCAATTATTACACCTACCACCAGCGACCTGAAAGCCCTGAATATGGCAAAATCGCCCGCTATGGCTGGGGGCGCGACTACCATCGGGTCATGCACAAAAAGTTGAAACAGCTATCGCTATGGCTGCAGGCGCAACCGGATGACAACGGTCAGCCTATCCTGGCTCGCTATTATGCCGATACAGGACCGGTGCAGGATAAATTCTGGGCCGAGGCAGCGGGGTTGGGCTGGGTGGCCAAAAATGGCAACCTGATCACCCGTGATTATGGTTCTTGGGTGTTTTTAGGCGAGGTTTTAACCAATCTGCCCCTACCGGCATCGCGCCCACACACTAACCACTGCGGCACCTGTACCCGCTGTCTTGATGCCTGTCCGACCAGTGCAATTCGTGCCCCCGGTGTGGTTGATGCTAGCCGCTGTATTGCCTATCACACCATCGAAAACCGTAGTGAGCAGCTGCCATCTCATGTGGCCAACCATCTGGATAACTGGGTTGCCGGTTGCGACATTTGCCAGGACGTATGCCCCTGGAATCAGCGCTTTGCCAAACCCACGGATGTGGCTGAGTTTGAACCCTACCCTGGTAATGTGGCTCCTAAGTTAAAGGACCTGGCCAACCTAAGTGACGAAGAATGGAATCAGCAATTTCCCGCATCAGCCCTCAGACGCATTAAACCGACCATGTGGCGACGAAATGCGGCCACAGCGTTAGCAAACCAGGGTGAATAGAATTGAATCTTGAATTTTGGGTGATGAGCCTTTGACTTGAGGCAACCATCTTAAAAGGCGAATAATTCAAAACTATTCCATCTTTAGATAACTAGCTTTGCCGAAGCCTCAGTCAACACATAGGCATAGTCTGAATTTTCTAAAGCAGTATGGACTTCGTCGTAGTTAGCGATGAGATCTGAAAGTCTTTGGTGCACTAATTTTATGGAGTACTGAACCCGCTTACGCTGCTGTAGCGATAAGAAACGACACAGACGCTGGGCTACTGTGTCGTGGACGTTGGGATCTAACAGATCAGTTTCATAGGTAATCGTCAGATGCGGTACCTGGCCAACAATGGCAGCTTCAGAAATGCGTTGCTCATCTAGCTTTTTGAGGGTGGCAATCAAAGCTGTAGGGTTGATGTGACGACTACCAGGCTGTTGGGCCTTAAGAACTGCAATCCCATGGCGCATTAAATCTCGCCGCCGCAGATGAATGACCTTATACCCCTGGTCGTAGAGGATGGCCATAAACCGAGAGGGTTCGTTCATACCATGGGTCTTAATCAGATCTGCTGCCGATAGTTTGAATCCGAACAGATAATCGGGACAAGCCAATCCATGGCGCTGAATATGCCGTAACGGGAAAAAGTGTCGCTGTTCTAATAGCGGTTCCATGGTCCACGTCGATGGCAAGGAACCATAGCGAGTGTCGGTCACCACCTGACGTAGCAAATCCGTCACCATGCGCCCACCGCTAAAGTCTTCGCCAAACAACACAAAGCGATGGGATGGTTGAGCCGTTAGATTGCGCTGACCGCGATTTATCAGACCCTGAAGCTGATGGGCAAACCAAGAGGAATAGTGTGTAGATGGCATGTTCTGTCATGATCGCTAACCCTGAGAGGTCTTAGTATTCCCTGAAGAGCTATTCCAATCAATTGCAGCGAAATTTTACCTTCCCATTGAATAGCATGATTTATACCCCATAAAGTACGGAATTGCCTATCCATAGATGTCTTTCAATAGATAAAAATAGGGTCAAACGAGAGAGTAGGATTGTCTATACTGTCTCTCCGCTTACCATGAGTTTGCTTCGTACCCCGCTTTACGATTTATGTATTCAAAACAAAGCCCGCATGACTGACTTTGCGGGTTGGGAAATGCCGGTGCAGTTTAGCGGTATCAAGCAAGAACATGCCGCTGTACGTAACGAAGTGGGCATCTTTGATATTTCCCACATGGGGAAATTCATTTTGACTGGGGATCATGTTTTGCGATCGCTACAGCAACTCGTTCCCTCAGATTTAGACAAACTCTCCCCTGGCAAAGCACAGTACACCGTATTGCTTAATCCCCAGGGCGGCATCATTGATGATCTAATTATTTATGACGAAGGTGAACAGGTCACTCTCATCGTCAATGCCGCAACAACTGATAAAGACAAGACATGGCTACTTGAACATCTAGCCAATGTCGAACTGCACGACAATTCCCAAACCCATGCCCTAATCGCTGTACAGGGTCCCAAAGCGGTAGAAACTTTACAGAAAATTGCAGATATTGACCTCAGCGTTATTCGTCGTTACAACCACGCCTATGGCCAGGTGCTGGGACACAAATCGTTCCTTGCCCGCACAGGCTATACCGGTGAAGACGGGTTTGAAATAATGGTAGAGGCCGACGGTGCTACTGCTATCTGGCAAGCGCTACAAGAACATGGCGCTGAACCCTGCGGTCTGGGGGCAAGGGATACCCTGAGACTAGAAGCATCCATGGCCCTTTACGGTCAGGACATTAACGATGAAACCACACCGCTAGAAGGCGGACTGAGCTGGTTAGTCCACCTAGATAAAGTGCCCAACTTCATCGGTCGAGATAGTCTTGCCCAACAAAAGGCGGATGGAGTCACCCGTCGTCTGGTGGGCCTACAGCTAGAAGGTCGCAATATTGCTCGTCATAACTATCCAATTATTCAGGATGACAAACAAATAGGTATTGTTACCAGTGGCACCCTATCTCCCACACTGGGATATCCAGTGGCACTGGCCTATGTCCCCATTGAACTCGCTAAAGTGGGCACAGTAATCAATGTCCAAATCCGTCAGAAAACAGTACCTGCTACCGTAGTCAAAAAACCTTTTTACAAAGCATCAACATAGAGAGCTAGTGAGAAATAACTAAGGATTTCTGATGACGGGTTACGACATCCTAAGCTGCGGCAAAATACAGTCAGTAATCAGCGGAGCAAGCTCAATTACATAATCCTCCGCCATAATCGGTATCCACTGGAGCTCAACAATTTCATTAGATGCCGTAGGAGTACCAATCAAATCCCCTTGAAACACAGTGGCCACCAGCTCAGTGTCAGCTTCATTGGCAGCCGTTGTCACATATTTACCAAGGAGCTCAATAGTGCCAGGGGCAATCTCACAGCTTAGTTCTTCCCGAACCTCTCGCTGAATAGCCGCTTTCGCATTCTCACCCGGCTGGAACTTACCACCGGGAAACATAAACTTGTGGGTATTTTTTTTACGGACAGTGAGCAGCTGTTGGTTCTCAACAACTGCATAGGCAACAACATGGAGTACAGATTGAGGCATGCGATTCCTCGGAGCTGAAAGCCTTATTATACAAGGCTTTTTCTTGCCATGAATATAGATAACGTACAGATTACGTCCGCTATTCTCCAAAGTCGGGCATTGATGGCATGGTAACCTGGTGGATGTAATGCTTTGCTACCGTAGAGACTGAATCCCCTGCTATTTCTGCAGCCTGGGCTACAGTCCAATTCTCGGACTCGATACCGTGACTGATCAGGGTATGACGTGTGGTGTACAGAGGACGATGGGGGACCTTGGCTAGCTGTAGTGCTTTATTCCAATACCGCTTAGCAAAGGATGATGCGTTGATAACTCCGCCCTTGGGGGCAGTAAATACTAGATCATCCGGATTATTCTCCCCTCGTCGCCTTTGGAGCATTGCCAGGGCTGGAGCCGATAGCGCCAGCGTCCGAACCACTCCGTTCTTTGTCCCCTTTCTAATTGCCGGACCATGACCACCACGTCGTACTATCGCCTCTTGAATAATGATGGTTTGTGCCTCTAGATCTACTGATGACCACCGCAGCCCTACCGCTTCACTTGGCCTAGTTCCCGAACAAAATAAGAACAGAACAAAATCAGCATAATGATCTAAGAACTCAGTGGTTCTGAAAACTTCCAGTATTCGCTTAATCTCGTCAGTGGTAAACGGTTCTCGCTTATTCTTTTGTCGAGTAGAATTTTTGAGAGGAGAAATGTCTTTAAAGTAATCCTGGGTTGTCTGGCCATGTTTAACAGCCCATCGAGAAAACTCTTTATAGGTATAGAGACAATTGTTGTAATTGTATCCAGTCAGTCGTTTTTGTAATGTGCCACAAAAACGCTCAGCATCTTGAATACTTGAGATCGTCCCAAACCGCTTTAAATCATTCCGACGAGTCCGGTACTGGTTGCCCGCTGTGTGCTCTGCTAATCCATTTTGCACTTTCCACCGAACGAACTTTTCAAACAAACTACTATCCAGCCTTCCGCCATCGGGATTAAACCGATACCGGGTTAACGTGGTATCGAACTGTTCTAGGGCAATGTCAATTTGAATTTTTGCGGCCTTCGCTTCAGCCGCCGCCCGATTGATCGGCGTATCGGGCAGACCCACAGCCAGCGAGTAACCACGACTTTGATAGGTCCATCGCAGCCTGAGCATGCCATTGCGATTATGTACAGATACTGAGCCTTTTTTATGTCGCTTACTCAACTGTCCTATAGTACACCTGTGGAAAACTACCCTCGTTTTGTTACGGCTTGTAACGCATTCTCAATAAGGACCGGCTGATCACTTGCCTGATCACTTGCCGATCACTTGTGCTGATCACTTAAAGTGATCGAGATCACAACAAATTAGTATATTTTTTTACATGATTTTTGCGGCGTTTGAATGCTTTGAAGGCCCTACTTGTGATCTGGATCACTTTAAGTGATCAACTGATCAGCGATTTTGGCCATTTCTACTAAGAAAAAAATGCGATTTTTGCTGATCAGTTGATCAGTTGGCACTCAATCAATTGCTGGGTATGGGTTTCAACAACTGATCAGCAAAAAGTGTCCTAAGAGTCAAACAGTCAGTTGATCACTTGTATTTCTGTTAAGTGTCACAAGGTAGATCTGACTGTACAAAATCCCTTAATTCCCCCACGTAGTAAGAGAAGTAGCGGTTTTTATTGAATCTGTCTCGATTGATTCGTCCCGTTGCCCATAGCTCCCGTAGCAACCGCCTAGTTGTATTGGGGGTTATGGCTAGGAATTCTGATATTTCAGGGGCTGACCACGGAATACCTACCCGATCATCTTCGTTAAGCCACAGCCGGATCCGTTCTTCCTGGTTGGTCGTGTCTTCCACTTCACCATCAGCATCTTGATCGCCCAGTAGCTGATAACTGAAGTCGCTATCATCAAAGTTGGACTTTTAACAAAAAAAGAGGCAAGAGCTTCTATCTCTGCCGATTGCAGAGTGTGTTGTCACCGGGCAACATGAGTGCAAGCAATCAACGTTAAGCTGCTTTTTTCTTCTTTTTCAGTCTAGCCCGCCCCCGTTTGATAATGGGTCGTCTCGGTCTGTGAGGTAAGGTGGTTCCAACGGTGCGCCCCGGAGATTTACCTCGGGGTTTGGACTCAGCAGCCGGGGTGCCAATCTGCCGAATAATTCGCGTGAAGTCACGCTGAACCATGGCTGGTGTGCAATGGTGTTGAGTGTAATCGGGTAAAAATCGTTGCCACGGTTGCGGGAGTCCCTGAGCCAACAAGCGTGCCATCCACAATTGAGCATAAGCTAACCAGGAGAATTGAACCCAGGCTTCCTCTTGAGTGACATCAGGGGTTTGCAGGTCATTCATCATGAGGTTCTGCTTCGTGAAGCGAATGCCGTGTTCAAGATTGAAACGCTCGGTATAGCCTTGGTAGGCATTGCGGGTATCTAGCGGTCGCCGAGAGTGGCCAAAGACGATGAGCCATTGGGGTTTGAAGATGCGGTGTCCGGTGGGGTCAGTGAGCTGTACTTGGACAAGGTCAAAGGGGTGAGCATGCATGGGTTGGGCGCGTGAGCCTTTCATCAGCAGATCATGCCAACGCGTTAAGGTAACGGTCCGAAGATGGCCTTTGGTAGTGGTGGTTTCAAACCTGATTTGCTCGTCAGGGTCCCCCCACGTGGTCTCATCTTTGAGGTCGAAACGCAGGCCATACCAACGAGGATGGCCACGCCGTTTCTCAGTAGATGCCTGCGGTACCCGATAGAAGACACGATTGGCACGACTGCGGGTGACAATCACTCGATTTTCCTGAGTGCTGAAGGGATAGAGAAATCGGCGATGGCTATAATCACTATCGACCACCAGCACACACCGCTGCCCATGCCAGGGGACGGTTTCGTCATTGAGCAGACGCTCTACCTGCTGCTGCCCCACCCCGACCTTGCTCTCAAAACTGGTGACCCGTTCCACGCTGAGCGGAACAATCCAACGACGCGCCCCCGTGACCTCAGCTTCGGGGATAGCGGCCATCAGTGAATAGTTGTGCCCCAAGGTGATCGGTTTTTGGCCTGCCACCACCGTGGGTTTGTAGACCGACTCACGATCCTTAAGAGTGATGGCATGGGGGCGACTCACCGGAGTGACATCCACACCAAATAACCAATAATCCCGATGGGACGGGGACGGTACCCCCTTGGCAATTGACTGTATCCACGTCTGAGGAAATCGAGACTGAGGAGGACTCCCGTCAGGTTGGTCTGACGCGCTCACCTCATCGCGGGTTACCCCCAAGGCTCCGATAGCCGCATATAACGATCCATACTCTCGCCGAAACAGAGGGTTGAGGCTTAACTCAACAACAGACCTGGCATGGGTATTCCCACACAAGGCATCTAACAAATCCATCAGACTATCGGAGCGTTGATTGAAACTAGCGTAAACCTGATCTCGAAATTGGTTGAGTTGATTGATACGATCTTGCACATTCATGGCAATAGGCTGAGCTTCTTTTGGTTTTGCTCTTTATCGCCTATTGCCGCTTCCTAGTGCATTCCTCTCTTCAAATTTCTACAAAGTCCAAATCAAAGGCAAACGCATACTTACCTGGCGGTTTACCGAGTCGCGTTTTCTCCACGGTCAGGACACGCCGATGGGGGCCATCCATCCGCAGCGCCCACACTTCCGAAACGCTGTTTTTAATGGCAGTCGTGCCCCTAACTCCTCCCTGAGCATTGCTGTGGTGGATGACGATGACGCAGGTGTCAAACCGCTCTGCAATGTCCCTCAAGTGAAGCAATGGCCTAGCGTATTCAGTGTCTTTTTCACTGCACAGACTTTCTTTATTGATGGTGCTCAAGCTATCGATAACCACCAGCTTGGGGCGTTGTTGCTCGATGTAGGTGGCCAACTGTGGCAATGCAGCGGATGACCACTCACTGAGGATCTCCAAGGGTGCCTCATCAGCAATATTTCTAATATCCATACGTTCAGAGGTGACCAGGCCCGGTTCATCTGTCTGAACCAACAGCGCTGGACCTTTCTCTATCGGGTAGCCGTTCCACGAGCCAGTTGAAACAATGGCTTCAAAAATTTGATAGGTAAATAGCGTCTTCCCGGCTCCACCATCCCCATGGATTAGCAACGTCGTCGAAGCAGGAATCCAACCAGGGATAAGCCATTTCATCCGGCCTTTGTTCTTTTTTCTGAACTCTTTGATCGATAAGGGCTGGACTGGCTTCTGGTTAACCAGTGCCTTAATGTAGGCTTCCTGAAGCTGAGAGTAGGAGCGATGATAACGCTTGGCGATCGCTTGCAGTTTCCATAGACGTAGACCCTCATCAACGATATTTTCTTCAACCCATTTCACCTGCTGGATGGCTGCGTTAAACTCGTCATCATCGAGGTTTGCGCCATTGGCAGATTGCAATATATCGTTTGCAATTGCACGCACAATATCCAACGGCAAAGCGTGAGCAAACGCTATCTGAGCCAGGGCAGCGTCTTTAAACTTAGCCCCGACGACCACACCTAGTGTGTCATCGAAAAGCTGTCGATCTCGCTCAGAGCGGATCGAGTCAATTATGTCTTTATGCATGGCTATTTCTCAGTTTTTTGTACGTGTTAAAATCGCTCAAACCGTTGGTAAAAGAGGGTTTTGAAGTAGACGTACATTGAGAAATATGTAATAATACTGACAGGGTACATTCATCGTTCGAAAACTTAATTACATTTACTGGCGGTTCCTTCCATGTGGGGAGGGAACCGCTTTTTAGTGCCACCGTTCAGAGCGTGAACGGTGGCAAAATGCATTCGGGGTGAGTAGTCGCCAACCGCACACCCTTAATGCAGTCGATAAAAGTACACGTTAAACGTAACTGTTTAACGTGTACTCGTGGAGTATACTATGGACGAATACCGAAATGAAGAGGCCCGTACATTGAAGTCTCTAAGAGAGGCAGTTCCTATAAGCCAAGTGGTTGCAGCTGTTGCTATTAACGTAAGGCCAGCTACGCTAAGCTCCTGGGAGAACGGTAAATCTGTTCCACGTCTTCCCCTTGAAGACTGGTGCAAATTGGCTGAACTCTATGGCGTTTCGATAGATGAGCTTCGTGATGCAGTAGCAAAATCTCAACAAAAAAGCGGGAGGTAGTCCCGCTTTAAATGGTTTATTTAGCAATACATTTCACTCTTGGGAGGTGATCGACATGTTCAACAGCGTAGCTGAGTCAGTATTCCAACCCCGCCTCAGCTACACCTAAAGCCAGTTCCAAGTAAACCTTAAAACCAGACATACCAATGATAGATGATCAACCAGTATCAGATCGTCAAGACTTTGTAGTAGCCATCTTTGAAATCAAAGACAGAGTTTGGGATTCCACTCTACAAAGCGTTGTCATCAAATTACATTCTCAGGGATGGACCTATCAGAGAACATCGCCCCCCCATTGACAGGATTAAAGCCTGCTGAGGTGGCATACCACGGTGTTCGAGGAATATCGATCCCATCCATATATCCAGCGTTTGACAGTCTTGTTCCTGACCATACACACGTCACCGTTATGAGCTCTCCTCTCGGAGCAATAAAGAGAGTTTTAGAGATCGAGTAGCGCACATCAGAGCGCACTCGTAGTACAACAGCAGCGCACCGCGAGTGTAACCAACTGCGCAACACAAACCATTGAAAATAAAGGAATAGCATCATGACAGCACAACAAACGCACATCCCAGAGCACAACACGCCGCACACTCAGAGTGCAGTGGAGCGCACCGGAGCGCACTACAGCGCAAAACAACTAGCCGAAGAACTAGAAACCGTCAGCTCTACCCTAAGAACTCGCTGGTTCCCCTGGCTCAAAAAAGTAGCCCCTGAGCAACTGCTCAAAACCGACCAAGGCTACACCGAACTAGCCAGGGCACTCTTTTTCGAATTCAAAACCGTAGACACCAAAGAGAGAGATGCCTGGGTAGTCGATGCAAAACACCGCTATTCCCAAGAATGGGAATCAGCCGGAGTGATTGAAGGTGAGTTAATGCCTGAAGAAGTCGGCGGAGTTTTAGCCATACTCTCAAGCCAGAACACATCAAGTGAGATAGCGCTACAACAAGAGCTAGACGACTTAGACGAGTTTATTCATAGCCTCAATCAAGCTGAGTCTAACTTTTCTGATGCTGAGGTGGCTCGTTTTCGCCTTAACGGTGCTCAGCGTGGCGTTGCTCGGTTCAAGATCGAGGCTAAGGCAGAGGCAGAGGTCTACAACAGACTGCAACAAAAACGCCTGGAGAAATAACAATTGATTCCTGATTTTCTAAAGCCATATGCACAAGAAAAGGAGATCAACAAACTAGAAGTCTTTTCACTGGAGGTATACAAAACCCTCCTATCTATCCAAAAATTAACGACAGAAGAAGAGCACGCGGACTTACAAACAGAGGCCATAATGCTGTCAATAAATATGCTCTACAGACTCAAAGAAGCTCAAACACCAACAAATTCAGATCTCAACTAACATGAACGATGACAGTCCATTTAATACCCCTGAGTCCCTAGACATCAGAATTCCAAGGCTGTTTGACGATGTAATAACAGCACAAAACGATATAGCCGATCTGATATCTCGCCTTGACGAGGTTAAGCAAGAACTCAAGCAACTACAAAGCGATCTAGCGCTTGCCTTGAAATCAAAGATTGGTCCTAGTGGGGCCGTTCTACACCGTGATCTCGTTTGGCTTTACACCATCGACACTGGCTATCAAGGCAATGACGTTACGTGTAGATTCCAAAGCCTTAAAACAACAACATTACTTAAGACCAATGCGGCACCCATTAAAGACGAGATTGTCTAGTCTGCGGAAAATTCCGATGATATCGCTTGACCTGGCTTTACTGATCGGCCTAACCAGTTGTGCCGATGGGGTCAGTGATACGGTCAATAGCCTAACGCAGGCATTCAGGAATGACGCCGTAGCCGTAAGCCAGCCAGCCGGACTTGTTGCCCATAGTCAAGGGCCAAGCTCCAAGGCATTCCATATGGTTGGCAGCTCAGGCCAGCTCACACACCAGCAGACCACCACACTATTGCACCTCAACTGGCCACAGTTCCACCAGGCCATCGAGGGAGCCTTAGGGCATCCACATACCCGTGATACCTATGCCGACTATTACACCCTGCCCAACGGTCACACAGCAACAGTTTACTACTCCGGTGGCAATGCCACCGGCTACAGCTTAGGTGACTCAGGAGTTGAATAACCATGACACAGAAAAAACGACAAGTTCCCCCACATATTGCCGTACAGCTCGATCTTCAACAACTGGCAGCCCTGCAAAGTGCTTTAGATGACTTTGACAATAATTACAACTCGTTGATGGAAAGGTTAGCGGAGCTTCATGCACCTTCCGTTGTCTACATGATGGTCAATGGAGCCATCAAGCGAACGATGCTCAAAGGGCGCTCTGATGTTGACTTAAGTGATCAATTTGAGCTAGAGCTATGGGCCACAGGTTATGATAGAACAACTGAACTAATGACGGATTTAAGCGATCCAGAAGGTACAGCGCGGGAAGGCTTCACTCAAGCCAAAATGTTGAAAGGTGTAATTTCTTACTACACAAAGTAAAGGAGACTTATGTTATTGACAGCTTGTCCAGAATGGTTAGCGAATTCGGTAAACATTGCCAGTCAAACCCTTGACTGGTTAGTACTCAACTTCAAAGAATATAAGTGCTCAACCTCGATGTTTTCAGAAGAACGCGAGTTTACTTTTTTTGTAGACTACGTAGCTGAATGCTTGAAAGAACCAATGTTAAATGACACAGCATTGGCCATACAACATTTAGACGAAGCCTGCACAGACATCATTGGAAAATTACCCACCGACAAGCAGTCAGAGTTTTCATACAGAGTATTACGGATGATGTCTCATCTTGATAAGGCACTCACAAAATATGGTGAGATTTACAAGAACATGAGCGAAGAACAATTACAACTCTTGTCTGAACGACATCAAGAGAGAAATAAACAAAAGCTAGTAGGCTAGTAGACCATAAGGGGATACTACGGTTGACACTAAAATGTTGTTAAAAGTCTAGGTAGCCTCCTCTTTATAGCAACACAAAGAGGTTTTTGATGACTGGCCTAAATCTGGCCCAAAACAGCCAACTGGCACACACCTAAAATGCCCATTCCCTCATTAAGTGCATACTCCGAAAACCTCGTAACTACGTTGATTAGTTGCTGCTGTTGCAAACAGTCAACAGGACACCAGCATTCAAATCACTTACTCTGAAAATCTCTCAGACAAAACCGTAGATTTTGGGTTAAAGGCTCTCACTCACCAATTCAACTCCCATGTTAAAATAGCTGCGCCTTCAGCGCAGTGATACAGACAAAATAGTGATCATTATTTTTGTGTAAGGATATCTTGCGAGTAACGGGCAAATAAACATAATCGCCAATTGCAGTAGTGTAAGGATGTCTTACACTACTGCAATCTCCTTCAAGGATGCATCATTTTCTATAAAGAGAGCAAAAGAGAAAGAGAGAAAAGGGCTACTGGAGAATCCTGGGCGCTGAACATACTACACGAAAACCGAAGCTGAAGCGGCTAGCGGGCGTAAGGTTGTTGCGATAAGCGGAGCGGCAATCCCCCGGATTGAAGGGCCAGGAGCCCCCGTGTAGTACGCGATAATCAGAATCACCACCTTCTATCCAGGCACTGCCATCGGTAGGAGCTCCCTCGTAATTCCCATGCCAATGATCCTGGCACCACTCCCACACATTGCCGTGCATATCGCTTAAACCAAACCTATTGGCAATGCCAAACTTATTTACTGGAGTAGTCGCCTCTCGATACTCTCCCTTTTCACCATCACCATAGATTTCGTTGCCATCGTAATTAGCGACATTGGTGGAAATGGTGTTGCCCAAATAAAACGGTGTCTGGGTGCCTGCTCGACAGGCATACTCCCACTCTGCTTCGCTGGGGAGCCGATAGGGACGTTTGGTGTGCTGTTCCAGCCGTTGGCAAAACTCCACTGCGTCATACCAGCTTACGGAGTCCACTGGATGGTTATCCCCTTTGAAGTTCGATGGGCTTGCTTCTAGGTCACGTTCTACCTTGGGCAAGGATACAACCGCTCGCCACTGGGCTTGGGTCACCGGATAACGTCCCATAAAAAACGATGGCACGGTGACCTCCCGCTGAGGCCCTTCATAATTGTCACGTTCTAGTTCATCCTCTGGGGAGCCCATGGTAAAGGTACCGCCAGGAACTAGCACCATATGGAGCGGCAATTCCTCAGACGACACGGATAGCTCTGGCTCTACATATCCTTTAGCAGTGCGGGGAGTACGGCGTAGGGTAGGTGGCATAGTTAGGTGGAGTGGGCCAGTTAAGTCGTCGGTTTCCCTACCAAAGTAACTGACCCGGTTTTATTTTTGGATGCCTGGGCATCGCTGGAATAGGCTCTGGACTCTCCTGGGGCACGCTTGACAGATTCCCATCTGCCAATTCTGGCCAGCTTGGTCCCCAGGCAAAGCCCAGGAACCAGCAATAGAAGAGTGCTGGGCGCTGAACATACTACACGAAAACCGTTGTTGTTGCGGTTATCGGGCGTATTGTTGTTGCGATAAGCGGAGCGGCAATTCCTCGGATTGTTGTTCCAGGAGCCCCCGCTTCGCGGCCTACCCCACCTATCAGCATAGGCATATCAGTTCAAGCCGTAACGCCCCTGAGATAAAACGCTACATAGAGTCTCTGGGCATTCTGAAGGGCGTCTGCGTCGGGGTCAATTTACCCATGCTCAAGGATCTACCGATTATTCAAAAAACCTACGATCTGGTGAAGTGGTACGTGCCCATCATTAACAAATTGCCCCGTGAGCATCGCTTTCTGCTGGGCGATCGCATCATCACCGAACTCTATAACCTGCTTGAAATCTTGGTCGTCGTCCGCTATCAACGCCAGAAACTACCTCAACTTCAGCAGCTCAACGGCAAGCTTGATGTTCTTCGCTATCAAACTCGGCTATTACTGGAATTTGACTTGATCTCCCACAAGCGATATCAGTACGCCGGTCAGCTCATCAATGCCATTGGCACCGATCTGGGTGGCTGGATTAAGCAGCAGCAAGCCAAGACAGACGGTGAACGTCCAAAGCCCAAACAACCTATGGTTCGACCATGAAACGTCGTGGCAACCTGTGGTCCCAGGTGATCGCCTTCGATAACTTGCTAAGGGCCTCTAGACTGGCCCAAAAGGGGAAGCGTTTCCGGCCCAACGTTCTAGCCTTTAACCATCGCCTAGAGAAAGAACTACAGCAGCTTCAGACTGAGCTAAAAACCCTCACCTATCAGCCAGGGGGCTATCGCACTTTTCGCATCCGAGATCCCAAGCCTCGCATGATTTCAGCAGCTCCTTACCGGGACCGGGTGGTGCACCATGCCCTCTGCAATGTCATCGTCCCTTGGCTAGACCGCACGCTGATCCACGATACCTATGCCAATCGTCTAGGCTATGGCACCCACCGAGCCCTCCATCGCTTTACCGGCTGGGCTCGGCAATACCGTCACTGCTTACAGTGCGACATTTCCAAATATTTTCCATCCATCGACCATGCAATCCTCAAAACCTTATTGCGTAAGCATCTTAAATGCCCAGATACTCTCTGGCTAATCGACACCATCATCGATGCCAGCAATGAGCAAATGCCGGTGATTGAATACTTTCCAGGAGATGATCTACTGACACCGGCACTGCGGCGTCGGGGACTGCCCATCGGCAACCTCACCAGTCAGTTCTTTGCAAACCTGTACCTCAGCCCCTTTGACCATTTCGTTAAGCGCCAGCTCAAGCTCAAACAGTATCTACGCTATGTGGATGATTTTGCGGCCTTTTCAAACGATCGCCAGGAACTGGCAGACGCTCGTCTGGCTATGGAGGACTATCTAGCTACCCTGCGGCTAAAGATGCACCCGATTAAAAGTCAGTTGTTTGAAACCCGCTATGGAGCCAACTTCGTTGGATTTCGCATTCTACCGGATCGGATTAGGGTACGTAATGATAATGTGCGTCGGGCTAGGTGTCGACTAAAGACGCTCCAGCAGCAGTATGCTGCCGGGGATATTGAACTAGAGCCATTGGTGCAGCGGCTGCAAAGCTGGGAAGCTCATCTGAAGCATGGCGATACCTATCGACTCAGGCAGCGGGTATTTGAGCGACATACCTTTATGAGGGAAGAAAAAGAGAAAGAGGGATAAATTCAGTTTTCTCTCATAGGGCAAGAGAGCAAGAGAGCAAGAGAGAGGAAAGGGCTATGGGAGAATCCTGGGCGCTGAACATACTACACGAAAACCGAAGTCGTTGCGGTTAACGGGCGTAATGTAGGGGCGAAAAGCGGAGCGGCAATCCCTCGGAAAGTCGTTCCAGGAGCCCCCGCGTAGTACGCGATATTTAGAATCACCTCCCTCTATCCAGGCACTACCATCTGTGGGGGCTCCTTTATAATTTTCATGCCAATGGTCCTGACACCATTCCCACACATTGCCATGCATATCCATTAGACCAAAGGCATTCGCTCCTTTGAACTCATTCACAGGAGTTGTCTTTTTTCGATACTCTCCCTTAGGTCCTTCACCATAAGATCCAACTCCTCCAACCTCCTTCCAATCTGTACCTCGATAGTTAGCGAGTTCTGTATTAATGGTCTGACCGAAATGAAATGGGGTGGTTGTACCGGCTCGACAGACGTATTCCCATTCCGCCTCTGTGGGTAGTCGGTATTGACGATTGGTATGGATGGTCATGCGATCGCAGAACTCCACCGCATCATGCCAGGAAACATTCTCCACTGGGTTCAGATCGCCTTTAAAGTCAGAGGGCTCCGGCTCTAACTTCTGGTTCACCTGCTCCATGGCCGCCACCGCTCGCCACTGGGCCTGGGTGACTGGATACTTGGCCATAAAGAAACGGCCAAGACTAACTTCATGCTGAGGGCCTTCGCTATCCAGGCGTTCTAGCTCCTCCTCTGGGGAGCCCATTATAAAGCTACCTGCCGGTATCTCCATCATGCGCAGGGGCCATACGCCTTTGGCGATGGGTTCATCGTAATACTGGTTCTGGCCTCGGTTTTCTTTGATGGAAAAGATACTAGCTTTTTGCATAGGGCAAAAGGGAAAGAGAGAAAAGGGCTATGGGAGAATCCTGGGCGCTGAACATACTACACGAAAACCGATGAGGTCGCGGAAAGCGGGCGAAATGAGGTCGCGATAAGCGGAGCGGCAAAACCTCGGATTGAAGTACCAGGAGCCCCCGCGTAGTACGCGACGTTTATCGTTTCCTCCCTCTATCCAGGCACTGCCATCAGTAGGCGCTTCTTCATAATTATCGTGCCCATGATCCTGGCACCATTCCCGGACATTCCCGTGCATATCGCTTAAACCAAAGTCATTTGCAATACCAAAGTGATTTACGGGTGTGGTCTCACCGCGTCGTTCCCCCCTTGGACCATTTGCATAGGCACTACCACCATAATTCGCCACTTCAGTGGTGATCATGTCTCCAAAGTGAAACGGTGTGGTGGTTCCTGCTCGACAGGCATATTCCCACTCTGCTTCGCTGGGTAAGCGATATTCCCGTTCTGCATAAACTGACAACCGAGCACAAAATTCCATTGCGTCATGCCAGGAAACTTGCTCCACCGGTCGATTATCTCCTTTGAATCTGGCTGGAGCAGCCTCTAGCTTACGGTTTACCTGTTCCATGGCGGCAACCACACGCCATTGAGCCTGGGTCACGGGATAACGTCCCATAAAGAAAGACTCTACTGCGACCTCATGCTGAGGCGACTCACGGTTACTGCGTTCGGGCTCATCGTCTGGGGAGCCCATTACAAAACGCCCCTCTGGAATCGCTACCATCTCTAAGGGAATCTCTAAAGACAGTTGTTCAATATAGCGATAGGCCGTCTGCGGCTGTTCCTGACGCTGCCACTGCTGGCCACTGCCCGTCAGGGTTACGACTGTCACCTCAAAAGGTTCTAGAGCGTTGGGGTCTTCAGAGTCGTCACCAGCTTCCAACGTTAGAATCACAAACTCTTCAGTCTGAAGCGCTGGTGGGAATGTGGGTAAAGCTTCTTCAGCATCAGCCGTCACTAAAGCTTCAAACCGAGCATCGATAAAGTCAAAGTCTTCCAGCTCTGGAAAACGAATCGGTTCAGGCTCGTCTAAAGACGATACACCTTGAGCAACGGGCACCTGACCAAAGTCACGCACTAATTCTGCATATCTCCCCCCCAATCGCCGCAATGCCTGCTTGGTCACCGTCGCAAAGGTTAAAAATTCTTCTCCGACATCGCCGAGTTCTTCTTCAAGACGCAGAAGGGCTGTAAAGCTGTAAATGGACTTACCCAGCTTCTTGCCAATATAAGTCGAAATTTCATTGAGAACAATTTCTGCCGATGGCATATCCACCGTGCCAATCAGTAACTGCCGCACACCGGGCAAAAACTCATATCGACGTTTAGTGGCAAATAAACTGCCTTGGTTAGGCACACTCGCCTCAGCGTCAGCAGCAGAGTCTTGTTGACGTTCTATCAGACCACTCAAAAACACTTCGGCCACATGGAGCGGTGTAGACTGCGGCAACAGCTTTGCCTGGATGATATAGATCAACGACAATTCCACCGGCACAAGGGCCATCAAAGACGCTAATTCACGCGCTGTATCAGAGGCCGTCTTACTAAAGCGACGCACAAGATATTGAGCCTGATTCGTATCATTCGACAACGGTGGCGCAGGCTCCTGCGGCTGCGATTGCCAATGGGGGTCAAACCAGATGCCTGCTGCCTGACTATCGCCAAAACCTGCTAGCATCTTGGCCCACTGCACCATCGATGAGGGCTCCAACGTGATCACTGGCAGCTTCAGACCGGGCTCGCCATCGTCCTCCCAGGTCAGGGGCAAATGGTTGATTAGCTGGTTATTGGGTACCCCTGGGCAGCGCCCCGAGAAAGAGGTCCTCAGCCCAGCACTCAAAACCGTTCTAGACCACAGTCGCCCCGGTAACATCTGCACAATGGCCACCGGGCTATGGTTCGCCCATAGCGATAAATACTCTGTCTGCACGGTGCCCGTCTGCCATGCGGGCGAAATACAATCACTAATCACCAATATCAACCGTCGCCCTGAAATATCAATCAGTTCTTTCGGCGCACGGGAACGAGGAGATACATTACCCGTCGGACGTTTAGCAAATAGCTTGATGGCTCCGGCAGAGGCCGTTTGTAAATACCAGGTACTAATGGTGCGAAATGCGCCCTGGCGTTCTAGCACCTGTTGAAAGTCCCGAATCGTATCGCGCCAGAGAAAACTAGACGCTGAATCTTCAACCACCAACACCAGCTCTAACCAACGCTCACGGGACGGTTTTGTCACGGTCATACAAAACTGCCGTTCTGCCGTTTGTTCGGCAGTGGCGTCTTCGTCCAGAACCCGCTGGGTATAGGAATCTACCTTACGCATCAAAGGCCGCAGAGAGCGGCCTAATGCCAGGGTTTTACGCAGTGCTGGAGCCGTTGGAGTTTGAAACGGAATGCTGCGCTGGATAGGTTTATCCTGCTGTGCCTGATCGCCACGGGACGATGGGGCCGACAACGTTAGGCTGGGGTCTCGATTGGGTGACACAGAGGGTAACGGTCCTGAGTCTATAAGCTCATCATCCCCAGAGTCATCGCCATCATCGTCGTCATCAGGCTCTGTACGCGCCTGGGCAGCCGGTGCATCGATATAGTTGACCAGCCAAAGCAAGTCAGCAATATTTTCGCCATCCCAATCAACACCCGCTGATTGCAAACGAGCAATCAGCGTCGCTAAATTTGTCGATGACGCATCCTGAGCCATTACGCTCCAGGACCCGAAAGCGGCTTTAAGATCTTATCGAGCAGATCATTGTTCTCGACATCTTCTGATGGAATCCCTTCTTGGAGAAGAAGATAAATCGCGTTCAGCAACTGGTCCGTGGCTAATTCTTCACTGCTACGCTTCTCGACAAAGGCGTTGATAATCGGCTGAGCCTTGGTGAGCACATCTGGATCAAGCCGTTGAAGGTGTCGCGACACGATATCGGACAGTTCTTTGGGGTCGGGTTCTTCCATTTCTAAACGGATACACCGACGCAAAAAGGGTGGCGGAAAGTCTCGCTCTCCATTGCTGGTCAAAATTACAAAGGGAAAGGCATTACACTGAACCTGGCCATTGGTAATCTCTGCGGTCACACTGCTCTGGGTGTAGGAAGTACCCACCTCCACCGTAGACAGTACTTCTTTAATGCGCTCTAGTTCGTCAATGCGATAACGCCCTTCTTCAAAGGTATGGAGTAAGTCATTGGGCAAATCAATATCGCTTTTATCGATCTCATCGATCAACAAAATTCGGGGGCGCTTGAGCCGTTCTGAAGGTACCGGCAACAACGCTGTCCCCAATGGCCCCAGCCGAATATACTTACCAATCGATTCTAATTCTTCGGCTGCTGTCTTTTGTTGGTTAGTCTCAGCAGACTCTGACGGTTGCACCTGGGAATCTTGCAAACGGCCAATGGCATCGTAGCTATACAACCCCTGCTTTAATGTGGTGCGCGTAGTAATTGGCCAGTAGAGGACTTCCCCCAGCTTTAGCTCATGGGCCACCGCATAGGCTAACGAGGTTTTACCGGTCCCCGGCTTACCCGTAATCAGTAGGGGACGGCGCAGGTATAACGCTGCATTCACTAACTGGATCTGTTCAGGTCGAGCCTTAAACGTTGTCCCCTTTTGCGCTTGATACTTACCTACATCTTGAAATTCACGCCATCCGGGGGGATCGGGGAGGCGATCCAAGTCGTCATGGGGCGTGCCACTGCCGTTGTAAATTTCCCAGGAGGTCATAGATTCGCGTGGGCGTAAGAATAAAGATTGTCAGTATTTGGGGGAATATGGTTGGGATTTTCCCATAGCACTGCTAAATGGTGACCCAGTTCGGCAGATTTACAATATTCTGTATCATCATCCAGTTCCGACGTATTACGCCGAAGGTTAAGAACTTCTTCAGGCACCTTTCCTAGCGGGTGGCTCAATAGGTCAGTATCCAGCGTTGTAGACCAATCGCAGTCTGTACAGTCATTATTTCGCACCCAAAATGCTAGGGGGGTACCCGTTAGTACGAGCAAGGCAATGTCTCCAGCATTACTGAGATCCGGCGAACTCGATAGCTTTAAACCCAACACAGCCTCAGATTTAAGCTTTCGCTTCAGTGTCCTATCTTTTTCGGTAAATTTTGTGTGGGCCACCGTGGCTTGATGGGCTTCCACTTGCTCCCATTTCTTTTGCCATGGCGATCGGGCACGCGGCTGAGCCACCCGTTCCTGTGAACGCAGCAAGACTTGGGGACAGGCATCACCGGCAATACTTAGAGGCTCATTAAACCCCATAAACGGAATTCCTAGACGTTCTAGGGGCTTATTCATCAAGGCAAAGGGCAATAAAATTTCAACCGTCAGGTCACTGGTGTCAATATCCAGGTCGGCTGCTTGGTTCAAATACGCCTCGATAATCTCGGGTAACACCTGATAGAGTTCCGGCTGCTTCGAGGACGATTGCAGCGAGTCCACTAATGATTTGGGCAACGATAAGCGTTGTACCGTATCGCCAGCCTCTACCTTGGGATCATATTTGGTGGGGTCTGGAATCAGCCAAGCATCCACTAAATGTGAATCAAGGTCCCCATTTTGTTCGCGCTCATGGATGCTCACTAACAAGACGGGCGATGCTGGAGCAATCGACTGATATTGTCGCTCCAATGCCGCTGTTCGCATTTGAGTTCGAACCGCGTCAAACTCATCGGTAAATTCATTCGCCCATGAGGTTAATGTGGCGATTAAAGCCTCAAATTGCTGGGGCACTAAATTATCCACTAAACTTGCTGTGAATTGCACCAGCTTATCTACACCATCATCGCCACCTGCGCCCTGGTTGGATAGTTCCTCCAAAATCTTTTCAGGCTCACGTTGAAGCGTTCCACGAGCATTCTCACTACGACAAAGACGATACGCCACAGCAATCTGACTGCCGATCTCCTCTGTATGAGGCTCCAACAGATCCCATAAACGGTGACGCTGCACCAGCCTCAGGGGGATACGCAACTGATCGACCGAAATCATAAAGCCCAGCCGATCGTCTGGATTAATTGCGTCACGGGCCACCACCAGACCGATAAACAGTTGGGGCGCTTCGTGCCACACTGGCGAACCGCTTATTCCTTCCGAAATAGAGGTTCCTATATCTTGGGAGACTTCCAACTGCACCCAGTTACGGCTTGAACCAGCCGTTTGTGCTGCGATGTTACGCCCAGCAGGGTTACCGGCTAAATGCCCAAAGGTACGCACCGTCGCCCCACTCAAGTCTTGAAAACTAGATGGCATCTGAATGGGTACCAACGGTGGATCGGTCTCAATGGGGGCTTGTAAACGCAGAACAGCGATGTCCTCGTAGCCTTCAGACGCCCTGAAGTCGTGATACACCAACTCAGATGTCAGACGCTCTGTCTGGCCAGCCTGATCGAACATCACGTCAACCTGCTGACCCAATGGGGCCGTTTCACCCACCACATGGGCACAGGTGATTAAATAGCGGCCACCGATCCAAAAGCCAGTGCCCGCAATCTCATCGGTATCACCGCGATAGACCTGGACTATGGAGCGTTTTCCAACCTCAAACTCTATCGCTGGCATCTACTCTGACTCTTTTTCCCACTTTAGCTTGACCTCAAAGGTAACCTCACCACCGACAGATCCAAAGACAATGCCGGTTTCAGCACCTAATTTAAGACCAAACGTAACCTCTACTTCATTAGCAGGGGTGGTCAAACCGGATTTCATTCGAGACACAACCTTAGAAACGACAGGTTGCACCTTATCTAATGCTTCTTCCAAAGTTTGGCTAGCCTGGTAAACCATCCGATTAGTATCTGGTGTGGACACCCGCTCAACTCCAGGTCCACGCCCCGTTGATTGGGGTTTATCTACCTCTACCAGGAATGTAGTACCGTCATCATCACTGAGCGTGAACTGGGCTAATTCTCTATCCATAAAGCACGTTATTCCTAGATCTAGATATACATCCAATAACCATCAACAATTATGGCTATCAAATTCCAGAAATTCCTGATTTTTCAGATTTATTCTAAGTGAACGCAGTAAGGAGCTAAATGGGGTTAATTACCACCTAAAACTTGCGGAAGCATGTTAACAGACTAAGAAGCTTCCAAAGCTCTGACCCGTTGCACAACTCTCAACGACTCTACTGGGTGGATACTTTGTTTTGAGTAGCTACTAGCCACAGCAGGAAATCAATAGTCCCAACGGATACGGATACGGCCTGGACTTACCCCCAGATGGACAAACCCTCTTAGGGTTCCAAACCTCATACTACAGGGCCAGTGTTGGCGACAAAACTCTTCCAGGGCATAGATGCTTTAGAGATCCAAAGCTCTCGTTTCAGACACTTCGTAAAAGTGCTCAGATTGTTTGCCCCCCTAATTGCAGTATTGACCGCGCGTTAAGTGCATTTTTTTAAGGGGGTAACTCGGCATCAAACCCTTTGACCTGAGCCAAAAATACTTGATTGATTCCCCTCACAGTAGCGATCTCCTTCTCTACTGAATCAAGACGTCGCTCTAACTCTTTCAACAAAATATTCGTATTGTTACTCAGCGATGTATAATCTCGCTTGAGATGATTGATATCACGCTCTAACCCGTAGCTACGACGCACTCTAGCAACAAAGAAACCAATCACACCAGCTGCCGTTGAAAACACTGTGATTGCTAACGGTAAATTTTCTATCAGAAATTTGTTCATGATGACTAAACATAAAGGGCGATCTTGGGTCGCCCTTTTTCCATGGGAGTTTCAAGGAATCAACTATGCCGCCTGTTCTTTGGCTTTGCTGGGGTGGACAAACCCAATTGAACAAATGCTGGCAGTTCCCTTGTTGTCTATCTCAGACGTACAGGCTGGATAAACAACCGCCATCGGCGGAATACCCGATACATCGTCTGTGAGCTTCCATCCTTCATGGGGTTGGCAGCTCTCGATTTTACAGGCTTCCGAATAGATGACACTCCCACTGTTAACCTCTAGAATGCCCCATTTGCGATCGCCTACAGGCCTGTCTTGCGAGTGAATCAAGACATACTGATCGTAAGGCAGCTTTTCAAGCCACTGGCTAAAGTCGAGCGTCAATAGGTAGCCCGGTTTTGGAATGGTAACCACGCCATTCACAACAGGTCTAATCATGAGCTATGCCCCCCTTAAAGGGTATCGGGTACGTCTTCACCGTCACCGCCACTGTCACCCATTGGGGGGGCTGCGGGCGGTTGGGTGTCAGACTCAGCATTCACCTGGTCTAAGGATGTTGGCAACACACAGTTAACCTGCAACCGTTGCTGAAAGGCATTAACGCCTGCTTGAACCGCATTGTAGATATCGGTCACCGCTTCACAGCGAATGGCATCCGCATCCAGACCCAGTGAGTCGAGATCAATGTTTTCAAGCTGCCCTTGCAAGTCTGCAATCTGCTGCCCTTGGGTGGCTTGAGTCGTTTGGATAGTGGTCTGGTTTGTCTGCAAGTTGGTGATCTGATCACCATGCTGATTAATTTGTTGTTGCTGGCTGTTATAACTGCTTTCCAGGGCATCCAGGCGATCCTTAACCTGTTGCAGGTCATTAACGCCGTCACCATCCTGGTCTTGCAGCGATTCAATCAGATTTTGTAACTGTTGAACCTGAGCGGTAAAGCCCTCCTGGTTAACCAGCGTATCTAGAACAGTCTGCATCGCTGCAAATTGTTCTAGAACAAATATCCGATCCTCGATCCGACCGTCACAGATTGCCGTCTGTAGGGCTTCACCCATCTGGTCGAAGAATTCAGCAATATAGGCAGGGTTCACACAATCCCCGTCTGGCGTGGTATACCCTGTAAAGCCTTGTGCGCCTTCACCGTTCTGAACAGTCACCATAGGTCAAATTAGCTAAGTTTTCCTGAGAAACAAAAGAGAGCCATAGATCTCTGGCTCTACATGGGTGCGGTAGCCATACCCCCAAGCCTTAGACCGATTGCGATCGCATCGCATTTCTGCGACCAGCTGCGTTGGCTCAGTGACCGCTAGCAGCCCGTCTAGGGGGATATGCCAGCTATAATGCAAGGAATAGGTGCTCGCACTATAGATCGGGTCTAGCGAGCCTGTTAGGGGTCGTAAACGGCATCGCATCCCCGCGTTTTCCATTCCCGTCATCCAGCCCATCACGACGTAGTGACCCGAGGGAAGCTCAATCCGTCCAGCGCTGGGCAAGGGTGACAGTGTTCCAAAGTCGTTTAAGGGGTGTTCATAGTTGAACGGTCGCTCTAACCAGGTTGCTGGTGGGTAAAAGCTACCGCCACTTTCACCCGCAGGCCGTCTGATTTGAAACGAGGCAACCTGAACACCCAGAGCAGACGTTAGACCGCTTATGGATGGATCGGGTACTCCTCGATAAGACTGGCCATCACGAGACACGTAAAAATAATCTGTGTCTCGATAGGGCAGTGGTAGCAATGGGAGTTCTGAAAACTCGTTACTACTCATGGAAAGTGTATTAGGTCTCCATTAAAGGTAAACGCTCTATCGGGTAAACCCGATCCAACTCCGAAGAACAACACCCCCCCATCAAACCTTGGAACGATAGGATTCAATTCGATGTGTTGTTGCTGTTTGGCCCATAGCTCAATGCGATAATCGGTGATCCACACATGGGGCCAAAACTCAAGATAGTGCTCTAATCCCGTGTAGGCAATAGAGATATGTTGTTGACCAAAATACAGTCGCTCAACCGCTTGAATCGGCTCACGAATCGGCCCACCCGTTAGCAAATTTGCCAGATACCCGGCCCGATGCCAGCCTTTTTGATTGGCAATAACGCTCGTGACCTTGACCAGTACATCAGCCGATTGATTGAGCTTAAACGCAAATCGATATCCTTTGTGAGAAAGAAGAGATTTAATCTCTAATCGTTGATACTGGTCTGTTAACACCTGTAGAGATAACTCAAACGCTATCCCCACAGGCTTTGTAAATGGCCAGCCTCTAACTCTCACAGCTTAGTAGTAGCAGCGCTTTAGCGGTCTGTAGACACGGATTACAGCTCGGCCAAAGATTTTCTTTTTTGCCAGAGACAGCATGGCGTCTTCAGCTTTGTCAGGGTCACAGTAAAAATGAAACCGCTTGGGTTTGTCTACCTGAGCGGCATTTTTGACGGCAGTCCCAACAGCGGTACTGTAGACCAGCACCAGCTTGACAAGTACGCGCTTGGCCTCAACACCAGAGACAACAATGCCACTGTTGGTTGCGCCTGAGGTGGCTTCTGTTGCTGGAGTACCGCCAATGATTTTCTTGACGGTCTTATCCGCGTAAAACCATCTTGCACCACTGATTTGATACGTGTTTTTTCCAACCGTGAAATTGACGTTGATTCGTTCTGTTCCCATGATCTAATCCTCCTAGGGTTTACGTATTCCCTAGCTGATTAGCTTAGGTATTCAGATGCGGACAAGGTGAAGGCTCCACCCGTACCGCTCAAAGCCGTTGGTAGAGTCATGGTGATCGAGACCAAACCACTTTCAATATCCGTATCAATCTGGACATTATTCAACGGCACATCAGCCGTAGATTGTGCCGCTTCTAATACTTGA
This sequence comes from Leptothoe sp. EHU-05/26/07-4, assembly GCF_043421015.1. Lineage (NCBI taxonomy): Bacteria > Bacillati > Cyanobacteriota > Cyanophyceae > Nodosilineales > Cymatolegaceae > Leptothoe > Leptothoe sp. EHU-05/26/07-4. The sequence continues at coordinate 863,326 of NZ_JAXSQV010000002.1, forward strand.
AGCTCGCGAGCAACTTCAAGCGCTTGTCCTTCAATACTTGTTGCTGATGTCGTCATTGCAGCAGCCATAGCCAAAAATCCTTGTTAATAGACAGCGGAGTTTCTCCACCCAAAAGGTTGGCTAAAACGCTTGCAAATCCATCATGTTAGAAACGCTTTTGTCCCTTCGACATTAAACCCAAAGGGGTTAACCACGCTTTGTTAGAATGAGCCACTTACCGGCAATCTTGTAAGCACGTAATTGCTTACATTTACATCGTCTTCTTACCGTTCTTTCGTGAATAAAAAATCTTTCTGAATAGTCAGAAACACTGATTAACTCAAACCCGTCAGGGATTTGGGTTAATCCTGTGATAGTTCTACGTTTGTTGTAAAAAATATCCACCTATACTATGGAGCGAAGCTACACCCGAATCATCCATCATGACAATCCCACTCACCAGAGCACAAATACCCGATAGCGCATTCATCAATGGCCTGGAGAGTTTAGCGGCATGGGCGAATGCCGTACTCGAATACATGAACAATGGGGAGACCTATAACGAAGCAGAAGGTATCCGAGTAGACCGCGTGCAACAATCTCTGTTTAGAAACTATGACAAAGAGATTTACATCAGTTATCGGTCTAACCTCAGGTTGCACCCAGACTATAATACAGGGGCGTATGGGACGTTATGGGAAGCCACGAAACCCTATTATTCGGGAACCATACCCAGTGAGTTCTTACAAAGTAGCTGATAATGCCTACGTATTTGTCACCGGGGAATACGGCTTCTATCCTAGGCCCTTATACAACAGGCTCACAGGGGAGCGGTATTACGTCGGGAGATCTCAGTGCTAGCCCATCATCAGGAGGCTTAAGGCTACAACGGTCTCCAGCCACCGCGCCGAGTCCAGGCTCATTGCCGTATAAAGAGCCTGGACTCAACTTAAAGCGGCAACTCAATCTCAGGAAACCATTAAACCTAAAGCCTGCGCCGACTCCTCAACAGGGGCATGGCCTGTCAAATGCATTAAATCGGAGTTTGCAACGGCATCAACAGAATTTTTCTCAACATGGCAACAGAACCTCAACCAGTGGTCCTAGAGGAACCACACAATCGGCCCGCAATATAACGAGCTTTGGGTCTCAAACAAGGAACGTTGCCAGTAATTCAGGGACAGCAACAACCAGCAGTGCTCGAACAGCACAAGCGATACAAAACTGGAATGCGGCAAAACGCGCTCGTTTGAATGCGCCACAAGGAACAAATCCTATCCATAGCACGGCGGTTAAAGGGACAACATTAAGTGCCAGCACTGCAGGTGGTGGTTCAATCTTGTTTACTCCTGTTGCCAGTAATCCGGCGGGTGTTGTGGCAACATTAGGAACGGCTGCCTTTGGCATTGGTTTATATACAGGCAATAAAATCTATGAGGGAATGGGCTCGCCTTTTGGTCCTAGTTTAGGAGAGCACTTAAAGGCGGCACTTGGAAAGAACGATCAACAGTTAGAACCCAGTACACACAAATCTAAACCTATCGCTGAAGGGCTCACTCACGATCTTGAAACCTATGGGGAAGCAGGCAAAAAGTATACCGTAACATATAGAACAAAATCTGATTATGGGCCAGATCATTCTGAGGGTCCCCAAGAAAGACCATGGAGAGAATCAAAAACGTTAACGGGTAAAACAGGACCTATCGGAACCGCTGTTTATAGGAATCCGACTTCTCAACCAGAAGGGAAACACTATTTCAAAGGAATTACCGGAGGCAATGCCCATCGTGACCATCAATTTTATGGTGGTGGTGGTGATTTGCTAGATATGGGATTTATTACAGGAACCGGAACTAATAACCGTGATGTTTTTGTAAGCTCTTTAGAAATCTTAGACGTTGTTCCTTTAGATGACAATAATAATCCTTCGGGTGCTCCTGTAGAACCTCAGGTGATCAATCCCTCAAAAAGCTGGCCTGATATCAGCGAGTTACCTGATTTTTCTGGCGACACCCAACCGCCCAGCGACATACCGGATACAGCACCACCCGATCCTTTAGACTCAGATGAACAACCCGAACAAACACCGAGCAACCCAGACGTCCTTAAGGGTTTAGATGGTTTGCCACCTGTAAACCCAGTCAATCCAAAGGAAGCTAAAGAGAAAAACTCGTCTAATGACAATAGCCCTAATCTTCTGCCTGTTCCGTTTATTCTGGGTAGGATACAGCGCAAAAAGTCTAGACGTGTTACTAGAACAAGCCCTCCACCTAACGTAAATAGCCAAAAGAAGACGACTCCACCGACCACGAAAAAGAATCCTGAGTCTGACTGTCAAACGACATTACGAGTCATCAGAGAAAACATAAACAATGAGTGTTGTGAGGCTAGCGCAAATAACATCGAACAGTTACTAAATGAGATACAGGAGATAAAGAAAAAATTTGAGGCGTCTGGGCTCGGAAGTATTAATATGACTGAGTGTGAAAGCACCTTACCCTATCTATTACCATGGTCAGGATCTGGATTACATGGGATTTATGCTGCCCTAGAAAGACTTTCTGAAGCAACAGAGCGAGTGTGGGACAAAATCAAATGCCCACCCGAAACAAATGCAGCTGTTCCTATAGCGTGGGAAACAAAAACAGGAGAACACCCACAATTGATTATCCTTTGGAAACCATCAGAGGGAGGTCATAGTCGCTGGTCTATGCATATCCCTCATCCAAAAAAAATGATTTCACACACCTATGATTTTAACTTTCCAACGTACACAAAAGGCGCTGTTAGAGGAAGTTTAGTCTTAAACGACAACAGCAAAGTTGTTGTTAATGGTCAGTCTGAAGCCGAATGTAAAAAGGTTCTAAGCTATGCTAGAAGCCTGATAGAGTCGAGTTACCTAGTGGGGGCTAGAGAAATATTCTCTAAAGGTGGATCAACAAACAAGGTGCAATCTGTTAGAGCGATTTACATAAAAAGCTTTGCTGGTCATTTGGATCAAGCGCCACTGTGGGTTAAATCCCTCTGACTATCTGCAACGCCCGCAACTAGTCAACAGAATAATAGCCATCGTAGCCGATGACCTCAACGGAAAAATAAGCATTCTGCCTATGTGACAGTGGGTTAATTTAGCCCACTTTTAAGCCAGTAATAATGTTAGCTCTTGGGTTTACACTTCACTTCGACTTGAAAGCTGCCTTCTGCAGACCCCTGGGTCAGAATAGGCATGCCCGTAGTCCCTGCAATTTTGATGCCAAATTTTAGGGTGATTTCTTCAACCTCTGCAAACGCTACCTTGCTAAAAGCACCCATGGCGTAATAGGTGTAGGCTCTCAATGTACCGTGAATATCTTTGAGCTTGGCTTTCACATCATCGGTGATGCCCATGGACTCGTATTCATCATCATTGCTGGTAGCTGATGTTTCAGGGACTTCTATTGGTTCAGACGCCTCAAAAAACATGATGTAGGCATTGCCATCATCATCTTCAAAGGTGAGCCGTTCTACGTCAGACATAGTGATACCTGGGCTATTGTTTCGACATCGGCTATGTTAAGGGGAAATACGCATTGTCAATACGCTTTCCCTAGAAAGTCTTAAGTCTATGGCCCGTTATGCCCTCGTTATCGGCATTTCTGAGTATGAAAGCAAACATCATCTTAAGCCTCTACCGAAGGCGATCGATGATGCTGAGGCCATTGCAACGGTGCTCAGACAACACGGGCAATGTGAGCAAGTCAATGTACTATCGGGCAAGGTGTCCAAGAAGGCAATTGAAACGGCCCTGGCTACGTTGGTTACCCAGAAAGCTGCCAAAAATGAAGTATTTATCTACTTCACTGGCCATGGCGTTGCAGTAAAAAGCGGCCTGGGTATTACAAAAGGCTATTTGACTACCTCAGATTGTCAGGTCACCTTAGACAATGGAGAGCCCAGCGAGGTCAGTCAAGCCATTGAATTCTCTGACCTTAATGAGTTGATTCGTAGCTCGGATCTCAGCAATTTGGTGATGCTCATTGATGCGTGTCACAGTGGTGAATTTATCGAACGCACCCTGATGAAAGGAAGCTTTTCAGCATTTAATGACAAGCAAGACTATTTTCTGGTGACGGCATGCCGAGGATATGAGAAGGCTTGGGTAAAAACGCGAGATGACCACAGTGTCTTTACTGGAGCCGTTTTAGAGGTGCTAGTCCCCGCAAATGCGGATGCGGATGGTCGGCTGACGGGTGATCGGTTGTTCTCAGAACTCAGTCGAGCCTTACGGGAGAGTCGTCAGGAGCCGGTTCGCTTTGGTAAGGGAAGAGCACTTCCCATTGTTCAATTTTCAGCAGAGGTAATGAGCACTGTTGCCGCATCATTGGATGCGGAGCATGTAGCAAGACTAGCCCGACCGTCTAGGGTGCCGTTGCAAATGCCTCCGCTACCGGATCACTTTGTCGAACGGCCCGATCATCAACAAGCAGTTCTACAACAGTTGCTTTGTGAGGAGACCAAAGTTGGCACGTTAGTTGTCAGTGCCATCTATGGGCTGGGCGGTATTGGTAAATCGGTACTGGCTTCAAAATTGGCCCATGAGGATGTGGTTCAAACTCGCTTTGCAGACGGTATTTTATGGGTCACCTTGGGTCAGAATCCAGATATCTTGCCACTCCTTAGCGGATGGATTCAAGCCCTGGGAGATAACGACTATAAGCCAACAGCTATCCAGTCAGCGTCGAATCATTTGCGGACGCTGCTATATGACAAACGGACATTGCTGGTTGTTGATGATGTTTGGAATCCCCAGCATTTAGACCCATTTCGGGTTGGGGGAGATGGCTGCTGTGTTCTCGTCACAACCCGTGAAGTAAGAATTCCAGAAGCCCACCGTTATGCCTTAGATGTGATGACGGCAGACCAGGCGCTAGAGCTGATGACTCAAAAACTATCAGAGCCTCTCAGCCCTGCAGATCGTGAGCGCGCCTTAGAGTTTTCAAAGCGGGTTGGATTTCTACCCCTGGCACTAGAATTAGCGGCTTCTCAAATAGAGGAAGGGGTGAGCTGGTCAGAGTTGCTGGGCGATTTACACGCTGAAGTTGTTCGCTTAGAAACACTGGATTTTTATGGTCAAGACGAAATCCCTGATGATGCCAAGCGGCGTAAATATAGCTTGCTGGCTTGCTTTAATTTGAGTCTAAAACAACTTTCCCTGGAACAGCTACGACAGTTTGCCTGGTTAGGGGTGATTCCTGAAGATGTGAATCTGACTCAAGAAATGGCAGAAACCCTGTGGCAAGTGACCTCGCGACAGTCAGGCTCGATCTTACGGACTTTTCGAGCAAAGGCGCTTGTATTACAAGGCATTAAGCAGGCTAATGGTCAGCTCAGCTATCGAATGCATGACCTCATGCACGATCTCGCTGGACGCCTACTGATGAGTCCGCCTCAGCCGATTCGTGAAGGGGAGTTACCCGGTCTGGGATTGACAAAAGCTGAAGCCCATCATGAATTGCTTAGCCGCTATCGTGCCAAAACATCGAACGGGCAATGGTACACCCTTAAGGATGATGGCTATATCTATGCTCATCTCACCTGGCATATGGAGCAGGCAAAACAACCGAAAGAGATTCATCGGTTGTTACGTATTAGCAATGAGCAAGGGCGTAATGGCTGGTATGAGGCTTGTGATGCGATTGGTAAGCCAGCAGGTTTTGTGAACGATTTAGGTCGGGCGTGGCAGTTAGCGATTGATGCTTATGACCAGGAGCCCAGTCAGTCCGTTGCCTTAGTGTTTCGCTATGCGCTCATACGTACTTCCCTTAACAGTTTGGCCAGCAATGTACCGGCTGAGTTAGTCGGGGCACTTGTTGAAAAAGGTGTTTGGCAGGTGGCTCAAGGATTAGCCTATGCTCAACAAGCTCAGAACCCATGGCATCGAGCCGCGTGCATTTCTGCGGTTGTGCCCCATATGCCCAAAGCCTTACTTCCTGAGGTGCTAAAAACCATTGGTCAAATCAATGATGCCGTTTATCGTTCCTATGTCCTTAGCAAACTGGCAGAGCGCTTTCTTGAGGTCTGGCCTGACGTACTCAAAACAATTCAACAGATTCAGGACCGATACGGAGACCAACGTAGGCAAACACAAGGGTTTTGGTATCGAGCATTTGCCCTTAGACACATCGCAAAGTTGTTGCCACGGCAATACCTGCCAGAGGCCATTGAGATTACTTGTCAAATTCAGGATGCGGCAGATCGAGCCAGTGCTCTGATTAAACTGGCTCAACAAACTGTCGAACTCTGGCCAGAAGCGCTGGAGGTCACTCGCCAAATCCAAGATGAATCTTATCGGTCGTTTGCCCTGAGTGCGATGGCCCAGCACCTCCCGGAGCTATGGCCAGAGGCGCTGGAGGTGACGCGCCAAATCCAAGATGAAGATTCTCAGTCGCGTGCCCTGAGTGCGATGGCCCAGCACCTCCCGGAGCTATGGCCCGAAGCGCTGGAGATGACGCGCCAAATCCAAGCTGAAGATTCTCGGGCGCGTGCCCTGCGTGCGATGGCCCAGCACCTGCCAGAGGCGTTATGGCCCGAAGCGCTGGAGATGACGCGCCAAATCCAAGCTGAAGATTCTCGGGCGCGTGCCCTGCGTGCGATGGCCCAGCACCTCCCGGAGCTATGGCCGGAAGCGCTGGAGGTGACGCGCCAAATCCAACATGAACCTTCTCGGGCGCGTGCCCTGCGTGCGATGGCCCAGCACCTGCCAGAGCCACTTTGGCCGGAAGTGCTGGAGGTAGTGCGCCAAATCCAAGATGAAGATTCTCGGTCTTGGGCCCTGAGTGAGATGGCCGAACACCTGCCAGAGCTATGGCCGGAAGCGCTGGAGGTGGCGCGCCAAATCCAACATGAACCTTCTCGGTCGAGTGTCCTGAGTGAGATGGCCGAGCACCTGCCAGAGCCACTTTGGCCGGAAGTGTTGGAGGTGACGCGCCAAATCCAACATGAAGATTCTCGGTCGAGTGCCCTGAGTGAGATGGCCGAGCACCTGCCAGAGCCACTCTTGCCGGAAGTGCTGGAAATGACGCGCCAAATCCAAGATGAAGATTCTCGGGCGCGTGCCCTGCGTGCGATGGCCGAGCACCTGCCAGAGCTATGGCCCGAAGCGCTGGAGGTGACGCGCCAAATCCAAGCTGAAGATTCTCGGGCGCGTGCCCTGCGTGAGATGGCCGAGCACCTGCCAGAGCTATGGCCCGAAGCGCTGGAGGTGACGCGCCAAATCCAAGATGAAGATTCTCGATCTTGGGCCTTGAGTGATATGACCGAGTACCTGCCAGAGCCACTCTGGCCAGAAGTGCTGGAGGTGACGCGCCAAATCCAACATGAACCTTCTCGGGCGCGTGCCCTGCGTGCGATGGCCCAGCACCTGCCAGAGCCACTTTGGCCGGAAGTGCTGGAGGTAGTGCGCCAAATCCAAGATGAATCTTATCGGTCTTGGGCCCTGAGTGAGATGGCCGAGCACCTGCCAGAGCTATGGCCGGAAGCGCTGGAGGTGACGCGCCAAATCCAAGCTGAAGATTCTCGGGCGCGTGCCCTGCGTACGATGGCCGAGCACCTGCCAGAGCCACTCTGGCCGGAAGCGCTGGAGGTGGCGCGCCAAATCCAAGATGAAGATTCTCGGGCGCGTGCCCTGAGTGAGATGGCCGAGCACCTGCCAGAGCTATGGCCGGAAGCGCTGGAGGTGACGCGCCAAATCCAAGATGAAGATTCTCGGTCTTGGGCCCTGCGTACGATGGCCGAGCACCTGCCAGAGCCACTCTGGCCGGAAGCGCTGGAGGTGACGCGCCAAATCCAAGATGAAGATTCTCGGGCGCGTGCCCTGAGTGCGATGGCCGAGCACCTGCCAGAGCTATGGCCGGAAGCGCTGGAGGTGACGCGCCAAATCCAAGATGAAGATTCTCGGTCTTGGGCCTTGAGTGATATGACCGAGTACCTGCCAGAGCCACTCTGGCCAGAAGTGCTGGATTTGGCGCGCCAAATCCAAGATGAAGATTCTCGGGCGCGTGCCCTGCGTGCGATGGCCGAGTACCACCTGCCAAAATCGCGCTGGTCTGAAGCACTCGACATCGTATGGAGCATCAAAGATAAATACTATTGTGCTAACGCGCTACAAGGATTTTTATCCTACTTAGAGCCACTCTCGAAGTCGTTTACTCAGTGGACTGACGTTATTGATATTTTGGCCTATCAAAAGCGAGCTCAGTTACTCAACGCATTACCTAAGATTAGACCGATGATCATTAGCTTTGGTAAAGAGCAGGCATTCTCTGAAACCTTGCAAGCGGTTCGTGAGGTGTGCCGACAATGGCCTTAACTTACGGCAAATATAGGTGGGATAACCTCATCAATCAAAACTGAGCTTGATGTGTGGTTATCCACTTCGAGGTTCTGCAGATGGACAAGCGCTCTTAACGGCCCGGTTACGTCCAGTTCAAAAGTACTGATATTGCTTAAAAAATCATCTCAAGCTAGGTATTTTACGTCCTTCAAGGGTTCAGACAGGGTAAAAATCAACGCAATCCTCAGGTATATCGAGCAACTCCGCTAACCATCGCCATATTGCATCAATAACGGAGTGATTAGACCAGAAATCTGCTGCCCTGGAATATAATAGCCGTTACTACGAGACCCACACATTTGAAGGTAACGCTGTAACGCTGGTGAAGCCCTAACCATCGAACTGACCATCTGGAAGGTGGATGATACCGCCACCCAACAACTCATGGTGGCTTACTACGAGAAACTACTAGATGGCCCCCACGAGATCAGGCGTTAACAGATACTCAAAGAGAATTCCTTCTAAATCTAGAGTATGACCATCCCTACTACTGGGCGGCCTTCATTGGCTCGGGCAATTGGCAGCCTTTGGATTAAAGCGACTCGTATCAGCTGTGAATGCGCTGGCTTAGCTGTCACCATAAAATAACGTCCACTATGGGTACTATTGTGGCTGCAGCCTCAAGCTGACAAAGGTTTTGACTATCAGGAGTACAGATCCGGACACAGTTCAACAATTTAAGAAGGGTTAAGTAATCCTAACGTTTCCAATTGTCCCAACGTCAATTTCAGGCACTTAGATGTCTTATATCTCGATGACAGCAAATTTACCGCAAATGTCATCGAGGCAAATCCAAGGAACTTTTCAAACCCAGGAATAGACTGTCTACTAAATCCCACTGTCCAACTTCCACACCTTCACACCCAAATGTTAGAAAACCTCCTCTCTTTTCTACTTGGTTGGACTACCGTTGACCATTGCAACGCTAACTTGGCAGGTATTGAAATTCCAGCCATCGTCAACTCATCATCCTCAAAAGAGGATGATGCATCGGGTATCTCAGTAACCCACGCTTATACCGTCAGCAAAAATGTAGTGGCCCTACGTGTCGAAGTGGGTGAACTGGTTCGGGGCAAACAGGTTGTTTACAATGCTGAACCTGGTGACACCATTAAGAAAGACGGTTGGGTATCGCGGCAGGGGACGTTTCTGGGGCAGCTGGTTCCCGATGTACCCAACATGATTCGATTGGCAGATCAATATGTGGGCCCTAAATTCAACACCAACTGTATTGACAGCCTTAACCAGTACCAAATCCTAACCAGTGATGGTAAAAAGGTTGCTCCTAGCAATGTCTATCGCAAAAGCAACATCAGGTCCATGGCAGAAACTGGACCCTGGCGGTTTGAGTGGCCTACAACCCACACCATATTCCTAGAAATGCCGGACGAGCTAGTGGTGGGTGAAACCTATCAGCTCAAATTTGGTAAAACCGTCCTGCAAGATACTAGTTTTATCTATAAACCCGAACAAACCCGCAGTGAAGCAGTTCAAGTCTCACACCTGGGGTTCGACCCCGATGACCCGGCCAAAGTAGCCTTCTTATCTACCTGGATGGGGAACGGTGGGGGCCTTGACTATAGTGTGGGCAAGGCATTTTGGCTGATTGATACAGCCACGGGCAACCGAGTTTATGAAGGTCAAACGGCCCTATCGCAATCAAAAGACTACAGGGACTCACAGGATCGCAACCATAATGACACCAATGTTTTCATTATGGACTTTAGTGACTTTTCCACACCGGGACAGTACCGTGTCTACGTGGACGGGGTAGGCACATCCTATGAGTTCGAAATTGGTGAAAATACATGGCGTGATGGATTCTATGTCTCGGCCCGGGGAATGTACCATCAACGCAGCGGCATTGCCCTCGAACAACCTTACACCGATTATCGACGACCTCGCCCTTTCCATCCAGAAGACGGCATGGTCATTTACCGCTCCACCGTGCCGCTGATGGATACTCGCATGGGTTTTAACTATTGGGATGGGATAAATTCGTTCGAAGCATTAGTGGAAACCCGCACCGAGGAAGAAGTGCCTGATGCCTGGGGTGGATGGATGGATGCCGGAGATTGGGACCGTCGTATTTCTCACCTGCATGTTAGTCGGTCATTTCTAGAACTGGTAGAACTCCATCCAGAGTTCTTCGACTCAATTAAGCTGAATCTACCTGAATCCAACAATAATTTACCGGACATTATGGATGAGGCCCTCTGGGGTTTGGATGTTTTTCGCCGTTTACAGACCGAAGCAGGCGGCATTCCAGGCGGCATTGAATCCGCTGAGCATCCAATTAAGCCCCAGGGCAGTTGGCAAGAATCCCAGATGGTCATGGTGTATGGCCCAGGCATTTGGTCTAGCTATTTCTATGCCAATGTGGCAACGCGAGCCGCCTATGTGCTGCAAAATTACGATCAGACCTTAGCTAAAACCTATCAAGATAGTGCTATTCGGGCCATGGACTGGGCTGAAGCAGAGCTAGCCAAAAAGACTGAAGAACAGCATGAAATTGTGCACTCAGCCCGTAATCTAGCGGCTGCAGAGCTCTATCGACTGACTGGTGATGACCAATGGCATCAGATTTTTCTCGACACAACTGTGTTTACTAGTGCCGATGTCTCCATCTCACCCCATAGCTATCACGATCAGAGCCATTCGGCATTTGTTTATAGCCGTACCAATCAACCAACGGTCAATAAAACTATTCAAAAAAATGCAACCGATGCCATCATTCGGGCAGCTAAAACTGATATCGAAAGTATTGAGAGCACCGGTTTTAAGTGGAACGCAGATCCGAGTCGTTCGATTGGCTGGGGTTCTACGACCACACCCAAAACTCGGGCGCTTTTCCATGCCCACACCCTAACAGGGGATGAGGACTATTTACGGGCGGGCATTTTAGCAACTCAATTTGCAGCAGGGGCCAACCCTAGCAATATGATGTACACCATTGGTCTGGGTCACAGAAATCCCCAAATGCCGCTGATGTCAGATGTACGGGCATTGGGGCAGGATCCACCGCCAGGTATCACCATCTATGGCCCGATGGATGTTCAAAATCCCAATGGCCATGCAGGTCGATGGGAAGCACCGATTAAGAAATTTGCCGATGAAGTCAGTCCTTCCCCCTGGGAATGGCCCACCACCGAAGCCTATTTTGACTCGTACTATTATGTGCCAGTGACCGAGTTTACCGTGCATCAATCCATTGGCCCAACAGCCTATAGCTGGGGATACATAGCAGCCAACGATAAAAACTAAGGCTGGGTCCTAATGGCATGGGAGCATTGTCATGTTCTAGCTCCCTAAGGCCATGGCTCAACCAACGTGTCACATAAAGATCATCAACGGCAATACTTGCCAGCCGATGACGGCGAATATCAATGCCTCAGCCCAAGCTATCAAGTTCCTTAATACGGAGATAATCACTGTACAACCTCAAACAGGACCTGAGTCCATTGAGAGTTTTTATGATGAGTATCTGGCTATTCCTGGGATTTTGGAACAAATTATTCTGGATACTAGCTCTGATGCCTTTATTTTGGCCTGTTGGGGAGATCCTGGCATCGAAGCAGCCCGTGAAATTACGTCGAAGCCCGTAGTGGGAATTGCCGAGGCCAGTCTCTACATGGCCAATATGTTAGCGGCTAAATGGAGTGTTGTTACCACCCTCCACCGTGTACGAGACATGGTGGAAAAAACAATTCAAAAAACAGGGCTAACAGCTCGATGTGCATCGGTACGCACCACAAAACTATCGGTGCTCGATACGGAGCAGGATCGGACTGCCACATTAGATATTCTGATCAAAGCTAGCCAACTGGCTATTCAACAGGATGGAGCTGAAGCCATTTGCCTGGGCTGTGCTGGTATGAGTGGTTTGGAAAAACAGTTAGAAGCACGCTTAGGGGTGCCGGTAATTGACGCTGTGGCAGCAGCGGTTAAAATGGCAGAATCTTTGGTGCACTTAGGAAAAAGTACCAGCAAACACCTTACCTACCGCCTACCGGAACAGAAAGAAATTAAGGGATATAATCCTCACTTTCAGGCCCAGAGTTTTTACCCTTAGAAAATTAGAAATTAAAGAATTATTTCACCATAAACCATCAATTTTTATCCTGATATTTTGGAGATTGTACCAGTGATAAAAAGCGTCATCTTAATAGTATCTAACCCTATTAAAGGAGATACTGTAAGAGTGTAGGGATGCTAGAAATAGTGAGTTATAGCATCCAATGTGTGCCCCTGAGGTGTGACCATCATGTTTAAATCAACAACTTTCAAATCAACAGCATTCAAATTAACGGGTCTTGTTTTACCCTTAGCATTAGCTGCCGTTGCCCAAGCTGCCGATGAAATGAGCCTGGCCCTGGGCTTTACCTCTACTCAAGCAACGGGTGAAACGGTTGGTTCCTATGGTTTATCAAACATCGCTAACCGTGACAGCAATGGTGAGTTTTGTCTAGGATACGCTGACCGCACGCCAGACCATGTTTTGACGTTAGAGGAAGACTTTAGTGAGCTAACGATAGCGGTTGATAGTGGTGGCGCAGACACCACATTGCTGATTCAAGGGCCGAATAACAACACTGTGCGTTGTAACGACAGTGCCAGCCGTCAAAATCGTGACGCTATGATTCAGGATACCTTTACCAAAGGTACCTATCGCGTTTGGGTTGGCTCCTTTGAACCGGAAGGTCGCCATCGTTACGCACTCAAAGTCACCGAATAGAGCTTTTTACCAAGACGTGTTCTAGAGAGGCACATGCTGGACAGCTATTCATTCTCTTAAACTCGTCTCTAGAAGGTCATCTAGGCTTTGATAAAGAGAGCCCGATAAACAGGTTTGCCCTGCCCTAGGGTGACTCGTTCTCGGTCAGTTTGGGCTGGCAAGGGATTGTTTGCTAACCAGGGTCCTGTGGTGCCAACGGGTGCTGGATGAGGAGGCTCAAAGGAACGCCGAAAAGAGGAATTGGCGGCAAATACCTCAACCATGTCCTCTGCCACAGCTTGCACATCAGATTGCAGCCAAATCCATGCACCGGGCAGCATATACTCAGCCAAATCTGCCACTAGCTGCGGTTGCACCACACGCCGTTTCTGGTGGCGCTTTTTAAACCACGGATCGGGAAACTGAATGCTCACTCGTTGGGGGGGGTGAGGCAAACTTGCCAATAGCGGTCGTAGGGAATTGTTGGCATTACAAAACAGCATATGTAGATTGTGCAGTCCCAGCTGGTCACGATGTTTCAGACACTGTTCTACTAAGGGGGCTCGAATCTCCAAACCAAGGAAGTTCCAATCTGGGCAAGATTGAGCCATATCGCTGATGAAATAGCCTTTAGCGCAGCCAATATCTATATGTAATGGTTGGGCAGGCTGGGCAAAGACATCGGCCCAGCAAGGCGGGGTAACAGGGGTGGCGTAGCGAATATTGAGTGGGTTAACGTGCTGGCGCACACGGGACATAGTCGAAAACAGGCGATGATGGCACTAGGCTGAGGACACAGTTTTGAGCTTTGAGTTTTAAGGTCTAAGCCAATGGCTTAATTCAAAACTCAAGATTAAGCGCTCACAACTAACTAAGCCTTTGTACCGTTTGCTTATCTACCCTATCAACTCCTATGTCTCTTTTGGCTCGTTTTGCAGTGGTTAGCGATCTGCACGTTGCCCTGCCCCACACCATCTGGGACTCACCTAATCGATTCCATCTTGTGGAAGTCAGCATCCCAGCCTTGGAACAGATTTTGGATCATCTGGAACAGATGGATATTGATTTTTTGTTATTGCCTGGGGATTTGGTTCAGCATGGTGAGCGGGAAAATCATCACTGGCTGGTCCGTCGTCTGGAGCGGTTGCCGTTTCCGGTCTATGTGGTGCCTGGCAATCATGATGTGGTGAGACAGGCAGGGTGCGATCGCACCATTTCCTTAGACGAGTTTGTTGATCTTTACCAGGCCTTTGGCTATACCGATCCAACCCGTCCGTACTATCACCACACTATTTTGGATGGGCTCCATCTAATCGGATTAAATTCCAACGGCTTTGATGTAGAGGGCGAGCCCTTTTACACCGGCTGGCTCGACTCAGAACAACTAGACTGGCTAGATGAACAGCTAGATCAGCTCACCAACCAGCTCACCCTGGTGATGCTGCACCACAACGCCCTAGAACATCTGCCCCGCCAATCCCATAGCCGCATGGGACAGCGTTACATGGTCAAAAATGCGCCTGACCTCACCCAGCGTTTGCAGGCTGCTGGGGTGCCCCTAATGCTCACTGGCCACCTACATGTGCAAGATGTAGCCCAAACTGATGGACTCTATGAAATCACCACTGGCTCTCTCGTCAGCTATCCTCACCCCTACCGCATCTGTGAACTGACGACTGTAGACGATCGCCACCGGCTGGATATTACCTCTCACCGCATTGAGGCGGTACCTGAGTGGCCCACTCTACAGGCCACTTCCCATCAGTGGATGGCCGATCGCTCCTTCCCCTTCATAATGAAACTACTCACCAGTAAGCCCCTTAACTTATCTTCAGCCGAGGCAGAGCAATATGCCCCTGTTCTAGAAAATTTTTGGGCCAAAATTGCATCGGGTGATGGTCTATTTAACTACCCTGAGCTACCCCCTAAGCTGCAACGCTATTTTCAAACCTTTAGCGCCACCAACAGCTGTGGACAACCTGACTACATCGATAACAACGCAACGCTTTGGCTGTAAGTCTAAAGCAGGGGCTAAACCCATAAAGTGAAACCCCGACCGCATGTGGGCCGAGGTATTTGCCAAGTTAGTTGTGACTGATTAAATGCACCAAACATTCTTAAGCCACCTTTAAATTAGCAAGGGATTTTAGGAAAAAGCATAGTCGCTGCATCTGAAAAATCATCTAAAACGGATCGTCGACCGTAGACGTTTTTTAAAGTCAGCTTTTAACAATAATCGCTGAAACAGCCTTGACAGCCCCTATGTCATTAAGGACAAGCCATTACTATCCTCAGGGACAGCTGTTCCATGGAACGGCTGTCCCCATTAACCGATCAATCCATGCAAATCAAAGCCATTCACCACATTGCCATCATCTGTTCAGACTATGGGCAATCAAAGCACTTTTACGTTGACATTCTAGGAGCTGACATTATTTGTGAAACCTGGCGCGAACAGCGGCAATCCTACAAGCTTGATCTCACCCTGGGCAATGCCCAATTAGAACTATTTTCATTTCCAGAACCACCACCTCGACCCACACGTCCTGAAGCCTGCGGTCTACGCCATTTAGCCCTAGCCGTCGACAATCTGGACGCCAATATTGCTCACCTACAAAAACACAGCATCCCAGTAGAACCCATCCGATTAGATGCACTAACCGGCAAACGCTTCACCTTTTTCCAAGACCCTGACGGGTTGCCTTTAGAGCTTTACGAAGTTTAAGGATGCATCACATTAAGCAACACAGCGTGCTCGTCTAAGTCAAATGACTGATATTGCACTGGCGGCAAATTTCTCAGACATGTATGGGCACCCTATGCATACAGTTCAGGTTAAAAGTGTCCTTTCTGAACACCAGCCGTAACGGCATCTTTTTTTCACCACCAGCTAAGCAAACGCCTTTGTTTACGACTGTTTACAAGGTTTGGCTTGATTGGTGTGATACGAAACTTAAAATTTTGTGATCTGACGCACCGTTATGAACTATAGACGAGAGTAAAGTTAGGACATATAAGAAAACTATATTTCTAAACCGCCTGACCTTAAAAGGCTTGGCGCTATTATAGGCAGAGCCGCTTAAAGGCTAGGGCTATATCTATGACTAAGGGGCGATGACGGTTAACCGTCATCGCCCCTTAGTTGCTGGGTCGCTATTGTTCAGGCAATGTGCTTAGGCGCTGGCATTGGCATTGGGTTTAAAGCGGCGCTTACGACGACGAGAAATTGCCTTGCGTTTAGCTTTTTCAATAGGGGTTTCAAAATAACGTTTCTTTTTTATATCTGAGAAGATATCAGCCCTCGATACCTGACGTTTAAAACGTCGTAATGCTGACTCAATACCTTCATTTTCACCAACAATGACCTGGGCCATCTGACCTAACACTCCTTGAGTAATCACTAGATTTAAGCGTTTTAAAATACGTGCGTCGACGGCAAGCAGCATTGTCAAAGTTATGCAGGGCTGACGCTTCAACCCTGATATACATAATCCTATGGACAGCTAGAAAGTCTTTAGGATGAGTGCAGCCCAAGGCACTGTATTCCTAATAGACAGGCAACTTGGCGCTTCTAGCCAACTGCTCTACACAACGTTCAAGATTTTATGACATCCGAAAATTTGTTCGAAGACGACGTTCCAAACAGCTTTGAATATTAATATATTTCAACCGATGCAACAAATTAAGCTTGGTAAAGCAACCGCAATAATTATGTGGGCGGTTGCTCAATCAATGCACCTTTTAGTGTTGCTAATCCTCGGTATGATTTCACCTTTCAAGGCTAGGTTGTTAGCCTGTTGGGTTGAGCCGTTCATGCTCTAAATCAGCAACAGCAATTTGCGTTACTCTGCATCGTCTGCGGCCTCCTCTGAATTGTCATCTGAAGGCGATGCGTTTTCCGCTTCTGCTTCTGCCTGCAGCGCTGCGGCTTGGGCAGCATAGTCTTGCGCCTGTTGCGGCTCATTCTGAGCTTGATGCACTTCAGATAATAAGCTGAGCAGGCCAAACTCGGCTTCGCGATCGCCCATGTCTTTAGCAATCACTAAAGCCTGTTCAAGATGACCTTGGGCCGCAGGATAGTTCTCCAGCTGGACATTGGCAAAGCCTAAACCAGACAGACTTAAGCTTTGGAATAGGGGCTGATTACGCTCCTGGGCAAGAACGAGTAAATCGTCAAAGGATGCGATCGCAGCTTCATACTGACCACTATCTAAATAAGTAGAACTTAGACCCAGCAGTGACTGTAGCTCTGCACCCACAGCGTTGGACTCACGACTCAGCTGCAAACGGTCCTCATACAGCTCAACTGCCTGATCCAAATCTCCCTGGTCGTAGAATGCCAGCGCCAATACGTATAGCGCCGTGAACTGCACATCTAGGGCCTCTGCCTCTTCTGCCAGCGCCAATGCCTCGGTTTGAGCCTCAATCGCCTTGTCAAGGTTTTCTAAGCGATAGTGGGCCACCCCCATATTGCTCAGCGCCAGGGCCTGCGATCCTGGGCTTTGCAACTGAGTTGCTACGGTCAGCGCATCTTCAGCCGCTGTCAACGCAGTTTCATACTCTCCCAGGGCCAACAGCGAAGAACTTGCCACATTTAAAGCACTCAACAAGGCTTGGCCATTCCGTTCTGATTGCGCCAGGGGAATCACCAACTGGGCCGCCTCCAGGGCTAATACATCTTGACCAATGGTTCTGTAGCTGGTGGCCAAAATGCTCAAAGAATTCAACCGACCTGAGTCAAACTCAAGGCTGTCAGCCAGGGTGAGGGCGTCCTGGGCATAGGTAATGGCATCCGGTAAATTGCCCTGGGATTGGGTCGCGAGTGCCAGCACATTGAGGGCGACCACCCTAGATTCAGGATCATCCACCCCCTCTAACGCCGTCAGCGCCTGCTCACCGTAGTCAGAGGCAGTTGTATAGTCCCCCTGATTAACGGTCACCAGCCCTAGCATAGTTAAAGCAAAAGACTCCTGGGCCAAATTCTCATTGGCTCGGGCAGCGTCAAGCGCCTGTTCAAGGGTAGTTTTTGCCTCCGCCAGATTGCCGTCTTCATACAGGGATAACCCGGTGAGAATTAGCTGATCTACGTCATCCAAAGATTGCTGCTCTGGTGCTGCCTCTTCAGACTCTAATGCGTCTGCATTAGTCTCAATGTCGGCTTCTGAGGACACTTCTTCTGAGGTCGCATTCTCTTCTGAATCATCGGAAGTTTCAGCAGCCTCACTTTCCTCAGCCTGTGCAAGTAATCTAGACGAATCAGCCCAGGCTAGCTGGCCTGGGAACGTAAGTAGCAGAGCAGCGGTACTGAACGTTAGCAAGCGAAACAGCATAGTGTGGAGCTCAATATGGCAAGAGTTTATTCACCCTAGCAGCAAATGTTAGAGACGTCGTCATAGAGTAGGCGGATTTTTAACCCAGCCATTGGAGCATGGTTTTCTTAAGCTGCCCTAAGTCTTTGTAGAACTCTTGTTTAACAAACTGACCAATGGCATCAAAGGCTGTAAATGACTGACCGGGCTGCCAGCGGACATCTTGGGCAATGGGTGTGGTGTGTGTACCTTGGAGAATCTGAATCGCAGTGAACTGGGGAAAGCGCTGGTAGAGCACATCACTGAGATCGTAGGTTTGGTCAATGGTATCTCGGCGAAACTTGATCAGCAGATTATGGCCAATGGCGTAGCGATCGCGAACCAGGTTAAGGGTTTGGTTGGGGCTGGGGGTAAACTCCACATCAAAATCTGGAGCAAACTGAACGAACTGTTCTAACAACGGAATAGATTTGCGGGCGGGGTAATTATTAAAGGAAATCAGAATATTGCCTGCTCGCTCGATGTTGTACAGACTGGCAATGAGCAGATGAACTTTGCAGCCCATGCTGTGACCGACACCATATATAGGTATGTAGCGATCGCCAATGATCTGACGCCGGAGATAGATCATGGCCTGGTCAAATGTGGTCAGCACCTCGTCTGCGATCGCACCATGGTCAAAGGTATTGATAAAGGGCGTTGCCACAATGCAATAGCCCTGCTGATAAAGATTTTCCAATAGCCAACTATAGGTTAGGTGCGGCGCAGCGGCAATAAACGCCCCCCCTAAGAAATGAATAATGGCCTTTGGGCGATCGGGAACGAGAAGCCAGTTACCAGAGACTTCTTGCCAGGTCATACACACGGAATCAGGAAACTGCTGTTTTATCCTAACGGTCTGACGCCTAGAACGCAGCCTCAACATTGAAACCACTCTAGATGCTTTAAAGCGGGGTATGCCACCAATAACAACTTATTTCTATGTGTTTTGGCAAACATAATTTCCGCCTAAAAAAGGGTATTGTTGTTTCGTATTTATATTAGTTTGCAAGGCTCTTTTTAGATTGCTCAGGCATCTTTTAGAAAGCCTGCATCCTTGTTAAAAATGTCCTCTGACTAACCGTTTTAGACATTCTAAAAGACAGTGTAAAGACTCTTCTCTAAAGCTATATAGTTTAGTCTTTTTCACACATTAAGTGATTATTAAAAGCTGGAAGTTCATGCAATGAGAATGGCTCTTTCAACGGTTGCGATCGCATCCACTCTAGTCGGTTCGACGGTTCTATCCACAGCCCCTGCCTACGCAGCCAGGTTTCAAACAAACTTCTTCGTAGATATTGTCAGCGGTGATTTTCTAGTGGGGGACACATTCTCAGGGCAGGTCACCTATGACGATAGCTTACTGAGCGGCATTGGCCTGGAGCAGGTAGCCCCAGACTTTGGGTTGATTTCCCTCACCTTTGACTATGTGGGTTCCGACCTGAGTACAGCGGTCACCTATAGCAAGGGCGATGACGATACCGACAGCGGCTTTCCCCTGGCAATATTTCAAGACGGTGAACTCGTAGGCTTAGACTATTCTGTTGCCATTGCCTCAGACCTGAGTTTTCAGTTTCGCGAAGAGCCCTTGGGCAGTGGTGATTTTGGCTTTTTTACTGACAATTTTTCCACATTTGAACTCAATACAGGCACCGTTACATTTGCCGAGCCCATGCCTGTTTCAGAACCTGCCATGGTGGCGGGCCTGGTGACGCTCGTCGGCCTGGCCCTATGTCGTCGCCCATAGCCTCAGCTATCAAAACTTGCTGCCGTTACTGATCATTATTCATAGGGCCATCTTGCCAGAGCGAGGCATCCCCTAAATCAGCGGCAACAACTTTCTAACAGTCAGCATTTACCAGGAACATCAGCATGCACCGTTCATCTATTGATCGTCCCATGTCTAATCGTTTCAATCGGCGTAGCCTATTGGCAGGCATGGGTGCATTTACCGGCCTTATCCTTGTCAATCAGCACCCCGTTCTTGCCCAGACAAGGTTTTCCAGCTATCCCTTCACCTTAGGTGTGGCCTCGGGCGATCCCCTACCAGATGGCATCGTGCTATGGACCCGTCTGGCACCGGATCCTCTCAAGGGGGGTGGCATGCCCAATAGCGATGTCACTGTCACCTGCACCATTGCTACGGATGAAGCCCTACAAAATGTGGTCCGGAGAGAGTCTACTTTAGCCCGCGCCGCTTTAGGCCACTCAGTTCACCTGGAAGTATCTGGCCTAGAACCGGATCGGGTTTATTGGTATCGCTTTGAGGCCGGTGGTGAAGAAAGCCTGGTTGGCCGCACCCGTACAGCACCTGCACCGGGAACGCCGTTAAACGACCTGCGGTTTGCGTTTGCTTCTTGCCAGGACTACGAAAATGGGTTCTACACGGCTTATCAACACATGGCCCGGGAAGACCTGGACCTGGTTATCCACCTGGGTGATTACATTTACGAAGGGGGGATTAGCGCGGACGCTGTACGTCAGCACAACAGCGGCGACGTGATTACCCTGGAAGACTATCGAAATCGCTATGCCCTCTATCGTTTAGACCAAAATTTGCAAGCGACCCATGCCGCATTTCCATGGGCCTTCACTTGGGATGATCACGAAGTAGACAACAACTATGCTAACTTTCTCCCTGAGGATGAACAAAGCGCCAGAGACTTTGCCATACGTCGTGCTGTTGCTTACCAGGTTTACTACGAACACATGCCGATGCGGCGACAGTCTGCCTCTCGCGGTGCCTTTCTCCAGCTGTATCGACGATTGAGTTTTGGCAACCTGGTCACCTTTAACATTTTAGATACCCGTCAATATCGCACCGACCAACCCTGCGGCGATCAGTTTGGCCCTCGCTGTGCCGAAGCGTTGAGTGAGGCTGCTACCATGACAGGCCAACGTCAGGAGAACTGGTTATTCTCGGGGTTAAATCGCTCAAATGCGCGCTGGAATGTGCTGGCCCAGCAGACAATATTTTCTCAATTTAACTTTGGCAACACCCAGGTTTTACCAGGGGATTTCTTTAATCCTGACCAGTGGGATGGGTATGTGGCTCAGCGCGATCGCATTATCGAGTTTTTACAAGCTCGCCGACCGTCTAACCCCGTCGTGATCACCGGTGATATTCACTCCAGCTGGGTTTACGACATCAAAGCCGACTTTGACAATCCTGCCTCTGCCACCGTGGGTACCGAATTTGTCGGTACGTCAATTTCGTCGAGCTTTGGGGATGGTGCAGACACTAACGCGCTTGTGTCGCTGGCAGTGCCTGGTAATCCTCACACTAAGTTCTTTGATGGTCTTAATCGGGGCTATGTGCGCTGTACCATCACACCCGATCTTTGGCAGGCGGACTATCGCACAGTGGAGTCCATAGAGTCGCCTACATCAGCAGTGCAAACCCTGGCCTCTTTTGTGGTTGAGGATGGGCAGCCGGGGGCTCAACCTGCGTAGGCTTGGGATGATGCCAAGGGGTGAGTGCGATCGCACCCAATCCGGGACTCTAAAAACTACTCAAACAAATTCTTGCGAAGAAACGTTGCCCTATTTCGAATTACCATGTTACGCTTATAAGCCATTGAGGACGTATAGCTCAGTTGGTTAGAGCGCATCGTTGACATCGAATGACTAGATCCCCGATACATAAACATTCTAGCTTCTAGATGCGAATTTCACCCTTAAAGTGTTGTTGATATCTTCTAATTAGGCTCAACGGCACAACAGAATATTATGGAAACCTCTTTGGCACTATTTAGCCTTAGAGGTTTATTTTTTATTGCAACTTGCAGATGTGTTCGTAAATAAAAACTCCTAATGCAAACACATCAGAGCTATATAGCAATTCAAAAAGTTGACTAGATAAAATGCCTACTTATTAAATACTGGCTCGATCTTACAGTACTACCAAAATGTTATTTAGTTTTATAGCTAAGATAGTAGCTAGTTAATTAGTCTATTTATAAGGAGTAAGTTTGTATGAGTGATTCAGGTCCAAGACTTGAAAGAGGCGACAAATATAGCACGGGTCACAATACATCTAAATACGAACTTATCTTTAAAGGAAAAACTATAGATCCGGAATCTGGATATATTGAAGTTACTTCTTTCCCGAGCAAAACATATAACCGATTAGTAATTAAAAACCTAGATTTATACGAAGAGATAACTATTTACTCACCTAGAAGATTACAAGAATATGAAATTATTTTTAATCGAGACTGGTACTTAAATGATGTATTTAAAAATTTTTATATAGACAATATCAGATTACATACTAATCATTATTTTCATCAACTAGGTGATGTTGAAGGCTTAAGCATAGAGTTTCATTTTGCCATTAATATATTAAGTTGGCAAAATAACTGGACATTAGAGAATCAATTAAACTCATTTAAAGAGTTTATAAGCGAGTCTTTCTCAGAATATGAAATTGGTGACATAGGTACAACAAGCTCGATTTCTGAACCAGGAAATATAACTCCTGTAGCTCAGTATAATCTTTATATTTTATATCCTGACCTTGATTTTCCCTTAAACAAATTTATTAATAGATGTCTGAAGACTTTTAGTGAAGCTCAGAAAAAAATAATAGAAAAGTACCAATCATCTTTAACTACTTACTCTTTATCTAAGCACTTTGACTTTTCAGAATTTTCACCAGGAATTAGATCAGCCTGTGAACGATATCTTACATACTTTGCAGATTTCTTAAGGGATGTTGGAATTGAAGCAAGCGTCAATATAGATAAAAAAGGAAAAGACCTTTACTTTAGTGTCATTCCAGAAAGTGAAGAAGATGAATTAGAGACAATAAATATACTTCTAGAGCAATTTTATATACGTCTTCCTGATAGTGATTTAATCAAAAAATATAAGTCTAGTTCAGAGTTAGACTTTGCATCTGAAAGGTTAGTTCGTCAGGTCAGAATATTAGAAGATGAAATAAGATTAATAAACTTAGAAAGAAAGACAAAAGCTTTAGAGCTATATCAAAAGGAAGATGAAATAGAAGAGCTTGCTCTAACAAAAGATAATCTTACTGATGCTCTTTTAGATCAACAGTCCGAAATAAAGAGTCTAATTAAAGAAGTAGAGGAAAAAAGTCAAAGACTTATTGCTTCTGAAGTTCTGAATAGTTCACTTAAAAATAAGCTTACTGTACTTGAGAGTGATAAACCAGACAAAGAGACTATACTGCGTTACTTCGCAGTTGAAAATTTCAAAGCTGGTGATATTAAGAAGCTTAATTTTCTTGAAATTCGTGCTGCTCTCATGGCAAGAGATATTAATGCAGCACCTAAACGATTATTTCAAGTCATTCAAGCTATTCGTACTTGGGTTAAAAGTAGAAAAAGTTAAATAGTAAGTAGTTCTTAAGTAGTAATTAAGCCCATCAAATATAAGCTCACCTTCACTAATTAAGTACACGTTTCAGGCTTAACAGTGAAGTTGAAATTTAGGTTTTATCAGTCTGGTTATCAGCCGTAGTTGCCCCCTGTATTTCATCAGCTGGTTGCCAATCTTCCATAGCACGTTCAAGTAGGTAAGCGATCAGAGCACTCCTGGATTGCCCTTCTTCATCAGCTCTTGTGTTTAGACGCTTAGCTAACTTGTCTGAGACGCTAGCCCAAACTTTACTTGCCACAGATTTACCCATAGTTGCTTATTTGCTCCTAAATACTAGCCGAGTGTGCTGAAACCTTGTAATTTCAGCATATATAAGATTTTATACTCACATTGGTTGTAAATAGGCAACTATTGGCGCTACTATACCTATGTAAACCACATTAGCCAGACCCAACGCTTAAATGGCATATGGGTCTAAACCGCTATGGCACAAATACGGGTAACGATTGAGAAGGGGTATCAACCCATAGTTCAAAAGGCTATGGCCAGATTAGGTACTGACGATTACAAGGTAGGTGTTCAACACATCCTTGGGGAATGGTCAGCTACTCAGGTAGAACAGCAACCTAATTCTCAAAACCCACAATTAAATAATGCTTCTCAAGTCCAAAGTTTTAGGCCAGAGGAGTAATGGAAGTAATAGTACTTTCAATAGAAATTCTTGAAATTCAAGAACAGACTCCAGAAGGAGCTACATCACCAGCTTTAGTTAAATGTAAAAACAAAAGTTTTGTTATGCCCTGGAATTGGGTTTCTACATTTACTAAAGAATGTAATTCTTTTCTTGAACAAGACTTCTTAGATGGATGGCCTCAGTTAGTAACTATGCCTTTAGGTAAATGGGAACTTTGGCTTGGATTATTTGAACAAGTTCATGCTTCAGGCATTCCTACTATTGAAGAGAGAAACTAACTAAGCATTCATCTACACGCTTGTAGTTGAAGATTTTAGTTCGATGGGGAAATCAATAGTTTACGGTTCACAGCAAATAATTGTCGATGGTAAGTTCACAAAACAATTTAGGAGAACAGAAGATAACGTTACCTTTCAAGGTACGAAGGAAGCTTTGCAAATTAAACTTGCCAGTCACAAATTAATTCTAGGTGCAGGTAAGGATTATCAGCTTACGGATATAGATTTTACAACTGGCACCTTAAAAGGTTAGTTCAATTCGTAGTTCAACCTTCCGCTACAGCTTTCTACTTAAAGGGGTAAGTAGCCTGAGAAACTTCCTTACCCCATTGTCCCAATAGCATGGAACATATCCATTATGACCACAACAGTCCGATCGTGTAATGCGATTCAGCATAGTTACGGTGCTCAGCCTGATGGTAGCTGGGTGGAATCGTACATCGATAGTGATACGGAAGCCGTATTATTCGTCCAACCGATTAAGCCCTATAAACCAACACAAACAGCAGCTGATCAAGTTGGTTTAGAAAATGGTTGGTGTACTAATAATTATCAAAGTTCGAACGAAGTACAAACCTCTACTACACATAGGGTATTAGACTCACAAATTCAAAATAAAAGTACTGTTTCACAAGTTAACCAGGCAAGTACAAATTCGATTTCATCACCTAATGGGTTAGGTGTACCTTTTCCTATTTTCTTTGTATTGCCATCAGTAGCAATTTTTTGTTTACTCAAGAAATTAGATAACAATAAAAATCCTAAATTAATAGGTACATCTCTACTTAATGGACATAGCGATATACCTGAGTATAATCCGGTATACCTAACCGCTGACTCAACATTGACATGCACTGGCTCACTATCGGTTCCGACTGAAACGAACCAGAATACAGTTACGCGTAACCAGACTGATATGAAAGGGTTTCAAGCTCCATGGGATGAACCCGATAATTTAGGCGAACTAGACGGAACCGAAACCGAACCAGGGGAATCAGACCAAAAAAGTTACGATTCCTCTAACAATAATGTCCTACCTGAAAGCGCTAACTTCAATCGAATTCAAGGCATGTCCTTGAAAGAATTTAAAGAGAAATTTAGTCAAGAGGTAGATGGTAATACCATACATTGGGAACGTGCTAGAGACTTGTATTATCCACAAGGTATTGATGCAAGAATTCAACGTTTTTGGCAGTCATTTGGTTCTAAGAAAACTGATATCGCAGTTTACTACGTATTTGGTTTAACCAAAGGGGGTGAAAAGGGCTCTGATCGAAGAGAGCGTTATGACATTTGTGCTGAATATATCAGCGATTGGTTCAAGAAAAATCTACCGGGGGTTAACCGATGCAACGTAAAGGCTTAGTTTTTCGTAGATCCCCTATTTGGACACAATCCATCGGCATTGCATGTTTCATTCTGGGGGCTTGGGTGTTATGGCGAAATGTAGAATTAACCATCATCGGTTTAGGCAATATGGGGATAAATCCTGTATATGCTCAACCACTAGGTTGGACAATGGCCTCAATTGAAGCAGCAGTATCAATCTTTCTAACTTCTCCTGAAAACTGGGATGATATATGGGGCTTATTAAATGCTCCACTAAATCACAATGGTTTGCCCAAAGTTCCTAAATATATTTTGGCAAGTCTAATACTTGGGTTGTTTCTTCTAACACTGATTGGTGTTTACTGGTTTGACTACAACACTACTTGGTTGGGGTTGTTCCCTAACAGTCAATCTCCTACTGAGAACCAAGTTTTAATCGTATTAGCCTTTAATTTAGGTACTGAACTTGCATCATTTTTTGGCTTCCAATCAATGAGAATGTCAAAGATTGCAAGTATAGAGGTACTTGAAGAGAGTTTGACTGTTGAACCTAAAAAGGCATACATCCAACGGTTGTTACAGCACAGGATTGATACTGCCAAGAGACAGGCTGATGCTCAGATAGCTCAAGAGGAACAAGCTCAAGCCGAGTATTTCAGTCGTAATGGAAGGAACCCCAGATAACGGGTACTTACCAGGGTTAACCGTAGTGATTATGAGTTAGCCCTGGAATACAATCAGTCTCTCTCATCGAAATCTCTTGTGAGATAAGTAGCGCTTATTTAACTCCAAGTACCAACCATCCTGCATAGCGGTACTGTCACATTAAGGCTCAAAGCCTGATGATTCTTTGGTTAGAACGTCATGATCGCTTAAGCAGTTCCTATTAGACAGAAACAGCAATGCATTCATTCCAGTCTGAGCATAAGCGTTCGAATTGAGATGATTTGGCACAGGGGATAGTTGCCCTAGACTTACAGTGTAAGTTTTGTTGATGTGACAGCAAAAACCCCTGAGAGACTCTCTCAAGGGCATTGCAATCAAAAGGTCTTGTTGTTATTGTTCTCTTAGCTCAACACGTTTAAGGATCACACATGCAGGTATAGAGAATGCCTGAGAACCTTATACAGTAAGCTTTTTCACCTTTATAGACAGTAAAAAACCAACTACCTAGCTTCCTGGCGGGAAAAGTAGTTGGCTTCAATTAATATGTTTGAACTAAGTGTAACAGGGGTTCTCACTGAATATCAACCCCTAAACAAAAAAGAAATCCCCCAATAGCCGTTAGAGTGTTCAGCCCTTGATGGGTAAGCATTCTAGCGGTTTATTTTTTGGGGATTTCTCCTTTAAGCAATATAGGAGCATCATACCTAATGCAAGAAACTAAGACAACTCTGGCAACAACTGACAACGACAGTCAGAATAAGGAATATAAGGCAGAAATAACAATATCTGACAACAACTTAGATAATTCGTCTGATTTACCTAAACCTGGCATATCTGACTTAAATGATAGCCCTGTTGTATTAAAAAATGAAAAAAGTACTAAAGAGAAAATCCAAATTGCAATAGATGCTGAATGGGATAGTAAAGAGAAGCTTGATCTATGTGTTCAACTATCAGCTAAAGGCTTAGATAAAGCTGTTTACTTGAATAGTGCTATAGAACAGCATGTACCCCCTATCGAATGGAACCTACTTAAAATGAAGGTTAGTACATGGGCCAAAGTTAATGATGTAACTATCGTTTGGATTACTTTCCATGATGATTTGAATATACTTGAACACTTTATAGAAGAGATTATAGAAAAAGACCTTAAGAAAAACGCAATTGATTTACTGTTGTTCTATTCTCCTAAAGATTTATCGTTAGCCTTTGGTTTTGAAAATATAAGACGATACTTTTCTAAGGAACCACTGCCATTAAACAGCTATATTTACCAGAAGCGTAATATTAAAGGAAAAATAGATTGCTTTAGGATACATGACCTGAAAGGTTGGTCACAAAAATCATTAAAAGACTTTGCTGCATCAGTGGGTTATAAAATGATCTCTAAAAGTGACATGGATAAATATAAATCAAACATGCTTGAAGGTTTACTTAGTGAGACTGAAAAGTTTTTAGATTACGCAATTGGTGATGCTGATGACCTACACGGAATTAAAGAGTCATTCACATCACTAATTAAAGAAGATATTTGCAAAGATTTGCTAGGTTTCACACTTGATAGATTGCCGTATACAACAGGCGCTTTAGTATCTAAAATTTTTGAAACTTGGTTATACAACGAAGCTAATGATCTTGAAGGGTTTAAGTTAGCGTTAGCACGGTTAGGGCAAATTGATACTAGTCATGAACACTATCATTTCTATAGAAAGTGTTGGAGAGCATTATTCTTTAACGGTAAAACACCTATAAATAAAAAGACTAACAAACTTTTTTCAAGAACTGAATTAAAAAAGATAGTTGCAAAAACACCATGTAAGCATAAAGCATATGGTGAAGCATCAGTTAAAGCGTTAGCAGAATTTTCAGCTCCAAAAACATCTAATACAGTTGCGTTTGCTGCATTAGTTCAAGGTGGACGTTGTAATAATGAATTTCCTGAAAACTATGTTCTTTACAAAGCGCTCGATGTAGACGCTAAAGGCTGCTATAGTACCTCACTTTCAAAATTTACTTATCCAATAGGTCTACCTAGTTACTTTGGTTATGGTCCTAATGAATTGAGAATCACACTTAGAGCATTCCTTGATAAGTACGAATCAGAATTAGTTGATGGCCTTTATACAATATATGTTTCAGGCAATATCAAGTTTTGCCAAGACTTAATATATTCAAAACTTACAAAGCTAAAAGATATTGCTAATGCTATCAAGAACAATTTTCCAGAAGATGAGAATTCACAGGATAAAGGGGATAGTATTTCCCATATTGCTGGTGAGTTTGCATTGCTTAGAAAGCAAATTGAAAATGGAATTATCACAGCAGATATATTAAACACAATTAGAGAAACAGCAAATAATCAACAACTAAAGCAACTTATGGATTTAGAAGTTATTTGTGCTGTCTACTATTCTGCAAAAGATAGAGTAGATACTATAGATGATTGGACTAGAACTATACTTAAGTCTAAAGGACAACTCAAATCAAGAAATGGTTTACCAATTGATAATCGTTGTAGAGCATGGGTAGGTATTCCAATCGCAGAGTTCATAAGTCCATTGATTGAAGCAAGGAATAAAACAAAAGCAGAAAAGAAAAATCCAAACCTTACTGAAGTTGAAAGAATAAAAGCAAAAGCTAAAGATGAATGTCTAAAGCTACTCCTAAATACACTATATGGTGTTTTAGCTAGCCCTTATTTTGCTATCGGTAATACTGTTATTGCGAATAACATAACAGCAAGGGCAAGATTAAATACTTGGATGTTTGCAAAAGCTCTAAGCTTAGTTCAGGTTATAACTGACGGTGGTTTCTACTCATTTGATAAAGCCTTGTTTTTATCTCCTAATGGTAAACTACCAGGTCTAGATTACTTATCAAGTGTATCAAAGTTAGAAAGCCATAAAAGCATCAAGGTAGGAAACCTAAAAGACGATCATGGCAATAATTTAACTTGGAATCTAATAAAGGAATCTGTATCAACTGTAGGTTCAGGAGATATAGATAGATGGGCAACAAAACACGTTAATAATTTTTGGGCAAACTATGGTCTTGAACTACAATTTGAACTTGAACATAAAGCAAGTCCAGACGAACAGCATACTTCTGAAGTTATGGCTTATTGGTCAAAAGGTCATTATGCATTCAAAAATATAGAAGGAAAAATACAATATAAGATTAGAGGTACAAAACAATTTGAAGATGCAGAAAAAAGATGTTCTCCTATGTATGACATTTTTTACACTTTATTAGAAATGCATCCAGACTGTAATGGAAATGTATGCATTTTGCGTAAGGATATGCAATACACACATACATCATTACAGAAAATAGGAAAGTATTTAGATGTTCAAAATTCAAAAGGATACTTGAATCAAAAACGATATAGACCTGGTGATTTAGTTATAGAAGATAGAACGTTCAGGTTAAACAATACACATTTACCTTCAGATAATAAAGATCAATTAAAAGAGCGTAGTAATAGAAGAAAATTCAAAACTATAAAAGGCGAAAAAATACCTTTAGAATTTTACGAACGTTTCTTACCCGAAGGTATTGATGTACTTTTTCAAAAACTATTTAATAATGAAAGTTTTCATTATAGAAAATAGACTATCAACCCCTCAGACTTGACGGCTGTATTTTCTGCGTTAACTGGGGGGCAAGTTTCATCCAAGTTACATCCCCATAATATGCATTTTCGACCCTACTTTCCCATAACCATCAACCTTTCACGAGTTACCGTACCCCCCTTTTTTGGAAAAACACCCTAGACGGTAACCAAAATAGTGAACGCTGAAACCCCTGAAACCTCGTTAGATAAAAATCGCTGAAACCCTCATTCTCTCGCTGGTATTGATTCTATTCGCAATAACACAAGACATTCAGTTAATACTATCTAGAAGGCTTTATAACGAATGAAATGCATTTTATGGATAATCACACCTAATATTCAAAACGATAGTCTTAGAGATTATTCTGATAAGGGTGATTTTCAAGTCTGTCTAAATTTCTGGCATTGTCCCAGGCGTGATCGCATGACCATAGACCTGCTGAATCATCCTTGTGTCTTTATGTCCTAAATGTTGTGCAGCCTGGTAGTCAGTCCATCCATACTCCTCAATACCTAGTGATGCAAAAGTATGTCTACAGGTATGAGGTGAACGATATTCCACACAAGTTTGTTTTAATAATGGTTTCCATACCTTTAACCTGAAATTACCATCATTGATAACTTTGCCTCTGACAGTTTTGAAAACCAAATCACTACTTAGATAGTCTTGTGGTCTAGAGTCCAAAAATTGTTGAAGTAGTTTAGGTGTGATGGATAATGTTCTTACGGAACCTGTTTTAGTCTCTTTTCGCTTTCTATGATAGGTATCTACTTTTGATAACGATGAGCCTACGGTTACTTGTGAAGTTTGAAAGTTGATATCACACCAACGTAGGCCAATTAACTCTGATACTCTTAACCCCCAACTAAATAGGCAAAGTATAAACAGGTAGTAGTGATTGAACCTAGCGTGTTCTTTTGCAACGGTCAGTATTGCGTCTACTTCATCACGGTTAAATGGTCGCTTTACTTGAGCTGGTCTACTTGTGTACTTCGTTTTGATTTCTACATGGGCACATATGTCAATATCTATAACACCTAATTTATTTAGGTAGGCACTTAAACCCCTAAGTACAGATAGATAGCCTCTGATCGACTTTTTTCTTAAACCTTGATTGGCTAAGTAGTCTGTAAACTTCTGAATCAAGTTAGTTGATAATTTTTTACATTCTAGGTTTTCAAATAATTTAGACCGTTGCATATGCTGTCTTAATGGATTCCAACGATTATGTATGGTTATCGCTTGCAACTTACCAAGGGAAACTCTATGGGCTTGGTACCTATCCAGTAATTCAAAAGTACTAAGACTTTCTAGTACAACTTCATTTCTTGCCGTCTTAGTTGGCTTTCGGTACTTGGCCAATGTGGGATCGTAATTAGCTGTGCCTAAGTCAGTCTGGATAATGGCAGCTTTAGCTCTAGCCCTGGTTAGGAATTCCCGTTTAGCTGGATAGCCTGTAGCAATTTCACGACGTTTATGGTGTGTAGGGCACGTGAAAGTAAGTACATAACGTCCTTGACGGTTCTTAACCCCTACTTCGCCTTTGCTGTAGCGTTTCAAATTCCCCCCTTATTTCGTCACACTTTTTATGAATTAGGGGGATCTAGTCGTAGTTTTAAGCTATAGTATTACAGCGCCATTCAAACTAGGTTAATTTGCTTGAAACCCTTTAAGTAAGAGGATTCGAACGGTGACCTTAGCGAATGGCAACGATAAGGACGTATAGCTCAGTTGGTTAGAGCGCATCGTTGACATCGATGAGGTCCGCCGTTCGAGTCGGCGTACGTCCATTATCTTTCAGCTCAGCCCAGCTAAAGTATGGTATAAACGTGGCCCAAAAAGCTACCCTGAGCCATGCTTGTAGGTGGGAATTCTTCTCGTCTGACTACATCTTGGAATTAGACCAGATGGGGTCTTTATCTCCCATCCCTTGATTGCGTGCAGGTACTCTGCTTTTTCGTGCCATGCGCTTAATGTATTAACTTCATTCCTGTAACGTCTTTCCTGTTCACAGTGATACTTAGTCTTTGTTGATGCGCTATTCATTCTATTGATACTCCTTTGAATACTGCTGAACGCTGAACTGATTGAGGCTTGTAGGCGTCTGCCGATGTGGGTTTCTTGGCAAGATCCTGAAGCATGAAGCTAGCTCTTACCTTGAACATACTGACAATTCTTGATTTTTATCTAATCGAGTCTTGATTATTTATAACGAACATATGTTATAAATAAATAGAGGGGGGTAAAATTATGTCTACCGTTCTTCACACGTCGCTATGCCTAAAATTGTCGATCATGATCGTTACCGTAAGGAGTTGCTAAGCGGGTGTCTCGACCTCTTCGCTGCACGAGGATACGGTTCGATTACGATGCGGCAAATTGCCAAGGGTCTGGGGGTGTCTACAGGCACCTTGTACCATTACTTCCCAAGTAAGGAGAGTATTTTCATCCAGCTCGTGCAGGAGCTATGTGAGCAAGATATCTATGATTTTCTGGCGCAAGTCCCTGAATTGAATGATTTAGAGGGTCGTCTACAGGCCATCGTGGATTTTGTTTTGCAGAATACGCAGTATTACTATCAACAGCTATTACTGTGGGTGGATTTTTCCCAACAAACCCGCCCTAATCCTGACAGCGATATCCAAGCCTTGCGTGAAGTTTGGCGACGGACACGAGAGTTGCTGGCTGACTATCTGCAACTATCCAAGCCCGAATTAGTGGATTTTGTCATGGTGTTTATGGATGGATTGGTTTTGCAACATGTCTATGATCATGGCTACGATGTAGCAACCACAGAGACCCCTTCATTTGAACAACAAAGTCAACTTATGATTCAGATGGTGATACACCATGAACAAAACTGTTCTTAGCCTTAATTCAAGGTTGTTATGGCTGATACTGTCGGCACTGGCAGCTTCTGGCGGTATTTTGTATCTTGGCTTCTCTCCCTACAGTCAACCGGTTGTAACCGAGTCTGAAATGACGGCTATACCAACGGAGTTGCCGGGGGTTGCAGCATTAGGTCGGTTAGAACCTACGGGAGAAATTGTTCAGGTGGCGGCTCCATTGGAGTTGGATGGAGATCGCCTAGCAGAGCTGTTTGTTGATGTGGGAGACCAGGTGAACCAGGGTGATGCGATCGCTATGCTTGATTCCTACGATCGGCTTCAGAATGCAGTGATCCAAGCTCAACAACAAATTCGACTGGCCGAGGCCAGGTTGGCCCAGGTACAGGCAGGAGCCAAGTCCGGCGAGATTTTGGCGCAGCAGGCAACGGTGACACAGCGATCGGCTGAACTGACAGGACAGCTGCGAATACAACGAGAAACTATTGCCCGCATTGAGGCCCAATACGAAGGCGATCGCGCGGCTCAAACGGCTACGATTCGTCGATTGCAAGCAGAGCTACAAACGGCGACGGCTGAACTAACTCGCTACCAATCTCTTTACGAAGCTGGGGCTATTTCTGCCTCTCTCTATGACGAAAAACAGTTAGCGGTAGATACGGCCCGCCAGGCTAAGGTGGAAGCTGAAGCCGTACTAGAGCGAACTTCAACAACAGCCCAGCGACAGTTACAAGAAGCTCGTGCTGAACTTGTTCGCTTGGAGCATACGGGGCAGGCTCAGCTGGCGGCGGCTCAATCGACCCTGGAACAGGTGGCCGAGATCCGCCCGGTAGATGTGCAACTGGCGCAGGTGGAATTAGATGCTGCCAAAGCAGCCTTATTGAGCGCTGAGCATGATTTGGCTAAGGCGACTATTCGAGCCCCAAGTGCAGGTCAAGTCTTGAAAGTTTATACCCGACCCGGAGAACAGATGAGTACGGATGGCATTGTTGCCTTGGGTCAAACTGACCAAATGTTGGTGATTGCAGAGGTGTATCAAAGCGATATTGGTCGCGTTCGCCTGGGTCAATCAGCAACAGTGCGAGGTCAAGCTTTCTCAGGTGATTTGCAGGGGGAAGTGATTGAAATTGGTCGTCAGATTAGTCGCCAAAATGTCTTCGCCCGTGAACCTGGTGAGAATCTAGATCGACGCGTCGTCGAGGTGAAGATTGCCATCAACCCTGGGGATAGTGAGCGTGTGGCCAACTTGAGCAACCTCCAGGTACAGACGGTGATTGCGGTTAGCCGTGCGGCCCAAATCCCACCAACTCCAGCTAAACCTATCGTTGATATTGGTCTTGGTAATCCTAGCTTACAGAATGTCTTGTTCACACCGTTCAGCTCTAATTTGCTTTTTTAGATAACGAACGTTCGATTTTCTTTGTGACCATGTTTAAGCCTCGATTTCTCAAAAAAACGCCGTTGGCCTGGCTGCAGGTTAAGCGAGAGCGGACACGGTTGATGGTTGCGATCGCAGGTATTGCCTTTGCCGACATGCTAATTTTCATCCAAATGGGATTTGAAGGTGCGCTTTACGATGCGGCCATTCAGCCCCACCGCAACCTGCAGGCAGACTTAGTATTAACCAATCCCCAGATGCAAACATTGTTCTCGGTAAAAGATTTTCCCAGACAGCGGTTATATCAAACCCTGGCCCATGAAGATGTGGCTTCAGTCAGCGGTGTTTACATTGCCACCGGGCAGTGGAAAAATCCCGAGACCAGGCTAGAGCGAGCTATTTTAGTCTGGGGGATTGATCCAACAGAACCCTCCTTTAATTTTCCGGAGGTGAATCAGAATTTACACAAAATTCAGCCCCTTAATCAACTGTTATTTGACCAGGCGGGGCGACCTGAGTATGGGTTTACAGCGGCTGCTTATGGGGAGACTGGTCAATTTTCCGCAGAACTAAATGGGATGCAGGTGGATGTGACAGGGGTGTTTACCAACGGTGCGTCTTTTGCCGCCGATGGGAACGTGATTGCCAGTGACTCAACATTTTTGCGGCTCTTTCCTGACCAGAATGCTGACCACATTGAGGTGGGGCTGGTGCAGCTCAAGCCCGGGGCTGATGTTGAAAAGGTACAGCATGAACTCACAGCCGCTTTGCCTGACGACGTTTTAATTGGTTCACCAGAAGATTTTGCCCAAATTGAGCGGGAGTACTGGGCCAATGGTACCGGCATTGGTTTTATCTTTGGCCTGGGCGTCGGTGTGGGCTTTATTGTCGGCATTGTGATTGTTTATCAGATTCTTTACTCCGATGTGTCTGAACACTTGCCAGAATATGCCACCCTCAAGGCCATGGGCTATACCGACAGCTACTTGCTGAGTGTCCTCATCCAAGAGTCGTTGCTGCTGGCTGTGTTGGGTTACGTGCCCAGTATTGTTCTCGCCTTTGGTCTTTATCAGCTGGCTTTTACAGCCACAATGTTGCCCATTGCCATGACCAGTCGACGAGCCATCACCGTGCTCATTTTGACCATTGTTATGTGCTCTGTTTCAGGAGCCATTGCCATGAGAAAGCTACGTACTGCCGATCCCGCTGACATTTTTTAGTGAGTTTCTCCATCTAGACTGTTTATTCCCTTTATTGCCTGAGTCTTTTCTATGAATATCGTTGTTACAGCTTAATCACACAGAATGGTTTTTAGGGTATGCCCTACAGCCTACTTAAAACCAACACTGAAGGATATATCCTCTAATTTCCCCTACTACAGCTTCTACGTATATTCTCCTTGCGCTTAACTACTTTACGCTATCTCTACCCTGATTCTCCGGTGTGACCATGTCTCCAGTTATCGTCTCTCAACAATTGAACCATCACTTTGGTGAAGGAAATCTAAAAAAACAGGTTCTATTCAACATAGACCTAACCATTCGTGTTGGCGAAATCGTTATCCTCACTGGCCCTTCTGGTTCTGGAAAAACGACGTTACTCACCCTTATGGGGGGGCTGAGGGCAGCACAAAGCGGGAGTTTAAAGATTTTAGGGCAAGAAATTCTCGGAGTCCCTAAGCCGGTGCTGAATAAACTGCGGTGCAATATTGGCTATATTTTTCAGGCCCATAATTTGCTAAGTTTTCTCACAGCTCGACAAAATGTGCGGATGTCCCTGGAGCTACATCCTCATTTTCTCGATCAAGATCTAGACGAGGTAGCGGCTAATATGCTGACGCATGTGGGGCTGGAGGACCGGATTGATTATTACCCTGATGAACTATCGGGGGGACAGCGCCAGCGAGTTGCGATCGCACGGGCCCTAGCCAGTCACCCCAAAATTGTCCTGGCCGATGAACCCACAGCTGCTTTAGATAAACAATCAGGACGGGATGTGGTGAACATTATGCAGCGCTTAGCTAAAGAACAGGGCTGTACCATTTTGTTAGTTACCCATGACAATCGCATTCTCGACATTGCCGATCGCATTATCTACATGGAAGATGGGCGGCTCAAGCCGAACCCTCTCTTGGAACCTGTTAGTGCTTGATATTCCTATTCTGAGTCGGGGGGTATAGAGCAATTCCCAAGATAGGTGTCGTCAATACCCCCACCAGCCTGTTGATGTTCAGCGGGTCAAGCATTGGGTATAACAGCAGTTGGTATATTACCTGCGATCGCAGGTAAATTGGGTAACAGCCGCCGCTAAACCATCGCCCGCACACACATCACAATATGACCAGTGTCAATGTTTAGGCTGTCAGCGTGCTCAAAACTGTTCAAACCAACCCTCACCGAGGAACGCTGACAGGGTACCATCAAGAACATAATCACAAGGCTGGCAATCCGGTGGCCTTTACCGAGCGTTTTAAGGTTCATGGTTGATTACCATATTTGCCAAAGAAAGTAGCAATTCTGTCCACGGCCTGATCGACATATTCTTCAACATCGTACAGGTCTACATGGGAAGCTCCAGGCACTTCAAATAGCTCTTTTGGTTCGGTACATTTTTCGTAGTAGGCCACTGTCAGTGGACCGGTATCGGCCAATGCTTTTTTCCCGTAAATGCCAAGATACGGTGTGTAAAGATATTGAGCCCAGCTGGTCGCATCGGTCAGCGCATTAATATCGGCAATACTAGCCAGGCTGCGGTTTGAATAATTTGGATAGGTTTCTGCACCGGCACGCTTGGTCATGTAATAATCAAAGCCCTCGCGGGGTGCACCTTCGGGAATCTCGTCTGGTGACTTGCCTTCATATCCGAGGGTATCCATATAAACTGGCTCACCCGTTTCATACTGTTGCTGCCGTGCTTCATTAGCAGCTATGAACATGGAGATTGCCATATCTTTATCCGCTGTCGCCAGGTAGGTAGAACGGTTATCCAGCATGCCACAGACGGTCACAATGGCTTTCATCCGTTTGTCGGTCACAGCGGTCAACGCCATGTAACCACCACCAGCACAGGCGCCAATGCCATAAAATTGGTCGCGATCCACATAAGGGAGTGTCCGCAAAAAGCTAATGGCGTTGTGAATGTCTTCGATTTTGATAAAGGCATTTTCGTAGTTGCGAATGTCGCTTTCGCTATCACCATAACCAGTATGGTCAAAGGCCAGAAACAAGAAACCTTTTTCTGATAGCTTACGCCCGTAGAGTGCACCCATCTGTTCTTTTACCTGGTTAAAAGGCGGTGTAAACACAATGGTGGGATACTTTTGCAAAGCGTCAAATCCCTCCGGCGCATAGAGATTTCCTACCAGCTGGTAATTCCCGCTTTTAAAGGTGACGGTATTCTTGCCCGCTGTAATGTTGGTACTCATAGTTTTCTCCTGTCGGTTAGTCAACCATGAGTTGCTGTGCACTCATGATTAAATTAAAAATTACGTTTCCATCCCCTTCCAATGCATAAAGCTGAAGGGTGGGGAGAGTAAATCACATGTTCGGTTGTGGCTTATAAAGGCCTAGCGGAATCTATTTGCAGGTTAAGCGCTTGAAAAGCTAAAATTCAGCCCCATTCCTCTCATTTTTTTGCCTATTTATCTCAGTGAGGTTTCAAAATAGGAAAAATAGGTCATCCTAAATGCATGAACAAGCATGACATTGTCCAACTTATCGATCGATATGCAGTGACCGAGGGAGTCATCGATACCCCATTGGAAGGATTACGGCTGTTTCGCATGAGTCACTTAGTGGAACGGGTACCGGGAGTATATGAGCCCGGCATCTGTGCCATTGTTCAGGGCAGCAAACGGGCCTACTTAAATGGCACAACCCATGTCTATGATGAGCATCAATACTTGTGCTGTACAATGCCCCTGCCTATAGAAGGGGAAATAATTGAGGCTTCACCGGAAAAACCACTGCTCGGATTCTCCTTGAACTTTGACACCCATGTGATCATCGAGACCGTCATAGAGATGGCAGCCATGGAAAATGCTAGCGACTCTACTGCCGAGATTATGCCAGGGTTGACAGTGGCAAAGTGGGATGATGGTTTTACAGAAGCACTGGGGCGGCTGTTGGAATTGATAGATGATTCGGTTGCCCTGCACATGCTCAGCAACGGCAGGATGAAAGAACTAATATTTGCTGTTCTTCGAGGTGAAGCTGGTTCCTCAGTGCGTCAAGCCTATGGGGGAATGCAGAAGATATCACGGGCACTGACTTTTCTAAGAGCTAATCTTCATGAGGCGATTTCAATTGACGATTTGGCTCAACAGGCTGGCATGAGCCGCGCAGTATTTCACCGTAAGTTTAAGGAAGTTACGACTTATTCCCCCATTCAGTTCATTAAACTTCATCGTCTCAACGATGCGTCCAGCCTTATTGCCAGTGGTACTACAGTCGGTGAGGCAGCACATCGGGTAGGCTATTCTAGCCAGTCACAGTTCAGTCGAGATTTCCGGCGGTACTTTGGCCAATCACCTCGTCAGTGGGGACACACGACAGGTTCAATAAACAGAGATATTCCACCTACTAAAACAATGTCGAGGGAAGAAAACACCTCTTGAAAAAAGAGCAAAGAGTCCATGTGGTCGTCAGTTTTTATGAAGTCAGACGATCATAGCCTCCCAGCCAACAAAGCCAGATCACGACAGGGATCCAATGGATCAATATAGGGGGCCATGCAGAGCCCGTTGTCTCGTACGCCAGAGTACAAGCAAGCCCCAAGAGGGTGGCCTGAATTAGAAAACCTGGCATGAAAAAAGTAGGATCACCAGCTTTATACAACGTTAAAGCATTTAGGGGATGGTAGACCAGGAACAGCAACAGGCTAATGCCTGCATACAGCCACCAGCTTGTTAAAGAGACAGTTTCACTGGGGTGAGGTATAAGTACAATCCGAAAACCAATTTCTTCGATAAAGGCTGGGGCCAAAAAAGCTTGAACACTAATCTGCAACCAATGGTCGACTGGTGAGTTCCCACGAAAGAAATGAGAAGCACTGCCAATACCCAGGGCTAATAGCCCATAAACCAGGAATATACCTGTAGCTATAATCCAATCTTGTAATGTCGGAAAAGTAGTTAGGGCGGTAATGGTGCGCTCCCAAAGAACATTAGGTATATTGCTGGGTTCAAAAATTATGAAGTAAACCATTTGCAATTAACCTTCACCTTCTCACCGAATACATATTTCTTTACCCCAATTTAAAATAGATCATCTCATAGATACTGTTCCTTGTGCGATTCGACAAAGTTCGCGCTGAGGTTCAGCCCTGAGATATCTGAGGCTATCAGCCAGGTTTTCGGATCATAACGTCTCACAATACGCGACAAGCTGATCAAGTCCTTCATCCCAACTACTGCTGTGTTGATCACGAGAAGCTTCAAAGACTGCGGCTTCTGCTTGAGTTGGACTGACCGGCTCCCAAATTAACTGTGGATTTACTGCTTCATACTTCGTGAGTAGCCACATTTCGTGACCATTGGGAGCGGTCATTTTATGTAGAAATGCCCCCTGGGTGTGATGTCAGCAGAGACGTACTCGCAGGTGAATGCTTTTTAGGCTAAATGGGCCTTGGTACGACTTCGATCTATCCCATCTTCAATGCCTACATGAATAGCGTGATCACCCACACTTAGCCAGAACCCTCCACGAGCTTGAAGGGTCTTGGGTTTTGGGATTTCTTGGAGCTTTAGTACATGGCAATAGAAGTCTCTGGCAACATCTTCTTGCCGTGATGGAACCGTGATCTGAACATGGTGTAAGCCAATAATCATTTATTTGATAATTTCTTCGGCATTGCTGATCCTTGGGATGATTTCATCTATAAAGTGTGGGCATGGGGCATGTTTGACAGATTGATGCATCCTCTAAATCAGCAATAGCATTTCTTCTGTGTCGGTGTCATACAGTAAGATACCTTCGGTCATTTCATCAAGCTGTCCTACTAGCAATCCATCTTGATTCCAGATAGCTGATTGACCAACACTTTCAAAGTCATCACTGGGTCCCAAACAGTTGGCCATGAGCACAGGCATTGAATACTGCTTGGCAATAATTGGATAGTGTTTGAATGCTTTGGCAATTCCACGGGCCGGTTTAGCGACACTGGCAATATAGACTGTGGCTCCACTCTCAACGGCTTTCGCAACATGTTCTGGCTGTAGCGATTCGTAGCAAATGGCAGGGGCTATATTTTCTTTCTCAATTGTTAAAACAACCTGTTGCTGGCCATGGACAAAATAAGGCAACTCGTCTGAATGTAAGAGTTGTTTTGAGTAGGTTTGTCGGAGTTGATGGGGCTGAAAAATACCCATGCTGATTAAGATGCCAGCATCGTGCTTAGTTGGCATGCCAACCCCGATAGTGATGTTAGAGTTGTCACTAATGTGTTGAAAGTCATCAAACCTTGCATCATTCTGATTTGTTGCCAGGTCTTTGGCAAGTGTGGGTTCATACCCTGTTATAGAAAGCTCGGGAAAGAAAATTGCATCTGCCTGTTGTGCAACGGCTAAGGCAATAAACTTTTTGTGAATAGCAATATTTTTATCGACGTCCCCTTTGATGGGTCTTATTTGTGCTGTACAGATTTTCATCTTCCCAAATCTCGGCTTTACGCTTGGCGATTTGCACTTTTTGTAACCCTATATTGGTCAAAACCC
The DNA here is from genome assembly GCF_043421015.1 of Leptothoe sp. EHU-05/26/07-4. Lineage (NCBI taxonomy): Bacteria > Bacillati > Cyanobacteriota > Cyanophyceae > Nodosilineales > Cymatolegaceae > Leptothoe > Leptothoe sp. EHU-05/26/07-4. The sequence goes on from NZ_JAXSQV010000002.1 coordinate 904,601, forward strand.
TCCCACGTTTGCGAGTGATGCGCTGTTGTGGCATGCCTAAAACGTCTCAAACGATAGGTTGGCCGGTGACTCTGTTAATTGTCGTGTTTCGGAGGACTGCTCCAGGCTAATAGCCGTCGTTGGTGTATGAGCATCAACGACTTCGAACTGAAGGTTATCCATCCAGACTTGACCATCTCCTGCCAGCAGTAGACCAAACGCAATGTTGTTACTTTCGACCGGTACATCTAGAACAACGTCATAGGGTTGCCACTCTGTCGTGCCTTGAATCGATCGATTTTCCATATTGTCAAAGCTCAAGACTTGACCAGAGGCGCTGTCAACCCGCATCCACAACCCGGCCCAATCTTCAACGGCCTTAGCCTTGACATATCCCGTTAGGCGCAATCGCTTTCCCTGGTACGCACGGGCATCAAAGACTTGCATCAATGTGCCAAAGCCCTCTGACCCATTATGTTTGCCTTGCACGGTACCACTGGCAGTGCCATCGTAAGTAGTACGGCGATCTGCCCCCATTTCATAATCATTGGGATGACTACCAGCCTCAAACCATCCGTCCAAAGGTTTCACAGTTTTAGACCGACTCCAACTTAAAAGTGGTCTTCTCTTGAACACTGATGAGCCGATGCCAACTACGGGGGCTGCAAATAGGTAGCTGCCTGTAGTTGCTGTTCCAAGGATGCCGAACAGCCATAACAGTCTAAATTGCAGTTTAGATGGATAAAACATGGGGGCAAAAAGTGAAGCTTTAAGCCTAGTGTGGCCTCTAGATTAAAAAATGACCATGAATGATTAAGGTTTTAAACATTGACTTAAGGTAAATTTTGATTTTTGATACCTGAGCTTTGAATTATGGATGTAGCTCACAATTTACAATTAGCGAGTGAAGGGATACTTCTATTTAAGCGGGTAATAGGGTGGTCGTGGTGGGGCAGTGGAGATTTGCGATTGCACGCTTCTTGACAATCTAGAGACATAGTATTATAAGGTGACCGTTCTAATAGATACTGACAAAAGTAGTCCCTTATTAGGTACCTGAAATAGTGTAGAGATTGGCCCGTCCTTGCTTACCTATCAGCTTAATGAGACTCGCTTTTCGTAGAAAATAAGCTATTTTCTGCGCCAACTCTCTTCTAATATCTCTTGCTTCCGCCAGATCTTTCGTAGTAAATGACTCTAGCCCTTCCGGCAGAAATACTAGCCAATCTGCTGGTCCTTCAAATCGCCTCTGGCCTACGACGTCTAATAACCGACGTTCTTCAGTGCGCCATCCTCGCTTGCGCCATCTTCGCTTTCCCTCAAATCGTCTCACTTCTTCTTCCTGGATCATCAAGACTTCTAGTGAGAAATTAGGGCTCGAAACCAACTGGGGAAGACTCACCATTTCTCGGAATAGATCCTCCACCCGTCCTCTTTTCGGTGACTTGCGGCGACTGCCATAACTCCCCTTAGCCTCGTCCAACTTAACAATCCATTTTTCTTGAGCTATGGGATAGATCAGCCGTATCCGATGGGAACGTGTCAGATTGATCAGTTTCGACTTGATAGCTGAGAAATTGCCGGTCTGGATTTCCAGCAATAGATCATCTCGAACAATGTCAATTACAAACCCATCAACCGCCACTTCAAATCGATCACCTGGCTGTGCGTACCAAGTCTTCAGCGATGCATGGAGCGGCTTTTCATTAAGTAATCCAATACTTGACATGTCGCTCCAGTTCCTCAGCCATCGGTTTATTGGTTAATAATGTACCACCCTGGATTTAGCTACATGTTCAACGTTAAGCCTCCCTCTGTAGAGCTTTGATCTACAGCCGTCGCTAGAGTCGAAACATTCGCCATGAACTGATTTCATCATTAAGCATTGTCCCTGGACATTGTTATATAACCCGGAATACTTTCAAAATCTTTGAACCATCGCCGGATATTGGCGTAGGCTGATAAGTCAAATCCACCTTCATCGGCGACATGGGTATAGGCATATAGGCTAATGTCTGCAATTGTTACCTGATCGCCTAGAAAGAATTTATGGTGAGCCAGATGTTGGTCCATAACCGCAAGGGCCCGATGCCCACCGATCTGTTTGGCATGATATTCTGCTTCTCGTTCTTTAGGTAATCCTAAATACTTATTGATATACCTGGCTGTTGCAATGTAGGGCTCATGGCTATACTGTTCAAAAAACTGCCACTGTAGCACCTTTGCCCTTGCATAGTTCTCTTGGGGAAGCCATGGGGTATCTACAGCCAAATAATTCAGAATTGCGTTAGATTCCCAAAGATGCTTGCCATCACCTAGTCGAATGACGGGGATTCTGGCATTGGGATTCATCTGCTTAAATTCTTCCGTGTGGGTCTCACTGGCAAGAATATCAATAGGGACCCATTCATGCTCGACTTTAAGAAACTGCATTAACAATTTTACTTTGTAACAATTGCCCGACAACATGTCTCCAAAGACTTTATACATGGCATTCCCTAGTTAGATTTGACAAGAAGTTATTATGTGTTTTTTAGTAGCCAAATATTTTTTTTCGCAGCACATTTACCTTTTAACCCACCAACAATATCTGTGCTGACCAGGAGATTTAAATCATAACTATCTCCATAATGTTGATTGACTTCCTCGTTACTAACTGAAAAAGGAGGACCTGCCATCAGAGTTTGATCGTATTCATAGCTAATGAGCAGCTGCGGTGCTTTTGTAGTAACCTCCATTAAGTGTGCTGAATATTGATTGCGCATGTCTTCGGGCAAGGCTACTAAAGCGGCTCTATCATAAACTGCATCGATTGGGCCAAGTACCTGGCTAGACACATCGAAGATATTGCCAACAAAAATATCGATATTCTTGGCGCTATAGTGCTTGACCTCCTCAGCGTCTGATATGGTTGGCTCTAACTCAAGTTCCATAAATAATTGCTCAACGGCCATTTCAACCAATTCAGCTCCAGCAACACGATAGCCATGGGAGAGCAGCCAAGCAATATCACGGGTTTTACCGCATAATGGTACAAATACACGACTGTCTTTCATTAAAGAAAGCGTTTGGAAATAGTTGACCAGTACAGGGTTAGCGTCACTTCTGTGAAAAGTAATATTATTGTTTTCCCATCTCTGCAACCAAAAACTTGTATCCATACTTACTCCTTTGTCCTTCTCAAGAATTATAAAAGTCTACTCTTTTGATAAGTCTGCCTGCATTTTGGACACCCTCTTCCAAGGTTGTGTATGAGCCGAATGGGAGATCGCCAATGACGAGTGCATGATGCACCGCACGAGCAACAATTTCACAGTGATAAACCATTGCATCCATGGTCACTGGGAGAGTTGTATCATGGCCTTGAACAAAAATGCCCAGGGTATCTCCGACAAGAATTAGTGGGATGCCAGTCTCATCAAAAATAGTCGCGGTCAAGTAGTCGTAGGCCGTTAGCATTGTGAACCGCTCCCCCCGAGATTTATAGGAAGACAAATCTTGAATAGTGATACGACTCATCTCTTTAAAGCCCACTATACGGAAATTAATTGGCTGCTAGATACGACGATTTTTAGAAGGTAAATGCTTATTCTACAACGCTGGTTTGAATAAATCCATAATCACCAGAGGTAAAGCGAATATGAATCCATGGCTCCCCGGTGTCTGCCAGAATAAACTGCTGCAGCACAATGACTCTAGCAGGTGGCTCAAACGTTAATGTCTCTCCATAGCCTGGAGAGATCCATACGGTTGCAGGTTGTACGAGTTCTGCCAGTTGATAAATTGTACGAATATCTTCGAGCTCGCCCTGAAAAAATTGTCGAAGTTTGTAGGCCTCCTGACAATCTGCGTTTATTGCTGGATCGATGATGGCTGCACATCCTTCAGCTGTGGGCGTAAATAGACCTTGAGCTTGGGCACGTTCAGTAGTTTTAGGCGTTAACGCTAACAGAGCTGTAAGAGTACCCAGTAATAGTGTTTTCATCAGGAGCAATACGGTATACCTACTCCTTATACTATCGGGAGATACATTGATTTCACCTTTCTATAAAGGCATGTCTACAGTTTAAAGCCCTCTATACTTTGCAGTGTCAGAGTTCTACAACTCAAAACTAAGAACTCAAAACTGAGAACTGATATTATTCCTTAAAAGTTTTTGGCTTGATGGGTCTTTGGATCAAACTTAAATCTATCCTTGCTGTGGGTTTCACCATAGAGGTTAAAGGTGACCAGAGGAGTACTCCCAACGGCCTCTACGCAGTGAATTGCACCAGGAGAAAAGCTGATAACATCCCCAGGACGAAAGATTTTTTCTCCCACTGGAGTCAGTTTATCTTTGAATGCTTGAGTCGGAGTATGTTGCCAGAATGTATTTTTCTCTTCCCCCTTTAATAAGGTCACAACGCCCCATGTGCCATGATTATGAATGGGAGAAACCATTCCAGGGGGGTAGGTGTTAGTTTGAACCGTTAGGGGATATCCAATTTCGTTATAGAGCGTCTGGATTGCAACATCACTTAAGGTACTAAGTTTGGGGTGTTGGGTCTGTAACCAATAGGAGTTGAGGGCCAACTTACGGACTAGATGTCGAATAGCAGGCAGACAGTCATACTCATTGAGCGATTTTTTGAGAACGTCTTCTACCTGGGTTAGAAAACGATGAAAGTGGTAGGGCGTTTCCAGTAAGTCCCATTGCCGAGGGGTGGTACAGGCTTGCACCTGACCATCGTCAGCAACCATCCAATCTTGTCCCTGTGTTGCTCGTCCCTGGATCACACGTTCACCTCAGACGGATGCAGGCAAGCCTGGTGTTCATGGGGCAAGCCTGCGGCTAAGTCCCCCATCCAATAAGCTGTTACAGCCTGATCTGGATTTGTCTCAGTGGTGGTTAGCAACTCTGTATTTCGCTGTTGTAGCCGACGCCGAACGCCTTCACCAGCGGAAACAGCTATGGCAATGTCAACAAAATGCAGTGGGTGACGTTCACCGTCTCCTCGCACATGCCATTCATGCAGGCAACCTATATCGGTTAAGTTCAGTGTCCAGGCTAAGCGTGCATTGACTTCATCAGCAACAACATAAACTATCCACTGCAATGCCCTTCCTGCATGGGGTGCAATGGTTCCATCATGCGCGACAGCGACAGCGACCAATTTTTCTGTCATCTGCTTAAAGCCTCCAAATAAGCACAATATCTTAGGCCCTGGGCCTATACCAAAATGCTTGGGGCCCATTTACTCGTCAGGTCAAGATATGGGAATTATAGAAGATGGCAATTGTTAAGTTGTTGGTTCTTGTTAAGCCTGTACTCAAAGGCTGGAAGTAGCTACCAGTCGTGATTTTCAAAATAGTTTGGGCTGATGGACGAGTATTTTTTGGGCAACCAAATCATACTGTCTACCCAAGCTAGGCTTTGCTTTGGGCGTTATTCCATGGGCTTATTAGTCGGCAGTGCCAAGGTTGATAGTTTCAAATTGCTTGACCTAATTTAGCAATATGCTGATTGAAGTCAGCTTGTGGATTAGCCGCTCGCTCCTCCATAAAGGTGTCAAGGTCAAGTAACTCTCCCAGGGAAATTCCTGACCGTATCTGGGCTGCTAGAGACTCCTCACGTTGGTACGACTGCTCCGCCCACTTCAAGAGTTCTGGTAGATCTAAACTCCCAATGAAAATGACCCCATCAGCATCCCCAAAGGCCCAATCTCCTGATTTGACGGTAGTATCGCCGAGGGTGAGTTCTAAACCGATGTCGCCTATCCCTTTCAAATTTTGGGGAAGTTTCAAGGGACCCATGGGATACACACCTCTACAGAAGATCGGCACCCCAATCTCAATCAGTTCAGTGGTATCGCGAACCAGTCCATCAACAATGATACCTGCAATACCCTTGCGGCTAGCTTCGGTGGCGATCAGATCGCCAATCAAGGCCACATCATTTGAGTGGTTTGTGATGACGATAACATCACCAGTGCTTGCCTGATGGATCCCAGTCAGGATGGTGACCAGATCATTATTGGCCTGGATGGTAACCATTGGACCTGCTAATTTCATGGCCCGGTCAATGGGCGTGAGACCGCTTGGAGCTGCGTCGAGTGAGATACCTGCCCGAAAGGCAGCATCGGCCAAAAGGGCACAGCTATACTGATTTTGGAAAATTGTAGGGAAGTCAGTCATTGTGCACTCCTTCAGGCTGAATCGTCGAACTAGGTTAGCTACCCAAGGAATAGATTATAGACAAAGGTCATTTGAACTGAAATTTGTAATCTGATTGAGGCCAACTAACGGTGGTGTTTAGGCGCGTTCAGTATTTTTGTCTCAATACCCGATTGAGTTTTAAATAACAACTGGGTCGGACGCGAAGCCATAATCTTTTGTCCCACCAAAATGGTGGTAAAGATAATGGCGATCCCACAGAGTTGAATAGGTGTCAGTGTCTGATGTAGCCAGAAAAACCCAAGTAGTGTGGCCATGACCGGACTCAGGAGACCTAAGTAGGACACCGCAGGTGCAGAGAGCTTACCAATACCGCGAAACCAGAGTAAGTATGCCAACCCAGTGCCGACCAACCCCAGATACAAAAGACCTTGTAAATTGGTTGTGGTCAATGGGGTAAACGGACCTTCTATAACCAGGGCAATCGGCAGCAATAGTGCACCACCTACCGTGAGTTGCCATGCGGTAAATACGAGCAGAGAAACAGGCGGTCGCCAGCGTTTTACTAACACCGTACCCAGCCCCATGGTGGCGGCCCCAGCCAGGGCGGCGAGAATACCTAAGGTGTCAAGCTGAGCCGTTGGGTCCAGGACCAAAAGGCCAATGCCAAAGAAGCCTGCGATCGCAACTAAAATCGACCCTTTAGCAGGCCTTCGCTGTAAAATCACCCATGACAACAAGACAACCAGTAAGGGTTGAATTGCGCCAGCTGTGGCAGCTACACCACCGGGCAGGCGATAGGCCGCTATAAACAACAAGGCTTGGAACATAGCAATATTCAAACCACCAAGCACAAGAATTCGCCACCACCAAATACCGTGGGGTAATTTTCTGAGGGTAATGGTCAGCAATAGACCAATGGGGAGCGATCGCAACGCCGCTATCAGCAGGGGATGACCAGGGGGCAAAAATTCTGTTGCGACAATATACGTTGTCCCCCAGGAAATAGGGGCCAATGCCGTTATCGCGATGTCGATTAGTTTAGACGTAGGATATTTCATCGTTGTCTGCTCACAGTTGTTTCATGAAGTAGGAAGTTCCGTAAATTCGAGGACATTCAAGTCCGGATCACGGATAAAGATTGACGTTTTACCATCACCAAACGTGACAGGTCCACCTGTAATTTTGATGTTGATTGACTCAAAAAAAGCTTTGGCATCCTCGACCGATCCCACCTCAATGGCATAGTGGGTGTAGCCGGGATATCGCACGTCCACGTCCATGAGAATATTGCGCCTGTCGTGATCATTATCACCATGGGCAATCAGGTTAATCTCTATGCCACTTGGATGCTTCACGACAAAAACCTGTTCTTTATAATCTTCTCGAATCCCTTGGAATCCAAGAGTTTTATAAAACTGCATCGATTTCTCGACATTCATCACCCGAATACCAACGTGATCTAATTTCTTAATCTGCATAGGTTGCTCCGTAAGACTGGTGGACGTAATAAGACGTGACAACCAAAGACATCTTTCAAAAAGGAAAAAAACCTTTGTTTGAAAGTATCTTAATATCAAGATACTTTACATAAAGCTAGACGTCAAGTGTCTTGATATCGAGATATACTGGAACCATGACTCAAGACAACATCGATAAAATTCTGACCCAGTGGCAACGCGAGGCCCCTAGCCTGGATATTTCATCTCTGGCCGTGGTTGGGCGTATTATGCAGCTAGCCCAATTACTAGAGAAGCATCGAGAAACCGTACTGGCCGACTTTGGCCTCACAGTGTGGTCCTTTGATATGCTGGCAACTCTGCGGCGTCAGGGTCCCCCTTACCAACTCAAGCCAACTGCCCTGTATAAGTGGTTAATGCTGTCTTCGGGGGCCATGACCAATCGCATTGATCGGCTAGAAAAAGATGGCATGGTGACCCGTCTACGCGATCCTGATGATCGTCGCAGCGTCATTGTGCAACTCTCTGAGGCTGGTATAGAGAAGATCGATGCCGCAATGCCCGTATTGTTCGAACGGGAAAATCAGTTTTTAGCAGACTTAAGCCAGACCGAAACAGCAAACTTTATCACGCTACTACGGCAGTTTCTAGCGACGGTACATCAGCAAGTGTTGTAGCTAATTCTGGGTACTTTTACTTTTACTAGCTTGAATGTAATCCCTTTTTGAAGTGAGTAATGGCCCATGTCACACCAACACCATTTGGAATTTTCCCATGGGACTCAGTCATTATAAACATCTTTATTTATGCTAACTTCCCCCTATTAGCCAAAGGTGGTTCAGGGCCGTAAGATTCACAGCGATCGCTCCTACATATACGTACTTTCCGTATATTCCACAGCATTTTGGAGGATTTAGATGAGCAACCTTTAACCCAATTTAGCTTTTAACCAACAAGCGTGCGTGTACGTTCTATTATCACTACAACGGGTCAACTAATCCGTATTCCCACGCTTGACTCCTCTTGATTTCCTAACCTCTTCAACATTTTCTGAAACCTGTCTCTAGTTTCTCTGCGACTCATCAAATCATGCTTTTGGCATAGATTACAGTTGCGTCGTAAGTGTCGACAATGACCATCATAATTGCCCCATAAGCCATTTAGCTGGCTATTTTTAGACGTATCTGCACAAGACTATTTCTGATGCACTTTTATCAAATTGCTTTATCAGAATTTGTCAAAGACTGGCATTTTGCGGGGATTTTATTGATGCAAACTTTGTTTCTAATGTCTCATATTTCTGTGTTTTTTCAGCTTCTGAAAGCATTCTCTATAAGCGTTAATAGTCTTAATCAGACGTTGTCCCGTTGCTTTCATTATCAAGGAGTTCAGAATGCTTAATCAATCTAAGGGATATCTTGTTGCTGCTTTTAGTTCACTAGGACTTTTGGCTGCCATGACACAGCCAGCCTCCGCTAACACTTTCCGAGGTATTGAATTTCCCTTAGGTGAATCTTCTTTTGCAGATGAAGTGGTTGACTATAACAAAGTCTACGCCAATGGTCTAACCAAAGAAGACGCCTATGGCAAGAATTGGAAGGCATCAGCCCAGGCATTTGATAATCCCACATCTGTTTTAGGGGTCGCTAATTCCTCATGGAAAGGAAATAAGATGCCCATTGCTCAGCGAGATGACTTTTCTCTAGGTAAGGGTGGTTCGATTACCGTCAAATTTACAGACAACGTCTTAGTGGGTAGCGACGATGATAAAGATGATTTATGGATTTTTGAAGCAGGTGGTCTCGTTGAGGGAATGTTTGTTGAAGTTAGTAAAGATGGCAATACCTGGTTGTCCCTAGGTGAAATTGGTGGGACTCAGCATGCCGGTATCGACCTTGATGCCTTTGGATTTACCTCTAACGATGCATTCTCCTATGTAAAAGTCACAGACAATGGCAAAAATCGTTATAACCAGGGGTGGGCTGGTGTCGATGTTGACGCGATTGGAGCGATCTCTTCTAAAGATGTACCTGAACCGGCTTCACTGCTTGGTCTGTTAACAGTAGGTAGTTTTATAATGACTTCTGTACTCAAGCGTCGCTAAAAGTATCGATGACCCTTTTTGTATAGCTGCGATCGGATGGATTAGCTGTCGTTGTATAGCTACATAGAACCGATCGCTACTATACCTAAAATGTTAATTCCGCATTGCTGCAATTCACGCATTAATTGTTGAAACATTCTTTGTTTGACTGATCTAATCCTAACGACCAGTATTAAGCCCTCCAACTGACTAGAAATTAGTCGTGCCGCCGCCGAACTTTGTATAGGTGGGGTATCAATCACCAGCGCATCATGCTGTGTTTGAAGTTTTTCTAAAAGCGGTTGGAGAGAGTTGGCTGAAAATAAGTCTATAGGATTTTTGATAGGTCTCCCCGCGAGCAACAGGGAGAGATGATCAGTGAGTTCAATCGTTGATGCTGGAGAAATCATGTCAGCGTTGACCAGCAGATCGGCTAACTTACTTCCGTCATGGTCTAATGGCCCAGTCTGAACAGAATCACGTGGATTAGCATCTATCAAGAGCACACGCTGGCTTGATCGAGAGAAGGCTAGCGCCAGGTGCTGTGTAACCGACAACGTTGAGGAGGTGTTATCGGCAGAACTAATTGCTAAGGTGCTGAGGTGCCTGTCAGGGTACAGTAGTTTAAGATTGGTTTCTAATAACCTAAAAGAATCTAGCAGGTCATGTGAACTGTGAAACTTAGCAGATGAATAGAGTTCTTCTTGTGATTTAAATGAATCAAGGGGATATCTTATGCTTAACAGAACAGGTATATCTACGTCGTTTTCAAGCTCTTCAACTGAACGATACGTTTCGTCAAACTGATCGGCTATTAGCACTGTTCCTGAGCCAATAAGGATGCCTGCAAATAATCCTAAAGCAAGTGTGCGAGGTACTGATGATACGGGCTGATCAGGTTCTTCTACATCAGAGATGATCTCCCATGGCGGCACTTTCTTCGCAAGCTCAAGTTGTAAATCCTCTCTGGCAGAAAGTAATCGATTTAAACTATCTGTTGAAATCTGTAGATCACGTTGTAGGTCTGTATATTGGTTATCTAAATAGGCTAACATCTGGATATCTTTGTTAATCCCTTGTGTAACCTGCGTTAATTCTTCCTTCTGCTGTGTCAGTGCTGTTAGGTCGTTTTCAGCTTGCAACAATTCAAGGACATTATCTAGCTGAACAATATCGCCTGGATATTTAATGTCTTCATCGAGGCTAGAAAGAGCAGCGAGTCCTAGCCGTGCTTGCTCTTGGTCCTCGGACTTTAAACTATTTAGCAGCAGCAAATATAGAGACACTCCATTGGCTGCTGCTAGATTCTCATCAACCTGTAAGCGCTCGGTTAGTTCATTTAACAGCGCTTCTGAAGAACGGATGGAAAGATCGACGGTCCGCATTTCACTCGTTGACTCGCCAAGCTGTTGGCTCAGTTGCTGACTGAGTTGTTGTGGCTCGTAAAAGTTGTGGCTTTGCCGAAAATCCTCTAATTTTTCCTGTAACTGTTCAACTCGCGCTTGCACAATTGGGAGTTGTTCTTCTACCAAGGCAGTTGCCTGATCGATACTGCGGAGGCTAGTTTTTCTCGCATAGAGTATGTAAGCCTCTGCCAGGGCCTCTAGGACCTGCTCAACTTTTTCAGAACTCGTCGCTTGAAAACTAACCTCCATAATTTCACTACGGGGTAGATGTTTTATCGTAAGTTGCTTCTGTAATGTTCTATATTCTTCGCCAGGAAAATTTTGCTGAATTTTGGGTAGGGCCGGTGCAATCACCTCATAGCTTTCAAGTAGCTCAATAATTGTTTGAAAATCACGAAACTCCGGTGGTACGTAGGGTCGTTGCCCTCCCTCAGACAGTGACTTAGTGGGTACTGCGAGAAAATCTGGATTGAGTAAAAGCGTTAAGGTTTCTCGATAGAGAGAAGGCTGGATGACACTTTTGAAGCAAGCCAACAAAAAAATAAGCCCCGACATCCCTAAAAAGAGCGGTAGTCTGTATAGAATAAGGCGTGGTAGATAACGCAGGGCTGCAATAACAGTGCCTGAGTGAGAAGTACGAGTCAAGGTTATTACTGAGGACAACTAACGCGATAAACAGTAGTATCCTTACTATTCGCTCGCTGGGGTGAGAGGCTTCATTATATTTGAATTTTGCTATTTGCAGTAGTTGTTATCAATTAAAGTTAAGATTTCCCCAGACAGTCAGACTTGATTACTTCCCATAAGGGATATGTCTGGTTTTCGCCAACCAACTCGAATGCGTATTTCTATCATTACAGCAGTTAAAAATCGAACAGCAACTATCCGCCACACGATTGAATCAGTTATCGGACAAGATTATCCTGATATTCAATATATTGTGATCGATGGTGGCTCCGTTGATGGAACCGTTGATATCATAGACAACTATCGCAATAAGATTGATTATTTTACGTCTGAGCCCGATGGCGGTGTATATGATGCCCTGAACAAGGGACTCAAAATTGCCCAAGGGGATATTGTTGGCTTTCTACATTCAGATGATTTTTACCATCATCACCGGGTTGTACGCTTAGCCGTTGATGCGATCGCACATCACCAGGCCGATATTGTCTTTGGAGACATTGTATTTATTGATCCCTGCCGGCTAAATCATATTCTTCGAATCTATCGCTCCCATCGATTTCACCCCGACTTATTTGCCCAGGGTTGGATGCCTGCCCATCCAAGCTGTTTTATTAAACGTGAGGTGTATGAACACTATGGCCTTTTTAAGACATGCTATAAGTTGGCATCAGATTTTGAATTATTGCTCCGGTTTATCAAGATCAACCAAGTGAAATATTGCTATTTGCCAGAGATCTTAGTCTGCATGAGACCAGGGGGATTAAGTAATCGTAGCTTGGCCAATCGCTGGACAAATAATCAAGAAATTCTGCAAATTTGTAGAGAACAGAATATTCCAACGAATTTGCTGAGGCTGTTGGCACGTTATCCCGCTAAGCTCTGCGAAAAGCTCACTTGGCTGCCCGCTTATCAAGGGATGCGCAAGCGTAAGTCCGTTATTTCCATATAGTTTTCTGTTTTATTCAATTTGTTCCGTATGACTCCATGGCTATGGGAAGTAAATCAGTGGAATTTCCGAGAAAGGTGATTTTTATCGAACTCAATGAAGTCCCTTTCAAGATAATTGATAATTTTATTCGGCAGAATCCTACTTCAGATCTAGCGCTGGCGCTACCGAAGTTTCACCAGTATCTAACCCACATTGATGACAAGGTTTTGAGTCCGTGGATTTCCTGGCCAACCCTCCATCGAGGCGTCCCGGCCCACAGGCACGGTATTTCTAACTTGGGAGAAAATCTCACTCTATTAGATCAGCAATTTCCCCCAATTTGGCAAATATTATCCCGACATGGTGTGAAAACGGGGGTGCTTGGTTCGCTACATTCCTCTCCTTTACCCCAAGAGCCAGACAGCTATGCCTTTTATCTGCCAGATAGCTTTGCCCTTAGCCCCGATTGTATACCGGCCCACCTATCCAGCTTTCAGGCGCTAAATTTATCCCTGGCAAGTCATTCTGCACGCAATGTGTCTGGTATGGTGCCAGTGAGGCAATCCCTTGAATTGTTAACGAATGTTGGACGTTTGGGGATTTTGCCATCCACATTAGTAGCGCTTGTCAGACAACTGGGGTTAGAGCGTCTGAAACCTTATCGGAAAAATCGTCGCCGCACCTATCAAGCTGTTCTGCACTTTGATTTATTTTTTAAGCAGCTCAAAGAGATTCGCCCTGACTTTGCCACCTGCTTTACCAATCATGTCGCCTCCGCCATGCATCGCTACTGGGCGGCAGCATTTCCAGAGGACTACCAGAATTTTGGGTTTTCATCGGCATGGGTGGCACGATACCGGGATGAAATTGATTTTGCCTTGGGCCAGTTTTCTCGCTTCCTGGGCCGGTTGATCCACTTTGTTCAGCAAAACCCTAGTTATATGCTGTGGATTACCTCTTCCATGGGGCAATCGGCAACGACGGCAAACCCGATTTTGCGACAGCTGTATCTGACTCAGCCCGCAAAACTGATGGGCACCCTCGGTGTGCCTGATCACGCCTGGAAACCCCAAAAGGCAATGCTGCCGATTACCAGCATTTGGGTAAATACCCCCTGGAGAGAATCTGTCCGTAAGGCGCTCAACTCTCTAACCATTGAGGGTGTTCGTGTGACCGTAGAAGAAAAGGCAGACGGGTTCTTTTCTGTCCATCTAGACAATAAGAATCTGGTGACATCTAAAACAACTCAGGCCGTCATTCAAGGACAAGCCTACGGGCTACTGGACTTAGGTCTAGAAAATGTCACCATTGAGGACCAAAGCGGAGCCAGCGCTTATCATATTCCTGAAGGATTGTTGCTCATTTATGATCCACTGACCCAGGCGGTAAACCATCGTCGCAGCTGTGTTTCTGTTCTTGAAATTGCCCCTACATTGCTAGAGCTATTTAACATTTCAGTTCCAGACTATATGCTGCCGCCGTCTGAACGAGGCCGCCTAGCATCCGATCTTGTTACTAAGGCAAATCAGCTAGCAAATCAACCCGCTACTGTGGCGGTATCCTAACCCATTAGTTTGAGGGGGTTTGAGGTTGTGTTAATGGAACAGACGCGACTGTCTGGAGTCTGTGAGTCTTCAGACAGTCGTAGATCAACCTGGTTACCACTACTGGGCTGGCTGCCACTGGCGTTAGCGATTAACAGCATTTTTTGGCAAGGACCCATCGCCTATTGGGGACGGTGGCTAGGTCTGCTTGTTTGGATTGGTTATGGATTTTTAACCCTTGTTACCAGTCGGCAATGGCGGCTGAGAGAGTTTGATGGTCTGGCCATATGGGTGTTTTTACTGATTGTTATTAGCACTTTTTGGGCAGGCGAGAATTTGAGCAGTGACCATAGTCTTGCCGCTGTAGATTTTCGCCAAACAGCTCTCATCAAAGCTTGCTCGCTTTTCTTAGGCTACCTGACCCTGACCTGGGGACTGGAGAGCCTATTGATTTCCCTTCAAACCGTTGTCCAGGTGATCAACAAATTTGTCATTGCCGTAACATTACTGTTGGCAGTTGGTTTGTTGGGTAATCTAATGGGGGCTATTCCCTGGATTGCAGGAGCCGGGGCAGGGCTGTTTGTTAACCCCAATACAACCACGGCGCTGGCGCTGGTGACGCTGCCCCTGGCGATTTGGTTTTATGTTCAACATCCAGGACTGATGGGCGTTTGGCCGAGTTTGACCCTTGTTACGGCCCTGGTGCTGGCTCAGGCGCGCTCAACAGTTATGGTGTGTGGACTGTTGGTGTTCTTCTACTTAGTCTGCTGGCCAGGGCTACGACGGTTACGGCTGGCTAATTTACTGTTCCCGTTGGGATTGATGCTACTGGGCCTGGTGCTCTTTTTGAGCATCGACTTTTGGGGGACTAACCTGGCCGATAGTTTGGTTCATGGGCTGCGCCCCAACTTTGATAATGCGCAGCGACCGGGACTGAGCAGCTATCGGCTAAATTTGTTGTGGCCAGTATTCATCCAGGGGATTGCAGCATCGCCTGGGACGTTCTTGATTGGCCATGGCTGGGGTAGCGAAGAGGCGTTGATGCTATTTCAGGCAGACCAATCCCGTTTTTTTGCCGCCTTGAATCTCATTAGTGCCCACAGTGCCTATTTGGGACTTACGTACCAGATTGGCCTAGTGGGCGGGGTGTCGGTATTTGGGCCGCTGTGGGCAATGGTACTGCGGCAGATGCTAACACCTCTACCCGAGACCATAACCCCATACTTTCAGCTCAAGGTTTCACTGGTGGGTGTTGTCCTCGCTGCCTTGGGTGTGTGTGTGTTTGAGTCTGGCTTTTATAACCTGGGGGCGATTTACATGCTACCAAGCTGGATGGCGATCTATCTGGTGACGCGCTTGGATCAACTGCCTGGGCAATCAGAGGAGAGGAGTCCTGTATGAAAGTACTACATGTAATTCCATCACTCAGTCCAGCTTTGGGGGGACCCACGGTGGTGGCGCTAAGGCTGGTCAGTCATTTACGAGCCTGCGGTGTTGACGCTGAAATCGTCACGACCAATGACAACGGTGGGCAGGTGTTAGACGTGCCTCTGGGTGAGCGGATACTTTACCAGCAGGTGCCTGTGTGGTTTTTACCGCGCTTTAGTTTGCCGATGAAAGAATTTCTATTTTCTGTGGCGCTCACCCGTTGGCTTTGGCAGCATGCGGCAGATTACGATCTGTTGGATCTGCACTATTTGTTTTCCTATGCACCCACCTGTGCTGGCATGCTGGCTCGCTGGCAACAGATTCCATATACCGTGAGAACACAAGGACAGTTAGCCCCTTGGGCGCTGCGGCAGAGTCAGTCTAAAAAACAGCTATACAGCTGGCTGATTGAACGGCGACATTTGAACAGGGCGGCGGCAGTTCACTGCACGGCATCACTGGAGGTTGAGGATGTGCGGCGCTATGGTATTACCGCGCCGACAAAGGTTTTGCCCTTGGGGGTGAGGAGTTTGGCGACTAATCCCAACGCCCGTGGGGAACTGCGGCAGCGCTATCGTATTCCTCTCAATAGGCCGATTATCCTATTTTTATCGCGTCTGCACTATGTTAAACAGCCAGATGTGCTGCTGCGCGTAATACACCAATTAACTCAGCGAGGGTGTTCGGCTCATTTACTCATGGCTGGAACCGGTGATGCAGCCTATGTCCATAAGTTGAGGGGGCTGATTATGGCTTTGGGACTAGAAGACACCGTAACCCTAACTGGGTTTGTTACGGGCACGGATAAACAGCTGCTATTACAGGGGGCAGATATGTTTGCCCTGCCTTCTCAGACAGAGAATTTTAGTATGGCGATCGCAGAAGCCATGGCAGCAGGATTACCTGTTGTGATTACGCCAGAAGTGCAAATCGCACCGGATATTCTATCTGCCGGGGCGGGGGTCGTCGCCAAGGGTACCTGTGATGACTTTACAGCGGCCATAGCAGGGTTGTTAGCCGACCCAGACCGACGGCACCAGATGGGAGAACGGGGACAACATTGGGCCAAGCAACATTACGACTGGTCCGTGATTGCGGGACAGCTAACCCAGGTTTATTCCGGGATTTTACGACAGCAGTCGCAGGAGACGGGTATGAGCGCACCGGTAGTGGTCCAATGAGACCTGTCTAAGGATGAAACGAGAGAAGATTTGGTACCATACCTATTCTTCTGGGCGGCTGCTATGGCTGAGCTACCTGGGGCTGCCGTTTTATGTTGGCCTGGTGGGGCTGGGGGTGACGCTGCTGTTGGCGGTATGGAATTACAAAATGCAGCTGCTGCGTCCTGGCATTGTGCGCTGGCTGGGGCTAGTGGCCCTCTGGATGGTGGGACAGACATTGTTGGCCCATGACCCGGTCAAGGCTGGGTTTGGGTTGGTGCATTATTTGCCCTACTTTGGGCTGTTTGCAGTGCTGCTGGTCCTGGAGTTTTCTGTGGCGGACTGGCGGGGGCTGGCTTGGGGACTGTTACTCGCGTCAGTTCCTGTGAATGTGGCGGGCTTGGTGGAGTATATCCTCAAAGCACCGGGAGTGGAGGCCATTTTGGCTGACCAGACGCTGGTGAATTGGATGTATCAAGGAGAGCATTATCACCGGGCGGCCTCTATTTTTTCGAACCCTAATGTGTATGCCAATTATCTGGTGGTCTTGTTGGGGCTGGGGTTGGGATTAGTGGGGCAGTGGCCGCAGCGCTGGCGACAGATCAGCCTGGTAATCGCACTGGGGTTAGTGGGCATTGGCATTGTGTGTTCGGGATCGCGTAATGGGTGGTTGGTGGCCTTAAGTCAGCTGATGCTGATGCTGTGGCTGGGCAGACTGCGGGGCCAGCTACACTGGCTGGGGAGGATAGGCGTGCTGGCGCTGGTGGGAAGTGGGATTTTGGGTGGCATCGGCACCTACGAGCTGACGCTGGCAGATATAAACCAAAGCTTGCAGCATGATTCTCGATTGAATACTTGGTGGGTGGCCTGGCAGTTGGTGCAAGCTAAGCCCTGGCTGGGTTGGGGGTTGGGTAGCTTTGCGCAGCTATATCCGACGCTGAACCCACTGAAGGACTATTTGCAGATGTCCCACGCCCACAATATTGGGCTAATGCTGCTGGTAGAGGGAGGACTGGTACTGACCCTGGCGCTGGCGTTACCGGTGGGACATGTGTGCTATCGGGGGGTGCGATCGCTGCTATTGCCTTTGTTTAAGGGCAGAGCCAGGGCAACGCTGCTGGGCTATGGGCTAGCCCTGTGGGGGCTGCTGGGCTTTTCGCTGTTTGACCTACCGTTTTACGATGCACGGATTAATGCTCTGCACTGGATGGTGTTGGCGGGGGTGTATGGGCTGACGGGTAAAGACGAGGCATCAACATCTGGATAAGCTTATGCAACAGGCGCAGTGGCCGAGCGAGATAGGACAGTCCCCAGTGGGAGAAATGGGGGGAAAGCCATGTGCGATCGCGGGAATTGGGAGTCAGGGCATAGCCAACAACATGGGTCAATAGGCGCAGGTCGGTCCAGCTGGGTCGGTGGGGGTGCTGACACAGTAGCAGAGCACGGAGGCAGGCTTGCTTGCTGCTGCTGATAGGGTTGGATTGCAAAAGGCTGAAGATGCCCTGGTGGGGGTCGCGCTCAGTGAAGAGTGTGGCAGCGACCTGATCAATATGGCGGTTAGCAATAGGGTCGCTATAGCTGGCGTGCTCCTCCTGTAGCGGTAAGGGCAAGGTGAGGGGAATAAAACGGTAGGTCAACTGTAGGGCACAGTGCACCAGACGGAGGTTATTACCGGCCAGGGTGAGCACCTGTTCTGGATCAAGTTTGGGCATCAGATCGGCCAGGTCACAAAATTGCGACAGACGCAGACGGTCAAAGTAACTGTCTTTAACAATTTGGACGCAAAGGATAAGAAAATGGTCTTCTGGACTGAGGGTAGGTAGGGTAGTTCCCAGGTAGGGCAGGGGACGACAGCGCTGGTGTAGGGCAGCAAGATCGAGCCGGTAGGAAAAGCAGGGCGGGGCGATTTGCCAGTGTAGGTCGATGCTGAATTGGCCGTTGGGGGCAGTGAAGTCGCTGCCCCAGGGAGTTCTGTCCCGCAGGCAGTAGCCCTGGGCCAGGAGAAGAGACTGGGCGGCCTCGGCATCTGTCGCATCGACCAGCAGGTCGAGGTCACAGTAGGTGCGGCGGGAGAGGTCACCGTGGAGGGTGAGGGCCAGGGTGGGGCCTTTGCAGGGGAGGACGGGGAGATTGGCCTGGTGAAAAGTGGAAAGGAGATGGGTGAGGGTTCTAGCAAGCTGCCAGTTGTAAACCGTGAGGGATTGGGCGGTTTGTTGTAGAGGGCATTGGAGGGAAGGAGGCAGGGTATGGTAGAGCCGAAGCAAGACGCCGTGGCGCTGTGATAGATGAAATAGGGCAGGCCATTGAGGTGACTCTAGTGCGGCACTAGTCACTGTTTGGTTGAGATAGGATAGCAGGTGGGTAATTTGTGGAGAGTGCACGGGTAAGGGTTGCGTAAAGGGGTGACACTAGCAAGGCTTTGGTAACCAAATAAGACTTAAGACAGACCAAGACCAGGACCCATAACACCATCAAAGGCTACAGGAGTGAACATAACGGCAGTGTTCTCCTTGCGGAGCTGTGGCAACAGTCAACGGTTGTTCACTAAACGGTTTAGCTTCAGTAGAAACCTGTAGCCAGTAGGCCAGCCCCAACAGTCTCTCTGTTGCCTCCATAGCCTCAGTTCCTGCCGAATCTGCTGCCCGAAGGATCTTCAACAGTTGCTCGCGATTCACATAAGCCTCTAATCTCGGCGCGGTTCTCACCAACCCTTCTATCCATACCGGCAACATCGCCTGCATCACCGTGGCATAGTCCTTTGGCGCTTCAAACACCATTTTCTTACGGGTGCGAATGGCCTCGGGCAGCTTGCCATACATCATTTCTCGCAACAGCCGTTTATCCACCAGCCAGGGAATCGGTGGAATCGCCATCAGAAACTCCACCAATCGCAGGTCAAAGAAGGGGTAGAGCGGCTTCACCGGTAGCCCAGTCATACCCGGATCGTGCATTTCAAAGAGATTGGACCAAACGGCGGTGTGACCCATGCCGTAGCGAGAGATTTTGTCTAACGCATCGGCCTGCTGGACGGCAAACCGTTGCTTGAGTCGCCAGCGAGCCGCAAAGTTGTGGTCTAACGCAAGGGGCACCGTTGCCCGGTTGCGGATAATGGAGCGCCGACAGGCCCGCCACCAGAATACCCTTGGTGTGCCGTGGGTCTTAAAGTAATCAAGCTGTACCTGCCACCAGCGCTGTCGCAGCCCCTGCTGCCACCATTCCCAATGGTAAAACTCACCAAAGCGCAGGGCCGAGTCGCCGCCAAACCCGGTCAGCACCGTGCGGGCATGGTCGCCGCAGCGCCGCATCAATGTTGTTATGGTTTGCCTGCCCATGACAGAGCCCGGTGGCAGCACAGGCGAGCGGGCGGGGTGCAAATCGGGCACCTGGCGATACCTGCCGGTCGCATCGAGTGTGTTTAGGGGAACGCCAATGGTGTGGGCCACCATGGCCGCATAGGCGTTTTCTTTTGGCATTATGATCCGGTCTTGCATTGTGAAAGCCTGCAAGCGGCCCGCCTGTCCCCGTTGCTGTAGTATGTGCTGGGCCACAGCAGCAATACTATTGGAATCTATGCCACCGCTGAGGTGAGTTGCCACCTGGGGGCTGCGCAACCGGTCAGATACGGCTTGTTCAAACAGTTCAGAGAAGTGTTCGACATAGTCTTCTGGGCGCTTGTACAGCGTCAGCGGTTGCACCCTAGGCAGCTGCCAGTAGGGGCGCACCTTGAGCACGCCCGGTTCCCAAGTTAGGGTATGGGCCGGGGGTAACCGGCGCACATCGTCAAAAAGAGTGGTGGGATAGTCCAGATTCATGCCCCATAGCACCTGGTCTGCCATGGCCTGCTCATTGATGCGATCGCTAACGCCGGGATAGCGACGCACACAGTCTAGGGTGTTGCTACACACCAAAGTCTCTTTTACCTGGGCATAGAAAAAGGGCACCACACCAAAATGGTCGCGGGCGGCAAACAGACGCTGTTGCCCCTCATCCCAGATTAAAAAGGCAAAATCCCCCTGGAGATGCTCAACACAGGCCGTATCCCAGGCATGGTAAGCTCTCAGCACTAAAGATGCATCCGAGCACTGCGATGAAATATCGGCATAATAGGACCTGAGCTTGGCAATGAGCTCATCGCGGCCATCCAAGCGTACGTCTGCTGAAATCCACACCCACTGATCTAGTGTCAGGGGTTGCTGCTCCTGTTCTGGGGCCGTTCTCAGCAGCGCGTGTCCCAGACCTGCCAGTGGTGTATGCCAACAGGTTTGGGCATCTGGCCCGCGAAAGGCCATACTGTCTGTTATTTGACGCAGCAATGCTTGACTGACCGGCTTACTGGGCCGACTAAATAAACCAACTATTCCACTCATGCTGCTGTGTGACCCTTAGTTAATAACAGAAATCATCAATAGACCTTCTTCCACTAGACCGTTCACCGGTGTCTGCATGTCCTGGTTAAACTGTTCTACTAAGAATAGACACTGGCACCACAACCTACTGCATACGATTAAAAATGTCACATTAGACTATTTAACCAGACTATTAATTCAAAAAATCTGTTAGATTGAACTTTCTCTATTGACTGGTGCTAATGGTGTTGATTTTCTGCGTGAAAATACAGTGAGTGTACTGCCAATATTTTTCTCGGATTCTTGGTAAACCAATGGCTAAGGCTTAAGAGGACTACACTTACAAAAATCTTTCTGTTCTATGGGTAAACACTGTTGTTTTCTACGAGAAGGAAGGTTTGTTCAATGTCAGCTGACGGTACTGTGGAGACTTTACTGGTCTTCAACGAAGCAAACTTAAATCTTAGTTAGGATTGAGTCTTGCCCAAGCGTTTGTCCCTGTTTCCAAAAATTGTTCAAATTCTGACTTCATCGGCCAGCGTCGTGGCGGGGGCAACTCTGGCCACCCGGCTGGCTGGTTTGATGCGAGAGCAGGTAAACGCAGCTGTTTTTGGGATTGGGCCGCTCTATGGAGCCTTCCAGTATGCAGTTTTATTACCAAACCTGTTTCTAGTTGTTCTGGGGGGGATTAATGGCCCGTTGCACAGTGCCGTTTTGACTATTTTGGCGAACTATCCTCCGGAGAAGTCCAGGGCCATTGTTCGGGCGTTAACGGTGGTGATCGGTGGCGCAATGTTGGGGGTGACTGGCTTGCTAGTTTGGTTGGCTCCCCAGGGTATTGATCTGATCGCGCCGGGGCTGGCGGTGGGGGCGGGTGACGTCCGAGGCTTGGCAATTCGGCAGTTGCAAATTATGGCTGCGACGGTGTGGTTCGGCAGCATGATCGGCCTCAACATTGGTCTGTTGACCTGGCATCGTAACTATTGGCTGCCAACGCTGAGTCCGCTGCTGTCGAGTTTGGCTGCGATCTCAGGCGCATTTTGGTTTAACCATGGGTTCCAACAACAGCTCAATAGCGCTGACCTAGCGAGCGGTCAGGTGCTGGCCTGGGCCTACTTAGCAGGGGCGGTGCTGCAGTGGGGAGTGCTGTGGCTGGGCCTGCGGGGGTACCCACTTAGTCATTCGTTGAGTGTGGCTTGGCGACATCTGGGCCTGTGGTCAGAAATCCGCGTAGCGCTGCGTTTGATTGCCTCTAGCTGCTTATTTATGAGTGTTACCCGAGCAAACTGGTACATTGACTTGGCCTTTGCCTCATGGCTACCTGAGCCGGGGGCGGCGGCCAGTGCGCTAACGCTGGCGTTTCTAGTAGTGCAGGCCCCGGCAGGGATTTTTTCCAATGTGATGCTCGTACCGCTGGTGCCAAACTTGGCGCAGGTGGCGAATGAGCCCGGGGAGCTATGGGAGCAATCTCAACGAGCTTTAAGTCTTATGCTCCGATTTGTTTTACCCATGGGCGGGCTGATGGCACTGTTGGCCACCCCCATTGTGGCACTGACGTATCGGCGAGGGGCCTTTGACCCGGAAGCGACATTACTGGTGGGGCACGTACTACGCTGCTATGGGTTGGGGCTGGGGGCGTACCTGAGCCGAGAACTGCTGGTCCGCGTCCTACATGTGCTCCGCGCCCATCGAGCATTAGGCTGGCTGAGCGCCTGGAGTCTGGGGTTAAACATTTTATTTAACGGTTTTCTATATCAATCCCTAGGCGTTGCGGGGCTGGCGCTGGGGAGCAGTGTGGTCGATGGGGTGTTGAGCCTTAGCATGTGGCTTTGGCTGCGGGAGCGATTGGTGTTGAAACCCTGACAAGTTAACTTCCATGCCCCTGTGGGCTTGTACTTGAGAGCAAATATCCGTTTCTCTCTAACGATATTTTTCAGCTTGTATTTCAAACAACTGGAAATAAAGCCCTTGATTGTTCATCAGCTCAGCGTGGCTGCCACATTCAACGATTTTTCCCTGTTCCATTACATAAATACGGTCGGCCAGCCTCACAGTGGACATACGATGACTAATCAGAACAATCGCCTGGTGACGAGCTAAGCTTTTTAATTTTTGAAACACAGCATATTCTGCCTTGGGATCCATAGCGGCAGTGGGTTCATCTAAAACCATAATTTGTGAGTCTCGCAAAAAGGCTCGGGCTAAGGCAATTTTTTGCCATTGGCCTATGCTTAGTTCTTCGCCTTGATCAAAGAGTTTGCCTAAAATAGTTTCATAGCCCTTAGGAAGCGTTTGAATAATTGACTCAGCACCAGACTGACGAGCCGCAGATTCGATCCGTGTAACGTCATGGTGGTGTTCAATATTGCCAAAGCTAATATTCTCGCGGGCTGTGAGATAGTACTTGGCATAGTCTTGAAAAATAACGCTGATTTGTCGTCGCAGCTCGGAAATTGCGTAGTGCTTAATATTTTTATTCTCTAAGTAGATATCTCCTGATGTGGGATCGTACAGCCGACAAAGTAGCTTAATCAGCGTCGTCTTCCCACATCCATTTTCACCGACTAGGGCAATGGTTTCACCGGGGGCAACCCTGAGGTTAATGTTGTGCAGAACCTGGCGTTGAGTGTTGGGATATTTAAAATTAACCTGCTTGAAAACAATGCCTTTCTGAAATGTGGTGGGCATTACTTGGGGCTGCTCAGGTTCTAGCACATGGGGCGTTAGTTCCAGAAATTCGAAGATATTTTTGAGAAATAGATTATTTTCATGGAGTTGCGCCAAACTATTAAAAAACTGTTTTAATGCGGTTTGCCCTCGCTGCATAGCTTGATAATAAAGAACTAAGTCACCAAAGGTAAATTCGTTGTTAAATGCTCGATAAATAATATAGCCATAGCTAACGAGCAACAATACTCCACCAAAGAGCTGGGTGCTAAAGTTGTAGACAGCTTGCTTGGTTGCGATCGCTAATTTTTCTCGATAAATTTTAGTTTGTACTGTGCGATACCGACGTCTTAAAAATGAGCCTAAATTGAACAGGCGAATTTCTTTAGCAAACTTTGCCTCCGTCAGCAAATGACTCATATAAAAAGATTGGCGCTGCAAGGCTGTACGGCGACGTTGCCAGCGGTAAAAGACACGGGTATATTTCAGCCGAACCCACAAAGCAGGGAGGGAGGCAGCCACTAGAAGAGCGATAATCTGCCAAGAAATAGACAGCAAAAGTCCACTGAGGGCAGCTAGCAAAACAGCATTTTTGAAGACATTCGCCAGACTACTCAAAATTTGATTACAGCGAAACGATGCTTCATTTTGAGCCCGTTGGAGCACATCATAATACTGAGGATTTTCGTAGTATGCCAAGTCTACGGCAATGGATTTTGCATGGAGAATATCTTGCAGACTATTGGTTACTTTTTCACCCTGTGCCGTGTTGACCAAGTCAGTGGTGCTTGTTAAGACAATATCAACAATGGCAATGCCCCCAAGTACTACTAACCATGGCATCAGGTGAGTATAGCTATGCCATGAATTGGGAAGGGCATGAGCTGTACTAAAGATAGCTCCAATATTGTCTACAATTACTTTACTGACATAGAAAAAGGTGGCAGGCAGCAGACCCTGAAACACTAGCAATAGAGAGCTTACACATGTCCACTGCGGTGCGCTTTGCCAAATAATTTTGATGGCAATAATAAGGTATATTCCTTGCGGAAGAATGGTTGGAAGCCAACGCTGCATCTCAGTTCCTGACTTGGGTTGGACTGTGTGACCTGAATAGTGCTCAGCGTACTCATTTAATACTATAAAAAGTGTTTTTGACAGTCTGGAAAATTATTCAGGCAACATTCGTATAATTACTGATGGCAACTCACACAATCGTTGAGATCCTCTTGTTGTAAGACCATTGATTTAGTAGAGATTTTTGGCTTGCCGTAATCGATCCCTAAGTTTATCTGAAGATTATCTGCAAAATCTAAATCTAAGATTCTAGTTTGTCACAGGAAAAGAATGTGAATCAATTGCGCTCTTGAGTTTTCTCCAGACTATGGGTTCCAGATCCCGATTTCGTTCAACAATCCTAAAACTATGATGCAATTTTCGTTAGATCAAGGACTATCCGTGACCTCCCATGTGTTGGCTCAAGACTTAGCCGGAGAGTCTGTGTTGTTAAATATTCAAACTGAGGAATATTTTGGACTGGATGATGTGGGGACTCATATGTGGCAAACCTTGATTGAGAAGGAGTCCATTGAAATGGCCATCGCCACCTTGCAAACTGAATATGATGTGGAGCCAACACTGCTACAGCATGATGTGGAAACATTAATTGACGAATTATTAACCCATGGTTTAGTTGAACTGATTGCTGCATAACCTCCTTGGCTACTTTATAATCACGCTGGCTCGATTGATTAAAATGAGAGCGGCAATGATTTTAATCCCCGTCCCAGAAAAGACTCTTCCCAGTCGAAAGCCTCTGGCGCTGTGGATACGAAGGATAACTTAGGTAAACGCTGTACTAGAGTCCCCACGGTGATTTCCGCCACAAGTTTAGCCATATGTTTGCCGATACACAGATGAATGCCTTGGCCAAAGGACAGGAAAGGATTGGGGCTGCGTTTGATGTTAAAGACGTCAGGTTCAGAAAATTTAGCCGGATCTCGATTAGCGGCAGCGATAATACAGTTCACCACTTGTCCCTGTGGAATCATGTGATTGTCAAGTTCAATATCCACCAGTGCTTGGCGTGAGACACCCTGCACCGGACTGTCATAACGCAAGACTTCATTAATTGCCGTCCCCATTAAGGATGGCTCACTCTGGAGTAGCTGCAGTTGATGCGGATGTTGAAGTAAGGTGAGCATGCTTATGCCTAATAAATTTGCAGTGGAAGAGTGCCCAACGGTAAACATGAATATACAGGTTGAGAGCAGTTCTGTTTCACTTAACTGATGGTCGGCTACGGCTTGCATCAGGGTGGCAATTAAGTTGTCCTGGCCTTGAGTAATGTTGCGACATTGATCAAACCAACTTTGAAAGTAGTCAGCTAAACCTGCGATCGCTAATAGTCCCCGCTCTCTTGCCATGGGGGTTACATCCATATCTGCAATTACAGATAAATCTTCTGACCACTGCTTAAATTTGGGATGCCAAGCTTGGGGCGGAATACCTAAGATTTTGCAGTTTAAACTGAGGGTAAGGGGATAGGCGAGATCTGCAATCAGGTCCATCTGGCCTTGAGCTTGGACCTGATCAATCAGGGTATGGACTGTTGTTTGCAGATGCGATCGCAAGGCCTGAACCTGAACAGGCCGATAGGGATGATGTAAAAGAGAACGAATTCTGCTGTGATCGGGCGGGTTTCTCAGCACTAACCATAGGCCCATCAGGTTTTGGCTTTCCTGACGCAGTTTGAAGAATCGATGCAGAGGCCGTTGACTGCTGATTTGTTTTACCGATGACTGGTGATGTTCTGTACGACCAAACTTAGAACTTTTGAGAACGTCTGCAACATCAGCGTAGCGCGTCAGTAACCAGTCGTTATGGTCAGGCCGATAATAAATGGGATGATGGGTCTGCAAATAACGATAGGTAGGATAGGGATTGGCCCGAAACTCTGGTAATCGAGGGTCAAAAGGTAGACAGTCCATTTCGGCTTTTTTAGCAGCTAACGTTAAATGAAATACCTCAATTTGCCACGATGTCTATCAACGGGAAAGACTGACACCAACCTCTGGGCGATCGCAACGCAGTATCCACCAGGCCACGCAAAACACCAAGCTGTCCAGGGGGTTCAGAATCACCATAGATTCGCTCAAAATTCTGTTGCCAAAGTAAGATCGTCCGTAGGGAGTAAACCCGTCGATTTTGCATAGATTGAATAGTCCAGCCTGCCAACTTCAAATTGCGCACCAGTTCAGAAACAGTGCAAAGCACAATGGAGTTACCAAATGTTAAACGATCACCGCTATAACCATCTGCCGCACAGCTTTCTGACAAAATTAAGCGTGATCCACAGGAACGTAGACGATGTAGCAAGCTTAATTTGTCCTGAATATGGGAAATCATTTCAAGGCTAACTATCACATCATAATCGCCAGGAATTTTTCCAGAATCTTGATCTAAATTCTGTTGCCATACCTGTAAACCTAGGCTTTGACAATAATTCATTTGGGCCGTACTACAGGTAATCCCAGTGACCGTGCATTCCCGTTCTGCAATTAATAGTTGGGCCGGACCACCCCAACCACAGCCAACATCTAAAACGTTTGAACCCGAGGGAATATGGGGATAATAATTTCTAACCGTTTGTTTTAAGCCTGTTTCTAATGTTTCAGTACCTCGAAAATAACCAAAATGATAATGTAAATCTTCACCAATAATCTGTTTCCAGGCCTGAACCGATTCAGTTGAATAAAAACGATCTAAGTCCAAGACTACTCCAGTGTCCATGGTCATCTAACAATTCCTGGGTTAATGGCATTGCAGCTCTAGACCGCACTCAGCCTCACATCTTCTACAATCGCATCACAGAGTTGAGACAGTGCCTGCAAATTATGACTGCGTTTCACCTTTCGTACGGGTACATCCCTGACCACAGAACTCATCGCTGCAAATTCCCTAGCTTGCTGATCGGCATCCGCGTTCATCAACTGACCAGCCGATCGATGTCTCATCATCAGCATCACAGCGGCAGCCGGGGAAATGGGTTCGATTGTTGGCTTTGCCGCTGTCAGCTGATCTTTATTCACGGTATCTAAGACATAAATAGCCGACAACGGTAGGGGATGAGGATAAAAGTTCCATGCCGTTTTATTGAGCGCCGGAGAATCACTGGGAGTTAACTCAACAAAACGTTTCTCCGAAAAGCTAAAAACCCTTGTCAAATCAGCCTCTGATCCATATACAGCCTGGATCGTTTCAGGCCATAGCCGTAGACGAGGATAGCCCGGATGGACATGCCAGGACTGGGATAAATTGTCCAGTACCGCCACATCGTCAGCCAGCATTGGATAGCCTTGACTGACCAAGGCTGCTGCTGTAGTCGATTTTCCGGCTCCGGTGTCACCTACGATGGCAATGGCCTTTTCCCCCATGGCAACCACACAGGCATGAAGACACAACCTACCTCGCAACCGCAACACACAAGCTAAAACGGGTCCCACTAAGAGACCAGTAACTTCTTCTAGAACCGAGCGATCCCAGGTGACTGAAATGTCAGTACCCAGAGCATCGATCTCAAAATTAAGCTGTCCATCGCCACGAAACCAAAGTTGGTAATGGGGCACATCGGCCTGGGTGATAACCGTCAATCCCGACGACACAAACTCAACATCAGGAGACGGTATCTGGGATTTCTCTCCACTCATTAAGTCAACTTTGACATCAATGGGTAAATCAGGGCTAGCGGAGATGAGATTAGGCAAACAT
This sequence comes from Leptothoe sp. EHU-05/26/07-4, assembly GCF_043421015.1. NCBI lineage: Bacteria > Bacillati > Cyanobacteriota > Cyanophyceae > Nodosilineales > Cymatolegaceae > Leptothoe > Leptothoe sp. EHU-05/26/07-4. The sequence continues at coordinate 933,212 of NZ_JAXSQV010000002.1, forward strand.
CGATTTACCTGGAGGGTCAGGCCATAAATCCTGTATGTTTTATTCTGCTTAGAAGCTTGTTGAGGCACAGATATAGACCGTTCAAAACGTCAGCTATGAAGCATATTGGAAAATTCCACTGCCACCGTCTGAACCCACAAATGTTGTGCTAGTCAGCGTAAGCTCACTCACTTTACCTAATTTATCGAATTTAGGAGAATGGTATAGACGCTTGCCTGATTTTGGTGTCTTATTAGGAGTCGTTTGAGACATGATAATCATCCTGTAGTATGGTACTTGAGTGCCGTTATTCTTGACTGAAATGAAACTCAGCCTATGGATGCTATGAATGGCATAGCCAATAAGCAAGTTGTAAAACGCTTGATGCCTGATTATAGCCCAGGGGAGTGAGAGTTTCAGGCTTTTGCAACGTTTGTAATAGTTGTTCCGACTTAATATAAGGTGTTAACGCAGTGGTATGAATTAATTCTGTCATCCAGGGTTGGATGCCTCGCTGTTGCATCAACTTGTAATGGGGAGACTCACCTAAAGGGGTTTTAGGCCGCTGTCGCACAGAATCTGGCAATCGCCCCTGCATCGCTTCCCGTAACAAGAACTTACTTTGGAACCAGGGGGTTGATGGGACGGACAGTAAAAATAACACCAGGTGCAAGTCGAAAAAGGGAAAGCGCGATTTAACGGGGAAGCCGCTGAAGCCAGGGTCAGACCAGCCAAAAATGTTAGACCAAAGGGGTTCATCGGCCATCCCATAGCGTTCTAGTTGTCGTGATATCGTCAATTGTTCTTGCAATCTTGCGGCTAGGTCCGTTCGTTTAGCAAAATCTGGGTTAAACCAGCCAGGTAACACCATCGTTTGGTCTCTTCCAAGCCATCGATTAAGGCGAGTTCGGAGGCGGAGCTTTGAGCGAAGTGTTCCCATACAGCCCAGGAGATTAGGAATAAAATACTGGTATTGTAGTAACTGAGATAGATTTATGGGCACTGGATAAAGGGCGGGATCCCCGCCAAATCCTTGCAGTAAGACGCGGCTATAGGTGGCTACCCGGCGAATAATCTCCACCTCTGCCACCTGGGTGGGAATTAGGAGAGGTTCAGGATAACGATAGTCTGGTTTCTCTGGGGGAGCTTGCTCAATAAAATCTTCTGCAATAAGGTATTCCAGGGGCAATCCAGCCTGTTGAGCAACCTGTGCCGCATAGGTCCCCTCATCTTCTTCGATCAAATGGTCGTAAACAATCGCGTAGGCCCGGAGGTCAACCTTAAAGCCACAAGTTGTTTTCAACAAACCATGGGCCGTGGCCGCAATACTAGTGGAGTCCATGCCGCCACTTAAATGGGTACCTACTTGATCGGTACGCAGCCGATCGGCCACAGACCGGTCAAATAATTCTCGAAAGTGTTCGATATACTCCCGTGGGTCTTTATAGTGGAGCATTTCCACCTGTTCTGGCAACTGCCAGTACTGCTGGATACGCACCTTGCCTGCGGACCATATCAGGGTGTGAGCTGGGGGCAACCGTTGAATATCGGCAAAGGTGGTACTGCTGCGATCCATATTCATACTGAACAACAGTAGGTCTGCGATCGCCTGCTCGTTCAAATAATCGGACACGTGCGAATGCAGCCTTAGGCAATTCAAATGGTTGCTGACAATGACACCGTTACCAACGGTGGCATAATAGAGCGGCACCACCCCAAACTGATCCCGCGCACAAAACAGACGCTGCCGGGGACTATCCCATAGGGCAAAGGCAAAATCTCCACTCAGTCTGTCTAAACAATTCTCTTGCCAAACCTGATAGGCCTGTAAAACCAGTTCAACATCGGCGGCCTCTGATTTTACCATGCACCCAGCCTGGCGGAGTTGATCGATTACCCCCTGACGGCGATCGAGACGGATATCTCCAGTTAACCAAACCGTGCCATTTAAACTATGGGGTTGCCGTTCTTGCTCAGATTCCCAAGTGGTGCGCAACAGAGCATGGCCAAGCCCCACATAACTTTCACTCCAGATATTCTGGGCATCTGGGCCGCGAAACACCATTAAATCTGTCATTTGCTGAAGCAAAGAACAGTCAAGGGGGTGACCCTCTCCATTGAGAATAGCAACAAAACCACTCATAGTATTAGAAAAAGTTCAAAAATGTGAGCGGCTCACATGTACTCTTAAAGCAAGGACTACAGTTTCTGGATTGTCCACGGTTACGATAATTATGATTTTCGGTTTTTACGCATACTCAACAAAACAAACGAATGATAAGTGAAACATACTTGTAAAAACACTCGTAAAAACACATAAATCACTGCAGTAAAGCAGGCGTAGGCCCCTACGCAAAATTATGTACACCATGGGAGTTATTGAATCACCTAAAGGAAAGATTAACCCGATCTATCTGAAGACTAAATGGGATTAATGACCCATTATGGTGATCATAAAGACCTAACTGTTGAAGGTCTAACTCTATGGCGCTATCGTATTTATGGCTTAACGTTAGTTGCTAATCAGCCCATTTCCAGGTTAACGAAGGCATCAGCTAGTTAACTTGCGCATAACACTCCTAAAACCGATGACGGCTGTATTTGCTGAATCCATTGACTTACTCTTACCCCAACTCTCCGCCGCATTATTGGAGCCAAACCAGGTGCCTGGGCTCAAAATCCTTGCCAGTCAGATGGCCCCGATTTTACGGGGTGGATTTGAGTGTCGTCTAGGGGACAACTCACCCCAGGTGGACATTCAACAATGTGTCATATCTGGCAATGATGAACCAGCGCTATTGAAAAAATATCTTGCCGAGCCATCCTTGGCAATTAATCCGCTATGGAACCACATTCAGACCTTCCTCCATCACTGGTCGGATCCCGACTCCAGTCTTCATGACAGCATTCCAGAGATTTGGCTTGAGTTTGACAGTGATGTCTCAAACCCTCGGCTGTTGCCCTCGCTCTTCTTTGCTTTACCCACCCATCTTTCAGATCCATCCCAATCATTTGTTCAGGCCAGCCAAGTATTGGATAGTCTTCTGGGATCCACTTGGGTACCCTGGCAGGATTCGTTAAAACGTTGCTTTACGGCTTGTCCAGAAGGTACTTTCGTCAGCCATATTGGCGTCATGTTGTCCCGTTCTGTCGAGGCATTGCGGGTGAATGTCAAGCGCCTACAGCCGGAGCTGTTGGTCCCGTACTTACAACGGATAAAATGGCTAGGCCAAACCGATGAAATCGAGTCACTTATGACAAAACTAGCGACCCAAGTGGATCGGATCACGGTGTGCCTGGATGTGGGGCAACAGGTATATCCCAAGTTAGGCTTTGAATGTATTTTCCTAAAGCAGCCCCAGGATGAACCCGGTTGGGCCAATTTTTTAGATACCCTCGTTGATCAGGGATACTGTACGCCTGCCAAGCGACAAGCTTTTTTGCAATGGCCAGGACAAACCACCCCCATGACTATCCCCACCCATTGGCCGGGGGAGTTGATTAAGGCCTCATTATTGCGCCCTCAGAACTGTTTTACCAGCCTGAGCCGCCGCGTCAGCCACATCAAGGTGGTCTATCATCCCCACTCTCCCTTGGAAGCAAAAGGATATTTATGGTTTGCCCACGAATGGCTCTCTCCACCCTCAGCAAGTAGGCCAAGCTCGATATCAGTGTCCATGGATTGAACGCTTTGCCTGTTCATTTTCAGTAAGACTGAAAATGAACCCAGCGCATCATCCAGTCATGTCTGTGCGCCTGTTGCAGTTCTTCCATCGTAAATTCAAAGCCATACATAGCTCCGATATCTACCAACGAGGCTAACCCCACCTGTAGATCCGTCGATTCAAGCTGATGTTGAACTGTCTCATTGCTACGAACATGCTGAATAAATTGTAAGGCCGTTTGAATCGACATCTTGTTTACTTAATTTACTTACAAAGAAGAAATGTCAATGGGGCGATCAAACATGGCAAATCTTTCCCGCACATCCTGGCGATCGCCCAGGATCAAGTCTTGCCACTCTACCCAGGCATGGGCTTCAAATTTTTGGGCATCTTGTCGCACCCCAATGCGCAACTGGCCATCAATCCCCTGAGCTCGTAGTAAGCTCCATAATACTAATGATTTTTTTAAACAGTTAGCCCAAGGCTGACAGTATTTTACCGCCAACTGCACCATCCGAGTTGTGGTAATAAGCCGGTGTGAATGATTAGGTGGCGGCGAAGCTGGGATAGGGAACAGTTTTACTAATATTGCTTGGGTGAACTTTAGCCCCCAGAATTTTAAGGATAGGGCCACTGATGGCAAGAGCAGAAAAGTCTGTAGTAACAGCCATCGGCTCTCGACATCTAAACTCCATAGCGTACGGAACTTACGAACTAACCTAGTTAAGATAATAATAACTTTCGATTTTTACACATACTCAACAAAACAGGTGAATAATACTCGACCCTCACCGGTAAAACACTTGTAAAAATACATAAATTTCATTCAATATTAACTTGTTGCCCAAGGGTTTTTAACAGTCCAAAGATTGATTTAGACAACATTCGTATAACTACTGATGGCAGCTTACACAATCGTTGAGATCCTCTTTTTGTAAGACCATTAAGTTAGTACTGAGATCTTGCACCTGGCAAGGAAGCATTAACCCGCCTTAGACTCAAAGTCGCAAGGCTAACTGGCTCAAAACCGCTCAAGCGGTTAAAGAATCCCTAAAAGCTCTCTATTTAGAGCTGTCCAGCCAATCTTGTCCCTTGAGTGGACAGCCCTCAATTAGCGTTGGGTTTTTAACCCAGCGTGGGTTCGAGCTTCACAACCGACCTTAGGGCAAGATCTGAGTAGTAGAGATTTTTAGTCTATTGTAATCGTCTCCTAATTTATCTGAAAAATCTAAATCCAGGATTCTGGTTTTTTAAAGGGGAAAGGATGTGGATCGATTTAGAGACAAAAACCACTGAACAATTGAAGATACGTCTACACCATCCAAACAATCATTTTCATCATTATTGTGGATTTGGGTTGCACATCGTATCGGAGTTCGAATGCCCCGAACTATTGCCCATTGCTGCCACTCACTCACCCCCCGATATTGTCATCAGAGTTGGCCCTGTCCCTAGACTCTTAGAGGGTCACCAGCTTGATGATGGATTTAGTCAGGTTAAACCAGACGCGTATCTATTGCGTCTTGACAATATCGCTAATTATTACGTCACCAATGGCTGTGAGATTGTGGTTCAGCCCCATGCAGGTTGTTCTGATAATCTTATCCGGTTGTATTTGTTTTCCCAATGCATTGGTGCATTACTCCATCAACGCCATCAGCTGATTCTCCATGCAAGCGCGATCGCAACTGACCAAGGTGCCTTAATTTTTATGGGACCATCTGGTTCTGGAAAATCAACCCTGGCAGCAGGCTTGATCGATGCTGGGTATAAACTGCTGGCAGAAGATCTATGTGCTCTTGAGTTTTCTCCAGGCCGTGGGTTCCAGGTATTGCCAGGCATGGCCCAGCTTAGATTATGGCATGACACCATCCAGCAGCTGGGACACAATAAAAAACTGATGCAAAGGGTATGGCAAAAGGAAGATAAGTATTCGCGTTTATTACAGGATGAGTTGGCGTCAGTGCCCACCGCCCTGAGAATGATCTATTTGCTTAACCCAGCCGATGTTGAGACCGTGGACATCACACCACTATCACTGCCAGAGATGACAGCTGCCATTGTTAAGAATGTCTTTCGAGGGGAGTACACCCAAGCGTTGGGCGTACAAAAACGACTCTTTAGGCAGACAGCTGAACTGATTCGTGCTGGCCAGATATGCCAGCTAACACGACCTAGGAATGGTTTTTCACTGATAAATCAGATCACACTATTGCAGAAAGTACATTCTCTTTAAAGGGCTTCTGAGTCTGCGGATAATCAATTTAAATTTTACCGTTAGACCTGGTTTAGACTAAGTTTTCTTTGTGAATTTGGGAAATATGAATTAGTAGCATCTCGAAAGGGATGCTAAACACCCTTTTGCAACATTAAAATCATTAACGAGGATTGAGCAGAATGAAAAACGAAGCATCTACCCATAAAAAACAATGGACAGCTCCCGAGCTAAAGAAAATTAGCGTTAAGGATACCAACAGCGGTCCTTTCATCCCTAATGTAGAAGCTGGTGCTTGTAGACCTTCATGATATCTACTGAGTCAAAACAGCATCGATAGATTCTGAGAGAGATGGGTTGAAGACGAGGGCTTTATTTGCATAATCGAGATGCACTTCACACATGCCCCTGGGAGACGTAAATGCTTGAGCTGACAACTAAAATTGTGCAAAAAGAAGACCTCATCGCAGCTAACTTAGGCAACGAAGTGATGATGATGAGTCTGGAGACAGATAATTACTTCGCGCTCGACTCTGTGGGGAGCGAGATCTGGCATTTAATACAGCACCCTGTAACAATTGCTGAGATTTGCGCAGTCTTGCAGGAACGTTATGCGGTATCAGCGGATACTTGTCTCGCTGATACACAAGCTTTTCTACAGCGGATGATCGATGAAAAAGTAGCCCATGTTGTTGAATCATAGTGCACAGCAATATAGATAGGGCTCTACCAGGATGGCGCTATAGAGTAGGGCGCTACATTAACCTGCCGATGGCAACACAGTTCATGTTGTTGGAAGCAACTGTACTGCTGGCGTTGTCTCGCTGTGTGGTACTTGTTTTACCGTTGCGTCTTCTCGGCCCTTGTCTTGGCCATCTGAATTGTGAAACGCCTAAAGTTTGCACGGGGTCTCACCAGCTGATTGCCCAACAGATTGCCACAGCTATCACTATGGTAAGCCCTTACACGCCTTGGCGCAGTAACTGTTTGGCACAAGCTATCTCAGGAAAGCTCATGCTGCGGATGCGTGGGATTTTCAGTACGCTCTATCTAGGACTCAGCAACGAAGGTGCCCAACTGGCAGCGCACGCTTGGCTACGCGTGGGGGGGCAAATGGTTACGGGCGGGGCGATCGCTGCTCAATATCAGGTTGTTGCATTTTACGGTAAGTAGACACGGTAAGTAGACTATGCGCGGCATTTTTGGGATTTTTCACAAAAACGGCCAACCTGTCACCCCTGAAACATTGGGGGCCATGCGAGCCATCATAAAGCTATGGGGGCCAACGGGCACTCGCGCCCACTGCACTGAGGAGATCGGAGAGGAGATCGGATTCGGTTATTCTCTTTGTGACCTAGACTCTACATCAAATCCTGAGCATTTGCCGATTACCCATCCACAGGCTTTAGGACTGTTTATCATAGCCGATGCACGGATCGATAATCGGGAAGAATTATACGAGATATTGAAGATTCCCGTGAGTGAACGTCGCACACTCACTGATAGCCACTTAATTCTATTAGGGTACGCGAAGTGGCAGAAAGCTTGCGTTGGGCAGCTAGTTGGGGCGTTTGCTTTTGTTATCTGGGATCAGCAACGCAAAGAATTATTTTGCGGTCGGGATCATATGGGGCTGAGGCCATTTTTTTATTATGACACTCCCGGCTGCTTTGTCTTTGCCTCAGATATCGAAGCTATGCTGGCCTGTTCCTCCGTGCCTCAAAAGTTGAACGAGCCGCTGCTAGCTGCGCATCTCCAAGAAGATACGTATTTTGCTGAGAAGCATCAGACATTTCAGGCCAATATTTTCAAGCTCCCCCCTGCCCACCACCTGTCGGTGACAAAAGAGACGAGCCGGCTGTGTCGTTATTGGTCTTTAGACAATATCCGCGACGTTCGCTTGCCATCCAATGAGGCCTATGCCGAACAGTTACGAGACTTGTTGTTCCAGGCTGTTGAATGCCGCATCCAAACAAATCTGCCCATTGGTGCGCACCTAAGCGGTGGGCTAGATTCGTCCACTATTGTCGCCATTGCATCGCAGCTGCTACAGCACCAAGACAAAACGCTGAAGGCCTATTCCTGGTCACCTCAGCCAAGTCGAACCAATAAACCAGCTGGAAATGAACATGATCTTATCCAAACACTCTGCCGTCAGTATGCCATTGATTGTAACTATATCGACCTCAGTGTAGAGGATGTTGTGCGCACGTATCGGCGTGATTTTACCCGTGTGCCCTACGAAATGATGCTGCGAGAAGAACTTGTCTTGCAGCAGGCTAGCCAGGATCACGTGCACGTGATGCTTTCAGGATGGGGCGGTGATGAAACGGTGACAGGACATGGTTGGGGGTGTCTCTCTTCACAGTTCTTGCAAGGCCGGTGGCAACAGCTGCACCATGAATTGTGTGCCTTCACAAAGACAAGCGATAATATCTCACAAGTACGACAAACGGCGCGATATGCCCGTCTGTTTTACGAAAAAGTGTTGATCCCTCTGATCCCAGAGCCCATTGCCGTGATGCTGGCGGGGCGACACAGCCGCTATCCAGAGAGCTGGATCAATCCTCAGTTTGCCGATGCCCATGGGCAGGCGGTGCGAAGATTACGGGGCGTGGCTTTGCGTGAGCGTCCTGGTGTGCAACAAATGCAGTGGCGCTGGCTAGACAACGGTCACATTACTAAGCGCCTTGAATCCTGGGCCATCAATGGGGCCAGGCAAGGTGTCTCTTACCGTTATCCACTGCTAGATCGGCGGATCTTAGAGTTTTGTTTGGGGGTGCCGCCGGAGCAGTTTGTGCAAAATGGCTGGACGCGTTCTTTAATGCGCCGCGCCGTGGGGGGGATACTTCCCCAAGAGATCCGGTGGAATCGTTCTAAAGTAGAGCAAGCGGCCTTTGATGTGATTGGCCAGGTGATGGTCGCGGCCTTACCAGAATTGCTCGAACAGCTCCGGGCGGACCCACGTTTCCATACTGTCGCTCAATATCTCGATTTGAAACGTCTTACGGAAGCTGTAGATCAGGCAACAGGGTTTGAGCGGGGTACGGAAGCGTTAGCCATCACGTTGGCCTGTGCAAATGTTTGTACGAAGGTGGTCGCATGATGGGCACAAACCAGGACACGGTAACTGACTGCCATCAAATGGCCACGTTGTATCTGAATCACCCGCCCGAGCCAAGACTAAGTGTGTTGGCCATTGGCTGGTACGAAAAAGCGTTAACGCTTGAGCCAGAGAACGTTGAGAGCTATTTGGGTCTGGCGAAAGCGTATCATCATCTTGGCCAATCTGAACAAGCTTTGCAATGCTGTGATCAGGCGATCGCACTTGAACCGGATTCTCTAGCCGCCCGCTATTTTGCCTGCATGCTACAGATCCCGATTATTTATCGAACACAAAAAGAGGTATTGTCCAGCCGACATCGATATCATAGTCAGCTGCTTGAGCTGCACCAACGTTTGCAGAAGGCTCCAACACAGGCTGTTGCCGAACTGGCGACGGTTGTCGGTACCGTGAGTCCGTTTTACTTGATCTATCAAGGGTATGACGATACTGAGTTGCAGAGACTCTATGGAGATGTGGTCTGTCATATTATGGCAGCACGCTATCCACAATGGTATTATCAACGCCCATTACCATTTCCCAAGACACCTGTTCATAACACAACAGAGCCACTACGGATCGGCATTGTTTTCGGTCATTTTCACAACCATTCTGTATGGAAAGTGATTTTAAAGGGGTGGTTGCAGCATCTAAATCATGAACGGTTTCAACTATTTGGCTATTCGTTAGGGACAAAAAAAGATCACGCAACAGACCTGGCGAGATCGCTACTGCATTCCTACACAGATGGGACACGATCCATCGAAGCCTGGGGCCAGATTATCAGCACCGATCATCCCCACGTCTTGCTTTATCCAGAAGTCAGTATGGATAAGATCAGCATTCAGCTATCAGCGCTGCGCCTCGCTCCCATTCAATGCACTACTTGGGGCACCTATGTCACCAGCGGTCTACCAACCATGGACTATTACTTGAGTGGCGACTTGCTAGAACCCAGGAATGCACAACACCATCACACAGAAAAATTGATTCGATTGCCCAATCTGTCCATTCACTACACGCCGTCCCAGGTTACCGGAGCGGATCTACAGCGACAAGCATATGGATTGCGATCATCATCTGTTGTTTATCTATGTTTGCAATCCCTGTTTAAATACCTGCCGCAATATGATCGCCTCTACCCTCAGATTGCAAAGGCCGTTGGCGATTGCCAATTTGTTTTCCTCAAGCATAAGTCCTCGGAGGCATTGACACGTATTTTTGAAAATCGCTTGCGACAAGCTTTTTCTGACGCTGAGCTAGATATGGATCAGTTTGTGGTGATGCAACCGACATTGTCAGATGCTAATTACCATCGTCTCAATGCGCTTGGAGACATTTTTCTAGACAGCATTGACGTCGCTGGGACAACCACAACGCTGGAAGCAATCACCCATGATTTACCGGTTGTAACGATGCCAGGAGAGTTTGTCCGTGGGCGCGTCAGCAGCGCAATTTTACAACAAATGGGCGTGATCTCAACGGTGGCAACCAGCGTTGAGCACTATGGGGAAATTGCCATCTGTCTCGGGCGCAACAAGCAATGGCGTCAGGTGGTAACAGAACAAATGGCACAGAATAAGCATCGCCTCTATGATGACTTGTCTTGTGTTGAGGCATTGGAAAAAAGCTTTTTCACATTTCTAGAACAAACGCCCGTGCCCCAACATGTACTTTAAATATATGGCTCCATGATCCATACCTTTTTACGTGGTCAGCGTGTTCTTATTACAGGCGTGAGTGGCTTTTTAGGCCTGGCACTGTGCGATCAGCTAACCATTGCTGGTGCCCATGTAACGGGCATTGACATTGATCCACCTGCGGCGAGCAACTCAGCGTATGGGCGTTGGCTAAAACTGCCGCATCAATTTGTCCAACTTGATCTACTCACTCCACAGCTTGGTGAGTTTTTAGCCGATCAACGGTTTGATACGATTTTTCATCTAGCGGGCATGGCCAACGCCTCAGGTTCTATCATATGGCCCACTCAAGACTTTTCACAAAACTTAGTTGCCACCGTCCATTTACTCGATGCGCTGCGCAACTGTGAATTCAGAGGTCGTTTTATCTTTGCGTCTTCAGCGGCTGTATATGGTGAGCCCCCCACCCATCGAATTACTGAGGAGACACCTGTTAGACCTATTTCCCCCTATGGTGTCAGTAAATTAGCCGCAGAAGAGTACATCCGCGTCTATTCAGACCTTTATGGGTTTGAAGCTGCGATCGCACGTCTTTTTTCTATTTATGGACCAAGACAGAAAAAACAAGTGGTGTTTGACATTCTGCATAGGACGTTGCTTTCCGATGAACCCATTTCGTTATTTGGCAGTGGTCGGGAAGTGCGAGATTTCATTCACGTTGAGGATGCCACACGCGCACTCGCAACGTTGACTAGCCAGACAAGAATTGGCGCACCCATATTTAATGTATGCTCTGGTAACGGTACGGCAATTCGTGATCTAGCCTATCTAATTGTCACGATGGCCCATCAAAGCATCGAGCGTATTACCTTTAAAGGCAATAAAAGAGGAGGCGATCCATCTCACTGGGTAGGCTGTAACAAGGCCCTGATTCGTACAGGATACACGGCAGAATATTCATTATTTACTGGGTTGCAAGCAACACTAAATTGGTTTAATCAATGGCGACATCAGACAAATAAGGGGACTACCAAAAGTGTGGTAAAGCTTGCAAACGCCTTGAAGTGACCTCCTAGGGTGGTGCGTTTAGCGTTAGCTTGGAGTAGTCAGCATTCAATACGCAAGCATGACTACTCAACCACTGTCTTGGACCGAGCTAGAAGCGCTAGACACAATTCAACGTGATCGCATCAATGGCCCAACAAATCCTCAAGCAACGCTGAGATTATTCGGTCAAAAAGAGCCGCTGCTAACGCTGTTCAGGGACAACCACGCATGGTGCCCTTACTGCCAGAAGGTGTGGCTATGGCTAGAGGAAAAGCAAATTCCTTATGCCATTAAAAAAGTAACCATGTTCTGTTATGGCACCAAAGAAACATGGTATAAAGCCCTTGTCCCATCTGGGATGCTGCCTGCTATCCAGTTTGATGAAAACTTTTCTGCTAAACTATGCCAGGCTGAAGCCTGGTATAAACAGAAGGTGCCTTCAGGTACGCTGCCTGGGGTAGAGTTAGATGGAAAGCGACTTACAGAAAGCGATGATATTCTAATCGCTCTGGAGCAGGCATTTGGACCACTGACCGTAAGCATGTTGGCTCCCCAGGCAATTCCCCTGCGACGGTTAGAGCGCCTGCTGTTCCGTGCCTGGTGTAGCTGGCTGTGCCAACCCGTTCGCTCTGCCCGTCAGGAGCAGTTTAACCGCGAGCAATTTGTGGCTGTGGTAGCTAAGGTGGAAGAAGCGCTAGCGGCTACTCCTGGCCCGTACTTTTTAGAAAAATTCAGTGTTGTCGACCTGGTATTTACCCCCTACGTGGAGCGCATGAATGCCAGCCTGTTTTACTACAAAGGCTACTCCATGCGCGAAGAGAATCCTGGTTTGGCTGCCTGGTTTGACGCTATGGAAACTCGCCCCACCTATCGCGGTACCCAGAGTGATTTTCATACCCATGTCCATGACCTCCCACCCCAAATGGGAGGCTGCTGGGAAAATGGCGAACCCGAGGCCAGGGCTAATCAACAACGGGTAGACCAGGGACCTTGGTTGGGTCTACCGGATGTGGGCTACCCTGAACCCGAAAACTCTCGTGTGGAAGCACTGCATCGGGTATTAAAACATCGTGGCAATATTATTCGCGTCAACCCCACAGACGATCAGATGTTTGATGAAGCCCTGCGCTGTGCTCTCACCAACTTGATGACGGGGGAAGCGTGTGAACCACCCCAGGGGAGCGATAATGGTCTGCGCTATCTGCGAGACCGGGTCAATGTCCCCCGCGACATGTCGATTTATGCAGGAAAGCGGTTGCGGATGGCCCTAGAAAAGACAGCGGCGCTAGTCGGTGATGCCCAAGGACCAGCTATTCCAATACGTAATCGGTATGATCAAAATCCGGCAGAATTCTCTTCAGAAACCCCTGATGGTGCAGCAGAAAAATCTCTGCCGTTTGGATTGAACTGGCTGAGGGGATAATAAGGGGACTGCACAAAATAAAGCCCCAGGTTGGGGCTGTCGATGGGTAGATGAGTGATGGGGTAATGATGTAAGACGTTCCATGGAACGTCTCTTTAACTGGCTAGCAACATCTCAACCGTTTGCTTAATAAAGATCTCGTCTTCAGGATTCTGGTAAGGATTGCCAGCTCGATGGCCCCAAATGGAACGAATTGGAACGTAGTTACTTCCGGAGATTAGTTTGGCCTCTGCCTCACAATCTTCCGGTGTAAAGTACAGATCTGTTGTAGCAGGCATCACCAAGGTCTTGGCCGTAATTGACCCCATTGCTTTAACATAGTCACCCCCATAGATGGGATTATCTCCCACATTGCAGTGTAGCCACGTCTCAATCATTGCCAGTAAATTATGCGGATCGCGCCGTCGATAACCCGCTTCCCAACTCCGCAGCAGATAGTCTTCTAACGACCCATAGCCCCATGCCAGATAAGGCTTTGCTCGATAATAAGCTGGCGACGCAGCCCAGCTGGCATAAATCTGAGTAAACGTGTGAAACCCTTTTTCCGGTATCCCTTCAAATCGCTCACCATTCCAGGTGGGATCACCCTGTAAAGCAGCCCTCAAACTGTAGAGAAAAATCCGATTATGATCAGTAGTTTTAGCGGTGCCACACAATGCTGCAATCCGCTTCACCCGCTCTGGATAAAGTGCACCCCAATGATATCCCTGCTGGGCTCCCATGGACCAGCCGTATACCAGGGCTAACTGATCAATGCCTAAGCTGTCCAACAATGCAGCTTGGGCTCGCACATTGTCATAGTGGGTGAAGTAAAACCCTGGTCGCTTGGCATCCTGACAGGTGCTAGGCGATGTGGAAAGGCCGTTGCCAAACATATTTGGCATAATTACAAACCAGTCAGTGGGATCCAAAATACTTTCTGGACGCACCAACCAGTCAACATCACTGTGCTGTGCTCCGTAAGATGTGGGATATAGTACCCCATTACTGCGCTCTGAATTTAACTCTCCATAGGTTTGATAGATAATCTCTGCTTCAGGCAACACTACACCACACTGTAGTGGAAACTCTTTCAAAACAAAGCTGTTAGGAGACGTCATGATTCTGTTTACGAATGAAGTAAATGCAGTGCTCAATGCTCAATGCTCAAATCAAGACGTTAATCTCTTCCTAGACAGGTGACAGGGGGGATTATCCAAAGGGAAACTACCTCTTTTGAGGAGAGAAAGGATTAATGTTCTCTCTTATTGCAAAGCGCTAATAATTGATCGATTCACCTGGAAATATCCTGAATCGACTCGAGAGAAAGAATCTTTCAGTTTTTGGTGAGCCTTGGGCAACGCATGAAATGGAATCGACGGATAAAGGTGGTGTTCAGCGTGATAGGGCATATTCCACATCAAGAGTCGGAGCGGCCATATCGTTAATGTTGTGCGTGTATTTGTGAGAGGATTATCATCATTCGTACACCCTGTATGCTCTGCAATGAGTACAAATCTGAGGAATGGCTGTCCTAACGCCAGTGGCAACAACCAGTAGGTGACAATAAACCAGGGATGCCCTAGGGCCGTGGAAAGTAGTGCGATCGCAATATATGTTCCTAACTGTAGCCGAGTTGACGAGATCACGTCTCCGTAGGAACTTTGTGGCAAAAAGTAATAATCTTCCAGTTGCCCAAAAGAAATCTTTAGATGACCTTTAATTTTGTCGTACCACCAAGAAGCACCACTTAGCCGCCATAGATACTGGCCTAGATTTTCAGGTTTAGGATCATCCAGTTCTGGATCTTTTCCGGCAATTTGTGTATAGCGATGGTGCCACTTATGGTAATAACGATAGAACGTGCTGTTATAGAACGATAATAGACCCGCTAACCATCCCACAACATCATTGGTCCTAGAATTAGCAAATGCTGTTCGATGAACACATTCATGGGTTGGACAAAACATCATGGCAAGGCCGATCCCATAGAGCAACAGGGCGGGAAACTTTAGCCAACTGGACGCACTTCCCCACAGGTAGCCACTGACACCAAGCACAACTACATGTAAGGCTAACCTAGCTACACCGTCCAGATTAGTGCGTGTATTCAATGTCTTAAGCTCACAAACATCCAAGATTTTATGAGGTTTCGACACCGATACGTTAGGGGCTTGAGTCGAGTCAGTTAACATCTTTCCAACGTTGATGGGACAAGTGCTCAACGGTTCTGACATCTTGAACTCTTGAAACACTTGTTATAACAAGTAAAAAGTAGCACACCATAGCTGCTATAACAAGGCTAGGTGATATTTCATCAAATCCTGACATAGGCACTCTTCCATATGTCGTCAACATCTGTTCCTTTACACATCACTATCTCGGAGAAGCTTCGCCAGCAAATTGAAGCAGGTGATTACTTGCCTGGTGAAAAATTGCCCAGCGAACATCAGCTGATGGAGGCTTTTAATGTCAGTCGGATTACGGTTAGACAAGCTGTGGCCAACCTAGTTAGTCAGGGGTTGGCACAAGCGCAACAGGGGCGGGGTGTTTTTGTCACTCCCAGGCAAAAGGTCGCCTATGCATTATCTAGCCCCTTGGTTTTTCTAGAACGAGATCTAGCACGTAAAGGGATTCAGTTCACATTTGAAAATCTTACTTTTAGAAAAATTCGTCCTTCTAACGCTGTGCAAACATCCTTACAGTTGCCTGATAAGTCAACAGTTTATCTGCAAAAAAAACTGCTGCATATGGATGGCGTCGTTGGTGCAGTGGATGTCAGCTATCTTGTACTGGAACTGGGGCAGCAGTTTGGTGCTCAGCTGAAGCGGCAAATGACATTTCCAACCCTTGAAGCTCATGGAATCGTCATTGCGCAGGTTGATGCAGTCATTGAATGCACGCATGCTGACTATGAAATCAGTGGTTATTTAGAAGTGCCCTTAGGTCAACCACTGATTGTGTATCGCTATACGGCTTACACCCATGATCAGTCCCCCATCTTACATGGGGAAACAATCTCGCGAGCAGATCGTTTTTGCTATTCTCTCTCCTTTGAGAAGTGAAAAATAGTCATCCAGTTTCAGGTGAATAAGATAGGAGTCCGGTGGAATCAGCAAATTATGTTGATGCTGTAGCGACTACGGGCATGTTAGTAGGAGATTCTTGGCTTGATTCAAAGCCTCTAACCCTAGCAATCACTCCTATGACAGCTAAATTCAAAAGTTCTCTAGCCACCGGGATAACTACCGGAGTTAATGCGACTAAACAGCTTGTTTCTATTCGCTGGAGTTTGCCCCTGTGTGTGGTCACCCCCTTAGTGTCTGGCATTCTTTTGACGAGCGGGTTGGCTTTTCGTAACGGTCAGAAAGCTGTAGATGAGCTAGTGGGAAAAATTAGTACAGAAGTTGCTGCCAATATTGAAAAACAGGTTGACAGCTACTTGACCAAACCATCGCTGATTGCTTCTGTAATTGAGACCGAGGTGGCTAGTGGCAATCTCAATATTCAAGATACTCGTCAGTTGGGGCAAACTCTCTGGACGTTCACCCAGTCCGATGAACTGACTAATAATCTTTTCTATGGCAATGAGTTGGGTGAGTTTGTTTACAGCGAACGTCAAGATGATTCAACTCGTATGGATTTTGTCGATAAAACCACAAATTTTCAACGCATTGCCTATGAAGTGGATACTAAGGCTAATCCAACAACCCAACTGACAGTATTCGACTACGATCCTCGGGTTAGAACTTGGTATAAAGAAGCCGCTTTCAACAAAGAACCTGTCTGGAGTCAGGTCTATATTGCCAATTCTAGGGCGGATCTTACCCTGACTCGTGCCACACCCATTTTTGATCAAAATGGCCAGCTACAGGGGGTATTTGGCATAGATGTTTACCTCTTTGAGCTCAGTGACTTCCTTAAAAACTTATTTGTTAGCCCTAATGGCAAAGCATTTATCATCGAGCCATCTGGAGATTTGATTGCAATTTCTGCCAATGAGAAGCCATTTATCGTGCAAGGAGACAAAAAACTACGTCTAGCGGCAAACAATAGCCAAAATGAATTGGTACGAGAAACTGTCAATCATCTGTTAGAGAATATCGATGATCTGAATCAGATGAAAAAGCAGTACTCCTTTAGATTTGATTTAGACGGGCAAACGCAGCACGCCCATATTTATCATCTAAAAGACTTAGGAGTTGATTGGATTATTGGAGTCACCATTCCTCAAGATGACTATATGGCCAAAATTCGAGAGACAGCTCAACATACCCTACTTATTGGTATTGGTATTACAGTGATTGCTTCTTTGTTAGCGCTAACCGCAGCCTTGCATATTATTCGTCCCATTAATAAGCTAAATCAAGCGGCAGATGAGATTAAGCGTAATCGGTTTAATCCGCGGACGTTAGCCCATGTTATTTCACGACCTGATGAGTTTAGTAAGCTTGCTAAACTATTTAATGATATGGCTACTGTGGTGATGAGCCGCCAACAATCTCTATCTGAGCAGGTTAAGTTGTTGAAAACAGAGATTGATCAGCATGGTAACGCTGGTGACGATCGTCAGCGGCTGGAGACATTGTTGAGACATGCTCAGCAGGTGCGACAAGCCTATAGAAATCGCTAGTTGAGACCAGGGATAATAGTTTTGCCGCTAGATTTATCAGCAATTACAGCAGTTGTTGCAATGCCGGTGTGAACAATACCCAAAGTACGGAATGGGTCCATAATGGGATCAATCGCTACGAATAAAACTAAGACAGCCTCCAACGGCAACTGTAACGGCTCTAGCACAATCCCCAGCATCGTTAATGTGAGAATGCCAGTAACCCCCGCTGTTGCCATACCGGCAAAAATAGATCCGACAATTACAACCATGATGCTAACTGGACCTATTGGCTTGTCATATAGCTGCATCACAAAAACTGAGCCCAAGGCAAAGTAAATGACTGAGCCAAATCGACAAAGTGTAATTGACAAAGGCGTAACCAGGTTTACAGTTTGACGACTAAAATTTAAGGCTTCGGTTAACTGGGCAATAGCTGATGGTAAACACGCTAAGCTGCTGGACGTCGCTAAGGCCAGGATGGTCGGCTCACGTAAAGCTGACAACACTTTAATGATGGACATCTTGGATTGTTGCCAGACCACTATCGTACTCAAAACATAGATGACTAAAAACGTGACTAGGGTAGCTATGACAAAATTAATCATTGATAACATCACATCTAGCCCCTGTTGAGAGAGCTGATAGGCTAAAAGACTAAAGAGGCCAAGGGGTAAAATCATGGTCAGCCAGTCAATTAGTTGATTAAATGTTTTATAAATGGCTTCTAAGATATCGAAACAGGGCTCAGTAACGCGATCGCGAATCAGCCCCAATGAAATACCGACAATAATGGAGAAAATCAATACCTTTAATGTTTCACCCTGGCTCAGGGCATTAAAAATATTTTCGGGCACCAAGCTAATCAGAAATGAGGCCATCCCTCTGGAGGATTCTTCAGGAATTGGCCCTGTCAACGCCATTTCTAAATCAATGCCAGAATTATTAACCAGGACTCCTAGAGATTCCAGTGTTTTGGTAGATAGATTACGCCCAGGTCCCATCATAGCCGCCAGAATAACGGTTAAGCCACTGGCAGACAAGAGACCTAAAGGAAAGATTACCAAAATACGTTTGATATATTGAGCTGCATTGCTGCTCTGCATCAGTCGGCCAATGCTAGTGGTAATAGCGGCTAAAAGAATAGGTAAAACACACATCTTCAGTAACCCCAAGTAAAAATTACCGAGGGGTGCTAGCAAGATGGCAAATTCTTGATGTGTAGTACCGACATAGATTGCTAGTGCAACACTAATGAGAATTGCCCAGGGACTGCGTAACCATTTGAGTGAGAGAGTATTTGACCAAAACTGTTGTTTAGTCGCAGGATTAATCGTCATAATAAGCCCGTATAGATGTTGAACTTGTAGAGGCGCATAGCTGTTGATCCCTACTCTTTTTCATCGGTCTCTAGATGATCGGCATAGTCTTCTAGAACGGTGTCAGCTGTGTAGTCAAGACTATAGGTATCTAAATACTGATTAACAAAGTCTTGTAAATGTTGACTATCCCAAGGTAAGGCCATGGCAATTTGGTCTTGGGTGTCATTTAAGGCAATGGTTTGTAACCTGAGGGCTGCGTCTGGATTTTTATGAATAATTTTTTTGACTTCAAGTTCATCTCGATAAGCTGCCTGAATATCGCCATTAATGACAGCTTCTACAATGTCCTCCCATGTGGGATATTCTTGAATCGTGGATTTAGGAAACTTTTGTTTAATAAAACTAGCGTAAGATGAACCTTGAATAACACCCACGTTGCCGCTGAAGTTACGAATGGCTTCAATGACCTGATTCCCTTCGGTTTGTTTAGCCAGCTGCACCCGATTAACTAACAATCCCTGACGCATGGTGACATAGGGGCGGGAGAATCGCACCCGTTTGGCCCGACTGAGGGTGCGACTGAGCTTAGAAATAGCAATATCAGCCTTCAGTTGATATACCTGATCAACAACATCATTAAAGGTATTCGCTGAGCGGTTAAACTCTAAATCAACATCTAGGGCATCAGCTAATCCCTGGGCAATAGTAATGTCCAACCCCTTTGGTGTGTTGCCTTCTGTAAAAAAGGGAGTGTTATCGGTGCTAAGTAACGCGACGACTAATTTTCCGCGATCGAGAATGCGCTGAATATCAGGAGGCATCTCTGTCCGGGGAGCATGGATAGCTTCTTCTGTACCTGCAAGCTGGCGCTGAGTTTCAGTGCCAGCGATGCCATCTGGCTGTAGATTACGGTCTCTTTGAAATGCTTTAACGGCAAGCTGAGTAGATTTGTTATAGCTCCCGTCAATCTCTGCCTCAAAGTATCCTAAGGTATGCAATCGGGTCTGTAGCTGTTCAACAGCGGTCCCTTCACTCCCTAATCGCAGAGTATTTAGGGTATTAGCCAGGGCAGGCTGGGCAGCTAATTGAACCAGACCAATCAACAGGGTGACAACAAGGAGATGCGATACCCATCGAGGTAGTCGCAGTGACGATATATTAATCATGGGAAACTCTTGACTGACACAGTGGATGACTCTGAAATTATTCCGTAGGCAAGATCGAGGGTGAGATTGGCCATGATATCCAGGGGATCAATCCAGTTAATGGGTAGCTGGCTGAGTTGGGCAAGACCGATGGATATTTCTGTACATCCGGCGATTAACAGTTCTGCTCCTTGAGCCGCTAGCCAGCGAGAAGCAACGATCAGCTCGATGAGAGCAATGTCTGAAACCCAGGCACCCGTGGCTTTGATTCCCCAGTCCGGTGAGTAAATTGCTTCCATAATACGATGCTGAATAGGAGAACCTAAAGGGGGCAAAATTGGAGAGATCCCATATTGAGCAAGGCTAGTGGTATAGAGTTGCGATCGCAACGTTCCATCTGTTGCCAACACGCCCACCTGCCGTACCTTAGGAAAACACTGAGCAATGTAAGCCGCTGTTGCCTCCATCATATGTAGCCAGGGAATATCCAACTGTGCCTGCACCGTGTGATAAAACCCATGGGCAGTATTGCAGGTCACCACTAAAAAACCAGCACCCATCGCTTCTAATAAACCAGCACTGCGCACTAGATAAGGAACACAGTCTGACCCCATCCCTGCCAAACTTTGAGTCCGATCTGGCGTAGACGCAGCACTCAACAACAACCAGTTAGGATGCTCCTGATCACACTGTGTTCCCCGTCGCGCACTATGGTGTAGCAGGCGTTGTTCGAACTCAATATGGGCCAACGGACCTAACCCACCCAAAATGCCTGGAAGCTTGACTTGCCGCTGGGAATTTTTGGGAAGATTATCTGCCATCATGTACCCATAGCTTTCCTGGGAGCTTGTTACTCCTTGAGGATGCCCAGTTGACTAGGGGTTTTAGCAGAAAAATAGCTATGGAATCTGCACCGTAAACTGTCCGGGATTCATAATTGTTATCACTCCCCCCCAAGTACACATGCACTTAGAACTGTTGTTAAGGGCTGGAAAGTTATTGATATTTACCGTAGGAGAACCTGGAACCCAGGGAGCTGGAATAACAGGTAAACAGGGCATGGGCGTCAGTACGCCCAGGGCAGCGGCAGTAGCGCTCGCCACAGTGGGATTAGCCAGGGAAGTACACATGCCAAAGGGAGGAATATTCACAATAGGCGCATAGTCCATGATGGTGGCGGCTAGAGGGCCAGAAGCCATGACAGGTGGTCCTTTGGGTAAGACATTTAAGACACTGGGTGCCACCCCAAAAGGGCATTTGAGCATGGCTCCAGCAACAACTTGCATTCCCATAATTTACCTCCAGTTAATTCAACTTCAACAAACTCCCTGCCACCTTCGTCATCCCCGAACACTGAACATTTACGGTCGCCTTCCCCTTCACATCCACCATCGAGCCCTCCATTTTCGCCGTTGCATTTGCCTTTATATTCACCTGAGTTCCCGAAATATCCACCCCCGTAGAACTCACAACAATCTTACTACCACCAACCTTAAGCGTAATCTTCGTCGCTCCGGTTAGCGTGATTTCACCGCCATTAATATTAATCTTCTCACTGTTACCACTCGTGCCTGATTTCGCATTAAGGCTACCGGTGGAGATAATATCTACCTTCTTGCCATTATCATCCATCGAAATTTGATGACCATTCTTAGTCTTAAGCTCTATCTTTTTATTCTTATCGTCAAACTTGAGCTCATGCCCGTCTTTCGTTTTGAGGTCAATATATTTATCAGTGTCATTGAAGTGAAGCTGATGCTTATCCACTGTGGTTAAATACACACCTTTTTTACTATCACCCTTATCTTCTTCCACAAATTGCAAAGTATGCCCTAGGCGAGTTTTTAGAGTTCTCAAACGAACCTTACCATTGGCAATGGTTTCCTCTGTTTTCTCCGGTGGTGCATCTTTACCGTTCCACACTCCCCCTAAAATGTAGGGTCGATGTATATCCCCATGTTCAAAGGCAACTAGCACTTCGTCGTTAATCTCAGGTAGCCAGTCAACCCCCCGGCTGGGTCCTGCTCCCATAGACACCACCCGTGCCCAGTTACTCATGTGGTCTTCGGTTAGAGTGGGCAGTTTTACCCTGACTCTTCCCCACCCTTTAGGATCTTTGTTATCGGCAACAACCCCCACCATTAGGGTCTGCCCTGGCAATAGCGTATTTTTAGTTTCCAACGTTTGTAACAAGTCGCCACCACGCAGTCCTCGTACCGAAAACTCAGTCATGTAAATGCGCTCGTGGAGCACATGCCGGGTCTCGGTAATATAGTAACTGCCGCTATAGTTACCCATACCCGTGAGTTTAACCACTCGCCCTGGTCGGATTGACGGATCGCCCTCACTGCGAGCATCAGCCTGGACAAACTCTCCACCCACTTCGTCATAGAGCGCCTGAGCCATCGTTTGAGCCTCTTTAGCTTGGGAGATCGGCTGATCAACCATGATTAACGTCGGTGTTTTGGGTTTACCATCAAAGCTGCTAACAGTTTTACTACCGTCACCACTATCGGTATCAGTTAAAACCTGTTTTGCTTTACTAATGGTTTCAGAAATTACCTCTTTTCGGCTATAATCCCAACCCCGCACTTCCACACTTTTGACCTGCTCAGCACTGCTTACGCGCACACGAAAACTGTGGATATCCTGTAGCCATTCTAGGGACAGAGTGCTGTCTTTTGTCGGTTTACGAAAGTTGAGCTTGCCATCTTGAACAAATAGTTCAAACCCATGGCGAACAGCTCGTTCCCGCAAAAACTCCATATTGGTCTGGTTCTGCTGAAACACATAACCACTAGAACCACCGATATCTCCGTACCCATAGGGTCCTCCGGTGGAGTCCACTGTCCCTGTAGAAATACCAACTTCTGAGGCAACGGATTTAACAATATCAGAATCCGTTTTATTTTGAAATGAACGATTATGACGTCCTCGATGCAAGCGATGGGAAGCATCGTAACCACGAATAATGATAGGAGCTTGGGCTTCACTGGTGAAATGGGTTTCAATCGCTGTGATTTCTCCTTTGATCACCGTGCCTTTGTTCTCTTCGTCAAATTCGTCTGACTCGGTGGTACTGGAGGTAAACCCGATTTCTATCGATTTGCCAATCTCAAATAGTTTCTCGTGTTTCCAGACTTGATAATTTTCTTCACCAGCGTAGTAATCATTCTGAATTACCAGGGTAAACATTCCTGGCAGATGTAAACTTTCCTCCACCACGATTTGTAAAAGATCCTCCATTAAATCACTGGAGGCGGCTTTGCCATCGATCTTCAGTGTAGGTGTGGCGACAAACTTGGTGGCAGCCATAAAGAAGCTTCTTACAAAGAGAACTTGATTTTAAAGAGGTAATGTCAACAGAACATGGAGGTAATTACCAGTTTCTGAAAATAAAAAACAATTGCTTTTACGTATTTTCACGTCAAGCTCCTATTGCCCCCTGCTCCCTTGCCATCTGCCTTTCTATAACAAATGGCCAGGCACAAGGCCATCTCCTACTTACTTTCATGCCCTCGTTTTTATCTAGCGGCTACTGCTGCCTCGGCTAGGCGTGCCTGTATTACCTGAGCCACTGGTCTCACCAATTTCTTGCAGAGTTATATCCACTGTTGCCCTTACTGGAGTGCCATCAGGCAAAAACATAGTTAGCTTATAGGAAAGTGACTGAACAAAACAACGTAAATATTCTTGTTTTCCCCAAGTAAAGATATACATAGGAGGACGTTCTTTACTGTCTAAGAATTCAACCGCCTGTCGAAAATTTTCGATGTGTTTGTCGAGTACATTTTCGCCTGTCTCATAGGTGTCAAACATCAAACCACCAAGGGTGATGCTATAGGGGTCCGGTGAGCCAAAGCTAATTTTAGGAACACCATCATCCGTGCGGGCACCACCAGACGAATTGAGATTCATCTTACGACTAAAACTCAATTCAGTTGGATTAAACATAAACTCGATATTGCTACCACCTCCTTGGGCAATGAGTTTGGCTTTGACAAATTGGCTCATGGTTCGATCTAATGTATGGTTCGATCTAATGTTCGGACGGATAACTTTTCAAATTTAATTGAGGTTTATCTAGGGTATTTAGGTCCTCTACGCTCCTGTTCTAAAGAAAGTCGTTGTCGCAATAGGCTATAAACTTCTTGAACTAGCATCTCTAAATACTTGCTGTAGTTGTGGCTATCATCGGTTTGTGCATCGGCTGATACAGTAACCGTAGAGGAATTGTCTGGACTAGCTTGAATAACTGTGGGCTTGGTCGAAGATACTGGGCTTGCTACTTGGTGTTGAACAGTAACTGTAGCTGGCTTGGCAAGTTTGACAGTGGGGCTTGCTGACGTTATTTGGCTAGGTTTTGATGTTGATTTTCTAGCAGTGGGGCTAGACTGTTGAGAAGATGCTTTTTTCGTAGACTGATGACCTGACAATTTACGCTGTACAGGTGTCACTAAATTTTCTAAATTAGACCCATTGCCAGGGATATTGGTAATAGCATGTTGCTGTTGACTAGAACCATTGTTAACGTTAGAGACCTGGCGCTGAATTGTGTCAGAGTTGGTCTTTGATGGTTGCGTTGTAGATTCTGAATCTGTATTTGTAGGTTGATCAAAGGCAGGGGAGTTCTGTGGGTGACTGTTGGTCAGGTCTGCAACTAATGATTCTAGATTAGACCACTCACCAGGAATATCGTTGATTGTCTGGCGTTGAATTGTGGAGCTTGATGAGGGTAACTCTGAGGCAGTAGAGTTACCTTTCAGGGATGTTTGAGATGTTTTACCGTGTAACGATGGCAATGGTTCCAACACGCTTAGCGATCTGAGTACCGCTAGCGATTGTTTCTGTCTAGAAGGGGTTAAGACATCTTTATGAGTTGAAGTGATACTCGTGGATATAGATGTCGCTGACTTGTCTTTTGTCTCTGAAGAACGTTGTAACTTTGGGGAATCGAAGGCGATATTCGACGAACGTTGTCCAGTAGATTTCAAGCTTGCAAATTCTCCTCTACCAGACTCAGGCGACTGAATTTGAGTATCACCTAACTGCATCGAAGAATTGTTTGATGTCCCAAACTGAGTAATCTGCTCAGCCACAGAATCACTAATCACGTCCCGTTGGACTGTAGTTGGTTCTATGGGAGTCTGTTTGGATTCAGATAGTGTGTTGTTAGCTAGGCCATGCTTCTTATTCTCTTGCGATGGCTGTAGAACAGGTGGCTGGCCACTTATTGCAGACAAGTTGCTTCCGTTAGGATGATTGGACCGCTGACTGTTTTCTAACGGTGTCTGGTTCAATGGTAATGTGGCTGATTTGCTTACTTCAGACCGGTTGAAATTGGCAACTTGACGCTGTATAGGTGAATCAGGCGTTGGACTGTTTGCGCTATCAGAATGCCGCGTCGTTGGTTCTTGGATATTGGTTACATTATTAACCGACCTCGTCCGAGATGGAGAACTGTCAGTTAGCTGACCTGGCTTAGGCACGCGTTGAACCGATGGCGTTGCGTCAGAGCCTAGCGCAGCATCATGTAGTTCATTAATCTGAGTTTCTGACCAGCCCTTAAGAGATGCTGCATCCGTTTGGTTTAAGACATCGGGATCTGACGCAGTAGGCTGTGTTAGATCAGTAGTACGTTGAACTGAGCCTGTTGAGGTGACATCAGATTGTCCATGACTTGATTTCTGAATCGTCTGGCTTTCCGTTAACCTATCGGGATGATCTGTATCCGTTGAGTTTAAGGTTGATGTTGTTTGACTTGCCTCAGTTACGTGTTGAATCGAAATGGCTGACGTAGCAATAGGTTGAACGTTATTTAATTTGCTAACTTGATTCTCTTCTGATGAGTCATCAAAAGATTGAGACAGACCATAGGGAATTGATTCACTCGGCTGTGTTGAGTCAGGGACTCGTTGGATTGATTCTGTTGGCCCAGAAATGGCTTGCTCATGGTTTTGTTCTTGGATAATCTGATCTATTGATGAGCGATCAGGGGGTGCTATATTTTCTTGGCTAGGTTTATAGACATCTAATGCGGTGGGCTGACTTGACTCGGTTGCACGCTGAACAGACGTTGCTGAGTGAGAAATGGATTGAACATCCTTTAAATTCTGAGTCTGAGCTTCGCCTGATAATTTGTTGGAAGATTGGGTTATCTCATCAGGAGAAATGGATGTGGTAGTTTGTGTGACTTCGTTAGTGCATTGAATCGGATTGATTGAGTCAGAAATGGAGTGTACATCACTTACTTCTTGAATGATCTGCTCTGCTTTCTGAGGACAAGATATGTCCGTTTCAATTGAGCCTGGTGATGCTAAGTGAACTGACTCATATACACGTTGGACCGGCACTTCCAAACTAGATGTAGCAGCTTGAAGGTCTTTCAATACGTTGACTTGAGTTTCTTTCGAGCAATCATCAGAAGATTGGGTTAGCTCAGGAGAAACGGATGAAGTTAATTGAGGGGAAATAGTACGTTGGATTGAGGTTGGTGCACTAGAAATGGGACGCTCATCACTCGATTCTGGAATATCCTGGGCCGCTTTCAAGCTGTCAGGAATGGCTACATCTGTTTGGTTTGACTGATGAGAACCTGATGCGGTGGCCTGGTTTAAATTAGTGGCACGTTGAACCATCTCTGTTGGGCCAGATGTTGGATCAGATGTTGGGCCAGATGTTAGGCCAACAACGGATTGACCAGTACTCGATTTCTGAATAGTAGTCTTGACCTCAGGCGCATGATGAGGGTGAGCGATGTCTGTTGGGATCGGGGCTGATGTGATTGTTTGACGTGGTTCATCCGCACATTGAATTGATCCTGCTGAGGTGGCAACGTGTTGAACATTGCTTGATTCGTTAACCTGAATGTCTGGAAAATTGTCAGGAGACACTCTATCGGCCTCAATTGAGGTTGCTACTGTTGGCTCAACAGTAGTATGTTGAACAGGTTCAGCTGAGGTAGACGTATCTTGAGTATCACTCTTATGATTGAATTCAGTCTCTGCTGACTGCTGAGAAGACAGTTGAGATAATGGCAATTGAACAGCTATAGAATTATTGCCTACATCGCTTGAACTTAGAGACCTTTGAACCTGACTATGGGAAGTATTTTGAGCTATTGTTGGAAGATCTGGTGTGACTGATGCTTGACTGACTGCAGTTTGGTCTTGAGGAGATATCTGATCAGCAACGTTCTTACTTTGTATAGGCTCTATCATAGAACGCTGAACAGAACCCATTGACTCAGGTGGTATTGCTGGAGTCCCAAGATCTAATGCTGGCCTGTTAAATGTGGGATCTTGCTGATTAGATAGTGTCGGATCCTGCTGATTAGATAGGGACAGTTCTATCTGTGAATATATAGATGGTGAATCCTCAATATTGTCTGGCACGCCAGACAAATCGCTGGGCTGTCGTTGGATTGGGGCTGAGGCCGTTGGAGACAAATTCGCCTGGGGTGATATTTCAGTCTGGTCTAATGCAGTCTGGATTTCAGGGGAAGAGGTTAGTGGATTGGCGGCGAATGCCAACTGATTTGCGGCTTGAATCCCATCTGGAGCAGCAGAGGACTGAAGATTTTCCTGTTGGTTGGAATCAGTTGATGGCGCTGATGTAATCTTACTAGGGTTTACAGCTCGCTGCATCGAGATAGACGGCTGCGACTCATCTTTTGATTGAATCTTGTTCTCAGTCGAAAAATCTCTTTGGGGAAGGATTTCATTTGAGTCAAAAGATTGGGATTCAGTATTAGATGCCTCTGAAAAGCACTGAATAGATGAGTCCTTAAGTGGTACTTCTGGAGTGAAGGAAGCACTGGCACCTTTAGTATCAGATAGTTGAGTTGGGTTTATCTGATGTGATTCGTGAGACACTAATGGAGTTAATTCAATCGATTCAGCTGCCCGCTGACTTGACTTGACTGAATTAGAGATAGATTGAATGTCGCTTGAAAACTCATTTGTCTGAGGGTCATTGGGCAACGGTTGAGCCACATTAGCTGAACCCAATTTGTCAGAAACTGAGTTGAATGGCGACTTGGATTCGGTTACCCGTTGAATTGATTCAGTTTGGTGGGAAAGGGATTGACTCGAGATTGAGACATCAGGCAATGAAGCCTCGGAAGGATTGTTGCTAGGGGGTTGTTGAGAAACAGTTGGTTGGTTAGAAGCGCGGGAGATTAGTGTATCGGCTTGACTATAGGTAATATCAGTTGTGGTTAATTCAGAATGTAACTGTTGAACTGAAGGAGATTTATCTGGTTCGATAGTCTGTGGACTCTCTGCTATGTCTGTTGCTCGCTGGAGAGTGCTATGAATATTCGCTGTCGGTAACGTATTAGAGTGATTATTTGATTTGTGTGCGATCGCATCCCCAACCACCTGCGTTGTTTCTACTGGTCCTGAATCATTAGAGACCTTGGGTGACCCTGATAAATCAACTCTCCGTTGAACTGATTCTTCTGAGTTAGCAACAGATTGACTATGGCCCAAATTCTGACTAGTCTCAGTTTCGGCAAGGTTATTAGCCGATAGCTGAGTTGCGTCCGTTTGGCCAAATTCAATAGGCTGAGTTGTATCTACTTGCGCTGATTTGTTAGACTCCCTAGTTGACTGAATTAAATCCGCTGATCGTTGAACTGTTGCTTCCAAATTATCACCGGATTGATCATTACCTGAATTCTGACTAGTCTCAGTTTCGGCAAGATTATTAGCCGATAGCTGAGTTGCGTCCGTTTCGGCAAGATTATTAGCCGATAGCTGAGTTGCGTCCGTTTGGTCAAAGTCAATAGACCGGTCTGTGTCTACTTGCGCTGATTTGTTAGACTCCCTAGTTGACTGAATTAAATCCGCTGATCGTTGAACTGGTGCCTCCAAATTATCACCGGATTGATCATTACCTGAATTCTGAAGAGTCTCAGTTTCAGAACGACGATTAGCCGATAATTGGGGGCTGTCTGTCTGACTAATTTCACTCACAACTGAGTCCGAGCCTGAGGACTGAGGTGTTCCAGCGACTCGTTGAATGGGGTCAACCTGGTTAGATATTTTCTCGAAAAGGCTATACTGGCTGGAATTCTCCCCTTTTATGGAAGCAATGCTATTATCCCGACTAGGCATAATAGGGTCTCCCAGATTCTCAGAGGGATAAGACTCAAAGCCCTCAGAATTGGGGGATTGGCTTCGATGTGAGGCTTCGACGGTGAGCTTAGCCGAACCGCTCAGCCGAACGGGGTCTGAATAATGGTTAGCTTTTTTCCTAGAAATATCCTTAGGTATGGACGGGGTTGGATGGGGATAATTGAATAATGTTTCTGACAGATTACTTGCAGACGGCTGACCTGTATCTACTGGGCTGGAGTCATGGGAGCCTTCTATTGTCTGAGATGGTTCAGCTACACGTTGAATCAGTTTGGGTGCATCAGTAACAGATTTCTCAGTGCTCAGTGCATCAATTGAGTCAGCCGCTGACGCATGACTGAGAGACTCTTGCGATCCAGATAGTTGATGGTTTGAAGAGTTATCTATATCACTAAAATTAGGTGACCTTTGAATTTCAGAATGAGCAGCTATCTGATCGGTCGCTGATGGCTCTGATATAGCAAAATCCTGACTGACTGGAGTTGGTCTCTGCGCGGGTGATTGGATACCCTGATCACCGATATCAGATCCAGCTATAGTCCGTTGAATAGGATCTATTGTGGAAGATAATGTCTCAGGTGTCGCTGTGCAGTCGAATGATTGATTAGAATTATCTGATTTCAGATCTAGAGTTTCTACCTGAGTTAGCTCTGCTTGTGAACTGTTATCACCAGCATTGATTGTTTGTTTAGATAACAGATCAACTTTTCTTTGAATTATATCTGGGCTATCTGAATTCGAATGAGACGATACTTTAGCCTGGTCTAAGGCAATCTCCTGAGTTTCAAGAAGGGCCGATAATCCATTGGGGGCTGTCGGTTGCTGATTGGACGCTAGTTGAATGTCATCATGGGCAATACTCGTTTCACCAGAGGAGGATAAATGGCCAGGTGGCTGCTGCGACTCATCACATCGTTGAACAGGCGAGTCAGTTGCACGTGTTCCTAAAGTTGGCCCTATCTCAATAGTGGGAGACGGATTTGAAGTTGTGGGTTTTGTATACTCTAAGCTTGATTGAGTGGCTACGTCCGCAGACTGTCCAATAGTTGGGTGATGCTGAGTAGCTCGTTGAATCGGAGAAGATAATTCTCGCAGACTCTGAATGGATTGGTGAATATCAGTTGAGCCCAGTCCCATAGGTGGCGGCTGGGCAACCGCATTTTGCTTATTATTGTTGACCGTATCTGCAGCCCTCTGTAAACTGCTGGGGGCAGTTTCTTTTGATGCCTTAGGGATAGTAGTGGATGAATCAACTGTATTTGAACCTAGAGTTGAGCCTGACTCAGCAGTTAGAGACAGATCTAAAGATTCTTGGGGTTTCAACCCTAACCCAGCTTGAGTTTTTACGTCGGTAGATTGCCCAATCTTTGGATTATCCTGGTTAGTCGATTGTTGAATTGGAGACGATTCACGGAGACTCTGAACGGATTGGTTAATATCGGTTGAGCCTAGGCCAATGGGAGACTGTTGAGCGGATGTTGGTAGATGTGGTTCCGGAACAGATTGAGGACTATTAGTAGGGGATACTTGGGGATGATTGGATGTAGTGTTGCGAGTATTCTCATCCGTTAACCGTTGTATGGTCTGAGCCTCAATTGTCGCGGAGACCTCATGGGTATCAGAAGGGTCACCATCTGTTATTTTGTGAGCAGCCTGAAAATTTGATGTAGATGCATGGGTTGGAGATGCTTGGACAGTAGACTGATGAGGGGAGAGATGAGGCGAGGGATGCGGGGAGGGATGTGCGATCGCATCAGAACAACCTTCTACCTCTGGCGAAAAGTAACGCTGCAAACGGCTACGAAAAGAGGGAGTCTGCTCGACGGAACTAGGTGTATTTTCTCCCTTAACGCGCGATTTTGCATGGTGAGCTGAAAGTACTGGCGTGTCTACACTACGCGCAACTGTATTATCTGTGATACTGGATTGCGATGCATGATCTGTTCCGTCAGAGGTAACGGCAGGAAACCCATGGGGATAAAACGTTTTAAGATCTAAGATCGCTAACGATGACGTCCCCAACGAATGTCGCTGTACCCCGCTGCCCAGGTTACGAAATGCGCCTAAGGGAGACGTATGCCCCAGCTGTCTTGCCATCGATTACTTACTCTCAAAGTAGCCAGTATCAGAGCGTTTTGTTAGCATTGTGGCCCCACCGCCACCACTGCCAAAGGTGACATTCAAACCTTCATACGCTAGCGTAAGTTCCTCGATGGCAACGGCACTACCCTCTGCCTGTAGAGAAGGTGCCTGCCACCCCACAGGAACAGCACCAATCAAAGTCCAACATTGTTGGGTTTGTCCCGCTTGATTGAAAATTAAGATATTGATGTTGCGGCGATACTGTTGGAGGGCAGTGCCTGACGTGCGCGGTTGAAACAGTGTATTAAGCCAGTCCCAAAAGACTTGATCGCCACTTATACCCCGCTTTAGCGTGACATCCGAAAATTCAGGTGTACCCAACAAAATTCGCTGCTGGTCATTTAGGCCTCCTTCCGCGACGGTTTCTTTTTTGACCTGCACGCCAAGTCCACCACATTCTGTAAAACAGGCTGTGATTTTGCTTTCGATCTCCACATAAAATCGATTACTGGTGACATAGTTAGCTGCGGTAGAACTCTCAGAGCTGCTGCTTGATGTAGTGGCCATTTTATCTCCTGCAAGACCGTTCCTGTTGTAATTTCATGTCGTCACACAGGAGTTGGTGGATGCGATCGCAAAATTGTTGCATCGCTAGGGGATTATGGGCTAGCTTCTCAGCTACCTGAGCCATCATTCGTTTTACTTCCAGCGTATGATCACTCTGCACAATGGCGGGTGCCACAAACGCTGCTGGGTTAGAAATATCGCTACTGGGCGGCAAAACAGTTGTGCGTTCAGCCCCAGCCATAGAATCTAAATTAGTCATAACGTATTTACCCCGTTAGGCGATTGATGTTTCTATAAAAGTTCTGTAGATAATTTAAGTCTCCGGCAAATAAGCCCTCAATGACGGTGGGACTGACCTCAGGTAAGGTGCCCAACGATAGAATAACCCGTGCCAAAATAATCACCGTGGCATAGGCTGGATTCATCTGAACCCTTGGATCAGACATGGGTTCAATCTCATCAATGGTGCGGGCCAATCGCATGGTGCCGTGTTGATGCACTTGACCAGCCGCATCCAGATAGCCCGTTGGCAGCCTGAACATAAACTCAGTTTGTATACCAGAGGAGCCATGACTGGGTGCTTCTGGTTGAAAATCTGAAGCGATGGTTTTGGGCGGCAACGGATCAATGGGTTGAATAGAGGGCTTAGTTTTGGGTGGTGCTAACCCTAAATTGTTGCTGAGTTGAATGGCTGTCATAATTCTCTTTCTCAGTTACAGACGCGTTTGAGCGATTCGACAACAATTTCTACTTCTTCAATGTTGTAGTCAGCTCCTTTAACATCTAAATCAGAGATTTTATAGCTGACGGGCCAAGCTCCAGTGAATTCAAAACGAAATTGTTCATCCCCCGCTTGATCATAGATGCAAAGAGCACCGTTGCGACGCTGGTCAATCCAATTACCCTCACCAATGGTATCCATCCACTCCCAAAAGGCTGTGGAAATGGTCAAACCTCGTTTGATTGTGATGTTGGTATAGGAGCTGTTTCCTGGAATTTTAGATCGAACAATGTGCCCACGGCTTTTTCCCTGTTTCCCCCAAACCTGGGGGGTTACTTCACAGATTTCGATGACATCTTGCGATCGCGCAAAACCACTACATTCCATGAAGTAACCATCGGTTGAATCAACACTACCGTCCAGCCTAAGTTCCAGATAAAAACGAGCTTTAGTTAAAATCTCTGGAAATGTCATTAGTTACACTATTTGTTTCGAGTAACTTGAGTAAAGTACAACTCTAGTGTGTCTTCCGCTAAGTTGCCACCACTATCAACGGCAAGGCTGCCAATCTGTTTCTTACTGCCTGGAAATAGATCGATAAAGTTATAGCGCATGGCCTCTTTCCCATTCGGGTCATAGACCACTAGCGAACCCGTTTTGCGACTATCCATCGCCTTGGAACCACCCCCCGAATAGGTGTCTGGGTGGCAATCGTTATACCAATCTGATAACTTCTTCTGATCAGATTCGTTACCCGCTACATAGGTCAGGGTAACGGTACTGTTGTACTTCACACCGCCAATCGTTGCCTGGGTTTGAGTTTTGGCATCTTTAGTCACACCAATGGCTGAATCTCCACCAGCCACTTCTAACTCAATCTCAGGCCCAGTACAGTTTTTGATTGACAAAGCTGTTACGCCATCAATCTCGAAATAGAATTTTGAATTGGTTAAATATTGGACCATGACTATGTTCTCTTGACTGTTCTCTTGACTGACCTAAAGGTCAAACTACATGGTGCGGTTAAACTTTTCGCAGGTAATGGTATAGGTCTCTTCGATGTAAGCATCCGCCGTTACATCGAGATCGGCACACTTATATTTAGAAGGCCATGCCTCAACAAATTGCCATTTAGCTACCTCATTGCCATCGGTATCGTAGGCAGTAATGCTACCTTCTTTTTTGTTGTCGCCCCATTTACTCTTGCCGCCATTGGAAGAAGGTAAACAGTTCTCAAACCACTCGTAGAGCTTTTTGCTGGTACTGTCACCATCGCCGCTGGCAATGCAGACACAGTCAAAGGTAAACAGTCCTTCAAAACCCGCTGAGTTTACTTGCCACAAGGTTTTACCACCCTTGGTGGTGCCAACAGCCTGCTGTCCACCCTGGACCTTAGGAGAATAGTCAGGAATATTGACACTCTTGAAAACAGACTTTTCCCCTTCACAAACTCCGGCAAGTTCCAGATAAAAACTACTTGGGGCTATTGGCTTATTGAGATCAGCCATGGGGTTATCTCCTTAAAATTCTGAAAACGTTGACCAAAACCCCTCTCTTTTTCGGAGGGGGGATGACGTAGAGGCACTCCATGGAACGCCTCTACATCCTTGATTGATATCCCTTATTGATTAGGTGCCCACTGGCTGATACGGAAGATGACAAATTCTGCCGGGCGTACAGGGCAGACACCCACTTCAACATATAAGCGGCCCAACATAATGGTGTCGTGGGTATTCAGCTCACCATCACACTTCACATAGAAGGCTTCTGCTGGAGATGTACCAAACAAGGCTCCCTCGCGCCATAGCCGTTCTAGGAAGTTACTGACCGTGCGACTCACACGAGCCCAAAGATCAGGATCGTTAGGTTCAAAGACAACCCACTGGGTGCCAATTTCAATGGACTTTTCAATGTAGCTCAACAGTCGCCGGACGCTGATGTAACGCCACTGAACATTGTCAGGTTCAACCAGGGTACGAGCACCCCAAACTTTTAAGCCACGATTGTAGCTGGAGAAGTTACGAATGCAGTTTACACCCAAAGGATTCAGCAGTTCTTGCTCACGCATATTTGTCTCGTAAGCCAGGCCAATAACACCCCGGGGTGTTTCGTTGGCAGGTGCCTTAAACACACCGCGAGACTCGTCAGTACGGCACCAGATGCCCATCATGTGACCAGATGGGGGAACCAGTTTAGGACGACCGCCGTTGCGGGGGTCAGCCACCTTGATCCAGGGATAGTAGGTGGCCCCAAACATAGAGCGACGATTGAATGTGGTCAACCACTTAGCCGCATCTGCCGGACGCTGACGACTGGGTTCTACGGGATCCATGCTTTTGCCTGGTTTTACCGGCGGTGGATCGATAATGGCCATGCGATAAGCGGGGCCGGGGAATGAATTCTCACACATGCTAAGCATCATTTCCATGACACCGTGCACCTGATCGAGATCAATCAGACCTTTCTCGTAGGCTAACAATAGGTCTGGACAAGCCACCATAGAGACTTCATCAATCTCATACAGACCTTGAATGCCAGTACGATCGTCGCGGTTGCCTTGAAGATCGCGATTAAAGCGCTCTGGCTTGCCGACATAGGGGGGAGGTGCGATCTCATAGGAGCCATTAGCCGGTCGGCGAGAAAGAGCCTGGCCAGATTGTGAGATGTTCTCAACCACAATATACTCAGAGGGCTCTAGCATCGTGACAGCATAGTCAGCAACATCGGAGGCCACCTCTGGATTCATGCTCAGGTGATCGTACTGCTCTAAGATTTCATCCCCTTGTCTGACGATGACTGTGAAGTACTCACCATTATTAATGGGGGGTTCCGCATCCTCATCGGCATCGTCAGGTAAAGGCTTAGGTCCTCCATCTAGAACACTGACAGTTAATCGACCCGCACTGGATGGAAGCGCCAAGGTGCCTTCTTCCTCAGATTCAGAGGCTTTTAGATAGAAGGAAAGAGAAGGTTTACCACTGGAGGTGATCAGTTTGGTTGCATTCTCAGATGCAGCAGGTTTAGGCGTGCCCGGTAGCTTAGTGCCAACACTTACCACCCAACAGCGACCGCCACCATTCAAAAACCAACCCTGTACAGCAAAGGGAAGGTAAGCGCCAAAATCAGTGAACCCATCGGAGCCTGGCTTGCTAAAAAATTCTAAGTATTGAGCCCAGTTGGTAACCATCATGGGCTCAAACAGTTCAGCGTCTCCTCGTACGTCTTCGGTAAAGCCGATAAATCCGGCAACACTCATGCTGACGCCCTCAATGGGGCGACTACCTCGGTCTACCTCTTCGACGTAGACCCCTGGCGCAAAGTAGTCTAAGGCCATACTAGTTATTCTCCATCCAGTTTGAGCTGTAGTATCTGTGTTTTTCCGTAGAGAGAGGACGTTCTCCTCGTCTAACAGGAAGATAAAAATATAAGTGTTGCTAATTAAGTTTTAATCTGTTATCCGCAAAGGGCAGTGATAACAGGCTAAATCGTCTCTTAACCATATCCAAGCTAAAATCGATTGCTTCTTCTACAAAAACGAATGTTCTGGATGTGGTCAAAGTATAAATCGGCAACAACAATGTGAGTGGATTGACTCCTAGAATACTGTTTTCCCCAGAATCCCCATGCAATATCAATAAAAATCAAATTACGTATATTTAGTTCCCATTACTACGTTTGAACTATCCAAAATTACGGATGGAATAATGGTTTATCCAGATTGCCCAATGGCAGTAGACGCTAGTATTTATCAAACAATGTTGAATTCAATCGTTAACTGGGCACTTCTATAGCAGACGTTTTCATACATGGCTGAATGAGTAATCATCTTGCGATCGCAACTGTCACCGCTACACTACAGCGGTTGCTTCAGGGCGCGATTCAGCGTGATGTAGACGGAGCTCGAGTTACCACCCTAAAGCCCAACAGCATTGGCAGCAGCACCCCTGAGTCAGGCATCAACTTGTTTCTATATCAGGTCGCCCACAATAATGCTCTGCGCAATGGTGATACTGCCACATTTCGCTCTAAAAAAGGCCCCATTCGACGCCACTCCTCTCTGGATCTTTACTATATGTTGAGCGCCTATGGTAATGATACAGAATTAGAACCCCAGCGGTTGTTGGGGAGTGTAGTGCGCACTCTGAGCGATAAAACTGTGCTCACCGCCGATATGATTGACACCGCAATTGTAGACTCGGCGTTCTTAGCCAATTCAGATTTAACCACCCAGACGCAACAAATCAACATCAATCCAGTGCCCATGGATATGGATGAGCTGTCTAAAATTTGGTCAACATTTTTTCAGGCACCCTATTCATTGTCTCTGGTTTATAAAGTCATGGCTGTTGTCATTGATGGTGAAATATCGACCCAGAAAGCCCTGCCAGTGCGAGAGCGTTACTTTGGTGGGATGGTTCCATTTCCCCATCAACCAGTAATTGAGAAAGTAATTGCCCAATCAGGCCCTCTGTCCCCCATTGATGAAAAAACTCCCCTGCGAATTTTAGGGAAGCTGCTGCAAGGACCCAATACTCAAATCAAAGTTGGTGATGCTGAGATTGTCCCAAACTCAATCACCGACAATGAAATCAACGTGTCGCTTACAGACGCCCCCCGCTTATCTTTACGGGCAGGCATTCAGTCTGCACAGGTGATTCACTATGGAGGTCAACAACAATCGCAACATTCCTCAAAAATCGTTAATCAATCTGTACTGATCAATTCCAATGCGTTACCTTTTGTTCTGCGTCCCACCGTAACATCGATAAAAGTTGTTGATATAGAAGGCGTTGACGACGATCCACGGACGGGGATTTTACAAATCTCCACCTATCTACCTGTCGGTGCTCAACAGCATGTAGTGCTTGCCCTTAATGAGTGGTCCACAGATGCCCCAGTCACCTACCTCTTTACCGCATCTCCCCGCGCAGCAGATACCGACAGTTTGACAATTTCCATTAGCGGCGTGAAACCTGGCGACTATCTTGTTCGTCTACAGGTTGATGGGGCTGATAGCCTATTAGGTGTTGATACTGATCCTAACAGCAGCACCTTTAATTGGTTTAATAGCCCCAGAGTCGTCGTCAAATAAATTGTCATGAGTGACGTTTCCGAACCCAATGCGGACCAGCCAGCCGAACCTGATTTTGAGGCCTTAAAAAATAAGATGAACCTAGAACTCGAAACAATTAGTGTTAATCAGCTGCATAATTTAGCGACCCAAGCAGTTGAGAAAAAACTCATTACCGCCCACGGTTATCGTGGGGGACAGTATGAATTACTCCGCGATGGAGAATTTGTTCTGTTATCTCCGACAGAAGCCATTCAGTATTTGCAGGACCTGTTGCAAACGAATGATTAGAATTTGTTAAAGAGCAATTGCATGATTTAAATTTTATGCCCTGGCACCCCAAACAGCTGGTTTTGCTCTATGCCGACAACTCAGGAAACACAGTTATCACAATTGATAATACTGAGATCTTGCACCTGGCAAGGAAGCATTAACCCGCCTTGGACTCAAAGTCGCAAGGCTAACTGGCTCAAAACCGCTCAAGCGGTTAAAGAATCCCTAGAAGCTCTAGATATAGAGCTGCCCAGCCAATCTTGTCCCGTTAGTGGACAGCCCTCAATTAGCGTTGGGTTTTGAACCCAACGTGGGTTTGAGCTTCACTTTGCCCTTCTCGGAGAGTGGGCTCGAAACTGTGAGCAACTCTCCAACTTATGTATACACGGTAGCCTAAAGTGGGGCCTAACTCCCCCTTTAGGAGTAATTAAGTTATCTCTGTTAGGCAAATTGGGGTTTCCCCGAAAGTAGGCTCTCGTTTATCGCCAATATTCAGATTTAGTAAAGGATACGGCTAGGTCGATTAATAAGGTTATGCCTTAATCTCAAACTATTTCTTAACAGCACATTAAATACTCGTCTATCTTGCCATTGGTGAGATATTGCTAATAATTTTACTGAGCCAAACACCATGACTGTTGCATTGTCACCGTCTAAATCTATCCAAAGTTGGCACAGTGCCAATCAGCAATATCTCAGCTATTCACTCGCTCAGATCCGTCAACAATTACAACAAAAAAACGAAACACAAACTCCTTTAGCCCACCCCACCCCACCTGCATTAGACAACAATTACAATGGTCAACTATTTGCCATAGAACTACTAACCCGTTCCCTTAGCCTCACAAACTTCGAACAAAACATTCTCCTGCTATGCGCAGGTATGGAACTAGACGGGCATTGGCCCAACCTGTGCCAAACAGCTAGCGGTAGCCCCTATCCTACCTTTGGATTAGCCTTAAGCCTATTCGAGAACGTCTGCTGGGAAGCGTTAACCCCCAGTGCAACACTCCGAAGG
This sequence comes from Leptothoe sp. EHU-05/26/07-4, assembly GCF_043421015.1. NCBI lineage: Bacteria > Bacillati > Cyanobacteriota > Cyanophyceae > Nodosilineales > Cymatolegaceae > Leptothoe > Leptothoe sp. EHU-05/26/07-4. Next base: position 972,214 of record NZ_JAXSQV010000002.1, read on the forward strand.
TACCAGCTGATTGAGATCGGTGGCGGCAATGCGTTAGTTACGAGCCCTCTACGGATTGATGAGCGAATTTTACACTATCTGACAGGGGTGCAATATCTTGACCAACGTTTGCAAACACTGATGCATGCTGTGCATGCGCCCAGTTTGTTAGTGCCTTCCCATCAACGTCTTATTGACCAGATAGAACAGACTTGGACTCAGAGGTTGCCGGGGAGTCTCCTGTCAGTTATTCAATTGATTGGCGGTGATAGCTCTAGCTTGAGAACTGTAGCCTCTGAAGCCTGTCAGCATTTAAGCCTGGAACTACAGGAGTTGTCTGCTGAGGCGTTACCTACCGATTGGCAACAGCTGAAAACATTGCAAACATTATGCGAGCGTGAATATCGACTGAGTCGCATGGCAGTGCTTTTAAACTGTGAGGATTTAGAGACTGAAAGTGCGGAGAGACGGAGTGCGATCGCAACCTTTATTGACACGACCAATCTCCCCCTGATGATTACTGGTAGAGATCGCCGTCGGCAGCGGCAGCGCCCCCTTTTCACCCTCGAAGTAGACCACCCCACATCGTCAGAACAGCGTCAACTGTGGCAGTCTGGCCTCGGCCATCGCGGAACGACTTGGCAGACCTCTATCAACTCGCTAGTGTCTCAGTTTAATCTGAGCCCTAGTGCCATTCATACCGTTTGTCTACAGGGGCAAACAGTTAATACCCCTGAGCCCCTATGGAATCTTTGTCGTACCCAGGCTCGACCTCGCTTAGATGAATTAGCCCAGCGTATTGACGCTCGTGCCACCTGGGATAGCCTGGTATTACCCGAAAAAGAACAACAGATAATTCAAGAACTCTCTACCCACGTGGCCCAGCGCTCTCGCGTTTACGAAGACTGGGGTTTTGGTGGCAGAAGTGGTCGTGGATTAGGCATTAGTGCTCTATTTTCTGGTGCGAGCGGTACGGGTAAAACGACAGCAGCTGAAGTGATCTCACGGGATCTCAATCTTGATCTTTATCGGATTGATCTAAGTACAGTGGTGAGTAAATATATCGGTGAAACTGAGAAAAATTTGCGTCGTATTTTTGATGCCGCTGAGGGCGGGGGGGTGATTCTACTCTTTGATGAAGCCGATGCTTTATTTGGTAAACGCAGCGATGTCAGTGACTCTAAAGATCGCTATGCCAACATGGAAATTAGTTATCTTCTACAGCGGATGGAGTCTTATCGGGGGTTGGCCATTTTAACCACCAACCTGAAGAACTCCATCGATCAGGCATTTCTCCGTCGTTTACGGTTTGTTGTTCAATTTCCTTTCCCCGACGCCAAACAGCGAGCTGAGATTTGGCGTCGTGTATTTCCTGCGGATACTCCCACTAAAGACTTAGTCTATGAGCGTTTAGCAAAACTGAGCATTGCTGGCGGTAACATCCGGAATATTGCCCTGAGTGCCGCCTTTATCGCAGCCGATGCTGATGAGCCTGTGATGATGAAACATCTACTGCAGGCAGCTAAACGCGAATATCTAAAGTTAGAGCGCCCATTAACCGATACAGAAATTAAGGGATGGATATAGGGGTACACCGCCGTGCCTTCTTCTTGACACTAGAAAAGCCTTAGAAAAGAGAGTTTCAATCCCTCTTTTCTAAGGCAATGCAGAGAAAATGATCAGCTATGCAACTATGCTAGTACCCATGGCAGAAACTTGGCAGCGATCGCATCCACCCATCCACATTTGAATTTGATAGTGGGCAAACTTACGCCACAAAATACTCGTGTGACCCAGATGCTTTAAATTCCAGGAATCTCAGAGAGTTCACACTCTAATTCTTCCACCGAGAAATTAGTCATCTCTCGCCATTCTTTCATCGTAAACGAAAAGCCCTTTTGGTTAGCCATCGCTACAAATATCTCTGGGCTAGGTGCTGCACTGAGGGAGTTGCGTAGGGACGGGTTTGTTTGAGCTTCGCGAAAAAGCTTAGCTACTTGTTCTCTAGCCATAATTTAAATACTCGCTAAAGGAATTGAATCAATTAAAATTCATTTGTGTTTACTGTTGTACTCTGAATACCTGGCTAGTGCGAATCGTTAGAATCACGGAAGTTTTCTCACGTTTAGGTGGTTAACATAACAAAAAAAGTTGACAGCAATAAACATATTGGTAAGCACTAAAGAGATTTTAGGACAGGGTTGGGGATTTCCCATGAGGTTAACGCTTCAGGGGGGACTTCAATTTAGTCATGACTATCGTAATCTTGAAGAATCAATTGTCATCATTCTCAGCACTCGTTTAGGCGAGAGAGTCTATCGCCCTGATTTTGGCTCTCGCCTCCATGAATTAGTGTTTGCTCCCCTCAATGATGACACTCTACTGCTGGCCCAGATTTATGCTCGCACAGCGATCCAAAAGTGGGAACCTCGTGTCTTGGTTGAAGCAGTTACAGCCATACCGATGCCTGATACAGCCAGTCTCAGCATCACAGTTAATTATCGAATTCGAGAAACACCTCATCGACGGAGTTTGGTATACCCCTTTTATCTCACCCCATCTGATGAGTAGCGAGCCCTATGGAATTTGACTTTCTGCCCAAACTACCTAATTCCAATTTAGACGACCGCACGTTTAAGGAGCTGGTCGAAGAGTGTCTGTTGCGTGTGCCCCGCTACTGCCCGGAATGGACTAATCATAATCCTAGTGATCCCGGCATCACCATGGTGGAGCTATTTGGCTGGCTCACTGACCAAATGATGATGCGGTTTAATCAGGTGCCGCGTCGTAACTATGTAGCTTTTTTAGAGTTGTTAGGTATTCGTTTACAGCCGCCTGCGCCTGCCCATACCGCCATTACGTTTTACCTGGCTGCAAGTTTGCCAGAGCCTTACCAAATTCCTGTGGCAGTAGAGGTGGCAACTGAGCGTACTGAAACAGAAGAGGCCATTATTTTTAGTACTGATCGGCCACTAATCATTGGTCTTCCCTTGATTAATCATCTGTTGACAGCAGATACGGCTGAGCGTATTCCTAACGTTTTACAAGATCGGCTCTCTACCCGTTGGAGTCGTAATACCAGTGGTGATTGGACCGGTTGTGAACAGACTATTTTTAATCCCACCCCTCAACCTGGTAACAGCTTTTATCTAGTGCTTGATCCAGCCCAGTCCCTTGAAGGCAATGTGATCGCCCTACACTTTACGGGTGAAACGGCAACGCCCACTGGTATTCGTCCTGAGACACCACCCCGCCAATGGCAAGCCTGGGATGGTCAAACCTGGGTGCCAGTTCTCATGCAAGAAAGCGATGACGAGACCTGTGGGTTTAGTTTTTACAATACGGGTAGCACCAGCGATATTCAGCAGGGAGAGGTGGTGCTGCACCTGCCTCAACAATTTCCAGTGACCGACTTTGCTAGCTATCGGGGCCGTTGGCTACGCTGTGTTTGTACAACTCCTGACAGGGGAGTTCCCACCTATCGTAATTCTCCTCGTCTCTTGAGTGTTTCAGCTCGTTCCATTGGTGGCACCATTGATGCTAGCCAGTGCCTGCTGGTGCAGGATGAATTGCTAGGGGAAAGTGACGGGCAGCCAGGCCAAAGCTTTCAATTGCAGAGCCAGCCGGTGCTTCCCCGTGATGAAACAGAATTTTTATCGATCATTCTGCCCAGCGGTATTCAGCAAGACTGGCAAGAGGTGACTGATTTTGCTGACTCTGGTCCAGAGGATTGGCATTACACCCTCGATTCGCTGACGGGGATGGTGCAGTTTGGCCCTCTGATTCGAGAGCCTGGTCAGCTAAAAACGGCGACACACGTGCGATCGCAACAACAATTCCACGGCACCACCGTACTCACTACCCCCCCACAGCTGCTGGAACGACAGTATGGCGCCGTTCCCCCCAGAGGGTCCATGATTACCATGGGTGCCTATCGCACTGGGGGTGGACAGCGGGGTAACGTGCAACCCCATACATTACGGGTGATTAAATCAGCTGTCCCCTATGTGGCCTCAGTGATCAACCATGGGGCCGCTTACCATGGAGCCGATGCTGAATCATTAGATGATGCCGTACTACGAGTGCCGCGACTGTTGCGTACCCGAGACCGAGCCGTCACTCCAGAAGATTTTGAAACCTTGGCCATTGAGGCCAGTCAAGGGGCTGTAGCCCGCAGTATTTGTCCTCAACAGATTAACAGCCAGCCGGGGGTGGTGAATGTGATGTTAGTGCCCCAAGCCAACACCGCCACCATTGATACTGCCATGGGGATCTCTCCGGAGTCCTTTGACCTTACGCCTCAGCTGACCCAACAGGTTACCCAGTATCTAGATGAGCGCCGTCCTTTAGGTATCCAGGTGAAGCTACAGTCCCCTGAGTATGTGGGCGTGACTGTCAAAACAGAAGTTGCCATTGATGCAGCCTATGGTGCCCCTGAAGCTCAGCAGGTGATTCTCCATGATCTGCAAGTCGCCCTCTATCGGTTCTTAAATCCCCTTGTTGGAGGCCGTAACGGTCATGGTTGGCCTTTTGGTACAGCGGTGCATCCGTCAGACATTATCACATTGTTGCAGGGGATAACTGGAGTACGTTATCTCGGGGCCGTCATGCTGTATGAATTACGACGTCAAGACAATGGCTGGGTGCGTCAGTTAGCCCCTGATAACGTTGTTAAACCAGGACCATTAGGCCTGGTCTGTTCCTGGGCAGATACTCAGCTACGTTCGGGCCACACCATTAGTCTGATTAATTAGGGAGAGGCCGATGTCACAGGTACAAACGGGACAAATGATGAGTCTTGAGCTATTGCCTCTCCAGGTGCCTGAAGCGGTTATAGACTCAGCTACCGTATTCTCTCGACAAGCGGTAATGCCGCAGTCGTTAATCAGTAAACTGTGTCTACGGCCAGGGGAGTTTAGTGAATTAGTGGTGCGGATCAAAAACCACTCTAGTGAGTCGATCCAACTTAACTTCTCGGTCACTGGAGATATGCCCTCTAGCTGGTGGCAACTGCGCACAGAAGGCTCTAGTTTACCTGGCCATCACCAGATGGAAGTTGTTCTGTATTTTGCGATCGCAGCCGATTTCTTTGAACAGCCCCTCGCCCCTGAGCAACTGCCCCTGAAACTAGATTACACTGGCCAACTAACCGTTACCGCCATCACCTCCCGAGGTGACAGTCAGGAACAAATTAGCCCTTTCCAAGTGTTGGTCAGGCCGCCAAGCCTGTATCTCGACTTTCTCCCCGACATCTATCGCAATGTTGATTTTGTTGGTCGATTTCTAAAAATCTTTGAAACCACCTTTGAGCCCACCGTTGATATTCTCGATCACCAATGGGCCTACCTTGATCCGCTCACAGCCCCCCAGGCCATGCTGCCGTTTCTGGCACACTGGGTGGGCTGGTCATTTCAAGGACCGCTCAGTTTAGCCCAACAGCGTGCCTTGATCCGCTATGCCATGGAGATTTATCGATGGCGTGGCACCCGACGCGGTTTGCGATTTTATCTCCATCTGGCCAGTGGTCTCCCCTTAGACGACCATGTATCCGATGAATCCCAACGGTCCATTGGCATCCACGAAAACTTTAGCCAGGGCTACGTGTTGGGTCAAACTATTCTAGGAGAATCCACCATCCTCAGAGGTAATCTTCCCTATCACTTCAACGTGCAGCTACGCCCTCCCAGGGATTATCCCCTCGATGAGACCCTGATTCGCACCATCATCGAACAAGAAAAACCCGCCTTCTGTAGCTACGACCTTGCCATCGAACCCCAATAACCAATACCAATACCCCCCATGAACCCCACCCCCCTCCGGCGTATCCAAGTCAACGACGGCATAATGAATCCCAGCCCCCTCCAGCGCATCCAAGTCAACGACGGCATGCTGATCACCGCCAACCATTGGCAAATCGCCCACAGCTATCACCAACAACGACAAACTATTCATTATGAAGCTCTCCATCGGGGTGGTATTGTTAGCGGCTTAGGAGTGAGTGTGGGTCCCATTCCCGAAGTCGCACCGAGTAAATATCGACAGCCCCGCTGGTTAACTATCCAGCCGGGATTAGCCATCGACGCTAAAGGCAATCCCATTGTGGTTTCTAATTTAGAAAGCTGTTATCTCTCAGCCCAGCCCATTGCTGAGACGACAATTTATATTGTGCTGAAACATTCAGAACGGTCCTCTCAATCTGAGATTGTTCAAGAAGCATTTCAGATTATTGAAAAAGATGTCCCGGCAGAGAGTGATGAGGTAGAACTTTGTCGAGTGCGATTAGGCGTGGGGGACGTTGCGATCTCACCTCCTGAGGATGTCTTTTCTCCTGCGCTCAACCAGCTTGACTTACGCTATCGTCAGTGGGTGCAGCCTCGCCCCCAGCGAATGGCCAGCGTTGCAGCCTGGTCTTACCATAGCTCAATTATTGCTCAGTTCGAAGACCTATTTGCCGCCTTGCCAGGCCTATATCCAGCATTGCAGGGACAGGTGACAGCGCAAGTATTGGAGAGTGATTTAACCTATCTTGCCTATGAAGATTTTTGTGAGCTGACTCGCCCCGATCAGCGGCAGGTTGCTCAGTATCTTCAGCAAGGGGGTGTAATTTTGGTTGGAGCTGCAGCCGACCAACTGGGTGAACTCTATCGGGTTGAAGCTGAGCTCAATCAAGCCCTCTTCGCCAAGCCTCAAGGCTTAACGTCATCGCTATACACCTCGGCAGAGCAGGAACTACATAACGTTCAAGGTTGCATTGCTGAAGCTGTGGCAAAACTAACTGAGCCATTGCTGGCTTTTCTAAACGCAGAGGGATTAAGTCTTAAATCTGTAGGCAGAGAAGTGCGATCGCACCCCTTTAGCTTTAGTCAGTGGCCCACGATCCATGGTCAGCCCATTGATCTCCACGGTTGGGGTGGGTTGTTACTGCTGGTGGGGCCGTTGCCTCAGGCTTGGAGCCTTAGCGAAGACCTGAATCTCTCCCGCGAAGAGATTCGCAGCGCTCAGGAATTGGGGGTTAACGTGTTGAATTTTGCAGCACGGCGGCGGTGTATGTATCAGTGGTTAGCGCCGCCGCCATCATAAGGGGGCATTGCCCAACCTCAGTTTCCTGATGCCTTGACCAATTCTCAACTAATCCGATTGCCTGACCCCATTGCCTGACCCTATTGCCTGACCATGGCCAAACAAATTCTGACCCAGCTTTCTACCCATACAGTCCATTTAGGCATGGGTAATGACCAATTTGAAGTCATGGTCAATAATCTTAGCGATCGGTTTGCCACCTTTGCCTTAGAACTGTCAGCTTCGGGGCTAGCTCGCCAGACTACACCAGATTGGTATCGGCTCACTCCAGACATCTCGGCAAAGATTCCGGCGGGGGATCAAGTCAATTTTGTGGTGAGCATTCTAGAAACTCCCCCGATCCCCGGTGGTTTCACTGGCAAAATGAATCTCAATGTCAATGTGACCTGTCTGGAGTTGGGGGAAGAAGACCGCCAGCTAGTCAACCTTGTTGTTGCCGGATCTGGTGTATTACCGTCCTCCCTTAGCGTCCCCAAAACTGAATTTCAGGCTGTTCCAGGAGATTTGATTGAGATCCCTTTACAGCTGTTTAATCCTAATCGTAACACCGCACATACGCGGGTTACCCTCAAAGGTTTGCCCAAAGCATGGCTTACCGACGGTCACGAGCGGCGTTTACAAGTGGCCCCCCAGGGAAGTGCCCATGGGGTATTTATCTGCCAGCTACCATCGACTAGTGAGGCAAAACCCTATCCATTTAGCATTGAAGTAAACCAGGCCGAGGCACCGATTGTCAGACAAAAAGGTATCCTCACAGTGTTGCCAACGGGCTGGGTTGAATTTGTTTATGAACTTGAGCAGTCTGAATGCTCAAAATCACCATCGGAGGAGAGAGTAAATGCTGCGTCGCATCGCTATGCCCTGGTCCTCAATAACAAAAGTAATGTCCATCAATCTGTTGCCATCACCCTAAATCGAGTTGATATTCCCTGGCACCAGAAAATTTGGGCGATGTTACATCGCCGCCCACCCATACCTGCATCAACGACATCGCATTTACTTCAGCTGACGCCAGCACAGGTTGATCTCAAAGTGGATGATCTGGCCCAGATGAGTTTAACCCTTTCGCCAAAATCCCCCTGGTGGGGCTGGCAACGACGGCAACAGTTTCAGCTACGCCCCCAGCTACATCAAACAGAAATACGACCATCGACTCAGACCGTTGAACTGGTAGCCACCCCCAAAATTCCCTTCTGGTTACAGTGTCTAGGTTTCTTTAGCCTGAGTATTATGGCCATTATGGCTGTCTATTGGCCCAGTGGTCATCGCGGCTCTGTGAATAGTGTACAGTTCGACGGTCAGGCGAATGCCGTGATTAGTGGGGCAGACGATCATACTCTATATCGTTGGCAAGTCTCGCCGCGTCTGCAAGATGTAGCAAAGCTTACAGATACGAATAAGTCTGTGCGTGTCGTTCGTTATCGTCCCCGCAATAATGATTTGTTAGCAGCTGGTTTAGAAAATGGAGAAATTCAACTATGGGATTTTTTATCCCAGAAGTCTCCTAAAACTTTGGTATTTCATAAGGATGATCGAGTCTTTGACCTGCAATTTAGCTATGATTCCCAAAGTCTTTTTAGTGCCCACGGTAGCGGGCTAGTACTGCGCTGGGCCATGGATGATTTATCTCACCTGGGTCAGGGCACTGTTCCAGAACAGGAGCACCACTTTGACTTTGCTATTCAAGCGATAGCACCGATTGATTACACTAACCAGCAACATAATCAACAGTCCCACTGGCTGGCTGTTGGCGGACGCTTTAACCACCTGGTTTTATGGAATCTAGAAACGGATCAGCAACACTTCCTGAAGTACCCTGCTGGGGAACCCAATCACTATATCTCTAGCGTAGATACAGCAGATGCTACTTCAACTCGCTTAGCGGTTGCAGATAATCAGGGGCGCATTACCCTATGGGATTTGGATAAATGTCTCCATAGTGTTACCGCTTGCAAAGTAAGCGACCAATGGATGGATGGCCATAAAGGTAAACCTGTAAATACCGTAGCCCTGAGTAAAAATGCCTGTTACCTGGCTAGCGGTGGTGACGATGGTCGTGTCATGCTCTGGTTTCTGAATACGGCAGGGCAGGTGATGGAACAGAAGAAAATAGCCCACTTTAGTAAACCCGTTAACAGTGTTGACATTTTGCAACAAGATAAAACCCTGCTAGTGGTCAGCGGCAGTGATAACCATCGTGTCAAGCTGCATCGCACTAAGGCCAACAATAAAATCTGCCCATAAGGATACGTCGCAATGACTCATTTTTCCCTACCCATGCGATCGCTACCCGAGATAGCTATGGAACCGTCTGAGATTGCCCTATCTCAGCCCATTGGGATTATCCTCTCCTCTTCTGGAGAAGACTCTGTGCTACCGGGCGAGCGTTTAGAAATTGGGGTGACCATTAACAACAAGGGAAACCAGAGTGCCATTATTGATGTCTACCTAGACGAATTACCAACGGCCATTCATAACTGGTGCTCTACGACACAAACCCGTCTGGCGTTGGATCCTGGTCAAGGGGAAGAAGTCACCTTTGGGTTTGATGTGCCAGCGTCAGCTTTATCGGGAGCCTATCGCTATCGATTGATCGTAGACGCCCCTAACCATTATCCTGATAGTCCGCCCCAGCGATACGAACAAGTCTTGCAGGTGTTGCCACCGACCCATACAACCGTCAGAGTAAATGATCCGACGTTTGCCGTAGAGCCAGTTACCACCACCAATAAGCCAGTTAAAACACTGCCAGGCAATCCGCTTCAGTTTCAAATATATGTTTATAACAGAGCGGACCGAGTGGATCGGTTTCGGCTACAGTGCACTGATTTAGCTGAAGATTGGGTAACCATTAATTATCCCCAGGGATTCCAAGCGCCAGGTTTGGCCATAACAGAACCCTATCTGGATTTGAACCCAGGTATGGAGGGCGTTATTTTATTGACCATTACGCCACCATCCAATGCCCTGGCAGCAACCATGCTGGCTACGCTACAGCTTAAATCTGAGAATAATCCACAACTCAAGCTGCTAGATGTTCTATACATCACCATTGATCCGGTTTATCAGCTGGATACTCGCTTTCGCACCCTGGTGAGTCGGGTACAGCGACAGCCAGGTTTATATAGTATTCAAGCCAGTAATCAGGGAAATACCCCCAGAACCCTGGAGTTCAAAATTTTAGGGCTGGAAGACGCTGATCTTTGTGACTATCAGATTCGGCCTCCATCACTGACCCTAGCTCCGCAACAAACCTTACTCAGCCAGATTTCTGTTCAACCTAAAAATCCCTGGCAGCGACCACTGTTTGGGGGTGGGCGAGTAATCAACTTTGAAGTTACAACAACTGACCCAGAGAAAAAGCCACTCCTCGACATGCCCATGCAGGGGCTTTTAATGTGGGAAGCGCGCCCCTGGTGGCAAATTTTGCCAGTTATTTTATTGTTGCTAGGCTCATTTATCGGGCTAATATGGTTAGCCTGGTATTTTTTTATTCGCCCCCCTGCACCCACCAACATTTTACGATTTTCAACCGAGGATACAGCCTACAGTGCCGCCCAAGGAGACACAGTACATCTTGGGTTTGACATTGCCAACCCAAGGCGGATACAGCATCTAGAAATCGTTGGCCTATCGGCTGAAGGTAAGCTGTTGAGTGGTCCTTTAAAGTTTGACTTTACCCAGGGGTTGCCTGCCACTTTAGAGCCTCTATGTGTGCAGCGACCAAACCAGCTGACTTGCCGTAATATTCGCACTGATGCCACACGAGCAGGCGAGTATACGTTTACCCTTTCATTGATTCCTAAGCCAGGTCGTAATGCTACACCAGCAACAGCAACAGCACTGCCTGTGACAATTACCCCTGCACCGCTACCGGCCATTCTAGAACTGGTCCCGACCTTCGCTTCTTATGCTGAAGCACCGCCACAGCCAAAGACAAAATCTAAGGAGACCCAGACAAACGCTGCGAAGAAGGCCCAGGCTACGGATGGGAAAAGAGCACAAATGACAGATCTTCCCATAGCGTTTGTTCCATCTCTGCCAGAAAAAGATCCCCATGTTGCCAGAGTCAACTGGAAGGTAGATCATCCAGAACAATTAGAGACGCTACACCTGGTTGGACGAGATGCAGAAGGAGCTGTCGCTACACCAGTGTTTTCATTCGATTTTCAGGCTGGGATACCCAAAGAACTCACTGATTTCTGCCTATTAGACACCCAGTTAATTTGTCGTAATGTCCCCACAAGTCTGCGTCAGGCGGGTATATACACGTTCGATTTAATCGCCATTCCTAAAGGAGAGTTGCCTGAAAAACCTATTTCATTGACCAGTGAACCCACACACATTCAGCCGCGCCCCCCCCGTTTGTTGACGTTCACGCTCAATGGAGAACCGGCTCAGCCTAACTATTTGGTCCCTGTTGATGAGGGACAGCCTTTAGTAAATTTGGAACTAGCTTGGACCGTAGAAGATAATCCGGGTACTCAAGTGATGCTGATGCCAGCCCCTGGAAATGTCCCCGTAGAAGGTGTTTTACCTTTACCCCTTAGTCCAGAACCGGGTGAAACGCTCGTCTCTTTGCAGGTGATTAATGGGGCTGGAGAACAGCTCACCCGTTCGATTACGATTACCACCTATGATCCGACACCAGAGAGTCCCACAATTGTTGTGAATACAGGGGATGCAGCAGCTGGTAATGGTGACGGAGCTAATGCTGCTGGCAGTGCTGATGCTGCCGGGAATAATGGAGGCGCAATTAGGGTGCCAGTGCCTAGCCGACCAGGTACAGTATCCCCGCAGGAGCTACCCCCACAGTTTGAATAAACTGGCTGTAATCCCCGTTGGATTTGGCGCGATACTCCCCTTGCTGGGATCAGAGAAGCACTGGAAAACTCTATCTACTCACAGCAGGGTATCCTGGCCCACGAAGTTGAAAAAGATCGAACCGTAACACCTAAAGAATCCATTTGATCGTTGGCAGACAGGGCACGGGTAAAACAATGACTATTAATTACCTGCTCAGCCTGATCACCAACCGCAAAATCGTACTCGATCCGCATTACCGATACGGAGCCTGGAAGGGCTGCGAGGTGATCGGTAAAGGCATGGCCTATCAGGAGATAGATGAATTCATTCAGGAGTGCTTGGAGGATATCCAAACCCGCTACCAGATGTATGCGACGGTTCCTAACTATCAACCCAAAATCGTCACCATCGTCTGTGAGGAGCTAACCAATTGGGCTGAGCACATCACTAAAGGTAAGGCATTCACCAAAGCCTCCCTTAGCGACTTTAGAAAAGCGGGCTACCAATCGATCAGCGTTGCCCATGGGGACACCAATACGGCCCGTGGGGGTGCAACCGGTACCCGCAAGATGCGGGATGAAGGGGAGGTGCATATCAAGCTACTGGCTAAAGGTAAGGCACGAATCACGTTCCCGGATGAAGCGCCCTTTATCCTGCACTATCCCAACTTGGAAGCCTACACCCAGGTAACTGACAGCTATTTAAGCGAGCATGATGCACTCATTGATGAGCTAGCTGAGGATGATTTTGAAAGTCAAATCATTAAGGAATCCCCTTCAATAAAGCTCCCTACGAAATGGGAAGTGGCTAAATCCAAAATGCAGGCTGTGGGATGTCGCTGATAGGTACTCAGCACTCGCGCAGGTATCAGAACTGTTAGCAGCGTCCCATAGTCAAATGCGAGCGCTCGAACATCGCCACGTGCTCTTTGAGAAACATGGGATTCCAATCCAATAAAAATCATTGCATCTACTACATACCTGGAAATCAAGACATGTCACTGAATCAAAATGAAAATCACGAATCGAAAATCAGGCTTCACCCGCCATAGGGGAAGCAGTCAGTAACCACATCAATACGCGCTTTGAGCGGTAGCTGTAGATTCGGTTACCGCTCGCTTTTTGAAGAGGGGTACTGAAATGCTTGCAGCTAAAGGCTTTGAGGGTGCGGGGATTGTGCGTTTCTTGCTGTTAGAGATATCAGCATTCTGATCGAGGTCGCGACAGAGGATGAAAGCGTCATTGATAAAATTATTTGGCTTAAGAAAATGCTGGATGGTGATGCCCAACACGAAAAGGAGCTTAAGCAATCTGGCACTGTGAATGATGATTGCGCTTGAGTATGGAGACGAATTACTCAAGGAAAACGGAATTTCAATCGAGTAACCCGCAACTTAGTCTCACTTGCTTCCGAAAAATCACTGCATCTACTTGATTCCTAGAAATGAAATCATGTTGCTGAATCAAAATGAAAAACACAAAAGCAAAACTACGCCATGGCAGACATCGGGGTACTGGTCGGTAGAAGCCTAAGCCATGGATAAATGTAAGCGGTAGCTATGGACATTTCAGGCTACCGCTCTCCTAACATCACTTAACTGTAATAGATCAAACTTCATCTGACAGAAGGGGGTTATCTGACACTTAGAGATGTGTCAGGTTGTGTTTGATTTTTGACACTCTTTTCTCCGTATTGATCTAATTGTTTTTCGTTTGCTAAATGCGCACTATCGAGAAAGGTTTGTATTGGTGTCTTGCCGTAACAATATCGACCTGAATGGGGGCGTTCCCAATTGTAATACTCTATCCATTCATCCACATCATTTTGTAGTTCCTCAAGACCTTGATTAGGGCAAACGCATACTCGGAATGGGAATATCAAGGGGCATCCTCCTGAGCTCATGCCCTATGCCTACCCCAGTTGAGAATTCAGTTACCCTGCTTGAGCATTTCAGAGCCCTTGAAGATCCCCGAGTTGAGTACCTGGTGGAGCATCGTCTGCTCGATATTATTGGCCTCACGATTTGTGCGGTGATTTGTGGGATGGATAGATAGTATTAGTGGATTGATTGTTGAGTAGTTGAGTAGTTTTCCATTTTTTCTGAATAGATAGGTGGCAGGATTAAGCCATTTTTAAGCCCATCGAAGATCTGGTATAGGCGAAAGCTAAAGAGCACAGCAACTGCAGCGATCGCAACCGACTGCCCAATCCATAGCCCCCGACTACCCAGCTCTAGCTGAAACCCTAGACCATAGCTCACCGATAGACCCACACCCCAAAAGCCCAGCACATTTAGCGCCATCGGTACTCGGGTATCTTGCAGCCCCTGTAGTGCACCGTACACAGCCTTTTGCAAACCATCCAATACCATCGTGATCGCCGCAATCGTCAGCAACGGCATTGCCAACATCACAATGCCTGCATTCTCAGGGCTATTCACATCTAAATAGATGCTAATCAGCTGTTTGGGGAACAACAAAAATGCTAACGACCCAACGGTCATCGAAACCGTCGTCAGCCCCAGACTTACCCAGGTAGCCTGTTGCATACCTGCTAAATCTCGCTTGCCAAACCACTGCCCTATGCGAACTGTGGTGGCAAAAGAAATCCCTAGTGGCACCATAAATACCACCACAATGGTTTGCAGCACCACCTGATGAGCTGCCAGTGCATCGGTTCCCAAGCGACCCATTAACAACATAATGGTTAGAAAGAATCCTGACTCCAAGCCAGAAAAAATGCCAATAGGCACACCCACCCAAACTAGCTTTTTGAGTACTCGCAGTTTAGGCCAGTGTAAGGTATGGAGAATCTGATACTGTCGAACAGCAGGATGCAGACGCACATACAGTGCAAGAGCAATAAACATTCCCCACCAGGTGAGCATGGTGGCTAAGGCTAGACCTGACAATCCCATGGCGGGCAAGCCTAATTTTCCAAACCCCAATATATAGTTGGCAACAATGTTGAACAGGGTACCCACTACAATAGTGACCATAATAGGCTTAGCGTGGGACAAGGCAGACACTGTTGAGCGTAGAGCCGTAAACCCTGCCATGGGCAAAAAGCTCCACAGGATAATCTTGAGATAAGTGTCGGCCAGTTCAACAACAACTGGGTCTTGACCACTGCGAAGCATCCAAACACCCAAATGACCAGTGAACGCCATGGCTGGTATGGCCACCAGTAATGCCAACCATAGACCCTGACGAGATACCTGTTGAATTCTGCCTCTCTGTTCAGCCCCAAAGGCTTGGGCTACCAAAGGACTGACCCCCATCACCACACCGGTGAAGGCGGTCATAACCACAATGTAGATAATGGCGGCCAATCCCCCGGCTGCTAAGACATCTGGCCCCATGCGACCCATCATGATGGTGTCGGCAAAACCAGTAGCGGATTGTGCCACCTGGGCGCTGATTAGGGGAACGGCTAAGTTGAAAAACTCCTTTATTTCAGAACGCAGAGCATTCTGACGAATTGTTATGGGGAAGGTCATGGTAAAAAGCGTTTCAATAAAACCACTGTAAAGACTTCAGGCGGCTATCAATATCTATGGCTTGCAACGGTTCCATCAAAGCCATAGAACTCAGAGGTTAAATCGCCGCAGAATAGGCCTCATCTACTTTGAGGGTGGTACCTGAAATAAACTTGGCATCGTCTGAGAGCAAAAAGGCAACGGCTTTGGCCAGCTCTTGGTAGGTGGCAGGTCGGCCCCACATCAGGTCGTCTGGCACATTCCAGCCTTCTAGTTCGGCCATATCATCGGCCACAAAGAAGGGGGCAATGGAGTTGATGCGAATGCGATCGCACCGATACCGTTTGGCATACAGCTTGGTAAAGCCTTCCATCGCGGTCCGCAGGGTACCGCTAAAGGGGGTTCCCAATGATGGTTCGTGGGAGTCACAGGCAGAAATCGTCACCATGGCCCCACCACCCTGCCGTCGCATGGGCTCTGTCACCAATCGAGCCAGACGAACAACGCTGAGAAATAACATTTCAAAATGGTCAAGCCACATTTGATCTGAAATCTCCAGCAAATCAGGCCGAGGCGGATCACCAAAGCTCATAACTACCCCATCAATACGCCCCCACTGGTCCAATGTGCTTTTTACAAGGGTTTCCAAATCAGCTGCACTCGACAGAGAACCCTGGACCCCAATGCCCTGCAGAGATTCTGCCAGATCTAAAACAGACGCTGAACGGGCCAACAGAGAAACGTTGTACCCCTGGGCTGCCAACTCTTTGGCACAACCGGCACCAATGCCCCGGCTAGCCGCCGTCACAATTACGACTTTGTCCCCCATTGTTGTCAACCTCACTAACTGTTTTTGGTCTAACACAGCATTATTTCCACCTTAATCTGTGCTTTTCTAGAAGAGAAGTCCATAGGCAGGCATATCACCTGTGCCCACGGGGAATAAATGCTAAGTGTTTTTAACCAGCTGCCGGAGCTAATCGCCTTTGTTGAAAGTGTTGATGTGGGAAGCTTTAGTGCCGCTGCGCGTTCGTTAGGCACGACCCCTTCCGCCATTAGTAAGCGGGTGGCCAAGCTAGAAGATCGGTTAGGTATACGACTATTGCAGCGCACTACCCGATCACTAAGTCTGACCGCCGAGGGAACGACTTACTACGATCGGGTAGCACGACTGCTACAGGAACTGGAGGATGCTAACGACAGCGTTATCTCGGGCGGTCGCCCCCGAGGCAAACTAACGGTTAGTGCATCCCTCGATTTTGGGCAACGGTTTTTAATGCAGCGACTGCCTATCTTCTTGAAAGAATATCCAGAAATTCAGGTGAATTTACAATTAACTGAGCGACTGGTGGATTTAGTGGCTGAGGGCATTGATGTGGCGATTCGACTGGGGGACCTGGAAGACTCTAGCCTCATTCGCAGACACCTGGGCTATGCGCAGTTTATTTTATGTGCGTCCCCTGGCTATTTACAAAAGTACGGCAACCCCGCCACACCAAAGGACCTGGTGCAACATAACTGCATGCGCTATCTCTTTAACGGGCAACCCCTTCCCTGGGAATTTCTCATTGATGGTGTTTGGCAAATAATTCCCGTCCGGAGTTCCTTTAATTCTGACAGTGGTGAATCTCTGAAAAATGCAGCATTAAGCGACCTTGGCATTGTCCGTATGCTGAGTTTCCATGTAAAAGAAGAGTTAAAAACCGGACAGTTAGTGTCGCTCTTTTTTGAACAGCTGCCACCGGGATTAGCAACCCAGGCTGTTTTCACCCACCGTCGTAATTTATCTCCTCGGGTGCAGGTATTTCTTGAGTTTTTGAGCACTCACTGTACTGTTTCTTAAAATCATTCACTGTGTTTTTAGGGCGATCGCACAGGTCGATACATAAAAATGAAGCACAGTGTGAATTACACGTGTAGTTCTTATCGGTAAAAGTGATTTATGATTTGAGACAATGACCTGAAGAAAAACTGGCTCCATGGGTCTGACAATCGCCAGATGGCGTTATGGCAATCAGACGAGGATGGCTAAGAAATCTGTCTAGAGCTTATTCATACGTAAAGCGGTAACCTGTTCCCCTAATGGTCTCGATCAAATGACGACCCAGCTTTTTCCTTAGATAGCCCACATAGACATCAACAATATTGGAGCCCGGATCGTAGGTATAGCCCCAAACGTCATCCAGTAGTTTTTCTCGGCTCATAATTTGCCCTGGATTACGTACAAATGCTTCAGCCAGCAAAAATTCTCTACTAGAAAGCTGAACAGCATTCCCATTAACTCGCACTTCTCGGGTGCGTAAATTTAACTCTATCCCCTTAAAGCTCAGAAAAGTCAGGGGGCTACTGGGGCGACTTTGAGCAACATGCACATTATGTAGACGGGCTCGAACACGGGCGAGCAATTCCGCAAACTGGAATGGTTTGGTGATGTAATCATCTGCACCATGATTAAAACTGGTGACTTTATGATTGATGCCGTGATGAGAAGAAAGCACAATCACCGAGAGTGGTATTCCCTGTCTTCGTATCTCATCGAGCACAGTAATGCCATGCTTCATGGGCAACTCCAAATCAAGAATCATGAGATCAAACTGTCTATTTAAGACGGCTTCGATCGCATCTTCGCCATTATGAACAACAGCTGTTTCATAGCCATTGGCCTGCAACCCCTTTTCCAAAAAGTGGGTAACTCCAGGAGCATCGTCCGCAACTAAAACACGTTTCATCATGATTACAACTAAAATTCAAAACTTGAGGCAAGTAGTCTAAAGCCTTAGAGATCACTTGATCAATCATGTCTAAATATTCTATCTCAAAATTTCATTGTACTAAACGGTTTAGTAAGGCGTACATCATCCACAGTCTTTTCCAATATCTGCGCCCGTCCATAGGCTTCATGGGTTAGGGTCTCTTGCTCTTGCCATAAGGTTTCGATCTGTTCTTTTTGAGCCTGGACTTCTTGGGTCAGGGCTTGGGCATCCTCCGGCG
Organism: Leptothoe sp. EHU-05/26/07-4; assembly: GCF_043421015.1. Taxonomy (NCBI): domain Bacteria; kingdom Bacillati; phylum Cyanobacteriota; class Cyanophyceae; order Nodosilineales; family Cymatolegaceae; genus Leptothoe; species Leptothoe sp. EHU-05/26/07-4. The sequence continues at coordinate 990,548 of NZ_JAXSQV010000002.1, forward strand.
TCATCGGATGTTGACAATAGAAACATTTAGAGCTAAGTTTATGTTGTCGATGTCAACATTGATGTTATAGCCTTAGTTTGGGTGTCGATTATGGATGGCCTTAGTGGGCAAAGTTTATTCAACGCTGCGTCGATACTCTGATCATTCTCTTCATTTTGCGATCGCAATCATCATTCGTTTGACCGTTGGAGGTCACCATGAAAACTACACGCAAAAACTACGACCTAATCTTGATTGGCTCTGGTATTGGTGCGTTAACCGTGGCTAGTTTAATGGCCCAGCTACGCGATAAGCGTGTGCTGATTCTAGAGCGCCATTTTGTCCCAGGTGGTTTTACCCACACGTTCCAGCGTAAAGGGTTTAGCTGGGATCCAGGTCTGCACTATGTTGGGCAAATGGAAGCAGGCTCTGAAGTTCGTAATTTGTTTGACCTGATTACGAACCAACAGGTGCAGTGGCAAAAGATGCCAGAACCCTTTGAAAAATTTGTCTATCCCGAGTTCAGTTTCGACCTCTATGGTGACCCTAAGCAGTTTCAAGCTGATCTAACCAAGCGATTTCCAAAAGAATCCCAGGCCATTCGTCAGTACTTTAAGGATATTCCTAAAGCAGCTGCAGCATTGTTTCTCGATGCGGCCAAACACAACAGTGCTTTTCTGTTCAAAGTAGTCGGTGAAGTGGCAAAACTCTGGCATGGAACTAGTCTCAATCTGACAACTCAAGACTATCTAGATCAACACTTCCAAGATCCCCAACTGAAAGCATTGCTAGCCTCTCAATGGTTAGACTATGGTCTGTCACCAGCAGACAGTCCCTTTGCCCTCCATGCCACGATTGTTAACCACTATCTCAACGGAGGCTATTATCCTGTAGGCGGATCTGGCACCATTGCTAACAGCGTACAGCAGGTAGTTGAAGCTAAGGGTGGCAACGTATTGGTGAGCCGAGAAGTTACCGAAATTTTGCTTGACGGTGACAAGGCTGCTGGGGTGCGGGTGCGTAATTTGAAAGCAAAAGAAGAGACATTTGAAGACTATTATGCACCTACAATCGTATCTAATGCTGGAGCCTATAACACCTACTTCAAGTTTATTCCAGACAACTATCCCATTCCATTCCGAGAATCTCTGCAACAATTTGTGGAAGCGCATCCACCAGCCACAAATGTGTCTGTATACATCGGTTTCAAAGATGATCCACGGCGGTTAGGTTTCAAGGGCGAAAACCATTGGATTTACGATACTTTTGACCATGGGGCTGTGGAGCAACAAAAGGGGAGCTGGATTCATACAGGTCAGCCGCTTCAGGTATATCTGTCGTTTCCATCGCTGAAAAATCCTTATGCCAAAAAACACACAGCCGAATTGATCGCCTCTGCCGATTACGCTAGCTTTGCCACCTGGCGCGATCAGCCTTGGTTACATCGAGATAACGATTACAATGCTCTCAAGCAACGTATCCAGAACGTTTTACTAGACATGGTTGAACAACATTATCCAGGGTTCTCAGATCTCGTGGACTACTGCGAAGTATCCACACCTCTCACTAATGAACATTTCACAGATCATCCTCAGGGTGGAATATACGGATTACCCATGTACGCAGAACGATTTGCAGCTAAGAACCGAGGCTGGACCAAGATCAAAACACCGATGCCAGGGCTATATATGACCGGCAGTGATGTTTGTATGATGGGTATTGCTGGCTCAATGATGGGAGCAGTTTTGACGACCAGTCACTTGCCTGATGGGATATCTATGGCTCAGGTATTTGCAAAGGCGGCGAAGGCCCAGGGACATGGAGAGAATAGCCTGACAGAAACATCACACACAATGCGTTTAGGAATGTAGATCAAAAGTTCTACGATTCATAGTTCTGCAGGCTGTCAATTTAGATAATCCCCCTAATTATTCACGTTGTCCAAACCCTGTTAATGGATAAACCATATCCCAAAACAGCTCTTGGTCTCCCGCCTGCTGCAGAATGATTTGAGACCCCGTTGTCACCTTACCAACAGCCTTACACGTTAACCCATGGGGCTGAAACAGTTTCTTGACCTGGGCAAGACGCTCAGGCGGCACAGTAAAAAGAAAACCAAAGCTAGGAAAACTCGTGAGCCATTTCTCCCAGGCAACATTCGGTGGGTGCGGTACCAAATCCAGGTTCAAGGTAGCCCCCACCCCTGACGATTCAGCCAGCATTAGCAGGGTGCCCACCAGACCGCCCATGCTGATATCCTTCCCCGCAGTACACAACTCAGCGCTCGCCAGCTCAGGGAGTAAGGCTATCTGTTGTCGCAGCATCGCAGGCTCAGCCGTTGTTGCAGCATTCCAAAACGGATAGTTTCCGTAGTAACTGCCCGCCATGTTTACCACCATGACCAAATCATCGCCGGGCTGCGCATCAAAACTGGTGATTAGCCGCTGTGCGCGCCCCAATATGGCAACGGCAAGACCATCGTAGGGGCTATGGCAGTTGGTATGCCCGCCAATAATAGGCACATTATACGCACGGGCAGCCGCCTGCATTCCCTTCCACAAAGGAGTGCAAGCGGTGACAGATTGACTCCAAAGTGTATCCACTACGGCGATGGGTGTCCCTCCCATGGATGCAACATCCGAAATGTTGACCATAATGGCACACCAGCCCGCAAACCAGGGATCCTGGGTCACTAGCTGGGGCCACAGACCTTCGGCAGCCAGCAGCAGATAACCATCGCCATCGGGGATGGCCGCACAGTCATCGCCTAAGCGAATCGGTTCTCCGGCAGCCGTTTGCACATATTGCCCAATGGCTGTGGCAGCTGTTTGGATATCCCGTTTGTTGAGGATACTGACAGATTCCTGGAGGGAGTTAACCAGGGTAAATAGGCTGGGTTGCTCGGTTTTAGGGGTGGTGGGTTGCATGGCCTTCATCCCCCGGTCCCTTCTCCCTGGGGAGAAGGCGGGTTAGGGATACTTAGGCATTTTCCCGAAAAGGTTATATCAACTGGAAGTCCTCCTTTTTTGGGTGAAAGTATCTGTGTTATCCCCATTAGGCATACTGGGGTTTCCCGAATTCTGGGGGGAACAAGAGTCAAGTCTAACACTCTACAACTCCCCCTTAAGCCACCTGCGCAAGAGGTAATTCTGGACGAGGCTGATCCGTAGCAGGATAATATTCCAAATCAGCTTCCATAAGATGGTGGGGGTGTCCCAGGATTTCAATTTCCTCCAGGCTATGCCAATGGAGGCGGGTGAAGAAACGCACGTTTTGCAGTTGAACGGTGGCGAGGAAGCGATCGCACCCCCAAGTATTCGCTGTTGTTACTGCCTTTTGAATCAATCCTTTACCAATGCGACCCACCCGCCGAAAGTCTGGATGCACACCTAAACGCCCACCATACCAAAGCCGAGGTTTCTCCTCATAGATACGCACCACACCGACAACCTGGTCAGGCTGGTCGGGCGTGTGGGCAATGGCCACAATGGGGTACGACGTATTGTCAATGGAATCGCGATCATGCCCCTGGAATAGACCTTGCTCTTCACAGAAAATCTGTTGCCGCAAGTTGAAATAGTTGGCAATATCTGGTTTAGAAAGGGCAAGTTGAAAACTATACGTACGTTTTTTCATGGCTTTGAAAAATTTGTATGAACATAATTCCAATGGTGAAATTATTTCTGAGAACCTCCTCCCCTGACGCTACGCTTTAGCGCATGCCCTTTGGGCTTTAGGGTAGGTGACGTAGGCGACGGGATCTCGACCGATAACGCCAGTTGTTGATACCCCCCTCCCTACTGGTTCTCCTTATTAAGGGGAATCAGATACCGCCAAGCCTCTGACGTCGGTAGACCATTATTGGCCCATAAATTCTTTAACTCTCAAACAAAGACAACGCCGAACAAGCCCCACATTTAGCGCAGCCCGCCTTCATCTCACTGGATAACAGATTCGCCTGCTTCAGCATTCGCCCAATGCCCTGATACAGGTCATACATAAACTCACTGCTGGGAGGCTTATGGTCAGCCAATGGCGTGCCCCCAATGGGAACAAAGGGAACAACAAAGGGATAAACACCGATATCTATCAGCCGTTCGCTGACCTCCAGTAATGTCTCTTGGCTATCCCCCAGTCCAGCCAACAAATAGGTGCTGACCTGACCGCGACCAAAGACTTTGGTGGCTGCTTCAAACGCTTTGAAATAATAGGAAAGAGGTACTTTGGCTTTACCCGGCATAATCTTAGCGCGCACCTCGGGGTCTGCCGCTTCTAGGTGCATGCCTAAACTGTCGATGCCTGCTGCACGCATGCGATCAAACCAGATAAAATCATTGGGGGGCTCACACTGGGCTTGAATGGGAAGATTTACACGGGCACGAATCGCCTGGGCACATTCGGTTAGATAGGCCGCACCGCGATCGGTTGTGTTAGGGGTGCCTGTGGTCATAATCATGTTCTCCACTCCGTCCAAACGGACAGCGGCTTCAGCGACCTCAGCCAGTTGCGCGGGTGTTTTTTGAGCAATGGTGCGATCGGCGGCTAACGATTCACCAATGGCGCAAAACTGACAGGCTGTTTTCCGATTCTCATAGCGGATGCAGGTTTGGAGAACTGTTGTAGCCAGAACATTGCGACTGTGGAGCAGAGCAATCTTCCAATAGGGAATGCCGTCAACAGTTTGTAGATCATAAAACCGAGGCTGTTCTGGAAAATCTAACTCGGTGATCACCTGATCATCCTTAGTGAGAACAGACTTACCAGACTCACAATCCACACCATAGGGTGACTGGGCTGCACCATCCGTATACACCGGAACCATAAAGGTGGTTTCACCAATGGTGACTGCCTTATGGTCGGATGGACCCGCTCCTCCTTTACGGCCCGATGCACCAACGGTATCGGTGACCAAGTTGAGGCCCTTGGTCTGAAGCTCAGTAATCACCTGCTGTGAATTCATGGTGGAAGAAAAAAGAGAAATCTAAAGGGTGAATGAATTTGAGGGAATGGGGAGTGGGGAATCGGCAGTGAGAGCAGCTGGGATGAAGCAGGTTGTCTTGCTGAGGGCACTGTTTTATTCTGGCGTTTCTTCGGGGATGGGCGAAGGATTTAAAACATCAGAGGAGATATCTTGAGTTGTGCTCTCTGGGGATACAACAGAATATGGGGTTTTATTAACGGTTAGTTGTAATAAATCAGGACGGGCGTAGTGGCCGACTGAGTCCATCATGCGCTTACGTTTAGTGATTAGGGAAAAGTCTAGATCTGCGATCGCAATCCCCTCTCCTTCCCGAATCGGTTCACACAACGGCACCCCTTCCGGACTAATAATGGTGGTATAGCAGCCACCCCGCAAAACTTTCTCCAACGCTTCATTGGGAGCAATCTCACTCACCTGATCAGGCGTTAACCACCCCGTAGCATTGACCACAAAACAGGCAGACTCCAGCGCATGGTGGCGAAGCGTTACCTCAGTCTGGTTTGCAAAAACCTCTCCTACCATGGAGCCAGGAAACTGAGCACAGTGAATCTGTTCATGGTTGGCCATTAAACTATATCGGGCCAGCGGGTTGTAATGTTCCCAACAAGCCAGGGCCCCGACCCGACCAACTGCCGTATCGCACACCTGTAAACCAGACCCATCCCCCTGCCCCCAAACCATGCGTTCATGGTAAGTAGGCGTGATTTTGCGTCGTTTAAGCAGACAGGTACCATCTGCATCAAAAATTAACTGAGTGTTGTAAAGAGACCCCTTATCCCGCTCATTTACCCCCAGCACAATGACCATCTCATGGTTACGAGCGGCACGGCTCACCGCCTCAGTGACCGGCCCAGGCACCTCAACAGCCTCTTCGTAAAGCTTCATATGCTCTTTGCCCATCAGCACGGGGGGCAGCACAAATGAAAAGTATGGATAGTAGGGGACAAACGTTTCCGGAAAGACAATTAGATTAGCCCCCTCACGGGCAGCGTCATCAATGGCCTTCAAGACTTTTCCCAATGTACCTTCACAACTATGCAATACAGGTGAAATCTGTACCGCAGCTGCTCTTACGGCTCGAGAATAGTCCATAGATACTTTCTCCCCCACAGGATTTTCAACATCATTTTAGAGTGTTAGACAGTAGGTAATAGGTGTTAGACAAAACTGACACCCAATACCTACTACATAGTACCCGATAGCAGAAACTTGGCAGTTATTTCATCCGCCCATCGACTCATCCCCATTTGATAGTGGGCCAACTTACGCCACAGAGTACTAGTGCCTTTTTACATGGTCCAAGTATCGAGAACAAACGCCCCATCCTTACGGTGCATCAAGATAATGTCCAAGACATCCAAAGGATTAATGGGCATAATGCCAGGGATTAAAGAAGGCTCACCATGGCCATATAGCGCCTGCAAGGCAAATCGGCAAGCATAGACTTTACCACCCTCTTCCATAACCTTCACCAGTTGATTATTCATGGCCAGGTGCCCAGGAAAAGCCTCGTCTCCAATCTTGGGAAAACCGCGCTGCACCCCTAACGTAACACCAGGACCATAAAGCAGAACCGATGTTTCAAAGCCCTTACGGATCAGACGAGTTGCCTGCAATAAGTTAACTAAACCAATAGACCCTTCGAAGGCAACTGTGTGAAATGCGACCAGTGCTTTCTCTCCAGGTTCTGCTTGAACATCAGGAAATACCTTCTCTTCATAGTCAACAAAAAAATCACCGGCCTTATGAGCTGGAGTAGTTACTTCAGGCATCTGACGCTGCTCCCAATATGAATTTGTCAGCAGCTTAAAAGGTCTCAGTCACCATTCTCGTATCTGTTGTTACAAAGTCAGTAAGCCTGACAAATGAGACAGCTAAATCAATTTATTTCCATGAGAGATATTCCCAAAGGACAGTCTCCTGTTCAAAAGTGCAGGTCAAAGGATGTCGGTGTGAATTTTATGCGTCTTTAGACAGGGGATTTATCGTTAACGCCTGACCATAAGCCGAGATTTCAGGTTTTAGTATCTGTTGCTACAGGGGATTCCAGTGCTGATTTTTATGGTTGAACTGTAACCCATTGTCTTCAGGGACTGAATTTATGCGGGCACTCACTAGTTCACATTTTCCCGTTGCTATTGTTGGTGGAGGCCAAGCTGGTCTGTCTATTAGTTATTGTCTGAAGCAACACGGCATTGACCATATTATTTTTGAGAAGAACAGAATCGCTCACTCCTGGCGCTCGAAGCGATGGGATACATTTTGCCTAGTAACACCTAACTGGCAGTGTCTGTTACCTGGCTATCCATACCCTGGCAATGACCCGAATGGCTTTATGCAACGGGACGAAATTGTTCAATATATTGAAGATTATGCTAAATCTTTCAAGCCCCTGATTAAAGAGGGTGTCACTGTTTCGAAAATCAGTAAGCCGGAAAACGTATTTGAGATAGAGACCTCTATCGGTCACTACATTGCAGACCAAGTTGTGGTTGCCACGGGCGGTTATCACACGCCTAAAATGCCTAGGATGGCTGAGCGGTTGCCGTCGAGTGTGACCCAGTTACATTCTTCTGAGTATAAGAATTCTGAGACTTTACCAGAGGGAGCTGTGTTAGTAGTCGGTACAGGCCAGTCAGGCTGCCAAATCGCAGAAGATTTACACCTGTCTGGCAGACAGGTGCATCTATGTGTTGGCGGTGCACCCCGTTCACCTCGAAGATATCGAGGTAAGGATGTGGTGGACTGGCTAGATCAGATGGGTTATTACGACATGTCCATTGACGAGCATCCCCAGAAAGAGTCTGTCCGCACCAAAACAAACCATTATGTAACAGGGCGAGGCGGCGGACGTGAGATTGATCTACGACAATTTGCCCTAGAAGGCATGAAACTCCACGGCAAACTCAAGCATATCCAAGGTGATTCCTTAGAATTTCAGGATGATCTTGGCCACAATCTCGATCAAGCCGATGCTGTAGCTGAAAGTATTAAGCAGACTATTGACAGCTATATCGAAAAGCATCGGCTTGATGCGCCCATTGATCCTCCTTATCAAGCCGTTTGGCAACCTCAAACGAGTCTTTTATCTTTGGATTTGGTAACAGCAAAAATCTCCACAGTTATTTGGTCTACTGGGTATCATACGAATTTTAGCTGGGTAGATATTCCTGTATTTGATGGTAAAGGGTACCCGGGTCATGAGCGTGGAGTTACGACTATCCAAGGTCTCTATTTCTTAGGATTGCCCTGGTTATACACCTGGGGGTCGGGGCGCTTTTCGGGCATTGCTCGTGATGCAACCTATTTGGCAGATTGCATCGCGTTGAAGAATAGAGTGTTACCCCGACATTTGAACAGCAATATCAATGAAGTTGCATTAGGTTCATAAATTAATCAGACATTCTTTGTGGATAGTGACGATGCCCATGAACATGATAAATCGGTGGTTGCGATCGCATTCCATCCCACCACCCGACTACTGGCCTCAACGGCCCAAGATGGTCAGCTCTGCCTATGGAAAAGTGCAACCTCCTTACAACAACCCCTAAAACGACGACTCTGCTCAGCCAACGACGACTCCGCTCAGCCAAAAACGGCCCCTGAGCGGCCCCTTCGGCCCCGCTCAGGGGCCGCTTACCATTGATTACTCAGAAAATAGTTTTGACCGCTTACAATATGGGGGTAAGGATAGCTCGGCTCGCCTGTAATGACTGCCATCAATCTCAATTTAGAACCGTTAGTCGAGGAGCTGAGCCATGAGCAGTTCTACAGACTATGCATGGCAAACAGAGATGTTGTCATGGAGCGGAGTTCGACAGGAAAGTTAATTATTATGTCCCCAGTCGGTGGTGAAAGTGGTCGGCAGGAAGCTAACTATATTATCGATTTGGGTATTTGGAATCGTCAAACGGGTTTAGGAGAAGTATTCAGTTCCTCCACAGTGTTTAACCTACCCAATGGGGGTGATCGGTCTCCAGATGCAGCATGGATTACGTTAGAGCGATGGAATGCATTGACGCCAGAGCAGCAAACAAAATTTCCTCCCATTTGTCCTGACTTTGTGATTGAACTGCGGTCTGAAACTGACCGGTTGAAACCACTTCAGAAAAAAATGCAGGAGTATCTTGATAGTGGTTTGCGCCTTGGTTGGTTGATTAATCCCCAAGGAAAAACTGTTGAGATTTATCGACCAGGGCAAGCAGTAGAGGTCATAAAGTGTCCGACTACGGTCTCAGGAGAAGATGTTCTACCTGGGTTCGTTTTAGAGGTTAAGGGTTCCTGATTTCTGAAATTGTGGGTTCCTGGGCATAGTTTACTGGGTTAGGAGCTGTTCGACTTCAGCTGATTTTGAGGATATGTCCAGCTCTTGATAAAGAGATAGGCTAGCAGTTAAAAACTCTTTGGCTTTGATATCTGCGTTGGGTTCTTGTTGATGTGCCCAAGCTAGGTACATCTCACCCAGCAGTTTATTGGTTTCTGCTAAATTAACCAAGCTATCTACCGGGCTATCATCTCGGCGAACATAAAAATCTTTCAAATCCTCGCTTACAAGCGGTTCGTCAGGCTTAAATAACCGATAAATAGGCCGCCAGAAACTAATGCCACAATTTCCTGGGCTTGGATGTAGACAAGTAAATGGTTAACCACCCTTAGGTTTTATACACATTCATCCACCCAAGTCATGTAGCTAAACTATATGACCATAATTTTGCTAGTTGCAAACAGTGTCCAATTGCCCAAAAATCATAAGGCTAAAAGATATACTAAGTAGGCTTGTCACCCTGAAGCTCATCTTCCAAAGCTACAATGGCTAACCTGAAACGGACCCGTGAGGACATTTTGAAATCAATTGTCAGCACAGTTCATCGTCAGGGACTGACAGCGACAGGGTTAAGTAAACTGTTTGAAGTTAGTGGCGCATCATCGGGTAGTTTCTATAACTATTTTCAGTCAAAACATGAGCTGGGTCATGCCCTGATTGACTTTGAATGGTCCCAGCTCCAGGCCGATGTATTAGAACCTGCTATCTCCCATAGTGAGGATCCGATTAAGCAAGTCTTCTGGATTTTGGATCGACTAGAAGAAAAGCAAATGAAAGCGCCCAAATGCGGTGGCTGTTTACTCGGTAATTTGATTGTTGACCTGGTGGAGCAGGATCCCTCATTTCGCGACCATTTAATGCAGGTATTTAGCAAATGGGAAGGGGCCATAGCCCAAACGTTGCGTCAGGCTAAACCTCAACTCAGGGATGATATTAATCCAGAGCACCTGGCTGAACAAATCATCACGGCCATTGAAGGGGCAATGTTGATGAGCAAGTTACATCGAAATCAGGCCCGGCTCAAGCGAGGCTTCAATATCGCACGACAGGCATTAAAAAATGCACTGTAGAGTTTGATAGGTAATAATCACATACCCTTTGGTGCAAATCCCTGTTCCACAAAGCCTCTACATATTTTTGACTAATGGAGAGCTAGCGATGGGAGAATTTTTACACTTTAGGAAATAAAATCAATTAACTGCCAAATTAGTTGGATGTACAGACGTTCTATGGAACGTCTCTTCCACAGTTACGTTTGGAATTTATTGATGGCTTGCCCCTTAGACATTTATCGCCTAAATAATTTCTTCTCTCTGAAACCTATGACCGAAACTATCAAGCTTGCTGTCAATGGCACTCTGATGCGGGGACTTGAACTTAACCCCAACCTTCTCAACGTCAACGCCACCTTTGAACGCGACGCTCAAACAGAACCCGCTTACCGCATCTGGTCCATAGATGACAAATATCCAGCCATGATCAAGGTCAGCTCAGGGGGCGTCGCTGTGGCTGTTGAAGTATGGCAGGTGCCCCTGGCAGGTTTGGGGCTTATCCTTGCCCAGGAACCGCCGGGTCTGGCCATTGGGAAGGTGAAGCTCCACGATGGCGAAGAGGTGTTAGGCGTGATTGGAGAACCGTTGACGGTGGAAGGGAAAAAGGAAATTACAGAGTTCGGTGGCTGGCTGGCTTATCAGGAGGCTAACTGAGTCTTATTTGAGCATGCTTCATCTGCCAGCCAATACCTACCATGGCAATGGGCTTTTGCTGATGCCCGTTAAGCACCTTGAAACACCTAAACAGCCGAGGCTTCAAGTATATGCCCTGCTAGCAGACCAGTGCCCACCGCTTCAATCATTCCTTTTTCAGTTTAACCGTCTGATGGATCTGGATCACAAGCAGCCAATGCATGTTTCGTTTCTAGGTTTCTCAGATAGACCTGCTGCTGCTCAGGTGTAAGAACAGACAGTATTTTCGATTCAAACTCTCTATCTATTGCTTGGTTCTCCGCTACCTGTTCTGGAGTAAGCCGCAACCTTTCGGATAGGACAAACTCTACGTATTGACCGTATTCCGCGTTAAGCTCATCTATCTGCTCACTATCAGGCACCTGATCGAGGTTGGCAGCATCAGATACACTGAATATCTGTTGAAGTACATCATCAGGTATATGTACACCACCCTTCGCTATAATATTTATGCCATTGGGCATAACTTCCGTCTGAACATCCATCAATGCAGATCTTGCACTTAATTCCTCTTCTGCTTGTTGGTATGCGGCCTCTTGCTCAGGTGTAAATTCGATTCCTTGGAATTCATGAAATAATTCACCTTCAGGAACGAGTGCTTCAATACAATTACCTACAGATAGAGTTTCTATTTCAACGTCATCTTGATTTCGGGCTTGAACATATTGTTTATCGTTAGAATACATGGCGACTGAGGCAGCAGCCATTAAGCCAAAAGCAGAGATAGTCTTCAGGAAGAAAGAATGTCTCATGGTAGTCAGAACTCCAAAGAAAAAATGAGTTGGATAACGGATATAGTGCTGTGTGGCGGTAGTATGTAACTAAGTACTAACCCAATGCTTGCCTGATAAGGCTTTGAATTGATTTTTAGTTAAGAATAGGCGTACGGAATTTAAGCTCAACGCACAGCGCTTGAATTAGACGGTATATCTCGACAGTAGAGATGGCTCTCAGTTATTTCAAGCCGTCTGCGGGTTGAACAGCGAAGAACGAAAAGAAGCTAGGAAGAAAGTCTCATAAAACAATGTAACTTCTAAATTTAAGAGTCCTAAGTGATTTAGCCAGTTTTGAATCTGGCTATAGCGTTTCTCTATCTGGTGAGGGACATACTTGAAGCTAGAAAGCTTATCAGTTAATGATTTTGACGCACCTCATTTGAGCGGGAACCGCTATAAATCACAGGGCTTATAAAAAATCATAGTTTTAGGATTGACTCGCCGCTATTCTGTAAACAGAAATAGCCATGCCCATCAGCCCTATCCATGTAATCTCAAATATAGTTCTTCTCAAAAGAGGCAGATACCCCTCACTGACATACTGCTGCATTAGTTCTTTAAAGTTTCCCCATTTCATCCCTCTCTATAGAAGAAACACTAGCTTAGGGGACTGCACAAAAATAAAGACTCCGTTTGGGGCTATAGATGGGTAGATGGGTGATGAGGTGATTAGTTAAGCGCAACAGACCATTAGCCTACTATTCATTTTCACCAATTAACCGAGGTTTTGTATCCACCCTAATACCTCGACTAGCACGATTGGCCAGAGTCTGCTGCCAGTTTGCAGCAAGCAGTGGCAGTTCAGCCAGTTCAGCCACCTGGTCACGGCTAGTAGTACGATGATGCATCGTTTCATTCGCCCGCATCACCGTCCATTGAGGATAGGGACGATTGATTAAAACAAGCGGCTGCTTAGGAGTAACATACCCCTCTTGTAACACTCGAAAATACCAACCCGTTTTACCTGTGCGTTGCACTTGCAGGGCAAGATCTTTAATGCGCCATCGCCGTGACAGTTTCCAACAGGGTTGACGAGGTTGAGAGACCTGTACAATAGCGTCTCCTACCCCATAGGTATCACCAATACAAACCGATGATTCTGTTTGGCCAACCACTGTAAAATTCTCTCCGAATGCCCCATAGGGCAATGCTGGATTCATCAGCTGTTGTCGCCAATCAGGATAATGCTCAGCCGCATAGGCCAAAACGGCTTTTTCAGGTCCACCATGGTGACGTAAGTCAGCCTGTCTGTCTCCCTCTAAATTAGTTTTACCCAACCAAATAGACGTCTCAACCGGCTCTTTAAAGAAGCCAGTTGACCAGGGTCGATCCATGGGGTCAGATGCATTTTTAACCCCTAACTTTTTAACCAAACCTACCTGTATTGACGTTAGGTAGGGCGTCTCTACTAAGCTCATAGGCCTTGTGGTGGCTATATTATTTGACGGCGGCACTAGTGGTGTCAAATGATGGCATCAAATGAGAAGATCTTCATAAAATGCACCAAATGCTCTATGGGGGTGACGAATTTGAATCTCTAGTACCCACAACTTAGATGACGGACAAAAGGAAATATCCGCGAGACCGCCTTTATAGTAAACATCATGGGGAAAGTCTCCCAGGCGATGACCACTTAAATCCATATTTAACACCCAACCCATCTGATGGGCAATATCTTGTGCAAATTTATAGAGGCTATCCCCCCCCAGGGCGTCTATTTTCCACTTGTCTGATACCGCTTGAAAGATGTGTTTTACATCGTCAGCACAGCGCCGTAGTATCAGATTTTCCCCTGTGACAAAGGTATCCCCTGCGGCCCCTTCATAGTTTCCCCAAACTGGACCCACATCAATGAAGTAAATATCATTTTCTCCCAGGCGAATGCCAGATACTGAGTCTGCCCCAATTGTTTTGATGGTGTTGGGGCCAAACCGTACACAGGGTTGATGCCAGTTTTGGCGAGCACCCATATCCTGCAGGGTTGCGATCGCGATCTCGTTGGCTTCTTCTTCCAGCATACCAACCTGAATTTGCCGAGAAATCCGTCTGACTGCTTCAAACGAACGGTCACGGCTTGCAAAAAATAGATCCTCAGAAAAATTAGCTTGGGTTCTTTCGAGTACCTGTTGTTCTAAGGTGTGCATAAAATGACGGTCCCTTGAAACGTAGTTATATGAGCCCTTAAGTCCTTCAGGCCTATAGGCTTACAAGCTATTGCTGAATGACACATTACATCCTATAAAAAGATTGGACTCATGTAATGGACCAATTCAAATAAAAAATAGTGTACCAATTATGTTACACCTCCAGCTTGATCGGCAGCGCTCCCATCATCCCTATTACCTGCAAATTATGGAGCAAATTCGTGGAGCTATTCTTGCGGGTCATGTATCCAGGGGGTTTCAATTGCCCCCCAGTCGACAACTTGCCATAGAACTCGGCATTGCTCGACGGACCGTTGTTCTGGCCTATGAAGAGCTATGCGCCCAGGGATATTGTGAGAGCCAGGTGGGCAAAGGTACCAGCGTTGCTGATGTCGCGTTGCTGCATGTAGCTCCCCTGGAACACAGAACAACCACTGGATTACCCCAATGGCTCGTGGGGAAAACCCCTAGGTCAGCTGTCCCTGAGGGTGAGTGGCAACCTACCCTTAACGACAAGAGCATCTCCCCACAGCAACCCTTGATTTGCTTCACACCCAGCCTGGCTCAAACAAATTTACTACCCCTGAAAGCCATGCAAAAGGCATTTCAAACGGTGATGCAAACGGCGTCCATCCATTTACAAGGGTACGAAAAAAATAACGGTCATCCCGAACTATTAGACGCTATTTGTCACCATGTTTTATCAAACCGAGGTATAACGACCTCTCCCGATCAGATTCTTATTACCAATGGGTCGTTACACTCTTCATATCTACTCGCTGAATTGTTTACCCCCCATGGTGGTGGCCTCAGTTATGGTGTTCCAGGATATCTGCCGATCTCTCGAAATTTTATAAAAAAAGGAATTCAAGGCATTCCTTGTGCTGTCGATACAGACGGAATTTGTCTCACTGAGGCGGCCCATTTAGCCCGATTTCACTACGTGATGCCGGAGCATCATTTTCCTACCGGTGTAACATTATCACCTGAACGCAGAGGACTCCTGTTACAACTTGCGAGTCAACAAGATGCATTAATTATTGAAGATGATTATGACAGTGAATTTTATTTTAACCGCCATCCATTACCAGCATTAAAAGCGGCTGAATACAATGAGCGGGTTATCTATTTAGGGACATTCTCCAAAACGTTATTTAATGGTTTGCGGGTCGGATACATCATCGCTCACCCGGAAATAATTCAGCAACTGATGGATTTACGTTGGCAAATGGATGGGGGAACCAGTCTAATTCTACAGCTTTGGTTAGCTGAATTACTCAAGTCTGGCACCATCGATCATCATTTACGTCGTATGCGCGTACATCATCGTAAAAAGCGCGATCTAATTGCTCAATATTTACACCGAGGTTTTCCTCACTGGCAATGGCAACCACCCACTGGCGGCTTACAATTTTGGATTAAATTACCACCGAAACAATCTGCCCTCAAGGTGGTTCAACAATGTCGCGCTCTAGGCGTAAACGTTTTTTCCGGTCATCATTATTACTCATCTGAGTGTAAACAGGAAAGAGACCATTTAATTCTCGGATTTGGAACAGTGACTGAACAGCAAATTCACCAGGCCTTTAGTCAACTAAAGAATCTCCCCTGAAGCCAGACCCCACATCTGCTGCAAGCTCTGAAGCCTGTAATATGATCGCTTCGGCTGATTCGCTACTGAAAAGACTGATCAGCAGAGACGGATGCGTAGACCGGATGCATTAACGGGTGGGATTGCAGGGCAGCCAGGCCGCTCCCCGCCGCATAGATAAACTGTCGTCTTTGCATAGATGTGGGGTTTGTGGGGGTGAATCGGCTGGGGCGTTGGGTCCAGAATACAGAATTTCCTTCCCTAGGACAGCCCCATAGCCATGTCACTAATCAGCATAACGGGACTTTAAACTCAGCATAGACACACCAGTGGTCACCAACCCAATGCCCACAATCTGTTGTTGCTGCAACGCCTCTTGCAATATCCACCAGGCAAATAATGCCGTTAACGCAGGTGCGCTGGCGCTCAGTAATGCCGTTAAAGAGGCCCCAATCAGACCAATACCAGAGTTACTTAGAACATAGGCAATCAGTGTAAGGGTGGCTGAAAATACGGTCATCGCCAGAACGGGTGGCCAGGCATCTGGGGGTATCGTTATTTGCTGATTGACCAATAGAGTCAGACTGGCCAGCGTTGCCACGATAACAAAGGTATACAACGAAAACGGAATCGGATGTAACCCTGGATATTCAGGGTTTGCTTTGAGGGAGAATTCAGCAACAATACCATAGAGGCCAAAGCTAACCCCAGCACCAATCGCACAGATAATGCCCAATATAGGATTGGATACCCATTCAGATGGCGGTGTCAGGGTGGTGAGTACGACCCCCGTAGAAATGACCACCATTAGCCAAAGCTGATAGGGGCGTGGAGATTGTTTGAACAATTGCCACGCCAATAAAATAGTGATGGCTGGATAGATAAAAAAGATTGCGATCGCAACTCCAGCCACAATCTGACTCAGCGCTGTATACAACAGCGTTAAACCAAAAAACAAACAGACTCCACTCGCTGTCACAGATCCCCACAGTTTGGGCATAGTTGGCAATGTTTGCAAAACCTTAAACGTGCTGGGATATAACCAGGGGGTAAGTGCGGTTAATAGCAATGCCATGATTACCATACGCAAAGCCAGCAACAGGACAACATGACTCAGTTGCGGAGTAACAAATCCACCAAAAGGAATCTGACCAAACAGCTGGCTTGGTGTAAAAAACAGCCGTAATACTACATTTTGAACCGAGAGACCCAGGGCGCTTAGCAATACTAAGCCAATCCCCATAAGTTTACTAGAACGAAGTGGCGTCATTGAAGAGATGCAGGATAATGACAGGCCACCTGATGATAGTCGTTAATGGGCTCCAGCGTGGGTGCTGTTTGCTGACAGCCATCATCCCCCTGCGGACAACGACCATACAATCGACAAATGTGGGGTGATGGGTTGATGGGACTGCGCGGCTCCCCCGTCAAGGGAATCCGATGGGGATTTGCCTCAAATGCAGGAATAGCGGAAATCAGTGCCTGGGTATAAGGATGTCTGGGCCGATTAAAAATCTCATCCGTTGGCCCCGTTTCCACCAGCTTGCCCAGGTACATGACCAGGATGCGATCGCACAGCAGCCTCACCACATTCAAATCATGGGAAATAAACAAATAGCCCATAGTCATCTGTTCACGCAGCTCTGCCAACAGATGCAAAATCACCGCCTGCACCGACACATCCAACGCCGATGTCGGCTCATCCAAAATCAGGAGTGTGGGATTTAATGCAATCGCCCGCGCAATCCCCACCCGTGCCTTTTGCCCCCCTGATAGCTGATGGGGAAACCGACTTAACAACTCTGGCGGCAATCCCACCTGCTGCGCTAACTCCGTCGCCCGTTGTGGTAGTCGCTGCCGATCCTGCCTTGACCCCAACCGCCGAATCGGTTCTGTAATTGTATCAAACGCCGTAAACCGAGGATTCAAACTATCACTCGGATCCTGAAACACCATCTGCAATTTAGCCCGCTGAGCACTGTGCGCAAACTCTCCCACCGACACCTGACCAATATCCACCCCATTAAACACAATCGACCCAGCCGTCGGCTCTAACAGTCGCGCAATCAACCGCATCAACGTAGACTTACCACAACCAGATTCACCCACCAAACCCACACTTTCCCCCGGCAAAATCGTCAGATCCAAACCATCCACCGCATGGAGATATTGCGCCTGTTTGCTTCCAGACATCCAACGAGGTGTCTTAGTAGCAACAGGAAAATGTTTTGTAAGGTTAGTGACTTGTAGCATTTTCTCTCTCCAACGGATACCAACACCCCACCCAATGTTCCTCCCCAACCTGCTGATAAACCAGCCCTTCTTTTTGACATTTCTCAGTCGCCCGATCACACCGACTAATAAACCGACACGGCGGCAAATCCTCCCGACGCAAATCCGGCAAACTCCCCAAAATCGGAATCAAATCATCAAATCCCTTATGGGGCTCCGGCGTCGCCGCAATCAGCTTCGCCGTATAGGGATGACGCGGCTGAGTAAACAACAGATGGGTGGGCGCACTTTCCACAATGTGACCAGCATGCATAACAATGATGCGATCGCAATATTCCGACGCCAGTGCCAGATCATGGGTAATCACCACCGTCGCCATCCGTTGTTCCGTTGCCAGCTCCTTCAACAAATTCATTACCGTCGCCTGGGTCGTCACATCTAACCCCGTGGTTGGCTCATCCGCGATCAGCAATTGGGGGGAACAAGCTAGAGCTAATGCAATCATAATCCGCTGACACAGACCACCCGATAGCTCGTAAGGATACGCATCATACCGCTGCTGAGGATCAGGAATTTTCACACTGATCAACAATTCCAGGGCACGCTTTTCCAGTTGATTGCGCGGTAAATCTGCATGACAGCGCAGCACATCCACCAGCTGTTTACCCACCTTACGAATAGGGTTCAGCGCCACCCGAGGATTCTGAAAAATCATCGACAGATCCTTACCCCGCAGATATCGCAGTTTCTTTTCAGGCATCTTCAGGAGGTTATAGTGCTCTGTATCCTGGCTCCAGAGCACATCTCCATTGGTGACATGGCCTGCCCGGTCGAGGATGCCTAAGATGGCCAGGGCTAGGACGGATTTACCTGAACCACTTTCACCGACGATGCCGACGGTTTCTCCTTTGTTGATGTGGAAGCTGATGTTTTGTAGGGCTTTAACGGTGCCAGTGCGAGTGCGGAATTCGACTGACAGGTCGCGTACTGACAGCAGGGAGGTTTGAATAGATGTAGTAGTAGGTGGGGAGATCATGAGTTAGTTTTCATCGATTCCACTGCTGGCTAAAAGTTAAAGGTTTGGTATGTTCTACGCTGAGAAGGGCCGCCAAACAACAAGACGATAACCCAATTAATCGACCCTGCCGTAACCCCTATTTAACGCAATTGAGGACAACCCAATAGGCTGGGTTCTAGGGCGGCCTCCCGGCCCTAGCCATGGGGGTTTGGGGAACTCGGAGGGACCCCAAGTAACCGGTTTTGGTTCCCTCCAATCCACCTCTCGATTCACTCTGAATAAAGTCATCATCCTTACAGATTTTCTCTGGTGAATACGAAACAACTCTGCCTTACGAAGGGGAGGTGCCGAAGGCGGAGGGGTCTCGACCGTTGGCGCAAGTTTTCCAGACCCCTCCCTGACGGTTCCCCTTGGTAAGGGGAACCAGTTTTTGCCAAGCCTCTGGGAGATTTTGAACTTGATTCCCATGGTTTAAGTCCTCATTCTTGGGTCAATCAAATCTCGCAAACCATCTCCTAGCAAGTTAAAACAAAACACCGCTAACATTAGCACCGCCCCTGGGAAAATGGCTAGCCACCATTCGCCAGAAATAATATAGGTGGCTCCTTCAGCGACCATAATCCCCCACTCGGGGGTGGGCGGTCTGACACCGAGACCAATAAACGACAATCCGGCTGCATTCAAGATAGCCCAGCCCATATTTAATGAAATATGCACCATCATCACGGGCAACACATTGGGGAACAGATGGACGGCCATAATTCGTAGATGGCCATTGCCCGCCAGTCTTGCCGCCTCCACATAGCCCGCATCTCGACGTACTAAAATCTCGGCCCGTACCACACGGGTATACAGGGGAAGATTGATGACGGCTGTGGCATAGATAATATTCTCTACAGTATTACCGAGGGCGGCAACCAAACCCATGGCCAGGATAAATAGGGGGAATGCCATGAGGGTGTCAATGACGCGGCTGATGATGCGATCGCACCAGCCCCCAAAATACCCGGAACAAGTCCCTAAAATACTGCCCAGTGCAAAGGACAGTGCCACCGCTACCACCGCAATGCCCAGGTCCAACCGAGTCGCCACCAGCACCCGGCTTAGCACATCCCGACCCAGGTCATCGGTGCCAAACCAATGGTTGGCTGTGGGGGGAGATAGGGCAACAGCTGCATTGCTAGCGACGGGATCGTAGGGTGCGATCGCATTGCCAAACAGGGCAAACAGTACGAACACAAAGAACAATAAAAATGCCCCAAATGTGACTACATTCTCGCCGATAATATAGCGAGCCTGGGCCAGTGAAGATTTGGAAACTGTTTGAGATCGGGTCATGGCTCCACTCCCGCCCGAGGATCAATCACGGTGTACAGCAAATCAATTAACAAATTCAGCACCACATAAAGCAACGCCATCGTCAGCACAAATCCTTGCACCGCCGCATAGTCCGAAGCAATCAGGGCAGACACCGCATAGGAACCAATTCCCGGCCAGGCAAAGACTTTTTCCACCAACACATTAGCCCCAAGCAAAAAAGAAAACACCACTCCCAATGTGGTCACCACCGGCAACATGGCATTGCGAAAAGCATAGCCAAACAGAATCGTATGGGGCGCTAATCCACTAGCTCGGGCCGTGCGAATAAAATCACTGGACAAGACACTCAGCATTGATGCCCGTGTCACCCTTGCTAAAGGAGCCAGAGCAAACAGGCCTAAGGTGACTGCAGGCAATATTAGCTGGCCAAATGCCGCTTGAAACGTTTTCCATTCCCCAGCCAACAAACTATCCACCAAAAACAATCCTGTCACCTGCTCCGGCGATGAGTAGAGAATGGCCAGCCTTCCTAGGGGAGCTGGTGCCACACCCAAACGAAAATAAAATACATAGATTAGCAATAACCCTGTAAAAAAGGTGGGCAATGACACACCTGTTGTTGCCAAAACTCTGACACCATGGTCAATCCAAGACCCTGGACGAGTAGCCGCCAGAATACCCAACGGTAAGGCCAAAGCTAAGGAAAAGACCAGCCCTGCCAAGGTCAGTTCAAGTGAAGCAGGCAATCGTGTGAATAAATCAGAGACAACGGTTTGCCCTGTGGTCAGAGAATTACCCAAATCTCCTTGCAGGATTTCGCCAACATAAATAATGAACTGTTCAGGCAGACTACGATTCAGCCCCAAAGTTTCTCGAATCTGATCAATAGCTTCTTGGGTCGCAGCAGGTCCAGCAAAATAAGCAGCCGGGTCTCCAGGGAGCGCGCGGGTAAGCACAAACGTGACGACAATGACACCAAGGATGCTAGGAATTGCGGCAATAATGCGACGGATGACAACAGAGAGTGTAGAGGGACGAGACATAAGCTTTAGGAAGGGCGTAACCCTGTTACAGAGGCTTAACGATAACTGGTTCTCCTTCGTAAGGGGAACCGTCAGGGAGGGGTCTTCGAGATGCGGCACAAGTTATCGAAAACCCTCCGCCTACGGCACATCCCCTTCGTAAGAGGAGGACACCCCTAAGCCTTCTTCAACTGCCGATAATCCAACTGTCTGTGGAACCAATACTGATACCCACTCACCCCAGGCTGCATCGCCACCGACAAATACGGCTGCGCCACCACGATCCGGGGCATCTCCTCAAACGCAATCTTCAGGAACCCTTTGACACTTTTCTCATACTCCGGATCTCCTGGTTCTGTGGCCAACGCCTTATCCACCAGCTTGTCTAACTCCGGATTCTGATAAGAACTACCATTAAACGTCGCATTCTGCCCGTGGTACGAATAGAAGAAGAAATAATCAGGATAGTTGAGCCAACCACCAAAGTTGTTAACAATCATCGGGCGATTCTTCTCCACCAGCACAGCCCGAAAGTTGGAGCCAGGAACTTTTTCCAAAGTAGCGTTAATGCCAATCTCAGCCAGGGACTCTTTTACTAATACACACAAGGGTTCAGCCCATTCTTGAGTACCCAAATTAAAAGCCAGTGTTGTATCAAACCCATCCGGGTAACCAGACTCAGCCATCAGTGCTTTTGCCTTCGCCATATCAGTGCTGTAGGGATACGGCTGCGGCCAGTCAATACTCTTCGGCTCAAAACTCTCCCCTCCATACATTTTGACACACTCACCATAGAGGGCCGTGTCTACAATGGCATCGTAGGGCATAGCATAGGCCACCGCCTGTCGTACTTTGACATCGCTAAAGGGGTTAGGAGTACCGTCTAGCTCCGGCTGAGAGTTCAGGTCAATGGTGTAGAGACAGTTTTCAATGGGGGTGGAAACAACCGTGTGCTTACCCATGGCTTTGAGTTCGCTAATGTCTTTTTCAGATACTTCATAGTTAATATCCACATCACCCTTTTCTAGCAAGGCACGACGATTACCTGACTCAGGCACATTCAGCCAAATAATCTTCTCAATAGCAGGGGCAGGACCAGATTTCCAGTCATCATTGCGCACCAATACGACTCGCTCTTCGGGGGCAAAGGTATCTAGCTTATAGGCACCACTACCAGCTGAATTGGCGTTGGTCCACTCCAGTCCCCAAGGGTCTGCTTCACTAGCATTAGGTTCAATTAGAGTAGAGTTCATGATGGCAGGGATGGGTACCGCCATGTCCATAAGAGTAAGCTTATCCTTTCTGAGGAAGTTAACTTGGAAGGTATGGTCATCCACGACGACAAACTGGTCAGGACTTTCCAGGGCTCCTGCTTTCATCTGGAATGAGGGGAAGCCACCGACGGACACAGCCCGGTCGTAGGACCATTTCACATCCTTGGCGGTGACGGGGGTGCCATCGTGGAAAATAGCGTCTTTGCGCAGATTAAAGGTGACGGATAGCTCATCGTCAGCGACGGTCCAGGATTCGGCTAGCTCGGGTTCGATGACGGTATAGTCATAGGAGAGGGAACCATCGTCTAAAGTTTTGGTGCCAAAGGTGACGAGGCGATCGTAGAGGCACCAGGAGATACCGTAGGCGGGGCGGTTGGTGCCCACTTGGTGGAGGTCCAGACCATTGGGAAAGCCACCACCTTGGACGACAGTGAGTACGGCAGGTTCAGCACCTTTGCCAGGGTCAGCAGTGGTTGCACCTTCGGTTGACTCAGCGGCAGGTTTGGATGATGAAGCACAGGCATTAATCAAAGCTGCTAGGGATACGCCTCCGGTAAATGCTGTCCCTCGTTTTAGTAGGTCTCGTCGCCGCATTGCCTGACTCCTTCGCTGACAAAGATGTGTAACTGGCAGCAGGTTAGGCCAGACAGACGAAGTTTTTCAGGAAAAATTCGGGAAGAAATCGGGAAGATTTGAAGAAGACTAAGCAATTCGAGTCAACTCAAAAAATAGACTTAATTGGAAATAAAAGCGATCAATCAAAATGGTGTCAAAACCTGACTCTATAAGTATTTAGTCTATACATATCCTCCTAAAACTCTTTTCCTGCAAGGGTTCTAGTGTTTCAGATTAAGTCTTAAGTCTAATGTATCAATCGAGTTTTTTATCGGGTTACATCTACACTACCAATCAACCACAACAGAGAATCTCCTAAGACTCAACTAAAAAATCATACAATCAGCAGCATGTGAGTTGTTATTTGGAATTTTCATCAACAACATTTAACCAGAATCTAAAATCGTGATACACCTGCTTGGAGTTTATAGCAGTGCCAGACTCGAAACTTTTCAACATCAAACCATTATTATCTTTTTTGTCAAAGCTAAATATCTCTAGTTTTTTTGTTCCTGAATTATACAGGAAGCTCAAGAACGGATACAAACTAATAGATTCAGCATTAAAACGTATATATAGCTTCTCTTTACTCAATGATTTATCAGCCTCAAATTCTACCCTTTCAAATACAGGATGATCCCCTCTAAGAAGACTCGCCTTATAAATTATTTTTCCTGTAGACCATTCAGTATCAATATCGTCAATTACGACCATTTCGCATTGACTTATGAAGTCAAGATCCTCAAGCAAGGCATTTATATAAATAGATTGCTTATCAACAAATTCTTTATATTCATTAGTGTTTACAGGGCCTCTACCATGCTTGAAATCATTAAGTCTTTCAACAATATATTGACGTGTGTTTTTAGCGAACTCTGATTCTTTTTTACCTCTCCCCTTAAACCATATTGCCGAAAAATTATTTGCTAGTGGGGTATTATCAACCTCTCTTAAGATATTGCATGAGGTTTGTAATAATCTTCGCCAATGTCCTGGCGATAAACCGCTAGCAAGTCCATCTTTAATCTGAGAGCAAAAATCATCAAGTGGATGATTAATATAGTCTCGATATTCAAATACAAGACTCATTCCTACAGACGCTAAAAACGATAAAAGATGTTCACCATACTTCATTTGGCGGTCATATGTGGCAGCATACTCTCGCTCAACATAGATATTCCGGTAAGGATAAGCTAAAGGAAACGGATAGAGATTACTAATCTTATAATTAATATCGTTCTTTTGAGATAGTGCTTTCTTTAACACTTGAGATGTGAATTTCACCTTTTGAAGGTTATTGGATAGTTCCACTTTGTCAACATTTCCAGAAATTGACTTTCTTAATTGAGCAATTTCAGTAAAAAATGCCAATTCGACTTCGTTCAACGCTTTCTCGAACTCAGCAATTTCTTCTGGTGTTTGATACTTATTACCAATACGATCTGCTTTAAGAAACAACTGTTCGTCTATATCTCCGTTAGGATCAGACTGCAGCAGTAATTCGTTGATTTTTTGATAAAGCGCAATAACGTTGTCCCACCCAGCATTTTTATATCCCTGCGTTGCCAGCCAAGCTTGGTCCTCCTTCGGTAGCTTGCTACGTTGATTTGAATTTGAACGCTTTATCTCCCAGTAACTCATACCGCTGAAGAGACGCTTTTGGCTTTTTTTCTGTTTATTGGTAGCCATGGCGATAACCTCTACCCCAGCGTCCATCTAAACAGACGAATCAACGCCTTACGGATTTCACTATCCTCATACTGCAGTAGCATTTTTGTGTCTCGAGCCAGCCGTAGGCGGATCTGGTCAACGATGTTCTTGAGTTCCTTATTATCCTTTTTGAGCTGAGTATTCGCATCCACCAACTCGTCATTCTGCGTCGTCAGGTTTTGAACCTTGGAGTCTAGATACGACTTTTCAGCCGTTAAACGCTTAATTTCTGCTTCAAGGGTCGCCTTTTCCTTGCTAATAACCTGCTTCGGCTCAGAAAGATTGGCCTTCGCCTTTTCCATCGTTGCAATTTGCGATTCTAGATACTGATATTCTGACTGTAGTTTTTGCAGCTTTTTTTCTGCATCACTAAGAAGTTGATTGGAATGCCGATTACTTTTGCCCAGTTCTGAATTCTTTGAAGCGTAGGAATCCACAAGCTTAACGGCACTGGGCTGGCTTTGCAAAGTTGCCAACAACTGCTCACAATCCTCAGTATCGAGGGGCTGACTAATATTTTTGTTAATGCCGTATCGGTTTTGGAGAATGGCCTGAAGCTCTTTCTTTGAGGGCATTTTTCTATATTCTACGAAAACTGGAATATCCGTACCCATAACAGATGTTAACTTAAATTAGATTCATATATCCCCGAACTACATCCGTATAGTTTGGCAATTATTGGTGACTAAAGCGATGTGGCCTTCTCTACTTAGTAAGCTAGGTTGCCATCAGCATGACCGGACTATTAACGATGCATCTTTCAGACAAGATGTCGGGTAATACTACATCAGTAGCCACACTTTCATCATTGGTGAGCCAAGAAATTACCACACACATAAACGAAAACTATACTAAGGGCACTAAGGACTGATTACACCTGTGTGGATTAAATCGATGACAGCGGCACCTACATCAAGATACGTTACCCGAAATCCAGATATCCTAAACGGTGAGCCAACCATCGTAGGCACCCGCGTTTCAATCAGCGCCATTGTCGGTCAATGGCGCTTAGGAACCTATGCCGAAGACATTCCCACACAGTTTCCTCAACTTACGCTGGCACAAGTCTTTGACGCCCTTAGCTTCTACTTAGACAACCAGGTAGAAATCAACAAATATATTGAGCGTAATCATATTCCAGAAGAACTCATCCATCCTGCTGTTCATGAAATATTTGAACATGAATAGCTTCGATGGCTTCATCCATAAAGCTGTGATAGCCTACCAGCTAACCAACGGAGCCTACCATGGAAATATTTGCTGCCATTTTTAGTATTGCCATAGCCCTGACCATCGGAGCCATGAGCCCTGGTCCTAGCTTCGTGATGGTCGCTCGCACCGCATTAGCCGTTTCCCGCAAAGATGGCCTAACAGCGGCGCTAGGCATGGGTGTTGGCGGCGTCCTGTTTGCCACCATTGCCCTACTCGGTCTCCTCACTCTCCTCACCGCCGTACCCGTTCTCTACATTTCCCTAAAAGTCCTAGGAGGAGTCTACCTGATTTATCTCGGCTATAAAATCTGGCAAGACTCTGCCCAGCCGGTCACCTTGAATCCTACCGAGCAACAGACTCAGCAAAATCCAGTCTGGTATTCATTTTTCCTAGGCCTCACCACTCAAATCAGCAATCCCAAAACCGCTGTTGTTTATACCAGTGTTTTTGCCTCTTTACTACCCAGCAATGTGCCCGCCTTCGCAGTCATTGCCCTGCCAATTGTCGTCTTTATCATCGAAGCTGGCTGGTATTCCCTAGTCGCCTTAACACTCTCTGCTACCACCCCTCGCAGCCGCTATCTCGCCTCCAAAAAATGGCTGGACCGCACCGCTGGCACCATACTGTCCTTGCTAGGTGCTAAACTCATCTTCGAAGCGAATAACCCATAGGTAAGGCATGTGCGTATCCGTCATCCAACATTACCTATTGTTCTCACCCTTCTTTTAGGCACTGGCCTATCTATCCTGGCCACCCTTGCTGTTGCTCGCTGGGAACATGCCAACTATCGCCTCCAGTTCCAACACCAAACCGATGGCCTCACCACTGCCCTCCAGCGTAGCATCAACCGCTACACCGATTTACTCCTGGCCCTGGGAGACTTCTACACCGTCTCAGAACAAACTGTCTCCCGTGCCGAGTTCAACCGCTTTGTCCAACGGGCACTCAAAACTTACCCCGGCATCCAGGCTCTGGAATGGGCTCCTGTTATCTCCGAACAAGATCGCAACACCTTCGAGACTACTATCCAGACCGAAGGCTATGCCTCCTTTCAAATTACCGAACGAGAAAGTCGTGGTGGCCTCACCCGTGCCGCATCCCGTCCTTATTATATTCCTGTCACCTATTTGCAACCCTTAGCAGGCAATGAACTTGCCTTCGGTTATGATCTTATCTCTGACCCCACTCGCCGCACCGCCCTTGAAACCGCCCGAGATACTGGGCAAATTGCAGCCTCCGGTCGAATTCGGTTAGTGCAAGAAAACAAAAATCAGTTTGGTTTTCTAGTCTTCTTGCCCCTATACAATAACTCCACAATTCCCCCATCCCAGACAGCTCGTCGCAATCAGCTCAACGGTTATCTACTAGGAGTTTTTCGGGTTTCAGATGTAATCGAAGAGTCCCTGGAAACCCTCAATTACAACATTGACTTTATCCTAAGAGATCAGAGTGCAGCAGCTTCTGAACAGTTATTAGGTAGCTATGATGCCGCTACTCAAACAGTGACAACGGAGATAGATCAGCATGTGGCTAACAGAACGCCATGTCCCTCATCCACTGACTGCACCCACACCCTTACTACCGGAGGACGTCAGTGGGCCATCACCTTTACTCCTGCTGCCAGTTATCCAGCCCTAGCACCCTGGGGTGCCTTGTCTACGCTAATTATCGGTTTGTTGCTCACGACAATAGTTGCTCGCTATCTCTTCCAAGCCCAAACAGAACTCTCTAGGGCCCGAGAACTGAGCGAAGCTAAAATTCGTCTTTTTTCCATGGCTTCCCATGAGCTACGCACACCCCTCAGTACCATTTTGCTCTCAGCCCAGGCCTTAGAAGCCGATACCCAAGCCAACAATCATCAGCATATCTATGGACGTATTCGAGCCACAGCTAAGCGGATGAATCAGCTACTGAATGATCTGTTAACCCTATCGCGGGCAGAGTCTGGCAAACTACAATTTAACCCCGAAATTATCAACCCAGAAAAGTACTGTCAACAATTAATAGAAGAAGTTCGGTTTAGCTTTGAAATATCTCCAGTCATTAGTTTTACAATATCCGGTGATTGCCAAAAAGCTTATATTGACCGGCAGCTACTGCGAGCAATTTTGACTAATTTACTCTCCAATGCCATAAAATATTCTGGACCTGAACCCCAGGTAACTTTAGAATTATCTTGTCACCATCATGAGATTATTTTCCAGGTGCAAGATCAGGGTATTGGTATCTCCAAAGCAGACCAGGCCAGACTTTACGAAGCCTTCTATCGAGGGACCAATGTGGGCAATATTGCCGGTACCGGTCTGGGATTATCAGTCGTCCATGCCTGTTTACAGCTTCACCAAGGTGCCCTCACCTGCAAGAGTCAGCTAGGCCAGGGAACAACTTTTAAGGTGACTTTACCACGCATTGATTAACGCCCCGAGGCACACAAATTCCCATGTAGGGTAATGTAGGGGCTGGCCTTGCACCTGCCCTGAGATAGCTACACAATCATGCTAGAGGTAGGTATATTATTTTCCCTGTAATCGATACCCTACACCATGTACAGTTTCAATTAATGTTTTAGGTGCGCCAGCTACTTTGAGTTTATTGCGCAAACTTTTAATGTGGGCTTTAACAGTCTCTTCATCGGGTGGGCTCTTCATGGACCAAAGAGATTCTAGAATGAAAGAACGGCTTAGCACTCGTCGACCATTGCGCAGCAGCAGTTCTAAAATTGAAAATTCTTTTGGGGTCAGGCGTAGGGCTTGTTTGTTGTAGTTGACCTCATAGGTGCTTGGGTCTAAGCTCAACTTTTCCCAGACGAGAACCATAGGAGACTGTACACTGCCCCGACGTAACAAAGCCCGGATCTGGGCCAAAAGCTCAGATAAGTCAAAGGGTTTAACCATATAGGCATCTGCCCCAGAATCCAAACCCCGAACCTTATCCTGACTGGTATCCCGCGCCGTCAGCATCAGCACTGGCAGCTCATAACCATGACTACGCAACCGCTGACATAGTCGAATCCCGTCTAGGTAAGGTAAGGTCACATCCATCAGCGTCAGGTCATAGTCCATCAGTTGCACCTGACTCCAGCCTGATTCCCCATCCTTAACAGCGTCCACCACGTAGCGCTGGGCCTCTAACACCTCTGTCAAAGACTCTGCAAGTTGACTATCATCCTCAACCAACAGAAGACGCATTGCTACCTATACCAACTGTCAATACTTCCTATTTAAAGATGACTAGATCATTACTCCTATGCTGTGTAATTGACTACACCTATTACTGACGATTTGTTACCGCTACATTACAAAACACTTAACTTGCAACAAAGTACACAGTTCTCTACGTAGGTCTCGTCTAAATTCACACCATAGGTCTGCATGGCGAGGATAGGGTGATGGGTGGATGAGGAAGTACGCCCAGATTTAGTGCGCGAGGCCCGTCAGCACTAGTCCGTAGAAAACAATATTTACCTGTTTGGTCATCGAGGCTATGTAGCTGTCAAAGGGGGTGCTCAAGACTGTCCCTATATCTATCAGGCAAGATATGGTGACCGGTAATTATCGGCTGCCTTGGGAAGACGACGTGGTGTATACCGATGGTACTTCATGTGGATTTGACGCTCCAACCCGTGAGTATAAGGGAGAGGAGTGATCTTCTAGTGTTTTGAGCAATGGTTAGTAGCTTTTCTATATTTTCTAAGCTGTGCGGTTTTGACTGGTTGTATTCAACCTGAGCCTTGGTAGGGTGTGGTTATTGGACAACCATAACGTCACCACAAAAATTCCAGCTACTAAGCCCAAGCTGATCAGGGCAGTAATTATAAAAATTTTATTTTCTCTCATGACATGTTCGCTATAGGTGCGATGAAGCTAAGGTGAGATGCCCAAAAAGCTTCGAGAATTTCTGATAGTTAAGTAGCTCAAAGCCACTGCAATCGTAGATGCATTAGATATGGACGTAGACCTGAACACTTGGTTCCCTAAATCAAAAATTAAAATTTGGTTCGTTGCGAACATTTTGATCAGAAATAGAAATGGTACGCCTGCTTTGGAGCGAGTGTAATACCCATGGGTCGTTACGTAACCTCAGCCCCCTATTCCTATCCTTACAATGGCGATCTGCGTCCCGACAATACCGCTGATCATCATTGATATGCAAACGGACTTTTGTCGCATTTTGGTACGTGGTGAAGCAGGCTGGGAAATCATCCCTAAGCTAGCTCCTCTACCAGGGGAAACTGTGATCGATAACCTGGTAAAGGGGCATTTTTTGCGACTGATCTAGACTTGTTGTTGCGTCGTAATATATAAAAAATCTTCTAAGCCAAAGCTTATCTAAGAACTCTTTTTACTCAGGCGAGATTCAGCTTAGCCCTGTTTACTAAAAACCGTCAAGCCGGTCATCGCTGGCAGTTCAAGTCCTTCTGACTATTTTTTCTCAGTAAACAACATGAAACTTACTTACTTTGCAGCCCTGGCTGTTTCTTCTATGCTGACTGTTAGCACAGCGATCGTTACCAACAGTTTTCAACCGGCATATGCAGCTCCCTGTGCTGCTTCAAGTGTAAATCCTTGTGCTGCTAACCCCTGTGCTGCTAATCCTTGTGCTGCTGACCCCTGTGCTGCTGACCCCTGTGCTGCTGACCCCTGTGCTGCTGACCCCTGTGCTGCTGCTAACCCCTGCGCTGCAACGGGTACAGGCAGCTTTGTTACTGTATCCAGCGATACCGTTGGTGGCGTAACTATTGTCGAAGAAAATGGTAAGCGCTATCTCGAATTTGACGAGACCTTCAGCACTGATGACGGTCCTGATCTATTTGTATTGCTACACAAAGAAGCGACTCCCCAAAGCTATAGCTCTGACAAGTTTGTGAATCTAGGAGATCTACAATCCATTAACGGTAGTCAGCGCTATGAGATTCCTGAGGATATCTCCATTGATGAATTTAAGTCTGCTGTGATTTGGTGCCGTCAGTTTAATGTAACCTTTGGCTTTGCAGCGATTTAGAACGGGATAATATTTTGATTCTAAAAGTCTCCTAAGTAAAAAAGAAAGGTTTATTACTCGATTTTTGAAGATCCCCCTTAACTCCGCTCTGCCCCTAGCAGGTAAAGCTCTGGGGGATTTTCAATTGTTAGAAACAAGGTAAGGAGTTGTGAAAAAATAAGTTATTTCTAATTGCATATATTCGGGGTTACGACGAGGTCGATTGTGTATGTCAGGAACTGCCATAGATCAAGCCTCAAACGCTAACAGCCCCATTGGGAGAAAATACTTCCGTTGCCATGGATAATGGAAAGGTACGTCAGCAGACGTTTTGTACTTTTCCCGATTTTTGCTTAATGGCAACCACATTACCCGCTGATGTTCAGCATCTAACCGAAGACACATCGGTGGCCCTAGCCAGTCAAATCCAGTTTGCTGATATCTCTACCAATCTCACAGAATCGCCCATAGCCACTAGCTATATGTGTGCTGGAACCGGCAAACCTATCCTATTAATCCATGGATTTGACAGTTCGATTTTTGAATTTCGTCGTTTAGTCCCCCAGCTATCTGCTAATGCTCAAGTCTGGGTAATGGATTTACTAGGCTTTGGGTTTACTGACCGCACTACGGATGCCCCCATTACTCCTACGGCTATCCAGCAGCATATCTATAGTTTTTGGCAACAGCAGATCGGCCAGCCAATGATCTTGGCCGGTGCTTCCATGGGAGGAGCCGCCGCCATTGACTTTACCCTCAATTTTCCAGAAGCAGTGGAGAAACTGGTGCTTCTAGACAGTGCCGGATTTGCTGCTGGACCAGCCATGGGAAAATTTATGGTGCCTCCCCTTGATGGCTGGGCAACCACATTTCTCAAAAATCCTGGTGTACGGCGGCGGATTAGCCAACAGGCTTACTACGATTGCACCTTTGTGACTCCAGATGCTGAACTTTGTGCTGCCTTACATCTACAGATGCCCAACTGGAAAGAAGCCCTGATTGCATTTACTAAAAGCGGTGGCTATAACTTCTTGACTAACTATATTCAAAAGATTGAACCACCGACGCTGATTGTGTGGGGTAGGCAGGACAAAATCTTGGGTACCAAAGATGCTCAACGCTTTCAGCAGACCATCCCCAATAACAAGCTGGTGTGGATTGATGACTGTGGCCATGTGCCCCACCTAGAAAAACCCAGGAACACAGCCCAGGCAATTGTGTCTTTTGTGTAGGTTCAATTGGTAGACCTGGGTAACACCCAAAAAATTTGCCTTTATGGTATGTATATTGGAACATTAAGGTTTACTAACTAATTATCATATAGAAACCTAATGTGCATTTTGTCAGACGCGGGTAGCGCGTCTGCCTAATCTCACACGACTAATACGCCCATGAACCTCGGAATGATTCTAGACATTTGTCCGGAAAATATCAGTGTGAGCCGTTGGGTCCAGTTTACAGGTTCCATCACTTGGTGGGTGGCGAAATCTCCCCTGGCAAGCTTAATGATAGGGGGCATGCTTATGCTCAGCTTCCTAATTATTAGTGGACTCTTGATGCGGGGTTTTATTCTGCTGGGTCGAGGCCGCTCGATTAAGCGGGTTTGGAGCTGGGGTTTTCCCATCGCATTTTTGGTAAGCGTTTCACCACTGCTGATTGGAGAGCCCTTACTGACGCATTTCCTCCCGGCCTATCAGGGACAAACCGCCGATGCTGTTGTCATATTGGGGCGCGGCAGGTCGTTACAAAATAGCCGGGTGATGGCAGCGGCTGAACTCATGGCGATGGATCGTGCCCCACAGGTATTTGTCAGCGGCCATGGAGATGCACCTTTTCTGGCTAATCAATTAGAGCGTGTGGGCATAGCTCCTAGCAAAATCTCGGGGGAAGCTTGTTCTCGCACCACGGAACAAAATGCCAAATATACGGCTCAACAGTTGATGCCCAGTGGGGTTAGATCAATTATTTTAGTGAGTGATCCTCCCCATCTATTGCGATCGCAGCTAGTTTTTCGCAGCCTTGGGTTTGACGTCATTCCTTACCCCAGCCCCCTGCCGCAGACGCTGGGGCTACGGTATCGCCGTCTACTGACCATGCGAGAGACCCTGGGTCTCGTTGCCTATGGTGTGATGGGACGCTATCAACCCCGACCGATTCACTCCATGAATCCGACCGCTGCACAGTAAACTAGTGCGGAAACATGGTTTATCGGAGGTGCGATCGCAATGGGGTCAGCTTCATCACAGTCATCTGTCCGCTGGATCGCCATCCTTACCGTGGTTTTCACCCTGTTTATTGCCTTTTTCTGGCGTTTAGACAGCATTGGCTTAATCGATGAAACAGAGCCTTTATTTGCCGAAGCCTCCCGTCAGATGTACGCTACCGGCGATTGGATCACCCCTTATTTCAATGGTGAAACCCGGTTTGATAAACCTCCCCTGGTGTACTGGGGTATGGCCTTAGGGTTTCACATTTTTGGTGTGGGAGAATGGGGCGTGCGACTACCCTCGGCATTGGCCGCTGCTGGTTTAACCGGATTTAGCTTTTACACCCTGCAACGGTTTGGCTATGCCCATGGAGGGCAGTCCGCCGACATTCAAGATAAACGACAAGCCTTCACCCTGGCAGCTGTAGTAGGTGCCGTCTCCATGGCCCTCCACCCAGAGACCCTGGTGTGGGCCCGCACTGGTGTCTCAGACATGTTGCTATCAGGCTGTATGGGAGCCGCGCTGCTGTGTTTCTTCTGGGGGTATGCCCAAGCCCCCCGCTGGTACTACGGCTTCTACATTTTTGTCGCCCTGGCAGTATTAGACAAAGGCCCTGTGGGACTGGTCATTCCAGGGTTAATTGTGACAGTGTTTGCGGCCTATGTGGGCCAGATTCGCACCCTACTCAAAGAAATCAAACTGCTACAGGGTAGTCTCATAACACTGTTGTTGACGGTGCCCTGGTTCATCGCCGTCATCGCCATCCATGGTCAAACCTACATCGACAGCTTTTTTGGTTACCACAACTACGAACGTTTTACCGACGTCGTCAATGGCCACGCCGCCCCCTGGTATTTCTACTTTGCCGTCGTCGCCGTCGGCTTTTTACCCTGGTCCCCAGGGTTACCCTTTGCCATGATCCGCTTGCGCCCCTGGGCCTTAGGCTACTGGCGACATCAGCCCAGAGAGAAACAGCTAGGACTGTTTGCCCTCATTTGGTTTCTCACCATTTTCTGCTTCTTTACGGCTGCGGTGACTAAGCTACCCAGCTATGTGCTACCGCTCATGCCAGCAGCAGCCATCCTGGTGGGGCTTATGTGGGCCGGGCCGCGTCAGCGCGGTACCTGGATCAGCGCTATCTTGAGCATTGTGTTCTTTGCAATTCTCTCCATAGCCTCTTACCTCACCCCCAATTGGATCGGGGGTGATCCAGTCATGCCAGACTTTCCGGTATTAGTACGAGATTCTCAGGCTATGGCCTATGGCTCCATTGTATGGGGGCTAGCCACCCTGGCAGGGCTAGGATTGTTGCTAATGCGACGTGTTCGCTGGGTATGGGCCGTAAGTTTTATAGCATTCATGGCATTTACTGTGGTTTCCATTTTGCCCGTAGCCGCCATTGCCGACAGCCAGCGTCAGCTACCCTTACGACAGCTAGCCGAGACCATCCAAACAGAACAGCAACCAGATGAAACCATAGCAATGGTAGGGTTTATGAAACCCAGTCTGGTGTTTTATACCCAAAGCCCTGTACTATATACCTATAACCCTGATTCAGAGCAATTACAGGCCACTGGTCAAGCCCTGGTCGTGGGTCATCCCGATGAAATTGCCACAGCCATTAGCGCCGGCCAGTCAGGAGAGATTTTACAAACAGCAGGCACCTATCAGTTAGCTCGCGTAATCTTCACTCCAGAGCACTAACGGAACAGCATCTTTGCACGTATCCCGTAATGCCTTAGCTTAACAAACCCTTGTTGGGGTACTCTGTTTAGCTTTGAACGCTTTACTAACGCTTTGGCAACGTTGTTTCCCATAGCCTGTGACACAGACAATATCAGGAACCGCATCAACAAGAATTCAATACTATGGCACGTCAGCAATGGTCTTCCAAAACAGTTTTTATCCTCGCAGCTATTGGTTCAGCCGTTGGCTTAGGGAATGTTTGGCGCTTTCCATATCTTGCCGGTAAATATGGCGGTGGGGCTTTTCTAATTCCTTATTTAGTAGCGCTATTAGTTGTTGGGATTCCTCTCCTGATGCTGGAGTTTGCCATTGGGCAAAAAATGCAGCAAGGGGCAATCGGTGCATTTAAGAAAATGCATCCCAGGTTCCAAGGCTTTGGTTTAGCTGCAGTTATCGCAGGCTTCATAATCATTGCTTACTACGCAGTCGTCATGGCCTGGACCCTTATTTATTTTTTGGCAGCCTTTCGCGTCAGTTGGTCAGAAAATGCAGAACAATACTTTTTTGAGTCGGTCCTGCATCTAAGTGAAGGGATAAGTACAGTTGGTGCCATTAATTTCCCCATTCTGCTTGCCTTGGCAGCTGTGTGGATGATGATTTATTTTTGTATCTGGCGTGGGCCTCACAGTGCGGGTCACGTCGTTCTCTGGACTGTACCCTTGCCTATTATCCTACTAGGCGTCTTATTTATCAGGGCCGTTACCCTACCTGGTTTTTTAGACGGTTGGCAGGTCTATCTCATTCCCGCTTGGCAAGTATTACTTAAGCCTGAAGTCTGGTCAGCCGCGTTCTCTCAAATTTTCTTTACTCTCTCCCTGGCCTTTGGCACAATGCTGACCTACGCCAGTTATAAATCTCCTGACAGTGAGATTGTGCAAGACACCTGGATCACAGCCTTGACCAACAGTGCCATTAGTCTATTCTCAGGTTTTGTGGTCTTTGCCGTCTTGGGATACATGGCGTTGCAAACAGATACCCCAGTAACAGAACTGGCGGCCTCTGGACCAGGTTTAGCGTTTGTGGTCTTTCCCCAAGCCCTTAGTCTCATGCCACTACCAGGGGTGTTTAGTGTCCTCTTCTTTCTCATGCTATTCTTCCTGGGGATTGATAGCGCATTTTCCATTGTGGAAGCGGTTAACGCAGCCATCCTAGATCTTAAACCTAACTGGCAGACTCAATATGTATCCATCGGCGTCTGTTTGTCAGGCCTATTGGCGGGATTAATATACACCACCCAGGCAGGTCTTTATTTTCTAGACATTACAGACCACTTCATCACAAATTACACCCTCATATTGATTGCTATTGCCCAAGCAATTTTAGGAGGTTGGATCTATGGAGCTGAAGTACTGCGTCGATACATTAACAACGTCAGCAACTGGCAAGTAAATCGATGGTGGTCCATATTGATCAAGTTTATTGTTCCAGGCTGTCTAACTGCACTCTTAGTAGCTCAACTGATCAATGATCTCCGTGTTCCCTATGAAGGCTATCCAAGCTGGGCGTTAGCCTTTGGCTGGCTGTGGGTGTTGTTCCCAATTGTCATCATGGTCGCTCCTTTCATCATCAAACTAGAGGGAAGTAAAACGGAGCATTATTCCGCCACTATTCCCCCCAGGAAATAGTTAGGGTTTCCAAGTAACACAGCCCATCAAAACTGTTCGATTCGATACATTTTGTGTTAACTTTTAAATCCATGTACCTGAAATAAAAAACATTCGTTACCAGCATCTGCTATGAAAAGCTACTTTTCTGCCCTGATTGATCGTGATCTATGTCCCGGTGCGGTCAAAGTTGCGCTTGTCGTTGGTACTCTTCTGTTCAGCATCAACCATGGCCCCGCCCTTGCTAAGGGTAAAATGACACCCACCCGCTGGCTGGCTGGACTGTTAACCTACGTCGTGCCCTACTCTGTCAATATCCATGGGCAGTATGCTTATCGCAAGCGTCAGTCAGCGTCTTAGTTGGATACAGGTACTTAGTTGAATACAGAACACGACCATGGCATGGTTAGATATGCCATGGTCGCCCATGCTAATGGGGGTAGAACGACTGCCGACTAGCCTGGTTCAAGGTGACCTATGCAACCCTTTCCAACAACTCTCCCCGAGCTAAAGACTCGGCAGTTCAGGCTGCGTTCCATGTCGACTAATGACAAGGCCAGTCTATTTGCTATCTATGGCGATCCAGAGGTGATGCGGTTCGCAAGTGATGAGACATTCTCGACCCCAGCAACAGTTGACGAGATGCTCTCAAGTGCCAGTCGCCTCTTCCAAGAACAGACATCTATGGAATGGGGTATTGAGCGACGTACCGACCATACATTGATTGGCACCTGTGGTCTGCACTCCTTTGATCTGACAAACAACTCGGCAGAGGTGGGCTGCATGCTTACCAGGTCAGCCTGGGGACATGGGTATATGCAAGAAGCACTGCGCGCAGTTATCTGGTATGCATTTTGCGATCGCAAAATCACGCGCTTGCGAGCTGATATTGATACCCTCAACCACCGTTCTATTCGCTTGTTTAGCAAGCTGGGCTTCGTCCATCAGGGAGGTACCATCTATGTTTGCAAACCTAAGTGCAAACCTGAGGGAGGCGATCTCTGATCCACACTAAGGATTTCTAGCAGATATGGCTTTGATGCCTGAGTAGGCCTGTAGAATATCAAAATTAAAGTGTTTCAATTATTTGTCAAAGCAGATGTCTCAGGTGTCAGACAAGAAGCTTAAAGAGAAATTTTGCCAGCAACTTTTGTTGACTGCTCAAGAATTAATTCCTAACACAGCGGTAAATAACACTACAGTTCAACCCTTAGCCACATTAACAAAGTTAGTAGTTCGCCATCGAGAGACGATACGCGCTCTGAAAGTAACCTACCCCTCGCTTGTTATCATCCTATCAGGATCCAAAATCTTCTATATCAATGAACAACCATTGACATTTGAAGCGGGCGATTTATTTGTTATCCCTCCGCATATTGCTACTGTAGATTTCAATATTGTGTTATGGCCATCCCTAGCAGATGCACTCATTCACATTGAAAAAGCGATTATGGATGTTTGTGGTTCAACTGGATACCCAAATGTAGCTACACTAGAGACCTCTGTGAGTGATTAAGTAGCCTAATGCGTGAAAACAAAATTCTAGGTAGATACGTTTCGGATTTTGAGTCAACGCCTATGCCTGATAGAAAAGGATTAGGTGCACTTAACTCCAATGACCACTTAATATTGGTGAAAGCTAATATCGATGAGGTTGGCTTTGCTCTAAAGAAAATAAGAAATTGTGGACTTCATCAGCAGAATGTTTATGGAAAAGATATAACGTTAGGAAATCGAGCATGCTGTTACAGCATACAATTAACTGGTCATGGTTGGTCCGCTCTACAGTATATAAAGGTTGCTCCTGTTCTTGCAATTTTTAATAGAGAGGATGCGCAGGCAATTTCCAGATTTTTGAGCTCGGAAGCAGTTTTCTTCGAGTTCAGTGACACTGGTACCTATTTAAATTATTTTTACTACAGGTTAGGTGCGCTTTTGGAAAGATTGGAGTATGTTGAGATATCCAACAAAGCTTATTACGAATTTTATTCTGAATATCGCTCTTTGGGTTTCGATGTAACACGCGATGATGCTTTTCTTGTTGCGAATGATTTCTTTTACAATAAGGGGATTTATCCTATCGAGATTACTTGGAAGGGTATTGGTCCGTTTGTGGCAGGAGACAATGTTTTATTCGAATTTACGCGACTGGACATAAAGGATGTTGTGCAAGCTGACTACTTTGAAATTTAACAGAGAGTATCGTTTGTAATAGCACTACCCAAAGCAGGCATGGCTCAACAATATAACTAGGAGCGAAATATAATTCTGAAAATACCTACAAAATCATCAACATTTAAGCGCTCATCTACAATCGTAGCAACGTTATTATGTCGAGCCTGCCTAGACCAACAAGCATAAAAAGCGCTGATTTGTTGATCTTTTAAGAAGATGTCTGCAGTTGACCAATCACCTTCATACTCATCTTCTAAATCATCGGAAGGATAACTGAAATGGCTTATGATTCCTGCTGATGTGTAATGCGTGTAGCGGATAGAATCTTCTGTATCACACACCGTAAGGAAAACCACTTCACAATTGAGGCTGGAGACTATACCTTTAATAAAGTCAAACTTTGGCCTACAGGCCAAGAATTCAACATTAATCCACTCATTACCCTTGAATTGATATAGTAAAGCGCTTTGACAATTATTGACCGATACAGTTTTGCTATACACATTACTATCAATGTATATGTCTGCCACCTCTTGAAGATTATCTATAACCCTCAAGAGATGTTCTTTCAAAA
The DNA here is from genome assembly GCF_043421015.1 of Leptothoe sp. EHU-05/26/07-4. Lineage (NCBI taxonomy): Bacteria > Bacillati > Cyanobacteriota > Cyanophyceae > Nodosilineales > Cymatolegaceae > Leptothoe > Leptothoe sp. EHU-05/26/07-4. Next base: position 1,029,777 of record NZ_JAXSQV010000002.1, read on the forward strand.
AATGAAGCGTCAGGGATGCATTCGTATCAGGCAATCCGTAGTGCACTTCAGAGAACTTCCTAAGTCTTCAAAAAGATGAATGAACATTAGTTGATTGGTACAACCTCAGCGAAGCAAGCTGGATTAACCACACAGCCTTGGATATAGCATGACATTTTGACCTATCCCATTTTTTATTGAGGCAAGATCGGATTTCCGCCCTACTCGTACTACATGAAATCAGTATACTTGTGCCCATAGTGCATTGAAAAACTTACAATGAGATTCCCACCCTGGTAACTTTCTAAAACTCGATCGCAGCAGCATACCTTATCTGTCCCATGGTCACAGGTAAGATATCGTTTCTGTTCGTGGATTCCTCCGCCTGGTCCAGCTGGACAAGAAATTTGAACATTACGTTTGTCATCAAATTTTTCAGGACAGGAGAATTTCACAATGCGATTGACGGGTAAACACAAAACCCTCAAGACGGTGATGAGTTTAACTATCATCTTCTTGATCATTGAACTATTGGACGAGTTAGTTGGGGGTGTTTTAGATCCGGCTTGGCCCCTAATTCGTCAGGATTTAAACCTGTCGTACGGGCAGGTTGGTTTACTGTTGGCCACGCCCAGTACCATCAGTCAGATAATCGAGCCAATTTTTGGCATCTGGGCTGATATGGGACATCGACGGCGATTGATTATAGGTGGAGGCATGGGGTTTGCGATCGCACTCCTCCTGCTCTCCTTTAGCCAAAACTTTACCGGATTTACGCTCGGACTCATGCTGTTAGGTCCTGCATCTGGCAGCTTTGTCAACATTGCCCAAGCCACCCTGATGGATCTTGAGCCCACACGCCATGAACAAAACATGGCACGTTGGACCCTGGCCGGTTCCTTGGGTAATGTGATGGGACCTTTGATTCTGGCCGTTGCGATCGCGCTCAACCAAGGCTGGCGAGGGGCACTGTTTATTTTGGCCGTTCTTAGCGGGTTAATGGCAGTGCTGCTATGGCGATCGCCCAACCTGTTTAAACTCACATCGCCCCCCGAAGCTCGGAAAGTCCATAGTCTTAACCATGGATTCCGCAATGCGATATCCGCCTTAAAACGTCCCAATATCGTACGGTGGCTGACATTACTACAGTTCTCCGATTTGATGTTGGATGTATTCCGTGGCTTTGTTGCACTGTACTTTGTTGACGTAGTGAATACTAATGCAACCCAGGCCAGTTTTGCAATGGCCATTTGGTTGGGCTTTGGTCTCCTAGGAGATTTTCTTCTGATTCCTTTACTCGAAAGAGTGAGAGGCCTAACGTACCTCAAAGTCAGTGTGATTCTAGTGCTATGTCTTTATCCTGCTTTTTTGTTGGTTCCTTCCCTCACCACCAAGTACATCGTTTTGGGGTGTCTTGGTTTCCTCAACGCCGGATGGTACTCGATTCTACAAGGACAGCTCTACACCGCCATGCTAGGACAGAGCGGTTCGGTCATTACCCTCAGCAACCTATTTGGCCTCATCGGTAGTTTAGCGCCCTTATTAATCGGTGTTGCCGCTCTCTACATTGGATTAGGAAACGCCATGTGGATATTAATCGCCGCCCCGATTGCTTTGCTGATTGGCTTGTTGCGATAGGGTAGTTTTCTACAACTCCCACGTATGCACATCTGGAAAATAGCGATTATCGTAGGGCAATCCCTTGTGGTTGCCCCTACGGGATTGCTGATGTTTAATCGGATTTACTGAACGCGGATTGGGTATAAGCAGGATTTTGACCAAAGACTACACATCACTTCCCGCTAAGGCAGGCTCATTTAATGCCCCACGCATATACCCCAACCACTCAATCAAGTTCTCCAGCTGCTTGTCCGGTTTCATCACACCGAGACCACGCACCGTTACTTTACCCGACCCATAGATAAACCGTGATTTCAAATGACCCGGTACCTTCTCATGCAGCAGCTTCCAGGCTGGCGCTTCCATGGGTGTCTCCATCACCACATGCTGCTTGCCCTCCGGCTTAATTTTCGCAAAGCCCAAGGGTTTGGCAATCTGCTTCAGCTCTAACATTTTCACTAGCTGTTCCACTGCCGGTGGAATGGTCCCAAACCGATCGTTCAGGTCCGTCACAATTTGCATCAGCTCACGCTTCGTATCTGCAGCCACCAGTGAGCGGTAGACGCTCATCTTTTGATCGGTATCGCCAATGTAGTTGTTGGGAATAAATGCCGTCAGTTTCAGATCTACCTGAGTCTCGTCCACCTGAGGAATCTCCTGACCACGAATCTCGGCAATTGCCTCCTGTAGCATATCCATGTACAGGTCAAAACCAATCACCTCCATCTGACCAGACTGTTGCACCCCTAGCAGGTTACCAATGCCGCGAATTTCCATATCCCGCATGGCTAGCTGATAGCCCGAACCCAGCTGGGTAAATTCTTGAATTGCCCGCAGCCGCTTGCGTGCCTTATCTGAAAGTTTGTTTTGCCTTGGGAAAAACAACCAGGCATGGGCCTGAATGCCAGAACGCCCCACCCGCCCCCGCAACTGGTAAAGCTGGGATAAACCAAATTTTTGGGAGTCTTCGATCAGGATCGTATTCACCCGAGGAATATCCAAACCCGATTCAATAATGGTGGTACACACCATCAAGTCTGCTTCACCATTGCTAAAGGCCAGCATAGTGGCTTCCAGCTCGCCCTCTGGCATCTGACCATGGGCAACCGCCAACCGAATAGATGGAATCATCTCGCGAATGCGAGCAGCAATCTCTTCAATCCCTTCCACCCGTGGCACCACATAGAATACCTGTCCGCCCCGGTCTAACTCTTGGCGAATGGCGGCCCGCACCTTCTCCATATCGTGGGGAGCCAGGTGGGTCATAATCGGTCGTCGGGATGGAGGTGGCGTTGTAATCAAGCTCATCTCCCGCACACCTGAGAGCGACATGTAAAGCGTGCGGGGAATCGGGGTGGCACTCAGGGTCAGCACATCCACCTGGGTTTTCATGGCTTTGATTTTCTCTTTTTGGTTCACCCCAAACCGCTGTTCTTCATCGACCACCAGTAGTCCCAAATCTTTGAATTTAACGGCTTTCCCTAACAGCTGATGGGTACCCACAACAACATCTAGCTCGCCTGTCGCTAACCGCTGAATAATATCTTTTCTCTCACTGGCAGTGCGGAAGCGGTTTAACAACCCCACCTGGATAGGATAGGGGGCATATCTCTCTTTGATGGTGTGGTAATGCTGCTGGGTGAGAATTGTTGTCGGAGCTAGCATTGCCACCTGCTTACCAGCGATTACGGCCTTAAAGATCGACCGAATAGCCACTTCGGTTTTACCAAAGCCCACATCGCCACAGACTAGTCGATCCATGGGGCGAGGGCTTTCCATATCCCGTTTCACATCCTGAGTGGCCTTCAGCTGATCGGGGGTGGGTTGATAGGGAAAAGAATCCTCCAATTCCTGTTGCCAGGGCATATCCACTGGATAGGTAAAGCCTTCCAGTTCAGAGCGCTGGGCATAGAGCTTGAGCAGATCCACTGCAACCTTTTGGATGGCTTTTTTGGCACGGGTCTTTGTTTTTTCCCAAGCCTTGCCAGTCATTTTGTTCAGCGCAGGCCGTTTCTCCGCTGATGCTCGAAATCTCGACAGCGAGCCCATTTGGTCCGCAGCCACCCTGAGCAAACCGTCGGCATATTTGATCACCAGGTACTCTCGTGTTTCCGCATCAATGGTGAGACTTTCTAGCTTGAGAAACTGGCCGATACCATGGTTACGGTGTACTACATAGTCGTTGGGTCGGAGCTTATTAGGGTCGACTTTCTTAGAGGCCGCCCGGCGACGTTTGCGCACATAGCTGGGGGTGGCCAGGGTGTGTTGACCAAAGAACTCCCGATCGGTGACGATGCCAATGCGAAAGGTGGGCAGGATAAAGCCTTCCAGTTCTGCCAGGCCAGAATACTTGACGCCGACGGGCACATATTGACCATGGAGTTTTTCAATGGCAGGGTAGTCTTTGGGATTGGGGATAAACTGGGCAGGACAGTCATGCTCTTGAAGTAGGGCCACTGAGCGGGTGGGCTGGGCAGAGATGAGCCAGATTTGATGTTTGCGATCGCACTCCCCTCGCACCGTTTCCGCCAGCTTGCCAAACTGATGGGGAATGGCCGGTACCGGACGGCTAGATAGGTTGAGTCCTTCCCCCTCCTCAGCAATCTCCGACATCAGGAGCTGGGAAAACAGAGACAGATCGTCCAACGCCTCATCAAAGGAGCGATGCAGACGCGGAACCTGATCCCCCGGCAGCTGAATCTCGTCACTACTGCCCAGGGTTTCATTGACCTCATGCCAATAGTCATCCACCTGCTCATACCAACGACCACTGTGGGCTCGACATTGATCAGGCTCATCAAGGGTAATCAGCGTATCCTCTGGCAAATACTCCAGCAACGATGCCGGTTGATCAAACGCAATCCCCAAAAATCGTCGCAGACCTTCTACCCGCTGACCACTTTCATACCCTTCCCTAACCTCCAACGGCATCAGGTCCATGAGCACGCCTTTCTGATCTAACTTGGAGGCAATCAGCGGACTGAAGTCCGTTGCCGTCAGCAATAGGGTGGAAACTTTATCCAACGACCGCTGGTTTGCCGGATCAAATTCCCGCAGCCGCTCTAACTCATCGCCAAACAGCTCCAACCGCACCGGCAGTTCCGCCGACACTGGAAACACATCAATAATGTCTCCCCGTTGGCTCCACTGTCCTTCTGTTTCCACCGTCGGTACCTTTTCATATCCCAGGGTAGCCAACGTCCGTGACAGCTCCTTCAGGTTTAGCTCCATGCCCTGCTCTAACTGCAAACAGTAGGGCTTAAAGGATTCCACAGGGGGCAAGTGTGGCTGCAACGCTCGCTCCGTTGCCACAATGACGCTGGGCTTGTCAGATTCCTTAAGCAGATCCGCCAGCACCTGTAGCTGTCCCCAGGTCATCTCCGACTCCTGGTCAAACGGATCGTAGGGCGAGGCCTCTGATGTCGGATACAGGGATACCCTGGGCCAGCCCATGGCGTCTAGCTGCGCGGCCCAACGCCCCGCTTCCTCTAGCGTTGCTGTTATCACCAGCAGGGGACAGGCCTGGGCCTGGGCCAAGGCTGAGGCCACCAGCCCTTTGGGTAAACGGGGTAACCCATTGAGTACTAGCTGCTGCTGTTTATCTAGCTTTATAAGTAATTCTTGAGCTAAAGCAGCCTTACTAAGGGCACGAACAACAGACGAAAAAGCCATGAAAGCAGTGGAAATGGGTTACAGCATCTATAGATTGTAAAACCTGATTTGCGGAACAGGATTGTCAATGCAGCACAGGATTGCTAATTCTAAATCAGAACACAGTACTGCCCATGGTTAACGCCATATCCCCAGGGATTATCGCAATGTTTCCTAAATTTTGGCCATTTCTGAGGTGACGTTGGGATTAAAGGGAGAATTCTGGCAACATTCAGACATTTATCAGACATTTAGCTGATGTAGATATGGCATAACTAGCCGTATCTTAGAATGTCTAACCATCTATCATATAAATTCCCCATAGGGACAAAGCATTGCCCCAGGGATTAAAGCAGGGAAACTTACCGATAGATCAAGGGTGCATCCAGTCAGTTGATACGGTTTGGTTGGATCAGTACAACCCATGCCATCTTTCAAACGTTACAGTTATTTTTTAACCGGAACATTTTTAATTGTTCTGCTTATTTCCCTAAGTTTTTTAGGGTTACAGTGGCATGCTGTCTATACCCATGAGCAGATTGTCATTCAAAATAAGTTCTTTGAAAATGCCGTTCACCTGGACGGCATTGTTAAATCGGTTACTAATCAATTGCATATTCTGCAAGTAACCGCCGAAGAGGATCTCAAATTGTCCATTAAAGATCCAACCACGTCACCTCTTCGCAAACAGGTGATCCAGACAAGAGACTCCCGCTACAAATTATTTCCGCAAATCGGTGAATCCCGGGATACCTTCGGCAATATACAAGGAATAGGGGCGCTGTCCCATCAGTCTAATGAGTTTGAACGTGAGTTCAACATGACGCTGCGGCTGATGCCGATCTTTCGAGGCATCAAGGAAAATTTTCAGGAAGTGACCTGGGTTTATTACATCTCAGCCCAGGGGTTTATCAATCTGTATCCCTATAGTGAAGAGATTGAATTTGATCAGGCCATGTTAAAAATGGCATTTTTTGCCCAAGGGCTGCCTGACCATAATCCCCAACGACAAACATCATGGACAGATGCCTACCTTGATTTAGCAGGACAAGGGATGATGGTCACCGCTAATGCACCGATTTACGAGCAAGATCGGTTTCGTGGCACAGTTGCCATTGACATCACCCTTGAGCGTCTTAATCAGGCCATTCAAAATTTTGATTATGCCAAAGGAACACTATTGATTTCAGGGGCTAATCAACAGTTATTGGCCTATCCTGGCCTGAAAACCACCAGTGCTTCCGAAATTCAGACCCTTGATACGGTCTTACCGGACGCTCTCAAAGCTGAAACAAATTTGATTTTATCTAGCCCTAATAATCACGTGCAGGCTATTGGGTCGTTTTTAGTGATTCACCGCAGGATAGCCGATACTCCCTGGGATTTAATTTTCTTTATCCCAAAAAGCGCTATTTACTATGCAGCCGTGACCAATGGTCTCCTAGCATCCATGATTCCACTTATTGGTCTAGGGCTCTGTTTATGGGCAACGAGTCGCATCTTAACCGATAGCTTTATTCAACCCGCCTGCCAGCTAGTAGATCATATTGAGCATGAAAAACAGGCGATCTCGACAGATCTTCCTGACACCCTGCCCGATATTTGGGTGCCTTGGTTTAAAACTATCTCCCGTGCCTTTAGAGAAAATCGAAACCTGTTAGGAGCACTCGAAGTCCAGCTAGACAATTTAAAGAAAACCCAGCTTCAGCTGGTACAAAGTGAAAAAATGTCCGCACTAGGGAACTTAGTCGCAGGTGTGGCGCATGAAATCAATAATCCCCTCGGCTTTGTAAGAGGAAATGTGGCTGAGTTACAACTATCCCTCAAGGATATTACTGCCTATATCCAGCTATGGGAACGAACGTTTCCATCCCCGGGAGAAGAGCTCAGAACCGCCCGTGAGCAGCTGGATATTGAGTTTTTGTTAGAAGACTTGCCCCATATGCTGGCTTCGATGAATGCGGGGTGCGATCGCATTCGCAATATCAGCAATAGTCTGCGATTATTTGCCCGCGCTGACCATGACCAAAAACTCAAGGCCAATGTCCACGAAGGCATTGACAGTACCCTACTGATTTTGAAATATCGACTCCAAGCCAACCAGTACCGTCCTGAAATCCAAATTATCCGTGACTATGCCCAACTACCAGACATCATGTGTTTTCCAGGGCAACTGAGTCAGGTGTTTATGAATATCTTGGCCAATGCCATTGATATGTTCGATGAACTCGCCGAAGAAACATCATTTACCGAGCTAGAGACCACACCTCAACAGATCACCATCTCCACCCAACTCACCCCCTTGCGGCAGGTGGAAATTCGCATTCGGGATAATGGCAAAGGAATTCCCACGGATCTATGGGCCAAAATTTTTGACCGTAAGTTTACAACTAAGACCGTCGGCAAAGGTACAGGATTAGGGCTGGCGATCGCCCACCAAGTTGTCACCGAAAAACATGGTGGTCGCCTGGACGTGTATTCTCAGCTAGATCAAGGCACCGAATTTTCAATCCTGTTACCGATTGAAACCAGCGACAGGTCAACGGATGACCAGACCGATGAGCCCAAGCAAGTCAGCATAAGCACGGCCAGCACAGGTCATTAACCGCTGCCGCTGGCCATGCCTCAAACGGATAGCTCACCCAAATTAGAGCTCGCTAGCGAGCCATCACCCGCATCGTGCCAGGATTGCCCGCATTGCCATCAATGGCCACCATGCGACCATTGGCATCCAGATGTCTGATAATTTTATAGATATCCTCAATGGCATCTGGGCGGCCCACCTTATCAGCCACCTCAGCCAGGGTCAGAGAACCGCCGGTTTTACTCAGCACGTCCACCACCATGTTCTGTAGATTGAGAATACTAGCCGCCGCTTTTTTACCCGCTTCTACACCTGGCTGATGATAGGCATTGATATTGACCACTGCGGCATACAAACTCACGGCCCGCTCATATAGGGCAATCAGCGAACCCACAATCACAGGTGTCACCTCAGGAATGGTGATTGTAATGGACTGACGCTTATTTTCAAACAAGGCTTTGCGAGTCCCTTGCAAAAAGCCTGAGAGATAATCACCAGCGGTCACACCTGGGTCAATTTCCGTCGAACTCCCCTCGCGATCCGTCAGCACCTCAATCAGCGTCACGAAGAAATTATTCACCCCTTCCCGCAGCTGCTGCACATAGGCGTGCTGGTCAGTGGAGCCCTTATTGCCATAGACCGCAATCCCCTGGAACACCTTATTGCCGTCTAGATCTGTTTCCTTACCCAAGGATTCCATAATCAGCTGCTGTAGATAGCGGCTGAACAGCAGCAGGCTGTCCTTGTAGGGCAAAATCACCATATCTTTCTCACCCTTACCATTACCTGCGTGGTACCAGGCCAGAGCCATCAATGCGGCTGGGTTGCTTTTGAGATCAGGGATTCGCGTTGCCGCATCCATCTGTTTAGCACCCGCCAGAATGGCACGAATATCGATGCCCTGGAGCGCAGCCGGTAGCAGCCCCACTGACGATAGCTCCGAGGTCCGTCCGCCCACCCAATCCTGCATCGGGAAAGTGGCTAACCAATTGTCAGCCTGAGCAACTTTATCGAGCTTGCTGCCCCGACCAGTGGTGGCTATTGCATACTTCGAAAAGTCCAGCCCCCGCCGTTCATAGGCGGCCTTGACTTCTAACATGCCATTGCGGGTTTCTGGGGTGCCGCCAGATTTAGAAATGACAAGCACCAGGGTGGTTTTTAGCCGATCCCCTAACCTGGCCAGGGTCTTATCGATACCCGCTGGATCGGTATTATCAATGAAATTAATTTGCAACGGCGGATTGACTGCCCCCAGGGCCTCAGCCACAAATTCTGGCCCCAAGGCTGAGCCGCCAATACCGATGGACAGGATATCGGTAAAGCGCTCTTCACCCGGCGGCGTAATCGTTGCCGTATGAATTTGCTGAGTAAAATTTTCTATATCGCGCAGGGTATTAACTATTTCGCTACGCAGGTCTTCATTCGGAGCAAGATCGGGATCCCGTAGCCAGTAGTGACCCACCATCCGATTTTCGTCGGGGTTTGCGATCGCACCCTTTTCCAATGCATCTATCGCTTCAAACGCCTTTGCAAACCGAGGTGTCATCTCAGCTACAAAGGCATCATCAAACGTTACACGACTGACATCCAAGTAAAATCCTAGCTCCTCGTTGTAATAAAGCCAGTCTTGATATCGTTGCCACAACGCAGTCGCATCCATAGTTACCTCTCGAGGGCTGCTAATTTTTTGTCACTAAACTATATTCACATCCAGCGTTGACAGTTTTCGTAGTAGAAAACTCAGAGTTTATGCCTTGAATGTGTTTGGGGCATAGGGCAAAAATCCTGAGTCACCTGGACATTTACATCTGCCAGAGCCGACTGAAACGCATTGTATAAGGGATGCGTCTGAATCTAACCCACAGAACCTATGCCATCTATGCCATCCATGTACCGACTGCCAGTGTAGTGAGCATTTATCCGGAAGACCCCAAAATTCTTGAAGGATTTCACGATTCGTCGAGGAGCTCGTCAAACAGACAACCGCTAAGGGTTCTCTGGCTCCTCATTTCTCTAGTAAAATTGTAATGGCCGTCACACAAGCGGCCAGTACACATCAAATCGCAGGGCTTCACATTACTTCCTAATGGATTTAGTTACCCTTCAAGGACTGCTTGACAACGCTTCTTTTGCCGTCCTATTTCTGACGATGCTCCTCTACTGGAGCAGCCTTGCCTTTCCTGGAATTAACTGGCTTAAAATCCTGGGCACCACTGGCATGGCCATTGCCAATCTCTGCATTGCCGCTTTATTGGTAGCCCGATGGATTGAAGGCGGTTATTTTCCCCTTAGTAATCTCTACGAGTCTCTTTTCTTTATTGCCTGGGGGATTACGGCCATCCATTTTGTTGCGGAGCGCATGGGTAATAGCCTTTGGGTCGGTGCTATGACCGCACCGGCTGCCATGGGGATCACTGCATTTGCCACCATTTCTCTCCCCAGCAACATGCAGGTCTCAGAGCCTCTGGTACCTGCCCTCAAGTCCAACTGGCTGATGATGCATGTCAGTGTCATGCTACTGAGCTATGCGGCCTTAATGGTCGGGTCACTGGTTGCGATCGCATTCCTTGTTATCACCCGTGGCCAGGCGGTTGAACTGAAAGGGAGCTCTGTGGGCACAGGGGGATTTCGCGATCGTAAATACATCCTCAACCGGGCTGCAGAACAGAAAGCCAAGGAAGCTGCGATGGCTACCGCTAGTGCAGGCGGCGGTACTGCCGTGCTAGAAAAACCAGCAAAGACGGCCCTGTCCATACAGCGTCTCACCCTGGCAGATACTCTAGACAACATTAGCTATCGCATTATTGGTCTTGGGTTTCCCCTGCTCACCATTGGCATCATCTCCGGCGGTGTCTGGGCCAATGAAGCCTGGGGTTCTTACTGGAGCTGGGATCCCAAGGAAACTTGGGCCCTAATTACCTGGCTAGTGTTTGCGGCATACCTGCACTCACGCATCACCAAAGGTTGGCAAGGCCGTAAGCCTGCATTTATTGCGGCATCTGGTTTTGTGGTGGTTTGGGTATGCTATCTAGGCGTGAATTTGCTGGGTAAAGGTCTACACAGCTACGGTTGGTTTTTCTAGTGTAGGACCGGTGAATAGTTGACCCTGGAGGGGGGAATTGCCCCCTCCAATTTTTTACACAAAAATTGGGACGCCATCCCATTGGTGATTATCGGACCCCGGCAAACAACGCTCCAAATGGCTGCGCCTGCGCCTCAGAATTCATCACAATCTCGACAATCTTATTCTCAGATTCTGGTTCGCTCAGAGCGGCAATACACACCTGCGCTACCTTTTCTCGGGCGATCCCACCCTCAAACAGGGTATCTGCCGACGCCATTAAAATCGGGTCTCCACTATCCTCATTACGCAGTCCCCCAGGCCGCACAATTGTGTAGGTCAAGCCACTATTGGCAATATAATTCTCCGCCTGCTTTTTCCAATAAAGCACTAGCCAAAATAGGTTAAGCGGATGAAAGAACTTAGATACACAGAGTGAAGAAACAATCACAAAGCGCTTGACATCGGCTAATTTAGCTGCATCAACCAGATTTTTAGTGCCTACAAAATCCACCTGGTAGGGGCCGGTCATATCAAAACTTGGGGCAGCCCCCGTTGCGCAGATAATGGCATCGCAACCTGCGATCGCAACAGCCAACGTTTCAGGCTTAAGCACGTCCCCGACAACGACTTCCACAGCCTCTGAAAAATCAGCCTTGGAACGATCTCGCACCATTGCCTTCACAGTCACATCTGAACCACTCAGTTGATTCGTAATTCGTCGCCCAGTTTGTCCCGTCGCTCCAACAACCAATACTTTCATTTTCATACCTGTAGTTACGCCCCAACCCCTCTCAACGTAGCAAACTGTAACGTTGGCTGCACCTTAGATACCTCAGCTCTGTTATTACTGACAAAGCCCTGCGAACACCTTGGAACATTAAGCAATTCACACCAGACTCACACTTGATGTTCGTATCTTTGAATTTCATTAAGCCTCTATCGAAAAAATTGTGGTCCTAAAAAAATCGACTAAACTTAACGAATAACAATAAAGTTTAAATGGGGGAGCTATGGCTGATAACAGCAGGGTTTGCCCGTAAGTCCATATCCGTGGTTTAACGATGGTTACTTATTTTTTTAACTCAGTAACCTGGGGGTATAACGGTAAATCAATTATCCCGATAATTGATCCCTGTACTTGCCCACCATGGAAATAGCCAAAAGCTATCGCTAAGCTATCCATTAGCAAGCACCCAGCGCATCTTGACAGTTTACCGATAGATTGTTTAGAACTTTAAATTTTATGCACGTGTCTTCTACGCAGCATTCTCACTCAGGAGTTTCTGGCACTTCGCAGACGTCACCTAGTATGGTTTCAAATGACCAAACGTTGAACAGCAGTAATAATTTGGGTGTATCCGACACGATCATTTTTGAAGGCTATTACGTTGGCAATATGGAGATGTATGCCGACGTCGATACCGTAGCCAGCTATCTAGACTCCCACCAGGGTTGGTTTACCCGATGTGCTGAGCCGATGGATGTTAAGCCCATCGGCCATAATGGATACGCCATTTCCCTGGGTCGCTTTGGCAGCCTCAATTTTCAGATCCAGCCAAAAATTGGCCTGCATCTACTACCTCAAAATCGTGGCGTATATAAAATTGAGACAATCCCCGTACCTGGTCATAAACCTGAAGGATACGATGTAGACTTCAGTGCTGCCATGTCCCTGGAAGAAAAGCAAAACAAGAAACTGCCCAAGGGACAAGCCACCCACGTGGAATGGGAACTTAATCTGCAAACTAAGGTGCAGATGCCCAAATTTATTCAGGCATTACCCCAATCCCTGGTGAAGGCCTCCGGTGACAAGTTACTGAACCAAATTGTGCGGCAGATTTCTAAACGCCTTACCCACAAAGTTCAAGAAGACTTCCACACAATGATGAATCTACCTTTACCTGGGCGTAAGGGTTAATCCTCAAGTGTTTGCCTTAATGCCTCGATAGGTGCCAAATAATTCGCCTCAGGCTCTTGGGCTAGCTGACAGGCCTGGCGATCTATAGCCAGTAGATCATTACCCCATACTACCTGTCCAACTACAAACCCTTGCCCCACATCGGGTCGCCAATCTTGGCTGATAAACTTTTGGCTACAGTCGGCCACGCCACCATCGAACAGATGACCGATAGTGCCATAAATATCTTGCAAAATCTGCGGTACTGAAGGTCTATGGAGTTGGCCTCTAGAATGAGCACTGCGGGCTTTGTACTTAGCCCTTGGGAATAAACCATATAGGTTTTTTAAGGTAGCCGATACTAACGGACTTTCTTTCAGGCTAGTCACTTTGAAAGCACTGACAGAAATACGACAGTCCACTTCCTTCAGCAGCTTGGGTGCCCATAGCTCTGAATAACGTACAGGCTGAGGGGAACGGTTGCGATAGGCAACACAGGGCAATGTATCGGCATCAAGTACCGCCATACCATCATCCAAAATGTCGTAGAGGCCATTTTGATTAGCAATTTCTGCTAAAGAGAATTTGGAGCAAACACCCTCTACCACCAAAATCTCAGCTTGAGGGCTGGCCTGGCGAAGTCCCTGCAGCACTTTTGATAAAACCGACATACCAACCGTTACCGGTGGTCCCTTGGGATACCCCAAATTCGGCTTTACTAAAATTCTCGTTGCCCCTTGAGCCGTTACTGGCGGAGTATAAATAAAGTCTGCCACTTTAGCGGTATGAGTAGCAGTGTCAATTTTCTTCGTCTGAGTAGTCTGAGCAGCCATGGCCTTTACGGTAGTAACCCGCGGTTTTAAACAGGAATTTGAACGGTGGACCGACGCACTTGAAACTGCCAACGGTCTGAAACCGCAGCTTAAAAGCTGGTTTGTCGATATTCGTATCTTCGACGGTAAAGACCTGGTGTGGATGTACAGCAAGTTACGTGCTCACCCAGAGTACATTGGCCCTGGCACCTATGATCGACTGGCACGATTATTTATGGCCGAAGGTCAACAGAAGGTGGCTAGCCGCCAAGCCTGGACTATTCGGGGGCATCAGTTTAACTGGGGTGAACGCACCTATCTGATGGGGGTAATTAATATCACCCCTGATAGCTTTAGCGATGGTGGCCAGTTTAACTCCGTGGAAACAGCACTCAAACAGGCAGAGGCGTTGTTAGCAGCCAATATTGACATTTTAGATCTGGGCGGCCAGTCGACTCGACCAGGAGCAGAGCAGATTTCCCTGGGTGAGGAACTGAACCGGGTGATACCCGTGATTGAGGCCATTCGCCAGGCTGACAATGCAGACCTCAATCAAGCCGTGATTTCGGTGGATACCACCCGAGCCACGGTGGCTCGGGCAGCGGTTGAAGCTGGTGCAGATATTATTAACGATATTTCGGGAGCTACCTATGAACCCGATATGCTCAAAGTTGCTGCTGAAAAAGAGGTGCCTATAATTTTGATGCATCTACGAGGTACGCCGGAAACGATGCAGCAAATGACAGACTATGGCGACCTGATGGGTGAAATTTCCAAGTTTCTACGGGAGCAAATTGAGCAGGCTTTAGCCGTCGGCGTTCCTATACAAAATATTTGTATTGATCCCGGTATTGGATTTGCAAAAAGCTATCCTCAAAACCTGGAAATTTTACGTAAGCTGCCAGACCTCGTGGAGCTGGGCTGTCCAATTTTAGTTGGTGCCTCTCGCAAGAGCTTTATCGGTTGGATTTTGGATCAACCTGATCCCAAACAGCGGGAATGGGGCACTGCTGCAGCTTGTACAGCAGCTATTGGGGGAGGAGCTGATATCCTACGCGTTCACAATGGGGCAGCTATGGCGGATGTTGCCCGGGTTGCCGATGCTATCTGGAGACAGACTGAGTCAACAGACTGAGTTCTAGCAACATTAACGAGTTAGTTGACTGCTTCATCAATGTGACGCTATCTGTCACCTTTAGGCAGGGAGCAAGTCTTTCAGAGCGGTGCCCCCTGAAATCAGCAATGGTGAATATTCCAGGCATAAATTTTGATTAGTTGGGCACTCTAATTAACGGATGCTGATGCTCAGCCTGTTAAAAGTTACCGGAAATCTGCGTAAATCCCGGTAGGGAATAGGTTGTAAGGAGTTACCAATAGTAACTAGGTCTGGCTAGTCCTAGGCATAGTATTGGTCCTTTGCAATTAACGTCTTTGGTTGTGATACAGTCAGCACGGAAAATCGGGTTTGTAATAGGCGTCCTTAAGCCAGGCAACCGATGGCAGTGTAACCCTGTGGTGGAGATAAGAGGAGACCCATGCAACAGAAACTAACAACGATTTTGTTGTTGAGTACCGTCATCGGCATTAGTGCAGGTACTTCTGCAGAGGCAAGTGGTTCTCTACTGACAGATCTGTCAAGACAAGAATTACCAACATCCAAATTATTAGATAGACATTTAACTACAGAGGTTAAGCTAGTTGAAGATGCTTCCGCCACAGGTGATCGGGTAATCGATGACAATTCCGCGTCTATTGAGGCTCCTTCCCCTAAAAGTGATTGGGTAGGCAATGCCCATGCCCCATCTGTTGTCACGTCTCCTAAAGCATTTGATGCGACGGAAGCCATACCGTTACCTGAACCCATGGTTCCTGAAGAGATTGGTGGACTATACCTGCGGCAGTCAGGCGTTATGGTCAGTCAACAAGTGCCTGCTACGCCACCCCCAGCAGATAGTTTGCCAGAGCCACTACCAGAAGCCGAGCCAGAAATAGAAGATCCAGATCCCGTATTACCAACAACACCTGTACCTCCTCCTGAGTCGGCTGAGCCACCTCCAGAAACAGGCCCTACAGTTACGGTTCAGCGGTTTGAAGTGCTGGATAGTACTGTGTTTGATGAATCAGACTTCGATACTGTTCTGTCATCTTTTGTGGGTCGGGCACTAGGAATCGATGAACTACGGCAAGCTGCAGATTCCATCACTCAGCTTTATCTCAATGAGGGATACATTACCTCGCGAGCTGTTCTGCCTAACCAGCCGATTACGGATGGCGTTGTCAAATTACAAATTATTGAAGGTAGCTTAGAGGAGATTCGCATAGAAGAAGCCGATCGACTAGCTAACTATGTGCGATCGCGAATTAACCTAGGGGCCAAAACCCCTCTAAACCAGTTTGATCTAGAAGATCAGCTGCGACTGCTACGGGCCGATCCCCTCATTGACAACATTGAGGCCAGTCTCCGAGCAGGCACAGGTTTGGGGCAAAGTATTCTGGTGGTGCGCATCGATGAAGCCGAGCAGCTTGAAGCCCATCTCACCCTAGACACTGATTCACCCGTGAGTGTTGGTGTGGTTCGTATGGGCGCTAATGTTACCTATCGCAACCCCCTGGGTATTGGTGACCAAATACGGGCAGCTGCCTATCGGGCTACCACAGGGGGATCCCACCTATATGAACTGAGCTATAGCGCCCCCATCAATCCCATGAACGGGACAATTTCGGCGCGTTTTTTGCCCAGTGAGTTTGAGATTATCTCTCCCCAGGAACTAGCCTCATTTGACATTGAAGGCGATGCACAAGTTTACGAGCTAACCTATCGTCAGCCCCTGGTGCGCAATCCTCGCGAGGAATTTGCCCTTTCCCTGGGGTTTCGTCACCGGGATGGCGACACCCGCATTGCATCAACAGATTTCTCTAGCAACAGTGCCAGTGTCATCCAGTTTGGTCAAGATTATTTGCGTCGAGATCCCCAAGGAGCATGGGCGTTGCGATCCCAGTTTAGTCTGGGCGTTGATTGGCTAGATGCAACAAATTTGTCATCGCCCCAAGCAGACAGTCAGTTTGTGGGCTGGCTGGGCCAGGTGCAACGGGCCCAGGTTCTCAACCCAGATCATTTGTTGATTATTCAAGGTGATGTTCAGCTAGCATCAGATACCCTACTGGGGTCAGAACAGTTTGTCATTGGGGGTCGCCAATCGGTACGGGGCTATAGTCAGAACGCCCGATTTGGCGATAATGGTGTTCGTCTCTCAGTTGAAGATCGAATCACGATCCAGCGTGATGAATCAGGAGCACCGATCATGTTGCTCAGTCCGTTTATAGATATGGCAGCTGTTTGGAATACTGAATCTGGCACCACCGTTAACGATGATCGTTTTCTTCTCGGTACCGGTGTAGGCTTCACCTATCGCCCAGTTGAGAAATTAAATCTACGTCTGGATTTGGGTGTGCCATTGGTAGATATTGATGACAGCGCTCCTCAAGATGTATTCCTATATTTAGATTTTGATCTTGAGCTTTAGAGGGATATCAACTTAGGCTGGGAAAGCTAGCCCAGGTCAGGAGTCAGAAGTCAGGAGAAATAATCAAACGAGTATGACTGAAACCGTATAAGGTGCTTGCACTTAAATAATTACCCCATTACCCCATCACTCATCCCCCCATCCACAGCCCCAACCTGGGTCTTTATTTTTGTGCAGTCCCCTAACTATATCGGTCTCACTGATTGAGCAGCGTACCTTTTAGAGGATCCCAGCAAGAGTTTTTCAAAATCTTTGGCTGAGAGAGCGGGGCTAAAGAGATATCCTTGCATACTGTGACATTTAAGTTGCTTAAGGATTGATAGCTCCCTAGCTGTTTCTACACCACCAGCAATGGTAGAAATATTTAGCCCTCGAGCCATTTCCATAATAGCTCTGACAATTACTTGATTACTTCTATTATTGTGCAAGTCACGAACAAAACACTTATCTAACTTGAGAATGTTCACCGGTAAAGATTGTAAGTAGCCAAGGGAGCCAAAACTAAAATCATCAATGGCTATACTAAACCCCCTACTTTGGAGGTCAGCCAACAATAACTTAGCCCGACCAAAGTCTTCCATAATTAGTCGTTCAGGCAATTCCAAATCCACCATAACAGGATTGACCTTTACAGCCTCTACTAAGGTCATCAACCGATCTATAAACTGGGAACTGCGCAATTGATGAGCCGATAGATTAACAGCAATGCTAATGCCGGATAACTGTATTCTTTGCCAATGGGCCAGTTGCTGCAGTGCCGTTTCCAAGATCCACTCACCAAGAGGTAACATTAGCCCATGTTCTTCCGCAACTGGGATGAACTGAACTGGCAATACAGGTGGCTCGCCTGGCACAATCCAACGCACCAAGGCTTCTGCCCCAATAATCTGACCACTGCTTAACTCAACTTGAGGCTGAAAATAAAGCTTTAACTCATTCCGTTGCATCGCCCATTTCAGCCGCTCTGCCAACGATGGCTGGCTAGCCGATGGGCTAACTTGATTAAGTGTTGTTTTTAGCGCCTTAAGTGTGGTGGATTCAGGGCTTTGGACAACCTCAATGTGAATGTCTGGAATCAGACGGTGATTATTGATCACCATTGGTTGTTGTAAATCAGATTTTAGCTGGGCAATAGTTGCCTCATAACTGGTCTCCTCAGGCGTATTCAATGCTCTTAAAAAGACAATAAATCGATTTGCTCCCACATAAGCTAGGGTACTGATCGAGATCGTTGGGTGGTTCCAACACTCTCGCCATTGGTGTAGTTGTTGCCCAATTGTTTCAAGAAAAAGCTTCCCAAAGACATGGCCATAGCCAGTTTGCAACACATCATAGTTATCAACTCGAATCACCCATAAACTCGACCAAGGTGACTGTCGAACCACGTCCAACTGTTTTGCTAAATCGGACCACTTAATGGCAGAGGTAAATCTGCAGGATGCATCAACAGATTTAGATTTTAAATACTTAGATAAATGCTCCCGCTTGTTAAGCTGTGCCCGCACCGCACGCAAAAAGCTTTGTAAGTCAATGGGCTTTGTCAGGTAATCATCAGCCCCATGCTCCATACTACGGCGGAATGTGTCGGAGACATCATGGCCAGTCAGCATAATGATGGGGATAGTGGCTGTGGTTGGATGCGATCGCAAACATGCCAACACCTCATATCCATCAATATCTGGTAACCCTATATCACAGACAATCAGCTGGGGTTGATGCAGCTGCGCCAGATGCAGACCATCCTGTCCTGTAGTTGCCCTGAAAGGAGTAAAGCCATTAAGACTAAGCAGATCACAAAATACCGTAGCTAGATCGGCATCATCATCAATCACCAAAATAGTTGTCATTACCGCAGATGTTTCAGGCATCACCATAGACTTAGGGTCATTTACACTCGATTAGCGTTTGCACCAACATTACCTATCGCCATCGATAGAGTACCCAGCCCTTACCCTTGGTGTCTTAAGTTCATCACCCCAGCTCATTTTCAACTTACTCGCACCATAGGTAATTTCTCTGAATCTCCCAAATCTCAAGCTACATATGATACAAACAAAGGCTAGGGATTTTCAGATAAGTTGAAATTAGCTTAAAGCTCACCAGTCCGACCGTTGCTCATCAACAGAACTGGACTGTAACAATCAAGAATCTGTAAAGACTGTGCAAAGATGCCCACACAGACAGGGAAGTAAAATTCTTGTTCGTAAGGGTTAAATATAAGTGAAATATAGGTGAAAATTGACTTTATACCCTCTCAATAACAGCAAAAAGCTAACCCCTTGATTGTGCCAACATTTACGATGAAGACCATCGAACGGTTGTTGGATGGTGTTAGAAAAATCACATTTAATAGCCAGGTCTATTATTAACGTCTTATACTCACCCTCTAGCTATCTTTTATGGATCTACAGCAATTGCGTTTACTTCTGGTGCAAAGTCATGAGCCCTATCAAGAGGGCATGGCGAATGGCACTTTGAATGCTGAGCAGCTAATTATGTTGGAAGGCTTAACCACCTGGGGATTTCAACTACAAGAAGTAGGAGTGTTGGGCTGTGTGTCAGACGCCCCCTATGATCAGGTCCTGAATACGGGTGTGCGCGTAATTGGCAATGGACCCGTTACAACTAATGAGACGATCTTTAAACGGCTGGCAGACTTCTGTCCCACCCATCTGATTGTTGATGTTCCCAATCCTGCAATTTTTCGTTGGGCCACCCGTCAGCACGTACGTTGTATCGGCATGTTTCGAGAAACGCTGACTGCACCAGGTTTTAAACAACAATGGAACAACTATCAACTCTCCAAAGTACTGAACCATAGTGGCATTGAATGGGTTGGGGGACTGGGGCTAGAAAGATGCAAGACTCTGGCACAAATAGGTGTGCGCCGTGACAAACTGATCCCCTGGAATTGGCCGCCATCTAACCGAGCTGAAACGTTTGAACCTAAACAGTTGAGATCGCGTCCCGATCCCCTACAGCTAATTTATGTAGGCCCTCTTTTCTCCACTAAAGGCATTGGCGATTTACTGATTTCTACGGCACAGCTCAAGGCTCAAGGCTGGAACATTCATCTCAAGCTAGTAGGACAGGGCAATATTAACCGATTCAAAATTCAGGCAAAACGATTACAACTCAGTCACGTTGAATTTATTGAAGATATTCCGGACCACAGCCTCGTTCACCTGATTCATCAAGCTGATATTTTTGTGATGCCGAGTCGGCACGAATCTCCAGAAAACTCCAATACTATTCTCAATCACTGTTTACAGGCTCACACACCAATTGTGGCCTCTGACCATCCCATGTTTACCGGCAGTCTAAAACATAATGTCAATGCCATGATATTTCCGGCCGGTAACGCCCGTGCCATGTCTCAACGGATTGATTATCTACTCAATCACCCAGAAACCTACACCAAACTTTCTACAACTATCCAAACAACCTGGCAATCTTTACAGCTACCTGTCCACTGGATATCTCTATTAGAAAAATGGCTGAAAGAAACAAGTACAACACATCAGTGGTTTCAACAGCACTCACTGACAGCTCCCCTTTACCAGCAGCCCTCAACAGCACAGTTTATACATCCCCCTACGTGAAGTTTGACCATACCATTGACTGCGAGAAAACGACACCGTAATCACTAGGTTCAAATTCAGCAAAGGTATGGAGCTACAGACAACAATCAAAATAACCGTAAATTTACGAAACCTGATTGAATTACAAGCTTTAGGACAAATAGTCGGAACAGACACGGGCATGCTGTATCAGTAGGGTAAATACATAGAAATACTCGTCAGCTCTTTCTTACTCTAATCCAGTAAAACTAAAAGAAATTGAAACTTTCTCAGACGTAGGTCAGTCCTATACACCAGTCAACGCGAACTAGCCTGCAATTTTCACTTGCCTACACTTTCCTAAGACAGTCATGGAAATCGTTCAATTCCCGCACACTCATCCCCCATCCGGGCCTCGTTTGAACCTATCGTTACTTCCCTGTGGGCAAAAAGCTATTCAGCCAAAGATCTTTAGTCTTATAGGAGTATTATTTCTCAGTAGCTTTTCCATCAGTCTTGTAGCTTCCCCAAGCTTAGCCCAACTACCTGTATTAGAGCCTACAGGCAGCAGCACTAGCCAACAACGGCGGCTCAGTTCACCTCGTAACGAGTCAACCGTTGCCCTGGAAACTTACGCCCTAGGTCCTGGGGATCAAATCAGAATTGATATCCTATCCTCCAATGAACTGTTCAAAGAACCTATTGATCAAATTGTCTTATTGGATGGCTCAATCACCTTACCTTGGGTTGGTAAAGTTAGTGTCACGGGGCTGAATCCACTGCAAGCTGAGGAAACAGTCATCGCAGCCTACAGCGAGTACATCCGTAACCCACGCATAACATTCCAGTTACTACAGCCACGCCCGATCAGAGTAGGTATTGTGGGTGAAATCAAACGGCCCGGTGGTTACACGTTACAGGTCAACTCAGAAGCCGGTGAACAATCCGAGGCAAGTGAAAGTCGGACTCGTTTCTGGCCAAGTGTAACCCAAGCCATTAGTAATGCAGGTGGGATTACACGTTCTGCAGACGTGCGCTCTGTACAAATTAAGCGCGAAGGTGTCCCTGAGCTGATTCAGGTCAATCTCTGGGATTTAGTCGAAAGTGGGAACCTTCGCCAGGATGTTTTGCTACGAGATGGCGATCAAATCTTTATCCCCACTGCACAGGATATCAATAATGCAGAAGTGATTGCCTTAGCTAATACGACATTTGCCCCTGCAACTATCACAGTCAATGTTGTGGGTGAAGTCGCATCTCCAGGTAGTCTGGCCGTCGCTCCCGATACATTACTCAATCAGGCCATTCTGACAGCTGGGGGCTTCAATACGCGAGCGCGTTCCAGTCGCGTTGAACTGATTCGTCTTCACCCCAACGGCACTGTCTCCCAACAGAGAGTTGATATTAATCTTGCTCAGGATGTGAATGATCAGCAAAATCCTATTCTTCAGGACGGAGATACCATTGTTGTTGGTCGTTCAAGCCTTGCTGCCACTTCAGATACGGCTGGTCTGATCTTCTCACCCCTGACTAATTTACTTCTCGGGCTTTTTGGCATCCGATAATCAATCCTGATACTAATTTATCTCTTTACTTACTGTTTCTGTTTCATTAATCGTTTGGATGGCAGCCTAACTTACTATGAATTTCATTCGTAACGTTATTGACCTCAACCTGCAATATTTATTTGCAGCAACTCGCCGAGGTATTGTACCCGCAACGACAGCATTTGTCTTGACGGTTTTAGGGGCTGCCGCAGTCGCCAAACTACAAAAACCAACCTTCTTATCCGAAGGCAAACTTTTATTTAAGCCAGACCGAGCAGCCACCCTCACCGGGCTAGAAGAAGATGGTAGCCCTTTACAAACCATCAGTTACGGAACCCAATTGAATTCTGAGATTGAGATTATCACCTCAAAGCCACTGATCCAAAAAACCATCGATACACTACAGCTCAAAGATGATGAAGGCAAGCCCTTAAAAATTGAAGATCTTCTGGAAAATCTTCAGGTAAGCGTTGTATTCCAAACAGATGTACTGTCCTTTACGTACCTAGACGAGGATCCCGTAAAAGCAGCCGATATTGTCAATACCTTGATGGGGTCGTATCGTTCCCAAAAACTAGCAAGTACTCAAATAGACACCGAAAGTGCAGGGGACTTTTTAGACCGTCAGCTACCTGTCAGCGCTGAAAAAGTAAGGCAAGCAGAATATGAGCTACGAGTTTTCCGAGAAACCTATGACATCGTTGACCTCGCTGCAGAAGTAGAAATTTCAGTTGCCTTCCTAAATGATTTACGCCAGGAGGAATCTAGATTAAGGGTCAGCTTGAGGGCACTCCAGGGCGTCCAAGAAGCGCTAAGTAATGAACTTCGTCTCAGTGTGTCTGATGCCATTACGGCAAACGCCTTAAGCCAATCTAAGTCAGTCCAAGATATTTTGACGGACTTAAGCGCGGTTCGTCGAAAAATTGCAGTTCAGCAAGTAGAGTTTACTGAAGAAAGTCCCATTCTACTGGACCTGCGTGCTCAGGAAGCTTCCCTCGTCAACCTCTTAGATGACAAAGTCCAGGGGATAGCAGGGGGGCCTGTTCAAGAAGACTTACTTCAGATGGGAGCTACCCGAGAAAGGCTAGTTGAGGATTATGCTAAAAACAATATTCAACTTGTTTCTTTCGAGGAGAGCTTGAAGGCTGTCGAAAATAATAAACAGATATACCAGCAGCGCATAGATCTGTTTCCAGAGTTAGAACAACGTCAGCGAGATTTACAACGTAAATTAGAAGCAGCCCAAGAAACCTATCAGGAATTATTGAACCGAAGCCAAGAGCTACAGGTTAAAGAGAATCAGTTGACTAATTTCATTCAAATTATTGAACCCGCTGTTCCTCCTGAGAAACCGTCTTCTCAGGTGGCCATTAAGATCATTGCCATGGGAATTGTTGCTGGCTTTGCCCTGGCTTTGACCATTATTGTTGCCATTGACTTCTTTATCGTAGATGTTAAAGGAACTAATAAGGTTTATGATCCCGATGCCTATAACATTCCTTCAGGGCTCTAATAACAAGATATTGCTTGTTATTTTACATATTTTCTTAGAAAGACCATCTATCCAACATATTTCAAAACCCCTATAAGCCTGTTGCCCTATGGTGCTTCAAACTACTCCAGCAAGCGAACCTCCTTCTGAAGAAGTAGAAAAGAAAAAGTCACCCGGTAGAGCTTTATTAGAAAAGATCTTAGAAAAAGTCGAATTCACCTATGTGTTTATTTCCTTCTTTTTCTTCACAGATGCTGTAACGATGGTTCTTCTTAGCGGTGGAGCCAGTGAAGGAGATGGATTTAGCTACGATTCGATTAACTATATTCCCGTTCATCTTTTCTACGTTATTCATAATTGTCTTACGCTTTTTTTCGTGGCGTGCAGATATAAACGAACGCTCTATATTTTGCTGAGCAACCCAGTGCTGATTGCAGCCAGCACCGTTGTGGGTCTGTCATTTTTCTGGTCTTTTGCCCCTGATGACTCCCTATCTGCAGGGATCTTTGCCACGTGTAATATGTTGTTCGCAGTGTATTTAGCAGGACGATACACCTTGAAACAGCAGATCACAATCCTCAGCTATGTGCTGCTAAGTATATCCATCTTAAATTTTGTGTTTGTCTATGCACTGCCTCAGTACGGCATTATGGGCCCACCGGTTCATCCAGGGGCATGGCGAGGTGTCTTTACCCATAAAAACGGTGCTGGGAAAATGATGGTACTCGCCTGTGGTGTCATGTATACCATGTTCAATGAGGTCAAGGATAAACGCCTCAAGTGGCTCTACATCATTGGATTGTTCCTCTCGCTGCAAATGATCAACAAAACTGGATCCGGAGGAGCATTACTCAATTCTGTTTTTATTTTGACTATCGTTACAGTGCTTCAAGTATTTAAAACAGAAACTCGTAAACTACTTCTATCACTGATTTTTCTGATCTCGGGAGCCATATTTGTCTCCGTCGCTTATGTTCCTCTAATGACATTTGCCCTCGGGTTAATTGGAAAAGACGCAACCCTAACAGGGCGTACAGATATTTGGGAGTACATTTATACAATGATTGGCCATCGTCCAGCACTCGGTTACGGTGTTGGTGGTTTCTGGCATGGGACAGCCGGGCCGTCTTTATATATATGGCAGCGGGCTGGCTGGCGTGTACCAGATGCGCACCAGGGGTTTCTGGACATGACCTTGCAAATTGGCCTGATTGGCACAACCTTAGTGTCATTAGTGCTATGGCAAACGTTGCTTAGGGGGCTTGCCAGAACTCGCTTGTTTAAAACATGGGTAAGCAGTTGGCCTGCAGCCTATACCCTCTATATCGTCCTAATTAATCTGGCAGAATCTTCACTGTTAGCACCTAACAGCATTTTTTGGATTCTAATTTGTTCCATGAGCTTTACGACATCATTTGAAGCGAAATATTTGAATGACTTTGACAGATTTAGTCTGGGCAACAACAACAATATTATGGGGGATAAAATCATGGACAAAATCAAGCCCTCAAAAAATGTCCAGACTACTCAAACTAATGTTTAATTTATAGTTTGCCAAATTTATCCTTTACAACTGAGTCAATGAGGTGAAAAAGATAATTTCCAAACTCAAAGGGATCTTGAGTGGATCCTTAGTAAAAGACAGCATGTGGATGCTATCTGCCCAAGCACTCGGTATATTTATTCAAGGGGCCTACTTTGTCATTGTAGCTAGAGTCTTAGGAGCTGAAGCATACGGCATATTTATCGGCATTGCTGCCTTCGTTAAGCTACTGTTTCCATTTGTTGGTCTCGGCAGTGCGGATATTTTTATCAAGTATGTTTCAAGGGACCCAAAGGTTTTTAGAGGATATTGGGGTACAGCACTACTCACCTCTTTAACCTTTACCGCTGCCCTAGTCCCCATCATGCTAGGCTTGGTCAAGGTCATTTTTGCTCCCAGTACGTCACTACTGCTTGTCTTATTTATACTGCTAGCAGATCTCTTAGGGGGGAAAGTATTCGATCTAGCTGCAACTGCGTTTGTGGCTTGCGATCGCTACAAGGTAGCTGCCCAAAGTAAGGTTCTATACGGTGTAGGAAAACTACTTGCAGCCATTGCCCTCCTGGTCCTCTTCGAAGATGGTAATATTGTTGCCTGGGGTGGTTTATACTGCTTAGGCTCAATCATACCAGCGACTGTATCACTGCTAACGGTGAACAAGTTATTTGGTCGTCCTATATTCAATCTAAAAAAGTATCCACCCAAGTTTGCCGAGGGCTTTTTCTTCGCCATTGCCCAGTCCGCAGAAACTGTAAACGGCCAGATTGACAGAACAATGTTAGTCAGTCTGGCATCTGCTGATGCAGCTGGTATTTATGCTGCAGGGTATCGATTTATCGATGTTGGATACATCATTATTATTGCAGTCATGAGTGCCACCTACACTCGCTTTTTGCGATATGGCGCTTCTGGCATTAAAGCAGGTCTACAATTTGCCTTTAAATTGGTCCCTGTGGCCGTAGGCTATGGAGTTATTGCAGCAATTGCCTTACTGACTCTTTCGCCATTTACATCAAATATTTTAGGACCAGAATACGCCCAGTCTGCTGGTGTATTAATATGGCTGGCACCTATTCATTTGATCGCAACTCTCCAATTCATTGCTGCTGATACGTTAACTGGTGCAGGCTTTCATAGAGCCAGAAGCGTATTGCAAGTAACAGCAGCTTTTATTAACTTTGGAGCAAACCTATACCTCATTCCTCGGTATTCTTGGCAGGGGGCAGCGTGGGCAACGTTGACATCTGAACTATTCAAACTCGTAACCTTATGGCTAGTGGTATTCTTTTGTTACCGACAATCAAAAGAGCAAGAGCAGGTTATTCAGACTGAAACTGCTTCTGACAGCGATTAGAGGAAGACTCCACAGGAACACAGTAAATCTCTTACATGACTTTCTTAAAAATTCTCTGGGATAAAATAGTTCAAAATTAATTAAAATAAAAAGATTTTCAAGAGTATTTAAAGCAAGTTAGTCCAGAAACAATAAGTCTATGTAGACTGACAGCATTAATAAAAGTTTTGTTGCCATCAATCAATATTAGAAGCATATTTATGGATTTGAGGAGACCCCTCAATGAACTATGCCGCGATGATTCTTTACTATATAAGACAGCTTATGACAAGCTTAATCTTTAAATCGCAATCACTACAATTCAATTCTGTTTGCGACAAAGTACGTATTGTCATAGACAACTCTTCCATTCATA
The DNA here is from genome assembly GCF_043421015.1 of Leptothoe sp. EHU-05/26/07-4. Lineage (NCBI taxonomy): Bacteria > Bacillati > Cyanobacteriota > Cyanophyceae > Nodosilineales > Cymatolegaceae > Leptothoe > Leptothoe sp. EHU-05/26/07-4. Next base: position 1,056,759 of record NZ_JAXSQV010000002.1, read on the forward strand.
ATAGAAAAATATATTCCTTAGTTGCAGCTATCAGGGCATAATCAGGCATCTACCCAGTTACTCAGCAGGTTTTTATCAATTGAAAACTGTTGATATATGCTCAATCCCATTCGTATTCAATGGGCATAAGGATTGTATTTACTTAGTTCTAGCCATCGAGCAGACATTTACATAATTCTCTACGAATAGTCTTCACAACCATTTTTCCGACATCGTCAGCATATTTTACCGCACTAGAGAAGCTGTCATAGCATCTTAAGGAACAATAACTGTATAGTTTAAGTCATTTTGAAAGAAACAAATTGCCTATCTGAGTATGAAGTTCACTTTTAGGGCATTATAGGATTTTTTAATGCCAGGCTAAAGGGGTAGGGCGATTTGAGAAATAGGATGGGAGCATTAGGCGTACATGCTATCTAAGGCTAAAAGATTAAATGTCATTTCCGATGTAATTCCTAGGAAAGCATTAATTTTTTATGAAATCAAATAGTGTTTTTAGCTGTTTTATTGAGTTAAACAAAGGGTTCTCTGAGTAGTAATGAAAGCAACTAATGTTTTGTTCTTAACTACGCTGCTTCCTAGTCGAAGGAAAACTGGAGGTGAAGTCGCATCTCAGGCTTTTATTAATGGCCTGAGACAAAACGGATATAAGGTTTCAGTCGTAGGCTACATGCGAAAGGATGATAGTTTTGAGCCGGAAGCTCATGAAGTGTTAGTAGAAAAGCGGCATATAGAGACAAGTAGTGCCAAAATTGACGCTATCCTCTGGCTTTTACTCAGCTTCCTAGTTAAGTTGCCCTATTCAGCTGCTAAATATTACTCTCAAACCTATGTGAAATTGGTAAACACTCTTCTTAGTGCCAAGCAATATGATGTGGTTTTTATTGATCACTCTCAACTAGCTTGGTTAGCAAAGTTAGTTGCTGGGAAAAGTAAGATTATATTTATTGCTCATAATATCGAGCATGAAATCTACCTCAGCCACTTCAATAACTCTAAGAACTTATTCGAAAGATGGCTCTATGCTCGAGAAGCCAAAATGGTAAAAAGAATAGAATCTGAGCTTTCGAAACAAGCCGCAGAAGTTTGGACCTTAACTGAGCATGATGCCAATCATTTTTCTAGACTCAAAGGCGTTTATAACGTTAAAGCGTTAGCCTTACCCTTAGGTCCAGAGAAAGTTTGTGAAAATGTGATTGAGAAGAGATTTGATATTGGATTAATTGGCAGCTGGACCTGGAAATTTAATGAGGAAGGGTTACATTGGTTTTTTAAGTTTGTTTATCCTGAACTATCCAGTCAGCTATCCATTCACGTTGCTGGCAAAGGTGCTGAATGGTTAAGCGGGAAATATCCAAATGTTAAGTATGAAGGTTTTGTACCAAACTCTCAGGTTTTCATGGCCCAAGCTAGAGTGATCGCACTACCGATGTTGGGAGGCAGCGGTATACAAATCAAAACCCTTGATGCTCTTGCCTCAGGATCAGCAATTGTAGCCACTCCAACCTCTATGCGAGGTGTCTCTCTAGTCTCTCCAATCGTCCAAATATCTGAACACCCTAAAGAGTTTGCCCATCTATTAGCTGCTGAGGCGTTTAACTGGACCACGGAAAGAACGCGAAGTGCAGAAAAAACAACTTCAAATTGGTTACAAACACGGAAAGAAAAGTTTCTGAATGATATTGCCAGTTCCGTAGAAAACGGAGCACAAGCATTCACCCAAATGGCTAAAAGTCACTAATCTTCTCACCAATATAGTTGTTCTAAATAACGTACAAAAGATATCTTCTAAGGGCATGAATAGATACGGAAAGTCTTCATCTATCAACAGATAGAAAAGAAACTTTGCACCACCTAGTGCGTCAATGTTTGTGTCGGAAAGAGCAGTTTCCACTTCGTCTGATATTTTCACGTTTGCATACCCCATTTCGGAAACACCAGAACCAATTTTTGTAGATGGGACAGGGAAGATTCAGTGGTGTAGCACTATAAATTGAAGGATTAATCTATGAATGATTTATTAGAATACAAGATCGATGCGTCTAATGCTGCAAACTTATTTAATGAACAAGTTAAGGCTCCAGCACCTGAAATGAAAGATTTTTCTGGAAGAGGGTTTGTCATCTGCGCAGGAGGCCCTTATCTAGAAAGCGCTTATGTTGTTGTCCGTCTCCTACGGCACTATGGTGCGACGCTACCGATAGAAATCTGGCATGCTGGTGAAGATGAGATTCCAGCCTGGGCCAGACCAGCATTTATGGAACATGATGTTTCGTTGCATGACATCATGGACTGTTGCAAAAACCGGCCTCTAAAACAGATGCGTGGTTTTCCTATTAAGACAGCAGCCATTCTCCACTCACAATTACGGGAAGTAATGCTCATTGATGCTGACTGCTTTCCCGTATGCAATCTAGAGTTTCTGTTTGACACTAAGGAATATCAAGAGAATAGAGCTATTTTCTTCCCCGATTATCAGCGTCACATACTCCTACCTGGTAAGCCTGTTTGGGATCATGTAGGTATGCCCTATAACGGTGATACAGAATTTGAAACGGGTTTACTACTCTTTGACAAAGTTGCTTGTTGGAAAGCCCTAAACCTTGCCGAATGGATGAATCTTGGTTCGGAGTTTTGGTATCAACATGCAATGGGTGATAAAGACACATTCTATTTATCTTGGCGAAAACTCAACCACCCATATTTTCTAGCTCCAGACTGCTCACGAGTTCCAACTGTTCTGAGTCGACACTACTGGACTGGCAAAAAGCACTTGGCCGATCACCGTACAGGAACCTCCAAATATACAGTGCCTTACAAGAAGGGTATCTTTACAAGCTACCTATCTCCCTATAAAGGTCGTCCTGTATACAAAGATTTTATTGATGAATGTTTACAACGATTTGTCAATAGCAATTATGGATTACATATCAAGTTCTTAGATGCCCTGAAAACCTACAAAGATGCCTCTGAGTCTTCACAATAAATATGCTCAAGTATGGTTAGGGGAGTACACAAAAATAAAGACCCAGATTGGGGCTGTAGATAGGTGGATGAGTGATGGGGTAATGGGGGGATTATCATAAGCACAAGTGCCTTAGTTTAGGCAGAAGCAGTAATCAAGACCTGAGCTATATAACATGTAGCTTCCAGGAACAATCTTTCTAATTTTCATTCGTAATTGTACGTGGGGCATTCTAGATATGTGTCTTACTATGTCCATTTTTTAGCTATCAACTGAAGCAACTATTTCCGATAGGGCCATGCTGAAATGGGTTCGGGCCATCCAATAGTTCCAAATCTAATTTACTCACTTAACTTGAAAGATGCAGGCAACCTCCAATCAACGATCCGATGGTGAGGCTAATATCAATTCCTCCACAACTCTGACCCAGGTTTCAATTTGTGCCGCAACGTATAAACGCCCTCACTTATTGCAAAAATTGTTGGAGTCTTTGAATAACCTTACATTTACTCAGATTCCTATACCTAGTATCGAAGTCATCATCGTTGATAACGACTCTACTCGTTCTGCGGAGGCAACAGTTGAAGCCCTAAAATCTTCTTTCCAATGGTCACTCAAATATTTTGTAGAGACTAATCAGGGAGTGACGTATGCGCGTAATCGTTGTGTTGCTGAGGCATCTGAAGATTCGGATTTCATTGCCATGCTAGATGACGATGAGACTGCAACTCCCCATTGGCTAGAGGAACTTTTAATCAATCAACAGAAGTTTAACGCTGCCATCATTACAGGTCCAGTTCTTGCTGTTTATAAGGAAGAACAGCAAGTGCCTAATTGGATTAAAGCTGGCGACTTTTATTCATTTCCTCGCTATGAAACTGGAAAAAGAATGGATACAGCTTTCACAGGCAACGTTATGTTTAGCACTAAGCTGTTGAAAGATCTGGAGGAAGATGAGCCACTCTTTGATCATCGTTTTGCCCATAAGGGAGCAGAAGATGCTTACCTGTTTTCATGCTTAAATAAACAGGGGTATAAAATTGTTTGGGCTGATGAAGCAGTTCTCTATGAGCCTATTGCCGATCAACGCTTGTCTTTAGATTGGATTTTAAACAGAGGATTCTGGTCTTGGAGTGTTCACAGCTTAATTGAATCAGAGCTTTATCCTTCATTTAAGGTTCAGGCTATTCGAACAATCAAAGGATTGGGGTTAATTGTCATGGGGTTTCTCTCTATTGGCCCATCTATATTTCTAGGTAAGAGTAAAGTAGCCCAGGCATTACTTAGAATGTATCGGGGTATGGGAACACTCTCCGGACTCTTAGGGCGTCAAGGTAACTGGCAGTAGTGCATTACTTGGGCTTGCCTAGGATATATTTGTGCTTTCGAATTTGTTTGAGATAGTTATAGTCATCTCTACAGCATCTTCTAATAACTCCATCTACACAAGCATTCCTATGATTAAATCTACGCTTACCAAACCTTTTCGAAATTATCAGGCAATACTAGGCACAATTGCTAAGGTCGCTGGTGCTGTTACTATTGCTCTTGGTGCACTGAGCTGTTCAGATGGCGCTCAAGAGTCGACGGTTAAAGAGTTTCAAGTTTTAGTAGACCAGTTTGGCTATCGCCCTCAAGATCCAAAAGTTGCGGTTGTTATTGGTCCTTTAGGTGGTGATCAACCTTACGAATTAAGAAATGCTGAAACCGATGAGGTGATTGAGGTTATTACCCCAGTCAAGTGGACAAATGGGGCGGTTCATTCACAGTCAGGAGAACGTGCCTGGTGGGTTGATTTTTCAGACCTGGATGAGCCTGGTAAGTATGTCATCGTCCGTGAAGACGGAGAGACACGTTCAGCTGAATTTGAAATTCGCTCAGACATCTACAGAGATGTCTTAATTGCTGCTACTCGAATGTTTTTCTACCAGCGCAGTGGTTTCTCTAAAACAGAACCCTTTGCAGACGCACGCTGGACTGATGGAGCAGCTTACATGGGTCCTGGACAAGATACCCAGGCACGATTTGTAGATGACAAACAAAATCCAGCAACCGAACGCGCTATGCATGGTGGTTGGTTTGATGCAGGTGACACAAACAAGTATGTTACGTATACGTTGCAACCTGTCCATCAGCTTCTAAGTGCCTACAGTCAAAACCCCAAAATTTGGACGGATGATTTTAATATTCCTGAGTCAGGTAATGGTATTCCTGATTTGTTGGATGAAATTAAGTATGAACTAGACTGGCTCATACGGATGCAAGACGATGATGGGGGTGCCTTTATTAAGATCGGAAATTTGGATTACAATCCGCCAAGCCCTATTCCTAGTAAGGATACTCGGCCTCGGTATTATGGTCCTAAGTGTTCATCATCTACAATTGCGATCGCAAGCGTCTTTGCCCACGCCGCAGTAGAGATGCAGTCTATTCCTGAATTAGAAGACTACGCTGCTGAGTTAACATCCCGAGCCAGAGCAGCCTGGGACTGGTTCCAGGTCCATCCAATAGACACAGATTGTGACACAGGAGAAATCAAATCAGGAGACGCAGATATGACTGCGGACGCCCAGTTGGGAACAACAGTGAGCGCCGCTGTTTATCTGTTTGCAGCAACAGGAGATCCACAGTTCTCCAACTATGTTGTTGACAATATTGACCTGGCACAACCCTACAGAGACGGTCCCTGGTCTCGCTACGATCCTTGGCAAGGAGATGCGTTAATTTTCTATTCCCAAATGCCTGATGCCGATGAGGCTTTAAAAGAGGAAATTTTAACAGATCTAGAAGATAAGTTAATTGACTATCATCCAGAAGCCTATGGCAGCGATGATTTGCTAGATCCGTTTCGCTCCTACATGCCTGACGAACAGTATCATTGGGGCAGCAATATGACTAAGGCCAACTATGGGAACATGAATTATGACCCTGTTATGCTGGGCATACATAAAGCGGAATGGCCAGCCTACATTGAGCGCTCCTTAGGTGCCATCAACTATTTTCACGGTGTAAATCCATTAGGCATTGTCTTTCTCAGTAACATGTATGAGTACGGTGCCGAATACTCCGCTAATGAGATGTACCATCAGTGGTTTGGTCAGGGTGAATTTGAAAACGCACTGACATCGAAAAAAGGACCCGCACCTGGATTCTTTATGGGCGGTCCTTACAAAGACTATTCCGGAGATGAAGCAATCGCGTCAGGACCTCCAATGAAAGCCTATATCGATGACGTAGAGCCCAATCAACCCACATATGAAATCATAGAACCCGCCATCTACTACCAGTCAGCTTATATCAAGCTACTATCTAAATTTGTTACCGCAGAAGAGAACTAGATCAGTCCCTTTTGTATCTCTGTTCTTACACAGCTGATATCTTGAAAACGATAACCACTTAGAACATGTAACAGTCGAATCAGCGTCACTTTTTCTTGATTGCAAGCATCTACTTAAACGTCTATGACTATTAAACAAGTTGAATGTAGATGCTTACATATGTATTGCAATGGTGAAAGCGTCATATTCATATGCCGTCACATCATAGGATAATTATTTATGGCTAAAAAGAGATTGAAAGTATTACTCATTATTGAACAATGTAATCCTGCCTGGAACTCAGTTCCCCTGGAAGGATATCGATTGTATGCAGGTATCAGCAGATTCGTTGACACTACATTAGTAACTCACGCACGCAATAGAGAAGAGCTAGAGAGAATACACCCAGATGCAGACATCACTTACATTGAAGACAGTAAACTGATTGAAAACCTAGAGCTGCTTGGGGATCGTTTGAGCCTATATAAGGGGCAAATCATCTGGCCGCTGCGCAATGCGTTTACATACCCAGTTTACTGGGGATTCAATCGGGCAGTCTATAGTCGATTTAAAGAAACTATTGTTCGCGGTGACTATGATCTAGTTCATACCATCACCCCAATGATGCCACGCTATCCTGTAAAAGCAATTAAGGCATGCAAGAAAACTCCGTTCATTCTAGGTCCAGTCAATGGTGGAGTTCCGTTTCCTGACGGATTTAAGGAGCTGGGGCGTCGAGAATATTCTTACTTTAATTTCCTACGCTGGATAGGACGCTCTATCATTCCTGGGTACCGGGAAACTTATAAAAAAGCCCACTATATTTTGGCAGGCTCTAGTTATACACTGAGTCTGATTAAAGAGCTATTCCCTAAGACTCGCGACAATCAGATAGAACTATTTTATGAGAATGGTATTACCAGCTCCTTTGTCAGATCTGAGGAAGAAGTAGCCCAAGCGAAAATACCTACAGAAGCGTCAGTAGATAATAAAGTTAAACTCCTATATGTTGGTCGACTTGTTCCTTACAAGGGGGCTGATATGATTTTAGACGCTATTAGCAAACTGGACGAGTCTATAAAGCTAAAGATTCATCTAACCATTGTCGGCAATGGCTCTGAGCAGGAAAGCTTAGAGCACCAGGTAAAACAGCTAAAACTCAATGATCATGTGCATTTCACTGGATATGTTGAGCAGTACCAGACCTTAGAATATTATCGACAGTCTGACATTTTCTGTTTCCCCTCAGTTCGTGAATTTGGTGGGGCAGTCGTTTTAGAAGCCATGGCTAATGCTTTACCTTGTATTGTGGTTGATAACGGTGGCATTGGTGAGTATGTAACAGAGAAAACAGGCTTTAAGATCGACCCTTTATCCAGAGAGTTTGTAGTGAACAAATTAGCTATTTATATTGCCCAGTTGGTTGAGGACCATATTATGCGACATGATATGTCCTACGAAGCACTTCAGCGTGCAAAGGAGTTTACCTGGGATACAAAAACTCGTAAAATTGTCGATATTTATTCAGAAGTTGTAGAAAGAGAAGCAACAACAGTCTAGTAAGACTCATCTGTATTGGCATTGAAAGCACATAAGCCCTTAGCAATGCGCCAAGGGCTTATGTGCTTGGGCTTTTGATATCTATTTATGCCGCCTGTAATGCCATCAACTGAGAAACTGTTTTGAACTGATACCCCTCTTTCTGAAGCCTTTTCAAAACTATTTTGGTTGCTGCCACAGTCTGGGATCGATTGCCTCCACCATCATGTAAAAGAATAATAGAGCCAGGCTCCACACTGCAAACGATAGACTCAGCAATTTTTTCTGGATCAGCTGTTTCGTAGTCCTTAGGATCAACATTCCAAAGAATATTTGTTTTTTCTCTACGGGCAAGCTCCCAAGGCAGCCGAACACGCTTTAAACCATAAGGTGCACGAAAATGTATTCTTGATTCGACACCCAAATCAGCTAGTATGTCGTCCGTCTTTTGGATTTCAGAACGGACTGTTGCCAAACTCGTGTCTATTAATCTTTGATGGGAATACGAATGGTTACCTAACTCGTGCCCTTCATCAATCATACGACGAGTTGTTTTGATATTTTTTTCAATATTTTGACCAATTGCAAAAAAGGTTGCTTTTGCATCAAACTCTTTTAATACATCAAGTAAGTTATCTGTATAAGGTGGATTAGGACCATCATCATAGGTCAACGCTAGAACTTTCTCAGTTGTATCCACACATGTAATCATCTTTCCAAACAGCTGAAACTTGTATGATGTTGACAACCAATTTAGGGTGTAACGGCTTAGAAAGCCTAACAAAACGCCGGAGACAAGGGAGATAGCTAGAAAAGAATTCATTTTATATGTGCGCGAGGTGACTCTCTAGGATAGGCATTAATGTACTTTCAGCCTCAAAACCAAAGGGGTTTCGGTATGATGGGAGCTCAGCTAAAGCAAGGATAAATAGATTCTAGTTCTGAGTGGTTTTGAAACAACAATTTCATTGAAGCAAAAGCCTTTAGTTACTGCTGAGGCCATGTAAAACCAAACGTTCTAAACCAAATATTTTAGTCACTAGTATGGTATCGGATACTATAAAATACTGACTTATAAGCTAATCGAGAATATTTTATCATAGTAACTTAAATATCTGATCAAGCTATTCAGTGAAAAACTTGAAAACATGGCAATAAAATATTATAAGCGATTAATAATAAGATAAAAGCACCGAACACCCGTAAAATTTCGTTGTATGGTTTTACAAACAGTAGGTTCAACTAGGTTCAACAAGCTTGGCAACAACATGAACCCCACATAGGAGAACACAGATAATATTGAAAGGCTACGCAACAGTATGGAAAGAGCAGCATATCAAAGTAATCTCTTGTCTAGTTACCTGAACATCCTCCAAAGTTGTTCAGCCTTGAGGACAATACTAAACAGGCAAATACACAGAAATTGTTTCGACAGTTGGAAGCATTTTCCAGGCAAAATTGCGAACTTTATGCTTGTTTTCAGTGATCGGACTCGATATGCGTCACTCTCTAATGTTTTCTTGACGTAGATGTTTATCGTATTAAGAAACCATGGATCTAGGGGACTTTTATTCTTTGCTCAAGTCATACATGAATAAGAATTAAGAATTGGGGAATTGCAAGTAATTATGCCAAAGACTCAAGCAAAACGGCTCGTGCGCAGTATTGGTGCCCAAGCATTGCAAAAGCGAGTGGGCATGCGTCAGGATTTATCTCCCCAGCTCTGGAATATGTCCTATGAAAATAGTGCGCTTACGCTACATGGCGTCAATCTTCAAACTCTTCTGGAGCAATATGGTAGTCCCCTTCATGTATTGAACACACAGAAGCTAGCGCAGAATGCCCATGCCATGATGTACGGGCATCAAAAGCAGCAGATTCTCAATGTTTACTATTCCTATAAAACTCATCCTATTCCCCGCATACTTCAACTCCTGCATAGTTATGGCGTAGGTGCCGAGGTTATTTCTCCTTATGAACTATGGTTAGCTTTACACCTTGGTGTAGACCCTCAAAAGATCATCTACAATGGCCCTGCCAAATCAGACAAGTCCATCGAGATAGCCATTGACCGAGGTATTCGCTTACTTAACGTTAATCATCGCGAAGAGCTAGAGCGTTTTGCTAAAATTTCTCGGCAAGTTGGCAAAAAGGCCAATATTGCAATTCGATTGATATTCGCCAAGGGCTGGAGTGGCCAGTTTGGTCTTGGTGTAGATACTGGCGAGGCGTTAGCAACTTACCGTCAGGCCCTCAGTATGCCTGAGCTTAATGTTATTGGTGTGCACTGCCATCGAGGTGTTCTCTTTGATGGTCTGGATGATGTGGCAGGATACTTGCAAGGTATTAAAGATTTTTTGAATACTTTGTATCAGGAATTTGATTTTCACCCAGAGATTTTGGATGTTGGCGGGAGTATTGCTATTCCAACGGTACGTTCATTTTCAGACTTTGATAAAAAGCTAAGTGAGACCTTCCGTATTGAAGTAAGAGAGCCGACACCACAGGATTATCCTACGCTAGAAGACTTTGCTGAGTTTATTTCTAAGGATCTCACAGGGTATTTTCAAGACGTTAGTCGTCCTATACCGGAGCTAGCTGTTGAACCAGGAAGGGCGATTACGGGGAATACCCAAGCACTACTATCGCGTATTGTTGATACTAAAGAAACGTCCGAAGCATTTACCTATGGAATTTTGGATGCAGGCATTAGTGTTGCTGAGATTGTAAAGTATGAGTTTCATCAGGTTCTTCCTCTACAGCAGAAAGCTCAGAATCCGGAAAAGCTTTATCGCTTAGTGGGTCCTATTTGTCATATGGGAGATACACTCTATCCTGCTTGGCGACTACCTGAACTAGCTAAAGGTGATGCCATTTCCATTATGGATTCTGGGGCTTATTTTGTGCCTGAAGCGCGAGCTTTTTCGTTTCCTAAGCCTGGCATTGTCGGATTAAATAGCAGTGGTGAATCTTTTATGATCCGCAAGTCTGACACTTTCGAAAGCATTATCCATATGGACTGTTTGGCTGACTAGGCCACATGTTTGAAAATTTGTTTTAGAAGAATCTCCTAATTATTTAAGATCTCGTCCTATGGTAGCTATTAGCTCATCTACCCAAGCTCCAATTATGATGACTATGGGAGATTATGGGGGAACCCTCGCAGTTGTGAGGTCCTATGGGAAGCACAATCAGCCTACATTACTGGCTGATCCTAAGACTTCTACACTTACCCATAAATCTCGCTATCTTTCAAAGGCCCTCAAATCCCCACCAGTAGAAGATTTTGAGAGTTTTGTTAACTGGCTAATAGAGTATGGCAAACAAAATCCTGGCGCGTTTCTCTACCCGTCAAGTGATGATATGACATGGTTGATCTCTCGGTATCGTGATCAGTTAAGCGACTATTACAAGCTCTACAGCCCTGATGTTAAAACCATTTATGCGCTGCTGAATAAACCAGAGCTACATGCGATCGCAGAAAAGCTAGGGATTCCTGTTCCCTCTACAGTTGCGCCCACATCCGTAGAAGACCTCAAGGCGCAGGCTCACAAGCTTAGGTATCCAGTATTGATCAAACCTAGAACCCAAATTGGCATGTTGCGACGCCAAAAGGGTCAGGTCTGTGAAACGCCAGAAAAATTACTGGAAATTTACCCAGACTACCAACAAAAATTTTATTACCACCCTCTTCTCATTGACTTTGACCCAGAGGTCAATTGGCCCATGGTGCAAGAATTTCATGCAACCGCCGGTCAAAATACCTACAGCGTCGCTGGTTTTGTTGATGAAAGCCAAGAGATATTCCTAACCCGTGCATCGGCTAAAGTTTTACAATTTCCTATTCGTGTAGGCGTAGGACTCTGTTTTGAAAGCCGTCCTCTGAATCCTAAGGCCATAGACCATCTCAAAAATATCTGTAGAGAAGTTGGCTATTACGGCGTATTTGAAGCCGAGTTTATTGTGCATGGCAACCAGCTATTGTTAATGGACTTTAATCCAAGATTCTATGGGCAAATGGCCTTTGAATTAGAGCGTAAGTTACCATTAGATCAACTAGTTTTAGCCTATGCCAACAATGATTCTGAATATGGCAAAGTTATTCAAAAACAAGATCAGACATGGGACCATCACAAAGTTTATCGTTTTAGTAATCGATGGCGCTTGTGGTTGATTTTGACAACTCAAGCTGTTGTGGGGCGTTTTTCTTGGGCCGAGCGTCGTAAGTGGCTAATCTGGGCCGGTCACACAGACACTGGCTGCGATCCGGTCTACACAGATGATGATCCGAATCCTCGTCGTGCTGATATCCTATCGGTGGTCAAAAGCTGGATCAAGCATCCTCGTAGTACATTTAAGACTTTTTTTGCAGATCTTTGATGGCCACGATTGTTTCCAGTCGCTACTAGTAGGTGCTAAGTTAACAGTATGAACTACTTGGAATCACCTAACTGATATTGCTCATCACATGCCTAGCAAGAGCTGATGCTGCCGTTGTTAGGCATTAAATTTCATCCATATAACAAGTTGAACCGCGTAGTCACCTGAGGCAGAAGACTGCGCATTTTAACATGACTAGAGCTTAGCTAAACTTCTTGTATACTTTAGTCTTAAAAAAGATAGCACCAAAGTGTCTAGAGAGTGACTTTGGCACTTCTGATAGTAGGGTTTGATAAAATAAAGGATATTTCAGAGATTCTAACCCAGCTCTGAAGAGTTTTCCTCGCTTGAGAAAAGCAACGACCTTATAATAGTCTTTTAGTTTTTTCGTCTCTTTAAGCTTTAGATTTAACGCATCAACCAGCTCTATATTTTGCTTTAGATAACTAGCTTCATCTTTGAAAAAACGCCTGACCGCTGCACATTCTTCATTTAGTCTTTCAACTTTGTTGGTGCTGGTCGTTAATGCACCATCCCTAGACCGATAGTAATAGTAGGGTTCTGGCAACAGCAGAAATTTTGCACCTCTCACCAAGCAGTCTAAGTCTAACCAAAAGTCCTGTGAAACTTTGATCTCTGGCTTATAGGTGATATTGTTCTCAACGAGCAACTGTCTGCGAAAAAGTGGCTTGCTGAATCCTAGCTCTAGACCTTGTCTGCCCTCAATATCAGAGAGGACAAACGACACAGGATTAATAGCGAGAACATCAACAATAGATGGATCATGGTACTTAATCATTGTTGTTCGAGGTTCTGTTTCTCCATCTTCAATGATGTAAAAATCATCCGCCACCATATCTGCTTGATTTTCCTTCGCAAAGGTTAAAAGTCGCTCCAATCGCTCAGGTGCATACCAATCATCAGAATCTAAAACCGCAACCCAATCTCCAGTTGCTTCTTGCAGAGCCCGATTTCGCGCAGCCCCTGCCCCTCCATTTTGTTTTTGACAAACTAACTTTAACCGATCATCCTGTATTCCTTTAAGAACCTGGACAGTTCCATCTGTAGAAGCATCGTCAACAACTATGATCTCAAAATCCTCAAACGTTTGAGACAAAACTGAGTCAATCGCTCGCTTAATATAGGTTTCAGTGTTATATGCAGGAACTATAACTGATACTTCTGGCTTCATAATAGTAGTGTGAACTTATCTAAGTGTGTCTGCTCCCAATAGAAAAAGTGACTGGTGGCCAGTAACCTGACCACCGGGTAGATTAGGATTCTAAAAATACTTTAGTTTCTACACAGGTAACCTACCTGTCTATGTCACGATTATCTCCTTAGCTGTCGTCACTAAAAAACATTGGTCAGAACGATGAAATAGAAACTTGGGGTTGCGATCGCAGCCTATATTCACACTACAGTGGTAATTGCTTTAGAACGGGAAGAAGCAAACAAGGATTTACCATCAAAGTGCTCTGGAATGGGTGCACCCAAGGATGATAGGAACGTAGGCGCTAGATCGACAACGTGACCATTTTGCAACGTTTCACCAGCTGGAATTGCGGCACCCTTAGCCACAAAGAAACCACGAGAACGATGACCACCAGGACGATTAAATGTCACTGGGCCAATCCGTCCTAGAGTAGGGCTATCGACCACATCGGTTGGTAACTCGTGCCAAACAACCACCAAGTCTGCATCGGGTAGAGTTGGATTATCGTCCAACGGATCCTGACGGGTGCGTAAGACTTTTTTCACCAATGGCTGGCCCGTACGACCATCAGTCAGCTCATACAGCATGGCTGTAATATCTTCACATAGTGCATCGTACTCATCAGGAGTGACCTTGCCATCTCCCTCTCGTCCCTGCAAATTAATGCGAATGTGACCATCCGCAAAGGCAGGCAGCGCAAAGGCTTTCATGTCTGGCCATAGGGGAGAAAAGGCCATGCCAGGCATCCATCCTAAGTGAGGCTGAGTAGACTGTAGCAATCGTGGTGATGCCAATCCATCCTGGGTTTCACTTAACCACTTCTTAGGTGTCCAAGTATTAATCAATCGCTTGACCGGATTAGGCTCATTAATCTTGCGCCAAACCTCATCTGGCCAGGAGCGACGAATGGGTCGCTTAATGGGTGGAGGTGGTGTGGTACCTAGCTTACCGGGAGCCAGCCCCATCTTACCTGGGAAGTTAAACCGATACATGACTTCTCCTAGGAAAAACATGCTTAACAAATCTGTGAGGTTGGCCCCTATCCCGTGGACAGAGTAGCAAAATACCGTTGCATCCTCTGGAGCGGCAGCTAGGATTTCACCAATAGCCCAGTCAACCTTCTTATAGATGGTCAACAGTGGGTCAGTTTTGCCACGGCGATAGGTGTGCAATGGATGATCCGGTTGGCTTTGATCGTACAGGTCATGGCCAGCGGAGTGGGTATCACCAAAAGTGGTCAAGAATAAATCCCAAGAGTCTCGCTGGAGCAGATCTTTACAGACATCTACTCGCTTCTCAATACTTTCCTGAAGAGCCGTTTGAATCCAATTTACGTAGGTAGGGTCCCACCAGCGACCGTTATCGTTATGCAATACCGGATTACGACCATGCTTTTCGACAATGTCAGAAAACAGTTCTTGGGGTTGAGAATGGCTTTGAACAAAGGGAAAGTGGCCGCCCCAACCCAGGATTTGTGCACCTTTAACTTGGTCACACAGGGCTGAAACTGGAATATCAAATGCTGCGACTCGATAGTCATCGCCTAGCGCATAAAAAGGAGAAAAGTTTTTATAGTCATAGCCACTCTCGACTTCGTCACACACGACGCTGTAGCTTTCTGGAGAATATTCTATAGTGTCCCAGAAGCCTGTTTTATTGGGATAACAACCCGTGGAAAAAACCACCCAAGATGGTTCTGTAGAGGAAAATTCTGCCTCGCCGCTAACATAGGGAACCGTATTTGCTAGCCGACCATAGGTGCCTTCTTTTCTCAGTCGGGCAAGGTTAGGTAGCAGCCCTTGATCCATCCAGGGCTCCAGTAGGGTAGGATCCGCTGCGTCTAAACCAATACCAATAACGGGTGTCTTTGTCATAAGATTAGTCGGGACAGATAATAGAGCTAGGATACAAATACTAGATGCGCTAAACAGAGAAACTGTTTGCCATCCAGGGTGTTATTAATCAATAAAAAACACTAAGGGCTGATCCCTAAAGTTAAGCTGAAGAAATCAGCAGATGTACGGAGTTTTTGGAATCTAGGGGGTCTTATGTCTGGATCTTCGATAACAATATTGCTTAACAGACATGCTCGGTTTTGGAAGCAGATGGTGACAAAATAATTTCCTGGTGTGGAATAGTCGTAATGTTTTAGACGAATAGATCGACGATGATGTTTGTCTAGATTGTATTTGGTGGGCATCATATGGCAATGGATAGGTAATCCAGAATTCCCCCATAATCATCCCTAAATACCGAAATCCTGTAGGGGCAATGCCTCGTGCTTGCTCGTCGATCACCTGCGCTAGATACCGATGGTGCGCTCATATTTGCCGTCTACCATAATCGGATAATCAAAGGTCGGACAATCAAAGGGTTGAACAATGGCATAGGTTATCCAGGGCACCCACAAGGGGATGCCCCTACCCACTACACCAGGGTCTCTGTCATTATTCCTCGTCATTTGGGATACTGCTCACGGCTGTGGATTCTGAACTTGCAATTGAGATGAGTTGCCGTCTTGGGCGATGTTGCACAGTCAACTGACAGCTGTTGAAAAGCTTATGGTTGATGGAATGCTGGAACCTGCATTACTTTATCTTTGGGGTCCACTTCAGGGTTACTTAGAAAACATGCCATAGAACAGAATTTGCCAATTGATCGTCTTCCTCCTGTGAAGCTATTGAATCATATGTATTCCAGTGGTGAGATATCGATGGATGAATTTGATATGATTCGAGCAGTGATGGAAAAGCGGAATCGGGCAGCCCATGGGCTAGTGGTTTCTTTAGCAGATCGCGAACTTGAGGAACTGTTGACAACAACTAATTCTCTAATTAAAAAATGGCAAGAAGAGACCTCGTTTTCGTGAAATTCTTTCAAGTTTTTAACGAATGTGAACTTAGATATTATTATTTTCTTTTCAGAGTGTTATCTTTGTGTAGATTTTTCCATGTGTTTAAGCATAAAAATCTGAAGACTCGCTAGTAACAAATCTACTAGAGAAATGCATGTTGTGGTTTCTAAAAACCAACATTTTTCGACGCTGAACAAAGTCATTAAATATATTGGTAGAATCTACAATTTTATCTAATTCGTTGACCACTATTACTTGCAAACCCTCCTTCCATCCTGTGCGTTTCTTATGTTGTTGGAGTTCTTTGGCTAAAATTGATTCTAAGGGTAATAGATCAGGAGTGATAGCATCACGAATACTACGATGGATATTACCTAGCGAGTCCATATACTGTCTTATCAACGGAGTTAGTTCAACTAATTCGCCCATATCTTCTAACTCTTTCAGTATTTTCGCTTTAAATTCTTTATTGTTTTTGAGCTGTTTAGGCATGATTTTAGGGGCAGTAGAAATTTTCCTGAAAACTTTAGACTGCTCTTCTACACGTCTGATTCCGTTTGTTAGCTGTTGAAAGGGAATATCGTAATGCTGAGAATGATTTCGAAGAGCACAGATTACCCGATAGCCAGGACGATTGGAATCATATTCCTGAGAAGTTAATTTTTTGACTATTTGATATTTTTGAGAGTCCTTAGAATAAATTTTATGGATAGCGTGTTCTAGAACACTTACGTACAGAGAACCACTTGACAATAAATTAATAACTCTACGATTTACTAGAAAAACTTCTTCGACACTTGCACACCAAGGATTTTCAAATTTTTCTTGTTCAGAATAGTTTTCTGGGAATATAGCATTCTTGAGGCTAATTTTTATGAGCTCGTTTTCAAATTCAAAATAATTATCAAGCACTAAGTTCAGATGTTCTTCAATAAACATTGCTTGAAGCAAATCAGTCTGAGCCTTAATTAAAGACCGATATTGTTCTGCCGGAATTTCAGACACATACTTTTTAAGGCCTATTCCTCTGAGACAGTATCGAAGCATTAGTATTCAGACAATTAGATAGTCGACAATTACAGATCAGAGCCTTTTAAGTAAACGATTCTACCTATGATGTTTAAAGTTGGTTGTTGCCATTTCGAGTTTTGGATAATACATTCTCTAGGAATAAAATAGGCTGGGTTTACCTGTCGAAAGACAGTACCTAGATCATAGGCTAAATCACCCACTAGCCTGGAATGTTCTCTACGTGGTTTAGGTATTGTGATGACCCACACCTTGCCTTAAATCATAACGATTTTCTAAATTCTCTGGATACCAATCCATGAATTCATCAGGCGTTGTTGGTGCCCTGTCTATGACTAAAATCATCGTGAAATCGCATCTCTGTTACAACTTGTGCAATCTAGCTACTCAACTCTAGTCAATGTAGCTGCTCTTGGATCAATAATTTTTTTACCTAAGCCAGGAAACTTAATTGCTAGACAAATCTTATTGCCAGCACCAAAAATGTGAGTGATGGTGCCTTCGCCAAAGGCACCGTGTATGACCTTTTCACCCACACCCCAATCATCCTCATGGGTTCCCGGCTTTTGTACTTTGGGTTCAGGATTTTTGAGCTGTGCTGTGCGCTTAGGTGTCAACTCTAATCGAGGTAGCGCCGTCGCCGTATTGGCCAGGATGTAATCCTCCGGCAGTTCGCCTAAAAACATTGAAGGTGTGGCAATCTCTCGCATATTCCCGTACAAACGCCGTTCCCGCGCATAGGTCAGAAATAATCTCTCCTGAGCGCGGGTAATACCCACATAACAGAGGCGTCGCTCCTCTTCGATGGCGGCGGCATCATCCAATGATCGGAAGCTCGGGAACAACCCCTGTTCCATCCCCACCACAAACACCACTGGAAACTCTAATCCCTTCGATGAGTGCAACGTCATCAGGGAAACTGCATTGCTCTGCTTATCATCGTCCATATCTGAACTCAGCGCAGCACTGGCCAAAAATGTCAGCAATGTGGCATCTTCGTTCTCTTCTTCAAACTGGATGACGGCGTTATATAACTCATTAACGTTCTGGATGCGATCTAGATCTTCATCAGTGCCCTTATCTCTCAAAGCCCGAATATAGCCAGAGTCTTCGATCACCTCCTGCACTAATTCTGAAGCAGGCACGGTTTCTACCCGTTGCTGCCAGCCCTGGATCATAGTGGCAAAGCGGTTAACTGACTTACTGGCACGACCGGCTAAGGTTTTTACGGATGTGTCATCCGACAGAATTTCCCACAGGGGCATCCCTAACTCACCAGAGGCCTTTTCCAGATTCTCCATGGTGGTTTTACCAATGCCACGTCGGGGTGTGTTGATCGCCCGCTTGAGACTTACCGTATCGGCTGGATTGGCAATGAGTCGTAGATAGGCGAGGACGTCCTTAATCTCACGACGATCATAGAACTTAAGGCCACCCACCACTTTGTGGGGCACACTGTAGCGGGTGAGCACCTCCTCAAAAGAACGAGACTGGGCGTTGGTGCGATACAGAATCGAAAAGTCTCCCCACTTTAGCTCAGGATTCTTGTCTATGGAAATGCGAATCTGGCTCACAACATAGTCCGCTTCGGCTCGTTCATCGTCGGCTTTATAGCAGAAGATAGATTCCCCTGTGCCCCTGGTGGCTCGAAGAACTTTATCGATGCGCTCGGTGTTGTTTTCAATTAGATGGTTAGCGACTTCGAGAATGTTCGAGGTGGAGCGATAGTTCTCTTCTAGCTTCACCATTGTACGGGTGTCGTCATCCGATAGCCCATCACCAAAGTCGCTCTGGAAGTTCATCAGAATGGTGAAGTCGGCAGCACGGAAAGAATAAATAGACTGATCGGCATCACCAACGACAAATACAGATCGCTGATTCCAGTCTTCAAAGACTTTTGTGGTGGGGGCATTATTGGTGGCAAGTAGCCGCAACAGATCGTACTGGGTGCGGTTGGTGTCCTGATATTCGTCCACCAGCATATGGCGAAAGCGGCGGTGCCAGTAGCCCAACACTTGCTCGTTCTGCTGAAACAGCAAGACCGGAATGCGGATCAGATCATCAAAGTCGAGGGCGTTGTTTTGGGCCAGTCCCTTTTGGTAATGGCGATACACATCAGCGATGACGCGCCCTTTAAAGTTGGGGTTCTCCTTCTCGTACTCGTCAGGATCGAGACCCTGGTTTTTGGCATTGCTGACGGCGTATCGGACAGAGCGGGGATTAAACTTGCGGTCGTCCAGATTGAGGGTACTGACGACGATATTTTTGACCAGGCTCTGGGCATCGGATTCGTCAAAAACTGTAAACGCTTTGGTCCAGCGATGACCGGCACGGCTTTGGTATTTTTCGATATCAAAGCGCAAGATACGGGAACAGAGGGCGTGGAAGGTGCCGATCCACAGGTCTTTAATAAAAGTTTTGTAGACGTAGGAGCGCAGCTGGGTTTGCTCGTAGTCGGGCAGCAGGTGTAGGGGCTGCCCGTGGCGACCGAGGGCTTCCTGCTCGGCAAACAGCTTTTCGATGCGCTCTTTCATTTCCTTGGCGGCCTTATTGGTAAAGGTCACCGCCAGGATATTTTCGGGGTCCACACGGTGGTTGAGGATCAGGTTGGCAATGCGGTAGGTGAGGGCACGGGTTTTGCCAGAACCGGCCCCGGCGACCACAAGCAAGGGTCCACAGAAATGTTCGACGGCCTGACGTTGAGCGGCGTTGAGCTGACTGAGGAAATCGGCTGGTGTGGTCATTGTGGCAGTGGGTTAGGGGAACGGCGGCCGGGTGATGCGCTGAATCAGTATTCTAATGTAACGGATCTAGTGTGGATGGGAGCGGTTGTATGGTCATAAATGCAACGATTATTGGCTGTGGCTATGTGGGTAAGGAGGTGGCTCGACTGTGGCAGCAGCAGGGCCTGAGGGTAACGGTGACGACGACCAGCCCAGAGCGTGTCGAAGAGTTACAAACTGTGGCGGATCGCGTACGGGTGTTCAGGGGAACGGAGCCAGAGGCGGTGCAGGATTGTTTAGTGGATCAGCAGGTGGTGCTGGTATGCGTGGGGTCAAAGCGCGGGGCGAACTACAAAGAGACGTACCTGGGAACGGCAAAGACCCTGGCGGAGGTGCTACCGAATACGCAGGTGCAGCATCTTATATATACAAGTACGTACTCTGTGTACGGTCAGCATCAGGGGGCAACGGTCACTGAAGCGACGACCGTAAAGCCTGCAACAGCTAATGGTGAGGTGATTGCGGAGACGGAACAGACATTGCTGGGCTTAGGGGGGGTAAAAGTATGTGTGTTACGGCTGGGAGGAATCTATGGACCGGGCCGGACATTGGAGAGGATTTATAGTCGGGCAGCGGGTCAGACGCGACCGGGCACGGGCGGTGAGTGGGCAAATTGGATTCATCGGGATGACATTGTGGGGGCGATTGATTTTGTGCGATCGCACGCCCTCTCAGGCATCTATAACGTAGTGCAGGATGAGATTCCAACGGTTAAGGAATTGATTAATGAGGTGTGCGATCGCTACAATTTAGCCCCAGTGCACTGGGATCCATCGCAGCCTAGTGCAAGAGCGTACAATGCAAAGGTTTCGAATGCAAAGATTAAGGCGGCAGGATACCAGTTCGTACATCCGCAATTTTTTGATTCGTAGGGGCACTGTAACGTTGCAGCACATACCTATTGCACATTCACATTAATCACCGACCCATCCTGCGGCCCCAAAATCACCTCCAGCGGTCTCTGATCCGCATGGGCTTTAACGGCTTGACGGTAGACCTTATAGCTAGTGGGTAGAGTTTTCTGCTGTCCGGGTTGATCCACCGTCAATGTATAGTCAACGGATTTGATCAGCTCAGGTGATTCGGGCTGCTCGTTTTCGCCCTGGCGAGCTTCAACATCATCCACGGTAGGTTTGGGGGGAAGTTCGGGCCACCAGAGACCTTCGTTATCTGGACCGGTAACGGCCAGGCCAGGTCGAACACCATTTTGGTTTTCTAAGGAAGTGGAGGCGAACTTTTCGAGCCGGGTGTCGTTGGGGCGATCGCGACCGTCGGCGCGGTTGTAGCGTACTTGCCAGGTATAGGTAACGGTGGCATTAGCACTATAGTCGGTGGTGGCAAAGTTGGTTGTGACGGGTTCACCGCAGGCTGCGATCGCAACTAAACCACCGATCAATACAGAACCCAAATATTGTCTGGCTAACACCATCGCTTTTGCTTTACGTGAAAGTACTCATCCTATCAAGTAAGCCATGGCCCATTCTCCGCAATACACAGGAATGTTCACTTATAAAATCGCACCTGGACGTATCCTTAACCCTACGGATGCATTTGTGATTTTGAGAGCCCTATCATCAAAAAGTCTTAAAGGATTTTAAAGAAAGTCTCTAAATTTTATGGATAACAACCTCACCCATGCTCTGCAACAGATGATTTTTTCCTATGGTTGGCGGGCAGTTCTCGCAGAGTTAGCTCAGCTCTCCATTGACCAAGGTCAGCATACTAATGCTGATTTGTTGTTGCAGGTCTCCTATGATGGTCCTAAACATCCATTGGTGCGTTAAATCCGCCATCGGTAAGTTGTGCTGACCTAATGTTAACCATGTTAAAAAAGTTGTGTTTGGCAGGAGAATTACTGGGCCTAGTATTGTTATTCAACTTGTTGCTAGTTCCAGCTATCCAGGCAGCACCCTTATGCCGAACGGTGGATAATCACCAGGTTTGTGTTCTAAAAATCACCCGGAGTGCTAAATATTACTGGGAGTACCGAGCTGTGGTGCAGGTAGACGATACCCGTCGTCCCATGGGTCGGTATAACTGCCATACCCATGAATATATCCGCCGTGATGGTCAGCCCGTAGCCGATGATATTGCGACCCAAGTCATCTGTGCTTTTTTCAAGTCCTAGGGGTTTGACTGTGGTCACCTGATGCAATCACCCCCTAAGTTAGGGATGACCAAGATAGGCATTACTTACTACATATTTATTGATTTGTGGCATACCGAATTAAACAATGAGGCATTTATATTCAATGCTCAAAGGAACTCCATTGACACCTTTCAATTCATCTGAGAACGCAACCACGCCATAGTAGAATCAAAACAATTTGTTAAGCAGCTCTAACAAATATTAAGCAGAGCTGCCCTCCCCGTTGCAGGGGGGTTGGTCCGGCGCATGGCAGCCGTTTCCGGTTGTAGTGTGCTTTTTAGTGGCGTTGTAAATGGCTGCTGAGGACTGCTAACCAAAAACGTCCCAGCACCACCTGGGCGGTAGTTTGCAACGACGATTGTCAATTCAGAGCGTGGAAAATTTTATGACCGCAACACTTGATAGGTTATCAACCGATCGGCTTTCTGATGGGCCGTTGGCTAATGTAACGCTGAGAGATGTGATCAACACCATACCGAAGGAGTGCTTTAAGAAAAATTCTCGCAAGGCATGGCAACAGGTGGGTCTAAGCGTTGTAATGACGATTTTAGGGTATATTGCGATCGCCCTATCACCTTGGTTTTTGCTCCCTTTTGCCTGGTTCTTTGCAGGTACAGCTCTAACGGGTTGGTTTGTCATCGGGCATGACTGCGGTCATCGGTCCTTTGCCAAACGTCGTTGGGTTAATGACATCGTTGGTTACATCTCCTTTGCTCCCCTAATCTATCCCTTCCACCCTTGGCGACTACTCCACGACCATCACCATCGCCATACCAATAAGCAAGATGTCGATAACGCTTGGCATCCCTGGACTATCGATACCTATACATCAGAAAGCAAGTTCATGCAGACGGCTTACTGGCTAATGCGTGGACGTCTTTGGTGGCTGGCTTCCATTATTCACTGGGCCGGCATTCACTTTAATCTAAATAACTTTGCTGAGCGGGATAAGCGTAAGGCTCAAGTATCCATTGCGGTCGTTGTTATATTTGCAGCTATTGTTTTCCCCACAATGATTGCCACCTTAGGTGTTTGGGGTTGGGTCAAGTTCTGGTTGATGCCCTGGATAGGCTATCACTTCTGGATGAGCACCTTTACGCTGGTACACCATACAGCGCCTGATATCCAGTTTTATCCTGAGGAAACCTGGAATGAAGTGGAATCTCAATTGGCCGGTACGGTTCACTGCGACTACCCTAAATGGATCGAATTGTTATGCCACGATATCAGCGTCCATGTGCCCCACCATATTTCTACAGGTATCCCAGCCTATAACCTGCGTATGGCTCACCAAAGCTTGAAGGATGCTTGGGGAGACCGGGTGCATATTCGTGAGGAAAAGTTCACCTGGAAATTTATGCGCAGCATCATTGACCATTGCCATCTCTATCACGCTGAAAAGGCCTATGTACCGTTCAAAGCCGTTCGTCGGTAATAGCCCAAGCTATTAAGTTCCAAGCGTCGATAGCCTTAAATAAGGCCCTGGAATATGCCGGGGCCTTTTTGCTGAACGGGCATCGACCAGCATTTCGTATTAAAGGTAACAAAATAAAGAAAAATGCCTAAACAAATGACATTTAAAAATTAATTTTGTCTATCAATGTGGCCCAGTTTAATCGTATTAATAGATAGCAAAATTATTAGGGTTTTATATTTACTCCAATTTCTTTGAGGGATTTTTCAATTTTTGATAAATCCATCTCTGACACACTTTCTGTCAAAGCACTGATTTGAGCGGACATTGTCAATGATGCGGCCACCTGAAGTCGCTCACCCACTGTCATCTTTTCGCCAAAATTACCAAGTAGCCACTCATCAAAACGACGGAAGGCAATAGTGGTATCGTAAAAAGCTGTATCGGTTACGCTGGGCATTGTCACGCTCTCTTGGGTGTTTACCGAGGCCATAGTTCTCAGGGTAAAATGCTCTTAGGATGAGCATTCCAGTGGCGGGTCAGATTACCTAGCCCTTGAGGATTTTACATAAGTCAATACTTAGCGTGCAAACGCTGCATAGTGCCAAACGTCTAATCCTCATATGAATAATACCCTGGGTCACAAGGTCCTTCAGGCTAATTTCAATCTCCCTATTACCCAAGCAACCGATGCGCCTAAACAGGTACCTCGGGCATTAATGAATGACGGTGACGCCTAATTTGCATCAAACATCCAATTATTTTAACTAGGAAACTGCCAGGTGACATTTACCGGCGACTGGGGAACATTCTAGTCAGTGCACTTCCCTAAGTTCCCATGAGTCAGCAGGTTCTACAGAGGCCTACGCCCTCTGATTATAAGCGTCTGTTTCGCGTCGCTGTTTTAACTTCCACAGCGGCTGGAATGCTTGAGCGGCAGCGTGCACGACTGCGCGAGCGGGTCGAAATTTTAGGGGTGGAAATTGATAATATCTCTCAGCGTCAGTTTTTAGCAGAGCTCACAAGAGGCGTGATTTTCACACCGAATGTGGATCATCTGATGAAGCTCCAGGACGATGCTGAATTTCAGGAAGCCTATCGCCAAGCAGATTACAAGGTATGCGATAGTCAAATTTTGATGTATGCATCTAAGTTGTTGGGCAAACCCTTAAAGGAAAAGATATCAGGGTCTGACTTACTCCCTTTGTTTTGCGATTATCACCGCAACAACCCAGGCATCACAATTTTCTTCCTGGGAGGTGCCAAAGGTGTTGCCAAACAAGCCCAAGTGAATATTAATGCCAGGTTTGGACGAGACATGGTGATTGCAGCCCACTCACCTTCTTTCGGTTTTGAAAAAGATGAGGCTGAATGCCAGTCAATCATTGACATTATTAACGCCTCAGAAGCTACGGTTTTAGCTGTGGGGGTGGGCGCGCCTAAACAAGAACTATGGATCGCAAAATATCGTAGCCATATGCCCAAGGTAAAAATCTTTATGGCGGTCGGGGCCGCCTTAGATTTTGAAGCAGGCAACAAACCCAGAGCACCGCAATTGTGGAGCAGTTTAGGCATTGAGTGGCTATATCGACTAATGTCTGAGCCTAAACGCTTGTGGAAACGCTATTTACTAGATGATTTACCGTTTTTTAAGTTATTGCTTAAACAGAAGCTTAAACAGGTTACGAAGGGAAAGGAGTAGGGGAGTGTTACTGGTTATTGGTTATTAGTTAGCTGTCGACATGGCATTGTGTCTGCGGAGTCACCAATAGCCATCAACCAGTAGCCAATAACCAATAACCAATAACCTCAGAATCTAACCTCCACCCCTTCCAATTACCGAATATTCTCCCCCTTAGAGAACAGCTTAAAGTAGAGCGACTGCATTATTTCCTTAATCGGAAACATGACATAGGTAATCGGGTTGATCGTGACGATAATGTTCCGAATATCTCGCTTAGCTAAAGCAACAATTGCGCCTGCAACCCAGTCAGCCGACATCACACCCACGGGGTTTAACTGGCTCTTAAATGGCCCCAGCACAAGTTTACGAA
The DNA here is from genome assembly GCF_043421015.1 of Leptothoe sp. EHU-05/26/07-4. Lineage (NCBI taxonomy): Bacteria > Bacillati > Cyanobacteriota > Cyanophyceae > Nodosilineales > Cymatolegaceae > Leptothoe > Leptothoe sp. EHU-05/26/07-4. Next base: position 1,082,459 of record NZ_JAXSQV010000002.1, read on the forward strand.
TCACACAGGGTGAATCTTGACGGCGCAGGGTGATTAGATCTCCTAGCAGACGTTTTGATGTTTCGTATAGCGGGCTGAAAGCAGGATTTACCTCAGCTTCAGAGGTATTGATCCACAGCTCTTTCGTGGCAGGACCTAAGCGATTGTCCACAGTTTCTAAAAATACCTCCATCAATCGCCAGGCAGAGAGCGCGTTCACGTCAAGGGACTTGGCGATCGCATCTGCCGACCGCTCACCGTGCACATTGACCCCATGGTTAATTACCAGGATATTTACTCGGCTTAAGGCCTCCTTGAGTTCGTTTTCATGGCCTGAACGCCAGGGAATGACCTTAACAGCCCCTTCAATAACAGCATCCGCCGCTCGGCTGATGGCGATTGGCTTTGCCCCCTGGGCAGCCAGACGTTTAATTAGGGCACGTCCCAGGGTGCCAGAGGCCCCCGTCACAGCGACAGTTTTGCCCTTGAGAGACAGTGCCGTACCCATAAGCTTGTCCGATAGGGTGAAGTAGCCTGAATAGTAGGCAGTAGTTTCATCAAAGTGATGCCGCCAGTGATACGCACGGTTAACAAACCATACCCGAGGTGGCGCATTGAACGGACCTGGCTTGTGGGTCAGGTCCGTGCTACGAAGAAACCCTTGCGATCTCAACAGCGCTGCGATCAAGAAAACAGCACCATAGAGAAATCCTAACCAAAATCCCCATATGGGAGTGAAGAGCGCCAACAACGCCATCACCGCCATCATCACCAGCGCCTCAGGCACATCGTTATAAAGCTGAGCCTTACGGTACAGCTCATCGCTCACAACAGAATAGTCCTTACGATAGACTTTGTGATGCCAATTATGGAGTTGAATAAATGGTGGCCAAAGATGACCTACCACATGGTAGGTATCTCGCACCATCTCTACGAGCAATAAAGACAATAAGCACCATAAGCCTTGGAGCAGCCAGCCTGCTTCAAAGCTGATAACAACATCCCCCACAGAATTAAACCTCTACAGTGACACCGCGCCAGAAAGCAACATAACCTTTGATATTGTTAGCCGCTTCCTTAGGGTCTGCGTAGTACCAAGCAGCATCTTTGTTTTGTTGGCCATCCACGTCAAGGGTGTAATAGTTCGCCACCCCTTTCCAACCACAGGTTGTAGTCTTAGTGCTCGGCTTAAAATAGTCCATATTCAAGGTCTCAGGTGGGAAATATTGATTCCCATCAACCACCTCACAGTTGTCACTCTCGGCTAGCACAGCCCCATTCCAAGTTGCCTTGGGCATGACTCTTGTCCCTTCAGTGTTGCGAATTGTTTCGTATCTGATGGTAAATCTTAATCGAACTAGATGGAAGGGGAGTGGCAGGGAGAATAGGGCGTGGGGCATGGGCAATGGGCAGTCAATAACTTGCCCTGAGCCGGTTAGGGGAAATTTTAACTACTTGGTTTTGAGTGACTGAATTACCTATACTGGTCGCAACGGATTGAAGGTCAGCAGCTCAAAACTTAAAATTCACAACTTAAAGCTCTTCATCCGCTATTTCCTTTTCTCCTCCTGAGCTTTGCGCTTGATTCGCCATTGTTGTTCTAGATACTGAATAATTTTGCTGGCAATATCGATATCTGTTGCCCGCTCAATGCCCTCTAGTCCGGGGGAAGAGTTAACCTCAATGACAACAGGTCCTTGGCTAGACCGCAACAGGTCCACACCCGCCACTTTAAGCCCCATGGCCATGGCAGCCCTAACGGCAGTATCTCGCTCTTGATTGCTGAGTTTGACACGGCGTACGCTGCCACCCCGATGAATATTAGAGCGAAATTCACCGGGCGCTCCCTGGCGTTTCATGGATGCCACGACCTGATTATTGATAACAAAGCATCGCAGGTCCTGGCCTTTGGCTTCCTTGATATATTCTTGGACCAAAATATTGGCATCCAAACCGCGAAACGCCTCAATTACAGACTTTGCCGCCTGGTATGTTTCTGCTAAAACAACACCGATTCCCTGGGTACCCTCCAGCAGTTTAATCACGAGCGGGGCTCCCCCCACCAGCTCAATGACTCCCTCTGTATCTTTAGTGGAATGGGCAAATCCGGTGACCGGTAATCCCACCCCTTCCTTAGAAAGCAATTGCAAACAACGTAGTTTGTCACGGGAGCGCGCAATGGCATCAGAGCCGTTGGCACTGAGCACCCCCATCATCTCAAACTGGCGCACAACAGCGGTGCCATAGAACGTGTAGCTAGCACCAATACGTGGAATCACCGCATCAATATCGGTCAGGGGTCTGCCTTGATAAATTAACCGAGGACTATCAGCTGTTATTTCTATGTAGCAACGCATATGATCGATGATTTTCATCAGGTGACCACGTTTGTTGCCTGCTTCCAATAGCCGGCGGGTGGAGTACAAGGACGCATCACGGGACAGCACACCGATTTTCATAGGAAGCGCAAACTGAGTAAAGGCACCGAAAAACCTATTTAATCTATGATTCCATAGAGTGAGGTTGGAGAGGGCAATTGGCGATGGAGAATGGGGAAAAGTTCTTAGTTTTGAATGCTGAGGTCTGAGGTCTGAGTGTTGAGTACACGCCCCTGGCCAGGTTCATACCAGCAAAACAGCGATCACTGAAAATTCAAAATTCCTACTGTATACCTCCTCCTATATTGACTCTTCACTCTTTGACAGCCTCCGACTGCTCTGCAAAAACGAATGACCAGGGTGGACTAAGAAGCGATCGCGAATGGCCTGACGCCCCAGCAACATACGAAATCCCATCACATCTCGATTGGCAAGGGTAAGCTCAATGGGCCAGGTGGCACCGCCAAGAGATACAGCGGTGAGCACCACAGGGCGTTTTTCTGTGTGGCCACCGGAATCCGTCACCGTCCGTTGGCAAAGGAGTTTTGCCTCGGCTTGCACCAGCTGCCGATCATCATGCTGAACCGGAGCAATTTGGAATCGCACTTTTTGGATGCCACCGGCATCAAACTGTTCAATGTTGATGGCATGGATCGACGAGGAACGAGCCCCTGTGTCTACTTTTGCCTTAACACTGGTGATCCCAAATTCAGGTAGCCTCACCCACTCACGCCACCCAATCAGTGGCAGCTGTTGGGACTCCATCTATTCCCTATGCTCCGATTGCGTACAACACCTTGCTCACTCTATGACAGGTGGTGCACGAGACAGCCATCACAGGGGTAGCAAATCCTGCTCATATTCAACGATGAAGACGTTGGAGTAAAGGTTAGCAATAATTTGCTTCCCCTCTTGAGTTAGAGCTAGATAGCGTAGACTGTCATGGATATAAGGGTGAACAACTCCCCAGTAAAACTTAGGATAGTTACGGCGCAGATCGTGGGGAGTTTCATATTTCAACTCCTTATTTTGACCCGTTTCGGCAAACTCATAGAATAGGGCACTGATCTTTTTGAGGTAACGGGGATCACTCAGCTGACCAATTAAATCTGCTGCTCGAATTAACCCTGGATAGTTAATTGTGTCTTGATGGTCCTCTTCTTTAGGTACTGGAAAGCGAGTGAGTTCAATACTATGTTGAATCCGTTTAGCATCAATCCGCTCATTGTTACCAAAACGTTCTGCGACAAATAGCTTGCCACGGTCAACGTGATAGGGTGTCAACGCCGCATCAGTGGCACCGGGAGTAAGTTTAATCATATCGCCATGGCCCGTGGCATATAGGTGTTCATGGTCAAGGTCGTCACGACAGACACCTTTGACATAGCCAATGTCATGGCAAACCAGGGAAATGATGAAGTGCAGCCAATCTTCAGCGGTGACACCTCCTTCGCGGGTATGTTTACCCCTGAGGATTTCTTGACCCACCAGTGTGACTAAAATAGTATGCTCGACATTGTGGTACAGGGCATCGCTGTTGGCAATATTTTCAAGGGCCATGCTGCCAGCCCAAGCAATAATTTCTTCGTAGTCATGGTGCAGCCCACCGTAGGTGCGTCGATAGCCAAGACGTAGTTTTTCAACAAAATCAGCGATTAGAATCTCGGTGACATTGAACATGGTAAGGGCTGCTTTTATGGGAGGAAATAAGGGCACTGCGTTTAAAGCTGAGCTAACGCTAACACACCGTAGGGCTACCCTTATATAGCCAAAGGTACTGTAACGGAATGTATGCGCAGCGCAGGTTGCATATGGTTTACTGACAAAAATTTAAAATTAGATATTGACAGCCTCTCCCAGCCTGATCCCACTGCTATATCCGAGGTCTTCTCTACAAAAGAACTCCAGGGTGTGGGCAAGGATTGTCTGGCTGCGATCGCAGGTGCGCATTTTTTCAATATGCACTGACTAAGCTACACAGCACGCCATGACACTGACTGGCATATCGCGGATAGATACCTGATGCCGACATGGGCGGCAGTATAGTTAGAAATTTTGCCCCATGCCTGACGTTAGGGTGCCAAATAAAACTGTCACTGGCTGTGATCAAAGTCATGCAAGGATACGCCATAATGGCAACAGGTTTACATTTGTTAAAGATTTCTACTGTTGCTGATCTAGGGGATACATAGCTCTGTCTGCATTGCCCCGGATCGTTATTTTTCAGATTCAAGCCTCCCAGGCTCAGCAACGTCAGATTTCTTATACAGGCATCCGATAAACAGGGGCCCTGTTTACAGGGGGTCCTGTAAACAGGGTTGTCCTTTAGTTGTACTGGTATTTTCTAGGCTGTGACGTATCGAAATTTTCAAGACGACCCTCAACTCAAAGAATCTACCAATGGTCAGTATGCGAATGGTGCTGCTTTGATTAATGCTTCACCCAAGCAGCGCTCTGCCCTGGTGGGGATACGGGGTTTAGGACTGGGACTACTGCTGGGGATTGGGGTTTCCTTTGTGGGAGGGAGACTGCTATCACGGCCAGCATCTGAGCCAGCAGAAATTCCAGCCGCAGCCACTACGGTGGATCCATCTGGCGCTACCAGTGTGACTGCACAACGGCTGCAATCGGCCAATATTCAACAGTCTTTAGCAGCTACGGGAACCGTACAAGCATTTGACTTACTACAGATTTCTCCCCAAGTCAGTGGCTTGCAGATTCGTGATGTGCGAGTGCGCGCAGGCGATCAAGTGAGTACAGGACAAGTGTTAGCCGTTCTGGATGATTCAGTACTGCAAACTCAGATTGCTCAAGCTCAGGCCAACTATGCCCAGGCAGAAGCACAGGTGGTGCAAGAGCGGGCAGAGCAGGCCCAGGCAGAAGCAACGGCTGCCGAAGCTCAGGAAAACTTTAACCGCTACCAGACCCTCTACGAACAAGGGGGCATTAGTTCACAAGAGTTAAACAGCCGCCGCACTGAAGCCATTACGGCTCGCGAAGCCGTCGGTGTGGCCAAAGCCGCAGTCCAAAGTGCCCAAGCCACCGTAAACAGTCGCGGTGCCGAGATTAGCCGCCTAGAGACCCAGTTAGGCCAAACCGTCGTCACAGCCCCGGCGGCTGGTCAAATTGCTGAGCGACAGGCCACGGTTGGGGATACATCATCCACGGGCACCGCTCTATTCACCATGGTCCAAGACGGTTTATTGGAATTAGTGGTGGATCTACCTCAACGGCAGCTGTCTAATATTCAGGTCGGCACTCCGGTGATGGTGACCGCCTCAACCAACAACCAAATTAAGATATCGGGGTCTGTGCGTTCTATTGAACCTTTAATCGATCAACAAACTCGCCAGGCAGCGGTCAATGTCAGTCTGTCGGCCAATAGCGAATTACGCACAGGGATGTTTCTACAGGCCGAATTCATGACGGGTCAACGCACCGGCATGGTGCTGCCAGCGACGGCGATACTGCCCCAGGCAGACGACACCTTTAAGGTCTTTACGGTGGATGAATCAGGAGCGGCAGAGCTGGTCACCGTCACCGTTGGAGCGCGACTCCCGGCAACCGCCAATCAGCCGGAACGACTGGAAATTTTATCGGGGCTAGATCAGGGTACCCAAGTGATTGTGGAGGGGGCAAGCTATTTGCAACCAGGCGATCCGGTATCTGTTGTGTCATCGCCCTTTACAGACCCATCAACTCAAACCACCCCAGCGGAATAATCGGAGACTAACCCATGAATTGGAATATTTCTGAGTGGTCGATTCGTCGACCGGTGCCGACGCTGGTGTTGTTTTTGGTGCTGACCTTATCAGGCTGGTTGTCGTTTACCCAGTTAGGCATTGATGCCAACCCGAATATTGATATTCCGGCAGTCATTGTGTCGGTGAATCAGCTGGGAGCCGGTCCAGAAGAGATGGAAACCCAGATCACCAAAACGGTGGAGGATGCGGTTTCTGGCCTTGGCAATATCGACAATGTGCGCTCGACGGTAACCGATGGTAATTCCACCACGGTGATCAGTTTTGACCTGGGGGTGGATACGGAACAGGCCACCAACGATGTGCGAGATGCCGTCACCCGAGTGCGGGCTGAACTGCCTCAAGATGCTCAGGAACCCCAGGTACGACGTCTCAAATTTGAAGGCGGACCGATGCTGACGTATACGGTCAGTTCTGGAACACGATCGGTGGAGGATTTGAGTGACCTGGTGGATCGCACCATTGCGACGGAGTTGCTGTCGGTAAAAGGTGTAGCCCAGGTACGCCGGTTTGGTGGGGTGGATCGCGAGATTATCGTCGATCTCAATCCCAATGAGCTAGACGCTCTCGGTATCACTGCTACCCAGGTCAACAATCAGATCCGTAATTCCAATATCAACCTGCCCGGTGGTCGCAGCGACATTTTGGGCCAGGAACAGGGCATTCGCACACTGGGTAGTGCACCCACGGTGGAACGTCTACAGAATCTGGGTATTCTCCTACCCGATGGCAATACGGTGCCTTTAAATACTTTGGGAGCCGTTGAGGATGACTTTGGTGAAAAACGGCAATCGGCTTATTTAGACAATCAGCCGGTGGTGTCGTTTTCTGTATTTCGCAGCAATGGCAGTCTGTTAGTAACGGTGGAAGATGGGGTGCAAGATGCGATCGCAACCCTTACCGAAACCCTCGACGACGTCGAATTTGACCTGATCTACACCCGTGCCACCGACGTTCGCGATTCCTATAAAGCCTCCATTGATGCCCTCATTATTGGCTCACTACTCGCAGTTATTGTTGTTAGCGTTTTCCTACGCAACTGGCGCACCACATTAATTACCGCCACCGCCCTACCTCTTTCGATTATCCCCACCTTTATTGTTCTGCAATCCCTGGGCTATACCCTCAACAGCATGACCCTGCTGGCCCTCACCCTGGCGGTCGGCAACCTGGTGGACGACGCCATTGTAGAAATCGAAAACGTAGAACGGCACATCGACATGGGTAAACGTCCCATGCGGGCGGCCATGGATTCTACGGCTGAGGTGGGGTTAGCGGTGGTGACCACCACGGCCACCATTGTGGCCGTATTTTTGCCCGTGGCCTTTATGGGTGGGGTGCCCGGTCAGTTTTTCCAGCCCTTTGGCGTCACCGTAGCCGTCTCCACCATGTTTTCTACCTTGGTGGCCCGTCTGATGACCCCCATGATGGCGGCCTATTTGCTGAAGCCAAAACCAGTGCAAGAAAAGTCTCCCGGTCAAGCCGATGGCTACCGAGCTGGAAATATCTACGTACCCAAGGGGCTATTGCCCTACTTTCGACTGGTGCGGGGAGCACTGCGCCATCGAATTTTAACGGTAGGCTTAGCCATTGGCTTTTTCATTGCCAGCCTGATGTTGTCGCGGTTTATTCCCACCAGTTTGTTTGCCGCCGGTGACACGGGTTTATCTAGCCTGGCCATCGATCTACCGCCGGGCAGTACCCTGGCCAAAACAGAGCTGGTTACCCAGTACGTGAGTGATCGGCTTAAAGCAAATCCCGCCGTAGATAGCGTATACATTTCCCAAGAGCCCGCCGAAGCCTCAGCCGTAGCTCGACTAAAACCCAAACAAGAACGCCTATCGCGAGGCCAGTTTGAAAACGATATGCGCCAGGTGCTACGACAGATTCCCGGTGCTCGCATTAGTTTTGAAAACCAGGGTGGCGCGGGTGGTAGCGGTAAAGCCCTGGAGGTGACTTTGCGCAGTGACAATCCTACGGCTCTAAAGGCCACGTCCGATGCCCTCACCCAGGAAATGCGCCAGATTTCTGGGTTGGTGGAGGTGAGTTCCAGTGCCAACCTGGTACAGCCCGAGATTTTGATTCGCCCTGATGTGCAACGGGCAGCTGACTTGGGTGTAACAGTCAGAGACATTGCCAGCACCGCCTCCCTGGCCACACTGGGCGATGCCGAATCTGATCTGGCGGAATTTGATGTGGGCGATCGCCAGATTCCTATTCGGGTACGGCTAGCCTCAGAGTTTCGCAATAACCTATCCACATTAGAAAACCTCAAGGTTCTCAATAACCAGGGACAGCTGGTTCCTCTGATTGCCGTCGCCGACATCGAGTTTGGCAGTGGCCCAGCCCAGATTGATCGATTAGACCGCTCCCGGCAGGTCACCATTGGTGCCAACTTAGACGGCATCACCCTGGGTCAAGGGTTACAGCAAGTTTATGCCCTTCCCTCCTTTGTCAATCTCCCCGCAGGGGTTTCTCAACAACCCTCCGGCGATGCCGAAATCATGCGAGAAGTCTTTAGCCGGTTTGGTATTGCCCTGGCGACGGCGATTGTCATGATCTACGCAGTACTAGTCTTGCTGTACAACAGCTTTATCTATCCCTTTGCGGTGATGGTCGCTCTGCCCTTGTGTATTGGTGGGGCACTATTGGGACTGATGATTGCCCAGAAACCCTTGGGGCTGTTTGCCTTGATCGGCATCGTTCTGTTAATGGGTCTGGTGACCAAAAACTCAATTCTGCTGGTGGACTATGCCCTGATGGCCCGAGAAAAAGGAATTGCCCTCCGGCAGTCGGTGATTGAAGCGGGTCTGACACGACTCCGCCCAATTTTGATGACCTCTATTTCCACCATGGCAGGCATGGTACCCATTGCCATGGAGTGGGGTGCTGGCGGTGAAACCCGTAGCCCCATGGCCATTGCCGTTATTGGTGGTTTCTCGACAGCCACCCTACTCACCCTGGTGGTGGTGCCGGTATGTTTCACCTTTATCGCTCAGTTTAATGAAGGTATTGGCTCTCTGCTAAGGCGGCTAACGGGGCTGGGTCGAGAGGAAGATAGTGATGAGAAACCAGAGGCGATCGCAACTGGTGTGAAATAGTTCTCGCAACACCATCAACAACGACAAACAGTGAACCAGGGATCTGGTTCACTGTTTTTTAATAGCAACCGACACAATCACCCTCTGAATATGAAACGGTGATCTCTCTTGAAACAATTGAGACAGCATTTAAGAATGGACACATGAAGATGTAAAAAGATGCAAATCCCTGATTTTCAGATGTGCAAACTCAACAAAGATATTGTTCTTCTATATCAATCTCGCATGTTAATCCATAGGATTTCCTGACATTTTTTCAAAACACATTACGAACGCCAAAGGCTTCTTGGACAGGTTGTTGCAAAAAGTAATAGATATAGAAGCCACTAAAGGCCACAGCTGCCAAACTGATGGGGTTGACCATCAGTAGGCCCCCTAAATTGCCAAAAATACCCAGGGCCTGCAGCATTAGATTTAAGTACCAGGCCCATGACTGTAGCGCCCATAGGCCAATTGCGATCGCAGCGTTCGCCAATGCCAGCACTAGAAATATTCCCCCCATCACTTTAGGAAACGTTTCTATGACCTCTGGAGGCAGTTGCTCTAATAGCCCCGACATCTCAGGCTCTAGACGCATCTGCTCTAGAATTATTTTGCTTAGAAAAAAGGCAGCAATCCCCATCAGACCTAGCAATATGGCCTGTAAACCATCAATAATGGCCAAAATTGTCACACCTACGGGTCGTTTCATAACTCTGGGACAGCATCTGTAGTTTCACGGTATAGCAATTAAGGACGATTGGGGGCAAGTATGACTCGCTATAATCATGGCGACTTATTTTCTTAGAAACTCCCTATGCAGTTTGCTCCCGTCATTGCCAAGGATCTATCGGTTCGACCCGCTCAAGTGGAGGCAGCGTTAGAACTACTGGAAACGGGGGCAACGGTACCGTTTATAGCCCGCTATCGTAAGGAAAAGACGGGGGAACTGGATGAACGGCAACTGCGGCAGATCGAAGAGCAGTTTGCCTATCTGACGGAGCTAACGAACCGCAAGCAAACGGTGTTGGAGTCGATTGAAGGCCAGGGCAAGCTGACGGATGAATTACGCGATCGCATCCAGCGTTGTACCAGCAAAACTGAGCTAGAGGACCTTTACCTGCCCTATCGGCCTAAACGTCGTACCCGTGCCACCATAGCCCGTGAAAAAGGTCTAGAACCGCTAGCCCAGCAGATTGCTCAACTCAATAAAACTGGCGAAGCCGTGAAATCGCTGGAAGATCTGGCGGCTAACTTTATCACGGACGATGTGCCCGATGCAGCAACAGCGTTGCAGGGGGCGTCGGATATTTTGGCAGAGGGCGTTGCAGAGCAATCGGATCTGCGGGCCTATGTGCGGCAGACGCTGCTAAAAACGGGGGTATTTAGCTCGAAAATTAAGCCGGACTATCCCGAGGGCAGCACTAAGTATGAGATGTATCGCAAGTATGAATGTGCGATCGCAAAGCTTGCTCCCCACAATTTGCTGGCCCTGCTGCGGGGTGACAAAGAAGGCATCCTTAAGGTTAATCTCACCGGTGATGAAGACCAAATTCTTAACCATTTAGAGACTAGCCAGATCCGCACTAAGCAGGCCAAGGTGCGACAGTTTTATCAAACTCTGATTAAAGATGCCTTCTCTCGGTTGATGAAAAACTCTCTCACCAATGAGGTGATTGCAGAGAAAAAAACCTGGGCCGATGGCGAATCGATTGATACGTTTGCGGTGAATATCAAAAACCTGTTGTTGGCAGCCCCAGCAGGGATGAAGCCAACGTTGGGAGTGGACCCTGGCTTTCGCACCGGCTGTAAGGTGGCAGCGATTGATGGAACTGGGAAGTTTCTGGAGTATAAGGCGATCTTTCCCCATACGGGTAAACAGGAGAGTGCGGCAAAGATTCTCTCAGAGATGATCTCTCGTCACAATATTCAGCTGATTGCCATTGGCAATGGTACTGCTAGCCGAGAGACCGATGCATTTGTTGCGGAGGTGATTAAAGGTGTAGATCCAAAGCCGATTAAGGTGATGGTGAATGAGTCGGGGGCATCAATTTATTCAGCCAGTGAGGTTGCGATCGCAGAGTTCCCCGATCTCGATATCACCGTGCGCGGTGCCATCAGCATTGCTCGACGACTGCAGGACCCGCTGGCGGAACTGGTAAAAATTGAGCCCAAGTCCATTGGTGTCGGGCAGTATCAGCATGATGTGGACCAAAAACAGCTCAAGCAAAAGCTAGATGCCACAGTGGAAAGCTGTGTGAACTATGTGGGTGTGGATTTGAATATTGCTTCCCGCGAATTACTCACCTATGTATCGGGGGTTAGTTCGGCCATTGCCAATAATATTGTTGCCTATCGCAATGAAAATGGGGCGTTTAACAATCGGCGACAGTTGTTAAAGGTGGCAAAGTTAGGGCCGAAGGCCTATGAGCAGTGTGCGGGCTTTTTACGCATTCGGGATGGAAAGAATCCGTTGGATAACACGGCAGTGCACCCAGAGAGTTATGACATTGCTACAACAATTTTGAAGGATAAAGGAGTGGATGGGAAAAAGGGTTTGAGTGATTTGAACCTGGAGAATCTGGAGCTGCAACGGTATGTGACGGATGCAGTTGGTTTGCCCACATTGCGGGACATTGTGGAAGAGTTGGAGAAGCCAGGGCGGGACCCGCGAGCGGAGTTTACCTATGCGAGCTTCCAGGAGGGAGTAAATGAGATTTCAGACCTGAAGGAAGGCATGGTATTGGAAGGGGTGATTACCAACGTGGCAAACTTCGGAGCGTTTGTGGATATTGGCGTGCATCAGGATGGGCTGGTGCATATTTCGCAGTTGGTGAATCGATTTGTTAAGGACCCGAAAGAGGTTGTACAAGTGGGTCAGGTGGTGAAGGTGAAGGTAATGGAGATTAATAAGGAGTTAAAGCGGATTGGGTTGAGTATGAAAGCGGTGGATGGTGGTGCAGGGAAGGCGGCACCAAGGACAAGTAAGAAGCAGGCAGTGGAGAAGGCTGCACCAAAACCAGCTAGTTTGGCGGATTTGCAGGCAAAGTTTAGTCGTCCGAAACGGAGGAAATAAATAGATTTCTAGTTTATATTTACAGGGTTCCAGTCTGAAAACTTACGTCAGAGCAGTTTCAATGCAGCAAGTAGAAAAGCTCAAGATTTTTCTTGCCTCACCAAGTGATGTACGTACTGAGCATAAGCATGTAACTTCAGTAGTAGGCGAACTTAATAGAACGGTTGCTGGTCCTAAAGGACTCGTACTTGAGGTTGTCAGCTCAGATAATGCTTTCCCCGGCTACGGTAAAGACGGTCAGGCCATACTCAATGAGCAATTTGGTAGAATGCATGACTATGAGCTGTTCATCGGAATTATGTGGAATCGAATTGGAACACCGACTCCACGAGCGAAGTCTGGAACAGTGGAAGAATTTGCTAGAGCAGTTAAATCTTTAATTCGCAGAAAGAAGCCTGATGTTTGGTTTTATTTTCGACAATCGCCAGCCAATCTCGATACGCAAGAAAAGTTGAAACAAAGAAGCGAAGTCTTAGCTTTCAGAGACAAATTTCGAACAAAAGGGTTATTCCGAGAGTATAAAACTCCTGCTGATTTTCGTGATAAGTTACGTGAACACTTAACTTGTTGGCTGAATCAACGAGAAGAAAAGACACCAAAATCTCGCTCTAAAGGCGCGACTCGAAAAACTGTTCAGTTAAAGTCCACAAAGAAATCTAGCAATACTCGTGGTAAAGCAGCAGCAACGCCTAAAAAAACATCTGCCGCTAGACGAAAAACCTCACAAAGTACGGTAGCTGTAAAGAGCCCTTCGAATTGGATAATGCTTGATGGAAAATTTTTCCAGGCCAAGTCAAGTATTACAGATGCAGATCGAAATATTCTTCTTAAAATTGCACCCAGAAATACAGAACAAGCTGCTGTACTGAAAGCACATTATTCAGCTAATTCATTTAGCCAAAGGTACACTTCGTTTTCCGATTCCAATGAAGCTGGAGTTATGACAGTTTCCTCTGTAACGACCGAATCAACTGCTGGTAAAAGTATCTTTAATATTACATTGACTCCAAATCAGCACTCGCACAGTAATTCTCTAATGGATATGGGTTTCAATGGTTATACTGCTGACCAGATTGCTGAGTTGCGTGCCCGTCTAATTCTTCTAGGGGAACCACTTCCAAAGAATATTAGCAATTATTTTCCTGTTAAATACACTGACTCTGATAATCATTCAATTACCCTTGACAAAGGAGTTTTTCCACAGCTCTGGAAACAATTAAATACACAATCAAAACTTTTCTTGCCAAAGGCTTGGTTATGGGCAGTTTACAACCTTAAGATGTGCGAGATAGTCGAAAGTGTTCTGATCTTAGAGTTGGGGCCTATCAAAAATAAAACGATGCCTATTAGGTTTCGAGGAACAAGAAAAAAAATATACGCTAACAAAAATCCTACCGTCCTTGAAGTTACAGGGAATTGTACTCTCAGTAGTTAGAGGCTAGTTAATTAATCTACTAGTGTAATAGGTGATGTTTCTTAAACTGTTAATCTCTGTCAAACTTCAACGTGTAGGAATTACGTTTGCGAGTATTTTTGGTTTGATATGGTTATTTTTAGAACCAGCAGGCCTTTTTCTACCCGAGTTATTAGATTGGGGATGGTGGGGGTATCTTGGACTTGTTACTTTATCTTTACTATTTGCAGTTATTCTTAATTTCCCTCGTCGATCAATTTATAGATTTTTATCTTCTCCAGATACAAAAGTGGAAATAAAAATTGGTGACTTATTCGATGAATCTGGACATTTAGTGATTGGTGTCAATGATGTTTTTGATACAGAGTTAGGAGAAGTAATAAAGCCATCTAGTGTTCAAGGGCAATTTCTGACACGCATATATCAAGGTGATCGGCAGCGTTTAGATACTGAGATAGATTTAGCACTAGAGACCCTACAAGCTGATAGGATACGAGAATTTAATAAGAGGAAAGGTAAACAATGGCGATATCCTATAGGTACAACTCTCACGTTGGGATCACCAGATAGACGATACTTCCTGAATGCATACGGCTACATGAGAAATGACTTGAAGGTTAAATCTACGGTCGATGACATCTGGCAATCTCTTAGTTTTTTATGGGAGCAAGTGCGAATAAAAGGGCATGGCTTACCAGTTGCTATACCAGTGATTGGCTCTGATTTAGCTCGTACAAATCTTCCTCGAGTAGCATTGATAAAGCTAATTGTTATTTCATTCGTTGCTGCTTCAAAGAAAGACTTCGTGACAACAAAATTGAGCGTGATAGTTTATCCTCAAGATCTAGATACTGTAGATTTTCAGACATTAGAAAGTTTCTTAGACTCAACCTGTTTCTAGAGCGCTTAAATTCTTTTAACCATAAGTTTTGTAACACCTTTAGAATCTTATGAGGCAGCCTTAGCAAACACTCAAGACTATTGGGAAAAGGTGAACTAAGATGGCATGGGTATTTGGTCTATCAGTAGATTGTGGTCCGAACAAAGATACAGCTGAGCTATTCTCTGCACACTTTGATGCTGTGTCGTGGACTCTATCCAACAATACCCAGTCCCAATGCCACACCACGATTTTTCAAGATATCGATGATAATTGGTGGTGTCGCGTTTGTCCTGACGGTTTGAGCGAAATAGGTATTGAATCCCCCGACTCTGCTTATCTCATGACAGAACGCGGGATTTTTCTCTATCAGCATCTGAAGTCTTCTCCCACCTATCGCTTTGCTCTAGTCGGTGTCGAAGTAGACGAATTTAGAACCCATAATGAGTTGCTAGACGATGCGACTGATCTAGATTGTCCAGGCTTAGTCCTATCAGAAACACTCTGGCGATCAATTGACCAACCCTCAACATTTCGACCATTTAGCCCAGGCTATGTTTGGCGGCCCTATGAAGGCGAAGTCTATCAACCTCTCGTAGTATCGTCTAAATTGCAAGAACAAATGAATACCTTGCTAGCAGCTTAGAAGAGAAATGAGTGTTTTCCAAGTTAAATATGGCTCTCAAAAACCTTGATAACAGGCCGTTAAAGACAGCTTGACGAAAGCCTGGTTGCCGTTCTAAGGTAACTCAATGCTGCCAGTGCAGCTGTTCTACTAGAACCTAATACTTAGCACCATCGGCAGGTGTGGCGACACCTAACCGATGGCTACCCGCGGATTCCAAAGCAATCCTTGGGATGGGGTTATTATGCCTCAACCCCTGCGATTTGCCACACATTTCGTGGGGGCTGAGGAATTAGGTTCTGGCTTTCCTATCGTTTCTCTGGAGAACCAGAACCATGTTTCAAGACCCAAACCAGGACGCATTAGCGCTCACCAATCTACCTGATCCACTGCCAGAATCCTCCTATGAAACAGGACGGCATCTGCTGCTAGGGAGTTTGCATTTTGTGCAGACCACCATCAAGCTGCTGCATAGACTCAACTACACCGACCCCAACGACTGGAGCCGTCCGCTACCCACCGGACGCCCTAATGAGGTAATGGCAATTTTGACCAAAAAGGTGAAGATTAGCTAGGGTTTGGAGGCTGAGCGATCGCACGCGAGATCGCTCGGTCAGTTTTTTAAGCAAACAGTTGTTTGCAACAGCAGCGCTATAATATTTTTGTACCAAATTGCTCAGGTCGTGGTAATAGTTCAGTTAGCAGTTGCCCAAGTCTGTCAGCACCGTTATCCATTGCTTAAAGGCAGGTGATATTCCATGGTTCAGCTCAAACCACGATTTCAAACATTTGAAGACTATCTCGCCTACGACGACAACAGCGATAAGCTATACGAGCTGTTTAATGGAGAATTAATTGAGTTGCCACCAGAATCAGGGTTGAATGTTGAAGTTGCTACCCTTTTGCTTACCCTATTTGTAGCTAAGGTTGGTTATCAAAGAGTTCGGAGTCATGGGTTGGAGTTAGAGGTCTATGGGGAACCTAAAAACCGATACCCTGATTTAACTGTGATTCGTGGAGAGCACATTGAACAGCTCAAGCAGCGGAACACCATTCGATTATCGATGGCTCCTCCCCTTCTGGTAGTTGAGGTAGTTAGCCCTGGAGCGATTCAGCGAGACCGTGATTATATCGCTAAACGAATCCAGTATGAGGCAATTGATATTCCTGAGTATTGGATCGTAAATCCTCAGGAGAAAACGATTTTAGTGTTGGAATTGATGGATGGTTCTTATGTTGAGAAAAATCTGTTGAGTGGGAACGATCATATCTCATCGTCCAATTTTGGTGATCTGTCGCTGACGGTCGCAGAAGTATTGCCTTAAATGAAACTGATTAGAGACTGAATAACTTGTTTTTTGCAAGCATCTGCATTATGGGAGTGGATACTATTGTTACGACTCTAGCAAGATATTACCAAACTCTTTATTGACAAGTCTCTAACATCGGTATTCGTCTGAAACAAAAGTATAGACGTCTTAGTTAGTTAGGTGAGCAGGTCCTTTATTAGCTACATAAAAATAATCCGAATAGCTTGTTCATAATTAACGGAAGCTATCATAACGATTCATAAGCTCAATACATAAGAACGAACAATTTTGCTAGCATTGCCTCAAGCTTTGTCAGTATATTTCCCTAACAACATTGTTGTCCTTGACACAAATCCCGCAACGATTGCCAATTTAGTGGTTCCCAATTCACATCGCGTAATCTGATCGATTCGCAAAAACAACATGGCACGGCTGTTCTAGCACAATCTCGCAGGACACCTCCTTATGAATAGTCTCCGGGGGAAAATCGCCTTCAAATGGAGCGAACTCCTATTGGGTGTATTCGCAATTGCACTATGGTTATGGATTAGCCATGATGGCCGACTGCACTGGGATGAACCAGGCTATCTCTACACAGCCGCCTACATACCCTGGCAACAGATTCTCTACGAAGGCTTTGAACCCAGCGGTATACCAGGCTTTAACGTTTCTCGCCTTGGCCACATAGCAATCATGAAAGGGATCGCCGCATTCCATGGGCCAGGTCTGGATTTTGTTAACTCGGTCATAGTAGTCTATTTGCTAATGCTTGTCGCTCTAGCTGTAACCGGATATCTCACCCTGCGGTTACTCATGCCCGGTGCCAAGGGACTAGGTCAAGCAACACTTCTCTCCCTCTTTGCACCAATGACGGTGTTTCTCGCCTTTAAGACCTGCCCTGATATACCCGCTCTTTTATTTGCTGCCCTTTCCTGTCTCTTTCTACTAATGTCACTTGAACACCAAACGTGGCTCAGGTGGCTAATACTTTCCGCTATTTTCCTTGCACTCACTGGGTTAACCAAACACGTTCACGCATGGATATATATTTCATTCGCCGCAACTATTCTGCTCTTTGGCCAATATAAATGCTCATTACGGAACGCCATCTTGCGCATCGTCGCCATTGGCATTGGCTCCTTAATCCTCTTTGGCCTAACGCTATTTGTATTAAAAATTCCCCTTAGCCAATTTTTAGAATTTATGGCAGTGGCCAATCAGCAAACTAAGCCACTGGTCGCTAAGCTTTTTCAGCTATCGCTCACCTATGGTTTATTTTTACTAGCTCTACCCCTAGCGTTACTCAACCCTAACCGACGCTGGAAATGGTTTATGGTCGTCTGGCTTTGTCTAGCAACAGTACCATTCCTTGTAATTCTTTCACGATTGGAAACCCGATATCTGACCCTCAGCGTTATCCCTTTGGCTGGCCTGGTGTGGTTAGCCCTCGATACTCTAAAGATATGGGCCAATCGTATGCCTAAACCCAGTTATCGAACCCTTTGGGCGGCTGGCATGGTGAGTATTATCGTCAGCGCAGCCCTGATCCAACCCTTAACCGAGCACGAAGTCAGGACCGATCAGTTCGCAACAGCTATCGACAAGATTCAGCTTGACGCAGGTGACCAGCCATTTTCTGTTCTAGTCCCTTGGGAATATGCAGATTTTCATTACCTGCGTGTTGCCTACCCAGAGCTAAGTGTCTTTAGTGTCTATGAAAACAATAACCTGACCCCAGATGAGTTGATTGCTTGGCAACAATTTCAGGATAAATACTACGATGACCGAGTATTGCGCACGCTGGATGGAGTTAATGCTCTACCGGGATTAAAATACTACATTGGATTTGAGTCAACATTTTCAATTGAAAATCTCAGACAGATGCTAGAGTCTTTACCTCTGGGAAATTTCAACGAAAAAATATCAGCAAAGATCCAATCGATATCCCCCTTGAGACAGCTTGAGAAAAGCTGGATGTGGAACCATTCTGCTGTCAACATTCAAGCATTTAGTAGGGTGGGCCACTATCAAATTTTTAGAGTAAGCCTATTGCCACAGTCAGACTCGGCTTAACTGCCTGCACAAAACTAAAGACCCAGGTTGGGGATGTAGATGGGGGGATGAGTGATGGGGTAATGGGGTGATTATTTAGTGCAAGCGCTTTAACTGCCTGTGCTGGAGTGGTAGATTACTCTCGCAGTCGTTTTTCACTGGCTAAGCCGCAATTGATTTCTCTCTATCTTGGTCCTGTTTCAGGCTTCCATTTTTCGTGCTGCTGGTCTAAGAGCACTACAGTTTCTATTGACCTATCAGAGGACTATTACTATCGGCTTGGGTGCGATCGCAATTGCCGGTTTCTGCCAACAGGGTCTACAGAAATGGGGTAACAACTTAAGCCGGGAAAAGTTCTGCGTGTAACGGTTGTATCTGATGTGCTTTATATGACCGTCTAGGCATTGGCAGCTCATCAATCGTACTGAGAATCCATTCAAATAGGTCCGGAAAAGGCTGTCTAAAGAGTCGTTGTGCGGCGGTGGTGCCATCGGGTCGTTTCAGGTCGAAATTGTGAATAATGGTAAGCACCTTCAACGACTGATGAGAAAAGCCTCGGTTGACATGATGGCGCTGCGACAAATAGCCATTGCGCCCTTCGACAGCAGAGGAGGTGCGTTGATACTTTGCACACATCCACTGACACCACTGCACCCAGTGTTGGTGTTGAGGGGCATCCATCTGTAGGGTCATCGTCTGGGCCATGAGCTGATCATAGGCATCGCTAGCGGCCTGTTGATAGCGAGATTTGAGGTGAGGCTGTCGAGTTTTATCAGCTTGTTGTAACCAGTAGACCCAGGGCAACAAGGCTGTCAGTACCCAATTTTGGAGGTCAACCTCCTGAGTTTCAGTGGCTAAGGCCTGGATCACCCACTGCCACCAGGCATGAATCCCCGTGGCAAAATGGGGGATCTGAGCTTGAAAGGTGGCAATCGCTTTTTGAGCCGTATCGCCCCCATAGAGACAAGTCAACTTGCTCAAGGTGCTCAAGGGAACGGTCAGTTGTGTGGTTAAGCCGTCGAAGAATTGCCATTGGGCCGTGTCGAGCGTGAAGGGATGGACCGCTTGGCTAATGTCTGCCAAGGCCTGATGGTAAATGTGTTGATCTTGTTCAAGCTGTTGGTGTTGGTGAGAGAGGGACTCTAGCTGCGAAGACAAGACCTGTTGCTTGGCCTTGTCTGTTGTTTGGCCTAATTGGTGGTGAAGGGTGTCTACTTGTTTTTCAAGCTGAGCGAGTTGACGTCCCAGAGCACTGCCGATAGGACGTCCGAGCGCCCGCATCGCATGGAATAGATCCGCCACACTGGCTGTTCCCAGACCGCAGAGCGCTAGTTTGACCAAGGCACGAGCTCCATCACTGACCATAAAGTGACACTGCCATTGGGTCTGATGCCACCAGGTCTCAGTCTGTTTGAGCCAAGTGTCATAACGGCGGTTCTCACATTCCACTTCTGTAAAAATGAACCCACTGGCTAACTCCACCAGCACCAGAATCGGCAGGCCAAAAAAGGTTTCATCCCCTCCGAGACAGATGCCAGGTTTGTTGACCGGTTGGCACTGCTCGGCTTGCGCCGTTTCGTAGGCCATTATGGCCTCATAGAGACGGTGTTTGAGTTGACGTAGCGCACTCGCAGAACTCCCCACATGGGTATCGAGGTGAACGGCTTTGAAGAACTCCGATAGGCTCTCGGCTCCTACCCCGTGCTTAATGCCAAAGTGATAGATCACCCCCACCACCAGACGTAATAGCCAGGCAGTCCCAGCCGCAGTTTCCCACAAACCTGATTCCGGATGCTGGTTGCGACGTGCAATGGCCTGATGATGACGATGCACACTACTTTTGCTGATGCCAAGGGTGGTTGCTATCGACTCTATCCCTTGCTTTGCATTCGTTTTGATACAATCGGCGACTTTTTGACTGCGCTCTCGTATAGTAAGAGACATCGTTCCCAACTTTACTTTGCATGGGTACGATACATGGCTCTGAGCATTGCTGCAGAGCTCTTTTTCTGGTCTTTGACTGAGGTGTTTATTTATACACACCTGAAAGCTGTATTTATTTCCCGCCTTAAAGAGTTACCCCAGAAATCGGCTTAGGGTCTGGCACAAATACTACGTACATAACCCAGAACTATATAGAACTATAAGTCCTGTGAGTGTGTTCGTCTATTGCCATGACTACCCCAAATAATCCATTTCCTGGGCTACAGCTATTTTTATCGAAATTTGGCACCAATATTGCGATGTCTAGTGGCATCGCCGCAGCACTGATCTGGAGTAAGAAAGTATCCAATTTAGACATCAGCGAGGTTTTCTTTTTTTCCTTCACATCAGCAATTTTTCTAGAAATTCTCAAAAACCTCTTTCAACGTTTCACAAAAAGACTAGAAACAAAGCTAGGAGAAAAAGTAGACTCTCTGGCAGATTACCTTTTTGACGGAGTCAGCTTATTGATTCAACTGTTACGCTATCAGGCTCCGCTAAGGTTTATAGATCGCTATCAAAAGTTTGTACAAACCCTTTATGGTGATTTTGAACTCCCCGGATCTAAGGCCAATCTTGCCTTTAACTGTGAGCTAGAAGAAGTCTATATCTCTTTTAACTTCTCCTATGACGATTACCACAAAACCCCCATACGCCCAACCGATGAATATGGTCTATCTGCCATTTGGCAATCGTTGACCAGCAGAGGGGGCACTCGAAAATATCAACCCATTATGATTACGGGTAATCCTGGTGCTGGTAAAACCACCCTGCTTAAGTACCTGCTATTGGCCAGTTCAGGCGTAAAACGCACTAAGGCCACCCGTAAGTTTAGGCGATTAATTCCCGTTTTTTTACCCCTTAGAGAAATCACTTCAACTATTTTGAGTGATCCATCTCAAAATTTGGCAACATTGGTCGAAACCCAGGAATCCATTCAAACATTGAACCCTGCGTTGGGATGGTTTCATCGCCAGTTAAAGCGAGGGCGTTGCCTGGTAATGCTCGATGGCATGGATGAAATTGGTAATGAACAAGACCAAGCAAAAATAGGACACTGGATTTCTCAACAGATTCGATTATATCCAGATTCAGCGTTTATCGTAACATCTCGTCCTTTTACAGATCGCAAAGAGATCATCAAAGGAATTACAACATTTCTCGAAATTCGCTCGATCAACTTCAAACAGGCAGAGAGGTTTATTCTTTCATGGTATGAGCATCACGAAGAGATGAAAAGTCAGGGCGCTAAAAACAAAAGAGATAGAGCAGCCACTGTCGTCAAAGCTCATCGTAAAGCCAATGAGTTGATTGTTAGGATCAAGCGAAATCCCTACCTTTTTCAGCTGACGAGTACGCCATTATTACTCATTATGATCATCACCATCTATGAGAATGGGTACGAACTGCCTAAATCACGAGGAGCACTTTATAAAGAGATTTGTAAAGTGATGATCGAGCGTCGCACTGTTTCTGAAGGACAGCAAAAGAGCATCCAACTAACCGCTGATCAAACGCTTTTAGTGCTTCAGGGTTTAGCCTTTGAACTAGTAATGAAAGAACGACTACTGTTCTCGCTTGAGGATCAGACTATTCAAAGCCTTGTACGCAAAAGCTTAAATGAGTGTCCAGGGGGTGAAAAAATTAGTGTTGAAACCTTCATTTCCTACGTCGTCAACGATGTTGGTCTACTGACCTTAAGTGATAAAGTCGGCTTCTATGAATTTAATCATCGCTGTATTCAAGAATATTTAGCCGCTTCGATGATTAAAAATAAACGGTGTGAGCATCTTTTGATTGCGCGTATTTTACATGCATGGTGGTCAGAAACCATTCGTTTATATGCGGCCCAAAGCAACGCAACTCGCATTATTGAAGAGGCTCACAAATTAGCCACATCAGGCACCAAGAGTGTAGTGGCTTTCAAACTTGTCTATGATTGTTTAGCCGAAGCTATGCAGGTTGACTTGCCGTTGCGGACACGGTTAGAGAATGCCCTAGATACCCATTTAAATTCTGATGATCCAATATTGCGCACTAAAGCCGCAGAGGTAAAAATAGTTCAGCGGTTTGATCGGTTGGTGCCCGTTGCCCGTAACCTGGAGATTGATCAAACACATGTCATGGCTTGTGAATATCAATTGTTTATTGATGAACAGCGCAGATCAACAGGTGCTGCTCATCAACCAGACTATTGGTTAAAGCCTGTTTTTACGGCTGATATGGCATTGCAGCCAATTATGGGTATTCGGCCTCAGGATGCGACTACATTTTGCACCTGGCTGACGCAAAAATATGGCCACGGCAATTTTGCGTTTAGACTACCAAAAATCACTGAAGAAGTAAGTTTTTTTCAGGAGAGACTAATCCAGCAACAGTCATCTGGCGGCTGGTGTACTCAAGATGACATCTGTCAACTAGCAAATATTAATCTAAACCAAAGTAAAGCCTGGAGACATGCCATTAACCAACAGCTATCCCATCAGATTTACTGGGCACAACAACTTAAAACACAAGTCTCCAGAACCATAGATGTCTGTCTAAAATATCAGCAGATGGATGGCAAGGCTTTTTTCAATCTCATAGAGTTGCTGCCCCATAACAGGTTTAGCTCTCACCACACTACCAGACTCGGGCTTGATGTAACCACTGTTGATAACCTGATAATGGCCTTAAAGCTTGTCACCAGCATCTATCAGAAAATCCAAAGAGCACGCACCGAAGCCAAAGGTTATGGGATCTCTCAACAGAGGAAAGCTATTCTGGAGTTAGCCAGTTGGACCGATCAGAGTCCTATTTTGAGGCACTATCAATTAGGGAATACCTTTCGTCAGTTTGAGAAAAGACTTGGTTTGCACGATTATCCTATTCGGGACTTAGCATTTAAAGTTGTCAAAACTGTTTTAGCAATACTTATTGAGTTTTTGACGTTGACTGAGCATCATATAGTGGCACGTATCCGTGACCTAAAAACAGCTTGGACATTATGTGAGGAGGGCATATCTATAGAGCTACAGGACATGTCTAAATGCACAGCCATTGGTCAAATACTGCTTGCTGATCTCAAAAAAGGGTGTACGGGTACAAAGCAGATGCCTAAGCTACTGAAGCAATTAAGTGGCAATGAGATAGGGCTTATACATCTCATGTATCCTAAGTGGATTACTCACGTTGAAAACGACTTTGAACAAAGCTTTTCACGACAGTTTGCCTCCCAACGAAATGTCATGAATACGTGTGCCCATTTGCTGATGGCATCATCTATGTGGTATTCCTTGACAAAAGCTCATCCCCTGGGTAAAAACACTCAAATTATTAAACAACTAACCCAGAACAAAAAACTATCTGACATGAGCTACCTAAATAAACGTAACCAGGCACTTAAAGCATATGTGTTAGCCATGCTTTTAGAACAACAAATTCAGGGAAGACTATCTCCTTGGGGCAGCATTCGCATCGTAAGAGAGCGAATTTTAGACTAAAAGGTTATCACTGGGAGAGCTCTAAAATTTTTACTAGACACCCCACTGTCTTACTCAGGGCGTACATTCGTGCGCCCTTTAAGCTCTGGATTCGTCATCACTATCCTACATAAATGCATGACGATAACGCCAGAATTAGCGATGCCGTACCATCCACTAAACCTTAATCTATAATGACACTTAGTCTCTATGTGTGTTAGACCTGGAAAATTGCACAGCTTATCTATGTTTAAACTTCAAATACAGAAGCCATGAACATTAAAAGTCCTTTCTCTAGAACTTGCCTGACAGCAATGCTGCCATTGGCTGCTTTTTTCAGCTTAGTACAACCAAGCCAGGCTGAAGATAAGACCTTCCTATGGGAAATTGAATCCCCTAACAACACGGTGTATCTGCTTGGTGCCATCCATCTTTTAAGAGAGACGGATTATCCCTTGGCTCAGCCTATTGAAGCTGCATTTGAAGATGCCGAAACCGTTGTTTTTGAAGTTAACATTGGTGCATCCGAAAGCCCAGAAACTCTACAAACCTTTTTGGCAGCAGCAGCACCCGATAGCCCAGATGAAGTCATCTATAACGCCCTCGATGACGAGACCTATCGACTAGCACAAGAAACAGCTACCGCCATAGGCCTGCCCTTCGCTGGATTTAACAACTTTGAACCTTGGGCTTTCTTCATCAACCTATCGGTTTTCAAACTCTTACAGCTAGGCTTTGAGCCAGCCTATGGCGTAGATACCTATTTCTTCAATGAAGCGAGCCTAGCCAATAAAAATGTCTTAGCCTTGGAAACCATTGAAGAACAATTTGGGTTCTTAGACGATATGCCTCCGTCTATCCAGGCAGACCTCGTTAAGCAAACCATTTTAGAATTAGATGCCTTAGAAACCGTAATGGGTTCAATGATTTCAGCCTGGAAATCAGGTGATGCCCCTACATTTGAAAGTTTGATACTAGAGGGCTTTGCCGGTTTTCCTGAGGCCTATGATGCTCTGCTGGTACAGCGTAATCAGAACTGGATGCCGGACATTGAATCTTATATTAATCAACCCGAAGACTACTTGGTGGTGGTTGGTGCTGCCCATTTAGTCGGTGACGATAGTGTAGTTCAACTGCTACAAGATAAGGGGTACACCGTCCAACAAACTGGCAACAACTAATAAATATGCCTTAAGTCTGCTGCCAAATCTTAACCGTTGTATCAGCACTGCTGCTTACAATCACTTTGCCATCTAAGCTACAGGCAACGGAGCAGACAGCGGCTTGATGCCCTGTTAGAGTATCAATATTTTGTCCAGTGCTTGCATTCCAAAGCTTAATTGTTTGATCGTAGCTACCACTTACAACAATCTGATTACCTGTACTAAAGACTAAGGAACTTACAGCAGCAGTATGACCTTTGAGTTCAAACAGTTTTTTCTGGCACTGACGATTCCACATCACAATTTTGTCGCCGCTACCGACTGCCAAAAGAGAACTCTGGCGGCTTAAAGCTACAGCTCGATTAGGTTGGCTATCAATGGAGAAAGAACGAATTAATTTGCCAGTTTTAGTGTGTCGTATATGCAGCTGATTACTGTTTCCTCCATAAACCATGGCTTTGCCATCCCACCCCATGGCTAAAGCTAAGATTTCTTCTGGATAGTCCTTAAGGGCATAAATTTCTTTGCCAGACTTTAAGGACCACAGACGCACCGTTGCATCTTGACTCGTACTGACTAAAAACTGGTTATTGGGGCTAAATGCTAGGGCCGTAACCGTAGCTGAATGTCCCGAGATTAAATTACCAAACGAGCGCAGTAATTCCCCTGTGCGCATATCCCAAAGTTTGATGGTGGTATCGGCACTACCACTAGCGATCAATTTACCATCCCAACTAACCGCAACACAGTGAACTGCTTGACTATGGCCACTGAGGGTTCTCAGTAAACTGCCGGTCTTGACGCTCCACAACCGTAGGGTTTTATCGTGGCTGCCCGTGACTAGTTTTTTTCCGTCTCTTGCGATCGCAACAGCAGAAACATCCCCCGTATGGCGCGACAACGTATGAATACACTGCCATCTAGACAAAGATCTAGACGTTGAATGAGAGGACTTTCTCGGTGAGGACTTTCTCGGTGAGGACTTTCTCGGTGAGGACGATGGCCTCGATGAGGACGATGGCCTTGATGCTGGTTCCTTAGCTTGTTGCTCCAAGTCGCGCAGGCGTCTAAAATCTGCATTAGCCTTATCGTCATAGCCTCGACGAAAGTAGGCCTGGCTGCGATACCGATAGGCTTCTATATGGTTAGGATTAAGATGAATGACCGTAGTGAAATGTTCAATCGCAGCTCCATATCTTCGCGATTTGAACTGAAGCACCCCCCGTTGAAATGTACGTTCAACATCAGGTCGGCCATTCACATCAGGGTTTGAGGATGGGGCTGACGACATTTGCTGTTTGAGCGTAGCCACCTTTTCAAAATCGGCTTTAGCTTGCAGGCCTAAACCGAGCTGTTCTAAGGTAAACGCCCTAGCCTGATACGCTTGTAAATAGTTTGGCCTTTTGCGAATAGCTTGGTTAAAACTCTCAACCGCTTGTTTACGTTTACCCGCTCGAAGCAACCCAATCCCCTCTTGATAATGCTCCTCAGCGCTGGGAGGACGTACTGAGATTTTAGTACTTACATTTTTTAATGTATCCCCATAGGGAGAATGAATAAGCTTGTGGTAGGCTTCTTTGATTAACTCAAATTTCTCCCGTGCCTCTGGCAGTTGATCTGGCTTTTTAGAAAATTTATCTGGATGCCACTGCTGGGCTAAACGGCGATAAGCTCGTTTAATATCTTCTTTTGTGCTGCCTGGCTCTAAATTGAGCACGTCATAATAATAATTAAAGCTTGTCATGAGCTTAAAAGTGCCTAATTATTTTATTCGCTAGATGATTCCGCTCAATAATAGAGAGAAGACTAGGTCATTTAACAACAGTTATTCCCGAGATGATAATTCGGGCATTGCTGATCTTCAGCATGAATCTACCTATTAACTGTAGGCTATCAACCCGTTTAACAGATAGATTTATTCTCTAAATCAACAACGACTGAATCCGAGCTACCCAGGGACATGGAATCTAAAGACAACGATAATGTAGTAAGTTTGGAGTCATGCTAGCAAATCTTAGACTTATCTGGGACAGCCATCACCTAATTTTGGCAAGCCTCACACCCTTTTGACAGAGCTTTATAGGATATCCTCACATGAAAAAAGCCCTGACGGTTGCCAGGGCAAATGCTCAATGCACATCTGCTGAGTACTTACCAGGCTTTGTAGCGAGCGCCGCGATAAGTCAAATAACCGTAATGACAGCCTCTAATCATTAACAATAACTGAACCAGCAATCTCTTCTACCGCAGGTAGTCCATTGCTAAACGCACCACGTGCCCCTGTTGCCAATGATCGAATATATTGCCCATCAGCTGGTACATAGACACACTGCATCACAGTCATCCCGTCCATCTCAGCCTCCAGCAAGTAACCATAACCACCTGCAAAATCCACAGACTCTTGCTTGACAATATTGACTAATGAGAAGCCTCTAGTACCGCGTAAGAGATGCTCCGATATATCTGTGGTATTTTGCCCATACAGAACATTTTGACCTCTTTCAATCATTACTAGTGGCCTCATCCCAGATGGGCCAGTGGCCTCAAACTATGGTGACGATGCACCAGCCAAATAGCTGCATTTAAGTCTCCTCGTAACTGTGCCACATCCTGACGGTTCTCTTACATTTCCTCTAGGCCCCTTTTATACAGAAAGTTTTGCCTAAAGTCTAGCGCTTAAAAACGGTATTTGATGAAGAGAGACTACTCAGGGGCACCATGTTATCAGCCAGTGTCTGATTGGGTTTACAGCCATATTTCTTTAACATAGCCAGAACACGTTTCTCTCTGATGGGTTTATGCAAAAATCCATACGCACCAACAAATTTGGAGCGCAACCGATCAATAATGCCATTATTATTGGTTACGATGACAATTGGCGTCTTCTTGAAACCCGTAATACGCCGAATCTGAGAACATAGCTCATAGCCATTGGCCATGGGCATAACTAAGTCCAGAAAAATAATCTGGGGCTTTAACTCCAATAATTGCGGCAAAGCTTGTAGAGGATCAGAAATATTAACGTAGCTGTAGCCCGCATTCTGTAGAATCTCAGACATCACCTGACTATCAGTCGGATTGTCATCCACATAAACAACTGGTGTAGAAGATAAGGATTTCTCCAGACTCATCTTCTTTTGTACAGAATCAACTGTTTGAGGTTGCAACGGAATAGGCTGCACCGTACTTGCCTTTCCCTGAGGAGAATCTGAAGAAGATAACAGAATTTCAATTCTTTGTAAAAGGTGCTTGAGGGAAAGAGGCTTCCGATCATAGGCATCAAAGCCGGCTTGAATGAGCAGTTGCCCATCTACTGATCGCTCTGCTATGACAATAACCGGAATCAGCCACGTGGCTCTAGATTGCTTCAGATTTTTAATTAACTGCCACCCATCTACCACGGGTGCATCTAGGTCTACCATCACCAAATCTGGAGCTTCGGTCAGCGCCAACAGGAGACCGTCATCGCCTCGATTGGTTGAAACTACGTCATATCCATATATATTAAGCCCTTGTTCAAGTGTCTGATAGTCTGACTCACCATCACTTATAAGTATTATTTTGACCATGAAAACAAATTATTTTTTTTCAGGTAAAAGCCCAACGAAAGGCTTTACATTCTATATAAAGATGGCAATAACTCTATTTGCTCTCAACAAGACATATTTTTGATCTATCAAAAGAATGATCAACCAAATAGAGTCAGGGTCTGCCTTACGAGAATCAGCCTAGCAACATCTCCAAGCAGTGTAAATCAATTTACAACAGACCGTTTAGCTGAAGAAATATATCCCAAATACTCTTGCGGTAGAGCCCAGATGAGTACTGCCAATGTCCCCAAGGGGACCACAACTATCAATTAACTCATAAGAACAATCAAATTTAAACCATATGATCAAAATATTAATAATAGGAGAATAGGAGACTTTTATTCAGTAGATGAACCTTAGCTAAGGGTTCAAGTTTGACTAAGTCCTTTCCGGAAAAATTGGCTTAAGTCTATCTTTTCTATAAGCATAAGAATATAAGTTTTGAAAATAACATTACGGCCATTGATACTAAAGATTCATGTTGTACACGTTTGAACTCGCATAAAAACTTTGATAAGCTCTGGTTTAGCCAAATAAAACCCACAAATCGAGCCAAACACTTATTCTATGCATAGATAAAAAATATAGTTTTTTAGAGTGAAAATAGTCGTCATTTAAGACTAAATAACCTATGGTTTGGCTAGTTATTAGCAACTATGTGACACTAACCAATCCACAATGCAAACTGTAAAAAGAACCAAAATAAGGAAATCAGGTATAGACGAGTTTATGGACAAGCCTTTGAGCCCTGCCGAGTACTGCGCTAAGTGGGTTCCTGAGATGCATAATATTAAGCCCACTGAATATGGATACAAGGGACTTTGTATTAAAGAGCTGCATCGCATTACTGGCTATTCTGAAAAGACGATCAAGAATTGGGGTTCTAACTTTGAACGAGCACCTCAAGTTGCGAGCCGGCTTTGCACAATGGCAAATATTTTGAATCAAACATGCTTAGATTGGTCATACTTTGCAGATAATTAATATTTTATTTAAATGGCATTTAAATAAAATATCTGGTCACCAGTAGCGACCAGATTCTTTGTATTTCTCATGAGAAATCAGTTGATTATTTGATGTTTTTCATGAGAATTTTCTCACAAAGAATAAGGCATAGGAAATTATTTTAATACATAAGAAACGTTGGTAACTTTTGATTTTCTATTAGAATAAATTATTATAACTTTTCAGGCTATACAACTAAGGTATAGTCTGAAGATCAGCTAGCATCCTTGAGCAACTTAGCCACGGTCAGACATGATGGGCACATCTATCGTGATTTATGATGTCTAGCATTGTTGCTCCTCAAAAGACTGAAATCTGAACCATCATAATTTAGGGGATCCTATAGTTCGATTTGTCTCCTTAACCAGCACTGGCGGATACCTTAATCTCAATCGAGCAAATCAGCTCGCTCCATATTGCAAGACAATAGATAGCACGTCTTGAATTTATAAAGGCTGATCTGAGTCTCCTAATAAATAAACAAATATGGAGAAATACTGCAAAATATGGAGCAAAGCTTAAGCAGATATGAAGCAACGAATAATTTTTGATTTTTGCTCGTTATCTTTGAGCGTATCAGGTTATACAGCCTGAAACTGTGTTGGCTGGGTGTTGTACCGCTATGTCCCATTATCAGACCTTGAAGGAGAGCGACGTCAAAGGTTTGAGCAACACGCAACCTATAGACTAGGGCGGTGGTGAGTTTTTGTCGCTTCCTCACCTTTATTGTTTCCGAAGAGGGCTTCAACTCCCTAACAGAGCGGTCGTAGGAAACAAACGTTCTAAGTCACTCCTCTCCACTTTGATAGGAGTGACTCGTCTTTGCATTGAAAATCATTGGGCATTGTGGTGCCTTGGCTGGCTGCCTCACCGGGACTTCCACTTTGCTTTGCGTGTGGACCAATAAAGTTCACTACAGACGCCACGGGGTTCCAAACGTTGACGTTCAAAGTAACCGCCCAGATGGTTAGCTAGCTTAGTTGCTTGCTGAGTGCCTCGACCAATCCGTCGATAATTTTGATTAGGATCTTGACTCACCCCGTTATCTACAACGCGAATTATATTTTTAGAGTCTTCTTGACGACAAATTACCACTAAGCGAGAACAACTTCTGGCATATTTACCCACGTTGCAGAGGGCTTCTTCTAAAAAGCGGCCAATCTCTCGCTTGCGATCATCACTTAAGCCTTGTTCTAACATCGGCTCGAAAGTTCTAATGTGGACTTTAATGCCTTCAAAGTGAGGGAATTCATTGCGCTGTAACGTATGTTCATAGACCTCATAGAGCATTTCATGCAGCGGCTGATTTAATCGAATAATGCGGTTACCATCTAGCTGTAAACAACAGCTCTCCTCAACCAGAAACTCTTGCTGCATGGCTTCATAGATACCCCGCAATTCTTGATTGAGGGATCGTAAGTCACGATGTAGGTCAGAAGAGAAATTTGGGTCTTCGGATACACGCGACAAGATAGTCGACAATTTTTGCAGTGGCCCGTTGTGAATTTGGTCAAATGTGCGCTCTATAAGCTGCTGACGATCTTCTAGACGTAGCGTCAGCTCATATTGTCTTCTATAGGAGGGATATAGGGCGACACCATTTAAGAAGAAGGCAACGGCAGCGGGAATGAGCGGAATCCACCAGCCGATGTATAACAATCCATAGCTGATAAATGTTAGGCCTAAGACCAGGATGACAAGGCTGACAAAGTAATAGGTGGCTTTAATTTTGAAACGGGCTAAGACAATACCCAACATACCCCAGCCGACAATCCAAGTATATTCGACCCAGTCGGGCCACCCTCTTAATAAAGGGCGATCATCTAAAACAGCATTGATAATTTGACTAATGGCATGGGCCTGTAATTCTACACCGGTTACCAAACCAGGGTTAAAGCCATCAATAGCAGCGGTATTGACGATATCTTTGACACTTTGGGCGGTGACTCCAATTAAAACAAGGCGATCTTTAAGCAGGGTTGGAGAGAACTCCCCAGTTTGAATATCTTGATAGGTAATGATGTCAAATGGGGTGGAGCCGCTGCGAAAATTGATGAGTATCTGCTCACCCCCTGCATCTGTTTGAACATATCCTCCTGTGTTGGGTTCAAAGGGTACTAGCTCCACAGACCCAAACCGCATAGCGCTAGGGTTACGAAGGCCATTTTCGAGCATTAGCCCTGCTTGAACCAGGTAAGCTTCAGCCAGGCGGATGGTGAAGGAAAAACGATAGTTATTGTGCTCATCTGTTGCCCCTAAGAGACTACGACGAACAAAACCATCATCGTCTAACAAAGTGTCAACAAAACCGATGCGAGATTCTGGAGCATCGGTAGGGGGAGGAATACTGGGCGGTAAAATTTTGTTGATAACAACTAAGTTGTCCAGGTCTTGGATCGTTTTAATAAAATCCTTGTGACCGGGTTCTATGGGGATGTCGCGCAATATGTCCAAACCCATGACGGTGGGTTGATACTGATTCACGTCTGTTAGTAAATCGGACAATACTCCACTGGGCAGTGGGTATTCGCCAATGGCTTGAATATCTTCTTCAGTGATGGCAACTACCGTAATGCGCTGATCGGTGATTTCTGCGGGTCGCGATCGCAACCCAGCATCCAACGCCTGCCACTCAAAGGGTTGAAAAATACCCAGGAGTCGAGCCGCCACCACAGCACCAACAATGGGAATCCCAGGTAAAATGCCCCGGACACCATCAAGCAGCCACCGTTTGAAGACGCGTGTGCCCATTTAATCCAACAGACCCTCCTGACGCGCCCGAATTTCTGTTTGAATGCGCATATTTTTTCCCTCATCTGGATATACCCCCAGGGCATCCTGCACTCTGGTCCAATAGTGTCGTACGGTGCGCTCAGATATGCACATCTTTTCTGCAATTGTTTTATCTTGCAACCCCTCTTGAAACGCCAACCGTAATACCTCTAACCATTCCGGTTTCACTTCTAGTTTGACCCGCATCTCGCGCGGCGTGTAGACCAAACCTTGCAGCGACCAGTCCACCTTGGTCAACATCTCTCGCATGGGGGCACTTTTATCAGAAATGGTGAACCCACCCTGGTGCATTTCAATGGCAGGCTTGAGTCTTACTAAAGAACGTACATGAGCACTTTGCACAACAAAATTAAGCTGTGGGTAGTCCGTCATCAGATCGCGCAGCAGCTGAATGCCAACCTCTGTTTGAGCAGGCGCATTTGCCTGGGGAGGAATAGAAAGATCCATAATCGCCAGATCAGGCTGATCTTGGGCAATGATATCCTTTGCAGATTGAGCATCTTGGCCAGTTAGAAATTTGGTGTCTGGATATTGCGTTTGCAACAGATTGAGGGTGCCTGCCAGGACAGCCTCATGATCATCCACAATCACAATTAACTTAGGGGGCAGCTCTGATGTAGTTGGCATAGTCTAGTAATTGCTCCGATCAAGGTTGATTAGGGACTGGGATAAAGACCCGCAAAACTCACAACTCACCTCGACATCACTCCATATCATCCGACAACGCCCCGGCATAAAGAGTTGAAATATTTGTTGATTTTTATTCAATTCCCATTGAAGCGATGTGGAGTTCATAGTGTCTGGAGTCAGGTTATCTAAACTGAGCTGCAACTTTTCCCTATCCTTTATTTCTAGCAGGCCTAGGGGTATACGCGCTGGTTGTTCAGCGGACTGAAACACTAGTAAACATGTTGCGCCCATACCCCAGCACCCTACGCTGTTGCTCGGCCTGTTGCTGAGGCCATGGCAAAGGTTGCTCCAAACCCAGTTGAACCACCCTATGGTGACTTATCCACCGTTGCATTAAATTAAGACAATCAGTGACGGCTGGTCAATGCTCAGGAGTTGCGATCGCATCTTCTAGAATGGCCAAATCATTCAGCAACGCTCTGCGCATGGCAACCACATCGGGCTGTTCACCCTGGCCCAAAATTGAGATGGCATCATACCAATAACCAGCCATAGCATAGGTTTCAGCTTTTTCCGAGGCGTTGGCCGTCGTAGAAATAGTGCTGACTGACATGGGAACAAACTCAATTTCAGCTTCGTAAACCAGCGCCGAAGACGGGCGATTGGGGTTACACTGCAATACCAACTGCCATAGATACCGTGTTCCAGATTGCAGTTCCACTGGCGGCTGGTACTGGTTGATGCCCGGTTCATAGGACAGCATTTGTAAATGCTCTAGTTCATAGGAGCCCGATGCATCGATCGTGTAGAAGCTAAACTCCACGGGAACAGGCTCATCGTCTGGTAAAAACCAAGTCAGTTGGGGTTGAGTGTTAGCTGTAATCCCAACAAAGCCCTTAGGGGCAAAAATACTCGGCGCAGATTCGCCGCTAAAGCAACCGCCACGTCGGGTGCCGGTGGGTGTGCTGGGGGACTGCGGCGCAGAGGGGTTAACCGGCTGAAAATAACGGGGGGCGGTTGATATGGTGACACCCTCAGGCGCTGAGCCGTCTGATCTGGTGGGCTGATAATCAGCATATGCGATCGCACTCAGGTTGCTAGCCACCCAGACAATGCCTAAAACTTTTATCAAGGAATGATTTTTCATTTTGATTCCACGATAGACACCACCATTCACAACTCTCGAACTCTGCCCCAGTTTTCTTAAATATATAGGACGTTTTCCAGCAGCAGCTAGTTTTCCTTTCACGGATATCTTTTATCCAACGACCCTACGCCATATAAACAGTCATCGTTACCAGTTTGAAGTATGCTTTTGTCGAAAATTTGCCAATGCAATTGCTGATTCAGAGGATTCACCGGTCTAGAGCGATTGCTATTGAACGGTGTCTTACAACTAAAGCTATCCCAAGGATCAGCAATGCCCTGTCAATTCTCAGCATCTCGCAGCTTAATTCAGACCGCTGCCTAGCAACGCCGTCGTCTTCCGCTTACCTTAGTCAACATTCAGTAGTCAGTATTTTCCGCAATGCTCAGCCAGATTCAAGCCATTACCCAAAAAATCACCCCCCGCCTGATCGAAATTCGTCGTCACATCCACGCCCATCCAGAACTGAGTGGTCAAGAATACCAAACGGCTGCCTATGTGGCGGGGGTGATGTCATCCTACGGATTTCATGTGCAAGAAATGATTGGCAAAACCGGTGTTGTTGCCAATCTAGAAGGCACTGGACAAATTTCTGACATCCTGGCCATACGTACGGACATGGATGCTTTGCCCATTCCCGAGCAGGTGGATTTGCCCTTTGTTTCTAAAAATCGGGGCATTATGCACGCCTGTGGCCATGATGTGCATACCACCGTAGGATTAGGTACCGCCATGGTGCTGGCAGAACTGACTGAACAGCAGCCCTTTGCTGGGACCACGCGATTTTTATTTCAGCCCGCTGAGGAGACGGTGCAGGGGGCGAAGTGGATGATTGCCGATGATGTCCTAGCAGATGTGGCGGCGATCTTTGGGGTACATGTGTTTCCCAGTATCAAGGCCGGTAAAGTTGGACTGCGACGCGGCGTCTTAACAGCAGCAGCGGATGATCTAGAGATTGTCATCATTGGCGAGTCGGGCCATGGCGCTCGCCCCCATGAGGCCATTGATGCCATTTGGGTGGCCTCCCAGGTGATGACCACCCTACAGCAGTCCATCAGCCGGCGACTAAACCCGCTACATCCTGCTGTCATTACCATTGGCAAAATTTCTGGGGGCAAAGCGGCCAACGTCATCGCTGACCGC
The DNA here is from genome assembly GCF_043421015.1 of Leptothoe sp. EHU-05/26/07-4. Lineage (NCBI taxonomy): Bacteria > Bacillati > Cyanobacteriota > Cyanophyceae > Nodosilineales > Cymatolegaceae > Leptothoe > Leptothoe sp. EHU-05/26/07-4. The sequence continues at coordinate 1,117,929 of NZ_JAXSQV010000002.1, forward strand.
GTCGTCATGCAGGGAACGGTGCGATCGCTTCAGCCTGACATCTATGCCAAACTCCCCATCTGGATCGAAGAAATTGTCGCGGGTGTCTGTGCCATGCATGGCGCTAAGTACGAACTTAACTATCAGCGGCGAGTGGCCTCGGTGATCAACACCGACCACTTAGTGGCCATCGTTGCCAATGCCGCCCAAACTGCCCTGGGCGATAGTCACATCGAATGGCTAGCTGAACCCTCCATGGGCTCTGAAGATTTTGCCCTTTACACCGAACGGGTACCTGGCAACATGTTCCGCTTAGGCGTCGGATTTGAGGGACGACACAATCATCCGCTGCATCACCCTAAGTTTGAAGTGAATGAGGAGGCGATCGCAACTGGTGTGCTGACGATGGCAACCAGCGTTTATGAGTATTGGCAACAGGTTGAGGGGAAGGGGGGGTAGGTATTGGTTATTGGTTACGGGCTCTTAGTTCAAGGCCTTTAATGGGGAGCACCCATTTAACAACAATCAACCAATACCTAATAACCAATACCCCCTATTGCCCCAACATTGCCTGTACCTGCTGTAGCGATCGCAATGCGCCTTGCACCAAACCCTGTTGCTGATCTGACCTCACATTAGCGTCATCTGATAAGCCCAGTAGCTTAGTTTCAATATCAAATAGTAGGTTGGTGATCTGGTCTGCGTTGTTCGCAGGCTGGGGCGTTGTCCTCAGATTCTGGGCTGAGGGGGAGCCCTCCCCAATTTGGTGCAAGGTACGCTGAAGGCTCTCGATGATGCCGTACATCTCAATGGGATCAAATACTCTCAGCAGACTGGTTTGGGTGACAATGCCCAAACCGCTGCCCCAATTCCAGGACACCACCAGACGGCGCACATGGCGTGTTTGCATTGCTTGGTGAGCTGTCCACAAAGAATCCGTAGGCTCTAACAAAAATAGCGGTGTGCTCATCACATCCTGAGCCGTTAATCGCTGTAGATTTAGCTCCAGGGCCTGAAATTGCACAATATCGCGCTCTGTGACAATGCCCATGGGCGTAAAGGCCTGGAGCTCACGGCGGTCGGTATCATGACTATCCACTTCGACAATCACAATGCAGCTGACTCGGTGCTCTGCCAGCTGCTGAGCCAGCTGCATCACCGGCGTATTGGGCGACGCATGGATCACATTGGTGGACATCACATCCGCAACCCGCCGCATCCTGAGCAAATTTGCCGGACGCAGTACCCGCCGAATACTATCGGGGGTGACAATACCCACGGGTTTATTGTGCTCATCAACGATGGGCAAATGCCGAATCCGATAGCGACGGAATAAAAATAGGACCGCAAAAATATCTTGAAACGCCGACTGTTGTAGGGTCTTGACCGGCGATGTCATGACATCAGCAACGGTGAGCGCACTTAAATCCACACCATCGGCAGTCAGTCTGACAATATCGCGCTCGGTAAAAATGCCAATGGTCTGATCATTATCTACGATCAAAACACAACTAGAATGGCGGTGATTAGAGCTGCCCGTCGTCAACCCACAGTTACTCCGTATAGCACCCATAGTTGCGATCGCCTCACCCAAAGGCCAATCAGGAGATACCTTTAATACCTGGCGATCAATGGCGTCTGTCATCATCGGAGTGACCGTTTGCCATGGATCAGACGGCGTGGCGCTCCCATCAGGAATCTGATAGTCACCCAGCTCAGCACAATTGATGTCGGGCATAGGCATTGAATTCAAGGCCTTATCAAGGGTCATTAGGGATGTAACACATAAACAAGATTAAAACTTTACCAAGCATGGACTTTAGCTACCCTGAGGTATATAGTTAAGGATGTAACATTACATCAACCCAAAAGCCCATATGAATAGCGTTTGGAGGGGTTTAGGTTATGCCTCAGCCTCATTATCAGATGCATTGGCAGGCTTGCCAGGCTCACCCGTTACTCTGGGCGTTTTTCCGTAGAGCCTGTCTAGGACACGCTTAACCGATATGCGCTGCCATTCTTTACCCCGCTTAGTCTTATAGCCCTGGGTATTCATCCAGTTAGCAATTTGCTGTAGCGATTTTCCAGACTTATGGTGACGACGTATCAGCTCAATGATTTGCTGTTCTTTTTCATCGGCCACTAAATTGCCATCGACCGTTTTTTCTCCAAATGGAGGCGAACCGTAGCCAGCATATCCTCCCTGGGCTGCTTTACTACGTCTTCCTAATTCTAGTCTTTCCCAAATGGGGTTCTTTTGAGCGTCGGTAGACATAGGAACTATGAACGGATGGTAATAAGTATGGAACCCAAATGGCACCCAGTACTCCTAGCATATCGGTGTTTGGGATGCGGTTCTGCTAGTAGCCTAACAAACTTAATCGTGGCTAGGCCTACTTCCGCAGGGGAAAAGCAGCTGTATTTTTTGTAGAGAGGAGAATAATTGATGGCGACGTATAAGGTGACACTAATTGGCGAAGATGGTGCACAGCAAGTTATTGACGTGCCTGACGATCAATACATTGTTGATGCAGCTGAAGAGCAAGGCATTGATTTACCGGTTTCTTGCCGTTCTGGTGCTTGTTCTACCTGCGCTGGCAAACTAGTTGCTGGCAGCATAGATCAATCAGATCAGTCATTTCTGGAAGATGAACAAATTGAAGCCGGATTTGTTCTAACTTGCGTAGCCTATCCCCAGTCTGATTGCACCATTCAAACCCACCAAGAAGACAACCTTGAATAAAACTGTTGATGATTCATATAAGAACTAGCAACGCCTAATTTATATGATGGGCCAATCGCCATGCCGGAATTTACACCCTTTTCCTCTCAACAAGTTCATTGTCCATATTGCGGAGCCATGGCTGATCGCTACTTTTTAGACCTTAGTCAGTTATCTGAACAGGTGGCACAGCGATGTGCAGCTGATGACTTTGTGACGCGAACTGTTTGTGACCATTGCGATTATTTAATGGTGCTCTGCACCAAGAGTGATACAGTCCTCGAGGCCTACATAGCAGGCTTTTAAAACATCAGACGTTTTGCCCAACGCCTATCCATAGAAGCTTTTTAAGCTTTTTATTTGTAGATCAGGAGATTTGCGACAATGATGGCAGCAAGAGAAATCATGACCCAGGATGTGGTCTCCATTAGCGGCTCAGCGACAGTGGCTGAAGCTGTTGCCTTGATGAAAGAAAAGGGACTACGAGCACTGATTGTAGATCGTCGCAACGAAGACGATCCTTATGGCATGGTGACAGAAACTGACATCGTGTACAAAGTAGCCGCCCATGGCCATGACCCTAAAGAAATGCGGGTTTATCAGATTATGACCAAGCCCTGCATTGTAGTGACACCAGAGCTGGGGGTAGAATATGTAGCGCGTTTGTTTGCCAATACTAAAATTCGTCGTGCTCCCGTAGTTCAGGGCCGTCTACTCGGCGTCATTTCAATTTCAGACATTTTACGCAAGAGCGACTTTGTCGAAAAACCAAAGAAGGATTTCTATGGGAATGATGCCTACATGGATAATCCAGAAGTTCTGCAACAGCGGGAATATGATGTTTAGGCATCAGGCTAAAGATATCAGGTACGGAATAAACGTTAGGGCCTGCCCCTAAAATTCAGCCTATGCTTATAAACTTGAAGCTAGGGCCTAGGGCTTGAATTACCAATTAATTAAAGTCAGACGCAAGAGATTCTCCCAAACTGAGAATCTCTTTTACTTATCTTCTTTTTGACGAGGAACAGAGCAATCATGATGCAGGCAAAAGATATTATGACCGCTGATGTAATTACCATTAGTGGTTCGGCCACCGTTGCTGAAGCAGTTGAACTGATGAAAAACAAAGGATTGCGCGCATTGATCGTAGACCGGAGAAATGAAGACGATCCCTACGGCATGGTGACGGAAACCGATATCGTCTATAAGGTAGCGGCCTACGGTCACAATCCTAAAGAAATGAGGGTGTTTGAGATTATGACTAAGCCTTGCATTGTCGTACCACCAGATCTGGGTGTGGAGTACGTAGCCCGCTTGTTTACCAATACTAAGATCCGTCGGGCTCCAGTTGTTCAGGGACGTCTGATGGGCATTATCTCAGTGTCAGACATCCTCTGTAAAAGTGACTTTGTAGAGAAACCTAAGCGACTATTCATTGAAGATGAAATTGATGTCGCCCGTCAAGAAGCGCGCAAAGTGTGTGAGGACCAGGGTGCCACATCCCCTGCCTGTGCTGCTGCTTGGGATGTAGTCGAAGAACTACAGGCAACGGCAGCCCATCAAAGAGCGACTAAAAAAAGCTAACGTTCGTTCGGACTAATCGATAGCAACCGTAAAGATTAAAACCCTCTGTTCTTGACCAAGACAGAACAGAGGGTAACTCCCTGCACTTTAAAGTTCAGGAACGTGTCAGCTAATAAAGTGACGGATTTGACCCAACTTAAAGCGAATCGTCCAAGGGTGATAGTTCTGGACTGAAGGAACCTCAGTTTTTAAATGGCTAGATGTAGGCTAATGGGACGCTTTAGACGTACTCCAGACACAGATGATTGGGATGCGATCGCGCATTACATCAATTCATTAAGCCACTCATCTCAGCTCCCTATCATACTTTAGTCTAGGGCTCTACACAGGTCACTAGCCACACCATGACCAAAGAATTCATCTATTAACTCATCACCCACACAATAGATACCCTATGGATAATGTCCACGTTTCCTAACTATATAAACTATATAATGTCTACGTTTCCTAACGATGTAGATATTCCAGATTAAGATATTGTCAGAGCTGTAGGGTCTCTCAAGCAGCTTAAGCTCTTCAAATGCCTGAATTTAGATCAGGACATTTTTTTCATACCCAGAAGATAACCCTGCAATACAAAAAGTATTGATAAATCTACTTTGGTCTACATGAAAACATCGAGTCTGGTAGAATATTGTATTAAGAACGGAACATCTACATCGTCTAGAAGTGCACATCGGCTAATCTGTTAGCATCTGCCAACTAGCAAAGCAGGTTTATCTACCACATCAAACACTTCTAGAGAAAACTAGCTACAACATCAGGCCATCTAGGCATGGGATCATAAAACCAGTGTCTTTTGATACCCAAACATACTCGGCATCTGAACAAGTAATGATACGTCTCAAGGCATGAAAGATCTCTTATATTTCTCATATAAAAATATAACCGAGATTTCCCTAAAACAACAACCTTTGAATAAGCTTTGGCTGAGACAGCCTAAATGTGCAATACATTGCTAGATTGTTATTGGTCAAATTTTAAGGTATGGGACCTTAGCAGGTACATGAATGGGACAGTTCTTGCCTGAAGCACAATGTATATGGTTTTCACGACAATACATTGCTATGGTTAATACCTGATCTTGGCCATTAATACAAAGCAATCGCACTTTATAACATCACTAGAAGTCCATCCAAAACCAGTACTAAAGTTTCGAATTAGATTACCGGAGAAACGACTTCAAACAGTGAATAATTCTTTGTATCGATTGTGTTTCCCTTTGCTTCAAGTCAAAAAATCACATAGAAGTAGATGTATAAAATCTATTTCTAGACTAAATATTAACCTCAAAAAGAATGGGTTTCAAGGTATGTCTTAAGATTTCAGCAAAATCAATGATTTTTGGGATTCTTAGGAACTTTTTAAACCTATTTTCAATCGATAATCGATTTACCAATAGATTCTTCGAACTTTATTCGAATGCTTAAAAATCCTCTGACGTTTGAGAGTTTTTAGCTTTAACGAATTCACATTGTCTCGATTTTTTGATTTGACATTAGGTAATAGCTAATGAATTGAGGCCTACGGGAATTGTAAGGACATGAACTTTATGAAAAGCTTGCAAAAGTCAAGACTCACAAATACCACCAAAACCATCCGTAGCTTTCAACCTCTGGTTTTGCTAGCAAGCTTCGTTCATACCTATGGAAGCGGATGCTTAGAAGTTGATGCAAAATCAATGTCGTGGTGGATTTATTTCAAAGACGGCAAACTTAACTATGCATCCTATGCATCAGATAAAAGCCTCGCATATACCTTAAAGTGGCTCAAGCTTAAATTAGCTGCTATGAGTCAAAAAGCATTTGCCTGGCTTGAGGAAAATTCTGAAGAGTTACTAAATATAGAACCTGAGAATACTCAATCAATCCAATATTTTGACTATCAAATCATTTGCTATCTAATCGACCAAAAATATCTCGAATTATGGCAGGCCCAAGAGCTGATAGAACAGCTGACAAGAGAAGCCATTGAGTCGTTCCTATCTCTGTCAGGGGGAGCCGTCAGAATTGAAAGAGAACTTTTTGAAATCCCAATATTTACCAGGCTTGATCCTAAGGCAACCATTGAAGATTGCCAGGCACGTATCAAAACTTGGAAACTACTACGCCCCTTAATTACATCTCCACATCAGAGACCTTATATTGTCAGTCAGGATACTTTCTTTAACACTAACAATTCGGATTCTATTTCCCCCAGATTAAAAAGTAAGTTAGGCAACATTTTACGGGGATATAGCATTCGTCATATCGCAGCTATTTTGCAGCAAGATGAACTGGATGTTGCTAAGTTTTTGCATCCCTACATTGAGAATCAATCAATCCTACTACGGGCACCGGAATCTCCATTTGATCGACTAACAGGGCTAGAAAAACCACTAGCAAAAAAGGCCCAAGGCATAGATCCAATCAAAGGGATAAATTCAAATAGAAGCCCTTATTTGTCATCAAACTCCCATAAAAAACAAAAATCTCGACCTGTAATTGCCTGTGTTGATGACAGCCCAAATACATTAGATCAGATCGAACGTTTTTTAGGTGAAGAAAACTTCTCTGTCTTTAAATTTATTGAGCCCATTAAAGCTACATTTCAACTAAAACGGCTGAAGCCAGATATTATTTTGTTAGACCTAACAATGCCAACAATTAGTGGATATGAATTATGTAGAATGCTGAGACGTCTTCCCGGATTTGAAGATATACCTGTTGTAATGGTAACAGGCAAGAAAGGGATTATCAATAAGACAAGAGCTAAATTAGTAGGTGCTACCGATTATTTGGAGAAACCTTTTAATAGAGCTAGTTTGCTAGATGTGATATCTAGAAACCTGTCTTAAAAGATATCTAAAATAGTCAGTTTTATTTACATATAATTTCTGACTATTTGAATATGTCTTTGATGGATTGATTTTCCCAAACAACATTCAAACAACAGCTTTTGAGGTGAACTAACGTGACTAAGATCTTAGTTGTCGATGACTCTATCAACGAATTGGAACTTATCAGCAATTATCTGAGGAAAGGTGGATACACAGTCATCGTAGCCACTGATGCAAAAGAAGCGTTGAGTAAGGCCATTGAGCATCAGCCAAATGTGATCGTGACTGACTTGGTGATGCCAGGTATGAACGGCCTAGAAATGTGTCGTAATCTCAAGAAAAATCCGGTAACTCAGAAGGTGCCAATCGTAGCGTGCACCTCAAAATCAGGTGAGATTGATCGTCTCTGGGCCATGAAACAGGGAGTCAATGTCTATGTGACAAAACCCTTTACTGAAGATCAGCTTGTTAACGCCGTTCGATACAGTCTAAGTCAATGAAGTCATCTGTTCTTGCCCATCGACAAATTCAATCTGAGGCAACGTCTGGTGCGGCCTGCTTGAGTTTTCAGCTGAATGAACAAACTCCTGCTCTGTTCTCAATGAAGCAGGTGCAGGAGGTGATTGTTCTTCCAGCAAAGCAGATTACGCCTATGCCAAATATGCCCCCCTGTGTGCTGGGGTTATCCACTAGGCGGAGTCGAGTGATGTGGCTAGTGGATTTGGCCCATATGCTGCTATCTACTCCACTACCGTCCAATACTCGTAGTTATAACGTTGTGATTATCCGGGTAGCTCAGAGAGCACAGCAACAAAATATGCTTGTCTCGACAGCTCATAACCAGGCGCTCTTGGGTTTGATTGTCCCTACTATGAAGGGAGTTATCCGCTTTTCACTAGATTTAATTCAAACACCCAAAGGGCATTTTGCGCCAAGCATCGCCCCTTGTCTGCGTGGTTGTTTATTACAGCAAGATGAGATGTTACTGGTTCTGGATGCTGAAGCCATTGCCCGTTCTCCCATCTTGCAAAGTGCTTGGGGTTAATTCTTTAGCGCTTAATTTTCACTGTACCTTCTATCCACTTTACATCTAAGCAATTACCACAATGGCCCCTAACACCGAATTTCCGTCCCAATTGGACAACCTCACCGCCGGCAACGGTACTCTGCCTGAAAGCATGGACTCCACTGGCTATTCTCCCGCCGTGACCGCCAATCGTCAGAACGATGAACAGTCTAGGGCTCAGACATCCTCCGCAGGCTTTTGGCAAAAACTGACGCTTAAAACAAAGGTGCTGGGCCTGGCCCTCTCGCTGGGAGTGGCTCCGGTACTGGGGGTAGGTGGCCTGGGATATTTGCTAGTGGAGCAACGGGTAACAACTCAGGTAAATGATACTCGACAAGCAGCAACAGATGACATTGCTAAGTTTACGACAGAGTTTATGGATGGTCGTTTCCAGGACTTGAGAACGTTTTCACAGCTGAGCACATTTGCTGATCCTAAAGTGCGTGGGGCCATGACTACGGCTGAGAGAAATGCGTATCTCAGACGGATGGTTGAGTCGTCACCGATTTATGACGATATTGCTGTTGTGGACCTCAACGGCAGTCCGATTGCAGTCAGAGATCCCTCAGTAATTCAAGGCAATGTAAGTCAACTTGACTGGTTCCAGAATGTGATTAGTACCCAGGACATTACCTGGGTACAACCAAGAGCGCCTTTGGCGGGTGATCTGGCATTCGTACTGGTGGGGGCTGCGCCAATTTTTGACACCCAAACAGGGGAAATGATCTCTATTGTTCGTGTGCGTCTTGACCTCGAGGAACTAAAGCAACGTATCAGTGATTTTACGGCTCAACAGGCTGAGGTGGGGCTAATCGACGCTAATGAAGAGATCTTTCTGACCAACACGGAAGGCACAGAACTCAACCCAATTCTGGCTAACCTCTCTGATCGGGTGTCCTGGTTGCAGGATAGAGAACCTCAGATTTCGGTTCTAAACGCAGGGAACAATCCTCAGCTAACAGCCTACGCTCCTATTCTTAACGGTGACGAAGATCCACAGCTGAACTGGAGTGTCGTTAGTTTGGTGGACACGTCCACGGCCTATGTGGCATCACGGCAGCTGTTGAACACGGTGCTTGTGGGTACGGGAATTACGGTGTTGCTGGTGGCTGCGATCGCAACCCTGGTGGCCACCCGAGCTACCCTACCGATTTTGCAAATTACCGATTCGGTAAAACGCTTGGGTCAAGGTGACTTTGGCACCCGAATCAACACCCAGGGCGCAGACGAAATCGCCCAGTTGGGAAGCAATATCAACCTGATGGCATCACAAATTCAAACCCTGCTGGTGAAGCAAGAAGAATCGGTGCAGCAACAAATTTCTGCCCAAGCCCAGGTAGAACGCGCTGAAGAAGAACGTAAACGTAACGAGGTTCTACAGCGCGAACTGGTGCAGCTTTTGAACGAGATGGAAGAAGCATCTAACGGTAACCTCACGGTACGTACAGAGCTAACAGCGGGTGAAATTGGTATTATCGGTGACGTTTTCAACGCCATTATTGAGAACCTACGTTCAATCGTTGTCCAGGTGAAACAGGCAACTGGACAGGTAAATTCGTCTATTGACCAGAGTGAAGGTGCGATTCGCGAACTGGCCGATGAAGCCCTGGCTCAGATGGACGAAATTACCAACACTCTGAATTCAGTTGAGCAGATGTCTAACTCAATTCAAGAGGTGGCCGACAACGCCCGTCAGGCGGCACAGGTAGCACAGGTGGCATCCAACGCAGCCCAAGACAGTGGAACTGCCATGGACCGTACGGTAGAAAGTATTCTAGACCTGCGCTCTACGGTGGCAGAAACCGGTAAGAAGGTAAAACAGCTGGGTGAATCATCGCAGCAGATTTCTCAGGTGGTTTCGCTGATTAACGAAATTGCCATGAAGACCAACCTGCTAGCCGTAAACGCCAGTATTGAGGCGGCCCACGCAGGGGAAGAAGGTCAAGGCTTCGCAGTGGTTGCAAGTGAGGTTGGTCAGCTGGCGGAACAGTCGGCGGCAGCCACCAAAGAGATTGAGCAGATTGTGAAAAACATTCAGATGGGTACCCGAGACGTGGTAGAAGCCATGGAACGGGGTACAACCCAGGTGGTAGAAGGTACTCAGCTAGTACAAGAAACTAAAGAAGGCCTGGGACAGATTGTGGAAGTATCGCAGAAAATTGACGAGCTACTACAGTCTATTTCTAAAGCAACCGTTTCACAGGCTGAAACATCCCAGACGGTTACTCAGCTTATGCAACAGATTACGCAAGCTTCTAAACGCACATCAGATTCTTCCCGCGCCGTAGCCGGAAGACTACAAAATACGGTAGAAGTTGCCCGCGAACTGGAATCCGCTGTGGACCAGTTCAAAGTCAAGACAGATATGTAATCAACCATCGCTGGTTTCAGAGTATGGCTTAGGCTGCTTTCCTTCCTCTCTGAGACCAGCAACACGACAGTAGACATCTCTTCTATATCAAAAATTATTCTGCTCTATTAAATTAAAGCCATGTCACATGAAGCAGATCGTGAGGTCTGGCTCAACTTCTTAGATGAAGTTGATGAATATCTCAACACCATTGAATCAGGATTAATCGGGCTTGCAGAAACCGGGGTGGATCCACAGCAAATGGACGCAGCGCTACGGGCAGCCCACACCATTAAAGGCATCGGCTCGATGATCGAATGCCCAGCAATGACCCATTTGGCCCATCGATTCGAAGATTCTTTGAAGATTATCAAAGTTCGTCGAAGCGCCATCCAAGTTGATGCTGCCTTGGAGATGCTGCTATTAAGGGGTCTGGACGGTATGCGCCAGATCAGTTCCCTGCATCGACAGGCCCTGCCCATTACCGATTCATGGCTCAAGGAGAATGTCTATCCCAGCTTTGAGAAGCTACACGATCGCTTAGGCGAAGTACAACCTAGTGATGAGCTGGCATTGCTCGCTGATGAGTCCGACGACAATACAGCCGTTGTCATGTTCGGAACTGAAGTAGAGGAGCTGTTGGAACGGCTAACATCGGTCTTGGACACACCAGGTTCTCCCTGTCTGCGGGAAGAACTAGAAATGATGGTGGAGGAATTGCACGACCTAGGAAAAATGCTAGAGCTAGATAGGTTTTGTCAGCTCTGTGAGTCGATCCATCAACACCTAGTGACGGCTGTTCCAGAACAAATAGAGCCCATTGCCCATAAATCTCTAGAACTTTGGCAGCGTTCTCAGGCACTGATCATGGTTGGCCAATTTGCGAAGCTACCCACTCAGTTAGAGATGCCTTCGGTCACCACAACTAATGAGTTTGACAACATTATCTTTGAGGCAGCTGATGCCATCCCAGATTGGGTAACAGACGTCCCTGAGATAGAAATTTCTGACCTTAAAACATTGGACACAAGCGCGGCAGCTGTTAGCTCTCCCGATATCGTGAGTGATGCTGAAGTCTTTGAGGAGAACCTCAATCAAATTGAGGTCACTATCCCAGAGGAGATCATCGTCGAGCCGGTATCGTCCGTAGACTACTCCATAACATCTTTAGAGAATGCAGAGTCTTTAGAGAATGCAACCCAGGTTTTTCCTGATAGTCCTAACCAGGACTTAGATGAGATTCAGGAAACGCAGCACGCAGCAGTAGAGGCCAATACGGACGTTTCCCCCAGCACCATTGATAGTGTCGATGGTACTCCCGATGACGCTGTAAATTCTGACAGTGCCATTGATTGGGCCAGCATTGAGGCAGCCATCGAGAATTTTGACCCAGCCGAGTTTCAATTTGATGATCCCTTAACTACCAACGAACCCACGGCAGCCCCTGAGAATCTAAAGACAGTTTTAGAACCCGAGGTTGAGTTTTCGTCCTTCTCTGCACCTGTTCAACCAGAGCCTGCTACTACCGCTGAAAAGGAAGTTTTTGAACCTCAAGTTGAGTTTTCGTCCTTCTTCCAACCTGCAGCACAAGCAGAGGAGCACGAAGAATTTGTAGAGATTTTTGTTGAGCCAGTAGAGTCTCCTGCTAAAAACACGCCAGAGGTTCAAGAAAATACCGTTCGAGTCCCGATTAAGCTGCTCACACAGCTAAACGACTTGTTTGGAGAATTGATCATCCAGCGTAACACCATGAACTCGCGCCTGGATCAAATGGAAGACTTAATGAATTTGTTCTCCCAACGAATGGTCAATTTAGAGGGAACAAATACAGAACTGCAGATGTTTTGTAATCAGCTCTCAGTGGATACATCTGTACCCCATATGAAGGCTAACAAGAATGAGGGTAAAGCTCAAGGGACAAAGCAGGGTAAACCCCAAATAGAAATTACAGGTGCGATCGCAACCACTGAACAAGCCTTTGACAGTCTAGAGCTTGATCGATACAGCGATCTACACCTTTTATCTCAGGATCAGCGCGAGACCCTGGTCCAATTACGGGAGGTGACCAGCGATGTCAAGCTTAACATGCGGGAAATCAAGCAGGCATCCAGCAACTTGAACCGCACCGCTAAATCATTACAAATCAACGTTACACGGGCCAGGATGCGCCCTCTCTCCGACATCGTTGAGCGCTTCCCCAGAACTGTACGAGAGCTATCTCTACAGTACGGAAAAGCAGTCGAGCTGAAGATCACCGGCGGAGCCACCCTGATTGATCGCTTTGTCGCAGTACACCTGCGCGATCCCCTCATGCACTTGCTACGCAATGCATTTGACCATGGCATCGAAGACGCCGAGACCCGGCAAATGCAAGGAAAACCACCCCAAGGAACCATTGAAATTCGAGCCGCTCACCGAGGTAACCAAACACTGATCTCCATCAGTGATGATGGTGCAGGCATTAACCTCACTAAAATTCGCAGTCGTGCCTATCAAATGGGCCTCACGGATGAAATACTTGATAGCATGAGCCAAGGCGACCTGCTGGGTATGATTTTTGAGCCTGGATTTAGTACAGCGGCCCAGGTCACCAACCTCTCAGGCCGAGGCATTGGCATGGATGTGGTACGCACTAACCTCGAAGAGATTCGAAGTGAGGTCAAAGTTGATACTCAACCTGGTCTTGGCACCACATTTACCATTAGCGTCCCCTTCACCCTATCAATCCTAAGGGTTCTACTGGTTGAAAGTGGCGGCATGCGACTGGCATTTCCCACCGACGGTATTGAGGAAATGATTCGCCTCAATACCGTGCAGGTCTTCGATTCTCCAGAGCAAAAGGTGATTAACTGGGAAGGGTTGACTGTGCCTCTAATTCAGCTAGACCAATGGTTAGATTTTCGCTGCCCATTACGGCCCACAACAACTGAAAGCACACCCATTATTAATGAGCCATCCATCCTAATCATTAATCGAGGAGAACGCCTCAGCGGTATTTATATTGACCGTTTCTGGGGAGAGCGAGAAGTCGTTATTCGCCAGGTTGAAAACGTTATTAGCTTGCCACCAGGCTTTAATGGTTGCACCATTTTGGAAGACGGTAATGTGGTGCCCTTGGCGGATGCAGCCAAGCTGCTGGAATGGATTGATAATGATAATGATGATACCATCTCCCCAAGAGGCTCCCAACCCTGGCAACAACTTTTACAATCCAGCGAAGAACCTGAGCCACCACGTCCCTTGGCCTTGCCCCAAGCGCAACAAACCAGCGTTCTGGTTGTTGATGACTCCATCAATATGCGTCAACTATTGAGAACAACTTTAGAGCAAGCGGGCTATAGCGTAGAGCAAGGCAAAGATGGTCAAGATGCCGTAGACCAATTGCTTGGCGGACTTGCTGTGGATGCCATTGTCTGTGACATTGAAATGCCACGACTAGATGGATATGGTGTATTGGCAGAGATTAAATCCGATTCTAAGCTGAAGGACCTACCCATCATCATGCTCACTTCGCGTGGCAGTGAAAAACACCGTCAACTAGCCATGCGTCTGGGCGCAACCGCCTATATCACCAAGCCCTATCAGGATCATGAGCTTCTGCAAATGATTGAGCAGGTACTTGAACAACAACCCCTTAGCGCAGTGTAATCAATCCCATGCCTATTCCCTCTCCCCTCAAATCTCGACGTCTGAGATCCCATAAAGGCGAAACAACTCAACAGGTCATTGTTTTCCAAATTCAATGCGAATGGTTTGCCCTACCCATTTTCACCGTCAAGAAAGTTATACCCAAAAGCGATACCCAAGGGAATTACCCTAATTCAGGCGCAGGGTTAACTGTCTACGAAGGCAAAGAACTACTCATTCTAGACATTGCTCAGCAGATTTTTGGCCATCGACCAAACTCAACCAGTTTTCCAGCAGCAGATTCAACCACAGAACCACCAGAAGCCACAGAACCATCACAACAAAAACCTGAAGAGGGTTATCTGCTGATTATCCGTAACCGCCATGGAGACATTATCGGATTACCCGTCACATCTTCTCCGACCGTACGTCGGTTTGCTGAGTCAGAAATTGTCCCCCTACCTGCCAACTACGCAGTTAAAGTCAATATGCAGTGCATTAGTGGGCTGATTATCCAAGCCGACAACCAGCCCATTCTGTTTCTTTTAAATCCAGATCAGCTGCTACATACTCAACCTTTGCTGCCACCAACCACTTAAATGGTGACCCCAAACGTCTGTACATCCAATAGTGGAACCTAATTAATTTTGGTTCTTAAGTAGCGCGGGAAATTTCAGTGACAAAAAAAGCCAGCATCCAGGAGGCAGGAAAGCGCTGGATGCTGGCTCCTAACTCCCTACCTATCCAGGGTGTCCCAGATTAAACGGATACCCCTAGAAAGTTCCAATTATAGTCAAAATCCATAGCTCTCAATCAGCAGAGCCCAAATTCTTGAGTTTTTAATTAAATCAAGTGCTTTAATGGGCCTGTGTGACCCATAGCACGAGATACTTAAGAAGTCAGATACTGATGAAAATATGTATCATAGACTACAAGTAATACTCTGGCCTGGAAAACTCTTAATCAATCATTACAATACGAGCTTTTTAACATGCAAATTGAGGCTGACTAAGTCATAAAGATGCAAATATTTTTGTGTCTTTATATCTCAAATTTCCGAATACAAGTTAAGTCTAGATGTTTTTACTGTTTCAGAAGACATCTACTTCAATCTACTCTAATTACCCTACTATCAAGGTGATTTATGATTTCCTCAACACCAAAAGCATTATTAAAGCTCGGTTCTAGTCACCAAAAAGTAATCAAATTACAACAGCTTCTCAGTCAAAAAGTAGGACCAATTTCTATCACAGGCATTTTTGACTATGAAACCGAGATTGCTGTCAAAACCTTTCAATCTCGCATGTTTCTAAAACCGGATGGAATTGTTGGATTTCTCACCTGGCAAGCTCTCTACACAAATGCCCCAGTCAATATGCCAACGTTGCGACAGGGGTGCCATGGCAGTGCAGTTGAATCGGTGCAAGAATTGCTCTCAATTGATTTATACTACACTGGCGTTATTCATGGTCAATTTGACCATGAAATGCATCAAGCGGTCAAGCGCTTTCAAGCGGATCAAGGTTTACCCACCACTGGAGTTGTTGATGCCCTAACCTGGCGGTTGCTCAGCGAGATTTAGACTCTCGCTGAGCAACAAACTACGGATAAAGCAGTATGCCGATGGCACCTGCAATGGGAATGATCAGGGCTACCTCAATTTTCCACTTGAGTAGCGCAGCCATGGATCCCCCAAAGATAACGGCTGTAACCAAGTAAGCGACCATGGGTTGACCAAGCTCTAACATAGGCTGGGCAAATGATATACCAGCTACAAAAATCAGTCCAACTACCGCAGGGCGAATTCCTTTGAGGGCTGCCTGGATAGACAATGACTGTTTAATACGCTGAAGTAAGTGCGAGCAGGTTAACATCAACATCGCTGGTGGGAAAAAGATACCCACTGTTGCCACCAGGGAACCCAAAATACCTTTGACTGAATAGCCAATGGCAGCGGCACTAATCAAAATCGGTCCCGGTGTCAGCTGCCCCAGTGCGATCGCATTTGTAAATTCTGGTTGAGTAATCCAGCCATAGGTGTTGACCACCAACTCCTGGATCATAGGAATAAACACATAGCCACTGCCAAACAACAGCAGACTCATGCCAGAAAAGGTGATAAATAAGCGAGCCAGACTATCATCACTGATAAATGGCAACGGCACGATATATAGCACCAAAAAGAAGCTCAGAAATACAAATGAGGCAATAATATCGCCTTTAGAAACCTTGGACTCAGCCACTGGTGCTGGGTTTTCATCCAGGGCTGCCTGTCGCTTCACCTCATTGAAATACCAGAAGTAACCGACAATACCAGAGATGGCCACAATCAATAATGTTGTATAGAAGCCACCCACAAACTTCAAAAACAGGGCAGATATAACCGCAATTAAAATCGCTCGCCAGTTGCGAATCGACTTTATTGTTTTCTTACCCATACGCCAGGCCGCAGCCAAGATAATGGCCACCATAGCTGGGATAAAAGCCATAAAAGCCTTCTCTACCGCTGGGATAGACTCGAATCGCTTAGCGTAGATAGAAAAGATAACCAGTATCAGGTAGGAGGGCAACAGCGAACTAACGCTGGTAACCAGGGCACCTAAATTCCCACGAATTCGATAGCCCACATAGGCAATCACATTGGCGGCCATTGGCCCAGGTAAAACGGCTGCAAGGGAAATACCATCCAGCATATCTTCATGGGTCATCAGCTTACGTCGCTGTACCACAAAGCTTTCTACCACAGAGATCAAAGACATAAATCCGCCAAAGGCGGTGCTGCCGATCTTGAGAAATGTCCAAAACAGGTAGCTAAAGCTAACAGCTTCCCGTTCATTTGCAGATGCACTCGGCCCCTCGGGCTGAGTGGCCATAGTGTTCTTAGTCATGGGTAGTGCAGATAAGATGTGCTATTTACTAACTCAACATGATGGATCGGGATGCTCCCAACCCACCATTGTTGTTACACTCGGAAAATCATTACGAGACAGTGGTCAGCGGACGACGATCCTTAATTGCTTGAAGCAATGCCGCCTGACGCTCACGGCGACCCAGATCTTCTGCATCCATAGTCTCTTTTCTCTCAGCCTTCAGACGCTGATTCTCAGCATCAAACTGAGCAATCTCCTCAGCACTGAAGGTAGCCACATCGTTTGGGGATGTTTGAGTACGCTCATAGCCCAAGGCATCTAGAACATCACCAGCCACCAATTCAAAGATTTTCACATCCTCTTCAGATGCCTGCGTTAAGAACTTTTTGGTATTCTGATTCATGATGGGCTTGGTCACATTGTTCCAGAGAGAGCTGGATGAAGCCGTATTTTTAGCTTCACTGGACTCATGAAAACTCATCATTGAAGGGCTATATTCCACCTCTAGAAACTTACACAGGGCCTTGAGACTTTCCTCAGGAGACCCGGTTAGAGACTCATAGCTGATGCTAAAGAACTGATTTTCATCAAACTTCTCACGCATCTTTAGGGCTGCACGCTGAGCTTTTGCCCAATCCTGTGCAATATGATAGAAGTGCTTTTGCCCAATAACAGCCTTCTTAAAGGAGACCGCTACATCTCTACCATCCCTATATAGGTAAAGATACTTTGCCTTAGGAAGATACTCATTAATCTCGGGCACATAGTGAACATTAGCCAAACTCTTGCAACACCAGGTTTCTGCCCCCCGGGTTTCTGCTAGAACA
The DNA here is from genome assembly GCF_043421015.1 of Leptothoe sp. EHU-05/26/07-4. Classification (NCBI taxonomy): domain Bacteria; kingdom Bacillati; phylum Cyanobacteriota; class Cyanophyceae; order Nodosilineales; family Cymatolegaceae; genus Leptothoe; species Leptothoe sp. EHU-05/26/07-4. Next base: position 1,135,772 of record NZ_JAXSQV010000002.1, read on the forward strand.
TCGTAAACAGCAGAAAATACAGCAACTAGAGAATTTTGAGTGCAACGGTTGGTGATGTCTTGCCGATCTAAAACAACACCTTCCCAAGGGACCGGATTAAGTTCAATCAGCCGACAAACATCATCAACTAGCTGAGCAAATGTAGATGCATCCGAGAGATCCTCATAAGCAGACATTAGAGGCATTAATCTCTGCAAAATATGTGGTGGATGAGGTGCCTCAATCATAGGTATCTGGTTCAACATTAATCGCATTAAGTTTGAACCAGAACGCTGAGTACCAATCATTAATATAGACATAGCCCTGTTTTACTCCGCAAAAAACTGACTTAAAAAACTGACTTAAGAGAATATAGATCTTTGCAACAATCCAGCAGCTTAGCAGGCTGTACGCCATAGCGTACTACAGCTGAAGCCGGTTAGCAACCCATCAATGCGCTCATTGAGTGTCAACAACTGTTCGTTGTTAAAATAGCGTATGCACAACAACTTAATCGGCATGCAGAGACTCACTCTGCATGCAAAAACCATCTTGAAGAGCAGTCGATCAAAACACCAAGACACCCTTGAGAGCCTTACTTATAGCAAGGTAACGCATTTATAAATGCAGCAAAATTGACAAAAACAACCTGCCATCCCAGAAAAACCGTGATAATCGTGGGAGTATTGCCAGCACAGACAACAACTACTTAAGAAACTTGCTAAAAACAACTAGTCAACAGCAAAAGCAGCTTGTTCATACTCGAAACAGAACACCAGCCGCCTTTGCAACACAAACGCTAACAAATCGAAATAGCCTACAAGCATAGGCTAATTGTCAAAATTAAAACCACTTTCTAGACGGCTATCAGATAGTATAGAAACCCTTAGCCAAGCACTAGAAAAAGGTGTGAAAAGGTCAACAATCTCTCAAAAACACCTAAGTAAGATTTCAATGAGAAAGATTAACAACCATATGGTTTTTCAATATGCTCAACACATTTTTGTATATTTACACTCCCAACGTTTCACACCACAAAAAGCAGCATACTCCTCCAGAAGGAAGAACCTGTACTTAAGCCCATAATAGTCTCAAAACTTATTCCATCAGCCATTTGGCCTAAAGAACATGAAGCTTTTATAGGACTTTAGACTATCTTAAAAATAAACGTTGTCAGTAATAATACCAGCTTTATTTGATTTTTGTTAACTTTGATTTTTTTTCGAAGTTGGTTGCCCTATTCATCTGGGTAGAAAGAACATAGTCCAGGAATACCAAGGATTTCTCCCTGCTGACAATCTGCTCTTATCAGAGTTGCCCCATGACTCGACATTTCTAGAAAACATTGTTTGTTTATCAAGCTCCTGTAGCATCAATACGTTCAGGATTCATGTTGTATTCGATACAAACTATCAAAGCATTTTTACTGATGAGTCAACGCTACTTTTTATACTCTGGAAGAAATACAGAAAACGACATCAACAATTAATTCTGATCGAATAAAAACATTCATTCCATGGAACTGTTGGCAGTTTTTTAATGATTGAGTTAAACAAGTATTATTGTTTAGGCTACGTTAGAGTTTGTGCAGGGACCATAGTTAGAAAATATGGAAAGGGCTTTGACAGCCATGATGCTTGGCAACGATAGCACCCACATAGGAGTGAAGTGGTCACTAAATGCCGCATAGAGCTATTAAAAATTGCGCTGTATAGACTGTAGTGAATGATGTTCTAGTTGCAATCGCTTACCCAAAAAGTAAGTAGCTGCCAGGCATCTACTGTTTGATAAAAGGGCATCTCACTTGAGCTTTTTTTAAGCTCTAAAGGCCGATACTGGCTTCAAGCGAGTAAAGGTCAATGACATCTATGATTAAACGATGTGTATAACTAAAGACAGCAATTTATATGGCTAGAAGATAATCTACAGCCAGAAGGAAATAATTATGTTGAATATATAGATCTAGACAAAAGGAAGTATGAAAAAGCATAGACAAAGGCATAAAGTATTTGTAAATGTAGGCTTGTTTACTATCATTTCATGACGTTTAAAGCTAACCATTCTCAGGGGTTGGTGTCGTAGGGGTGTGCTTCTATTCAGATAATTTTGGCTAACTGATGTGAGGGTTGTCTCTTGCACATGTAGTTTGCTGAGAATGTTTTTAGCTAGTTGTTTTGTTTTGCTCAAACAAAGACTAGCCAATGTTCACAGTATGCTTTGTGGCCATCCCCCATCGATTTCTCACTGGAATAAACTGCAAAAAACTGCTTAATTGGAGAAGAGAAGAACAATCACAGGCGTATGTCCGAGGCTTGTTTTTTCGATTTTTATTGTTGAATGTATTCTGGGTTAAGAATAAAGACGCAAAGGAGATGAACTATGTCTGCAGGTTTAATTGAGCCCCATGGTAAACAGCTAATCAATCGCTCTTTGGAAGGCCATGAGCGTCAGGATACTTTTGAACAGGCGCATGCGCTACCACGTATTACGCTTTCTAAGCGCAACATTGCTGATTTGCAGTGTATTGCAACCGGTATCTACAGTCCCCTAGAAGGATTTGTAAATGAAGCTGACTATAATTCAATTGTTAAAGATATGCGTCTCAGCAATGGACTAGCATGGTCCATTCCTGTAACGCTACAAATTCCTGAATCAGACGCTGAAAAGTGCCGCCTAGATAGCCAGATAGCCCTAGCTCATCCCAATGGCGAGATTCTGGCAGTCATGACAGTTAAGAGTAAGTTCACCCCTGACCAAGACCACGAAGCCCAGAATGTTTATCTTACCACTGAGGATGCTCACCCCGGTGTGAAGGCCATGAAGGCTGAGGGGCCTGTGTATTTAGGGGGTCCCATCTCACTGGTTAATGATATTCCTTACGACAACTTCTTGGAGTATCGTCTTAGCCCTGTGCAGACTCGCCTGGAATTTGCTAACCGCGAGTGGAATACTGTTGTGGCCTTCCAAACCCGTAATCCTATCCACCGGGCCCATGAGTACATCACTAAAACAGCCCTTGAGACTGTTGATGGCCTCTTTATTAACCCACTGGTGGGTATGACTAAGTCTGACGATATCCCAGCAGATGTTCGAGTGAAGTGCTATGAGACTATCATGAGCCTTTACTATCCTAAGGATCGCACCTTGTTGGGTGTTTTCCCCGCAGCCATGCGCTATGCCGGTCCTCGTGAGGCAATTATGCATGCGATCGCACGTCAGAACTATGGTTGCACTCACTTCATTGTTGGTCGTGATCACGCTGGTGTCGGTGACTATTATGGGACCTACGACGCGCAGACGTTGTTCCGCGAGTTCAATGCAGATGAATTGAAAATTCAGCCCGTTAAGTTTGAGCATGCCTTCTACTGCAAACTGACTGGCGGTATGGCGACGGCTAAGACCAGCCCCAGCGCTAAGGAAGATCGCATTCACCTATCTGGCACCAAGGTTCGCGCCATGCTAAGAGACGGAAAGAAGCCACCTGCTGAGTTCACTCGTCCTGAGATTGCGCAGATTTTGATCGATTCTATGCAAGCTCCCGCGTTGAGTGCCGTTTAGATGCGATTTAGAAAATACGCGATCTAACCAAGATCATGATTCAAACAAGTTTGCCTGATATGGGTAAGCTTTAATCTGAGGCAGCCCCCCGTCCATGCGCAAGCTGACGGGGGGCTGCTAATAGTATGTCTGCCCATCACTCCTACGACTGCAAGTGCTTGTGCTCTTAATTGTACTCCTACTTGTTCTATCTAGATTTTCTACGCCAATGCTGGTCGTGGTTAGACTCTTGTTGGCAACGATGTCAGCCTAGATGTCAGCCTATTTCTGGCAAGCACAACAACTTTTAGCTGAGCCTTCGGTAACAAGTTAGTTGGCAGCCAAGAGCAACCCATTAGATCGATCGTTTAGGAAAGCTTTGCAAAAACCATGGCCATTTTAAAGCTTGTTGCAAGTATTAGACCGTCTGTACTGAGCAAAGCATAAAGTTCTGTGGAAGTTAGCAAGCTTATGGACCAATTGTTCTGGCAAGTCCGTAAGAATACAGATAAATACTAAGCTTAAAAATCTAACTATGTAATGCTCAAATCAAGGAAGTGGTTGTCCTGGATTTTACCTGGACTCATATTGATATTAGGAATAGGGTTAAGTCTAGGCCTGCAGGTACACAACCGCGATGGAGTATTTTTCAGCAGCGATGCGGGTTTAAAAGCCCTCCTGGCCCAACAGTTTAGCACTGGCACATGGCAGGCCTCCTTAGAGATTCCCCAACCAACCTGGGTGTTAACCCTCTGGCGACAGGGATTGTATCCCTTTGCACCGCCCTATGCCTATGAACAACAGGGCAATTACTTTATTACCTTTCCGTTTGCCTTTCCAGCGATTACCGCTCCGTTTTATGCGCTGATGGGCTACTACGGTTTTTATGTGGTGCCACTGGTTTCCCTGTGGATCATTTGGCTCCGGTTCTGGCAGCTGTGTCGGGTATGGCAAATCCGCTCACGATTCATCGCCCTCAGCTTGGGGCTAATGATTTTGGCATCGCCTCTGACCCTGTATGGAGCCATGTACTGGGAGCATACCCTGGCAGTAGCACTGGCCTTTTGGGGGCTGTCCGGGCTTTTGTTACATGCTTTACCCCAGGGGGCAAACGATCGCATCAGCATCAATGAGGCCCTAGTGAATGGTGCCTGTATCGGACTGTCGGTATGGTTACGACCAGAGTTTTTGTGTATGGTCATCATCTTGGCAGCCATGACAGTGGCCAGCCATGCATCTCGACTACCCAAACGATTATGGGTGATTGTGCCCCAGGGATTAACCCTGGGCTTAGTGATTGCCTTTACCGGGGCGATGGCGCTAACAGTATTGGGCCTACTTGGCGTTAACAGCGTTATTTATGGCCATCCCTTGGGCATCTATGTTTGGCACGCCCCCTTATCCCTTGGGCAAAGGTTCGCTCAGATTGGGCGTAATTATGGGTTCATGGTAGTTTCCCTGGTGCGTTATTTCCCGGCGGTGCTCCTGGCGTTGGGACTGCCCTGGATCATGCAGGGACGAACACGTGCTGCCAGCATGGTGCTGCTAGTGATAGGGGTGACGTTTGCGATCGCAGTTCCCCTGATTGCCCCATCTGGAGTCGACGATCCACAGTGGGGGCCTAGACTGTATCTAATCTTGGTACCGCTCACCGGTTTGATAGTGGCCGCTGGGCTCGATCAACTGTGGCCAGATAGCCCGAAACGCTGGGGTGCTATGGCCGCTGTAGCATTGATGCTAACGGTGGGAACCCATGCCAATCTGGTGAATGGCGGTCTGAATACCTACGTCGATCCTCAAACAAACTCTATTTCTCTGCCCAGTAACCATGGGCCTGTGGCCCCTGCCATTGCCGCCTTAGCCACCTATAACGAACCCTGGGTTGCCATGGCACAGCAGCAGATTGCCCAACAACTCTGGCCCAGTGCGCGATTGAAGACTTTTTTTCGCACCGAAACCGATGAGGCCATTGAGCAGTTAGCGTCAGAACTCGTCAACCAGGGCGAGTCGTCATTTCTATATATTTGCTATGCTGACGTCCCCTGTGCTGCCACTGGCAAAGGGACCCTAACCTCCGTATTATTCAGAGGGGATAATGATCATGACACCGCAATGAGTATATCCTTTAAGTCATTGGGTACCTTTGGTAAATATCCGTTCTATCGCGGACTTATACAGACTAAGCAGTAACCTAAATATTAACGAAACCGTAGTCTAAAACAATAGTTAAAGTACTATCAACTAACCCATACAGGTGAGTTGCATGCAATGGACCTGAACGGTAATTTATATCCCGGTGCTGCTGATCCGAACGATGATTCCATCTGTCAAATTTAGGCTTTTAGCAAGTTTTACGGAGCAATTCATCCTCTAAATCAGCAACAGCTATATCTCCTGTAGATATTTATCGATGACTTATATCTCTGAGCTGGTTAAGCCTCCCCAAGGGCCGCTAAGGATCGCATCTACCCCTGCGAATCTACCCTTTTCTCTGGTTATTCCCACCTATAACGAAAGCAAGAATGTCGGCAAGCTGGTGGCGCACCTGGTGGCGCTACTGGACAATCTGTTGCCAGACCAGTACGAGCTGATTGTAGTGGACGATGACAGCCCCGATAAAACGTGGGAAGTGGCCCAAAAGCTCACATCTCACTATCCCCAGCTACGGGTGATGCGGCGGCAGGAAGAACGAGGGTTATCGTCAGCGGTAATCCGAGGCTGGCAGGTGGCGCAGGGAGAAATTTTAGGCGTCATCGATGCGGATCTACAGCACCCGCCTGAGACCCTGAAGCACATGGTGAACCATGTGCAAGATGGGGCTGATCTATCCGTGGCCAGCCGTCATATTGAAGGGGGTGGCGTCAGTGACTGGAGCCCGTTGCGGCGTTTTTTGTCGCGCGGGGCGCAGATGTTGGGGCTGTTGATTTTACCCAGGGTTGTCGGTCGGGTGAGCGACCCCATGAGCGGTTATTTTATGGTGCGTCGCAGCGCCATTGCTGGCCATACCCTCAACCCCCTGGGCTACAAAATCCTGCTGGAGGTGATTGGTCGCGGCCATGTGGGCGACATTGCCGAGGTGGGCTATGTTTTCCAAGAGCGTAAGGCAGGAGAAAGCAAAGTCACCTGGAAACAGTATGTGGAGTATTTGGGCCATTTGGTACGGTTGCGATCTCAGGGTCGCATTGCCCGCATCCGTCAGAAATTTCCCATCGGTCGATTTTTGCGGTTTGGCCTGGTGGGGCTGAGCGGCGTGTTTGTGGATATGGCGGTGCTCTATTTGCTGAGTGACCCAAGCACCCTGGCCTGGGGGTTAACCCGCAGCAAAATTGTGGCGGGAGAAGTGGCGATTTTAAATAACTTTTTGTGGAATGATGCCTGGACCTTTGCAGACATTTCGCGATCGCAACAGGGTTGGGGAGCCCGGCTCAAACGATTCCTTAAATTTAATGTGGTCTGCCTGTCGGGGTTGGTGCTAAACGTGCTGCTGCTGAACCTGATCTTTAACGTCATCTTTGGGCAGCAATATCGATATTTAGCAAACTTGATTGCGATCGCAGTCGTTACCGCCTGGAATTTCTGGATGAACCTAAAGCTGAGCTGGCGTGTGACCCAAGTGAAGAAAACAAATTCTCAAGAGAAAAGTTAACCACTGCTGGCTTAGTAGAACTACCCTAGCCAGTAATTTTTAGCTTAAATTCTCTCAAGGCTTGATAATGAGCAAATGTCTTGCCACATCACCCCTGAAATTTTCAAGCACCTTTACAAGAAAAACAACAAGGGCTCTTATTAGTCATAGTTTTGTTTTGATTAGTAACAGCTACGGCCATGGGTTCGGAATATTAAACCAGTCTCATGTAATTACTGGGCAGTCCTTTTTGAGACTTACCCATGGGTTTACCTATCCTCAAAACTATCTCCGCAACGGTACTGCCAGCCATTGCATTTGATACCTTAGCCCAGGCAACCCAGGATGGGAAGGCAAAGAAAACAGTCAACTACCGTGCTGCTGTTCGGCTAAAAGTAGACGAGCTAATGCAGCAAGGCATTGAACAGTATCAGGCAAGTCTATTGGGGACGGCCCTTAAAACCTGGCAGTTGGCACTCAATATTTCCAGCGAACTTGGAGATCGACCCGGTGAAGGTAGAGTGCTGGGAAATCTGGGTCTGGTGTATAACAGTTTGGGGCAGTATGAGCGGGCGATTGATTGCTACGAAAAGAGTTTAGCCATTGTGCGTGACATTGGCGATCAAAAGCGAGCAGGAAGAGTCCTCGGCAATTTGGGCAGTGTTTACTTTGGCTTGGGGCAGCAGCAGCGGGCGATTCAACTGTATAGGCAGCGGCTGGCCATTGTTTGTGAACTTGGGGACCAGGTGGAGCATGGTAAAGCACTGGGAAATTTGGGCAATGCTTATTTTGCCCTGGGGCACTATGAACGGGCGATTGAAGTTTATTATAAACGACTTGCGATCGCCCGTGAAATTACCGATCGCCCTGGAGAAAGCGATACCCTCGGAAATTTAGGCAATGCCTATCTAAAACTGGGGGATTATGGGCGGGCCATTGACCTCTATGGACAACAGCTGGTAATTACGGTTGAGCTGGGTGACCAACAGGGGGAAGGCAATGCTCTGGGGAACTTGGGCGTAGGGTATCGCAACCTGGGACACTATGAAGAGGCCGTAGAATGTTATCAGCAACGACTTGCGATCGCTCGCGAGATTGGCGACCGGCGAGGGGAAGAAAACACATTGAGAAATTTAGGATTCTTGTTTAAGTCTCAAGAACAACCGGAACTGACCATTCTCTTCTATGGGCAAGCAGTGAAGGTACAAGAAGAGATCCGTCAAGATTTCACGGACAGAACCTTGCTCCGGGCCTATACAGAGAAGGTTGCCGATACATACCATGCCCTGGCTGACGCCCTGTTTGAGCAGGGACATATTTGCAAAGCACAACAGATTCTCAACCTTCTCGCAGTTTAAGTCTCCTCAACTTAAGTCTCTTTAATCTGTTTAAGACCAGGGACTAACCATCGACCAAACTGGGCATAGAGGGCGGGAAGCACCAGTAGTGTAAGGGCCGTAGATGTAAACAAACCACCCAACACAACAATGGCTAGCGGCTGTAGAATTTCGTTCCCGGCTCCGCTTGCCAGGGCCAGGGGCAGCATTCCCAGGGCAGAGGTGAGGGCCGTCATCAAAATGGCATTGACTCGCTCTAAAGCCCCCTGGGCAATCACATCTTTGGAATGCATTCCCTGGGCAAATTTTCTGTTGTAGTTATCCACCAGCAACAATCCGTTGCGTACGGCCACACCAAACAGGGTAATAAAACCGATCAGTGAGGCAACGGACATAACACCCCCCGTCAACAGAATGGAAACAATGCCACCCACCAGCGCTAAGGGCAGATTGACCATAATAGCCACAGTGGCCGGTAGAGATTTGACTGAGAAAAACATCAGTACGGCAATGGCGATGGCCGCCAGGAGGCTATACACCAGCAAACTGTTGGTAGCCCGCTGCTCAGATTCAAACTGACCGCCATACTGGATAAAGTAGCCATTGGGCAGAGTCACATTTTGGCGAATCTGGGTCTGAATATCGCCGACAACGCTACCTAAATCTCGCTCGGCTACATTGGCTGATACCACAATCAGTCGAGATACATCTTCTCGATTCACCACATTCGCCCCCATACCGTAGTCTACGGTGGCTACGGTCTCCAGCGGAATGCTCTCTCCAGTGGGTGTGGAGAGGGGGATTGCTCGAATCGCGTCCAGGCTATTGCGAGCAGAGTCTTGAAGACCGACGATAATGTCAATCAGTTGTTGGTTTTCAGGTATTTGGGAGACTATACGCCCGTTTAGGGCTGTTTCCACCAGCTCTGAGATGGCGGCCATATTGAGGCCGTAGGTGGCGGCGGCTTCGCGGTTGTACTGAATGTGTACCTGGCGAATGGGGAGCTGAGGTTCTAGCTGCAAGTCGACTACACCTGCAATAGGTTCGATTACATCGCGCACCTGTTCACCGATACTGCGTAATTCTGCCAGGTCAGAGCCAAAGATTTTGATTGCGATCGCACTCCTCACCCCAGACAGCACCTCATCCATCCGGTGGGAGATAAACCCGCCAATATTCGGTGCCACACCAGGCAGCTTAAGAAATGTCTCCCGTAGTTCTTGCACGCTGGCGTCTCGATCGCTCAGGGCCAGATCACTCAGTTCAATATCCACATGGGCCATGTTCACCCCGGCACCATCTGCATCCCCCGGTGCCCGTCCCGCCCGTACCTGCACCCATTCATATAAAGGGTTGTCCTGGAGAGACGTCGCTAAGGCATTGCCTGCACCATGGGTAATATCCAGTGAGATACCGGGAAACAACACCATGGAGTTCACAAGAGATTTCTCTTGAAACTCGGGTAAGAACACTCTCCCCAGGGAGGGCACCACAGTCACCGTTGCCACCAGTGCCGCCAATGCCCCTGCCAAAATCAGCTGGGGTGCTCTGATGGAGAGATTTAACAACGGGCGGTACAGCCGCTCCACCCAGCGCGATACCCAAGTCCCCTCCTGGGGCAGGGGCTGATTTGCCAGGAGAATCGCACAGAGTGCTGGAGAAAGGGTCATGGCCACCAGTGTGGAGGCCGCAATGGAGAACAGATAGGCCAAGCCCATGGGAGCAAAGATACGCCCTTCCACACCCGTCAGGCTAAAAATGGGAGCAAACACCACCACAATGATCACCGTGGAGAAAATCACCGCCAGCCGCACCTGTACCGAGGTTTCGTAAACCACCTGAAAAGGAGATTTAGGACCGCCCTCGGCCTGGTTGCGCCGTAGACCGCGATAGCAGTTCTCCATATCCACAATGGCGTCATCCACCACGGAACCAATGGCTACCACCAGTCCCCCCAGGGTCATGGTGTTGATGCCCAGGCCAAAGGTCTTCATAAACAACAAACCAATGAGCAAGGATAGGGGAATAGCACTCAGGGTGATAATCGCCGTACGCCAGTTCATTAAAAACAGCAGCATAATCACCGAGACAATGATGATGCCCTGCACCAGGGAGCCGCTGACATTGCGAATGGCAGAGTCAATAAAGTTGGACTGACGGAAGGTACGCACCACCTGCACATCCGTGGGAAAAGTGGGCTGCAAAGACGCCATGACAGCTTCCACAGCCTTAGTGACTGTGGGTGTGTCCACATCCGGCTGTTTGTTGATCATCAACACCACTGCGGGCTGGCCGTTAAAGCTAGCATCGCCGCGCTTGAGGGCTGCCCCGGTTTGCACTTGGGCCACATCCCGCAACAGAATTGGTTCACCGTCCTGAACCTTCACCACAGACTGTTGCAAATCGGCAATGGACTGCACCTGACCGATACCGCGCACCAGCAGTTCCTGGCCACCGCCAATTAGAAAACCACCCGGCGCATTGGCATTGGCAGCCTGGGCCGCCTTGGTCACATCGTTGAGGGAGAGATTGAGCGCCCGCAGCTGTTCTGGGTCAACTAAGACCTGCTGCTGACGCTCTTCACCGCCGTAAACGGTTACCTGAGAAACACCGGGTACTGAGAGAATCTGGTTGCTGAGGGTGACCTCTACCAAACGGCGTAGCTCCATCAGTGAGGTTTGCCCGGTGTCTTCTACGGTAAAGGCATACTGCAGAATAGTGCCCAAGGGAGAAACGAGGGGAGAAATCTCAGGGGGATGGGTTCCCTCGGGGAGCTGGTTGGCCACCTGTTGCAGGCGTTCTGTAACGGCCTGACGGGCTCTGTAGATGTCAGCGTTTTGCTCAAATATCACCTGCACCATAGACAGACCTACCTTGGAAGACGATCTCACGGTGGTCACCCCTGGCAGACCATTTACGGCACTTTCCATAGGCACCGTAATCTGGGTTTCTACTTCCTCGGGGGCTAACCCAATGGCTTCCGTTTGAATATCCACCTGCGGTGGGGCAAAGGGGGGAAAGACATCCAGCGGCATCTGGGTGATGCTAAACGCTCCCCAAAGGGTGACGATAATGGCCAACATTACGATGAGCCATCGTTGGGCAATGGAGTTTTTTAGGATTCGATCCAGAATCGAGTTCAACATAGTGATCTGAGGGCGTCTGCCTGATTAGAGGAGTTCTTTTTTCTTGTTGCGACTGCTGACTAGCAGTGCGATCGCACTTCCCACAAAAATGACTCCGCCTGTGGCCAACGCTTTTAGCGGCAGACCACCGGACTGGTCGGCACTAACCTGAGCAACAGGTTGCTCTGAAGTTTCAAGAGTTTCAATGGTTTGGGCGACGGCGGTTGGAGAAGCCCCATCGGTTTCTAAGCCAGTGGCGGCCTGGGTTTTACGTGATTCGGCATAGAGCGACAGACTGCCCTGGATGACCAGTTGCTCACCCACTGATAGACCTGCGGTGATTTCAATCAGTTCGCCCTGGGTAGGGCCAGTGACCACATCCACCGGTTCGTAGAAACTTTCATACTGCACAAACACCAATTGCCGACCGTTATCGTCCACAAGGGCCGTCACCGGAATTAGGACAGCGGCGCTGCCATCGGTGGCAGGTTCAATTGGGGCTACCTGAATCCCGAGCAGCGGGTCGGTTTCAGCATTGATCTCCACACGGTTCACGCCGCCCGTTGCCTGGAATTCATCCCCATGACCCACATGGGCAAGTGCCCCAGGAGGAGCGATAGAGAAGCTCAAGGCCAGTAGTGAACTAAACAACAAAACGAATTTCATATAACCTCCCAACGGTATCTGATAAAAGCTTCCACAGAGTGCCATAGGGCAGATGAAATCGAGGTGAAATGGACACAACTTCGGTAGTATTGGCTCGTAGTTGATTGCCGTCGTGTTATGCGGGTGCTGCTGGTAGAAGACGAAGAAGATCTGGGTCAGGCGATTAAGCAAGTGCTGATGGACGAAAAGTACGTCGTGGATTGGGTCACGGACGGTGGGCAGGCCTGGAACTTTCTAGAAAGCCAGTGGACCGATTACACGGTGGCAATTTTCGATTGGCTACTGCCGAAACTCTCAGGCTTAGAGCTATGCCAACGTGTCAGAGCACAGCAAAATCCGTTGCCCATCCTGATGTTGACAGCCCTGGGACAAGCAGAAAATCGGATTGCTGGCTTGGACGCTGGAGCCGATGATTATTTAGTGAAACCCTTTGTCATGGCGGAGTTGCTGGCAAGGTTGCGGGCGTTGCAACGACGTTCACCCCAGTGGCGACCCCAACAGCTGACGGTAGGGCCATTTACCCTGAATGATGCCAATACCACCCTGCAAGTTGACCTGGAGGATCAGCCCCAACAGGCAATTCCGTTAACGACAAAAGAATTCCAGGTGCTGGCCTATCTGATGCAAAACCCAAATCGCATTCTCTCCGGCAGTAAGATTCGCCAACAGCTGTGGGATTTGGACGAGGAACCCGTGAGCAATGTTGTTGCCGCCCAAATGCGCTTGCTGCGCCGCAAGTTAGCCCGCCACCATTGTGACTGTCCCATTGAAACAGTGCCAGGCCAGGGTTATCGGTTCGTTCCATGAAGACTAGCCAACAGTTATTTCGCCGCAGTCGTCTGCGGTTAGCTTTATGAAAACCAGCACGAGTCAACAGCTGTTTCGCCGCAGTCGTCTGCGGTTAGCTTTATGAAAACCAGCATAAGCCAACAGCTGTTTCGCCGCAGTCGTCTGCGGTTAGCCCTGTGGTATGCCCTGGTGATGGGTGGCATTTTAAGTCTGTCGGGGTTGGTGATGTATCGTGCCCTCTTTCAAGCGCGCTGGGGAGCACTGGAGCGAGAAATTGAATCCATTGCGGGGACATTACACGACAGTTTGGAACCCATGCTACCTGCATCGGCAACACCGGCCACCGTGCTACAACAGATTTTTCCAGATCTGTGCCTGGCCAATCAACCTTGCGATGATAGTCCCACTCTGATCGAGCGCCATACGATGGGGGTGAGCGATCGCACCACATATTACGTACGCCTGTTCGACCGCCGGGGCCAGCTGTTGGCCTTTTCCCCCAACCAACCCCAGCAACCTCAGGATCTGAATCCTGCCCCATGGCAAACGCTCCAGGTAGAGAATGGACCTCGCTACCATCAGTTCACGACGGTTTTGCATGGCGCTGCCCATGGCCATTCCGGTTCAAATGAGGTTCATACCCATGCCTCCTGGGGCTATTTGCAAATTGGCCGCACCCTGGCGGATTTTGATGCAGAAACTCAACGGATTCGCTGGACCCTAGCGTTAGGGTTACCCCTCACCCTGGGGCTGGTGGTGGTCTCTAGTTGGGGACTGTCAGGGGTAGCTATGCAGCCCATTTATCGGTCTTACCAGCAGCAGCAACAGTTCACGGCCAATGCAGCCCACGAACTGAGATCGCCCCTAGCTAGCCTATTAGCCACAGTGGAGGCCACCCTACGCCTATCCCCAGCTCAGCTTCAGGAGATTCCCCCCAGAGTACAAACCATCGAACGGCAGGGACGGCGTCTGAGTCAGCTGATTGCAGATCTACTGCTGCTGACTAGCCTGGAACAAGCGGCTTCGGCCTCCTCCTTTAAACCTTGTTGTCTCAATGATCTGATCACCGATCTGACGGAGGAATACCAGGAACTGGCAATGACTGCCAATGTGGATCTAACTTGTCAGCTGCCCAGTGATGAGCTGTATGTATCGGGTCAGGAATCTCAACTTTACCGATTGGTGGCGAATTTAATTGACAATGCGATTCGCCACACACCTGCCTATGGGGTTGTTGCTGTTGATTTAACAGCTAGCGATCGCACCGCTATTATCACAGTTAAAGATACGGGTACGGGCATTCCAAAAACGGAACAGCCCCGAATTTTTGAGCGTTTTTATCGAGTGGATGGGGGACGCGATCGCAAAACAGGAGGAACCGGCTTAGGGTTAGCCATCGCCCAGGCCATTGTCTCGCGCCACCGAGGAACCCTCACCGTTGAAAGTGTTATGGGCCAGGGTAGCCTGTTCACCATCCATTTTTCTTGCCTTGCTGCCCATGGGGCGCACTAGAAAATTGTTGCCTGATGAGTTGAGGCCGCCCATAAGGTGCACCGTTAGAAAGTCAGTTAAAAAATCGCCACAAGTTGGGATTGACAAGATTTCGATACACTCACAATGAAGTAACCGATATCATTGTCAATTTGGATCGCATCATGAAACGATTTTTAGTCTGGAGTATGGTAGTACTGCCACCAACCCTTCTTATTCTCCTATCCCTAAAACCGCTAGAAATTCATTCGATCCGTTTTCTTGGCTTTTTTGCTGCTGCGTTCGTAGCAATCCTGATCATGGCACTGAGGATAATTCCTGATCTTCAGTCTCAAAAGCGCTTTCGACAACAGGCGGCGGTATCACTCATCATGGTGGTTTCTATCATTGTATTTAACTGGCCGCTGAGGATAGCTTACGGGTTTTCCCGTCCTGCCTTTGAGCAAGTGGCAGGGCAGGTGATGACAGGAGAAACATTAGAAACTCCCCGACGCATTGGCTGGTTTCGTATTGAACGCATTGAGGCACCTGGCCCTGCCGCCAATGGCATTGATGACCAGGGTCTGCGTCTGTGGACTGGCGTTCACCCCCATGGAAATACTGGCTTTGTACAAGCGAGTCCCGATAATCTGCGGTTTAATCTGTGGAGTCATTTCAAATTAGATGAGACCTGGCAGTTTATTGCTGAAGACTAACTCAATGATGGGGAGACTGAATTACGGCGTTTCCCCAGAGCGAATGCTTTAGGCAACTAGGCTTGCAAGTCGGTGGATATGATTACAAAGAGCCCATTCTGTAGGGGACAATCCCTCGTTGTCATTGCTACGATGCGTCGCTAAAACGGCAGATTAACCATAAAGTATTGGGGATATATATCCAATACCTTCATCAGGCCAAAGCTCAGGAGCCCAGTACCCAGGAGGGCTGCGCCGAAGCCGATGGTGTTCTTCACCCACAGGGTGCAAAATTCCACGTATTTATCCATAAGGAAAATGACGAAAAAGGTGCCTGCGATCGCATTGACTACACCTAAGTCCAGAGATGTGGCCACTGCGATCAATAGGGGACCACTGAGACAGGTAACAACGTTTCGTAGCCAATACTTTTCCTTCGCCACCCACTTAGACGACAGAATTAGCATCCCCACAAAATAGACAAATGTGCCAGTGAATAAAGCACCGGTTTGAAACACATCCAGCGATCTGGGTAAATAGTGCTGGGTGAGACCCAGGCCAAACAGGATTAAACAGGCAGCGGCAAAGGTGCCCTGACCAGCTTTATCAGTGCTGTCAAACCCGATGATGATGGTCAATGGTCCCGCTAACAAAATAAACCCAAAGCAGGCCACAAATGCTAGGGATGCCAGCACCCCCAGGGTAATACTCTGGTTCCACCAGGCTGCCCCGGCATAGACCGCGCAGCAGGTACCGGACACAAATTTGATATTTTTTTCAAACCCTTGAAAGAACGTTTTCCAGTTCTCCTGGCTATGGAGTAAGAGCAGGCTTAAAAAGAAGATGACCGCGCCGAAAAAATTTAGGGTGAGTCCCTTTTGCAAAAACATTAAACCGGCCCCCACTCCACAGAAGAGAACTTTATATGCGGTAATGGGTATCTTTTTCAGGAATTCTATAATTGACAGGGCAACGGTCAAGACAAGGCCCGACAGAATTTGGAAAAGCTCTTTAATCACCCCAAAGCAGAGTAACCCCGTGCCTAATACGCTCACCATAACGGCCAGCACCCTGACGATTACTTGAATACGGAAAATTGCTTTAAACTGATTCCAGTGGCGTAGATCATTGACGGCAATGGTTTCACCCCGAATGTTTGATGCCTGGTCTGCATAGAACTGTCGCTGCGCGTTGCCCACCTCAGGAGATAACACATCCCTTGATTCCAGGTCATCTATCGTAAGAACATGGGTTCTTAATAGGGAGATGTCGTTATAGTCAGGAGCTGTATTTGCTGCGGATGCTGGTTGTACAAAACCAGTCAACAGAATGAACAGCAACAGCAGCGCACAGAAAATTCTTTTCATACCAAATCCAATTCGGTAAACCCGATTAACAATGGATAATTCTGTAGGGGCAATCTCTTGTAGTTCCCCTCTATCCACCCATTGATAATTATGATATGCAGGCTAACAGAGTAATGAGTTAACGGACATGCGCCTATCTAATTGGCACACTTGAATAAGGAGGAAAGCTCTGAGTTTATCGCTTACTCTCCAGAGTCTCTTCTAAGCATAAAAAAGAACGGCTGAGGCGACTCTTTAAAGTCCATCAGCCCCAACACAGTACTATCATTTAACTTCCTAAAGGTGTCATTAATAGGCAGATAGTCATAAATCATCGTGGCGCTGACTTTGCCACGGTATTCCATCATGCGCAGTCTAGCCTGACTTTGTTCTGTTTTCAGCAACGAGGTGGATAGACCCAGAAGTGGTTTCATAAAATCACTCTTGATGCCTGGCATGTTCAAAGCCCATTTCATCGCCATGGGCTGGGGGGCAACTTTAATAATCTCTCCCTGGCCATCTAAAAACAACAAGGGATGTACGGTCTCAGGGTCGATAAATTCTTTTCCGTACCAGTTGGATGCTTCTAGCATGCCATCCATAGGGTGGGAGGTGTGCAGTCCAGAGCCTTGCCAGCGACCAATCATAAACTCCAGATTGATGGGGTCTAGAGAATCGAATAGCTGCAAGGCTTTTTCGGTGGTGGTTTTGCCCGTTTGAAGAATTGCCTGACGGTTTTCTGGGGTTTCCATTATTTTTGTTGGGTCGGGTTAACCGAGATAGCCAACAGGATTGGTTTAGGATATCCCATGCTAAATTCAAATTCAGTAGCCCTGATCGAAAATAGCCAATTCTGTAGGGGCAATCCTTTGTGGTTGCCCTGCGACATTTACAGGCACCTGTCCAGAATCCTATTACCCATATTTCATCTTGGAAGATTTTGGCTAATGGCAATGATTACGTCTACTCAACGCCCCAGGCATTTAGCAAAGATGTTGCGCGCTCAACTTCAGCTTCATTCTCCTGTTGCTCATACAGTCGGCGAGCTTTTTGCAAAGAATCAACAGCGGCTTCTCGTCGGCCCTGTCCCCATAATGCCAAACCCAAGTTATACCGAGCACCCGCATCCTCAGGAAACTGACGAACAATTTGTCGATATGAAATGACTGCTCGAATATACTGCTCTCGCTCTAGCAGCATCGACCCAAACTCTGCCTGAGCTGGCACAAAACTAGGGTTCGCCTCAATCGTTTCCTCAAAATGAATAAATGCTGCAGCATTATCACCTCGCTCCTGCATGATCAGCGCTAGCTGATAATGACTTTCCCAATCCCGAGGGTTCGCTGAAATCGCACGTCGCAAAGATTCCTCCGCTTGACGTTCCCGACCCTGGTAAATCCAAATTTTAGCCAGGTTGCCATGGATACTACCCCGGTTACTATCAATCCGTAACGCCCGTTGCAACGGCTCTAATGCATCCTCAAAACGTTCTTGCTGCAAGTAAAGGAGACCAATTGCCTCATACACCTGGGCATTATTAGGTGCCAGGCGAGCAGCTTCTTCCAATGCATTGAGTGCCAGATCATACTCATTCTGCCTCAGCAACATATTGCCCAGCCCCAAATAAGCATTGGCCTCACTGGGAGCCATGCGCGTAATCGTACGGTAGGCATCTGCTGCCTCGGCATAGCGCTCTGCCTGATAAAGACCGTGGGCCAACCCATACCGGAATGACACATTGCGACTATCGCGATCAATGGCCTGGCGATAGCTCTCTACCGCTAGCTGATAGTCCCCCTTCAGAATCTGGAGATAGCCAATACCTGAATAAAGCCGCGCATTATTACGATCAATGGCCAGGGCCTCTTGGTAGGCTGAGATCGCAGCTGAATAGTTTTCGTTATCCACATTTTGCTGGGCCACCCGCAGCAGTTCCCCCAGCCGTTCCTCGTCCGCATCCGACAGCTCCGTCAGCTGAGTTTCCTGCTGAATTTCCTCAAGCGCTTCACTTTGAGCCAGCAAGACATCAGGGGGCTCAACCGCATTCGCCGCCACCGGCAAAAGCCAAAGCATCCCAGCAAGGGTGGCCACTAGCCTTAATTTTGGTGCGGGCGATAGTCCCATGGGTGTAGTAACCATTGACATTGATGTAGACTCCTCACTGACTCAAATAATTCTGCATTCAGCTGGCAGAACGCTACCCAGAGTTTGTGTCGTAATATGACGGTGCTGCTAATGGGATAGTCAATGATTTTAGCAACTACCGATACACTTCAAGGGAAAAATATTAAACAGTATTTGGGAATCGTCACCGCTGAGGTGATTTATGGTAGTAATATGCTCTGTGTCTAAGAAGACTGATTTGCATAACTTTCAGGGCTTGGGGTCCAGGATTGAACTAAATTTGACTTGTGTGATTCGTTTGCTCGAAACAAGTTGAAAAACTTGGGGATGAGCAGCAAGAGTGAACGCTACGAGCGTACCTTGACAACTAGATAACCGTGTAGGTGAGAGTTAGTATCCTAGAATGCTCAAGTCCTACCCCCAAAGTGCATGGGTGACAGCGTATTCCCCACCTAGCGACTGGCTATCAACGGGTGAAGCGGGAATAAAAGGCGGTAACCAGGGAGCCTCACCTGGAATCCCGTTGAGCATGAACATATGGAGAGCGAAAGCGAAGGTGTGTCTGAGTCATCGTTAATTAGAACCAGCCGCTGAGGCCAACCGGCTGGGGCCAAAAAGGCAAAGGATATGGGGCTGACCTGCAGGCCATGGATCAGTAAGCACTCCCGATAAACCCGGTGGATAGCATCCTCCTAAACGTTCAAACCAACGGTTATCTGGAACGAAGTAACCTGCTATGAGACTCTCAGGTGATGGTCGATAGCCTGAGTAGGGGCCACCTACATGTCCATCGCAGGCAGGATTGTCTAAGAAGCAAAGGCCCCGCTTAATCGCAGGGATACGCTGACGTAGACACGATGATGTAAAAGATAGAGCTGTTAGTCGTGGTGAACATGTCATGAACCCGTCGTTTCAGACGAGGTATGAATGGAAAACACTGCCTTGGCGAAAGCTAGAACGGCAGGTTTTTAAGCTGCAAACCCGAATCTATCGAGCCTCTCGCCGTGGTGATGTCAAGGCAGTCCACAGATTACAAAGACTCCTACTGAGATCCTGGGCCGCCCGATGTCTAGCGGTCCGTCGGGTCACTCAAGATAACCAAGGCAAGCGAACAGCCGGTGTTGATGGCATAGCGTCATTAAACCCACTGCAACGCATGTTCTTGGTCAAGACGATGAACCTCACGGATAAGGCGCAACCAACTCGTCGGGTATGGATACCCAAACCTGGCAAGAACGAGAAACGCCCGCTCGGCATTCCTGTTATGGCTGATAGAGCCCGACAGGCACTGCTAAAGCTCTCCCTGGAACCCGAATGGGAAGCCAGGTTCGAGCCTAACAGTTATGGTTTCCGGCCA
This sequence comes from Leptothoe sp. EHU-05/26/07-4, assembly GCF_043421015.1. NCBI lineage: Bacteria > Bacillati > Cyanobacteriota > Cyanophyceae > Nodosilineales > Cymatolegaceae > Leptothoe > Leptothoe sp. EHU-05/26/07-4. Next base: position 1,155,822 of record NZ_JAXSQV010000002.1, read on the forward strand.
GGACGCTCGGCCCATGATGCCATCGAAGCCATTTTTAACTGCATCCGCGTTAAACCCAAGTTTGCGTTAGATGCCGATATCTCGAAATGCTTTGACCGCATCAGTCATTCTGCACTGCTGACAACCCTCAATGCCCCGCCGACCATTTACCGTCTGGTAAACGCATGGCTCAAAGGGGGTGTGATGGAATCAGGTCAATGGTTTCCAACGGATGCGGGGACACCACAAGGGGGCGTTATCTCTCCCTTGCTGGCAAATATCGCACTCCACGGAATGGAAACCCAAATCCAGCAGGTGAACCCTCAGGCTCGTCTGATTCGTTATGCTGATGACTTGGTCATTTTGCATGAACAGCTTGAGGTCATTCAAGCCTGTCAGCAGGCCATTGCTCAATGGCTAGCCGAACGGGGATTAGCCTTACATCCTAGTAAAACCCGGTGTACCCATACCTTATATGAGCATCAGGGCAATGTGGGCTTTGACTTTCTGGGATTCACGGTTCGACAATATCGAGTTGGGAAGAACCAATCAAAGTCTCATCAAGGATTCAAAACGCTGATTACTCCCAGTCGGCAAAATCTCAAACGCCACCTGAAGCAAGTCAGGTCTATCATTCATACTCATCAAGCATCTCCACAAGAGGTGCTCATTCGGACACTCAATCCGATAATTCGAGGATGGACAAACTACTACGCTACTGGCGTCAGTAAAAAGACCTTTCAAACCGCTCAACGGCAGACGTTTTTGAAGCTATGGCGATGGGCTATTCGACGACACCCCAATAAGGGTAAACGTTGGATAATGCACAAATATTGGCACCAGTCTAAATTCTCGACCCGAAACAATCAGAGCTTTCATCTGATCAATCACCACGATATTCCGATAAAACGGCACATCAAGGTGAAAGCGGATAGAAGCCCGTTTGACGGAGACTGGGTGTACTGGAGTCAACGACTTGGTACACATCCTGCATTGCCGATACGAGTAGCTACACTACTCAAACGACAATCAGGTAAATGTTGCTTCTGTGGATTGTACTTTAAAGCTGAAGACCGGATGGAAGTAGATCATATTCTTCCTAAGTCACAAGGGGGGAATGGATGTTACGACAATCTACAACTTCTGCATCGACATTGTCATGACAGCAAAACGGCTATCGATTTGAAGAGGTCTGCCTTGTCAGGGCATTGCATTGTTGAGGAGCCGGATGAAGGGAAACTTTCACGTCCGGTTTTGGTGCGACGTGAAAGTCGTGCGTTCAGCGCCACTGGCGCATTTTGATTAGGAAGCCGTCTTCCCCAGGGGAGCCTTCCTCCCTGTCCCTACGTAAAAGAGTCACTGACTCCGCTTACGCCAGGAGTAAGTAATGAAACTAGCGGAAAGCAAAGCACGAAAGCTCACGATATTGGCAGCCCAAGTTGATATGGAGAGCAAAGGGAAGACTGAAACGGGTTAACGCAAGTGAATCATCATAAGTCTCGTGAGGCGTGAAAGGTGAAATCAGGCTGATACACCTTAACCAAACTGGTAAGTGGGTAGGCAATGAGTCTCAGAACGCTCAAAGCGAAAGGACAATAATCCCACCGGGGTATAGATGGAACCTAATTCAGTCGCAGATCAAACGCACGGAACACGGTAAGCCCTATAGGTTCTCTGGCAAAGGTCGATAACCAGAGTAGGTCAACCGCAAGGACGACACAACTACCTAGAGGGTAAGGGAAATTGGAAAAAGCGAACGCTCCTGGTAATGCGGGAGATACGGGTTCAAAAATTTGCCCGATACCGAAAAGGTAGCTGACTTCCAACAGGTCTTCAACGATAAATCAACGTGAAGAAATCTAACCAACGTGAAAGATAGAGTCAAAATAGACATCGGAACGGTGGGCCGTCTTCAAGTATGGGCTTCCATCAACTGGAAACGCGTCAAGAAGAAGGTACGAAATCTAAGGCAGCGAATTTATCGTGCGACTCAGGAACATCAATGGAATCGGGTGAGAAGCCTGATGAAGTTGATGCTCCGCAGTTACTCTAACCTGCTGCTAGCAGTGCGACGGGTGACCCAGCAAAACCGAGGAAAGAAGACGGCTGGCATTGATGGCCAAGTTGCCCTGACTCCTCAAGCCAGGGTCAATTTGGTTAATGAGATGCAGGCTTACTGCTTATGGAAAGTTCACCCTGCTCGAAGGGTTTATATTCCCAAGGATAATGGGAAAAACCGTCGTCCATTAAGCATCCCCACACTCAAAAATCGAGTCGCACAAGCAATTGTTAAAAATGCACTAGAACCGAGCTGGGAAGCTCGATTTGAGGCACATAGTTACGGTTTTCGCCCTGGCCGCAGTTGTCAAGATGCCATTAAACAATGTCATTCTCGATTGAGGAAAGGCGTGGATACTTGGGCTTTAGACGCCGATATAAAAGGTGCATTTAACAATATCAGTCACGATTATATCCTCAATGCCATCGGGCTAATTCCTGGCAGAGGACTCATTAAACAATGGCTGAAAGCAGGCTATATTGAAGCAGAGGTGTTTTACCCGACAGAAAGCGGAACCGCGCAAGGTGGAATCATTTCACCTGTACTCGCAAATATTGCACTGGATGGAATAGAAGAACTTTTATCTCAATTCAAAAAGGTAAAAGAATATCGAAGTTTCAACCAGAAAACAGGGAGATATCAAACCAAACGCGTATGGAGCAATAAGTATGGATTTATTCGCTATGCGGATGACATTATTGTGACTGCGCCTTCTAAGGAGGACATTGAAGCGGTCAAACCCATCTTAGAGGATTGGCTAAAACAAAGGGGCCTGACATTCAATCGAGAAAAGACGAAAATTGTTCATATCGAACAGGGTATCGACTTCCTCGGATTTACTGTCAGACAATTCAAAGGCAAATGCCTGATCACCCCAGCCAAACAAAAGGTGAAAGATTTCCTCCAGCGCATCAGAGACTGGCTCAGAGCCAATCCCTCGCACAAGCCGGAAGTTGTCATCGGACATCTCAACCCAATTCTCAGAGGATGGGCCAATTACTACAGACATGTTAACAGTGCAAAGGTCTTCTCTTCCCTCGACCATTACATCTGGAAAGCCCTCTTCCAATGGTGCAAGAGGCGGCATCCCAGAAAAGGGAAGCGATGGGTTGTGGATCAATATTTCAAAGTGTTTCGGGAAAAGAAATGGTACTTTACGGCCTCGGCCACAAGCCGAGACGGTCGAGCCATTCACTACTCCCTGACTCACTTGGCAACCATTCCCATCGAACGCCATGTCAAGGTTACTGGCAAGGCATCACCAGATGACCCAACGCTCAGAACATACTGGCAACAGCGTCAAACCCGGCAAGGTAAAATTTACTGGGCCAAAGGCTCGAAGTACTACCAAGTAGCTGAGAACCAAAATTGGCAATGTCCAGCCTGTGAAGAGCACCTGTTTAACGGAGAGCAACTGCATACCCACCATGTAATTAAGGTGGCAGACGGAGGGACAGACCGGGTTGAAAACCTACTCCACCTTCACAAAGTGTGTCATCAGCACCTACACATGGAGACAACCTTCTGAGTTGCAGAAGGCTTGAGCCGGATGGCATGTAAGTGCCACGTCCGGTTCTAAGGGGAGGGAGATGAGGCGACTTACTCTCCCTTACCCGACAAGACGAGCCGTTGAGGCGACTCAGCGGCTTAGTCTAACAATTGTCACAGCCCCACAAGCGCTAAAACTAGAAACTGTCACTTCAGTCGCTATCCGCAAGGGTTTCATTGGCCTCGCTATCAAGCCAACCTAAGTCCTCAGCAATTGCTTGCCTTGCTATTTCTTGCCAGTTCTTTATTCTACCGTCTTTGATTGCCTGTTTCATGCTGGGCGGCATTCGAATCGTCATCTTTTCTGTGCATGGCTCTGACCACTCATATTTTTGCTTAAACCCATATTCTGTAATGTTGGGGTTGCCTCCGGGTCTGCCTTTTGCCATTGGTCCTTATGAATGAACAACGCCCAGATCTACGCCGCCCCCAACGCATTATCCGGGGCGAGGGTTAGGGCAGATCTGCAACGGCTCGGCATGGGTGGCATCGGAAATAGTCCCGCCAATCTTATTTAAAGATTGAAGGTTCTCAGCTTTCCTTATAAAGAGTCGGATGTTTTGTTCTGAAACACGGGCATAGTACAAGCACAGTAATGCAGACTGTAATACAGTTCCGCATTAATGCCATGCTTAAGATCATCATCCCCCTATCAATTGCCCTTGCTTCTTCGGTCACAATCTCAGGGCAGGCACTTTCCTGCTACATGGAGACTGCGGAAGGACGGATCGATCTGAGTCATATGTGTGGGGATGGAAGTACTACAAATTCACCTGCAACGCTAACAGCTCCCCCACCTCAACGAGGGGAACGGGTGATTGTAGCACCGGTTCCCGCTGAGCCAATAGCTACCTTTCAGGTGCAACGGATTAATCGGGAAACCGGCGAAGCTTATGGCATTGTCCGGTTTAGCAATGAGGCTCCTATGGGCACTGTTGTACGTTACTGGGCTGATGTTGATGGCGTAACTCGCTCATTTGGCTCAGTCGTGAGAGAGCGAGGACATCGCAACATAGGTGTGGAATTTTGGCTCCCTGCGGGGACTAGCCTTAATGACATTGAAAATGAAGGGGCGGGGTAGATTCACCCACCCCCAGGTAGTATTTCATCTGCGATGAGTTTCATGGAGGACGTCTGTCCCTGTGACTGCATCGTTACGGGTGCGTGACAATACCGATATTACACTGCTGTCACACGCAACCGTAACATTACTGATGCGTTACCATGGCTATGCACCAGGGGTTACCTCTACAATGGGTTCGCTTCCCTAACTGCCAAGGGCGTCTTGAGTGTAGTTTTCTCTAGGCAATCCTTTTGTACGTGAAGGATTGCCTAGAGAGTCAGGACAGGGGCAACTGTCCTGCTCTCATCTTAATTTCCTACATCTTTCAACTTTCTCCGCACTCTACCTCTAGTCCCTCGGCAACTCATTAGCTCGTAGCGGCATAGATATTGCAGCCAAGCACAACCACCTTAGAGTGGCCTGAATCGTTCAACACTTTGAGCGCACGAGCATGACCTAAGGTATTCTCCTGAACCAAGAAGCTAGTGATCGGGCAGTTAATGCTGCTCTGATCAGGCTGGGTTTACAAGTTCAGGCAAGACCGTAAAAAGCCAAGCAACTATTAGAACGCACCAAGACACAATAAAAATAAGGCTCAATATGGAATTCAGGGAGGTCTGTGGCCTGAAGGGATAGACTAAATGGCGAAATAGCTCTGTACCTGGATTAAGAAATATCCTGAGCGTCATCGTTATCATTGTCACGACTGTGAGAGAGATTTTGATGACCTGACGAAAAGCATCTTTTCAGGGCATCATCAGCCGCTTCGAGTCTGGGTTGTCTGCTTATATCTAATGGGGCTTAACCTCTCCAATCAACAGATTGCTAAAGAGCTAAATTTGAACAAAATGATGTGCAAAAAATGACGCATAAACTCCGTCAAGCGGTTGTTGATAAGGCCCCTGTAGTCACTCTTTCGGGAGACATCGAGTTTCATGAGGTCCATGTCAATACCATTGAGGGCGTCTGGTCACTGCTACGCTCCTGGTTACGGCCTCACCGAGGGATTTCACAAGGACATCTTCCCGTGTATCTGGGTTTCTTTGAGTTTATGCATAATGCCCGACGACGAGGAAAAGCATTATTAGCCAGTCTATTATGTAGCTACCGTACTCAGCTCACTCCTTAAAACGCATATTGAGCCTACATTTCTTCTTCACCTAGCGTCCTCGGATAGGGCAACTGATGCCGGGCGCAGGCTTTTTTGATGCGCAAAATCAGATCGGTCTTATAGACATATTCATCCCGTGCATCCATGGGATAGGATCTCAGCTTGAGGTGGGTTGCCCAGGTTTCTTCTGACACCACCACCATGACCGGCAGTTTAAGCTGGGTATAGCGACTGCTATAGGCGGCCTGATACAAAATTTCGACGGCCAGTTCCGTATTGGCTTCGTGGGCAAAGTAAAACTCAGTCATCACCTGGGCTTCGAGTTGACCGCTGTTGGCATTGGAAATGGGATTGGTCCAGGTAACGTTGTGGGGAATGGTAACGGCGTTGTCGTCAGGGGTTTGTAGCCGCACACCCCGCAGGCCATAGTCAATCACTTCGCCATAATGGTCGCCAATTTGGATGCGATCGCCCATACGAAAGGGGCCTTCAAACAGGTTGACTACACCAGCAATGATGGAACTGGCATAGTCTTTAAAGGCAAAGCCTAGGGCAACGGCAATGGTGCCTGTCAAGGCAAGCAGATTCGAGCCGGTTAGATTTAGGAATAGGGGCAACAAATAGGCAATGGTGACAATCAAGACAATCCCCTTCAGAAAAGGGACTGACTGCTTGATAATTAGCCTGAAGCGACGCGGTACTTGCTCTGAAAGGATGTCAGTGCCAACCCGAATCAGGAATAGCAAACCATAGGCCGCTAACACGGCAAAACTGCCCTGCAGAATCTCTGATGTGTTGGGTCGCTTAAAAATATCGAGGACATCTGCCGATGTAGTGAGGTCCTGAGCTGTGGCAAGACTTGTCAGAGCCAGCAACGCTATGGTGGTCGCGATCGCAATCTTCACTCCCTTAACCATGGCTCCCCCTAAGCTTTTCCAATTAAAAAGTTGTTATTGCCAAGTTCTTTGTAGAGCTTGGGATAATGGGCCGGATGGACAATCAACCGACGACCGCGCTGACGGATAATGCCTTCGCGCCGTAGCACCTGCAATCGGGAGCGGATATTGCGTTCGGCTTCGCCCAGGCTAATGGCCAGGTGCGATCGCGTCATTTCTCGATGAATCAATAATGAATGCAGCAAATAGCGATCCATTGCTTCCAGGGTCATCAGCCCCGGTAACGTTGGTTTAGTGGGCAACAGTTCAATTAAGGCGGTTTCATTTGCGATCGCGCCTTCATCTGTTAACACATCAGCCTTAATTTGCAACGACTTGAGCCACAGCTGAGCCGCTGTACTAGCGATACCGTCTGCCGTGCTGGCCAGGCTATCCCAATAGCTATCATTTGCTTCCGAAAACTGCACCATGGGACCCGTTGCTTGGGTCTCTAAGTTGGTTTCAAGTAACGGAGCCAGCCAGGTTTTTAGCTCTGCCCCAGACAGTTTTGGCAATGAAATCGTCTGTTCAAAATAGGCACTGATCTGACAAACCCGTTCTAAAAAGCTCCAAGACCAGTGATTACAGCCAAATACCCAAAAGCGAGAAGTGTCCTGGGCACTCAGGGTTTGCAAATATTCAATGCCCTCCCACCCTTCAATGCAGCGCAGAAAACAGGGCTCTAAACTAGACACCACCATGATGTTGGGCACATGGCGATCGAGATCTGTCTGGGTAACCGGCGTGGCAATTTCACTGGGCACCTCATCATCAGGCTCTAACTCCCGCTTAAGGTGTTGAGGCACCGTCAGCGGATCGGGTGGCCGATGATATCCCCCTAAGAAAAAACGCACTTCACAGTCAGGTAAATCCTGATGGACACTGGCTTTAAGGATCGGTCCAATCTCTTCCACCGGACGACCTAGCACCACCAGCGTATTATTCTCAACCTCAGGATTTGCCTGCCAGTCCTGCAATGCTTTAGTTAAGGATGCCTGAATAGCGGCTTGGTAGGGTTGAGGTGTCGGTAGCTGAGCCACCTGTTCGTTCACACTGTTGAGTACCCCCGGCGGCGCATTCACCAGTTCTTCGGTCGGCTCAGAGCTAGCAGAATGAGAAAACCGAGCTGGAATCGTTTTTAGTAAAGAGGAAAATTGTTTCCTCACCACGGTTACCTTATAAATAAGAACTGGTACCAATAGTACCGTTCTTTGATCCCTCTCGAATACTGGTTCTTCGTTTTTCGTTCTCCGTTTTTCGTTTTGGAAGCCTGTTGTGGCAAAACCACTTTAATTTGAGAGATATATTGAAGTTTCAAAAGAGGGCTAATTGGCTCAAAATTGCTAAAGGGGTTAAGAGATTGGTGAAAGCCCTATTTCTAGAGCTTCACAACCAAGTTCTCGCTACGCTTTGAGAAGTCTTACACCTATAGTAAACGGCCCTCAATTAGCGGTGGGTGCGGTGGGTTTTGCACCCACTGTGGGCTTCAGCTGAGAGTCATCGATCGCCAGCCTGGGCTGAATCATATCTGACAAAGACGGATTTAACAAAACAGTTCGAGGCAGCTCTTGTGTTGTGGACAGAATATTTACAACACGTCGCTTTTGATAGTGTTGAACAATATTACAGATAGTGCACATCTCCAGTTCACTCCTTAATTACAACTGCTTAATCTTTCTGAACGATGTAATAGTTATTTTGAAAATCATGGTCTAGCTGCTTAATCGTGACTTGGGTAAAGCCAGCATCTTTTAGCATAGACAACGCTTTTTCTTCTCCCCACATCGCACCTAAGCCCATGCCGCCCTGGGCCAGAGATACCGTCATACAGTGCATACAAGAAACGGTATAAAGAAAGGGCGCTGCTGGGTGATCCATATTGCCTGCTACGTTGGTGGTAGCTCGAATATCTTGCATTAGATAAATACCGTCGGGTCGCAATGCACGATAAATATTCTTGAGAACAATATCGGGATGAGCCTGATCGTGAATCGCATCAAACGTAGTAATCAAGTCATACTGCTCAGGTGCATCAAAGAACGTGGCATCTTGTACTTCAAACTGAATATTAGATAGAGGGCGATACTGGCTCTCTTCACGGGCTGTGGTAATGGCCGATTCAGATAAATCAATGCCCCGAAATCTACTATTCGGAAATAGTTTTGCCATTGTGTTGAGGGCACGACCGCTACCACAGCCCAAATCCAATACTTGTATGCCTTGTTTTAGGTCATCCATCAGCCCTGGTACTAAAGGCAACACATATTCTGTTAAAGCTGACACCGTTGTTTGACCGCTATCTTCCGCCATCACCGGATGGAATCGCTTAAATTGAGCGTAGGGCACACCCCCCCCGTCATAAAAACAGTCAATAATCGGATCCTCCACAGTCCCTAACAGAGGGATATATTGAGCAAAGGCGGCAATGTTGTCAGGGCTAGCCGCACGGGTGAGCACAGCCGCATACTCACGGGGTAGGAAATAGGTATCCTCTTCCGTGTCATAGGTGATGAATCGGCCCGTCACCATTGCCCCCAGCCATTCACGCACATAGCGCTCATTAAGTCCGGCAGCATCAGCAATCTGCTGGCTGGTGGCAGGCGGCAGTTCAGCTAGCGTGTCAAATAGCTCAGTACGGTGGCCAATGGAGGTCATCAGTGCCAACGCGCCATTGTTTAGGATATCTAGCAAGCGCTCAGCAAACGCTTCAGTTAAGTCAGCGGATGTCGTCATGGTCAGTTCTCCACATTGCAGGTGATGGTCTAACCCTAATCAACCCAACGTTCTACCTCCGTTCCCACAACGTTCCCACCCAAATGTAGAATCCTCAACTGAGGTTATATGAGGTTCACTCAAACAAATTACAATGGACTGCAAGGACGATTGCAGCTGTTATAAGGTGCGAGTGTTGACTGTGGGCAAGCAGTTCCTAAAGGTGTCTTTGCTGGGCAGCTTTCACATTGTCCAAGCAGGAGCAGGCAGTGTAGAGTTGCGATCGCGATCGCAACACCTGCTCGCCTATCTAATTTTGCATCGCCATGCCCCCCAGTCTCGCCAACGTATTGCTGGACAGTTATGGCCAGATTCCGCCGACACTCAAGACCGCACGAATCTAAGAAAAGAACTGCACTATCTGCGGCACACCTGTCCTGCCATCGAGCAGCTAATCACTATCACCAAATCCACACTACACTGGCAGCCACAGATTCCCTGTGAACTGGATCTTGATATCTTTGAAACTGCCCTAGCCTCGGCAGCGGAGGTAGACGGAGCGGCAGCTATTGGTTTTCTTGAAACTGCTATCAAAGTCTATCAAGGGAAGCTTTGGCCAGACTGTGATGCTGACTGGATTTATGCCGAGCAAGAACGTCTCAGAAAAAGCTATGGTCACGCATTGGCTCAGCTGACTCGACAGCTACAGACCCTCGGTGAAATAACCAAAGCGATCGCAACGGGACAGCAGTGGTTAAAGGCTGAACCTCTCGAAGAAAGTGCGTATCAAACTTTAATGGCCCTTTACGGGAAAATAGGAGACCGCTCCATCGCCTTGCAGCTTTACCACCAGTGCATGACCACCCTGCGAACGGAATTAGGGGTGCCTCCCAGCCCGACTACAGCCAGCATTTATCAGCAGCTATTGTTAGCAGAGGAAAATACTGTTGAGACAACAACAGAAGCTCTTCAATCTGCACAGACTGCTCCAGCCATACCACTGGTTCTGGCTGCCCCCAATGCTACAAGCACCTTAGTTGGACGTGAGCAGCTGTTTGGCAGCTTAGAGCAATGGCTGTTATCGACCTTAGACGAGCCTGCACCTTTATTATTGTTAACCGGAGAACCGGGTATCGGCAAAACTCGACTGCTGGAATCCTTAGCTAAGAGTGCGGCTCAAGACAACTGGCAGACTTGCTGGGGAAGTGCCTTTGCAGCAGAGCAGCTACGTTCCTACGGCGTGTGGATAGATTTACTGCGTACCGCCCATCTCTCTGAGTCATTTCCTCAGCTAGAAGATACCTCCAGCAATTTACAAAATCGGGGACAGCTATTGGACGCTATGGTGCAGAGCTTGAGGGCTATAGCTAGCCCTGAACAGCCTCTCTTGCTTTTATTTGATGATATTCACTGGCTAGATGATGCTTCAACGGCACTGCTACACTATGTCTTTCGTCTAATGGGGCAAGGGCCATTGCGCATTGCCTGTGCCGCTCGACAACAAGAACTGCAAGAAAATTCAGCCGTTCTCACCTTAATCAAGTCCCTACGGCGGGCTAAACGACTACAGGAGATAGCCGTTCCTCCCCTGTCGGCTAAGGCGATAGGGGCACTCGTCACACCGCTGCTCAACTCCGAAGATGGAGCCGAACCACTAGATACTCAAAAAATCTCTCAACAAATCTACAGCGACAGCGGTGGTAATCCGTTATTTGCCTTAGAAGTCGCACGGGCCAATACTGGAGAGACCAGTGATCTACAGGGATTAATTGACGATCGTTTGCAGCGACTGGATGGAGCCGCAAGAGACTTGATTCCTTGGGCCGCAGCCCTAGGACGACGCTTTAATCCAGAGATTTTGGCCCTGGCCGCCAGCTACCCGCCCATGCAGTTTCTGTTGGCCATGGAACAGTTAGAACACCAACAGATTGTGCAGCCCGTTAACCCAGGGACTTCAGCTAGCTTTGATGAACAGGGCAACTATGATTTTGTTCATGATTTGGTGCGCCAGGCAGCCTACAATCAGCTGTCGTTGCCCCGCCGTCGCATTATCCATGGCCAACTGGCTAAAACCCTGGAGTCCCAAATGGTAGAGAATGATTTAGCGAGCCAGGTTGCCTACCATGCGGGACTGGCAGGCAACCATACCTTAGCAGCTAAAGCCAGTGTCATTGCTGCTAACCGCAGTTTACGATTGTTCGCCTATGTAGATGTGATTCAGTTGGTGAATCGAGGGTTAGACCATTGCCATTATTTGCCCAGTTACGATCGCATCTTCTACTCCACCCAACTCCTGCGCACAAGAGTTTTAGCCGGTGTATCCACATCAGATGCCACCACTGTAGAAGCTCAAATCCAGCAACAGTTAGCGGATTTGGTGGGTCTAAATCTGCCAGAAGCAGAAGCCGCTGCGCGACAGGCCCTTGCTTTCTTAAAGTACACCCAAGAGAACTTGACCGATGTGCATCAACAATGTTTAGAAGCCATAGAGGTTATGCCTCCAATTCCCCGGCTACAGGCAGAAAATCTAGCCGCGAATGGCTGCTGTTTAGCTGAAATTGAACGGGATATGGATCGGGCTGAAGCCATTTTATTGGAAGCCCAATCTCTGGCCAACCCGCTGGGTGCATCCATCAGCGACATTCATTTAGGACTAGGCTGCATTTATCGTTACCGTGGCGACTATGACCTAGCTCAGCAGCAGCTAACAACCGCCCTGCAAGTAGCTCAAAGTCACACACCCAATCAGCGCGATCAGCTAAATGAAAGCCATAGTCTCGCCAATCTGGCCATGAACAGTTGGGACCGTCAACAGCCTGACCCTGGCTATGCAAAAGCCCTACTGGAGTTAGCGCCTAACCTGCCCCAGGGGAGTAATGCCACCTTTGCAGACGCCTTAATTGCCCTATACGCCTATGGCAACAACCCAGACCAGACAGGTCAAACAGCTCTGACGGAGACATTGAGCCAACTTGATCAGCTGGATGCTCAACGGAAACGAGTTTTTATCGCCAGCCATGCTGCTGAGATTGCCCTCCGGCAAGAGGACGGGGTCATCGCTCTCACCTATGCAAGCATAGCTAGCCAAGCGGCTAACATTGTTGAGCATCCCAACGATATGGCTGTGGCAAATGCCCTGTGTGTTCTCAGTGCTAGTCTGCTAGACGATCACACAACGCGGCATCACCATTGGCAATTGTTACAGGCATTGCCTGCTACTAACTTAAGTAGTCGGGCTCAGCTGTTAATCGCCGAAGCTAAACAGACTGTGAAGCAAGGGGAAAAACGAATCGAAGACTGAGATAGTATCCCCATAACGCAATTTCTTTGTTTACGGATGACATCACCATGGCCCTTATTGTTGTCGAAACTACGTACGATCCCCCCATTGACCAGGCACTGTGGGATGAGCTAGTGGAGCGGTCAGCCCCCTGCATGACAGAGCGTAATGTCATCTGGAAACGCACCTATTTATCGCGCGATCGCAAACGCAGCATCTGTGAGCTTGACGCGGCTGATGCTGACACAGTCCGGGCTGCTTATCAACGAGGCAATGTCCCCTATGACACCATTTGGTCAGCCGATTTAGTGGATGAGCTACCGGCAAGTATCGAGAAATCATAGGGCCTACACCCAGGGAACGCCCAAAAGACGGTTAGGGAACGCAGCAGTTTCTATTCTTGAATCATGAAAATTCCAACTCTTTTTGGAGCCCATGATGACAACGATAGACTCCCTAACCTCACTGACCATTGAAGGTAATACTCCACCGTTTGACACCGACAAGTCTGCAGACTTTGCCGAAAACTTGCTCAACATCCTCAACAGTGGTGCCCTGGCCCATATGCTATCCATTGGCCATCGCACCGGGCTATTGGACACGCTAGCTGAACTGCCGCCTGCCACCAGTCAACAAATTGCCGATGCGGCCAAACTGACTGAACGCTATGTTCGCGAGTGGTTAGGGGCCATGGTCACTGGCCACATTGTCATTTACTACAGTGGCAACAAAACCTACCGGCTACCGGCTGAACATGCCGCCTGGCTCACCCGCAGCGCCAGCCCTAACAACATGGCCACCACCATGCAGTTTATTCCCCTCATTGGGGGTGTCGAAGATGCCATTGTCGATTGTTTCCACCAGGGTGGCGGCGTTCCCTATGCCGCCTATCAGCGTTTCCATACGGTGATGGCAGAAGAAAGTGCGCAAACTGTCATCACCGCCCTTGAAACCCAGATTTTACCCCTGGTCCTTGGCTTAAAGGAACAACTGGCTGAAGGCATCTCTGTCGTTGATATCGGCTGTGGACAGGGACGTATATTACACACCCTGGCCAGCTGGTTCCCCAATAGTCGCTTTGTCGGCTATGACCTATCTAGCGACGTCATTACCTGGGCCAAGGCCGAATCACAACGGCTGGGGCTACAAAATGTGACATTTCAGGTACAAGATGCAGCCTTGATTGTGGAAGAAAATCAGTATGACCTGGCACTCTCATTTGATGCCATTCACGATCAGGCACAGCCAGGTATCGTCTTACAAAATATCTACCGAGCCCTGCGACCAGAAGGGCTCTATCTCATGCAGGAGATTCAAGCATCTAGCAACCTAGAGGATAATCTAAATCATCCTGTAGGACCATTGTTGTATAGCATTTCCTGTAATCATTGCACTGCCGTTTCCCTAGCAGCAGGCGGTCCGGGTCTGGGAGCCATGTGGGGTCAAGAACTGGCCCTGGAAATGCTACAGGCTGCTGGCTTTAGCAACATCGAAGTACAACAGCTGGAAAACGACTTCCAGAACACCTATTATCTCGCCCGCAGGCTCTCTCAATAGCGCCAGGTGCATGGGCGCTAAAGCACTCACCACAGCAATGATGATCACCTAAAAACCAGCGAAATTGATTGATTAGCCCCTGTTTCTTTAAGTCTGGCCACATGCAAAATTTTCTCTCTTCCATTATGATTTCCCACCGTAAACAGCTGCTGATTGTAGGCCTTGGTCTGGGCCTAATGGTGATAGCGGCTAAGTTAACCCAGTCAAACGTGTATGCATCAGACCCTGTTATTCAGAACGAACAACAGTTAAACACACCACAATCGGATACGGATGATTTCTCAGAAATTATTCATCAGATTTTTCCCTAAAAGCCTTGCAATTAGATTAATTCAGCAGCGTAACACCTGCAGTCATCCCTATCAAACTTATGATGCGACTTTTGCAAACAGGGGTTAGTGCAGCCCTAATTTCCACCATAATCAGTGCTCCAACACTGGCTGACACCCTGACACCAACCGAACAGGTGCAGCAGGCAGTGAACTGGTTCACGGGTTTCTTTACCAACCAGGCACAGGTTAACAGTGACCCTGCCGTGCCGCTGCTGACCATGGAAAACTGTGCCGTACCGACCAGCAGCACAACGACCTCGCAATATGTCCATTTAGAACAATTTTTGGGTGACACAGGTGGGTTACTCCGCACCCGAGCCTATGAATTTAGCCCTGGAACCACAGGTGTTGACCTGAGCATATTTAGCTATCGCAATCTCGGCACTGCCCTAGGCACCTGTGACCAAGCAACGGCCATTTTAGACCTGAGCGATCTCCTCACACCCAGCTGTGACCTGACATTAACCTACAGAGAAGACGAGTTTTTGGGCACCAATGTCCCAACGGGCTGTCCCACCAGCTTCCCAGTGCCCGGCAGCACCGTAGTTTCAACAGTGACCATCGCCGCCAATACCGTTGACTCCACCGATACATTTCTCTTACCCAACGGCGGAGCCATTGGCACTCCTATCACCTTTAATCGCGTGAGCACACCTGAACCGACATTGATCGTTGGCGTTATCGCGGTAGGATTACTAGCAACCGCTGGTTACAAACGACCATAGGACTAAGCGTCAGCAAATTCTCCGTTTCTGCAATTTCAAGTTGCGAGCTCAACTTAAAATTCAAAATTCAAAACTCGCCTTAGTCTCCAAACACCTGCCCCGTACCAGCCTGCTGCAGCTTTAGAGAAGACATCATGGAATCAAGCTTTTTAACCGCAGTTTTTCTACCGCTAGCCCTGTTTATCATCATGTTAGGCATGGGGCTGAGCCTGACAACTCGCGATTTCCAAAGGATTCTGACCGAACCTAAAGCTGTCATTCTTGGACTGGTTGCTCAGCTAATTATGCTGCCAGTGGTTGGCTTTTTGTTAGCTAGCCTTTTCCCACTCTCACCGGAGTTGGCCGTTGGTGTGATGATTTTAGCCGCATGTCCAGGCGGTCCCACATCCAACATGGTGACCTACCTGGTGCAGGGAAATGTTGCACTTTCCATCACCCTGACAGCTATTAGCAGCCTGATTACAATCGTTACTATCCCCCTCGTGGTTAACTTTGCCATGCAACAGTTTATGGGGGAGGCAGCAGCTATACAACTTTCTTTTTTAACAACGGTTATTCAAATTGCCGTCATTACCCTCATTCCTGTTTCCATCGGCATGGCGCTTCATCACTACGTCCCCAGGTTTGCCGCCAAGGTGGAAAAGTGGGTTAAGTGGCTGTCGTTGTTTTTCTTGGCGCTAATTATTGTTGGTCTGCTGGCCAAAGAACGGGCCAATGTCGCCAGCTTTTTTGTCCAGGTGGGTGGAGTCACGCTGGCTTTAAATGTGCTGACCATGGGATTGGGATTTGCGATCGCAACCCTCGCCAAGCTCGACGCCCGCAGTGCAAAAGCCATCACCGTTGAAGTGGGTATTCAGAATGGCACCCTAGCCATCGCCATTGCCAGTGCACCCACCTTTTTAAATACCCCCAGCATGGCAATTCCCGCCGCCATCTATGCCCTAATCATGTTTGCCACCAGTGCAGGTTTTGCCTGGCTCATCCGCTACAAGAAAGCGGTGCCTGCCAGTTCACAACAACAGACGCCAGAGAGTAGCGAAAGTCGTTTATGAAGCCGTCCATCTACGGCCACCGGATATACATAGAGCATTGGCAAGAGCATTGGCAGCACGAAAGCTGGTTTTGCTGACTTTGCCCCTCAGCTGAACGTGTTCAGGGATCAGAATCTAGCCCATCACTAAGGGGACTGTTACTCCTACGACTGATGTAAAAAAGGCAATACAAACCAGAGGGGGGCCTTCTGATCGAGAGTTACCCTGGCCGTTGCATGCATACCGGCCAAAGGAATCATATTGAGACTGCTCGCCGACCACTTATAACCACTACTCGTATCAGGATCAGGTGTCAGTTCTATCAACACCTCAATCGTTGCAGGAGCCGTTGGATCTTCTAATTCACGTACCCCATCCAGGGTCATTACCATCGGTAGTGATACTTCACTGACTTTACCCTCAATGCCACCAGCCGCTTGCTTATTACCTTCCACATCCGGGATCAGCAGTACGTCCATACCGCGCTCAATCTGAGCCAGCTCCCCACTGGGAAAATGAGCCACACCCACCAGCTCACCAGACTCCCCCTCAGCATAGGCCAAAATGGCATGGCTGCTTGTAGTTACTGGGATCCGACCCTCACAGGCCCAAACAATAGTAGCCCCCAGCAGCCCACCAATCGTCGCTAGAGGCAGCCAACTGCGCGGAGAAACGATTTGCATAAGCTGATCAAGCTGCTCTGGCGACGATAAACGCTCCAAAGCTTCTTGACGAAAAATACTACTGTCGCCCATCCGAAATCTGGCCTCTAATAATGAAGGTTGATAATCCAGTAAAATTCACCTATTATCTATGCCCTTATAGCAAAAAGTTTAGCTTTTTTGGAGATACTCAGGAGATTTTAAGTATTCGAGATGCATTTACGTAGAATCTCTGACAATTGGCTTTTTATCTCTTAATAAATCCTCAGAAAACTCGTTGAAAGCCAACGGATCATTAAAAGTTCATGAGAAGTCACCAAAACCTCTTCCATTTTTTGACATGCTCGATATTATTGGAAAGTCCTGCATTGTGCATTTGACGATTGAACAGGACTTCCGTTGTTTCTACATTGAGGTAACTTCCATGGAAGAGCAGAACAAGAACGTTACTGACGAGCAATTGTCTGATGATCAACTAAAGGATGTTGCAGGCGGTAACAAGCTTCATGAGCAGCGTCTTGAGCACTTGGACAACCAGTCCAAGAGCGTTAAAGATATTCAAGCAGAGCGCCTTGATCAGCTTGATGAGCGTACAAAGTAAGTCCAGTAACATCTAGATACAGTGACTCAGACCATGAGTTATCTGTATTAATGCTCAAAAAGTAATAGCCCTGCTAGTTTTTGAGCTAGCAGGGCTATTTTTATGCCTAATACGTCTGCAACTCCTAACACTTCTATCACTTCTGCCACTGTTGTTTGTTGCTTTTTTTATCAAAATATTGTTGATGTTCTTCAGTGGCTAACCAATAGGCAGTCGCCGCAACAATTTCAGTCACTATTGGTTTACTATATTGACTCGCAACAGTTCGCTTAGATTGGTGGGCTAGCTGTTGTTGTTCTTCGGTGTGATAAAAAATTACTGAACGATATTGTTCTCCACGATCAGCACCTTGACGATTAAGACTCGTCGGATCGTGGATTTTCCAAAAAGTTACTAATAGTGCTTCATAGCTAATTATGGCCGAATCGTATTCTATTTGGGCCACTTCAGCATGGTCAGTAATGCGAGAGAGTACGTCCAAGTAACATGGGTTTTCAAAATGTCCCCCCATGTAACCCACGGACGTTTTGGTGACCCCTGACAGTGAGCGAAATGCCCGTTCCACTCCCCAAAAACAACCGGCTCCAAATGTTGCCACTGCAACCATTTCAGTAATCTCCGACACATTATTTTCACTGAGATAAGTCGAGTAAAGCTGACTCACCTATCTAGTAGTGTAACGGTCGATGAAACCAAGGTAATTGTTCAAACTGTGTTCACAGGATTGTCTTGGCATCTGTTCAACTTCGAGATGCTACTGTCCGTGGGGCTCTATCTCAAAAGCAAGTTAATTCAAATCTTTCTTACAGAGCACCCATGGGGCTTAATTCACAGGCCAGCACACTAGTTTTAGCAATCGGCATCATACTCACAGGCTGTGGCGGTGGCGGCGGCAACGAAGACAAGGCTAGCAGCGGCACAACAGAACCACCCTCTGCCATCGAAAATAGTTGTACAACTATTTTGGCAGAACTGTTTGCCGACCTGCTGACCGAAACCAATACTATTCGTCAACAAAATGGAGCAAGGCCACTGAGTTTTTCTTATCGGCTAGGCAGAGCGGCGCAAGCCCATGCCCAAAATATGGCGACTGAAAATTATTTTAGCCATAGAAGTTCCAATGGTTCAACCCTTGCGGATCGGATTACGAGAGTCAACTATGATTACAGTACCGCTGGTGAAAATATTGCAGCTGGCCACGATTCAGCTGCCTCGGTGGTAACAGCCTGGTTCAATAGCCCTGGCCATAAAGAGAATTTGCTCAATACAACCTATACCGACATTGGTTTTGGTTTGCATTTTGACAGTCGTTCTACCTATGGCAATTATTGGGTACAAAACTTTGGTCACGCTGATAGCCTTGCCAGTCATGATGAGCGTGCCTACATTCCTGATGAGGGTGGCTGCAGCATTGGTGACGATATCGCTAGCAACTATACAGCTGTTCTAAACAATGTAATTGTGGCTGATGTTGCTCCATTATCGAGTAGCCATCACCATCAGCCCGTGAGTACTATGGAGCCTACCCTGGGTTTAGGAGTTCTATTTGCGGCCTTAGGGTTCAGCTGTTCTAGAAAGAAAGTTTAAAGGACTTCCATCATTTAAACTTTAAAGAAGGGTATCCACAAGGGAGTGCCCCTACAGGATTGTTCATTTTTAATTATGTTTACTCTTCAACCTTGGGATCAAAGAGTTCTTGCCTTGATTGATAAAGCGTCAGACCGCTAACAGTTTCTGCTATAGCACCCTGAGATACATCACCCCAAAAATGGCGGTAAGATGCCTGCTTAACCAAATGCTGCTCCCCCGAGTCCGTACCTTAGTGCAAGAGGAGTGTAGCGGATGATAATGCTTTAAAGTAGCCCCATCTGGAGTTTTTTGATACTTCCCAGGAATAAGTCTGATGATGAATGGTTCGATTTAGGTAGCTGGCAAAATCCAAGGCTACTGCACGCCGATCCGTTCGACCGTATCTTGCTCGGTCCGATCACATCAGGTGAGGGTGACTATCAGAATAGCTTTGTCAGGTATTTGCGTCTGTTCTTTGGACTATCATCCTTGTTCCGGCGCAGCGCGGTTGCTAAACAGCACTCATAATGTCCTCGTATTCTTGGCGGCTTAGTATTTTAGGGCTAACGATAGGAATTCCGGAGTCTACCAAGAAGAAGGGCGTCTGTTTATAACTTCCATCAATCCGTGCCCTGAAAATTCTAGTTACATTACGGATGATTGTAACGATGAGGTCTACTGGGTTCGATTTTATTTCTCCTTTTGAATATGTTGTATTAACAGGTATGCATGTAGCCCCAAAGGCATTATCCAGTGTGATCTCGGACGACTCTAAACAGTTATGGACAAGGCCAATGAAAGACATTTTATAGATTGGTAAAGTATTTCCGATCGGTGTATTACAGCAAGTCGTATACCAGCGCAGTAAACCAGTTTCAGTAAGTCGCACACATGCTAATACTTCAGTTCCTTGAGTAAAGGAAATATTTTTTGGCAGCGTCTGAACAATGTCTGTCCCACTATGACGATCAAGGATTTCACTCCCTTTGCCTAGAAAGTGAGCAAATGCCTGACAATCCTGGCAATAGCAGATGACCCGATTCGCATGGGTGACATCATCAACAGTACCTTTAAGGCAACCACATTGACACTGTATTGGATGGCTCATGTCTCATTTCCCAAATCAACAGAACTTAATTGCTTTTGCTGTCTAACTGCTGTTTATCTATTATTAGATCCACGATCTACCTTTTCCATCTATCTCCCTACAAAGAGTTGCTATATTGCAAACGTTCAGTCTATCCAGCCCAATCAGGAAGATAGGCTACAAACTATCCCTAGGGAGACACGGAGACGGGGAGAGCTTGAGCACTAACCGATCTCTGCATCTCACCCTGCCCGTGTCTGTCCTACTCACAATTTAGACCTTGATAGACTACTCGGCTTTTTTTAGCAATGTTTTGCTGTAAGCAAATTTTAGATGAATAATGATCTGAAGTTGATTGTTGGTGGCTGATGTCTAAATTACGTTTGGGCTTAGAGTGGTTTTTAAATCCAGATCATGTGCCTCTATTAGTAGGTCTTGAGCAAGGATGGTTTGCGGACGTTGGTTTGGACTTAGAACTGGTTGAACCCTCAGAGCATGTGGATGCGATCGCAGAACTGCAAGCTGGCACCCTCGATATCGCGGTTACAGAGCCGGTTCATCTGGTAGAAGATCGAGGTAAGGGCCATGCCGTGGTGGGTTGGGCTCGCTTTTTGCATACCAATGGTGGCGTCATGTACTTTACAGGACGCGGTATCGAGCGACCGAAAGATATGGTGGGCAAGCGCATACAGTACCCCGGTGCACCGTCTGCGTTAGGGCGGGCCATCGCTAAAACCATGATTGAGGCCGATGGCGGTGACTTTACTGAAGATGCCATCACCTCTGTCGATAATGGCTTTTTGCATACCGATGCACTGATTGAGGACAAGGCCGATCTGGCAACGCTGGTGTTCTACAACTTTGAAGTGATCGAAGCTCGACAGAGCGGTTATGATGCTCAGTTTTTTGCGCTTAAAGATTGGGGCGTTCCTGATTTTTGCCAGCTTATTCTGATTGCAACACCCGAATTGCTGCAACAGCGGCGACAGGACCTACAGGCATTCTTGAACATACTACGACGGGGGATTGACTTTATTCACCAGCATCCTCAAGCGGCCCAAGCCATTTACGACAAGCGTACCGGAGCCTATGCAGGCGATCAGACCGGGCAAGCTATCTACGATGCAACAATCTCCTGTTTTACCCACGACTTTTCCATGAGTGCGGATTACTACGATTGTTTGCAAGCCTGGATGCACAATACCGGGCAGATTCCCCAATGCTTGTCGTCTAACGACTATTGGACTAACGCCCTGGCCCTTTAGATGTTTTTATTCAGAAACCAGCTCACTAATGATCAAACGACCCGTCAACATTTACGACCAATACCACGCCCATGTTTACTTTGATGGCAGTTCTGTGGCAGCAGCCTCCTCACTATGTCAGAAGGCTGGAGAACTGTTTGGAGTGAAAGTAGGCCAATTCCATCAGAAACCCATTGGACCGCACCCTTGCCGGAGCTGTCAACTGGCATTTGATAAAACCCAGTTTGATCAGCTGATCCCATGGCTGGAAAATAACCGAGGAGATTTCACGGTGCTTGTCCATGGGCTGACAGGAAACGATCTGCAAGATCATACTGAACATGCTTCCTGGCTCGGAAAGCCTATGCCACTAAATCTATTGATCTTCGGGGATTAGCATGGGCCTAAACAAAGCTCTTTAAGCGATGGAAACTCACTCTGGCCATTGTGCCTTAGGGAGGAAAAACTGACCCCTAACGTAACTAATCAAAGCCCATTCAGCCAGTTCAAAATTGATTCATTGACCACCTCTGGGCGTTCATCATGGGGACAATGGCCAGTCTGAGGGATGGCCTGAAAGGTCGTTGGTGGCTGGGCACTGGGGGACTCACTGAGAGTCTTATATACGGCTGCTCCTTGAATCGGAGTCCAGGGGTCATTTTCCCCCCAGAGCACCAAGAGGGGCTGCTGAATTTTAGGTAACAGATCTTCGGGCTTTGGGCCAGCAGGTGCGGTCACAACAGAGGCAAACACTTTTTGGGCCCCTGGATCACAGGCAGGGCGATGTAGCATATCGACCAGTTCGTCTGTAATGGCGTCTCGATTGCGATAAACCTGCTTTAAGGAACCCCGAATTCGAAACTTACGCCGCACTTCATTAAAAATAAAGGGACCAAATAGGTCAGAACTAACGAGCTGTGTAAATGTTCCCATAACAACTCGTAGGGGAAAATTCAGTTCATCCGGGCGATGGTTAAGGCCCCCGGCGCAGTTGAGGAGTACTCCCCCTTGGGTCATGTCTGGCGCATTAGCCAGCATCATCAGGGTAATGAGTCCACCAATGGAATTGCCAATAAAGACAGCCGGTCGCCCAATGTGCTCTTGCCAATAGTCCTGCAGCAATGATTCCCAAATTTCGAGAGAGTAGTCGAGGGCCGGTTTATCCGATGCACCAAAGCCTAAGAGATCCAGAGCATGCACCTGATAGCCAGCTTCAGCCAGGACAGGGATATTTTTGCGCCAATGCCCGACGGATGCGCCAAAGCCATGGACTAGCACAATTGGTAATCCAGCCCCCTGAACGGTGTGACAAATGCGGTGCCCCCGCCAGGTCCAATATTGCTTTTCAAGAGCGGTGGTTAATTGAGCGGTCATAGATGCTTTGTTAGGAGAAGAAATGAAAACGAGCTGCGTTGACGGCAGAGAGTCCTTCTTCATCATAAAGCGGTTCTTGTTAGAGGGGGGTCCCAGTAGTGGGGTGGTCTGGGTGATTTTGGGCAAGACCTGGTTGCTTGAGCGCAGGCTGTGGCTGTGTGGTGAAATGTGCGATCGCGATCCCTATGATCAAGATTGACTGTGCAAAAGGTATTAATTCTTATTTAGCTAATGCACATGTATCGCAATCTGGCAAGAGCCCTATACTGAAAACTTGATGAAGCTGTCTGGATAACTCCGGCATTAGATTTTTATCCAGACAGTTTCGGGATAACTCCGACTGGGAGGTATTTATCTAGACAAAGTCTGGATAACGCATAGGTAGGTCCTAGTGGGATAGGCTGCAGATATAATTACGACCTTGTGAAAAGGTAGAGCACTGTTGGGACAGTCATCGGAAGGTAGATTATCACAGCAATTGTTCGTAAAAATGGACATCTGAGCACAACTTTAAGCAGATTTGGTCTCGTACTGCCCTAGTTGCTTTCTGGGAAAAATTCTCATTTTTTGATACCTCCTGATCTTTGCTCAGGCATGGCGAGAATTACTATAGTTGATAGTATGGATCTATTTAACTCAATAGAATTGACTTCTAATCTCTATATGGCGTACCAGGAAGAAAATACAAGTCAAAAGCAGAAGGATTCCAAAATTCAAAGCTTTCTTGCTACTCTTAATACTTTCAAAGTCGGATTTATCAGTGGTTTACTGATAACGTTCTTGGCATCAATTGGCGTAGGACATTTGTTCCTTAACATCTTTAAACTAGGTTCTGTATCTATTGGTGACAAGAGCTTCGGTCAAGTAGCATCTCCCGTAAGCAGTACAGATGACTCAAACGTACAAGACGTTGAATCTAGTCAAATTGAACAAAATGATGGTGAGGTTCAAAACTCAGAAGGTATAAATCAGGCTATTGATGGGACAATCAACCAGGAAAGCTCAAATAACCGAACTTCTAATGAATTAGGGAGTAATCTCGAAAACAGTGAAATCAGTGGAGAAACTGTATCAGTAACAATTAACTATAACAGTAACGCAGACCTTCCAGGTTTTGACCCTAATAAAGGATATGTAGAGACACCACCGGACATTGGTCAATTCAACGATGCCATATTAATTACGAATGTTGGCCTAGGATCACAATATGCTACGTTCTCGACTAGAGAAGTGTTTATTAATAAAAAAAAGTATGATTCTACCTTTTCTCTAATTACTGATGGAAATTTGCCAACTAGAGTAAGCTTTAACCTAGAGCTCCCAGGCGTCAAGGCAGACGGTGTTTTCTTGCAGTTTGGATTAGCAGATCTTTCTTCAGGAACAACAACACTCACCTATTTAGTAAATGTTTTTGGTGATGGAGAAATTCTATGGTCAAACCAGATCAAGTATGAAGAGTCACAAATTTCTTCTGTAGTTCTTAATACTACAGGCATACAAGACATCTATATTGAATATCAAGTTGTTGAGAGTGCTGGCATTAGTAACTCCAGACTTAGAAATTACCCTCTTTATTTTACGGAAGCTAAAGTTCTAGAAAATTAATGACTCTAGTGTTGCACTCTCCTCACTATTTATCCAGAAAACCATGAGGAATGACTGGACTCTCTTCCTCGCACTAATCAGACGGGTAAATGCCCTCTGCAATAAACTGATGCACACTGGAATATTTCCACTCTTGTGGCCTCTTACACAATCCATGATGGGATAGATCGCTTACACAAGCTTCTATACAATCTCTATAGTTCCGAATTCTTTAGCTAAATTCTCAAGCGAAGCTGTTCCCCCTGCTAACTCTGGTTAGACATAGACAGAATAATCAAACCGCTAAATTTACCAAGTTTAGCAAAATCAAAAATCATCGTATGCCCCTAAAAGAACTACACCTTCAGGAAAGGTATAGTCAGCAGAGTTATAATCATCTAAAGGGTTATCTCTAAGATCAAGCTCTTCCAAACTTGTAAGTTGATTAATACTCTGAGGAATATTTCTTAATTGGTTCCAACCCAATATCAGGCCAGTTAAGTTGCTAAGCTGAGCAATCTCACTAGGTATTGATTGAAGATTATTACCCAACAGATCAAGATGAACCAATTTGTTAAGTTGGCAAATTGATAATGGCAATGATTTGATCTTATTAATTCCTATGTACAGAGCCTCTAGAGCTCTCATATCCGATATCTCTGCAGGTACGGCGTCTAATTGATTATCCTCAAGCCTTAAGTACTTCAAAGATTGCAGTTTCGTAACGCTAATGGGAAACTTAACAAAAAAGTTCTTGCTAAGGTTTAAGTCCTCAAGGGCATCATTCTCATCTATTTCAATAGGCAGTTTTTTGAGACGATTATCATCCAGTAGAAGAATTTTGAGGGATTTCAATTGAAGAACTTCTGAAGATACTACGCAAATTCGATTAAAAGAAAGATTAAGCCATTCCAACCCCTCTAAACTAGACTTGTCTAGATCGATTACAGTGAGCCTATTTCTAGAAACATCTAATTCCTTTAATCTAATTAAACTTGAAATCTCTTTTGGAAACAGTTTGAAATCATTATTGGTCAAAAAAGCTCTTTCAAGCTGCTTTAATTGAGAAAAGGAATGTGGTAGATGTGCTATTCTGTTGGAACTTAAATTGATTTCCTCTAAGCTACTTAAATTACCTATCTCTAATGGCAGTTCTACTAAATGATTAGACGAGAGATTGAGTTTTATGAGCTGATTAAGCTCACCTATGTTAGAGGGCAACTCGTCTATCCGTTTGCCTGATAGGTCGAGACTCTTTGTGCCATTACGGGCAGCTTGTTCTAGAACTTCAATTAACTCTGACTTCTCCAAAGCTCCTTTTTCACCATTAATAAACTACATACTGTTAGAGAAATCTGGGTCAAATAAAGAAGTAGGACATGAACCGTTCTCAATGCAGAATCGCTCTAACTCGCGAGCATACTCTTCTTCAGTATACAGTCATCGAAGTCGCATGGAAAAATTGGCGTCATCATCTGGCAACGTTAAGAGGCGATGAAAATGTTCCGGCAATAATACAATAGCCTCGATTGAAAATGGATGGTGTTTTTTAACGGTAATGAAGGCGTCTCGAAGTGCTCGACGTACCATATTACGACATAATCAAGGAACCCGTTGATAGGTGACTTGGGTGATAAAGTAGGTACCTCCAGCCATGTAGGGACGACGGTAATTTAGCATCTTGAGAGCGGCAGTGATTATGTTCACTAGGGTGCCCAAGATGGAGTGGTGTTCCCGAAGGCGGTGCGTTCCAATTCTGGGAGAAGTATGAAAAATGTCTGTAGTCAGGAACGCACCCTACGCTTGCTTCAAGGAAATCCATCTGAAATCTTTGATCTGCCAGAGCTTAAAATTTTTCGAGAAAATTATTATAGTGGTCAAGGTCCTAACGACAGCGAAGAAGGATCGCCTTAAAGTAATCAAATCAATGTAAGAAAATAGAGTTATTTTGGTAATTGGCATCGGTTAACATTGCGTTGGTGCGGCGGAGCAAAGATCATCAACTACAATTCAAGATGCTGACCGCCGCACAATTCCAACGTTATGTGACAAAGGCATATGGATGACATCTTCGCAGATGCAAACCGCCGAGAAGACCAACTCTACAATGAACTCGCAGCTAGCCCCGTTAGCGAGTTGACCGGCGTTGTCAGCTCTAATGGCGTCGGTGCTGGAAAATCCGGTGGACAAGAACTTTGGTCGTTGCTACTCACCTTCGATGCGTGGCGTGTTGGCTCAGACCCGGTCCGAACTGAGTCCCTCACGCTTCGCCGTCGAGTCACCGATGTCGAACTTCGGACGTTTCAAGATTTAATAGATGCAGAAACGATAATCAGAATTAGGGCTCGCATCGCCGAGAACAATGTACTTGGTAGCCCCCAGGGGCAGCTTGAAGAATTCATCCAAGTTGATCTGGCAGATTCCGAGTTGCACACACATTTGGCCGAACTCCAGAAACCAGTAATACATCAAGACAAGCGATTTGGCACTCTTACGTTCGATCGACAGGTAAGCTGGTATTCCGGCAATGTGAAATGGCATGGTGAAGCCGTCGACTTGAATGTGAACGTTGAAGAAGCTGACGAACTCATTCCCGCACTCCATGTCGCCTACGCGCTCTGGGATGCCGAATCAGCTTGGAGTAAACGAGTCAGCGACTATGCTGTTGAAAAACTCTTGCCACTGAAGAACGACAACTGGCTTAGCGATGAAGAAATGGAATTATCACCAGAGAAATTCAAGAAGAAAATGATTTTGCAGGCTATCTCTGTCTATCCGGATGGCGAATTTGAATTCTGGCACGACGATGGTGATTTATTCTGGGGGCACTCAATCCAGATATCGGGCAACCTGACCGATGGGCTAACCCATGCCGACATTCCCGGATAGTCACATAACGCAGACGTTAGGTGTCTTGAGTTACTGGTTAAGACGTAGCATAAAATGGCTCTTCAGAGCCTAGTGACAGGTCATCTTGGTATGCGAAGGATACGAGATATTGAGATTACTGCTCAAGGAGTGAAAAGTTACTTCATCGACTGGGAAGAGGGATTTGTTACAGGCAACTGTTGCCAGGGAATTGAGTTAATAGAGACTGAGCAAGGACTGACATTTACGCTTGATGTACCTGGAACTTTGCGAGTCGCTTGTACTTCGCTCGAAATCTTGCAGCACCCGGACAGGAAAGAGATTGTTCAACCTTGGTTTAGCTCTACTGATTTTTCTGCTTATGCTGTATTGCAGAGATTACCAACCCCGGAAGATTGGATGAATCACTTTCACGAACAAGGTTGGGATGTAGTTTGGCGTTATTACCATAGTAATGAACAAGCATTGGATCGAGTCCCAAATGATTACACAGGATGGTTCCTTCAGCTTCGTTCTCGCTTAGATGAAAATCCACAAGGTTTATTTTTTAAGCACTGTCAGTTAGAAGGAGAGAAATTTTCACTGAGCTTGTATAATGATGACCCTGCCATACAAAGGTTGTGGGTTGAGGCAGGAAAGTATGTTGCAAATTTCCCAAAAGTATCGGTTTGGTGCGGCAACACTATTATGAACCAAACAGAGTGGCTTGCCCATCTCGCGCAATTCGACACCTAATATAGGATCTGAGGTGGACGCGGACGCTTATTCACTGGGCGTCGTTCGGTATTTTAGCCGCGCCGCTAAGTTCGAACATGTTAGGCAATGTCGGAAGTTCCACAAAATAGTCGGACCTGAGAGCAGTGTTCTCCTTGAGCGCAACAAAGCCGTCTATATCGAGATACCTAAAGTCGCCTGCACGAGCCTAAAATCGAGATCGCACCGCTTGTGGGTGTCGACCCCAGAGCCATCATCGCTTCTACTGCGAAATACCCGGCAACAGCGATGCGGGTCGGCTTAACTGGCACATCCGCTGAACCCTCAACCAATGCTAATGCAAACTCACTATTCTGTTCCCGTCACCCAAGGAGCATATTCTATGGTGTTAGTGCCTTAGCAAGAGACAATCAAAGCATCTGGCATTGAACCAGCCAAAAATATAAATCGTTTGCTTGTAGCATGGATCGACCTATATATCATAGGCATAGATATACACAATCCAACAAGCGTCATCCGTAAACGCTTATAAGCGAGTAGAGTGTCTCTTTGCAAGGAATACTACAAATACAAATTTTGCCTTAATTGGCTTAAAGGGGCGGTTATCAAAGCTCAAGATAGCTTTATCGCCCCTTTTTTGTTGATGCTCGTTATGAATATTTGTTTCAAAAAGAACCCGAAATCGTCGCTCTCTGAATAAATTTACAATAACTTATTGTACTACATCTGGCAAAGCCGATAAAATTCGTCTATGCGGACAAAATCCCCCTCCATTATGGATGGATAGAATTTTCACAACGTAAAGTGCTGCTTTTCGACAATAGCCTTTGTAATGTATTTTACATGGAGTTGAATCGATCTATGCACAATGATTACCCAACTCGTTATTCTGTGCGTGAGCTAGAACGATTACATGCTCGTGGTAATAAAAAGCCGCTTGAGGATTTGATGCGTGCCTGGAAAGGTATCAAAGAACTTCCCCCGGATGACCTGGACTCATTTTTTCGGATTGGGGGATATCATGGTGAACCCTTTATTTATCGACCTTGGGTTGATAATTTATCAGAAATCGATACTTATGTTTACTGGGGTGGATATTGTAATCATGGCAATGTTTTGTTTCCCACATGGCATCGAGTCTATGTCTATCGTCTAGAACAAGCGTTACAACATATTGTTCCAGGCGTAATGATGGCGTACTGGGACGAAACTAGCGTAGAATCTCTGGCTGAGGGCATCCCCCATTCCCTTACTGATGAGAAGTTTACTTTTAGCGATGATGACTATAACGGAGAGTTAAAAGGTAAAACCATTGATAACCCTCTTCGCTCATTTGTTTTGCCTGTTGCAGTCTCTGATGAAATGAATGTCCCTAGTCAAGGAGATATCAATCATCAGTATGCAAAACCCAAAGGCTATGAAACAGTTCGCTATCCGTTATCTGGCCTAGTGGGGACGCCAGAAGCTCGGCAGGCTACTAAAGCCCACAATGATCAGTATCCTGATCCAATCGGTCGGACCCAAAAACTCAACGAAAATGTAATCCAGTGGCTAATCGGAAAACCCCCGACAGAAGTAACTCAAATGCCACCTGGGCAACTTCCAAAAAAGCTGGATGATGAGCCACAACCAGCAGAGGAATTTAGCATTTTTCTCAGGTATCTCAGATGTTTGGATGCTCCAAACTATACTGTTTTTTCCAACACGACATCCGCGGCGGCATGGAATCATGGTTCAGAACAGGCAGATATTGCGATTCCATTAGAAGATCCCCATAACGATGTTCATCTTGCTGTGGGAGGCTTTGATCTAATCATTGAGGGAAAAGAAGATCAAGATGGACTATTAGCAGGCGCAAATGGTGACATGGGCGAAAATAATACGGCTGCCCTAGATCCAATTTTCTTCTTCCATCACTGCAATGTTGATCGTATGTTTTGGGTATGGCAAAAGAAACAACAGCAAAAGCAAAAACTTGAAGTTATTGCCCAGTATTCTGGCACTAGTTCAACCGATTCACAGGGACCGACACCTGGTTTTGCCCCCAATTCCAGCCTTGATCTGAACTCGCCGCTTCATCCATTTACTAAGACTATAGATGGTATGGAAGTTCCCTATACATCTGAAGACTGCATTGATATTGAAAACCAGCTTAACTTTACCTACAGTATTGGGTCGCTTGATCCAGATGGTGAAGAGATGTTTCAAGCAGAGAAAGCAAGCCATGACGATCGGTTTAGCTCAAAAACGTTGGTGGTTACAAAAATTGACCGGGCCTTATTTCAGGGGTCGTTTGTCTTAAGAGCCTATGCAGAAGTTGGAAACAAGACCTACTACCTGGGGCACCATTCTGTTCTCAGTCGTCGGAATGTGGTGAAGTGTGCCAATTGCCTGACCCACTTAGAAGTGAATGCGTTTTTCCCCTTAAGCAATGTCCCTGCAGAAAGTGTGGATAGTGGCCCAATGAACTCTGCAGAAGCTAAAGATAGTGATCCCATTCACTATAAAGTACAAATTCATCATCGGGGTGAAAAGTTACATCCGAACTTGGACATTGCCTTCCATATAAAAGGCTAGTGACTTTTGCAAACTAGAATTCAGGGTAAATCTATTCAGGGTTTACCCTAATTAACTTGTGATACGGAAAGATCGCTTATGGTGCTCTTTCTTTTAGGCCTTTGAAATACTTCTGAAGTATTGTTCATTTCCTGCGTAAATCTCACACTTACTTATTGCAATTTCTTAATAAGGAGATATCTCCCATGAGTGCCGTTTATCCCCCACTGACTGAGAAGATGAAGCAGTTGATTGCTGAATTACGAGATATTGTTAGTAATCCTGTTGTAGAGGCAGCCTATAATGATGCGATCGCTAATGTGACTCCCCTCATTGAACCCACTGGAGAAAGGAACCCGTGGATTGGTCAAACCATTGATTACTTTGTTGAATATTTTGAGCAATGGTTTACTTTCTTACCACAGCCGAATGGTGGACTTGGCAAGATTGTTCCCTTTACCTATTTTTATCGGAATAATGAAACCGCATTTTTCTTTCTCAATCAGTTGAAAAGTCGCAGAGACAACGCACCGTATACTACTGAAATATTTAACTGGACGGTAAAGTTTATTCTTGCTCGTGGAGAGTTTATGGACTCTCCAGAATCTAAGCAGTACATCAAAGAATGGGAAGCGGCCCCCGCCACCCAAATACAGGACTTTATTATCCCAAAAGGTGGATATCAGTCTTTTAATCAGTTCTTTACAAGGGAATTAAATCCTGAGGTAAATGCTCGTCCGATTGCAGCATATGACGATGATTCTATATTAGTGGCTCCGGCTGATTCAGAAATCAATTTCATAGAGTCTGACTTGACCTTGACCACTGATCTTCGGGTTAAGACCAGAGAAATCAACGTTTTCGAACTTCTAAACAAGTCTCAATACGCTCAACACTTTGTTGGAGGAACTGCGGTTTCATGTGTATTGATGCCCAATAACTATCATCGATTTCACTCTCCTGTGACTGGCAATATTGTTGAATCGATGGACATCCCTGGTATTTACAATGGCATTACGGATGGTGAACATTGGTTTAATCACTTCAACGTGGGTGAAAGCACAACGAATTTCAGTGTTTTTGAAGATTTTCATCGTGCTTATTACATTATTGAAACCAAGAAATATGGTTATGTTGCATTAATCCCCGTGGGGTTAAATACCATTAGTAGTATTAGTGCATCACTTGTCAACAATCAATCCACAATGGTCCCTCCTGGCTCCTGTCCAGTAGCTGTTAAAAAAGGAGATGAGTTAGGGCACTTTGCCTATGGTGGCTCCCTGAATATTCTACTGTTTCAGTCCGGTGTATTTAATGCGATTTCGGTATTGATGGGACAGCGGTTAGGAAGTTTATCGTCGGTTAGCAACTGACAATTACGATGCATCTCTAAAAACAAGCACAAGCCTTTCAATTAAAGCAATGAAACATTTGCCTAGAGTTTTAATGACTCTCTTTTCGGTAGGCATATTTTGCTTATGCCTGAATAGTCCTGCATGGGCAACTACTGAGAGTAGTCCGTCATCCCAGTATTACAAACAGCCCTTAACGGCTCCTGCCCAAATCCAAACAAAACTGGGTGAAACAGGAATTGAAGCCACCATTTCAGTGGACTATAACATTCCAAATAATGCAGGTTATAAACCTGGTCATTCCTCTCTCAATCCTCGTTCTACCATTGGCCCAGATGTGGTTTCCCTACGGAACTATACAATTCTGGATGTGGCTCAAGGAGAATTCACGATTGCAAACCTGAAAAGTAAAATTCCAATCCTCAACAATAAAAAAACGTGGGTTACTGATTTGATTGGACCAACCCTTCGCGTCAAACCTGGAGATACTATCACCCTGCATCTGATCAATAACTTGCCTGATGATAGAGAGGCTGGCTATAAGCAATGGCTAGACCAAGGCTATCGGCAAATCAGCAAGAATCATCCTGAGATTACCTTTAATGAATATCGCAAATATCATACTCGCCAAGATTATTTTGATGAGGGAAATGTGTCATGTATTGGTAATGGTTTAGTGTCCAATGCCTCCTGTAACATGACGAATTTTCATACCCATGGTCTTCATGATTCACCGATGACTGTGCCAAAGATGCAAGCAGAATTAGCGGCTACAGAGCAAGCCCCTGACACCATTCCAGAGGAACTGAAATACTGGATTGGTGATGACGTGATTGATAGCCTGTTGCCGGGAGGCAATCAATGGGATATCAAGATTAAAATTCCACAGGAGCATCCGGCTGGAACATTCTGGTACCATCCCCACCAACATGGGACCACATCGGTGGATTTGGCCAGTGGCCTAGAAGGGGCCATCATCATTGATGATATCGGTCCAGAAATCCCTAATTTTAATCCGGATCAAATGGAGAAGAACGAGGGGACGAAGGTTAAATCATTAGATGCCATTCTGGCCGATGCAGGCATTCACGATCGCCTCCTTATGTTTCAGCACCTGCCCTATGAGGCCCCTGATGGGAAGAGTGCTTGTATAACAACAACTCCTTGTGAAGTCGGTTGGGCCGAAAATGGAGCACAAGATGCTAACTTTGCAGGGCAAACCTTTACGGGGTATACGTTGGTGAATGGCCAAACCTATCCGTTAATTGAGATGGCTGCTGGTGAGATTGAACGGTGGCGTCTGATTAACGGAGGAGTAGCAGAACCACTTTCCCTATCTATTGTTCAATTAAGCACAAAAGGCATTGGTAGCCTAACAGGTACGCTTGATGCTCTGGTTGCACCTAATCGCCTTCCTTTTCTGACCAATACCAATACTAATCAGGTTGTTATTGGAACCGGGGCAACTACAGCAGATACATGGTTAGCCGATACCCGTAACTTTACGCCTCGCCAGGAAGATAGAGGAATTAGCAGCTTACCGCTAAATATTATTGCCTATGATGGCATCACCACGGGGCAGATTGAGCGTCACACCACCTGTCCCGGTATTAGTGGGAGTTCCTATGCAAACTGCGTGACGATGGGGCCGGGAAATCGTGTGGATGCGCTAGTTCAATTTCCTACTCAAGGAACGTATTTGGTGCTCAAAAGCCCTAATTATAAGTATTTGAGCAATGCTGTTGCCGCCAGCACGGAAGACATTGCGGCAATTATAACGGTGCAGGGCCGAAACACCGATCAAGTGCTACCGCCAGAGAGTGAACTTCTGGCCTATGCCAATTATCAGTACTATCCACCTGCCCCCAAAATGGCTACTGTATCTCCAACCGCTAAGTATGAAGGACACTTTATTTTCTTCCCGGCTGCAAAAACAGGGCCTGCTCCAACACATCCAGATGAGACACAATACATTAACAATATTACCTTTGGCTTTGCCTTTAGTTGTACCGATGAGAGCAGGGACAAGAATAAGTGGTGCATGGCAACTGACTTTTCATCAGCGTCTGAACTCGAGTTTGATACCCCTGAAAAGGGGCTAGATTATGAGATCTTTACGGAAGATATGAGGCCGATTGTACTGACGAAAGAAGCATTGGGAGAATGGACCCTGAAGGTGGATGATAATGGTACGATTCAATCCGCCCATCCATTTCATATTCATACCAATCCATTTTATTTGAAGGAGATCAAAACCTGTGAGAAGGCTGTAACCACCATTAAAACGCTCAAAAACACTGCAGCCACCTATCAAAACACCTACGCAGATTGCACATCGACAACTCCTAATCGCTGGCAAGATACCCTACTGGTACAACCCAATCAGATTTCGACATTCCGCTATCAGCCTTTAGATTACGAGGGATCGTTTGTGTTTCACTGCCACTTTGTCGATCACGAAGATAATGGCATGATGCGTTGGGTCAAGGTCTGCGGTAAGGATAATACCCAATGTATTGAACAAGAAAAGTATGGGCTTTTGCCCGACTTTACTCCAGATGATCTGTAGGCTTGTTATTTGGATTAAATCTGTTGCTACAACTTTGTGGCTTTCACAATTTAGGAGTAGGTTTGTTTTGTTTTATACAGGTCGTGTCATGTTGGGTTGTAATAAATATAATCAAAATAGACTGTAAAATTATGCTCATTAACGTGCTGCGACGTACCATCGCTAATAACGGCAATATATCCCGCAAAAATCAATGACTGCCCATTTACACTGTCTATGCACATCAAGTAGAGAAAATTGAACTATGCTAGATGCCATTTTTGACAATGCTTCTGAAGCTGATTTAGGACTATTAGAACAAGAGCTTAGTAAAATACTTTTGAATGGCGAGAAAATCATTAAAGGTTTCAAATTGATGCGAGACTTCTTTGTTTTTACAGAGCATCGCTTGATCCTTGTCGATGTTCAAGGACTGACAGGTAAAAAGAAGGAGTATCACTCGCTACCCTATAAATCTATTACCCATTTTGCAGTGGAGACTGCTGGTGGTTTTGATCGAGATGCTGAAATGAAGATTTGGATTTCAGGTGAGTCATATCCCATTGAGCGAGAGTTCAAACGTAGTGAAGGAAAGATCTTTGAAGTTCAGAAAATTTTGGCACACTATGTATTGATGAATTAGTCAACCGATCAGGAAAGTTAGCAAGCGTAGCGTGACTAAAGCATCACCTCCTTCTATCCTTCTCTCTCTCTGCAAATAGATTCTTGAGAACGCACCATGTTCATGAATTCCTTGAAGGGTGTGGCGATCGCACCTGAGCAGATGCGATCGCATAGCCCTAGCTAATCTTCACCTTTTTGGTCAAAATCGCCATTACCTCATTGGGTCGCCCGGTGGGTAACGGACGGCTCCAGTCGTTGGGCTCGGTGTAGTTGAGCTTATGCAGTAGTTTGATGGTGGTTTGCACAAAGGTCAAACTACCCAGCAGCAGATGCCGTCCGGTTTCATAGGAGGATTCTGGCAGTGGGGCAGGCTGACGGGTGAGCGCATCTGCGCCCTGGGTTGGGTCTTGAAACATGGTTCTGGTTCTCCAGAGAAACGACAAGGAAAGCCAGAACCTAATCTCTCAGCCCCCGCGATGCATGGCAAATCGCAGGGGTTGAGGCATAATAAGCCCAGCCCAAGGATTGCAAGGTAATCCGCGGGTTAGCCATCGGTTAGGTGTCGTCAGCACCTGCCGATGGTGCCGAATTATTAGGTTCTAGTAGAACAGCTGCACCAACAGCGCAGCATTGGGTAACTGTAGAACGGGCCTAAGGCTTTCGTCAAGCAGGCTGTAATAGGCTGTATTACTCTGTTATCAAGGCGCTCAGGGCATACTTTTGATCTGGAAAATGCTCATTTCACTGGTTTAACTGTCAAAAATGGCAGATATTGAACCCATCGATCAAGGATGTTCGAGATGACGTAGCCCCGCAAGCAATACATGTATCATATGTTACGCATTTTTGTGGGCGTCTACAGTGCTTGACTGGTAGATAGAATGAAATTATCCATCTATCCACCTAATATGGGCGTACTATATGGACAGTTTTCAGTCTATCTGCCTAATTTGGGTGGATAGACTGCGAGCTTGCAATATAGTATGCCGATAAGGAGAGATAGACTGAAAAAGTAGATCTAATAAAGAGTTAGCGTACTTATATTTAGGGCTAGGATACAATTGAAAAATTACTTATTGATATTTAAGTAAGGAAGCCCAATTAAAGGTAAGACAGTGTAGGTTAAGTGGAGCACAGTGAAACCAAACGCCTACAGAGGTTACTCTATCGCTAACCCATACTACATTTGAATCAGCCTAGCTACTTAGCTACGGAAAAGGCATGAAAAAAGATATTTCGGTTTCAATGAGCCAAGGTAACAATTATGCCGTAATTGCTGCTTTGCCACCTATAATAATCCTGTCTGGAATCTATATATGGATATGGGGATGGCAGCAATTTTTCATTGGAATTAGTATTTTTTTAAGGCATCCTCTTCTTTGCCTTATAGGGATTGTTGCAGGAACTATTTTACATGAATCAATTCATGGATTAACTTGGAAGTTCTTTGGGAATAAGCCATCAAGCGCAATCAAATATGGTGTTAAGTGGAAAGCATTAGCGCCATACGCCCATTGCAAAGAGCCGATGGATGTAAGAGCTTATAAACTAGGAGTGGCTATGCCTGGTGTACTATTAGGTCTAGTACCTGCAATTTTAGGAATCTTGACAAGTAATAGTTTGTTTCTAACCTTTGGCTTATTGTTTACAATGGCAGCGGGTGGAGATATTGTAATATTGTGGCTATTAAGAGAAGTTGAAACTGGGATGTATGTTGAGGATCATCCGACGCGAATTGGCTGTTATGTTATCAGTTCAAATCGCCAGTAGTTGTTCGTATAAATTGTTACGCTCTTTGTCGCCATGCTCAGCACTACTATTACCAACAAGAGAAAATCTACCGGAAGAAATTATCGGTATTCTGGAGCCATGCTTCACAGCATTGCGTTTGATTTTGACAATCGTTCAACATTAGACCAGATCCTTCGACTATACAAAAAGGGTAGGGCTGACTTTTCGGACTACTTGATTGGAGCAGCATTGCGGTAGATGGGCTGCACAGAAACCGACAGCTTTGATAACGAGCTGAAAAGCGAGAAAGGATTTCATTGTCTGCACTAGCAACAGCTAGCTAACTTCACCTTATACAGCGCAGCTCTACGCAGAATGTCATCTTCTTACGTATACTTTTCCTCAATG
This sequence comes from Leptothoe sp. EHU-05/26/07-4, assembly GCF_043421015.1. Classification (NCBI taxonomy): domain Bacteria; kingdom Bacillati; phylum Cyanobacteriota; class Cyanophyceae; order Nodosilineales; family Cymatolegaceae; genus Leptothoe; species Leptothoe sp. EHU-05/26/07-4. Next base: position 1,193,076 of record NZ_JAXSQV010000002.1, read on the forward strand.
TGCAGCATTATGAGGACTATTCGTGTGCCGATAATCCAAGCTCAGGAAGCTTACTCGTTTTATAGAGCATTTATCCTTGAGTACAGTCGAAACAAAGCAGAGATTTATGAGCGATATGGTTTTTCCCTGCAAGGTAGCGTAGGCTCAAAAGATTGGGAGGTATTTGCCGCGATTTTGCTGAATGACAGGGCAAGAAGGGGGGATGGCGCAGATTTAGAAAACTATGAGGTTAAGTCTGCTACCACTGGAAGTAGTTTTGAATACCAGTATCACCGGAATCACGGATTAGACAAACTAACCGATGATAAGAATGTAGACCATATTTTTGTTTCAAGAAGCAAAGATTATATGGATGTTGAGGTTTGGGTAGTTGAGCGTACAGATATGACTTCCACATTTGACAAATGGTTACCCGAACTTCTTCAAAACTATGAAACAGCTGGGCGGCAAAGATTCCGTAGATCTGTAACCTACGGTTTTGTAAGGAGTCAGGGGAACTTACTTTTAGAGATTAGGACTGGAGAGTTAACGTATTCTCTTGAAACGACTTAGCTAAAGGATTCAGGATCCTTTCTGCGATCCAAGCAATAACAGGTACACAAACAGCATCACCAAACCCTGTTAACGCCTGGTTAAGCTGTGGTGGCAGAGGGTAACTATCTGGAACTCCCTGTAATCTGGCATATTCTCGAGGTGTCATTAAGCGCATGCGGATAGAACTATGTCCTACTCTGACTAGCATTTGCCGACTACTACCACCTCTGGCAGTTCTTAGGCAGCCTGCAAGACCATCTTTTCTAACTTCTGCCCTTTGTTGACCCTGACGAACTCGCCTGTACATTGAACAATATGAATAGGATGATAAATCCTGTAATTTTTTTAGATACTTAAGATTAACGGGCGACATCATCTCTAGATGGCGTTTAACTTCGTTGTTAGACCACCAACGCTGATCTTTTTCTGGCAAGTCTTCTACCACGAAACTCAAGTCACATTCAGTTCTATCTGGTAGTGTTGGAACGTCCAAAAAATGCCAGCAAAGATCAAGATTTCCCATTACAGCTTTTTCAAGTGCCGATGTTTTTAATGAGGAGGAGCGCTGTGAAAGCATAAATATATTTTGATTAGCTTCAGAAATTTGCACACCAATCACAAAAACTCTTGGTCTACTTTGAGGCACAAAATGAGCTGCATCAATTGTAAAAACATCACAGGCATAACCCAATCGATTCAGTTCTTGGACTGTAATTCGGAAGTCTTCTCCTTGATTTGAAGTAAGCCAACCAGCTACATTTTCAAGCATTACCAGCTTAGGCTTATTTACTTGATTATCCAGAAGCTGAGTGAAGCCCCAAAAAGCACTGGAATGCTCTCCATCAATGCCCTTTAAGTTACCTGCTAAGGACAGATCGATACAAGGGAATGAGGCTGTTGCTAGCAGAGTACTCGGAACATCGGTCGAACTAATAGAGAAAATATCTTGCACTTTATAATGCGCGCTTGCATCTTTAAAGTGAGCAGAATACATCTCGAATTTGCTAGGTGACCAATCATTTGAGAACAGGACATTCCAACCTGCTTGCTCCAAGCCTAGTCTGACCAAGCCAATTCCCGCAAAATATTCTGCACAGCTAAGATTAGCGTATGAACTTGTCAGTTCACTCACGTGAGTTAGAGCCTTGTTTTTCGTTATTGAAAAGGGCATAGTGCTTACGGTGGTGACGAAATAAGTTCATAGCTATTGGTATGAAAGCTTAGCAAACTCATTCCAGTAGGTCAAGTGACATATGAAACGATTTGGGGAAAAGCTTTACCAGTTAAGGATTCGGCAGAGTTTGACACTGGCTGAATTGGGAAATTTACTGGAGGTTCACAATACATATGTATCGCAAATGGAGAAAGGGCGTAAGGTTCCTAATGCTGAAATGATTCTTAAAATAGCTGATACTTTTGGTATAACGACTGACCACTTAATGCGTGACGAATTAGAATTGCCGGAAGAACAATGCTGAAGCGCATGTATACAATCCTAATGCACCCGACTATTGAAAGGTCTTTCTAAGAAGTTAATACGCTCTGTAGCAGGTGATTGGGAACTTATACTTTGCTGTGCTTTTGGCTACTCCAAAATGAATTGGGGGAAGAAAATTCCATGAGTTATAAATACTGATTTTCTAATGATGACAGCAGAGCAATTCAGCCACTTGAAGACTACTTCGGTGATGATGATGGGTTCTTCTTTTAGGTAAGCTCTTGTCTCAATCTTCGGTACGGCGGATGATAGGTACTGCTTTGTCGCGTGCACCAGCCCCGAAAATATGATTGGGGTCGGGGAGCGCGCCGAATACTCCCCCGCGATCGCACTAAACCTCAGCATCACCATGTCGACTCAAGATCACGCTGCCCCCGACCCCAAGACAACTCCAGAAGCCGGAAAATCCCCAGAAAAAAAAGAAAAAAAACGCCAACTCCTCGGTATCGAGCCCGTAGAAAAACAGCATGAATTAACACTGCCCGATAAAACCCTGGAATACACCACCCATGCAGGCTCGATTCCCCTCAAGGATGAATTTGGCGAAACCGAAGCCGAGATTTTCTTCACGGCCTACACCCTCACCAAAGCGAGTGTCCCTCGACCGCTGATTTTTGTCTTTAATGGCGGTCCGGGCTCTTCATCGGTGTGGCTGCACCTGGGTGCCATCGGCCCCCAGCACGTGGTAATGACACACGATGGCTTTCAGCCGCCCCCACCCTATCGCCTGCAAGCCAATGCCTCCACCTGGCTCGATCGGGCCGATTTGGTCTTTATCGATCCGGTAGGCACGGGCTTTAGCCGAGCCATCGACAAAGACAAGGATAAAAAATTCTGGAGCTTTCAAGGCGATATTCACTCTGTTGGCGAATTTATTCGTTTGTATTTAACGCGCTATCAACGCTGGACGTCACCGCTCTATTTAGCTGGAGAAAGCTATGGCACCACCCGTGCCGCAGGCCTCGCCAGTCATTTGATCGATCTTGGCATTAGCTTCAATGGTATTGTCCTAATCTCTAATGCGATGGATCTGCGGCCAGTCTTTTTCGGACGCAGTGACGATTTGCCCTTCTCACTATTTGTCCCCACCTATACAGCCGCCGCCTGGTATCACAAAAAACTCGCCCCCGAACTCCAACAGCGATCGCTAACGGATATCTTAGCGGAAGTCGAAACCTGGTCAGAGCGCGAGCTCACCCTCGCCCTAATGCAGGGTGATCGCTTGTCAGAGAGCGATCGGCAAACCATTGCTACCACCCTCGCCCACTATATTGGTGTGGATGTGGACTTTGTGCTGGGCTCGAATTTACGGATCGATATTTCCCGATTTTGTAAGGAATTACTCCGCACTGAAAAACGCAGTATCGGCCGCTTTGACGTGCGCTACACGGGTATTGAAGCCCTCGCGGTTACCGAGCGCCCCGACTTCGATCCGGCTGTTTACGCCATCCAACCACCGTTTACGACCACATTTAATGACTACGTGCGTCGCAGCCTCGGCATCGAAACCGATCTCAACTATGAGGTCATCAGTTGGGCTGTCAATAAAGCCTGGCAATGGGAAAATGGAGAACTACCCACCACGGCGGCGGCCCTGCGGGAAGCGATCGCAAAAAATCCCTTTATGAAAGTCTTTGTTGCCCAAGGCTATTACGATTTAGCCACGCCCCATTTGGCAACGGACTATACCCTGGCTCATATGAACCTTGACCCAACGCTCCGGGATAATATTCAAGTCAAATGCTACGAAGCTGGTCACATGTTTTACCTCGATGAAAGTTGTTTGGCAGCTTTCAAAGCCGATGTCGATCGCTTCTTGGCCGCAAGCTGGGTGCAGTCAGAAGGGAGCCTCTAAAGATAACATCTCCCTCAATAGTCATTCACTAAACGAAGGTTAGTGGCACTATCTGGTAATGGCGTATTGAGTGCACTGTTAATCCTTGCTCGTTTTCCAACGTGGGCAGTGAAATGAGTCTCTAATTTTGGACAGTAAAATCAGATGACATCGAGATGGGCTATCAACTGTAAGTCTTATTAGCAGAACTATCATGAGTAAAGCAGACCAATTCACTCCCCTACGCAATGCTCTACGCCACAGTTGGAAAGCTGCCAATCAAGTCACTTATGACCTGCTCTTTAACATCGTAGTTCGTAGTCATTGCCAAGCCGAGCCTATAGACAATGCCTGGAGACAATTGCGTCAGGAGTTTTGGCAACGGGTGCAATCTCCCGAATATGAGCAGGAATTTCGATCCAATTCGGAACTGCGAACACTGGTTCACCGCTACCATTTACTCCCTGGTGGAACAGGGTCAGAGCAATATCGAATCATGTTAAGCCTGATTCGGATCAGTCAGCACCTTAACGCCTTATGGGATCACGTCCCTGATGCCTTTAAGTTTTGGCATCAGGGAAATAGCGCTATTAATGCTAAACAACTCCGAGAAATCGATCGTTTGTGGCTAGAGCGTAGTAATGGAAAATTCGGTTTTAGTGTGCAGCGAGAAATCTTTTTAGAGTGCGGTGGAAAAATTATTATGGGTGAAGATTCCCGCTTGTATACCAAGCCTTTAGATTTAAGGCGATTTCAAGGCAAAGTTGGCTGGGTCAGAATACCTTTCTCTGGCTTGCTTACTCCCTCTTTTAAATATCAAGAGGCCCCTAGAGGTCATCTGCCAATTCTCTCTTTGCATAATCCTGTTCTCATCCAGTCCCAGGACCCCTTTGAAATTCCGTCTGAGAATTATGGATATTGGCAAACACCGATTTGTCAGTATTATCCCTGGTGGATTTTGTCACATTCAGCATTTGCAACCTAGTGGGGTGATTTTACCAGTTCAATTATCTTTAACTTTGTCACAGAGAAGCCTCTGTCTGAAAATAGGGGATGCTGATTTAAAATCCTTTATGACTTCCTTGTTTGTACCGGGTCGCCTTTGTCTGTTTGGTGAACATAGCGACTGGGCTGGCACATATCGCACGATTAACCCTGACATTGAAAAAGGTTATGCCTTGGTTGTTGGTACCAATCAAGGCAGTTACGCCAGCATCAAACACCATCCCCAGGATTTAATTTTCCAGGCCACCCTCAACGATGGTAGTCAATGCGCACCGATTCGATTGCCCATGCAGCCCACACCAAGCCTATGTGGCCGTATGGATCAAGTTTGTGCCTTTGGCAATAAACCGATCTTGATGACCTTTGACAGGGCGCAAGTAAACCTGGAGGCACTGCCTATACAAAAGACATTATTTTTAGTGATTGTCGATTTGGGCGGGTCTAATAAATACCCAAAAAATCCTGGGCGATTTAAATAATTGTTATCCATACCCTAAAAATCAAATTGAAAGTCCAATCCCAAGCCTAGCTCTGCCAGAAGACTCCATGCAGATTGTTATCAGCAACATTTACCAAGCGGGTCCACTCACTATTCCTGAGTTGCTTCCTAGCAGATTGTTATTAGCGCCATCTATATCGAGATACCCAAAGTCGACTATATGAGCCTAAAAGTCGCGATCGCACCGCTTGTGGGTATCGACCCCAGAGCCATCATCGCTTCTACTGTGAAATACCCGGCAACAGCGATGCGGGTCGGCTTAATTGGCACATCTGTTGAACCCTCAACCAATGCTAATGTAAACTCGCTATTCTGTTCTCGTTACCCGAGGAGCATATTCTATGGTGTTAGTGCCTTAGCAAGAGACAATCAAAGCATCTGGCCTTAAACCAGCCAAGAATATAAATCGTTTTTATGTAGTATGGTTCGATTTATATATAGTAAGCATAGATATACACAATCCAACGAGCGTCATCCGTTTGGTCGACGATGAGCGAACTGTAGTCCATAAAGTCACACTCATATTCGGTGTACTGTTCAGCGATATCTGGCTGCCACCAATTTGGCAATCTCGACGACCACTGACTTTTAACACGCTCTCTAATGTCAGTTGTTCGTCGAAAACAGCCATTTTCAGACTGGAGCCAATTAGCCACATCTTCTGAAGCCGCCTCAAAACGGATCAATGAGGTTGGTGAGTCAAAAGCCTCTGCACTAAAGTCATTCACTAAACGAAGGTTCGTGGCACTATCTGGTAATGGCGTATTGAGTGCACTGTTAATCCTTGCTCGTTTTCCAACGTGGGCAGGCACCTCTGGCAACGCGACATAGAAAAAAGAAACGCCATAGTTAATTATCATGCCTATGATGAATAGAACAATTGCCCATGGCGACAGTTGCGCATGGGCTCTATTAAGCGACTGCCCCCAGACTGTTTTCTTTAACACAACAGCACGGTAGCTCATCGATACAATGACCATAGCACCCGTTACCATCGGCAAGAGCAAAAGACTCAAGATCAGCCAACCTAGTCTTCCCAATGGCAGAGGCAATGCCAAAAAGACATCTAGAATAATAAGTGTGAAAAGTGTTTGACTGATAATTGCAGCCGGATACGTTATCCTCACCAGAGGTGTAGTGGGTAACCTGGCAAAGATACTCAGTAAGAGTAAAAAACTCGTTAACGGGACAACAGGGAGTATAACAACAATAAATAGCGCGTAGCCTTCTTTGCCAGTAGCTACCCCAAACTTGAAAATTCCCAAGGCTATGCCCATCACTAAAATCGCCAGCCAGAGGCTGAAATGGGCTACCTTTCTCCTTTGCATCCAGGGGACCTCTTATAGTTATTGTTTTAATTCTAAAAATGTCAGTTGACACTATCGGTTGACACTGTCAGCAGTTCCCCTATTTATAGGCTAGACAAGCCGTCGACTTTTGGTAAATCATTTGAGTCCATGTTGTGTAACTTTACCAATATCTCGACAGTAGGCCATCATCCCCGCTATAATAAGAGCTGTTCTCTCTACTCTTTTCAGGAGCTGAACCTTTATGTCTGAGTCGGTGACCCTTGTCGCTACATCTCTAAATCCGTAGGGAATGCACCCTTGAAACTGCTGGGATAATCCCTGACAGCATTTCTTTGCACCATTCCTCTACGGTTATGGCCTATGGGCAGATGCCCTGTAGGTCTCAGACTCAGTTGACCTAGAGGATTTTTTCCTATCATGACTTTAGCTAATTTAGGCTGGAGCGATACCTTCGCTTGCAGCTTTGCACCCTACGTGGAACAAGGGTATCGCGTAGGACGTGTCGCTGTGGTTCATCGCAGTCAGTACCATCTCTATACTGAACAAGGTGATACAACAGCAACTCTAACTGGCAGATTTAGACACCAGATTCAAAGCTCATCAGACTTTCCAGCTGTGGGCGATTGGGTTGTACTTCACCCCCAGAGTCAAGCAGATCCAGCGTTAATCGAGGCTGTACTACCTCGCAAAAGCCAATTTCTTCGTCAAGCAGCCGGTAACCGTACCGATGTCCAGGTTGTTGCCGCTAACGTAGACACTCTTTTGCTGGTCAGTGGTCTAGACTTGGACTTTAACCTGCGTCGCATTGAGCGCTATTTGGTGATGGCTTGGGAGAGTGGGGCTAGTCCAGTCATTGTGCTAAATAAGGCCGATATTTGTGAGGACCTGGACCACAAGCGTCGGCTTGTGGAAGATATCGCGTTTGGTGTGCCAATTATTACCCTGAGCGCGTTACAACACAATAATCTGGAGGCATTAAAGCCTTACCTTAAAGTAGGGCAAACCCTGGCTCTCCTGGGTTCGTCTGGTGTGGGCAAATCTACCCTGACAAATCAGCTGATGGGGAGTAACCTACAGGCGACTCAAGCAATACGTGCAGACGATAGTAAGGGACGTCATACCACCACCTCTCGGACTATGCTGCGCTTGCCCACCGGAGCTCTCTTAATTGATACTCCGGGTATGCGTGAGTTACAGCTATGGCTGGCTGAGGATAGTCTGGATAATCGTGTGGATGAAACCTTTGCTGATGTCGAAGCCCTGGCTCAGCAATGTCGGTTCCGCGATTGTCAACATCAGTCAGAGCCGGGGTGTGCCATCCAAGCAGCGTTAGCCTCAGGAGATTTATCTAAGAAACGCCTGAGAAGCTATCACAAGCTGCTAAAAGAACAGGCCCATTTACACCGGCGACAACACCAACAAGCTCAGCAAAACAGCAAAGCTCGTTGGAAATCGCGCACTCAAACCATACGACAATTTAAAAAGAGTCAGGGCGATAGGTAATAGGACGTGCCCACGGCTTTCATGCCCACGGCTTGCGTGACAACTGCTTTGTGTAACTAAATATTGCCAATTTCCAGGCCATCACTACTGCCATTCCTATGCATTGACAATCCAATTGACACCCCATAGGAGTGGCAGTTAACACTTGATATAAAAAAGTTTCAGAGCTTTGCCAACAATCCCTAAGCTCCCTAACATACACATTTCATGCTTTGGATAAATAGGTAATCATCTCTATTGATGAATTCCTATTTTAGAATTATTCTGATTTAAATATGAATCTAATTCAATAGTTAGCTAAAGTTAAGATAATTCCTGGCAAAGATATTGAGCGATTGACTGTACTTTTAGACGATCTGTGCCCTTAGCCAGAATCATCAGGTACATCATTTTTTCGTCAACTTGTTCTAGAAGAGTCTTTTCAGGCTGTTATCAACAGTCTGCTTTAGCTTGTCTAATGATACAAACTAAGGACACTACCACTATGAAACCCCCAAGTTTCTGGGCTAAACTTCTCAAAAAAACTCGGCCAATTTTGATCTTTACAGTCACCATGGCATTGATGGCTAGCGTGTCCACGTTAGCCATCGCTCAGGTTCCCTTACAAACCCGTGATAATGGTGCCCCTGTTGGCGATAATCAAAACTCTCAAACCGCTGGTTCAGGGGGGCCTGTTCTCTTACAAGATGTGCATTTAATTGAGAAACTAGCTCGGTTTAATCGGGAGCGTATTCCTGAGCGTGTTGTCCATGCACGCGGCACAGGTGTGCATGGTGAGTTTGTGAGTACGGCTGACCTGTCGAGCATTACGATGGCAGCACCCTTCCAAGGCAGAGGCAAGAAAACACCAGTCTTTGTCCGTTTTTCAAGCGTGATCAATTCTAAAGGGTCACCAGAAACGCTGCGTGACCCACGGGGATTTGCGACTAAGTTTTATACGGACCAAGGCAACTGGGATTTGGTGGGCAATAATCTCCCTGTCTTTTTTATTCGGGATGCGATTAAGTTTCCCGACATGGTGCATTCTCTCAAACCGTCACCCATTACAAATCGACAAGATCCTAACCGCTTCTTTGATTTCTTCAGTCATGTGCCAGAGAGTACACACATGCTGTCTCAGGTTTACTCTGATAAGGGCACCCCGAGAAGCTATCGCGAGATGGATGGTAATGGGGTTCATGCCTATAAGCTTGTGAATCGCAATGGTGATTATCAGTACGTTAAGTTTCACTGGAAGAGCTTACAGGGTGAACATAATTTAACTGCTGAGGAAGCAAAAGCTATGCAGGCAGATGACTTCAATCATTACACAGCTGATCTGTATGCCCAGGTAGGACATGGCAATGCACCCAAGTGGGATCTTTATATTCAAACCTTAAGCCCAAATGACTTGGACAAGTTTGACTTTAACCCTTTGGATGCTACCAAAATCTGGCCAACAGACTTAGTGCCTGAACGCAAAGTGGGTACCATGACACTAAATCGAATGCCAACTAACTTTTTCCAAGAGACCGAGCAATCTGCATTTGCACCCAGCAATATCATCCCTGGTATTGAACCCTCAGAAGACCGTTTGCTACAGGGGCGTTTATTCTCCTATGCCGATACTCACCGTCATCGTTTAGGGGCTAACCACATGATGCTACCCATTAACCGTCCACAGGTGGATGTTATTAACGGTAATCAGGAAGGCCCTGGCAATATTGGTCGTTCTAGTTCTGATGTTAATTACGAGCCTAACCGTCAACAGACCTTTGGGGCTAACGAAGATTATCGTTTCTCTCAGTTACCCATTGCTGGTGTAACGCAGAATGTACCCATCGAGAAAACATTGAACTTTGCCCAGGCAGGTGATTTCTATCGGGGACTCAATGCAACTGAGCAAGCGCATTTGGTTTCTAACTTAGCCGGAGACTTGGGAGATGTTAAAGATGCTGCCCTACGCACCAAGATGACGGCGTTCTTTTATAAAGCAGATGCGGACTATGGGACTAAATTAGCTAAGGCAGTGGCTGTTGACCTTAATGCAGTTAAGCAGCGTGCTTCGATGTTGTCTGAGTAGGTGTTGCTAGCTGACTAAAGCGATGCCTGCTTGCGGTTTCCCTTGCGAAGGCAGCCGTGTATACACATCTCGGACTTGTGTGTACACCGTAGCTTGCAAAGGGGAACCGTTTTTAAATCTCTTCAATCTACGGAGGTGACCAAAAACCGTTGCGGCTAATTCTTAAATATACAGATTTTGTATGCAACGTCTTTTCAATTTGCCTTACTTTCAACTTGAGGAAACATGCAAACTCACATTCTTTTGATCGGCATACAGCCAGAACTGGAAACAGTTTTAGACGCGATTCTATGTCAGCAAAGATATCGTATCAGCTTCCTGACTCACCGGATGGCAACAATGGAGACAGTCTGGCAGTTACGCCCAGATCTTTTGATTATGGGTTGGCCGACTGCTAATAGACTTGATTTGGAACCCTGTCGCTATTTGGCATCGTCGATGAAGAAAACACCGATTATGCTGATAGGTAATGGTAACAGCCAAGACCAAATCGATAGTTTGAATACTTGTGCCAATGACTATCTGCCTGTTCCACTGGATATGGACGATTTCTTGGCCCGAGTGCGCGCCCGAATTCGACGGGTAGAGTGGGAGAGAAAGACGGCGATCTTTGCCTTCGAAAATTTAATGCTGGATACTCAATCCTATGAAGTTTACTACAACAAACAGCTGATTTCGCTAACATTGAAAGAGTTTGAGCTGTTGAAATACTTTATGGAACATCCCAAACAGGTGCTGACCCATCAGCAGATTATGAACAGCGTTTGGCCTGATTCTTTGCCAGGGGAAAGTATGAATATTTTGCATGTTTATATTCGGTATCTTCGCCAAAAACTAAAATCAGCAGGCAAGTTTATCTGCACGATACGCAATGTGGGTTACATTCTCAGCACTCGTGGGGCGTAGTGATCAGTAGGTCTTGGCAAGACTTATCTGGTGGGGTGACTTTTAAGGCGATAGCCCATGCCCCGTACTGTTTCAATGTAATCGCTGCCAAACTTTTTGCGCAGATGTCGAATGTACACTTCAATAATGTTAGAGCCTGGATCATAGTCATACCTCCAGACACGATTGAGTCCATCGCCTGAATTTAAGCTGAAAAAAAATTCAGGTTGGGTTGCCAGTCCCTATTATCAATTTTCGAATGAAAGGGGGCAGACGTTGTGATCTGCCCCCTTGTTTGCTTCACTTTTTACTGAAGCACAACCGGCACAAGCACCGTCACGTATACGCCACTTACCTGGAACTGGTAATGGGTTGCTCACGAATCATGGATTCTGCGATCGCAACCAATTCTGCGGTATCGATTGCAGAATCTAAGGCACCAACACCATAAATTTGCCCATCTTGCCGCCAAAGAATATTGTGGGTTTTGAAAAACCCTTGGCCCCAGGTCAGATGATAACCATCCAGCTCAGAGGTAAGGGCAATGGGCGACACCGTATCTGCCGGTGGGGGCCAAGACTCTGTTTCAGTTAGCACCCCGATGGACCCCAACGCACAAGCAGATGCCCGACAATTAGGGTCAGCTGATACATTGACTCGAAAGCCATTATCATCAGATTCAAAATAAGGGTAGAGATCAATTGAAGAATTAGGGAAATAGGCGGGTAAGCGTAAACTTGTCCCTGAAGGAAGTTGTTGACGAATAGTCGAAAGTACGGGGGTGAAAATGTCAGCGGGTGCGGCCACTGCCTTGTCAGCAAGCCCTAAGGCACCGCCAAGTATAATAGTAAAACCTGCCAGCAATGATACGTTTCGTGAGATTGTCATACCGTTGACTCCAAAGGTGACTTTGATGTTTTTACGGTAGGTTGATTTCTCCTAACCTGCGAAGTCACACCCGTCATGCATCACCATGACATCTGTCATCCCTTTGGGAATTTTGCCGGAATTCAACCCGTCATAAGGCACAATCAAATCAGAATCAGTCGTTCAGGGCAAGATTGGTTCTGTAAACACAGCTAAAGAGCACAGAGATATGTCGCATACAGCCGTTCCCATCTCACCAAAAGTGCGAAAAATTATGCGCTGGGTGGAGTGGGTCATTCTCATCCAATGTGTCATAGACAATGTGATGGGCGCTCAGATTGACCCACGGTTTGGGCAACCTTGGCAGCTGGCCCTGTTTGTTGGCATGGTTGCCGCCTTGAGTCTGCGGTTTCCTAACCAAGCTTCTCTACAGCAGCGTCGTCTTTATGTCGCCCTAAAGATGACTCTACTGATTATTGCGCAGTTTTCTCGGATTTCATTTTCAAGTTTGTTTGAGTTATTCATTATTAAAGCCTGTTTGTTGTTGCCGATGAGTGATGCAATCATTGCTACAGTTGCAACCACAAGCATACGGATCATGCAATTTACTTGGGGTTTACCCACCGCCATTGAAGAAGTCCAATTGCGCGGTCTGGACTTTTATTTGAACCCCCAAAGGATTTTGATTAACACTCTAACAACAGCCATCACAGTTGCTGTATTCGTCGTGACGATGGGTTTCTTGTTTGCATCAGAGCAACGGAACCGATATCGAGCGCAAATCTTAACCCAAGAGGTTGAGTCATTGGCAACTCAATTGGAACGCTCCCGTATTGCTCGGGATATCCATGACTCTTTAGGACATTCCCTCACCACATTGGATGTGCAGTTAGCCCTTGCCCAACGATACAGCCAAGCGACTAACAACAGTACTAAGTTGCAACAAACATTGGAAACTGCCCAACAGCTTACAGTTCAGTGTTTGACGGAGGTGCGTCAGTCGTTACAGACAATGCGCGAGTCTAACTTTGAGCTCAATACGGCCCTCCACACATTGGCGGAGCAGCTACGTTCGTCCTTTACCATCAACCTAGACATTAAACTACCCCCGCTACCTCAGCAGCTCAGCTACCAGCTTTATCTAATGGCTAAGGAGGGGTTAATCAACGTCCAAAAGCACGCCTATGCGACTCAGACTCATCTTTCGATGCTGACAGCGGATCATCAGCTTGTCGTCACCCTGCATGATAATGGGTGTGGTTTTGACATCGGCACTCAATCCTCAGGATATGGGTTACAGGGAATTAAGGAGCGATCGCAACTTTTAGGCGGACAACTTATCATAAATAGTGGTCACCAGCAGGGGACTACATTGCTCATTACTATTCCGCTGACGACAGCAGCCTGATTTAAACCATGATTAATCTCTTGTTGGTGGATGACCAAACAAACTATCGACAAGGTTTAGCTGAATTGTTGTCCCTAGAATCAGATCTGACAGTGGTCGGACAGGCAGAAAATGGAAAAGTGGCCATTAGTCTCACTCAGCAATACCAGCCCGATGTCATTTTGATGGATGTGCGGATGCCCCTATGTAATGGTGTCGAGGCAACACGCATCATTCACCAACGTTATCCCTGGATTCGTATTTTAGTGTTGTCCACTTTCGACGAAGACGAGTATATTTGGCAATCCTTGCAGTATGGTGCTTTAGGCTATCTACTGAAAAGTACTCCCGCTAACCAGCTGGCGGATGCTGTGCGTGTTTTGGCCCAAGGGTACAGTCAGTTGGGGCCAACCATTGCCCCTAAAGTATTTGCCCAGCTGAATCCCAGCATCACTCTACGGCCAGAGCAAAGTAATGAACATCAATTTAAACACTCATTGAGCGAGCGTGAACAAGAAATTGCTAAACTTCTAGGAGAGGGTAAAACGAATAAGGACATAGCCCAAACCCTTCATTTGAGCCATGGCACCGTACGTAATCATATTAGTCGAATGTTAAGCCAGTTAGAATTTCGCGATCGCACTCAGATCGCACTCTGGGCACAAAAACACTTGCGAATAAATGATGGAGCCAAGACCTTACCTCAAGAAAATTAAAGAAGAGACTGAGCATTTCAAAGTGACTAGAGACTTCCTAAACCGATATCCTGTCATGCTTAAACATTTGCTAGATGAGCCAAATTCTTAACTGCTTTAAACAAATGGTAAGAATTTTCTGGCTCTATTCTCTTGTGAAATTTTATGACCTTTAAAGCATCTTGAGCACGAAACGTAGGGGGGCAATTAAGATAAACACTTAACCTGCTGTACAACATAGTGATGCTATAGGGGGATACGATGGGTCGCAGATTGACAGAGAAAAATCCTAAGGTTCGAGCAACAGCTGCTATGTGGACTTTATCCATGGGCATGTTGGGTGTATGTATTCCCCTAGTCGCTATTACCAACAGTGGGATTATCTTACCGTTACTGGTAATTCTCAGCACAGGAGGAGCGACAGCTGCAGTGTGGCTTAGCCCTGGCAGACGTCGACCAGAAGACATCCAGTTAACACAAACTGTAAAAGCATTAGAAGAACGAATTATCAACTTAGAAACAATTTGCACAGGTCTTGAACCTGTTGATGAGCCTCGTAGTCTATCTGAGATAAAATAGTGCTCTTATTCCTCATGACACCATTCCAATCGATACTCTTCTGGAAACGGTCCGCCCTTATAGTCCACTTTGCTAACAGCTTTTACTCCTGGCAATAAAAGCACCTGTCGAACAAGCTCTGTAATCATCTGGCGGCCAATGTGACGCCCTAAGCATTCATGCAGGCCTTGACCAAAGTGAAATGTGTTAGTTTCGGGACGGGTGGGATCAAACACCTGGGGCTGTGGGAATGCCGTCTCATCAAACATAGCGGAATGGGTAATAGCGATGACAGTTGTACCGGGTTTAATTGTGCGAGCATAGTCGGTGCCGGTTGCCAACTGTGTTTCCTGTTCACAAACTCGGAAAAAGTATGGCAAAGATGGATTAAACCTCAATGCCTCCAGCACATAACCGTCAAACTCGCTGGGGTCATCTTTTTGGGCAGCAGCTATGGCCTGTTTAAGGATCTCAGGACGTTCAAAAAGCTCGACCAGGGCATTGATAGCGGCATGGGATGTCGTCTCCACAGTTCCAATTAACAATCCGCCCAGGTTTCGAATGACTCTGGCAGGGTCAAACTTTTCCAAAGCACCTGACATCGACAACTTCAGTAATCGTGTTGCTGGATCATTGTTATGCTTGCCAACTTTTAGCTCTGCCCCTCTACGTTGAATCAGTTTGATTAAATAGACCCCTAAGTTCTGACCAGCCGCCTCACGATTAGCCACAATCTGAGTAGGATCCTTGACCACTACAGAATCAAAAGCTTGATTATGGAACGCATCGTATTGGCTCCAGTATGACCACTCAAATAAATCGTTAGGATCACTTTCATCAAAGCCAAATTGCTCCTGTACAAACGCAATGGATACGGCTCGACACAGTCCACCCACGACATCAATCGTACCTTGAGCATTGTGCAGCAGTGATGAGGCTTTAGCCGCAACATATTGACGAGTAGAGGCAAGCTGCTCAAGATCCAGCACAGAGCGCATAATCGCTTTTTCTCGCCAATGGATCGCTGTATCATCCTGCGACATCCAGAAATCACTTTGTTTCGGCTTATAGAGTGCCACACTAAAGACATCGTATTGACGTAACACAGATGTGCAATCACTAAAGCGGGTAACAATTGTTAGTTCTGGTAGCTCCAGAACAGGACAAGACTCTCGCAGTTCTTCATATAGGGAAAGCGATTCAGTATCCATCCATGCGCGCACCTGCCGCCATCGTTGTTCCAATGGTAGTTGCTCAATCTTTTTAAGATAGCCATTTTTTGGGCAGAATTTCTGCAAGTATCTTTTCATCATTTGTTGCCATGGGTTGAATGTAATACTGCGCCAGCAGCCTATGCCAGCAGCCTATGGAGGATAGTTTTTCTGTGATGACGGTATGGGCATCAAAGGGATTTAAGATATTCAATCAATGATGTCTTGTCATGGGGAGAAAGTTCAGTCCCAAACAAGTGCCCGCCATTACTTTTGCCTTCCTCTCGGGTGTCGTAGAGGAAGGAGCCTGCTGCCCTTAACCCAACATGATCTGGATCAAACTCATTCCCTCCAGTTTGAAACGTTGTGGGGCGTTGCTCAGGTACAGACAGCACATCCCAAAGTGTAGGTACTGAACCATTGTGAAAATAAGGAGAGGAGGCAAAGATGCCTGCCAACGGAGAGGCCCAGTAAACGGCTCCGCTCTTTTCCGATGAATTATTGTCTAAGTTGCTGTACTGTTCTTTTGCGATCGCAAACTTATTAGGCCTACCCTTCGAATCATGGTTTTGATAGTTTGTCGCTATCCTGTAACCAAATTCTTTCCAGAGTTTGAATTTACGGAATCGCAACATTTTTTTAGATAAATCCAGCAGACCGTCTGCACGCTCTTTTCCATGCTCATTAAATATTTGGTAGGCAACAGGATCCGTGCCTACATCGAATGCTAAGCGCTGATTAAACCGTATGCCTAGCCGATTTGGCGGTTCACTGGTTCTGGTATGGCATTGGGCACAGTTCTGCTCGAATAGAGGTTTACCCTGCGCAATCAATGTTTGATCGAACTGCCCTAAAACTGATTCAGGCCACTTTGGAGTGCGTAGTCTCTCAAGAGAGTTTTGTATTTTCTCAATATTATCGAAGTCAATGGATTCTAGAATTACTTTCTTTTTAAACGCCTCGATCATCTTTGGTGGACGAATCGGCGATGTGGAAACAGACTGAATCCAGTTTCTGGCGCTCGGATGGTGAATTTCAGCAAACCACTGTGCCCATGTGTCTTGATGAGCAAACCATAGGGGCGGATAATTGGTACTGCCTTCCAGTTGAATCCTTAAGGGAGTTTTACCGCTAGATTTTATAATCCCTTTCCGAACCATCCAGCCGATAATGCCAACATTGTTGTAGTAACCTCGGGTAAGGGCATTCAGATTGCCAGGGCCAAACTCTGCCGCTGGAATTTGCAACTGATCCATCACCTCGGTAGCAACTCCATAGGGACCAATAAATTCACTAATTTCATCTTTTAGCTGGTCTAGTTCCACCTGGGTTGGAGTGTTTCCTAGAACATCTGTCGCAAACGCTTTGATCTGAGCATCATCATCTAACAGAGTGTAGAAAGCCCCATACAAATCTTCTAAGAACTGGGGAATATCCACTAACCCTGGCCCACCATAAACTGGCAGTATCCATGGTGAATTAGACCTAGAACCATCATTTGGACGATAGGTCAATTGTCGAGCATGGCAGGCAGCACAGGTGATACCTACGTAAGGTCGATCACCAAACTGTACGGGTCGTTGATCGATGGCAAACCCGATGGGCAATCCATATGGGTTAAGCTCTGATTCCTTCGACGGAATAAAACCATACCCTGGGCCGAGTTTGTCGATAAATTTTGTATCCGGCGCTTTTGGATCAGGAAGATTGAGAAAGAATTCAAGGGGAGCAAGATTTGTCCCCTCCGAAGCATGATTGAAAAATTGAACTTCCTGCTGTGACCAACCCTGGTTTAAGTCTGCAACCTTGGGTTTTATATTTGCTGACGCCTCTCCATAGAAAGAGAATAGGAAAAGGATCAAAGCCAAAAGACAATGTAATACTTTAGTTAACATCTCCGTCAGTATTTAGAAGAATTTCTTTAACATACTGATTTATTCATAATGATTTGGACAGCCTAAAGTTATGCCTATTGATTAGATAGGTCCATTGCACAAAGGTAAAATGGGTGGTGCGATCGGAAGTGATACGACTATATTTTTACGGAATAAACATCTCCCAACTTGCAATAACTCTCTTATAAGAGGTTTTTAAATTCATCACCTGCGTAATTTCAACGATTTTTGATGGGAAGGACTTTGTTCACTATCACCTGAGCCTTAGGATGACAGCTCACCCCCATATCGTTTGAAGGTCAGTAAATCTCGTGATTTTTGCACTTATGAACGTTTAAGCCTCAATGAGTTCAAATGTCAGCGATCCACAGGCTTGACCATTAACCTGTAAAATAATTTGGTGCTCGCCAAGCATTAAACGTCTTGTCGTCATCAAACGCATAGGATGTTTCTTTTTGAGGGCAACGACCTCACCCTTCTTAAGGTCAACTTGCTTAATCTTAAAAACTTTTTGGGTCCTCTTTTTGCCATCATTGGCAAAGTACATCAAATAATCAACCAAAAGCTTTTGGGACTTATGAGCACGAATATCGAACGAAAATTCAAATGCATCACCGACCTTCACTTGGGGAGTGCTGGTAGAAAAATTGGTAATAGTAATATCTGGTTTACTGCCAAATCCAATGAGCTTTAAGGCATCTTTATGCCCCTGTTTAGTCAATGTCCGCAGAGCATGTTTTGTTATAAAAGAGATCTCTTTCTCTGTTTGTCGTTTGCTTTTTATCCAGCTTTTCAGAAGATCAATCACCAAGTTTGGATCAACCTTACTAATATCATTCAGGTGATTAGCCACTGAACGCGTCACATAGCGAGTCTTATCTGCATAAAGGCTTTCCAAAATAGGTAAAGGCTTTTGGTAATCAATCGTTAGCTTTTGCGCCCAAGGAAGCTTGGGTCTTGTACCTTCACTGGCCCAGCGGCGCACATGATAATTGTCGTCATCCGCACAATCCGATAAAAAACCAAGCGTTTCGTCAGGAAACGCATTAATAAAATAACGGATAGCGTATTCCGCCGAGAATCGTTTCGTAATCTCCTTCAGACCACTTAGGGATACGTCTAAATACTCTGAGCTACAGCCATGGAGGGCAACATACAGAGAGAACGGCGCAAAAATAAAATCACCAAAGTCATCATCTGTTTTAGTAGGATCAAGCTCTGATGGCAGCGACTTTAAGATAATTGCCAACGACTCCCCATAGTCATCTGGCAAATACCTATGCAAGCAGGTTGAAATGTGGGCAATACGCTCCTTTAGTTCCAGCTTAGGAAAGGCTTTAACAACATCCTGATGAAATTTTTCTTGAGCAAAATCAGGAAATGCCTGAACCATCAAAGTCGCTAAATATTCAACCTTATCTGAGTTAAAGAGCTGGTCTTTTAGGGAAAAGGAAGATTTTGCTTTCACGAATACAATTTCTCCTGGCACATCAAGGAAGACGGTTTTCAAGATATCAGTTGTTTTTGTAGGGACACACCGATGTGTACCCTTCGAGATACAGACAAATTACCGATGTCCTGCATTGGGCGCATGGCCATGCGCCCCTACAATGGCATACCTAATTTTGCATAAATTATTCATGATCAGAACTCTCAGACCATACCATTGAAAATAGCCAGTATTGAATAGGTAGCATGACCTTCCTTGTAGCTGTCCCTTGGATATTTTCCTTAATCATAGGCGTTATTGTCGGATGGTTTATCCGCCGCAAATCCATTTATATTCGGTTGCTATGTGCTGGGCTAAATGCCATCGTTCTGGGGGTATTTTCCGCTGCATTTTATGCTCAGTTTGCTGACATCGTTTTTGGCTGTTCGGGTTGGGGCTGCATAGGTGTAGTCCCTATCGCCAGACAGGTAACGATAGTGAGTATGATTCTAGCCGCATTATCTGTCTTAATCGTCAGATGGGTGACACATTTATCGAGAAATCACCCTTAAATCAAGCATATTTCTCTCTCTACACATTGGACGCTGATTATTCTCCGCGATATGTTGAATGGCAAAAATCGTTTTTCAGAGTTTCTGGACTCCCCAGAGCGGATCACAACCAATGTACTCACGGATAGGCTGGTGCTGATGGAAGAGACTGGTCTGGTGAATAAAATCCCCTATCAGCTACGGCCAAAGCGGTTTGAATATGAGCTTACGGAAAAAGGATTAGGACTACTACCTTTACTACAAGAGATGTGTCGTTGGGCCAATCATTTCATGTCAGAAACATGGACAGCACTGTCAAGTTTTATGAATCGTAAAATATAGCAATCAGCCGCAGACAGTGATATGGCACTTAGATAGCAAGCCTGGACCATAAATAAATCTTAAACAGCTCAATTTCCATCTAGGGCGGATGTTTATACTGAAACTTTCAGCCTAATCACCCATATTGGCAGATTAGACTGACATATTTCCACCTAATCATCTATATAGGGATCTTAGGCAGAAATATTTCTACCTAATCCGCCATGTAGGATAGATAGGTGGAAAGTTTCCCTCTAAGTAATTGTTATGTCGCCCCAGCAGGAAAAATTGAGATATTGCCATGAGCGAAATCCCAATTATCACATCTGAAATATTTGTTGCATATTCACAATGTCCCCGAAGAGCTTTGAGTTTGTTTACATTTCTTGAATATGACTCCATCCCATGGCATAACAATACAGCGGAAAGGGCTCTTCGTCATATCGCTATTCAAAGAATGATATCAGGCTATTTTTTTGAAACTGGTGCTAATTCATATCTGACTCTACTTGGAATTATGCAAACTTGTAAGTTTCAAGAGAAATCATTTTTGAAGTTTCTAGTTTCAGGTGAGAAAGATGTTGATGCTTTTAAATCACCCAAGGTAAAGAAAAGAACCCAAACTGCAAAAAGTCATACTTAAATCGATGAGTAATGCTATACCTTAAGGCTATTTTAAGTTTCTTGAAATAGTGATAAGACCTTGAATTTAAGTTACGATCATTATGCAGATGATGAATAGGATTTAACTGATGAGTCTTGTTTTAGAGCGTGAGGCTCCTCCTCTTCACGAGGATGAAACTGGAGCAGTTAGAGTTGGCAATTCAAGAGTCTTGCTGGAAATTGTAATCAGGGCGTTCCAAGATGGGGCATCCCCGGAATCCATTGTCAATCGTTACGATACATTGTCCTTATCTGATGTCTATAACACGATTGGCTATTACCTTAGACATATGGATACTGTCGAAGCCTATTTGAATCGACGAGCAAAGCTGGCTGAGTCCGTACAGCAGCGTTTGTCTGCAATTCAACCTGATCTGAGTCTCATTCGCTCACGTTTGCTGTCTCAACAGAACCCCTAATAGCGAATATGTTGAGTTTATTGAGTGATGAAAACTTTAATGGCGACATTGTTCGAGGCTTACGACTTCGTCAACCTAGCCTTGACTTACTTCGAGTTCAAGATGTTGGTTTGAGGGAAATAGACGATCCAGCAATTTTAGCCTGGGCTGCAGATAATGAACGTATCCTACTCACCCATGATCGTGCGACGATGCCAGATTTTGCTTACGAGCGTCTAGTTCGAAAAGAACCCATGCCAGGGATGTTTGTGATTAATGATCGAATGCCTATTCGTCAGGCGATTGATGAGCTGCTACTGCTGGTAGATTGTAGCGAACAGGCAGAATGGAAAGATGTAGTATTGTATTTGCCCCTGTAAAGGAAAAGTTGACATCAAGCACAACGTACATAACGTTGCCCATGCACACCGACCGCCAAAAATGGGTCGATGTAATGCAAAAGTTATCTGCGGCGGGTGATGGGCAACGTTATGCGTCGAAATCATCCCTCTCATGCATAGAAGCGTATGATTGATCGTCAACTCCCTTACATCGATTTCCAGGCCATCAACACGCAATGCCACACGCTTGCTGATGGGCGAATATTAGCTTTCGCCCGCTATGGAAAAGAAGGCGGAACGCCCATTTATTACTTTCACGGGTGTCCGGGATCCCGATTTGAGGCAGCGCCGATTCACCCATGGGCACTCGCATCCGGTTTTGAGATTTTCGCCCTCGATAGACCGGGTTGCGGTCGCTCCTCTCACGCAATGAACTATCATGTGCTCGACTGGCCGAAAGACGTCATCGACTTTGCTGATTATAGGTCGCACGAACGATTCGGTCTCATCGGCTTGTCTGGGGGTGGCACGTACATCAATGCCTGTGCCTATGCAATCCCTAATCGGCTGCTTTTTGCCTACGATGTGGCGGGCTGGGCACCTGTGGCTCAAGTCGAAGACCTGCGAAGCTCACTGGCACCCCTGGATCTCTTCTTCTTGAGGATCGCGCTAAGCTTCAAATTCTTGTTTCAGATTCCCTTTGCGCTCATAGGGCTGGCTGCCCGACATTTAAGCGACCGAGGCTTCGCAAGCTTGTTACGCTCGTCAATGAGTGACGACGATAAAGCGTTCATTCTTGGTTCCGACAATAATGCGCACTTTTTCCGCAGCATAGTCAAAGAGAGCTTTGCCCAAGGGAGTCGTGGTCCTGCAGACGATGCGACCCGATGTTATCGAGATTGGGGATTTCGCCTAGAGGAGATAAGCTACCCGGTGGAGATCTGGCACGGAACGGATGACTTTTTTGCGAGCTTTTGCTTTGCTCAGTATAAGCATCAGGCCATTAGGGGCAGTGTGCTGCGAGTCTTCAAGGGACGGGGCCATCTTCATCCGGTAACAGAGTATGAGGCTTTGTTTAAAGACATTAGACTTAATCAGAAATTGTAGACCCCCTGCACAGCAAGGGTTTCAAAAAGCACTTGATTTGATAACAACCCAACGTCAAAGATTGTTCAAATTTTGAGAGATAACTTTGCCGCCATCAGGCAGTTTGGAGATAGAGAATCGGAAAGTATTTTAGTGTTGATATAGTATGAAGCCGCCGCATAACGTTAGCTGCAAGCTTTACTCTGAAAAAGGAATACTGTGAATATTAATATTCGTTTAGAAACTAAAGATGATTATTTCAAAGTCGAAGAACTGACACGAGAAGCGTTCTGGAATTTATATACGCCAGGATGTGATGAGCACTATTTGTGTCATATACTGCGCGATCACAAAGACTTTATTAAAGAACTTGATTATGTCGCAGAAATCGATGGAAATGTAATAGCTTCAATCATGTATACAGATTCGTACCTTTTTAGTAATGACCTAGAGAAGGTGCAAATCGTTTCATTTGGCCCTTTCTGTGTTCATCCTGACTATCAGAGGAAAGGCATAGGTACAGCATTAATTGAAAAGACAAAATCGCTAGTAGAAAGAAGGAATATTCCAGCAATTGTTATTTATGGAGATCCTCATAACTACTGTAAGTATGGGTTTAAAAATGGTATTGACTATCAGGTCAGCAATATGGATGGAGAATATCCTTTAGGTTTACTAGTTTTAGAGCTTCAGCCTGGATTCTTTGGAAATAAAGAATGGAAGGCGAAGCAAAGCGATGTATTTGTTTTTGACCATAAGAAAGTCATAGAGTTTGACAAAAAGTTTAAGGAAAAAGAAAAGAAAATCCAATACAGTCAAGAGATATTTAAAATGCAGATTAGGTCTTTCTTGAAAAAAAACAGCTAACAATCATTTCAACCTGACGTTTTTCGCCGCTACGCTCTGAAAAACGCAGGTTAAATGGGCGGTTATGCGTCACTCGGGAGCTGCTAGACATGTGCCTTCAAGATTCTTGGAACCTAACCAGAAGATATCTAGATGCAGCAACGGCATTACTACCTGCTGCCTTAGTACCTGGTGAGGATGTTCGAATCGATTCATACAGTTCCTAATGTTGTACTTAGTACAGGTTATTTATAATAGGTTTGCAACTGAAAACCGATAGATGCCTATATTATGCTGCTAGCCACTAGTGAATCCCTCAAACAGGATATTGAAAAGCTCACTAACGAGCAGCTTCAGCAAGTTGCTGAGTTTATTGCCTTTCTTCAATTTCAAGAAAAACGGCAACGTATAACCCTTGATCCGGTCCTTTTAGCTCCCCTTGCAACTGAGTTTGCAGAGGAAGACCGTGTGCTTGCAGAATCAGGTATGGACGACTACGCGGACATGCTGGCTAAGGAAGACCAATTATGACCCAGCAGTTGAATCGTGGAGAAGTCTGGCTGGCAAATCTCGATCCTACTCAAGGTTCTGAACAAGCAGGTATTCGCCCTGTCATAATCTTCCAAAATGACATGGTTTCAAAGTTTTCTACGACAACAATTACTATTCCTCTTACAACAAATAGTACGTCTGGCCAATCCCAGGCGATCGCACCAGGTCACAGAGGCCAGAGTGTAGCCCAACCGGGGCTCCCATTACCGCCAAGGGCCCCTGTCAAGGTGGGTACGAGCAGCGCAATATCTAAAGGTTAGCCTGTTATTGACGATCTAGTTAACTCTACCTTTAGATTAGGTTGACATGTTGATGCATCAGCTGTGCAAAATAGATAAATAAAAAATCTCCTTTCATAAAAACTCTGGCTATTAAGGAAGCGACCGATGGGCTATTACATGCGCTACATCGTTAATGAAGACAAAGAGATCAGCCTTGGTATGATCGAAACTGCCCTCAGGCGTAAAGACCCAAACTATAGTCTTGCTAATCAGGCTCCTACGCAAGAATATGCAGAACTCTTATTAGGAACAGATGTCTATGGAGCATTAGCAATTAATCGTCGTGGCTCAGAGCTAATGGATGAAGAGCTTGAAGAATTACTTGAGGATATAGATAACGAAGAGGTTGGAGATCGCCAAAGAGTCCAGCATTTGCTACAGAATGCTCATTTCACCGTTATACTACAGGTGCTCTGGCAAGGCAGGGGATTGGAAGCAACCCTTGAGAAAATTGATCCTCTTTGGGAGTGGCTTTTTGAGCAATATCAAGGGCTATTGCAAGCAGATGGTGAAGGCTACTATGACATAAACGGGCAGATTCTCGAAGTAGGAGAAAGTAATTAACACTCTCTATAAAATGACAGGGATAGAGTCTCGATGTCTACCTGGCATGATGGGCACAATACTGCACTTTATAACCAATTTGCCCGTCGGTATAGGCTGTATAGGGATAAAGGAAACAGCCACGGAACTCGGAGCATTGTCAATTAAGTTAATTCACAATCCCTTATGACTTCTTTGTTTGTACCGGGTCGCCTTTGTCTGTTTGGTGAACATAGCGACTGGGCCGGAACGTATCGCACAATTAACCCTGACATTGAAAAAGGTTATGCCTTGGTTGTCGGCACCAATCAAGGCATTTACGCCAGCATCAAACACCATCCTCAAGATTTAATTTTCCAAGCCACCCTCAACGATGGCAGTCAATGCGCACCGATTCGATTACCTATGCAGCCTGATGTACTTTTAGAAGAAGCCAAACAAGGAGGATTCGCCAGCTACATGGCTGGTACCGCTTATCAAATTTTGAGCCGCTACGGGGTCCAGGGCTTGGCAGTCAATAACTATCGGACCGATTTGCCCATCCAAAAAGGATTGTCATCCAGTGCTGCCATCTGTGTGCTGATTGCGCGAGCATTTAATCAGCTGTATGACCTACAGCTGACCATTCAAGACGAAATGGAACTGGCCTACCTGGGCGAAAGAACCACACCAAGCCTATGTGGCCGTATGGATCAGGTTTGTGCCTTTGGCAATAAACCGATCTTGATGACCTTTGATGGCAAGCGGGTAAACCTGGAGGCACTGCCCATACAAAAGACATTATTTTTAGTGATTGTCGATTTGGGCGGCTCTAAACATACCCAAAAAATCCTGAGCGATTTAAATAATTGTTATCCATATCCTAAAAATCAAATTCACCAACAGGTTCAGCAATATCTAGGGACTATCAATGCTAAATTTGTTCAGCAAGCGGCTAGCGCTATCAGGCAAGGAGATGCAAAACGTCTAGGCACTTTAATGACCCAGGTTCAAGCTGACTTTGATCGCCATGTGACACCAGCTTGCCCCGACCAGTTAACGGCTCCCAAGCTCCATTGTTTACTCACCCATCCAGCCTTGCAACCCTTTATCTATGGCGGTAAGGGGGTTGGCTCTCAAGGCGATGGTACAGCTCAGTTAGTGGCCAAAGACCAAGAGAGTCAACTGGGTGCGATCGCAATTATCCAACGAGATTTTCCAGAAATGCAAGCCCTAAGTTCCACCATTGCTCCCCAGTCAACCATCAAGAAAGCCGTTATTCCAGCAGCTGGTTTTGGCACAAGAATGTTTCCTGCCACCAAAGTTGTCAAAAAGGAACTGTTGCCGATTATTGATCACGATGGCCGAGCAAAACCAATTATCCTCAAAATTGTAGAAGAGGCTGTTGCAGCAGGCATTGAAGAAATTGGTATCGTTGTCCAAAAAGGGGATCTGGAAACTTTTCAAGCATTTTTCCAAAATCCACCCAAGCCAGAACTATTGGCCAAACTTTCTCCAGAAAATCAAAAATATAGCCAATATCTCCAGAGCCTGGGTGACCGCATTACGTTTCTCATTCAAGACCAGCAAGAGGGCTTTGGCCATGCGGTGTACTGTGCCAAAACCTGGGTTAATAATGCCCCCTTTCTGCTGTTGTTGGGAGATCACATCTATCAAACCCAAGAACAACGCTCCTGCGCACAACAGGTGTTAGCAGCCTTTACCCAAACCAATAGCAGCGTTGTTGGGGTAACAGTGATGTCTGGAGACATTATCCACAAAGCAGGCTGTGTCACCGGCACCTGGCGAGAGTCAGATACTATTCTAGACATTACCCAACTCTACGAAAAACCTGACCTGGACTATGCTACGACCCATCTCCATGTGCCCGGCATGCCAGAGTCAGACTTTCTAGGAATTTTTGGCATGTATGTGCTCAAGCCAGAAATTTTTGATGCTCTACAAACAGAAATAGAGAATAACCTGCGGTCTAAAGGAGAATTTCAGCTAACCACTTGCCTGGAGCGATTGCGGGCGGAATCTGGCATGGTGGGTTATCTAGTTAAGGGGCAATATTTTGACGTGGGCATGCCTCAGTTTTATCGGCAGACTATGTACGATTACGCGATGTCTCAGACTCCCAAAAATATCTAACGATGAGCCATCCGACTGAGATTAAACCAGCGATGCCCAGGGTTAACCCTGTATAGGGTACTAACATAGCCGCAACAGGTAAAACGGCACCACTCAGCGTAATGGTGAGCACGCCCCAGCGCTTTCTTTGCTGGGCTCCTAGGCCAATGCTGAAGAGCAAGAAGAGGGGGAGTAACAGCCCCCAGGCTACGCGGGCATCAAACAGGCGGCTGGCATAGGTGAGGCTTAATAGACAGGCAAAGAAGATGGCGGCTGCGATCGCAACATCCTGCAACCGCATCGGCACCGTCAAATAAAGCAGCAGCAACCACCACAAAAAGAGACCGGGAGCCAACAATAACAATCGCGGTAATATCCCCGTCTGACGAATGCCCTGCGTTGCCGTAAATACCCCAAACGGATTACGCACCGAAACATTCTCATCAAACTGCCAGGTAAATCTCGTACCCTGGCCTTCTAAACTCGCCTCTGTTGGCACAATGCCGCTGGCAAAGTCAGCATTGGGAAAATCAGCTAGTACCGTTAACCTAAACTGAGAAAGTAGTCGCCCGTAGGCGCTATAGACCCAACGGGGTGCCCCCTGGGCCTGATAAGAAACCGTATACTGGGTGGACTCTCCTGGGGCCAGCTGCAACGGAAACTGATACTCTCCCTGGTTTACAGGTTCTAACCGCTGGCCTTCCCGTTCTATCCGGTAGTCTTGCAATAGACTGTATCCATCTGGTGGAGGCACTTCAAAGAAGAAGTCTTGGGTAACATCCAGGGTATTGGTCACCTGATACTGGCTGGTAAAATCAGATTGATAAATCAAACGCTCGGTGGCGGGGTCTACGACCTGAGTCAGAGTGACCTCAACATTAGAGGCACTGGGCGATAAAAAGCGATCGATCTCCTGTAGCCTTTCAACTTCGGTGGGTTGCCCATCAATGTAAGTGATGGTGGTGTAAGGTTCTTCAATGATATAGCGCACGTAGGGAGCGCGTTGTTCTACCCTGGCCCCAGCGACACTACTGGCAACCTGTTCAATTTTGGCTTGTTCCCAATGATGATACCGATTAGCTAGGGTGGCGCAGAGAAAATAGCCCCCGACGAGTATGGTCACCACAAGTAAGCTATGCAGGGCCACCGTCAGCAAGCGATCATAGCCGAACATGACTGGAGTGAGCCAGCCAGTGCGATCGCTCCGGTGTGCAAATCTTAAAGCCGCCAGTACGATACCAAAACTGGCTAATATCCAGAGCAGCCACCGTCCCACCAGCAACAGTTGTTGACCAAACGCCTGTAACTCTTGGGGGTGGGTAAGATCAGGGATGGTCGGGATGCCATTGATGCTGAGCAACATATTGCTAATAAGGAACGTACCATACATCCATTGCTAGCACACCAAGATTTAAAGAATGCAAATCGGTATATTTTGTTAGAGTTGCCGACTCAACGTTGACCATTCAATAACCTGAACAAGCAATACTCAGCTAACTAAAGCACTGACCACCAACTAGTAGCCGATGGCAGAAAACCTGACAATGTCCCTGAGGTATCATATGCATACTAAAAACTTAGACCACACCATCACGTTTTCTAACTTGTAAGATAGGATAGTTGTTCCAAGCGATGGAATAAAAGATAAGTAGACAAGGCAACTCAGCTCAAAATATTTCTATGATCAAATGGCTAAGACGTCTCACCCTTGTTGTCGCTGCAATACTTTTTCTGACCCTAATAACAGGGTTTGTTTATGAACAATGGTCCCGCCATGCGGTCGCTCAAGCGTTTTCTCCCCCTGGGGAACTTGTGGCAGTCAACGGAAAACTATCCCACCTTTATTGTACGGGTGAAGGCAGCCCCACCATCGTTTTAGAATCTGGCATTAACGAAGGTGGATCACTAGTTTGGGAAGCCGTGCGACCGGCCATTAGCCAGGTGAGTCGTGTGTGCGCATACGACCAGTCTGGAATTATGTGGAGTGAGCGTCGAGAACAGCCAAGAGACGCAGACCATATTGCGGAAGACCTGCATAACTTATTGATGGCCGCCCATGAATCTCCCCCCTATGTGATGGTGGGCCACTCCCTGGGGGGGCTGCTAATCAGAGTCTTTACCGACCATTTCAGTGATGAAGTTGAGGGTCTTATTTTTGTTGACTCATCTCACCCAGAACAAAATCAACGGTTTCCTGAAGATCTCATGGAAATAATGGCCTATCCTCCAACACTGCTGCTCAGAACTATTTCGACACTGGGCATCTTACGTCTACAGTCTCCTCCTGCTCCCAGCGCGCTCCCCAAAGAAGCTGGTAAGGCAATTCATGATTACCTACCAGAGAGCATGACAGGCATTGCTGATGAGATTGCAGCCATGGATAGCATTTTTGCTCAGGCACAATCCACTGGTCCATTTGGAGATATGCCAATGGTTGTGCTTACAGCAGGCCATTTTCCAGATGAGTTACCCTATCAACTTGATGAGGATGGGATGGCTAAACTCCGGAAAACATGGTCCGAAATATGGCCTACCCTACAGACAGAAATTGCAACCTTATCCACTAACTCAGATCATCGCACTATCCCAGAATCATCACACAACATTCCCTATGAGGCTCCGGAGGCTATCGTAGAAGCCATCAAAGATGTTGTTATGGCTCAGCGTGAAGGTAAACCTGTGGATCATGGTACTGGAAATAATGAGGCTCTTTAGAGGTTGGAAGTCTTACATTTATCTCCTACTCATTGATGTTAAAGACTCTAAAGTCTTACTTCAGTCAAATAGAGATAACTATTCCCTACCCTGCATTAAGCTGAATCAAGGCCTCTCATTTGATGATGTGGCATCTGTTAAAAATGCAGTCAATAAAGATTTTGGCATCTCTACTAATGTCTTATACTATGCCAGCTATGAAGTTGATCAAAACAAGCACACTGTTCAAGCCATATATGTATTAGAACAACATCCACCTGGTGAAACAATACAGATCGGTACCTGGTTTGATGTATCAAGCCTGGCAGGGGTTGCGCTTGATCATCCTGAACACAAAACAATGATCGAACAATGTTTGACTGAGCTTACAACAGGTCAAACGCCAACGCTTCGCCCTCCTTGGGCAAAACCTGGTTGCCTACAGCAGGCTAGCAACTGGGTTGATGCGCAACTAGAAGACTTGGGGTATTCATCAATCACAGCCATAGAATGTGTCAGAAACTGGTCAATATCATGGGTTTTAAGCATTAAAACTGCAGAAGGGACTCTATACCTAAAAGCAGCCTCTCCAAACGTGCCGCTATTTTGTGATGAGCCCGTTGTCACTCAAACACTGGCATGTTTATTCCTCGATCAAATACCCACTGTGCTTGCTATTCATCCACAACATCATTGGATGTTGCTAACTGATTTTGGTAAGCCCATCGGCCATCGGATTCCTCTTAGAACAAAGGAACATATTTATCGTTCATTTGCTAATCTTCAAATTCAGGCAACCCAGCATTGCGATCGCATGCTAGCTGCAGGTTGTTTAGATCGAAGGCTACATGTTTTGCATACACAGATTGAGCCCTTCATCAACGACGAAGAGACCCTATCAGCATTATCAGCGGCTGAGGTTGAAATTGAACAGCTCCATGCCGTCGCACCAAAACTCAAAGATTTATGCTCGCAACTAGCTAGCTATAATATCCCTGAAACATTGGTACATGGTGATTTACACCTAAACAACGTCGCCTTCCATCAGGAGCATTATTTGTATTTTGATTGGACAGATGCCTGCATATCCCATCCCTTTTTTGATTTGCTGAAGTTCTCTCTTGCGGATAAACAAATATCTCTACTCAGCGACGTGACAAGGTTATGGCAACAGCGAAGCATGACGCGTCTACGACATGAATATCTAAAACAATGGCAACAATATGAATCACCTGAACGTTTATCAGCGGCCTGGAATATCGCAAAACCTTTATGTATATTGCACCATGCCATCACCTATCAAACTATGATTAAGGCTCTAGAAGCAAGGACAAGGCCTGAGGTTAGCCATGTTCTACCTTACCTTTTACGGGAGCTCATCAGCATGTGCTGATACTCAAGCTAGCGGGTATAAAAGGCATGTATACAAAACATTTTATACTCTCACCATAGTCGCAGGCTATACCAAACGACAACAGGATATTTTTCTTGAACTTAATCTAAATCAAATCAGATACGCAAACGAATAAAAATTCTTTGAATTGAATTTGGGATTTTCCAGATTTTATGGGCCATAGGATACCAAATCTGAATTCATCAAACCCGATGAACAACGGACCATCTTGTAGACGTACTCCTTTGGGGACGTACTCCCTTGGGGACGTACTCCTTTGGGGACGTACTCCCTTGGGGATGTCCTTCGATACGGGGCACTATCAATCACGCTTTCTGTAAGTTCTTTATTTTGTTTATTTAAATTCTCTACTGATTTTTCGGAAAATTCTCTTTAGAGGTGACCAAAACCTGTAGTTTTAAATATCTATTATTGTTTAATTATGCAGGCACTACTCGATAAAGTTAAGACTAAAATTGCAGATAAGCGATATAAGCCTGACCCTTTAGAAATCTCCCGTGAGTCACCGGATATGCCCATGGCATATACCATTCTGGGCAATACCAACTTAAAGGTGAGTGTGGCCGGTTTAGGTGGCGGAGGATACAGCCGCTTAGGTCAAGGCTATAATCGCCCTGTGGATGAGTCTATTGCCATAGTTCATAGGGCTTTAGATTGGGGTATTAACTTATTGGATACAGCAGAATCCTATGGAACAGAGCACATTATAGGTGAGGCCATTGCCTATCGAGGGCGCTCTAATTTAGTGTTATCGACCCAGAAAAAGATTTCTGTCGGTGGTCGTTTTAGGCCAAGAACCTTGATTCGTGCCAATGAACTTGAAGCGGGGTTAAACAATAGTCTTAAAAAGTTAAATACAGATTACATCGATATCTATCATCTGCATGGGGTTCGCCCTAGTGACTATGACTATGTGAAGGCTGAATTTTTACCAGCCCTATTGAAATTTAAAGACGCTGGAAAAGTAAGATTTATTGGCATCACGGAGGGGTTTGCTTCGGATCCTGAGCATAAAATGCTGAGTCGTGCGGTTGAAGATGACTGCTGGGATGTTTTTATGCTTGGGTTTAATATCCTGAATCAATCTGCCCGTGAACGAGTTTTACGGAAAGCATTAGCAAAAAATATCGGCATTCTAAGCATATTTGCAGTTCGGCGCGTCCTCGCCAGCCCAGCAACCTTAAAGCCGTTAATCGATGAGATGATCGAAAAGTCTCTCATTGACCCCCATAAGATAGATCTCAATGAGCCCCTTGGGTTTCTGATGAAAAGTGGAGAAGCTGAAAGTCTTGCTGATGCCTCGTATCGCTTCTGTCGCCATGAACCGGGCGTTCATTCTGTGCTGTTTGGCACCGGCGATGGCCAACATTTAGAAGAGAACATTCGCTCGTTGTTACGGGGGCCGTTATCCCAGGCCAGCAAAGAAATGCTCAACCATGTGTTTGGCCACATCGATCAAATTTCTGGCCAAACGGATTAGAGGGACCTACACTGATGTCGGAAAATTTACGTCCTCTAGAAACGAAAGCGGGTTGCCCATGTTGGTGGCAAAGCCGAGGATATTGCGATCGCAATGTTGATAAATTACCCCACCATCAGCAATTACGTAGGTTGCTCCCCGCTGGGTAATGTGGCTCACATCCGGCACATAGGTAGTCCATTTACCCAGCACCTCTGCCATATTTCGTAACCGCAGGGTAGCCAACTCAAAAGGCCGCTGAAACCCTTTACCGCCAGCCCGTTTAAAAAACTCTCCTTTGATGGGTGGCAGGGGTGTTGCTTGCACCACGTCATCGTCTGCAATCAGCTGGGGGGCGTTGCGATCGCCCAGATAGCCACGAAATACTTCCGATAAGGTGCCAGGGCTGCCAATCCCAGCGCACATCAGCAATAGGTTCAGCCAAGCATTCTGGCGCTGATTAAAGCCGGGAACCGATAATGTTAGCCCTGGGTAAAGGCCTAACTCTTGGTGAAGCGTACCGTCTGGGTCTAGCAGTAGAGACTCTTCGGGGAAACCAGTGTAGGCACAGAATGCCTTGCCTGAGTTGCGATCGCCAATGCCCACCGCCCGGACCACCACTCCTTTTTGGATCAGCTGCTCAGCGCCGCGCCGCAGCCACCAGGCATACTCCAAACTATCAAAGTCGCCTAGCTGGGGCCATACCAACACCAACTGCTTGGTAGCATTTATTAACAATGCAGTGTCTGCACCATCACTGACCCGTTGTCGTCGAGTCTGATGTAAAACCTCATAAACAGCTGCTGGGGTTTTATTGTTTGTAAATGTATCTACAGCCATTGTAATAATTGCTCCAACATCGCTGATCGGTAACGCAACCCATTGAAAAGGAACTCAATACCTGGCTTATAGATTCGGAAACTGAATAAGCGCAGTTTGCCGTTGATGACTTAGAGTATGAATCGATCAACCTCATAAGTTACTAACTTATGACTTGAAAGATAAAACCATACGGAGAAAGATAAAACCATACGGAGAATTAGCAACAACGACGAGTTGAAGTTCAAACTCAATTTTACAATAGGGAAAAATTTATCAGGTGTTACATTTGCCTATTCGCTAACAAGCAAAACGCCCTGCTCCCATTCAAAACACTGATGGATAAAGATCTGGAAACTTATCAGCAACGAATGGCTGAGCTAGAAGCAGCTAACCAAACCCTTCGAGCTCAACTAGCTGCAGAGCACCAGGCACATCAGCACACCACCCAGGAGCTTCAGCAAGTGCGCCATGAGCTGCAAAGTTTGCAGACACAGCCATCGGCACAGGCGCTATATTGGGTCCTGGATAACCTTCCAGCCGCCGCTTTCTGGAAGGATCACAATTCTGTTTATCTTGGTTGTAATCAGCAGTTTAGTAAGGCGGCAGGTTTAGCATCTCCCGCCGAGATTGTTGGCAAAACTGATTTTGATCTGCCCTGGAAGCGGGAAGAAGCTGAATGGTTTCGAGCCTGCGATCGCCAGGTCATGGAGTCAAATACACCTGAGTTGAACCTTATCGAACCTCAACGGCAGGCAGATGGTAATCAATACTGGCTGGAAACCAATAAAATTCCACTGCATGATTCCCAGGGTGTCGTTGTTGGCATTTTAGGAACCTATATGGAAATTACAGCCCGAATTGAGGCTGAAAACCAGCTAAAACAGCTCAATGAAGCATTGGAACAACGGGTTGATGAACGCACCCAGGAGCTCCAAAGTAGTGAAGCCCGCTTGCAAAAGTTGGCGGCCAACCTACCGGGGCTGATTTTTCAATTTCGGCTGGAGGCGGATGGCACCCGGTCATTTCCCTATGTGTCTGAGGGCTGCCGTGATATCCATGAGCTGGAACCGGACGATTTTGTGCGGTGTTTTGATTTAGTGCACAGTTGCGATCGCGATGCCCTAGAACAGGCACTTCAGGTGTCGGCCCTAACGCTTTCTGGTTTTCACCACGAGCATCGGATCATGACTCCCAGTGGCAAACTTAAGTGGGTACAAACCATCGCCCGTCCTGAACAGATGGCAGATGACTCGATTTTGTGGGATGGATTGATCATTGAGGTTAGCGATCGCAAGCGCGCCGAAAAAGAACAACAGCGGCTACTATCCATTCTCGAAGCCACCCCTGATATTGTGGGCATTTGTGACGCCCAGGGTAACCACCTCTACCTGAATCAGGCGGGCCAAACAGCCTTAGAAATTACCGCCGAGGAACTTGGGCAGGTCAAAATCCAGGCCTGTCATCCGCCAGAAATTCTGGAAAAGATCGAAACTGAAGCGATTCCAACCGCAATCCAAACAGGCATGTGGCAAGGAGAATCGTATCTACGTAGTCAGAGTAGACAAGATTTTCCAGTCTCCCAGGTTATCCTGGCCCATCGCGATGAGGATGGCAACCTGGAGTTTTTATCTTCAGTCATGCGAGACATCAGTGCTCTTAAAGCCGCAGAACAGGCTCTAAAGGAAAGTGAAGCCAAATATCAGCAGATTCTCGATTCCATTACCGATATGGTACTGGTGAAGCGTGAGAAATCTCATATTGTCTGGGCCAATCAGGCATTTCGGGATTATTACGGCATGAACAATGACGAACTCCAAGATCTGATTGATGCTGATTTCAACCAGCCTGCTTACACTCAACAGTACATCCGTGACGATACCTATGTGTTTACATCGGGGAAATCCCTTGAAGTAGAAGAACTCGTCACTCGCCATGATGGAGAAGTGCGTCAGTTCAATACGATTAAATCCGCTATTCGGAATTCACAAGGGACGATCATTTTGACCGTAGGCGTATCCCGGGATATCACCGATCGCAAACAGACTGAAGAACGTATACGTCAGAAAGAGGCTCAATATCGTCAAATTTTTGAAACTGTTATCGATGGCCTCGCCATTGTCAATTTGGAAACAGGAGAAATATTAGAGGCTAATCCCGCCTACTATCAAATGCATGGCTATGCCGATCAAGCATCTATCCCCTCACACCCTGGAGCCTATATCCATCCAGATTCCCAACCTATCTACCAAGAATTCCTGACCACCGTACAAGCAGGCCATACCTTTAGCGGCCAAGCAACCAATATTCATCGAGATGGGAGTTTGATTGGGCTTGAGGTTAAAGGCCTCCCCTATAATTATCAAGGACAACCCCATGCCCTATGTGTTCTGCGGGACATTAGTCAGCGTGTCAAGCTGGAAGCCGAACGACAACATCAGGAACAGGCCCTGCGTTGGATTGTAGAAGGAACCGCCACCCAGACAGGTGAAGCCTTCTTCAAAACCTGCGTTAAACATTTAGCGTTAGCCCTCAATATGCAATATGCCTTAATTGCTGAGCTGATTGAGGATGGAGATCAACAGATTGGTAAAACCTTAGCTTTCTGGAATGGTTCAGATTTTGGCGAGAATTTTCAATACAACCTGGCAGGCACCCCTTGCTATAACGTGGCCCACACCCACGCAATCTGTTGCCATGATCACTCTATTCAAGAACAATTTCCTGAAGACAATGTCCTCCTTACCCTCAATGCAGAGAGTTATGTTGGCATTCCAGTTTTAAACCCTGGTGGCAAGTTCTTGGGATACATTTCTGTAATCAATACCGAGCCCATGGAACAAGATGTGGAGCTACAGGTATTTATTTTAGAGATTTTTGCTGCCCGGGTTGGAGCAGAGATGGAACGGATGCAGTTCGAGCAAGCATTACTGGCCTCCACTGAGCAAATTCAACAACAGGCTCAACGAGAACAGCTGCTTAACCAGATTGCCAACCAGATTCGTATATCCCTCAATCTTGATAATATTCTGGACACAGCAGTTCAAGAGATCCAACGGTTTCTTGAGGTAGATCGATGTCACTTTGCATGGTATATCGAGGCTAATCATAACCATGATGGTTACTGGCACATTACGTCTGAAGTGCAGGTGGCGGGACTGTCCAGCTTTATTGGCAAACATGCTGCCAGCAGTTTTGGTGCCCTCACAGACAGATTGTTGCAACAGGAAATTTTACAGTTAGATGACATCTCCACCGTAGACGATGATGAGGTGAAGGCGGTTTTAACGACCTTAGGCAACAAGTCTATGTTAGTGCTGCCTGTGTACGCAGAATCTGGAAAGTTTGGCGTTATCTCCTGTATCCACAGCCAAGCTGTGCGCCCCTGGCAAGATCACGAGGTAGACCTGCTTAAGTCAGTGGTAGCTCAGCTCAAAATTGCCCTAAACCAGGCAGATTTACTGGCCCAAAGTCGTGCCCGTGCCGAGGAACTAGAAACGATCCTGACTCAGCTCCAAAAAACCCAGTCTCAATTGGTACAAAGTGAAAAAATGTCCAGCCTTGGGCAGATGGTGGCTGGCGTCGCCCATGAGATTAATAACCCGGTTAGCTTTATCTATGGCAACCTCACCCATGCCAAGAACTACACTCAAGATTTAGTCACGCTAATCGAAAGCTATCAGCAGCATTATCCCAACGTCCCCCCTGAGATTGTAAACATCATTGATGAAATCGAACTGGATTTTCTCAAAGATGACTTGCCTAAATTATTTCAATCCATGGAAGTGGGTACTGAACGCATCCGCGAAATTATTAAATCTCTGCGCTTATTTTCCCGTCTGGATGAGGCAGAAATTAAGCAAGTGGATTTACACGACGGCATCGATAGTACACTGACTATTTTGCAAACCCGCCTGCGGGCGCAGAGCTGGCGGCCCAAAATTCAAGTCATAAAAGAGTATGACGATTTGCCGCAGATCGAATGCTATGCTGGGCAGCTAAACCAGGTGTTTATGAACCTGTTGAGCAATGCGGTAGACGCCCTGGAAGAACTGGATCAAACACGCACCTGGCAACAGATGGAAAATGAGCCGAGCATCATTCGGATTCAGACCCAATTACTGGGGCAGTTGAAGTATCCGGCGGTTGCGATCGCAATCACCGATAACGGCCCAGGCATCCGCAAAAATGCCATCGAACACCTGTTTAATCCCTTCTTCACCACTAAGCCAGTGGGCAAAGGCACGGGTCTGGGTCTCTCCATCAGCTATCAAATTATTACCGAAACCCATGGCGGTACGATCACCTACAACACTGAACCGGGTCAGGGAACGACCTTTACGATTACATTACCCATCAAGCAGTAAGTAACGCAAAACGCTACAACCACGGTGTAGTCACCGCACTAATCTTTTCCTGCTCTTCGCGCGGCATCGACCACCCCAATGCCCCAGCATTTTGTTCTGCCTGTTTAGCATTCTTGGCCCCTGGAATTGGCACCACATCCCCCTGGCCCATTAGCCAATTAAGAGCAACCTGGGCAGGTGTTTTATCATGGCACTGGCCCACCTCCTTCAAAACAGAAATCACCGGCTCAATTTTACGCAAACCGTTCTGATTAAATCGTGGGTCAATTCGCCGTGCTCCAGTGGGTGGCTGATAGGTCTCCACTCTATACTTGCCAGTCACCAGCCCTTGAGCTAAAGGACTGTAGGCCAAAATTGTCATGCCGAGTTCCTTGGCTGCACTAAGCACACCATTGGACTCAATCTTGCGGTGCAAAAGAGAATATTGCACCTGGTTCACGGCCAGAGGAATGCCGCGCTCGGCTAGATAACTATGGGCCTGATGCATCTGGCTGGCAGAATAATTACTCACCCCAATGGACTGAATGCGTCCTTGTTTAACTTCGTCCGCCAGAGCATTCATAAGAGTTTTTTGACCCATCAAAAAGTCAAAGGGCCAATGGACTTGATAGAGAGCCACCATGGGCAGTTGTAGTCGCTTCAAACTAGCCGTCAACGCATCGGCCACCGCCTGGGCATTAAACCGCCAGGGCAATGGAAAGTACTTGGTTGCTACAACCACGGGAGTAGCTGTCCCCTGGATAAACTGGCCCAACAGCTCCTCTGACTTACCCAAGCCATACACTTCCGCCGTATCAAAGAAGCTCACTCCTGCGGCCAGGGATGCATCAAATGCTTGCTGCACATCACTGGCACCATAGTCTTTGCCATACTGCCAAAACAAAGAATCTCCCCAGGACCAGGTGCCCACTCCTAAAGGGGCAATTTCAGGACCATTGGGAACAAGTTTCACCATTTGATATTTACCGATTGAAACAACGTTGCCACTTTACCCATTCTCGTCTCCATCCTGATCAAAAACAAAGGATGCGCCAACAACGCATCCTCCGATAAATCCCAGATGTACAGACGTTGCACGCAACATCTCCACTTTAGCTAGCCAAATACTCACGCATATCAGCCTGACGCTTCCGCAAACGTGTCAGCGCTTCTCGCTCAATTTGACGTACGCGCTCGCGGCTAATGCTCAACATCTCACCAATCTTGGCCAACGTCATATTCTTACCATCATCCAAGCCAAAGCGCAGATTCAGAACACGCTGTTGTTGGGGGGTTAATTCTGACATTAGGCGATCTAGATCTTTACGCAATAATGACTGAGTCGCATAGTCTTCAGGAGACTGACCAGGGTCCTCAAGCAAATCACCAAGATTAGTATCTTGATTATCGCCAATGCGCAAATCTAGAGATAGCGGAGAGCGAGACTTTTCTAAATAATCCCTGACCTGCTTTGGAGTCAGCTTAACTTCTTCAGCTAACTCAATCACCGTAGCCGCCCGACCCAGCTTCTGAGACAGCTGACGCTGGGCTTTCTTAATCTTATTTAGCTTCTCAGTAATGTGAATTGGTAAACGAATTGTTCGGCTTTTCTCAGCAATTGCACGGGTAATGGCCTGACGAATCCACCAATAGGCATAGGTAGAAAAACGGTATCCCTTGAGCGGGTCAAATTTTTCCACACCACGCTGCATACCAATGGTGCCTTCCTGAATTAAATCCAGTAGGTCCACATTGCGCTTGATATACTTTTTAGCAACGGACACCACCAAGCGGAGATTTGCTTCCACCATACGGCGCTTCGCAAGGTCACCAGCATCGATGGCCTGAGTCAGCGCATCCACTGATATACCGGCAGCCTCAGCCCATTCCAACTTGCTGGGCTCACGATCTAAGCTGGCCTCAAGCTCAGTCCTGTAGGCCTGCAGAGCAACAAAGCGCTGAACCTGTTTTCCATAAACAACTTCTTGCTCATGGGTTAACAGTGGCACTCGCCCAATTTCCTTAAGATATGTGCGAACTAAATCGCTGGATGTTTGAGCAGCTTTCATAAATACGAGAAGTCACGGACTACAGAGAGAAATCAAAGGGCCCTTTCAAGAAGAGCAACGGCAGACATAATTAACAAATGCAACGCAAACAAAGACGTATGGGTAACCAAAATATCTGAGAACTCTTGAAACATCAGTCGTATCGATCCGCAGGATGTTTCGCAGCGAAAAAAACGCTTACAGATATGGATAAAACTACATAGACGACAGTAATAACAACTTAGATTGTTACATTAGGGGTAAAACCATACGTGCTGTTCAACTGAAGTAGTGATGCTGCTTTGTAGTAAGCCTAGGTTAGCATAATTTAAGTAATGTAACTTTTATTAGAAATATTTTTTTATTCCTCTGTTGTAATTTCGACACTTGAACGTCAAGTCTTGCTTAAGTGAGTCCTAAGATAATTGATCTATATGGGCTAGGCTGCATCAATCGTGACAAAAGCGGCATTAAGTCATTGAGCATTTTCTAAGGAATTTCAATGGAATTTGAGGCAGCGCATCAGCCCTATAGACATCCGTCAGATGATTTTGAGCCAACCTATCAGGAAATTAGTCAGCAATGTGTGTTAAGGGCGTTTTAGCTTATGGGCGTTCTGTCGACTGTTTCAATGAGGTTTGAATTTTTAGTTTTGAATAATTGATATAGATAAGGTCAAGGTTAGCTGGTCTTGAAATATGGAGCCTCCGCAAGAATAGGGTTAATGCCCACGGTTTGTGTCTCCTGGGATCAGGTGTTTTTCAGGAATGAGTACTCTGTGGTGTAAGTTTGCTCACTATCAAATGTGGGGGAATGGGGGGATGGGTGAGCGGGGGGATGGGTGAGTGGGTGAAGGCAATAGCTGTTAATGCTTTAGCTTAGCAATAGGCTATCGTCGCTGAGGTCATCACTGGCAAAGCGGTTTAGCAAGTCGTTCACTGATAGGTGAGCTTTCTCAGAGGCACTGGCATCATAGACAACGCGGCCTTCGTGCAACATCAGCAGACGATTGCCTACGGCCAGGGCCTGGCGCATGCTATGGGTCACCATCAGAGTGGTGAGGTTATGTTCAGTGACCAGTTGCTCGGTCAGCGTCATGATGAAGTGGGCTGTTTTGGGATCGAGGGCAGCGGTGTGTTCATCCAGCAACAGGATAGTGGCTGGGGCCAGGGTGGCCATGACCAAACTCAGGGCCTGACGTTGGCCGCCGGAGAGGAGGCCGATGCGATCGCAAAGTCGATTTTCCAATCCCAGGTCTAAACTGGCTAGCCGCGCCCGAAACTGGTCTCGCAGACGATTGTTTAGCGCCGGTCGCATGCCCCGCAGCTTTCCCCGCCGAAAGGCCAATACTAGATTCTCCTCGATGGTTAGCTCAGCACAGGAGCCGACCAGGGGATTCTGAAATACCCGTGATACTAGTGTGGCTCGACGTGCTGTGGACCAAGCTGTCACGTCGTCGGCACCCACGGTAATGCGTCCGCGATCGCAGCTAATGTCACCGCTAATAATATTCAGCAGGGTGGATTTCCCCGCCCCATTACTGCCAATAACCGTAATAAACTCCCCAGCGGCAATATCCAAATTAATCCCCAACAGTGCCGGTTTCGCCAGGGGAGTACCAGGGTTAAAGGTGACGTGGATATCGTTCAGGGAAATCATGGGGCAGGGGGCAGAGGGCAGAGGGCAGAGGGAAGAGGGAAGAGGGCAGAGGGAAGAGGGAAGAGGGAAGGGGGTGGCTCACTAGAAAATCTAGCGCTTAAACTTGGCTAACAGATTTGCCTGAGGCAATACCAGGGCCAACACGACAATTATGGCCGTCACCAGATTAAGGTCCTGGGCTCGTAAACCGAGGAAATCTGCATTGAGCGCCATGGCAATCACCAGGCGATAAATCAGACAACCTAAGATCACCGCCAGCGTTGCCCAGCGTACGGTACGGCTAGGGAAAATTGCCTCACCTAAAATCACTGTGGCTAGGCCGACCACGACCGTGCCCACGCCCAGGGCTACATCCGCAAAGCCATTCACCTGGGCAAACAGGGCACCGGACAGGGCCGCTAACGCATTACTCATGGCCATTCCCAATAAGATCAGCCGGTTGGTATAAATTCCCTGGGCACTGGCCATAATCGGGTTCATGCCAGTGGCCCGCATTGCCAGGCCAATATCTGAGGTCAAGAAAAAGTCGATGGCCAATTTGGTTAACCCTAAACCAATGAGCAAAATTGCCCAGATGGGTAGCACTGTTTCCAGCCCATCAAACAGTGTGGGCTGGTTTAGCAAGGGCACATTGGGTCGCCCCATAACGCGCAGATTAATGGAATACAGCGCAATCATGGTGAGAATACTGGCCAGGAGATTAAGGATGTTGAACCGTACGCTCAGAATGGCAGTGCATAAACCAGCCAAAGCCCCAGCCACCATGGCCACTACTGTCGCGACCCACGGGTTTACTCCCTGGGTAATCAGGGTGGCCACTACGGCAGCTCCCAGGGGAAAACTACCGTCCACCGTCAGGTCTGGAAACTTCAGCACCCGAAAGGAGAGGTATACGCCCAGGCTGAGAAAGCCATAGAGTAAACCCGTTTCAATAGCTCCAAGGAATGCGACAAGGGACATGGAAAGACAATCGGTATAACGTAGATGGGCTGGGGCGTAACATTTTGAACCCCTAGGATAGACTAGATTATCGAAGGATGTCGTAGTCCCATGGCCTACAGTGACTTTACACTACGTAAAGTAAAAACTGATTTTGCGCTCAAGTTAGTTGAGACGGGTTCATGTTTGCGAGGATTTCCGCCGGTACAGCCCAGTGATTACCTGCATCAGACACTGGAGCGCAATCTATCAATGGCCATTGCTGTCGGTACAGAAAAGGCCAGGTCTGAACTGTTGATTAGCCCTATTTTTGTTGGGAATTTTGAAGGATATACGGAGCGTGTAGGGCCATTGTGCCGGGGTACACCATGGTGTACCCCGGCACAATGCGTTATTCAAATACCTGGTTGGCGCTGTCTTTGATGGCGTCAGATACGGTGACA
This sequence comes from Leptothoe sp. EHU-05/26/07-4, assembly GCF_043421015.1. Classification (NCBI taxonomy): domain Bacteria; kingdom Bacillati; phylum Cyanobacteriota; class Cyanophyceae; order Nodosilineales; family Cymatolegaceae; genus Leptothoe; species Leptothoe sp. EHU-05/26/07-4. The sequence goes on from NZ_JAXSQV010000002.1 coordinate 1,235,763, forward strand.
CCCATGGCTTCTGCAGCGGCTAGATTTATGGCTAAATCTATGGTGTTGGCCAGCTCGACAGGGATATCGCCAGGACTCTCGCCCCCCAGAATGCGGGCAACCATATCACCGGTTTGGCGACCAACTTCGTAGTAGTCAAAGCTGGCAGTTGCGATCGCCCCCCGCTCCACCGAGTCTGTATCGCCAGCAAACACCGGTAGCTGGTTGTCATTGCCCACCTGAATCACCGATTCCAACGCCGACACCACCGTATTGTCAGTGGGAATATAAATCGCATCCACCTTACCCACCAGGCTTTCTGCTGCGGTCGCCACATCGGCAGAGCTCGATACCGTTGCTGCTTCAACCGTGAACCCCTGCTCATCTGCTTCTGTGTTTAGCACATTCACCAGGCTGACAGAGTTGGATTCTCCCGCGTTATAAATCACACCTACGCTTTTTGCACCGGGCACCATATCGGCAATCAGTGCTAAATGTTCATCAACCGGGGACAAGTCGCTGACGCCAGTTACCGTACCACCGGATGCTTCTAGACTGGGCACCAATTCCGCTGCGACGGGATCGGTTACGGCTGAAAAGACCACGGGAATAGTATCGGTGTTACCCACAACCGCCTGGGCTGAGGGGGTGGCAATGGCCACAATCACATTGGGACTATCGCCTACAAATTTCTGGGCAATCTGGGCTGCATTAGATGCCTGACCCTGGGCACTTTCCCACGCCCACTTAAGAGAACTATCAGCTTCGTCGTAGCCTTCTTCTTTGAGTTTGTCCTGCAGACCATCCCGCACCGCATCAAGGGCCGGGTGTTCCACAATTTGGGTAACAGCGACATAGGGGACATCAGCCGTGGCAACCGGATCGCCGTATTCGTTTTGTTGAACGGTGATGGTGCCGCAGCCGAGCAGTGTCGCTGAAAGCAAGCCAGGGGCGATTAGGGTTTTGGTTAAAAAGCGGGTGCTTGTCATGGTTAATCTGGTCTTTTAAGGAAAAGAATTTTTAAGGATATCCTCCCATTACCAAGGGGAGGTGCCGTAGGCGGAGGGGTCTGCTCTCCCAGGCGGGGATGGATGGTGTGGGGCCTTGTCCCTACTCTCCACCGTATTGGGCCTTAAGCTCAGCTACGCGATCATCATCGAGCTTTTGAAACAGGGGTGCAGGCACATCAAATGGACGGCCAGCGGCCAGAATGGTCAGGTCCACCGCATCGGCCATGGTGCTATGGCGCTCGTCGTCGGTGAGCTGGAGGGCATCGTACAGGGCCTCGGCGGTGTGGGGAATGAAGGGGGCACTTGCGATCGCATACAGCCGAATCAAATTAATACAGGTGCGAATCACCACAGCAGCGTCTGCTTTATCGGTCTTAAACAGCGCCCAGGGTGCACGCACATCAATATACTGATTGCCCGCTGTCCATAGGGCATTTAAGGTTTCGGTAGCACGGCGGAATTCTTGCTTACGCAGATGGCCCCGCAGTTTTTCCACCAGCTCACCACAGGTCTTTTGCAGCTCAGCTTCCGCTTCGCCAGGGGTGCCACCGTCAGGCAATTCTTTACTAAATCGAGACGCCGTGAACTTGAGAATGCGGTTGACAAAGTTGCCCAGGTTATCCGCCAGTTCTTTATTGACACGATTCTGAAACTGCTCCCAAGTAAACGCAGAATCAGACGACTCGGGGGCACTGGCCATCAGCATATAGCGCCAGTAATCAGCCGGGGCAATCTCCAGGGCCTGGTCTAAAAAGACACCACGCTTTGAACTGGTGGAAAATTTGCCACCATAATAATTGAGCCAGTTAAAGCCTTTGATATAGTCCGCCAGCTTCCAAGGCTCACGGCTACCAAGGATAGTTGCGGGCCACATAATGGTGTGGAACGGCAGGTTGTCCTTAGCCATAAACTGGGTGTAGTGGATATCATCGCCACCCTTCCACCAGCTTTCCCAATCGTTGCCAGTGGCATTACCCCAGGCTTTTGTGGCCGACACGTAGCCGATGGGGGCATCAAACCACACATAAAAGACTTTGCCTTCAAAGCCGTCAGCGGGTACGGGCACACCCCAGCTGAGGTCGCGGGTGATGCCTCGACTCTGTAGACCTTCATTAAGCCACTTGAGGGCAATAGATTTAGTTAGCGTGGGCCACTGTTCTTGCTTTTCGACCCAGGCACGCACTTCGTCACTAAGTTTATCCAGCAGCAAAAATAGATGCTTAGAGCTGCGGACTTCCAGATTAGTGCTACCAGAAATGGTGGAGCGGGGGTCAATCAGTTCAGTCGGCGTCAGCACCTTGGTGCAGTTTTCGCACTGATCGCCTCGGGCTTTATCATAGCCGCAGTGGGGGCAGGTACCGGTAACGTAGCGATCGGGTAGAAAGCGTTCGTCGTCTAGGGAGTAAATCTGGCTGATTTCCCGTTCTTCAATAAAGCCGTGTTCGGCCAGCTGACGATAGAAGTGCTGGGTGAGCTCATGATTCTCTGGGGCGGAGGTACGGCCAAAGTAGTCAAAAGATAGGCCAAAGCGTTCGTAGATGTCTTTTTGCTTTTCGTACTGGCGGGTGCAAAATTCGGCTACGTCTAGCTCTGCTTCCAGGGCGGCAATTTCGGCTGGGGTGCCATGTTCATCGGTGGCACATATATATAGGACGTCTTCGCCTTCTTGACGTAGAAATCGAGCATACACATCGGCGGGCAGCATCGATCCCACCAGGTTGCCCAAGTGCTTAATTCCATTGATATAGGGAAGTGCGCTGGTGATCAGGTATCGCATTCTAGGTTTGCTTTATCGTAAGCCGGTGTGCCCTATACACCCTAGCGGTTTAATCGCTTTGGCTCAATAGTAGCGAGCCTTTTTAAGACCGGCCAATCCAGATCTCCCTCTAATGACGATTTCTCAGAAAATTGCGCATGGGTAATGAAAAGTACCCGTCAGGGGCATGACGAAGCTTTATGGCGAATTTCATACTGAAATTATTAATCACTCCATGACAACACCCGCTATATGAGGCAGGAATAACCATGTCAGACAATATTTTTCAAGAAATCTGGGATGCGGACCAGGGTGGAAATGGGGTGCCTGCCCTCAGACCTGGTGAAGCCAGGGATGAAACTCAGGGGTATGTAGTTGTGGATGAACGCGCCACTGAGGTTGATGCTGAGCACCGGGTGCTCAAGGAAGTGGTTATCCCTGCCGATAAGTTGGAAACCTATCAGCTGTGTGAGCGAATTTTTGATAACTATGCCCTTGAGCGCGCCGTCCGTGAACAGGTTAGCACAGCCGAAACCCAGGAAGAACTGGACTTTATTGATGCGATTCTGCCGACTCCACCGATTAAAAAGGCGCAACAGTTTTTAGAATCTTCTCTGGATTTAACCATTTCCCAAAGCTTGATGGCGGCGATGATCAAAGAGACCTGGTTTGACATGGGCACCTCGGGTGATCAACAAGATGCATCAGGCTTTGAGCATGTTTTTGTGGGGGAACAATCCAGTAAAGCGAGTCAAGCTGGCGGGTATCATTTTTGGTATAAGTACCACCTAGATGATGCTGGCCAGAGTGTTATACCTGGCAATGATGGTCAAGATAGAATCCAGTATCTGGGTACTCGATATGAAAAAGCCAAGGAACCTGAAAAGGGAGTGCTGGTTCCTGAGGTTGTTACCTTAGAGTTAACGTGGCATGCTCCACTAGGTGATGGCAGTCACAATACTAAGCGTTTGCATAAGCCCATTGGCGGCTTTTTTGTTGGCTGTAGCCCTGAGGGGTTAATTGCCCTAGGCTTGGTCAGGTGTCGTACCCAGAGTAATAAAATCACCCGAATCAATGGGGCTGAGTATCAGCTTGACTTGCACCGTCTGGACAATAACCGTAATGCCATCCGCACCTTTTTTCCTCGGTTTCGCCGCGCCGATGTGATTGATATTGGCAATGGCAATGGTGATGACAAGGACAAAGATAAGGATAAAGATCAACCACCTGGCAACACAGAGTCTAGTCCTTTCAGGGTTGTTGCTGCTATGGTCAATCCCCAGAATCCAGAAGGTGGTAGAGAATTTATTCAGATTATTAATGCATCTCAACAGACGGCTTCGTTACTGGGTTGGCAAGTTGTAGCACCTAATGGCACTCGCTTTGAGCTAGCAGATATTGAGGTGGCACCGGGGGATGTGTTTAAGTTTATTGTCCCGACAAACCAGGGTGTATTACGTAATAGGGCTGGCACAATCCGACTACGCAGTCCAGAGGGGGATATGGTACTGGATTATCCTTATTCTGGCGATCAGGCGCGGGAAGAAAATCAGCCGATTTTGTTTGGATAAGGGGACTGCAAAAAAAAAGACCCAGGTTGGGGCTGTGGATGGGTGATGGGGTAATGGGGTGATTATTTCAGCGCAAGCGTCTAAGCGGTTAAATAGCTATAGAAGGGTTCTGTGTAACACTGTGGGGTTCAGGGCCATTGTTGGCAAACGTCGCGGATGGCTTGCAAAATGTCAAAAAATGCTTGCTCGTTGCCAAGGCGAATAATTGTGGGTTTGCTCTTTGGCAATGCGTCAAAGAGCTCTTCACGATTTTGATAGGCCAAAATATTTAGGACATTAACCCAATCGGTAAAAGGAATGGATAGCTGTTCTAAATTGGGCAAAAATGCTTGTAAAGCATTGGAACAATAGTATTTATCTTTGATGGCCCAGACGATCTCAAGGGCTTTGAGCCAGAGGTTTTCAGGGAGGTGCTGAGCCATCGCACTCAGGGCACGAGATCGCGATGATTCATCTTTGATCTGTTGAGTAATCTCCAGGGCTTCCGGCCAGAAGACTTCCGGCAGATGCTGGGCCATCGCACTCAGGGCACTCGAGCACGATGATTCATCTTTGATCTGTCGCGTAATCTCCAATGCTTCCGGCCAGAGTTCGGGCAGATGCTGGGCCATCGCACTCAGGGCATTCGAGCGCGATGATTCATCTTTGATCTGCTGAGTAATCTCCAGGGCTTCTGACCAGAAGCTTTCCGGCAAATGCTGGGCCATCACACTCAGGGCACTCGAGCGCGATGATTCATCTTCTATTTGTTGAGTGATCTCGAGAGCTTCCGGCCAAAGTTCGGGCAGATGCTCCGCTATTGAACACATTGCTCTCAAGCGCGAAAATTCATCTTCTATTTGTCGAATAATCTTCAGTGCTTCCGGCCAGAAGACTTCCGGCAGGTGCTGTGCCATCACACTCAGGGCACTCGAGCGGAATAATTCATCTTCTATTTGTCGAGTGATCTTGAGAGCTTCCGGCCAAAGTTCGGGCAGATGCTCCGCTATTGAACACATGGCGCTCAAGCGCAAAAATTCATCTTCTATTTGTCGAGTGATCTCGAGAGCTTCCGGCCAGAGTTCGGGCAGGTGCTGCACCACCATACTCAGGGCACGCGAACGCGAAAACTCATCTTCTATTTGTCGAGTGATATCAAGGACTCCTAGCCAGAGCTTTTCGGGCAATTGCTGTGCCATCAAACTCAGGGCACCATAACGCGAAAACTCATCTTCTATTTGTCGCGTAATCTCGAGGGCTTCCAACCACAGTTCGGGCAGGTGCTGTGCCATTGCACTCAGGACCCTCGATCGCGAAAATTCATCTTTTATTTGTCGCGTAATCTCGAGGGCTTCCGACCACAGTTCGGGCAGGTGCTGTGCCATTGCACTCAGGACCCTCGATCGCGAAGACTTATCTTTCATTTGTCGCGTAATCTCCAGGACTTCCGGCCAAAATTCTTCCGGCAGGTGCTGTGCCATCACACTCAGGGCAGGCGATCGCGAAAATTTATCTTTCATTTGTCGCGTAACCTCGAGGGCTTCTAACCAGAGTTCGGGCAGATGTTGAGCCATCGCACTCAGAACCCTCGATCGCGAAGATTCATCTTTTATTTGTCGCGTAATCTCCAGGGCTTCCGGCCAGAATTCTTCCGGCAGATGTTGAGCCATCGCACTCAGAACCCTCGATCGCAAATATTCGGCTTTTATTTGTCGGATAATCTCGAAAACTCTCGACCAGAGATTTTTGGGCAGGTGCTGGGCCATCACACTTAGGGCACGCGATCGCAAAGATTCATCTTTTATTTGTCGCGTAATCTCCAAGGTTTCTAGCCAAAGTTCGGGCAGATGCTGTGCCATCGCACTTAGGGCACGCGATCGTGAAGATTCAGCTTTTATTTGTCGCGTAATCTCCAGGGCTTCCGACCAAAGTTTTTTGGGTAGATGCTGGGCCATCGTGTTCAGAGCAAGCGATTGTAAAGATTCAGCTTTTATTTGTCGCGTAATCTCCAGGGCCTCCGGCCAAAGTTTAGTGTTTTCTTTAGCCAGTTCAGTTATCACCATTACGCGATCCGAGGGATCTTGAATTTGATTTGTGATGTTAGTAACTTCAGCAAGGTAGGTTGAGGGTAAGTTGCCTATTATTTGACTGAGGGCTAATGCCCTATATGAAAACCCCTCTGTGTGTTGTCGATGCTCTCCATAGCGGTCTTGAATTTGTTGAATAGTTGCAAGCACATCAGGCCAAACGCTCGGAAACTGTTCCGCCAGCTTACTTAAAGCATAAGAACGATAAGCAGCATCGTTAATTTGTCCGACAGTTTTCAACACCTCGGGCAATAGTGCCTTGGGCATATACGGCACAATTGCCGAAATACATGCTGCCCTATGCCATGGGTCCTGGGCCTGCTGTGCATAGGCCAACCCCTGAGCCGCCTGCCAAAACCCGTGCTTCACTAATCCCCCCACCATCTCGGCTGGCACATTGCTCGCCAAACTATTCAACGATCCACGAATTAATGCATAGCGATACAGCAAGGTAACAGAGTTACCAGGAGATTTCTCATAAGCCTCCACCGCTAGCTGCCAAGCTCGCCCCAAATCATTTACAAACCCTGCTGGTTTACCAATTTCATCACAGGCTTCATACCAGCCATTACGTCCTTCTTTATTACTTACCTGCAACAGCTTATGAATCTCTTCGGTTTGTTCCGCCTGCTCCATATGCCAGGTGAGATGGGCATAAATATAACCATCATCTTTTAGCGTATACCACTCACCATTCTTCGCTTTCTCTCGATACTGTTCCAGCAATTTTCCATGGGCCTCAGATTTTGTTAATCCCAACCCTGGCAGTTCTCCTTCGCGTTCCGGCTCTTGCGGACTCCTCAACAACCGCTGTGCCAAATCATGCATCAGGTCATGCATCCGATAGCTGGGCGCATCATCTGCCCGCTGCGCCCCCTGCAACACCAATGCCTTCGCCCGAAAAGTACGCAAAATTGCTCTGGCCTGTCGTGATGTTACCTGCCATAGCGTTTCTGCCATCTCCTGGGTCAGGTTCACATCCTCGGGCACCACCCCTAACCAAGCAAACTGTTGCAGCTGCTCTGGCGACAGTTGTTTCAAACTCAGATTAAAACAAGCCAACAGACTATACTTCTTTCGCTTCGCATCATCAGGTATCTCTGCTTGACCATAGATATCCAACGTCTCCAGGCGAGCAACTTCATCCTGTAAGTCTTCTAACAGCTCTGACCAAGTCACCCCTTCTTCAATTTGAGACGCGGCTAACTCTAACGCCAGGGGTAAATATCCCACCCGCTCAGCAAAGGCAAATGCCTGCTGCCGATGCGCATCGCTCAAAGTCCCCGATAACTTCTGGGTCATTAGCTCCAGAGCCTGATTCGCGCTCATCACATCCAGGTCATATCGCTGGGCATCTGAGATTCTGGCCTCCCGCGTGGTCACTAAAACGCAACAGCCACCACCCCCCACCCGAAACGGATCTAAATGCGCAGGGTTCCAAACGTCATCCACCACAAGCAAAATATGCTTGTCGTACAGCAGTGTGCGTAAATGATTGGATGCGGATTCAATCGCAGTCGGTTTATAGTCATGGTCCCCCAAAGCCTGAATCCAGCCGCTTAGCAAGGGCAAGATATCTGGATTTTGACCCAGCGTTGCCCATAAAATGCCATCTGAAAACCGACACTGAATCTCTTTGTCATGGGCTAACTTTGAGGCTAACACTGACTTGCCAATGCCCCCCAGACCATAGATAGCGCTAACCACTAATGTGCCAACCTTAGTCTCCTCGCACAGAAGTTGTTGTTTTACCTCTCTTTGATGCTCTGGACGCTCAACAAAGTGATCCGGTAACGGGGGCATTTGCAATGGCATCCTAGGCAAACTAGATTGCCTGGCAGTCGGTTGCGATTCTGATGATGGTCCCCTATCCGGCAGCATGTCTGGCGGAAACTGCACAATGGATAGAGATCGTCCTGTCCCAAACCGCACAGGTTCTTGACGACCACCTTTGAGCGTTTGCCGCACCTCATCAAATAAACGGTCGCTACTAATTTTGCCATTGGCATCTGCATTTTCTGGCACTAACGCCTTGAGGATGGCTCCTGTAAACAGACTGTGATCATCATTCTTTTTTGCCAATGCCGCCTCAAAGCCTCGACAAGCCGTAATTAAATAATGGTCTTGCTTGGCTCCAAATGTAGAAAAGCTTTGCTTTACCAGAGTACGCTCAATAAAATCGCCACTGTGGCAGGCGTCGATCAGCATTACCAAATTACTCAGATTGGCTGCTTGGATCAGTTTATTGAGGCTATCGAAAGAAATCGCTTTCTTCTGATCAGTGACATGGCCATCACTATCGACGGTGACGTCGCAATCGGAGGTGGTTAAACAGCCTTCGGTATTACCTAAGGTGTCGACCACACTAATGCCGTGGCCTGTAAAATAAATGATGGCTTCACTGTTAGCAGCCTGTTGGGTTAAAAAAGTGCGCAGTGCTTTCCCCAACTGCTGCGTGGTGACGTTTCCCTTTAAGACGGTCGGCTCTTTGTCGCATTGCCCGTATTTCTGTAGTATTGTGGCAATCGATGCAGCATCTTCAGCTGGTTTACTCAAGTTTGCCAGATGTTTACTTTTATACTCAGAAATGCCAATAACCAATGCGTAACGAGCCATAGAGTCTAGACTTTTCCAGGGACAATGCACTAATAGCGCTAAGTTTTCCCTAACATAACCGATGTCAAAGCTACAACCCAGGCCATGTTACATGTAGAACGGCTGAGGTATGTTTCCGGTTAAGTTAAATGACCTTTGTCATGGAGGCGTTCCGGTAAATGGTCTAGTATGCAACAGCCCCTTTTAAGGCTAGACACATTTATGAAGCATATTTCTCACATTTCTCATTGGCTCGGCTGTTTAACCCTAGGTAGTTGCCTGATAGCCCTCCCCTCATTTGCTGCCACACCTTCCCCACCAACATCGACCATTGCCCAGGCTCGGCGCGAATTTGTGCAACCTGACTTTCAACAACATTTCGAGGACCTGGACATAGAAGGGTCAATTATTATTTATAGTCAAAATCAGGATGTGGCGTTTGAGTATAATCGCGATCGCAACACCACCCCTTTCTTACCAGCCTCCACCTTCAAAATTCTCAATTCTCTGATTTCATTAGAGACTGGTGTTATCGCCAACGATCTGGCAATTCTCACCTGGGATGGAGTAGAAAGAAGCTATTCCACATGGAACCGTGACCTGAACTTAAGAACAGCGTTTCAGATATCAGCCGTATGGTTTTATCAGGTGCTCGCCCGCCGGGTTGGCCATGAACGCATGCAACAGTGGGTGACCGACGCTAACTATGGCAATCAAACCATCGGCAGTGCAGAAGAGATTGACACGTTTTGGCTCACGGGCGATATCCGGATCACACCTCAACAACAGATTCAGTTTTTGCGTCGTCTGTACAACAACGACCTGCCATTCTCAGAAAGAACAGTGGCCATGGTCAAAGACATTATGATTGTTGAGCAAACGCCAGACTATACCATGCGTGCCAAAACAGGCTGGGCCCTGGCAGAAGAACTCGGCTGGTATGTCGGCTATGTGGAGCAAAATAACAACGTATATTTCTTTGCCACCAATATCGATATGCTTGATGGGGTAGATCCCAGCCTGAGGGCAGAAGTCACACGACGTTGCCTGGCCATGCTCAACTTATTATAGGCGTATCGTCGGGGCGCACATTGCTGCGCCCCGGAACAATTGCTTATACTTTCGACAATTTATGCCGCAGTCGCTATAGGTGGCTCGGGTGCATGAATCGTATGGATCGCTGGAATATCCCACGCTTCCGCAATGTAGCCATTGACAATTCGCCAGACAACAACGGCATCTAGCTTGATGGACTGACCGTCCAGAGTCATGGTGTCTTGCACATGGGTCACCACTAACTCATCGCCAATGGGAATAATGGCAACGGGCTCTACGTGAAACGTTCCCCCCGTCATCACAGCCAGCTTTTCAAAGAAGGCTTGCAGCCCCTCTACCCCAAGATAATCACCCTGCATGTCAGGCAGCTGAGAATTGAAAAAATGCCAGACAAATTCTTTTGAGAACAGACCTGATGCACCAGCAATGTTGCTATTGTCTAAATACTCGTCTAAGCGTTTTAAAAGAGTTACATTTGCATGTTCCTTAGCCATGGTTCTGACTCCTGAAGGGGACTTTTGTGCAGAATGCTCATACCCTAGCGAATCAAATAAGGACCACCCAGAGTCCATGGTCATATATTTCCATGACTTTTGTCATTGTTATTGGCCAATCAATCGAGGATGTACTGCCATAGGAGAAAAAATAAAGCGCCATACCAAGAAACAGAAAAGACTACAAGCCATACTCCACAGAGACCCACAGCCTTGAGAAAGACAGAAAGTGGGTTGCGATTTATCCAACTCAGGCCACTTCGATGGCCACGCCAGTGAGACCAGGTTAATAACGATATATTAGTGGCCAGGGCAATGGCTAAAATCCTTATTGTTGTGATCCAATATCGCTCAGGATTCAGCCAGCTAACTCTGGCACCAGCATTAGTCACCTGAGGTACAAAGCTGGGATCGCGTAGAGGAGATACCTGATACGCTACCAAAGCAAAGCCCACTGTAAATAACAGCAACACATTCAAACTGACGATTAACCCATGGTCAATGCGTTGTCCATGCATCTGTAAGGCTCCAACTATTTTAAGATTGAGTTGCTGAAAGTTAGCTAGCCTAGCCTTTAATTCTTACCCTACGGGGAGCATACTTTAGTTAAGCTTACTTAGGCGATGGGAGGTAGGGATTCTAAAAAATTCATCATAGGCTTCAAAAATCGTTTGCCAAATAGGGCCGACAACGTGCCACACAACGCCACAATGATGACGACTGCTGTAATGTTCCCAGTGGTTAGAGCGGGCCTAACGACTGCCAACGGCAATAGGGACACAACGAATCCCAGTAAAGCTCCTAATAAAAACTGATAGGCGAAATCAGTTAGAGTACGAGGCTCTGAGGGTTTTTCATTAGGGGTCATGGTGGAAAATCTAGCTCCAAACTAATAATTAGGGAAATACAAGTCTAGCGAACGAAAACCTGCGCAGGGTAGCGCTAACGAAAAAACACAGGGGAATACCGATCAGGGTGACCAGACCAAATTTAGCTAGGGGACCTATGGGCAAAGCAACCATCGCCACTTGCAGATAGATAATCAGTAACAGATGGATGAGATAAACCGCATAGGCATTGTCAGCAAGCATCTGTAAAAACTTGTTCTGACTATTAATCTTCTCACGAAATAAAACTAATAGTCCAATGCATAGGCCAACACAAATTGTGGCTTCCCAGGCACTCCAAACAACAGAGCGCCAGTCTAAACCACCGCCAGCAATGAGAGCAGGCAACATAAGCCCGTTGCGACTGATGCTATAGCCATAGCGCAGCAGGACAGCCCCCAATCCTATGGCAAGCCAGATAAAGCCCTGTCTTCTGGGCATTTGTTTAAGCCAGTTATAGCGATAGGCAACAACTCCTAATACAAAGAGACTGACGTACTGGGGAAAATGGGCAATCTCTGTGGGTAAAAATCCGCACAATTGCACCCATCGATCAATCGGATAGTCAATCCGCACTATGGCTGTTACCATCGTCAGGCTCAGCAGATAGGCGAGAATGGTTTGATGGCTGGGCACAGGCCAAGGTGCCCCCATAGCCTCTGACGCCGTGGCTCTGCGTCTCATTACCTGCTGCCATAGGATGTAGCCCAGGGCATATACCAGTAAGTGTAACAAAAACCAGAGGTGGGCCACTTCTATCTTGAGGGGGTGAATATAGGTTTGGCGGATAAAGGTCAAAAAAGAGTCTGACGGTGCTGTCAGGTGATGTAGCACAGGCGGAAAAACAACCAAGCTAAAAAATATTAAAGGTATCCCCAATCGTTGAAACCGGGTCAAAAGAAATCGCCGTGCCCCTTTACGTTCATACGCTATAGGGGTTAAGTATCCGGCAATAAAAAAGAACAGGCCCATAAAAAATGCCGCATTGATTGCAAAAAAAGATCCTAAAATCGCAGCATGTTCCGAATTAACTATGGGCCAGGCTCCTCCGGTTGGACCATAGGGCTGGGCAGCATGATGGGCTAGCACCAGCATGGTTAAAAAGACTCGCAAATTGTCGACAAACACTAGTCGGGCTGAAGGAAGTGTGTGCATGACTCACCCACGAGGGTTACGGCTGCTGACAGACAGTGATGATTCTCACTGCTATGGTTCTCACCGCTGTGACACAGGTGTATTCAGTACGGCGATGGCAGTTGCGATCGCACGTTCTTTCTGCGGATCGCTGCCCTGGGCATATTCAATGGGAAAGGGCACCACGTCATCCGGCGTGACGCCCACCCCTTCTAGACGAACGGTTTCATCCACATAGACATCGGCCACCGCCACATATAGCAAACTATCGTCGGGCATAATAAACGCTCGCCCGGCGGTCACAGCACCAGCGGTAGTCGTACCCACCACCGGACCGATATCATATTGCTGAAAGCCATAGGCCAAAACCTCTTTTGCACTTCGACTGCCCCCATTGACCAGCATGACCACCGGCTTTTTCCATTGGCTATGGTGAGTCACACGGGCGCGATCGCGACCAATACTGGTCAGACTAGGTCCCCTGGCCGTATACAAATTCAACGCCGTCAGGGGGGCACCCCCCCAACCATCTCTCAGGTCCAACACCAGCGCATCGGCCTTGCTGAGGCGACCGTACAACAGCTCCTGTTCTAGTTTTTCCTGATACTGGTCCCCCGCATAGGACCAAATATGAACATAGCCAATCTTTTTGCCCGCTTTTTCAATCACCTCCACACTGTCATCCATGACATCTAAGAACATGGTGATGCCGTCATACAGCTTGGGGGTGATGGTAATCTCTTTCTGGCTGCTAGCATTTAACGAGGACTGCACCTGCAAGCTAACGGGCTGTTCCGCTTTCCCTAAAAAGGACTGAATGGGATGAAACGGCTCACCGTCCACACCGAGAATCTGGTCGCCCACCTTTAACCCAGCCTGATCAGCAGGGCTACCCTTAAAAATTCCCGTGATAAAGGTTTTACCCGCTTTCTCACGGGTCACAATACCGATATCGGCATACTCCAGCTTGCCTTCAGGAAAGCGTTCTTCCAAGCGGGTTTGGAAGTCAGATACCCGCGGATAGAAAATCCCCAATAACTGATAATAGGCGGGTTCATCCGGCGTATAAAAATGGGTATGGGATGTGTCCAGCGCACCGAGCATTTCATTAATCAGAGTCGCCTTTTCTTGCTGAGACGAGGCCGCCGCCACCTGAGGGCGATACTCTTCCCCTGTGGCTGCCCAATCAATACCGTTAAACTCAGGATCATAAAAGTTGTCATTAACGGTTTCCCACACGGTATCAAATAGATCTGGTTGCTGCGACGCAGCCGGTATGGTCAACCGATGGAGCATGCCGATTAAAAGGCCAATCAAGGCGATAATCAGCAGGCCCCGAACCCAAATTTTATTTCGCCTAAGCATCATGAGTTCGCCCTCAAACATATCGTGGTATTAGACGCTACCAGCCCCAAAAACGTATCGATCAGGTCTTAAGAAAGTGCCAGCGTATCTGGCGGAGAAAAGGGAATATGAGTCTGGAGCACTCGATCCATGGCATCGCGATGTTCTTGAGGCACCCTAATGCTCATGGTGTGAGGCAAAAAGACTACCCGAGGTCGCACTCGAATGGTCAACGTATTAGGATGGGTTACCTCCCAGCAATAAGACTTCATTCGCTGCCAGGGGATAGCATTATACATAAAGCACAGGCCATTTTCTCTTAGTTCAAGTTTGTTCAGACCAAGAGAGATAATTAACATAGCCAACGTCCACCAAAAGGCTATCTTAAGAGGTATGTATACAACCACATTTGAAGTATCTGAAATCCCAGCTGGAGAGGTCACCATAATCCAGGTAATAACAAGGGCAACGACAACCTCTGCTAAGCCAATCCATAACAGCATCTTATTGTGCCAGGTGCGGCCAGCGTCAAGCAATAGGCTGCCAGCCTTACGTTTACGCACGGGCCAGCTAAATAGCCACACACCAATGCTAACGATATAGCTGATGTAGAAAAAGCTCCAAACCAACTGTCCGCCGATGGTTATTAGGAAGGGGGTGAATGCGATCGCAACCCCCACTAAAATCCAGGGCAGCGCGTAGCCCATATTACGATTGGCGGCTTCTTTACCAACAGCGTTTGCCAATAGAAAATAGCTACCCAGTAACGCCAGACTGACAACAACGATATACCCCAAAAAAGCCATAAACAGCTCCTTAATCATTGGCAATACCTTCAACCCTAAAAGCTTCTATTTCGAATTCCCATGACAAAAGTCATTCATACCAATGACCTTCTGACATGGACCTAACTTTCTTCATGAAGGACACTTAATATTTTCAGTCTCCCCATGCACGAGCACCATGGTTAAGCACCCCACTCTAGCAACCTTACCGGTTGCTAGCAGTAACGAACATCCACTTATGCATGAGTCACAACAGGTTTTGCATAGGACCCTGGCCGCAGCTCAATCCTACCCGGTGTCTAATACCTAGAGCTATCCCCAAGCCCAGCAATGTCGCTAAGATTCATCGTTCATCATTAAGCAGTATTGTGATAGTCCAAAACCCAGACAGTAGTACAACATATTATCTAGAACTAGGCGATCGTTCGTCGGAGACTCTGCTGTTGTTGCATGGGATTGGTGCCGATCATGGGATGTGGCAGCCACAAATGCAAACCTATGCAGATGCGGGATTTCATGTGCTTATCCCAGATCTATTTGGCCATGGCCAATCCTCTAAGTTAACAACTCCACAGCTATCTAGCTGGCATAATCAAATCAACTGGCTGTTAGCCCACCTTGCCATCGAAACATGTACCATCATTGGCGTGAGTATGGGGGGGGTCATTGCTCAATCATTTGTTGTTAACTACCCCAACGTGGTGACAAGGGTGATCGTTGCTGACTCATTTGGGGAACTGCGTACACCTCAAGAAAAACTATTAGGCTTTTCTCAAATCATTGGGTTTAACCTGTTCAAACTATTGGGCAAACAACTCCTGGCAAAAAGCATCTGCCAAACATATCGAGCTAGCTATGCCAGGCTAGCTCAAGACTATTTTGGCCAGGTTAGTTTAAAAGCAGATCTCCAACAGCTGATATTAGCAAGAAAGGCTATTAATCGCATTGATGTCTTGCAGAGGTTACAAACTATCACAGTTCCTGCTCTGATTATTGTTGGCAAAGACCTGGGAGAATCATTTATTAGCATCAACCAAAAGATTGCTAATGCTCTACCTAACAGTGAGTTGGTCATATTAGAACAGTCTATGGATCCTTCTAATTTGGTGAATCCATCTGGATTTGATCATCAAGTCTTAACGTTCTTGAACTCAGAAACTACAAGCAAAGAACAATCTCAACCCTCTACTCCCTACTCACCGTCTTAACCTAAATTTTGAACTTGACGCACTACATTAGGCGCAATCAACCCATGACCACCAGAACATTACCGAAAAAGAAAACACAATTATTCCTAGCCTGGATTTTTGCCAATGCAATCGGAGGATTTCTAATTGGTTTCTTAGAAAACAATGGTGCCCAGTTTATGGCAACACTTTTTTTGTCAGGAGCCATCATTGGCTCGTTGCAATGGTTAACCTTTAGATTGATGCATCTGCAAGGGGGACGCTGGACGCTGTGGCCCGTGGCTAGTGCCTTAGGGTGGATTGCCAGTACATTACTCAGCATATTACTCAGCATGCTGCTGGTGTCGCTAACATCAATAGTGACGTCTTCCACGGCTGAGGCAATTGCCTGGGAAGAGTTCTGGCAAAATCTGCTGATGAATCCGTCAATTTGGATATGGGGTATGGCCATCGCCCAGGGCATGATCCTGAGTTACCATGCGCGTCAACGTTGGCGCATACTGGGAGTTTGGCTATTGGCAAGTTGTTTAGGAGCCGCCTTGAATGGAGCGGTCAGTGCCATACTCTGTCGTAGTGTGTGCCAGGCCTTACCCAGTTCGCTGATCGGTCTTGTTGATGGAAAAGGGTGGGCTGTCTATGGGGTCGTCACTGGGTTTGCACTGTTGTGGGTCTTTAGGGATAATTCTGTTAGATTACAATCTCCTGTACACCGCCCAGATTAAGGCTATTGCGGCTTTAGTAGTTTATGTTCGGCCCCCTGCTAACGCGACGTGACTTTCTTCAGCTCAGTCTTGCAAGTATTCTCTGGGGCTATGACGGTGATCAAGGGCCTGCCCACTGGTCTACGCTATCTAGTGATTACCACATCTGCGGTGACGGTCAGCGGCAATCTCCCATCCAGATCGACAAAACTACGGCGACCGAAGAGACAGTCAGTTTTGACTATCGACCCATGCCCATTTCCCTGCTCAACAATGGTCGTACCATTCAGGAAACTGGTAATGACCGCTGCTCTCTCACCCTTGATGATCAGGTCTATAATCTGAGTCAATTTCACTTTCACACCCCCAGCGAACACACTGACGGTGGCGCGCCCTATCCGATGGAGTTGCACCTGGTGCACCGTCATGCCGAGACTCAAGCGTTAGTCGTTGTGGGGGTGTGGATCACGCCAGGCTTAGAACAGCCGGAACTCGCTGTTCTAGGCCAGCATCTGCCTAAACAATCGGGAGAACAGATTAGTGCTTCTGCCATGGTGAATCCGGGCAACCTGCTACCAACGGAGCGAACACTGGTGCGCTACAGCGGTTCTCTGACAACACCTCCCTGTTCTGAAGGGGTAACCTGGCTAATGATGGTGAACCCCATCGAAGCATCGGCCCAACAGATTGAAATGTTTCATCAAGTGTTGGGTAATAATGCTCGACCGCTTCAACGACCTAGTTTTTGACGAATTTGGGTTCGTAATGCCTGGGCCTCTGGATAATCTGGCTGTAGTTCAATGGCTTTTTCGATGGATGCGATCGCAGCATCAAACCGCCGCAGTCCCCACAGGGCTGCTCCCCGATTACTCCAGGCTTCTGCAAAATTCGGATCCAGTTCAAGGGCACGATCGTAGGCAGTTAGCGCATCCTGGAACCGTTGCTGTTGCAACATAATGCCGCCTCGATTGTTCCACGCTTCGGTGTAACTGGGGTCGATGTCCAAAGTCTGGTCATATAAAACCAATGCGGCCTGGGGTTGTCCCTGCTGTTCCAGGGCATAGCCTTTACTCCACAATGCTTGGATATTGTCAGGGGCGATCGCCAGGGCCAGCTCACAGGCTTCAACCGCCTGACCATAGTTCTGCAATTGATTCAGGCTATAGCACCGTCCCCAATGGGCTTCCACCTTGTCGGGGCTGCGTTCCACCAACTGGTCATACACCTGAAGCGCTTCTTTATAGTGGTTGCGATCGCGCAAATCACTGGCCTTGGCGAAAAGCTCATCTAAGGATGGTTGGGCAACGGGCTGGGCAGCGGGCTGGGCCGGTGCCGCCACTTTTGTGGGTGTCTTGGGTGCTGCGGTCGGTGCTGCGGTCGGCACTGCTGTAGCCCCTGGAGTAGCGGGTTCTACGGCGGCACTCCCAGGCTCAGAATCCGCCGATGGACTACCCTCTGCAGTCTGGGGAGACTCGGCTTCAGATGCCGGAGTCGCTTCAGCAGGAGCTACCGCTACCGTAGGCGCAGCTTCAGGCTGGGAGGTGAGGTTGGCAGAGGTTTGGCCATTACGTACCAACCCCAATGCCACGACGGCCACAATGCTTAATCCCAAAATTGACCAGCGGCTTTGGCGACTATTTAGCAGGGTGGGCAACGCCTCAACAGTGGCCTGGGTGGCATCTTGCAGAGAGCGAGTAACTGCTTGAAGCTTTTCAATGGGTAACGTTTGAGTTGGCGCTGATATGGAGACTGTTTCAATTTGGCCCTGGTCCGAGGCTGGTGTTATCCCTGGGCTATTAGAGGGCTTTGCGGGCGCAGCCATCTGGGTGGGTAATCCACTGACAGCACCAGTCGCAATGGGTTCACTCGCCATCGCCGGTAAAGACCGTAGGTCAGTCAAAACCTCCGTTGCCGTTGGATAGCGATCGCGATAGTCATAGCGCACCATGCGCGCCAAAACGGCCTGAAAGGCATCACTAATGTCTAAATCAGGACTCTGCCAGAGAACTTCGCTGGTGCGAGGGTCACGCTGTAGCAAGTGGGGTCGAGTCCCCGTCAACGCCTGCAAGCAGATCATACCTGCGGCATAAATATCGCTACTAAACCAGGGATTGCCAGCCAGTTGTTCATTAGGCATATACCCCTGGGTGCCAATGGAGATAGTGCGCGTAACTTCGCCGTTTTCCCGCCTTTCACTGACCTGTTTAACGGCCCCAAAGTCAATCAGCACCATATGACCATCGGCTCGACGGTGGATCAAGTTAGACGGTTTGAGATCGCGATGAATCACCCCTTGCCCATGGACAAAAGCCAGGGGGGTCATCATTTCTATCAGCAACTGACGTACCCTAGCTTCAGACCAGGGTTGCCCCGGTTGAATCAACGTAGACAGAGACTCTCCCTCAATCAGCTCCTGGGCTAGATAAAACTCTTGGCCATCTTCAAAGTGAGCCAGCAAACGCGGAATCTGAGAGTGCTCACCCAGCTGGTAAAGCACCCGGGCCTCCGTTTCAAACAGACGTCTAGCCGTCGTTAAGCTCTCAGCATCCTGTAGATGGGGCTTGAGCTGCTTAATGACACAGGTTGGATGATCGGGTAAATGTAAGTCGGTTGCTAAAAAGGTATGGCCAAACCCACCCTGACCAAGGGGTTGGATAAGTTTGTATCGGCCTCCGAGTGTTTCTTTAGATTTAACACCCAATAGTTGTATCAGGTTCATACGGCGATCCCAAGAGCAGTAATGCCTGAAGTGGATTTAATATAATTGCCCCCATACCCTCAGCAAACGCATGATGGGCAGTCGTTAATAGAGTTACTAAGTTAGGCAGATGTACGGTCCTAACCTAGCGATTTCACCTAGGAACTAGCCTGCGAAATAGACAGTCCTGCTGACCGACCACTGCCTCTGAAATTTCTGAACTGACTTTTCTGAACTGAATTTAAATACATCCCGTCTTTATAACGAGTAGAGTAAGATCGTCCTCGAAACCGTCGTATCGTTAGAACAAACGCCCCCATGTCAGGTGAACCGGTCGTTATCCAATTTAACTGGGAAGATCCGGTGACGGGAGAATCCCAGTATGCTTCGCGTCAACTGCCCGTTGCCATTGGCCGTGAAACTAGCAAAATGCCAACACAGCTAGAAAATCAACCGGTGTCTCATTTGGAATTGATCCACCAGCAGGTATCGCGATGCCATGCGGTGATTTCCATGACCAACCGGCAGCTATACCTTTCAGACAAAAGCGCCAATGGCACTTTTCTCAACGGTCGGCCCATTCAGAAAAATGGTCAAATCTTTAAACCTAAAGACACCATCCGCATTGGTCCGTTTAAGTTAACGGCCATGATTATCAACACCACCGATGCGAATTCTACTGAATTAAATCGTGAGTATAGCCACCTGGCTAAAAGTGAGATGGCAACCGCAGAGCCCAACGCTATTCTAGGATGGCTGATCGGGGGTGGCATTCTACTGTTAATGGGCATCGGTTTATGGCTGGGAGGCCAGGCGTTATTAAACCGAGCTCGCCCCACCCTTGACGACCCGGCAGAATCATCTTTAAACCTCTCCAATATGGAAATTGGTGCCCTTGAGATTCCCACAAAACCATAGCCCACAAGACCATAGAGTTACCCCCCTGGTGCGCCGCTGCAAATATTGGGTTTTGCTTTGTCTATCCCTGGTGGTTTTTACCTGGGGAAACTTGACACTACCGGCTCAGTCTCAGACAGTTGAGGTGGACGAGCCAATAGACAGATCGACAGCAGAAGTTGTGGTCAATGGACGGAGAGTTTTTGATGTCCGTGGAGTGGCTGATTTCACTCCCCTTGAACGAGCCAACAGCATTAATAAACGGTTAAGGGAAGAAGTACAGAAACCTGAACCACCCAATATTGAAGTTGTTGTTGATGAAGAGACGGGGTTAGTTTATCTCCAAAGCCAGGGTGAAGACGGTGAAGACCTGATAGCCACCGTCACCCAGGTGGATTTAAGTAGGCCTGGCTATCGTCTGGAACAGCAGGCTGAAGATTGGGCAAACGAGCTAGAAGCCGCTATCCGTAGAGGGCAGTTAGAACGACGGCCCAACTATTTACGCCGGGCATTACTTTACAGTCTAATGGTGTTGGGAATTGCGATGACAATTCACCTCTTCCTCCGCACCTTTGGTCGCATCAGTTCTCGCTTCCTAACCCAGTGGTTTACCACCACCACCGGCCCATTCACCGTATGGGAAAGACCCATTACGTTCTTCTGGCGGCTGGGGTTAATCAGCTTAAAAGGAGGCCTGTGGCTGACATTTGCCATTTACATCACCGATCTGTTTCCAGAGCTACGTAGATGGCGTCATACCATTGCCACCCTGCTGACTGCCGAAAGCATCACCCTGGGCGACAACCAATACTCTGCCTTAAGAATGGTGCTGCTGCTAGCCCTCACCATTGGACTTTGGTTTGCCGCCCGGTTAATCTCTAGACTCTTCCGCACCTATATCCTCCGCAGAGCCCAAGTCGAAGCCCGACTGCAAGATATTCTCAGCGCTCTAGTTCAATATGTTCTGCTGTTTTTGGGCATTATTGTTCTGCTACAGCTGTTGGGAATTGACGCCAGCTCCCTGACAATTTTAGCCAGTTTGTTGGGTCTAGGTATTGGTTTTGGTGTTCAGAACATTACCAACAACTTTATCAGCGGCTTTATCATCACCCTAGAGCGCCCGATTCAAGTGGGAGACTTTATTAAAATTGGCGACTTAGTTGGCATTGTCAAACAGGTGGGAGCCCGTAGCACAGAGATTAACACGTTAGATAAAGTCACCATTATTGTGCCAAACTCTCGTTTTCTAGAGAGTGAAGTCATTAACTGGAGTCACGGTGACTCGATCTCTCGTTTACGGGTGCCGGTCAGTGTTGCCTATGGTTCTAACATTTCCCAGGTAAAAACCGCCCTGTTAGAAGCCGTTAAACGTCATCCTGAAGTCTTGTTGCGACCTGAGCCAGAAGTCTGGTTTCAAAGTTTTGGCGATAGTGCCCTAAATTTTGACATTATGGTGTGGACGGGAGAACCCCGCAAACAATTTCGCGTTAAAAGCGACCTTAACTACGCCATCGAGGCCAGCCTGCGCCACTACGATATTGAGGTGCCATTTCCTCAGCAGGATCTACACTTGCGATCGCCCCAACTAGACGACATTCTAGAACTCCTTAAACAGCAGTCCATTGGTATTTCGGACGGCTACCGCAGTATCCCCTCCCCCTACATTCCCCCAGCCACCGACACGACAGCAGAAGTCCCCGAGGCCCCCATCGAGCCACCCGTTGAGCAAACGGTAGACCCCAAGTCACCACTGCCTGACTTTTTGGTAAATCTTGATCTAGAAGCCCTGGCCGATGCCCTGCAAGGACCACAGGGTATCACCCTGCAACCTCATCCAGAGGAACCGGACAGTGACCCCACATACTTTACCGGCACAGCGGCTGTAGAATGGCTAGAGCAAAAACGGGATTACACCCATGAAGGAGCCACATTAGTCGGCAAATGGTTACTGCATAAGGGGCTGATCGCCACCACCATCGAAGGTCAAGACTTCGAGGCCAGCCAGGCCCTCTATCAGTTTTATCAAGATTCACCAGCTGCCCTGGAGAAAGATATAGAATCACCCTCAGATCCAGTAATTTCAAACCAAGACATCACGGAGGGCGACACCGAAATTAAAACCGAAATCGTTGTCCCCAATCCCAATTACCGCCAGGACACCACCCATTGACCCCCCTTGTTTTCCTTTCCTGATTCTGCTGCTCACTCTGCCTGCTAATCCCCATGGACCTAAACTTCCTCCGATCCCGCCAATCCGGATCAGACCAACCCCTAGGTAGCCGGTACAAAATCGTCGAGCAGTTAGGCAGTGGCGGCTTTGGCCAAACCTTCCGAGCCCAGGATTTGCACCTGCCAGGGCATCCATTGTGTGTGGTCAAGCAGCTCAAACCCCAGGTAGAAGATGCCAAAGGATTACAGGTTGCTCGGCGGCTATTTGATACAGAAGCTAAAGTTCTTTACCAGCTGGGGTCCTATCCACAGATTCCTCACTTACTGGCCCACTTTGAAGAAAATCGAGAGTTTTACCTGGCCCAAGAATTGATTGAAGGCCATTCCCTGGAAGGCGAGTTCAAAACAGCCCCCTGGGACATTCCTAAAGTCATTGATTTCCTGGCCGATGTGCTAGAAACCCTGGCCTTTGTCCATGACAATCGGGTGATCCATCGAGACTTAAAACCATCCAACCTGATCCGCCGACAAAGCGATCATCGCATCGTTGTCATTGACTTTGGCGCGGTTAAGCAAGCCGGTACTCAACCGGCAGGGTCTGGCGTTAGCCACACCATTTCCATTGGCACCCAGGGCTACATGCCCAATGAGCAATTAATCGGTCAACCCCAGTTCAGCAGCGATGTGTATGCCGTTGGCATTATGGGCATTCAGGCCCTCACCGGCCAACCGCCTAGACAGTTAATGCCCAATGCCCAAACCGGAGAACTGGAATGGCATCGCTATGTGCCCCATAGTCCCCTGGAGCTGATCACGATTTTAGACACCATGGTGCGTTACGACTTCCGTACGCGTTATCCATCAGCCAAGGAAGCCCTCAGGGCCCTACAGTCTTTGCCGCAGGGCCTAGGGCAATATGCGACTGGCACCGGGGCAAGTGCCACATCCGGCGCACGCAGACCGGCTCCACCAGCTCAGCCCACCGCGCTGACGGTACCGGCAATGGCCCCCCAGCCCCAGCCGCCAAACCGGGCCAAAACCTCCATGGCTACAGAGGTCGTACCGCCGCCGTCCACGACTAATACGACTAACACGATTAAGAAGATACCAGCCATTATCATCGGTGTAGCCATCTTGGGCATCGGCCTCCTGATGGGGCGAGCCTGCACATCAGCCACCTCGAATACCGCTGAGGTTCCAGTCGCCAGTCAATCGCCCACGGCACCAATAGAACCAGCTCCGGTTGAGGCTCCGGTTGTTGAGCCTCCTGTTACAGAGGCAGCCCCCCTTGAGGACCTGGAGACCCCAGCTCTAGACACCTCAGAGAGTCCCCCCATGGAGGAACCAGTTGCCATTGAAGCAAGCGAGCCCCCTGGGGAACTAGACGCAGAAATAGTGCCGGATGAGGCTCCGACAACAGAGTCACCGGAGCCGCCAGCAGCAGCCCTGACGCCAGCCACGGCCCAAACCGTTGTCACGACTTTTTATGCCTATCTATCCAGTCAGGCCTGGGATCAGGCCAAGGCACAAACCAGTGGCAGCGTAGCCCAGAATTTTAACCCCGAATTCTTTCAACAGTTTCAGCAGGTCTCGGTTGAGAATTTGCGAATCAAAAACCAAACCCCCAAAGGCATCGAGTTTGAGGGCCAGAACACCTATGTGTATAGCGATGGCGCAATCCAGAGAGAAGCACGCACATTTACAGTGCAGCTGATCGACGGGCAGCCCCGCATCGTGGATTCATCGTTTGTGCGGGTCATACAGGCTCGTTAGTTTAGCCTGCACATAGGCTGAAACTATCAAGCCTACAGATGTATTTGGCGATGCCCCCCTTGCAAAACTGTCATTTAGCGCTAAGCTATGGCGCAAGACCAATGTGTTTCTACGTTAATGCCATCGTCCAGCCACAATGCAAAACCATCCCATGCCCTTGCACTCAAGCAAGCGGCAAATTGGCAATGCAGGACCTGTGGACGACACTGTCGGCGTCATGACGAATCCCTGGACGATTTTGCTGCACGCATTGGTAATGAAGTAGAGGCGATCGCAGCCCACCCACGCCGCTGGGCCCTCCACGTGACCAAACTGCAGAAGCATACCCCCACTGTTCAGCACAAGACTGCATCAAAACAAACGGGATCAGACCCGGTGGCTTTGCTTTGCGGCTCCTGTCATCGCAAATATCACAATTCTCACCGTTGGAAAAACCGACAACGGCAGTATCACCAGCACCTGGAACACATTGGCCAGCTCACCCTCAACGACATTCGCTTGCCCCTAACAGGTCTACAGCTATCGCTCAGTGAATGGAGTGATCCTTATGAAATTGTGAATCCTTTACAACCGCGCAAACGGACAAAAACGTCTAAAACGTCTGGTAGTCCGTGAATCGGGCCGTAGCAAGTCGTTTAATGCAGCATCTTTAATGCCTTTAATACAGTCAGAAATCTAACTCCTAAGAACCGTAGGAATTAGAGATTGTTTGCAAGGTTGTCTGCAAGATTGTCTGCAAGATTGTCTGCAAAACCGCTCAAATTGTCTTATTTTTAGCCCTATTCGTTAGCACTCCCATGGCCCGACGTACCCAGTTCACCATTGCGACATTTAATCTATACAACATTAACCGTCCAGGCCTAAGAATCTATTCTGATTTAGACGGCTGGGATAAAGGAGCCTACGAACGCAAGCTAGAGTGGAGCCGTCGTACCATTCTCAACAATGAGGCCGATGTTTGGGGATTCCAGGAACTCTGGCATAC
Organism: Leptothoe sp. EHU-05/26/07-4; assembly: GCF_043421015.1. Lineage (NCBI taxonomy): Bacteria > Bacillati > Cyanobacteriota > Cyanophyceae > Nodosilineales > Cymatolegaceae > Leptothoe > Leptothoe sp. EHU-05/26/07-4. Next base: position 1,260,850 of record NZ_JAXSQV010000002.1, read on the forward strand.
AGGCGCACTAGAAGATATTTTCGACCATAAAAAACTGGACGATTATCAGCTCTTAGTGCCTGAAGACCATCGTGGACAGCGGATTGTCTGTGCCGGGGCAGTACGCAAAGATATTCTGGTTGGCGAGCCCCAATGGATCGACGCATTTCCAGAGAAATTTATTTTGGAAAGCGGTGGCGATGACGCCCAAACATCAGGCATCTCTGTCAATGTCAACAGATTCTCCCGACCAGTCCTGCATTTTCAGGTGCAGGTGCGATCGCAATCGTCTCCCATCTCCATCTACGTCGCTCACTTTAAGTCCAAAGCCCCCACTAAGGTCTACCGCGAAGGCTGGTACCGGGATGAAGATGAATACTATAGACAGCATAGTGAAGCCCTAGGCTCAGCCATTTCCACCATTCGCCGTACAGCCGAAGCTACGGCCCTGCGGATGATTCTGACAGAACGCATGAAAAATACCCATGAGCCAGTGGTCGTTCTGGGGGATCTCAACGATGGGGAAAGCAGCAATACCCTAAATATTTTGACTGGACAGCCCAACTATATTTTGAGTGGATTAGAACAGGGCGGTAGCGATGTGGACCTTTATGCAGTGAGTCGGCTACAGCAGTACCGTAGCGATCGCAACGTGTACTACACCCACATCTACCAAAACTTCCGAGAGTCATTAGATCATATTCTGGTATCCCAAGAATTTTACGACAACTCACGCCAGCGTCTGTGGGCCTTTAAGGGCATGGATGTCAGCAACGACCACCTCAATTGGGACAACCACAAAGAAGACGGCTCCTCAGACCACGGCATTATCCGTGCCCAGTTCGAATACCGCCCCGCCAAGTAATCCCCATGCCCCCCTTCGACACGCTCAGGGTAAGCTCCCTCACCCAGTAAAGAATACCTAAAATATCCCGAAGCTCCCCATGAGCGCGGGTAAACTGAGGTAAGAGGCGATACTGTACCGTATTGCTCAATTTTTCAAAGGCTTGAGCTTTTATTGAGTATGGCTAACGCTCTCTAACCATGATGATGCGTTAGCCCTAAACGGTATAGAAATCGGCACTGAAAATATGCACCCCACTCCCCATTGGTTTATTCCCTTAAATGAGTTAGATGCAGCCACAGGAGCATCCCTCAGGCCCGCAGATGCCAAGCCATCTGCGACAGATCCTGTTGCCAAAGAAGGAGATTCATTTCTCGTCACCTTAGAGAGTCTGTTAATTGTAAAAACCTACGACAGTAGAAGCGATAACGATCTGCTGGTCCGTTCTCGTCTCAAGTATGGCAATGCTCCCATGGTAGAAGCCATTAACTTCTTCGAGAATGACGTTCCAGCCGGCATCGTCAGAGACAATCTGCTGTGTGAGTATATCTACTCGCAAGAAAAGTATTCCACCCTGGACCGAGTCCATCTGGAAGTGGAGATCATGGAACTCCCCGGGGAGATTAGCCTGAACAAAGACATTGGCCAGGGTCTTCAAACCATCAAAAATACCTTTGGTATGGTTCTCAGCTCCTTTTTACCCTTTGGTGGTGTTACCTTCGATGTTATGCAGAAAGTAAACACCGTCAGAAAAGAAAAACGCCGCATCTTTCTTAGTAGTCTCGATCTATATGGCGATGGGGGAGAAGGGGAAGCACGTCTACGGTATGGAGCCTATGTCTTTTTCAAAGAGACTGTAGATGGCTCTAAGTTTAAGCTGCATAAGCTACAGCTACAAACTCCCGAAGATGGCACCCAGCCATTTCCCCACGACTATATTGTTGTCAAAGTGGTGCCAGCCCCCATCCGGGTAGGCAGCAATGAAGCAATAGCCCTACGCCACCAGAAATTAGCCGCTGTCCTAGGCTCCACCAATGGGCAAATGGATAACACAGCCAGGCATCCAAACTTTGATCATAATTTAATTCCCGATGCCGATCAGCTACGTAACCTAGCCCTGTTTTATAGTCTCCAGAAACGCAAAGACGCCCGTGAAGCCCTGGGCGACGCTCAGAATCAGCTTTATCAGAGACTACTACAGGAACTGCAAGCGTTTATCTAACAACAGATTAGTTGCGATCATTTGCATCTCTATACTGGTAAATGTTGATGCCCCCAAAACCGTGATGCCAACCTCCATGCGAGACCAAACTCGCGACACCTTTAGCCAGGGTAAACCCCTCTGGTCGCGTGCGATCGCAAAACCTGCCGTCGAATTTGGTCCCGTTACCCTACCCGTTCTAGCGGGGCAAATCCCAGCAGACTTGAGAGGCAGCCTATACCGCAATGGAGCAGGCCGTCTACAGCGTGGCGGACAAACCACCCACCATTGGTTTGATGGCGATGGCGGCATCCTGGCCATCCATTTTACCGATGCAGGGGCAACCGGGCTGTATCGCTATGTTCAAACCCAGGGATTCCAGGCAGAAGCCGCCGCTGACGAATATTTATATGCGGGCTATGGGCAAATGGCCCCCGGCCCGTTTTGGAAACGCTGGGGCACTCAGCCCAAAAATGCAGCCAACACTTCTGTGTTAGCCCTACCCGATAAGCTCCTGGCCCTTTGGGAAGCGGGTAACCCTCACGCCTTAGATCTAGACACCCTAGACACCATCGGCTTAGATAACTTGGGCTACCTACAGCCAGGGCAGCCCTTTTCAGCTCACCCCAAACGGGACCCAAAAACCGGAGACATCTACAATTTTGGCGTTGTCCTCGGTCCTAAAAACTCCATTCAGCTATACCGCCTTGATGCCTCTGGCCAGATGCGCCAACAAAGCCAGATTCCACTGCCTCGGACTGCATTGGTTCATGACTTTGTCATAGCAGGCCCTTATCTGGTTTTTCTGATCCCACCCGTAGTTTTATCAGTATTGCCCATCCTGTTAGGAACCAAGGGTTTTAGCGATGCCATGGCGTGGAAACCCCAACATGGCACCCAAGTTATCATTGTCGACCGCAATACCCTCACAGAAGTCTCACGGTTTGCCACCGATCCCTGGTATCAATGGCACTTTGGCAACGGCTATCAAGCAGACGATGATTCCATTGTGATCGACTATGCCCGCTATTCAAATTTTGATACCAATCAGTGGCTCCAAGAATTTGTCACCGGATTTCCCAAAACCCAAGCCTCATCAAGACTTTTTCGATTACAGATTGATGCGATCGCAGGCAAAGTCCTATCCAACGAATCCCTATTTGATTTAGACAGCGAGTTTCCCATGACCTCTCCCCATGATGTGGGCCATCACCATAAATCTCTCTTTTTCTGTTACAAGTCCCATCCCCAAAACGAAGAATACTTCGACAGTATTGGCCGTTTAGCCCCTGACGATGGCCACACCAACCTAATGACATTTACCAAAGGCTGCTATCCCATCGAACCAATCTACGTTCCCAACTCTCAAGGTTCTGGCTGGATCTTCACCATCGTCTTCGACGGCAACCACGACCAAAGCACAGTCCAGATTTTACAAGCCGACAACCTAGAAGCAGGCCCAGTTTGTGTGTTGGAACTCCCCGAGATTATTCCCTTTGGATTTCATGGAACTTGGAAATCTCGATGATTATGACCTGTTTAATTCTGGTTAATAGCACATGATGTCACGGGGCAGGCACAAGGCACAGCCCCTACAGGAGGCCAATGCAGAACAAATACAAGCGACCTTGCCATAACCTCTGATCCAGGCAAATTAGGCTATCCCAATATGAGGTCAGAAAACTACAAAGCTAAGTGCAGCGATTGCAGAATTCATTAGAGCATCTGCCCAAATCTTCAAATAAAACCGCAAAACATCAAACAGCCGTCATAAGCAGGTGACCTATGTAAACAGATGTCTTCGGAGTAAGACATCAACTAAAATTTGTGTAATTTTAAGTAAAGGAATAAATTTCTGATTGGCCACTGCTAAGCTGTCTTACTATGCCCTTAAATGCCAAACTACCATTGCGCAAAATTTTGGTGCTGGCGGCCAATCCTAGTGATACAGCCAGGCTGAGTCTAGATGAAGAAGTGCGTAGTATTCAGCGCAGTATCCAGCTATCCAAAGAGCGGGATCAGTTTCAAATCGTTTCAGAATGGGCTGTCCGCACTGAGGATCTAATTCAGGCACTGATGTCCCACCAGCCTCACATTGTGCATTTTGTCGGGCATGGTGTTGGTGATCATGGCTTAGTCCTAGATGATAGTCGAGGTCGGAGTCAGCTGGTGCCGACGCGAGCCCTGGCACGCTTATTTCAGCAGGTCTCCAATGTGGAGTGTGTCTTGCTCAATGCCTGCTATTCCGATAGTCAGGCCCAAGCTATTAGCCAGTTTGTATCTTGTGTCATTGGCATGAATCAGCCCATTGGCGATGTAGCGGCCATTAGTTTTGCACGGGGATTTTACACTGCCCTGGGTCATAGCAGCTCCTATGAAGCCGCTTATGAAATGGGGCGTACAGCCATTGATTTAGAAGACATTGCTGAGGAAGTAGCCACACCCGTTCTACGGACCCGTGCTGGCAAGGTCATTGATGATCGGTTCGGCAGTAAAGCTAGCCCTTCAGACAGTCGAACTGCCACACGGCGGATTTTCATTAGCTATCGCGATGAGGCTCCGGATAAGGACCTCGCCCAGGACTTTTACGATGCGTTTCAGGCAGCTGGCCATGAAGCCTTTATGGCGGCAGAGAGCATCAAGCTGGGAGAAAATTGGCGTAAGCGCATTAGCACTGAGCTGCACCAATGTGACTATTTTTTACTGCTGCTGTCGCCTTTGTCAGCGACCAGTGAGATGGTGACTGAAGAGGTAAAGCGGGCGCGGAGTCTGCGGGATCAGCGAGAAAACAATCGCCCGGTGATTTTGCCCATTCGGGTGCAGTTTCCTCTAGATGACCCGCTAAATTATGAGCTGCGGGGGTATTTACAGCAAATTCAGCAGCGGGAATGGCGCTCAGCCGCAGATACGCCTGCCTTGTTGCAGGAATTGCGATCGCTGATGCAGGAGCACAAGGCGCAGCGGGACATTGCCCCGGCTGAGACTGAGTCTGTAGTCCCCATCCGACCGGTGGCCGATAGCATCGACCGACCGCCGCTACCGGTGGCTGAACCGGAGCTACAGCGAGAGCCAGGAGGTTCGGTACCGCTAAAATCTGGCCTTTATGTAGATCGTCCACCGATTGAAACTGATTGTTTTGCTGAGATTGAACAGCCAGGCTCGTTGATTCGCATTAAAGCACCGCGACAAATGGGTAAGACATCCCTGATGGCGCGAATTCTGAACCATGGCAGGGAGCTTGGGTATGCAACGGTGCCGGTGAGTTTTCAGCGGGCAGACAGTCGGTTATTCAATGACTTAGATTTGCTGCTGAAGTGGCTGTGCTCCCAGGTGGGCAGACGATTGAAAAAGCTTAAAGAACTAGAAGATTATTGGATGGGCTTTGGCAGTAAAGACAAATGCATTGCCTACTTTGAAGAGTGTTTGCTAGAGGATTTAGATACGCCCTTGATTCTGGCACTAGACGAAGTAGATATGGTGTTTCCCCATGCCACCGTGGCGGATGATTTCTTTGGGTTGTTGCGATCCTGGTATGAGTCGGCCCGCTATGGGGATTTTGGTAGCGAACTATGGGAGAAACTGCGGCTAGTAGTGGTACATTCCACAGAGGCCTATGTGCCGTTGAATATTAACCAGTCACCTTTCAATGTGGGCAAAAATGTAGAGTTAGAGGAGTTTTCGGCGGAGCAGGTGCAGGATCTGGCTCAGCGATATGGGTTGTCGGCCAGTGCCAGTCAGACTGAGGCGCTGATGGAGTTGGTGGGGGGACATCCCTATTTGATTCGTAAGGCGCTATATCATCTGCGGCGGGATGATTTGAGTATAAATGCATTAACTGAAACAGCGGCGACAGAGGCAGGGATTTACAGTGATCATCTGCGGCGACATCTCTATGTGCTACAGGATTATCCACAGTTGGCAGAAGCGTTTCGGCAGGTAGTAACCAAGCGTCGTCCGGTGGATATTGATGCGGAATCTTCGTTCAAGTTGGAGAGTATGGGGTTGGTGACGCTGTCGGGGAATCAGGCATCGCCACTATGTGAGATTTATCGCGAGTATTTTAGAGAGCACTTGGAGGGGTAAGCTATGGCTGCAGCGTATCAGTACACGGTGGGTGGTGCTCTCAGGCAAGATGCGCCTACCTATGTGACTCGGCAGGCAGATCAGGAGCTATACGACGCGCTGAAGGCTGGGGAGTATTGCTATGTGTTTAACTCGCGGCAGATGGGTAAGTCGAGTCTGCGAGTGCAGGTGATGCAGCGGTTGAAGACGGATGGAATTGCCTGTGGTGTAGTAGAAGTCAGCGGCATTGTTGGTGAGGGGGCTACATCTGAGCAGTGGTATTTGGGTCTGATCCGACGATTGAGTCGGAGTTTGGGGCTATCGATGAAGGTGTTGCCCTGGTGGCGAGAGCGGGATGGTCTATCACCTGTGCAGCGGTTTAGTGAGTTTGTTGAGGATGTGCTGCTAAACGAACTGCTTGGACCGATTGTTATTTTTATCGATGAAATTGACAGTCTGTTGAAGTTTGATTTTAACGATGACTTTTTTGCGCTGATTCGGTCGTTTTATCAGGAGCGCTCGGATCTAAATGTGTTTGATCGGCTGAGCTTTGTGCTGCTGGGGGTGACGACACCGAATGATTTGATTCGGGATAAGACGCGTACATCGTTTAACATTGGTGGTCGGTTGATCGATCTTAAAGGGTTTCAACCCAGAGAAATTACACCCTTAACCGCAGGGTTGGAAGGTGTCGCTGAGAATCCAGCAGCGGTGTTAAGTGAGATTTTGCACTGGACAAAGGGACAGCCGTTTTTGACCCAGCGGTTATGTCAGTTAATTGCAGCATCGAAGTTTACGATTGCTGCTGGCAGTGAGGCGGACCTGGTAGAGCAGCTGGTGCAGTCGCGGGTGATTGATGACTGGGAAGCTCAGGATGTATCGGTGCATTTAAAGACAATTCGGGATCGAATTCTTGCAGATGAGGAGAGAACCGGGCGGCTGTTGGGTCTGTATCAGCGGATCTTACAATCGGAAGAGATTGCGGCAGATGGTAGTGATGAACAGATTGAGCTGCGGCTGTCGGGGCTAATAAGAGAAGAACAAAACTATCTGCGGGTGGCTAATCCGATCTATAAGGCGGTATTTGATCAGGGGTGGATTGATGCTGGGTTGTTGAAGCTGCGGCCCTATGGGACGGCGATTGCGGCTTGGGTGGCGTCTGGGCGGCAGGATGAGGCGCTGTTATTGCAGGGGGATGCTTTGCAACAGGCACGGACTTGGGCAGCCGGAAAGCGTTTAAGCGATGATGATCGGTTGTTTTTGGATGCTAGCCAGGAGTTGGGGCGGCGAGAGCTGAGTAAGGTGTTAACTGCTGAGCAGCAGGCGAAGGCGATTTTGGCGGAGGCCAATGAGGAAGCTGAAGCGCGACTGAAAAAAGCGGATGAAGAACTGAAAGAGAAAGAACAACAGCTTTTGGAACAGAAAGGTCAGCTGAGGAAGACGGGACAACGGCTGCGGTGGGGAGGGTATTTGCTGGCGAGCAGCATTATTGGTGCGGTGATTGCGGGTGGGATAGCTGTTAACCGATTGGCTGTGGCAGAGGAGGCTCAGACAGAAGCTAAACTAGCTGCTACTGAGAATGCTCAACTATTGGTAGATAATGACACCTTAGAAAGAGACAAGAAAACTCTAGAAAAAGATGCGCAGACTCTAGAGAAAGATGCCGAGAAAGCTGAGAAGGACGCAAAGAAGTTTGAGGATGAGGCAGAGATTTCTAAACAAGAGGCTCAGCAAGCTAATGAAAATTTGTTAGTAGCACAGCAGAAAGAGCAAGTAGCTTTGCAAGATGTTCAGGCTGCCCAAGCAGTGGTAGAAGCTGCACAACGAGAACTGAATAATGCTGAACAATTGGCTGACGATGCAGCAGAAAAGTTTCGTAGTGCCCAAGCACAGCAAGTAGAAGCAGAAGCAAAATTAGGCCGAGCAAGAGAAGGGGCGCGGTTAGAGCGAGATGGAGCCTTTGCCCTACGACAATGGCAACAGTTTCCAAATGTAGAGTCGCTGCTGGTGGCTATGAAAACTGGGCAAAAGCTCCATGAGGTTGAGAAGCAATTGGATGCTAATGAGACTTACCCCGCCTTTAGTCCAATTCTGGCTTTAGACAGTGCTCTTCGAGAAAATATGCCTGAAATTCATCAACTTTCGGGCCATACAGCCAGTGTCATAAACGCCAGCTTCAGCCACGATGGCCAACGCATCGTCACCGCCAGCGATGACAACACCGCTCGTGTGTGGGATGCCGCCTCGGGAGACCAACTCGCCGAGCTCAAGGGCCATACAGACATTGTCATAAACGCCAGCTTCAGCCACGATGGCCAACGCATCGTCACCGCCAGCGATGACAACACCGCTCGTGTGTGGGATGCCGCCTCGGGAGACCAACTCGCCGAGCTCAAGGGCCATACAGCCTGGGTCATAAACGCCAGCTTCAGCCACGATGGCCAACGCATCGTCACCGCCAGCTATGACAACACCGCTCGTGTGTGGGATGCCGCCTCGGGAGACCAACTCGCCGAGCTCAAGGGCCATACAGACATTGTCATAAACGCCAGCTTCGGCCACGATAGCCAACGCATCGTCACCGCCAGCTCTGACAACACCGCTCGTGTGTGGGATGCCGCCTCGGGAGACCAACTCGCCGAGCTCAAGGGCCATACAGACATTGTCATAAACGCCAGCTTCAGCCACGATGGCCAACGCATCGTCACCGCCAGCGATGACAACACCGCTCGTGTGTGGGATGCCGCCTCGGGAGACCAACTCGCCGAGCTCAAGGGCCATACAGCCAGTGTCAGAAACGCCAGCTTCAGCCACGATGGCCAACGCATCGTCACCGCCAGCGATGACAACACCGCTCGTGTGTGGGATGCCGCCTCGGGAGACCAACTCGCCGAGCTCAAGGGCCATACAGACATTGTCATAAACGCCAGCTTCAGCCACGATAGCCAACGCATCGTCACCGCCAGCTCTGACAACACCGCTCGTGTGTGGGATGCCGCCTCGGGAGACCAACTCGCCGAGCTCAAGGGCCATACAGCCAGTGTCATAAACGCCAGCTTCAGCCACGATGGCCAACGCATCGTCACCGCCAGCGATGACAACACCGCTCGTGTGTGGGATGCCGCCTCGGGAGACCAACTCGCCGAGCTCAAGGGCCATACAGCCTGGGTCAGAAACGCCAGCTTCAGCCACGATGGCCAACGCATCGTCACCGCCAGCGATGACAACACCGCTCGTGTGTGGGATGCCGCCTCGGGAGACCAACTCGCCGAGCTCAAGGGCCATACAGCCTGGGTCATAAACGCCAGCTTCAGCCACGATGGCCAACGCATCGTCACCGCCAGCTATGACAACACCGCTCGTGTGTGGGATGCCGCCTCGGGAGACCAACTCGCCGAGCTCAAGGGCCATACAGACATTGTCATAAACGCCAGCTTCGGCCACGATAGCCAACGCATCGTCACCGCCAGCTCTGACAACACCGCTCGTGTGTGGGATGCCGCCTCGGGAGACCAACTCGCCGAGCTCAAGGGCCATACAGACATTGTCATAAACGCCAGCTTCAGCCACGATGGCCAACGCATCGTCACCGCCAGCGATGACAACACCGCTCGTGTGTGGGATGCCGCCTCGGGAGACCAACTCGCCGAGCTCAAGGGCCATACAGACATTGTCATAAACGCCAGCTTCAGCCACGATAGCCAACGCATCGTCACCGCCAGCTCTGACAACACCGCTCGTGTGTGGGATGCCGCCTCGGGAGACCAACTCGCCGAGCTCAAAGGCCATACAGACATTGTCAGAAACGCCAGCTTCAGCCACGATGGCCAACGCATCGTCACCGCCAGCGATGACAACACCGCTCGTGTGTGGGATGCCGCCTCGGGAGACCAACTCGCCGAGCTCAAGGGCCATACAGCCAGTGTCATAAACGCCAGCTTCAGCCACGATGGCCAACGCATCGTCACCGCCAGCTCTGACAACACCGCTCGTGTGTGGGATGCCGCCTCGGGAGACCAACTCGCCGAGCTCAAGGGCCATACAGACATTGTCATAAACGCCAGCTTCAGCCACGATGGCCAACGCATCGTCACCGCCAGCTCTGACAACACTGCCCGCGTGTGGAAGTTTAATGATTTGGATAGTCTCCTAACCCTCGGCTGCAATCATCTAAATTCTCATTTTGTCAATCATCCTGCGGATTTAGAAACACTTTCCTTCTGCCATACTTCAGCCCGTAGGCTAGCAGCTGCTCCCGCCTTACTCAAAGAAGGTGATAACTTAGCCGTCCAAGGTCAAGTGGTCCTAGCTGTAGAACGCTATCAAACAGCATTGGATTGGAATCCTGATTTACAAATTAATCCCACGCAACGTGCCCAGCGCCTTAATAGTGAAGCTGAAACTAATAGAAGAGGCGGAGGTGTTCGATAACTTCGGCGACATGTTACTGAAGCAACATATCCTATGAGTGAAGCATCCACCTACCAATACACTGTCGGCGGAGCCCTACGCCAGGACGCCCCCACCTACATCTCCCGCCAGGCTGACGAAGACCTCTTCCAAACACTGCTGAAAAGAGAATACTGCCATATCTTTAATGCTCGCCAAATGGGCAAATCCAGCCTACGGGTGCAAACCACCCAGCGCCTAAAAGTCCAAGGCATAGCCTGCGGGGTCATTGAAGTTAGCGCCATAGTCGAACACGGCATGCCCTCCGAAGCCTGGTATCTTGGTGTCATCCGTCGCCTCAGCCGTAGCCTGGGCATCAAGTTAAAAGTTATCCCCTGGTGGCAAGCGCGAGACGGTCTGACACCAATTCAGCGCTTTAGCGAATTCATCGAAGACGTTCTCCTAAAAGAAATTCAGCAGCCCATCGTTATCTTTATCGACGAAATCGATAGCCTGTTTCAGTTCGACTTTAGTGACGATTTCTTTTCCCTCATTCGTTACTTTTACCAAGAACGAGCTGAGCATCCTGACTACCGCCGCCTCACCATCACCCTCATTGGTGTTGCTACACCATCAGAGTTAATTTCAGCTCGCGATCGCACCCCCTTCAACATCGGCACCGCCATCCAACTCAGAGGCTTTACCCTAGAAGAAGCCAAACCCCTCAGCACCGGTCTGGCACACCTATCAGAATATTCAGAAGGACTCATTCAGTGCATCCTCCGCTGGACAGGCGGGCAGCCATTTTTAACCCAAAAACTATGCCAACTCATCGTCAGCGAAGCCGACATTGAACCTCGGGCCTATCCAGCCCCCTACGTTGATAAACTCGTCGAACGAAAAATTATCCAAGACTGGCTACAGCAAGACACCCCTGAACACCTCAAAACCATTCAAGATAGACTTCTCCATAGTTCCCGTGCCCAGAGACTGCTAGAAGTTTATCGAGACATACTACAGTCGCGCATTGTCTTGCTCGACGGCAGCCCAGAACACAACGAATTACAGCTGACGGGTCTTGTCGTCAAAGAAGGAGCCTATCTGAAAGTCGCGAATAAAATCTATGCCGAAATCTTTAGACCCTGGTGGGTTGACCGCCGCCTCACATCCCTATGTCCTTACCAAAAAATGCTAGACAAGTGGCTTTCTTCAAAGTGTGATGCTCGGTGGTTACTCAATGAGCAAACATTACAAGAAGCCAGAACCTGGGCCGGCACCCAGAGCCTAAGCGAAGAGCATCATCAGTTTTTGATGAGCAGCCAGTCCCATATTTATGAACAGACCATTGCCCGACAGGAGGCGATTCGCAAACGAGAGAAAGAACAAATGCTGAAAGAAGCAGATGCGATCGCAACCCGTCGCATAGCCAAACTCAAACAGCAACTCACCCTGAGCCTGATACTCTGTGGCCTTTTAATATTATCCGTAATAATCCTACTTGTGGCCCGCTAAAACGTTAGGAAGCAAAATCAATTAAATTCCAATTTGTAAATGTACAGGAAATGTACAGACGTTCCATGGAACGTCTTTCAATACTATTGCTTTGTCTTAGGCAACTGCCCCTGCGGTCTCAGCCTACGCTCACCCTGGGCAAGAGCCTTTTGCACTTCAAACAACTGTTCCTTATCTATAGCCTCTACAAAGATCCTCAACAAAAACAAACTAGCCCCATCTGATAACGTCTCAATACCGTCGGGATAAATTACCAAAAATTTCTCCTTTTCGCTCTCACTCATCCCCAAGGCAATACTTTTACCATCTACATAAATCTCTTTCCGCCGCCCAACAACCTTCGACTTAATCTCAAACTTTTTATCCCATATCTGCCAGTTAATCCATACTTCTTCCTGTTCCTGCAGACCTGGATCAAAGCCATAACGACCAACAATATAATAAGTCGGCTCCTGAGCAACAGGATCCAAAGCCTGCATTTCAATTTGGCATAACAACATGGTGATTACTCCTCAAAACAAATGGCTAACAAGCCTTGACAGATCTTGACTAATACAAAATCCTGGTTACCTGTCCCCGATATCGAAGGGCAACCATAAGGATATGGCCCTATGAGATTATCCACTTTTAATCGGGGGTAATGCATTCGGATTTGGTATGGGAATGGATAATCCTGTAGGGGCTGTGCCTTGTGCGTTCGACTGAGCGTTCGACTGAGCTCACGCCGAAGTCTCAAGCTGAAGTCTCACGCCGAAGTCCAGCCCAGCCCCCCAAAACCTATTGAGCCGCCTCTTGCAACTCGGCAGGTCGCACGGTCAGATTCTTCATTTGATCACCCCGCATTACCTCGAATTTCAACGCCTGACCAATCTTGCTACCCTCAACAACATCTTGCAACTGTTCGGCATTAGTCACAGCGGCATCATCGATTTTGACAATCACATCACCACGCCGCAGTCCACCTTTCGCCGCAGGGCTATCTGGCACCACCTGCACAATCAACACACCTTCCGTCTCAGGCACCGTCAGCACAGAGTTCGGATCTTCATTGATCTGCTTCGCCTGCTCCACAGTCAAATTGGTCATCTGGATACCAATAAATGGGTGAGGCACCCTCTTACCCTGAGCCAAAAAGCTTTGAATTTCCTTCGCCTTATTGATGGGAATCGCAAAGCCAATCCCTTCTGCATCAGCCCGAATAGCGGTATTAATGCCGATGACCTCTCCCTGTTCATTGAGCAAAGGACCACCGGAATTCCCCGGATTAATGGCCGCATCTGTCTGCACAAAGTCCAGACGCTTATCTGGGATACCCACCTGAGAGCTAGAACGGTTAAGCGTACTAATAATCCCTAAAGTAACTGTATTATCCAGACCTAGCGGGTTGCCCACAGCAATTGCCCAGTCGCCCACCTGTAGCTGGCTAGAATCTCCTTCAGGGGCTACGGGTAAGTTATCGCCTGTAATCTTAACAACTGCTAAATCAGAAGGTTCGTCAGTTCCCTTCACTTCGCCATCAAAGGTACGGCCATCCCGCAGGGTAATGGTGACCTTGTCCGCGCCGTTCACTACATGGGCATTGGTCAGCACCAAACCACTGCCGTCGACAATAAAGCCAGACCCTTGCCCCTGTTGACGATATTCCTGGGGTAACTGAGGAAATGCATCCTCGCCAAAGAAACCACGGAAAAACGGATCGTTAAAAAATGGATCAGGCCCACGGGTAGCAACCGTACGTTCCGTATCCACACGAACAACGGCTGGACCCACACGATCAACCGCCGCTGCAACAAAATTATGGGGGCTATCTGGAATCCTTGAAGCCTCTACTAGCTGCGCTGCAGGCGCTCCCACTTCAGCAATGGTTGGTGGGATGATCCATTTAGAAAATAGCCTCAACGAGGTTAATGTCAATGCCACACTGAGGACAATAACTAACGCGTAGTTCCTGATCTGACGCATGGGACGTGCTCTCAATTCAACGGGGTGCGGTCTGACCGTCCATGGTCAAACCTGGTTTAAGTCTTTCTTCATAGTTTGCAACGTCTTTAAGACTTTGAAAGTCAGGATAACCCTACAAAATAAGGAGTGATGTCTTCCAGATGCAGTCACACGCAATGCTTCCGGAGCGCTGAACTGTCCCTTATGGAGAAAGATCAGAATAAGGCTTTAAATGCAACATTAAGTCAGATGCTCAAACAACAAAAGAGCCAGGCATAGCTATGCCTGGCTCTTTTGTACCTAGAACAGATATAGTATCGAATCCGAATTCATTAAGCTCGATTAAAAATGGACAATCCTGTAGGGGCACCCCCCTTGTGAATGCCCTTCGGTACCGGGCGCTATTAGTCAGGATGTCGTATAAGATCTGCCCTTACGGGATTATTCATACAATCAGGTTTGCTAAATTCGGAGCCTTGGCACCTGAAACCTAAAATCCAGGCGTCAGCAATTGCCTCTTACTCACTACTTCTCAGCATTATTTAACAGCTTCAAAATTTGAGCTGTAACCGCCAAACTCTCCTCAAACAGCACATCTTCACCCCAGCGTTGTAGCTGCTGTTCTAATAACAAATCAGAACGTTGGTCAGAGATAGCTGTTACTTCTTGGATATAGCAAGACTGCGCACCCCCACCAGACTCCATTCGCATACAGCCTGCCGTCTCAGAGCAGAGAATGGTGCAGCAGTTAGCATCAAGATTAGTCGATGACATCCGCAAGCCGGTCAAATCACCCAGCACTTCCCCCACATCAGCCACCGGAATAGCAGCTAATTCCACATCAATGGAGCGGCCATGGTTACCTTTGAGGGTAATGCGTCGTAAATCGTAGTCGCCGCCTTCTAATTGATAATCTTCAGGCTGCCACTGTAGACGACTGGCTAACCAGCCAAGATACAGTAGTGCCTGGGCGGCATTACCTTTCTCGTAGTCGACACCCACCTGGTCCATTTCCAACAATGCCAACCGTCGCTCAGGTGGATCGAAGGAAGCGGCAGATAGTTCTTGCCACGGAGCCAGACGATACCAGTTTAAGTCAGCCACTTTAGTACCGCTGTCCACTAGCTGATGGATCTTTAGTAGCTCTGACTCAGGATTGCCATAGTAGCTGGAGTCTAAAATTATGCAGCTACCGAGAGAGGCCATGGACTGAAAGAGAAGCTGCTCTGGATTAGGGGTAGCTTTCCACCAGATAAATTTAGGCAGATCGTCAATCACTAAAGATTTAACCAGGTTATCCACCCGATCCAGCGCTTTCTTCGTACCTCGCAACGTAATGTACTCACAGCACACTAGACGACTGTTACTGCTTTTCTGAATCGGGCAATAGGCAGACACCTGGGCCGTAACGCCAGTATCTTCATCGCCAAAGGTGGGGCAAAGGGTAATCACCCGACAAGGGTTTTGGGCCGCTAGGGCTTCGTTAAGGCTAAAGCCCCGCAGGTCGGCATTTGTATAGCGACGCAGCTCAGGAGATAGGGCCCGAAACTCATCGCGCAGACGCTGTAAAGTTACTTGATCCACCCGGTTGGTAATGGGTAAGCCATAGGTTTGCTGGGCGATCGCGATCGCACGTCTTGTCTCTGGCCCATGCTGCCCATCAATAGGCTTGGTATAAAAGCCTAGAGTTGCCAACAACTGCTGAATCTCTTCTGGCTCATAAATGATGACATTAAACGTCGTGGCTCGCGTCGCTACACCGGAAGCATCAGCAGCATAGTTATGCCATATCTCCCGAAGCTCGGCTTCAATATCGTCAACTGAAATGTCTTTAGGCTTTTGTAGCGTAACTAGAGAGGTCACCATGGCTTTAACCGCGCAATTGAATAGTAAGGTCAGGGGGTGGAAGTTTTGAGGTTTGAGGTGTTGGGTCCTAGTTATTGGTTATTGATTCTTTGGGTTGAAATGGCTAATAACTAATAACTAATAAACGTATAACTAAAGTCTTCGCCAACGACGACCGACTTTATTCAGCAAGAATTCGGCCTCTACTGGCTCCCATGTACCTGCTTCATATAACGGAATCTGGGCAGGATCGGCTGGGCTATCCCAAGCTTCTAAGACTGGTGTAAGCACCCGCCACGATTCTTCTACTTCGTCTCCTCGGGTAAATAGGGTTTGATCCCCGAGCATGGCATCCACCAACAAGCGGGCATAGGCATCGGTGCTGGGTTTACCAAAAGCTGCATCATAACGGAAGTCCATATCTACTGAGCGTGTCCGCAAAGAACTGCCCGGTGTTTTCACTTCAAACCGCATGGAAATACCTTCATCGGGCTGAATTCGCAAGGCCAGAATATTGTCATTCATCTGCTTTGCCGCCGACTGGAACATTAGGTGAGGCACCTGCTTGAAGTGTACTGAGATTTCCGATACTTTTTTGGGCATCCGTTTACCCGTACGTAGGTAAAATGGCACCCCTTGCCAACGCCAGTTGTCGACGCGCATCTCAATGGCGGCAAAAGTATGGGTCGTCGATTGTTCTAACCCGTCTTCTTCTTGGCGGTAGCCAGGTACAGGCTGTCCTTTCATCCAGCCATTGGTGTATTGCCCCCGCACAACACAACGATCCAGGTTAAGAGGATCGGCCAGTCGTGTTGCCTGCAATACTTTAACTTTCTCGTCCCGCACACTGGAGGCTGCCAGGGAATTGGGCGGTTCCATCGCCGTTAGGCAAAACAACTGCATCAGGTGGTTTTGCACCATATCCCGCAGGGCTCCAGCAGTCTCATAATAGCCAGCACGCCCTTCTAGACCAACGGTTTCTGCCACCGTAATCTGCACATGATCGACAAACTGCCGGTTCCACAATGGCTCAAAAATGGCGTTGGCAAATCGGAAGACCAGTAGATTCTGAACGGTCTCTTTACCGAGATAGTGGTCAATACGATAGACCTGCTCCTCCGGCACCACCGCTCTTACTTTTTGGTTCAAAGATTGAGCCGATGCCAGGTTACGGCCAAAGGGTTTTTCAATAATTAAACGCTGCTTGGTTGGGTCTGTCAGCATGCCCGCAGCCCCCAACTGTTGGGTGGCTTCAGCAAAAAAGCGTGGAGCAACCGACAGATAAAACAGCCGATTGCCTCGCGTATATCGTTTCTCATCCAGCTCAGCTAAAAAGACTTTCAGCTTCTGATAGCTCTCTGGCTTGTCAATATTACCCGGACAGTAAAACAGTCCAGCGGCAAAGTTCTCCCAAAGCATCTGGTTATGAATACCACCACCGTAGTCTTCAATACCCTGTTTTAAATGCTCACGGAAGAATTCGTGGCTCCATTCTCGACGAGATACCCCCACAATTGTTAGCTCTGGTGGTAGCCGACGCTCTTGGCGCATTTTATAGAGAGAGGGCACCAGCTTACGCTGGGTTAAATCTCCCGACGCACCAAAAATAACTAAAATCTGAGGCTCTGGAATACGATCTTGCTGGAGACCAACGCGGAGGGGATTTTCGAGGAGAGAAACCATTTGGGGGTAAAGGGAAAATAAAAATGGTAGGAGCACCGCTTATGGGTGCCCTAGGCTGCGAAGTGGGCACCCACAAGGGGGATGCCTCTACGTTTATTGTTATGCAGGCGACAGCTGCTTAACCTTCATCACCAATGAATCCATCAGCTGGTCAAAGGGTTTAATAAACTTATCGATGCCTTCAGCCAGCAGCTCATCCATCACCTGCTCAAGGTCAATGCCCACGGTGGGAAGAGTTTCAATTACTGCATAGGCAGCATCCACATCACTTTCAAGGCGGCTGTTCACATCACAGTGATCGGCACAGGCTTCAATGGTCTGGGGAGGCAGGGTATTTACAGTATCTGGACCAATCAGCTCATCTACATACATGACATCGCTGTAGGCAGGGTTCTTAGTGCTGGTGCTAGCCCACAGTAGGCGCTGCACGTTTGCACCGTTAGCAACCAGTGCCTGCCAACGATCGCTTTGAATGATCTTTTTGTATTCTTGGTAAGCCAGCTTGGCATTTGCGATCGCAACCTTACCTTTCAAGCCAGCAATCTGATCCCGCTTACTCTTATCGGACTCCGCCAGTTGATCAAGGGTATTGTCAACCTTGCTATCGATGCGGCTCAAGAAGAAACTAGCCACCGATGCCATGGCGCTAATGTCATGGCCATCCGCCAAGCGACCTTCTAGACCCCGAATATAGGCCCAGGCCGTATCGATATAGCTCTGTACTGAGAACAGTAGCGTCACATTGACGTTGATCCCATCGCGGATAGTCTGCTCAACGGCCTTTAGCCCCTCGGGTGTACCTGGGATCTTAATCATCAGGTTGGGACGCCCAATCGCAGCTGCATAGCGACGGGCTTCAGCAAGGGTGCCTTCAGCATCATGGGCTAGATTGGGGGGGACTTCTAGGCTGACATAGCCGTCCAAACCATGGGAGGATTCGTACACTGGCTTAAGCACATCGCAGGCCCGTTGGATGTCATCAAAGACCAAAGTCTCGTAAATTTGATCAACGGACTGACCAGCCCGTACCCCCGCTTCAATTTCTTGATCGTAGATTTCATTACCTGCGATCGCTTTTTCAAAGATCGCCGGGTTAGAGGTAATCCCATGTACATCTCGACTGTCAATTAGCTTGACCAGCTCGCCAGAAACAAGCAAATCTCGGCTCAGATTATCCATCCACACACTTTGACCATGGTCTTTTAGATGCAGAATTGGACTGTCATTCGCTGTAGTCATAGGGTAAATATCCTATATGGGTGTTTCGTGTTTTCAAAAGTTTTGTTTGTACAGAAAAAATTCCGCTGTCGACAGCAAGGAGTTACCAATTAAGCTTGGCCAATGGCAGCGATTTCAGCTTCACGCTCGCGAAATCGATCCTGAATAAACGATTTCACTAACGCCACATCTTCTGTACTGCCCAAAACTAAAGGCGTACGCATATGTAACCGATCGGGAAGCACATCTAAAATTTCCTGGGTTCCCGTTGAGGCCTGTCCCCCCGCCTGCTCTGCCAAAAAGGCCAGTGGAGCCGACTCATAAAGCAAGCGCAATTTACCATCCGGGTTTTTCACAGTGCCTGGATACAGGAAAACTCCGCCCTGGGTCAAAATACGATGAAAATCTCCCACTAACGCACCACTGTAGCGAGCTGAGTATCCCTCATGGCGGTGTACGTAACGAATATAATCTCGGATAGAATCATCCCACTGCCAGAAGTTACCTTCATTTACACTATAAACAGGCCCATGGGCAGGAATTGTAATGTTCTCTTCCGAAAGGATAAACTCTCCCAGGCTGGGATCAAGGGTAAACATATGCACCCCTGTACCGATGGTATATACCAGTACCGTACTTGGGCCATAGAGAATATAGCCTGCCGCTAACTGTTCTCGTCCTGGCTGCAACAGGTCTTTGCCCGTTTGCCCTTCATCATTACCCCGTTGCTGGCGAATGGCAAAAATTGAACCAACATTGAGATTGATATCTACATTGGATGAACCATCAATGGGATCGTATAGCAAGGTATATCGCCCAATGGGACAGTTCTCAGGAATATAGAATGGAGCCTCCATCTCTTCAGAAGCTAAGCGACAGACCAAACCGCTTTGCTTAAAGACATAAATAAAGACGTCGTTGGCGTAGACGTCCATTTTCTTAACCGATTCCCCCTGTACATTTTCACGCCCGGTAAACCCGAGGGCATCTTCGACTAAGCCCGCTCGCGATAAGTGCCGAGCAATCAGCTTGCCAGCCAGGGCAATGCGATTCATCAAAGCGCTTAGATCTTGAGCATCTGGCCCAAAGCTTTGAAGTTGCTGCAATACATGGCGCGACAGCGTCATTGAGTCACGATCTAACGTGGCCTCGTGAGATGGTTGATAGGTTTCAACCATAGAACCTCCATTCCCTCTTGTGATTGAGGTGGGTGAGCGAATGAAGCATCTATTGGCCATCGGGACAACATCCGAGTAATTAAGAAATTATTTGGATCGCTTACCAATGCCATTAGATACTTCTATTGCCCATGTTAGAAACCTGATCTAGGAAATGAAAAAAACTTTTAGATCAGTTACAGAAACACTCCTAAATTTGTCATCCAAGGTGCTTACAAAGTTTTAAATAGCTTTAAACAAATAAGAAATAGATGAGTCTGGCCTGAGTCACATTTCATAGGTCTAACAACATTCACCCCCAGGGATCATTTATTCATTACGAAACGAATAGGGCGATAAGCAAATGTACGTAAAAACAAGTAGGTAATTACATCTACTGCGCCGTTTACTATAAATCTTGTTACTACTGTAAGCATTTACACCGCCATCGCTTTCACAGCAACTTTAGGATAAAAACCCGTGTCATTAGGGTTACATTTCATCGATAAGTTAGCTGTGATTAGAAAGGGGGAGTTGTAATAATTACAACCTTCTTTTGTCAGGCTTCAGCATTATCAACATTATGGGCTATTCGGGATGGCAGCAGCCCGCTAAATATGTCTTACAGTTAGTGGGCTGGTTAGGTATTTTTACCCTAAGTAGCCCTCCTGCCTGGGGGCAACTACAACCTACAGGAACAACAGCTATCACCACGGCAGGGGATCAGATTCAAATCACTGGGGGTACTCAGTCAACAGATGGAACAAATCTCTTTCATCAGTTTGAAGCGTTCAATGTAGCCACTGGCGAAACGGTTACATTTGTTGCTCCTGACTCAGTGGAAAATATCCTAGGGAAGGTTAAGGGAAATCAAGCATCCATTATTGATGGTGGCTTAGCTGTTCCAACCAGTGCTAATCTCTGGTTACTCAACCCAGCTGGCATCCTCTTTGGCCCCAACGTTCATCTCAATCTCAATGGAGATTTCACGGCCACAACGGCTGACACCATCGGATTTGATCAGGGCTGGTTCACCCATGGTGCAGATCCTCAAGCGTTAGTCGGCCATCCTAACAGTTTGGCATTTATCTCTCCCCCCGCTCATCTGATTAATTTAGGAAACCTACAGGTCGATCCTGGGCAACATATCCGTCTATTCGGGGGCAGTCTTACCAATGTAGGGACGATTACGGCTCCTGCAGGCACAGTTACTGTGGCTGCCGTGACAGATAGCAACCGAGTTAGCTTAAGCCAGGCGGATCAAATACTCACCCTGGAGGTTACACCCTGGGCTGAGACAGTTTCTGGTCCTAGCGTCACGCCTACCAGCCTGCCAGCCCTCCTCACCGGCAATAACATCGACAATGCCGATACCCTAACCGTCAACACAGACGGTACGGTCAGCCTCACGCAAACAGAAACCATTACCCCCTCAGCAGGACATGTGGCCATTACTGGCACCATCAGCAGTGCTGGTAATCAGGGTGGGCAAATTGCACTTTTAGGCGACCGGGTCTCCCTGGTCGATGCAGCCATTAATGCCGATGGGATCAACCAAGGCGGCCAGATCTATATTGGCGGTAATTATCAAGGCACAGGTCCTCTACCAAACGCAACGTACACGTGGGTAAACCAGGATTCTGAAATCAATGCCAGTGCCCTACAGCAAGGCCATGGGGGCCAGATAATTGTTTGGGCCGATGACGCCACGGTGTTTAGCGGCGGTGCCTATGCCCAGGGAGGACAGCAAGGGGGTAATGGCGGCTTTATTGAAATTTCTGGGAAAGAGCATCTAGGGTTCGATGGAGAATTTTCCCTCAGCGCTCCCCAGGGTGAATCAGGTACCATCTTATTTGATCCCGACAATATTCGCATTGTCAGCGGTGGTACACCTGCTGAAGTTGCAACAGAATCGCTTTTATTCCCCAATATCAATGCGACTGATAACGACCTCGGTACGTTAACCCTACACGCCAACACGTTAGAAAGCTGGAATGGTAATGACAACATTATTCTACAGGCCAATACCAACATCGACATTGATTTAGGTAGCAACAATGAACTGACGTTTCAACCAGGAACAGGCTCCATTACGTTTATAGCTGACGCTGATAACAACTTTATCGGTAGCTTTTTCATGAGTGGAACAGACAATACCTTGAAAACGTCGGGGCGAGATATCAGCATTTCAGGCACAATTATTACTCTCCAGTCCCTGGATACAAGAACAGGAACAGGGGCTGGCAATGTTAATCTTGCAGCTCCACTGCTCACATCTGTATCAGGTAGGCTAGATGCTGAGGACATTACCGTCAGAAGCAATGAGCTAAATTTAAATGGTGGCAACAACTCCATTAGTGGCACAACGTTATCAATTGCACCTGACAATCCAACCCTAGCCATTAACGTAGGACCCAGCACTAATACTTTATTCGATCTGGACCTTTTAGAAACCGATGTTTCAGCCCTGCAAGATGGTTTTACTAACATCACCATCGGACGCTCCGATGGGACAGGTACCATTACTCTCAATGATTCTGTTACAGATGGAGGCACAACTCCGTTTCAAGATCCTGTCACTCTCCTTGGGGCAAATGTTCTACGAGGTCCCAATCGGGTAACACCTTGGGTAATTACAGCCAGCAATCAAGGTCATCTCAATGACCTTTTTAATAACGGTCTGAGCTTCAAAAACATCGATTCAATTGTCGTTGGCAATGGTACCAATGATACGATTTCAGGGGCTGATGGCAATGACACCATCACATTTTCAGGGGTGGATGCTGGCACGTTTAATGGCATAAATTTTGCTGGCATTCAAACAGTTAATGGTGCCGGTGGAGACGATCGCTTTATTTTTGGAAATGGAGCTGTTATTAGCGGCATCGTTGATGGTGGGACGGGTAACAACACTCTAGATTACGGTGCCTACATTACAGATATGACCCTCGACCTGGAAACTGGTAATGCACCGGGTACTGGGGGCATCCGCAATATTCAAAATATAATTGCTGGAAGTGGTTCTAATACACTGCAAGGGACAAACACTGATGATGTGGCTACACTCACGAGTGCAGCCACTGGCACCTTAAATGGTACTAACTTTCAAGGCTTTGAGACTATTCTGTTAGGGGATGGTAACGATCGTTTTGTTGTCAATGGAGGAACGTGGACCACACTGGATGGAGGCTTAGGAACAGACACCCTAGATTACGGGTCTAGTGCCATTGGTGTCACCATCGATCTTGAGAATCAAATAACAACAAACGTCGCAGCATTCACCAATATAGAAGACTTTCGAGGTAGTGGTAATACTGATACGTTACAGGGAACAAATAGTAACGACGACATTACTCTCACTGGTACGGATATTGGCACTATCAACACCCTAGCCTTCAATGGCTTTGAAAATTTAAACGGTCAGGCCGGCAATGATAATTTTATCTTTAGCAATGGTGCCTCAATCACGGGCACCCTAACTGGCGGCGATGGCAGCGACACAGCTAATTACAGCGCCTACACCACCAATATTAATGTTGATTTTCAAACCAATAATGCAACCGGCCTTGATGAATTTAATACACTGGAATCCTTCATTGGCGGCAACGGTAACGACACGTTTAGGCTCAATGCAAATACCCCCATTGAGTTTATAAATGGCGGAATCGGTAGTAATACCTTAATTGGTGACAATGTTGACAGTACTTGGAACTTAACAGCTAGCAATACCGGTAATGGCACAGGAGTAGACAATTTCTCCAACATCCAAAATCTGATCGCAGGCAATCAATCCGACCAGATCAACATTCTTACCAACGGTGCCGGATTTACTGAAGATTTAGATGGCGGTGCCGGTCCACTTACCTATATAGGAGACACTATCAGTCTAGGCACGGCCCTTGTAGGGACTGAAGCATTAAATCTTTCTCCCTTGTCAACCTCCAGAGATATTCAACTAGGCGGTTCTGATACCCCCTCTGCTCTGACAATTTCCACAGCTGAATTAGCAAGTATCTACAGTGGCTTTACAGCTATTACCATTGGTCATGCGGAGGGTAGTGGCACCATTACCCTAGGAGACAATATAACCCTACTTTCTCCCACTACGATTATCTCTCCTCAAGACAATGGAAAGATTGATACCCAAGGCTTTAATCTGACAGCACCTGACCTTACACTATCAGCGGCAAAAGATATCACAACTGCTAATCTCACAGCTCCAGGAGGTGTGATACTCAACAGCGGTGGAGCTATCAGGACTCAAGATATTTTGACCACGGGCCCTCTGGATGGTGGTGATACCATCGTTAATGCAGCAACAACAATTACCTCACAACAGATTGACACCACTGGCACTACAGGGGGCAATGTCACCCTGAATGCAGCAGATACTATTCAGGTTCAAAGCATTCGAGCCGAGGGAGATAGTGCAGGCGGCAATGTGGATATTACCACCGACCAATTCTTTCGAGCCACCAACAGCTTTACCAGTTTAGACGGATACGTCGCCAGTATTTCCACAGCCGCCACCAATGGCACAGGTAACATTACTATTCGCCATGGCGGCAATAGTGCCACCCCTTTTCGAGTTGGTGATAGCAGCATTCTAGGCAGTGATGCCCTGATCACCAGTGGTGAATTTAAAATTGCCATAGATAACTCGTATTTAAATAGCTATTCCCTTGGCAATATCACTTTTCTAACCCAAGACATCTTAGCACCTCCCACTCCCCCCACTCCTCCCACACCGCTCACCCGTAATCCTTCTCCCACAGTTAACTCCCCCCTAAGTACTAACCTGCCTACGGTTATTGAACTACCTACAGCTAATTCCCTATTTACTACCGATTTGAGATCTCCGCTCCTCGACAGCCGCGCTACCCCCTTAGATGAAGCAACGTCTTCAGTGGGTGCCAATGATTCTAACAGTGCGCTGTTTGAACGTTTAGAAAATTCATTTTCCGATCAGTTTAAGTCTCACTTAAATCTATACGAGCGTGTTAGCATCTCATCCACCAGCCTGGCCTCGGCCCAAGCAACCCTTGGTAATGTTGAAGAGATTATGGGGGTAAAGCCCGGTGTTCTATACATATACTTTTTGCCATCGGAAGAGAACACTACAGCAGCATCCGAGTCTAGTCCCTTAAACCCCAATAATGATGAATTGGGACTCCTTCTAATCACCCATACAGGACAGACCATACGACGAAAAGTTGAAGGGGTTACCCGCAGTGACGTAATGGCCATAGCAGAGAATTTTTACGCCCAGGTAACCAACTCCATATCTGTCCCATCCCAATACTTGCCCCCTGCTCAACAGCTATATAGCTGGTTGATCTCGCCCATAGAAAATGAATTACAAAGCCAAGGAATCCAAAGCTTAGCCCTGGCCATGGACACAGGTTTACGTACTCTACCCGTTGCCGCACTTCACGATGGGAATGAGTACTTAGTTGAACGTTACAGCTTAGGGGTGATTCCCAGTTTTAGCTTGACTGACTTTAATCCTGAAAATTTTCTCTATTCTCAACTGGAGAACACTCACCTGCTAGCCATGGGAGCGGCGCAGTTTCAATCACAACAGATTCTACCCGCTGTACCTGAAGAACTAAACATTGTTACCGAAGCATTTCATGAGAGTGAGGTATTTCTCAATGAAAGATTTACCCTCAATAATTTGCAAACCCAAGTTGCCCGCAATCAGTATGGGATTGTTCATTTAGCGAGCCATGGTGTGTTTGCCCCCGGTGAACCACACAATTCCTATATTCAACTGTGGGACCAGCCCCTACAGTTGGATCAAGTCCACACCTTAGGCTTACAGGATGCCAACATTGCCCTGATGGTATTAAGCGCTTGCAACACGGCTCTGGGCGATCGTGAGGCCGAATATGGCTTTGCTGGCTTAGCGGTGAATGCGGGGGTACAAACCTCCGTTGCTAGTCTCTGGCCCATCAGTGATGAGGGAACGCTAGGGTTAATGACCTATTTTTATGACAATCTACAGGAAAATTCAGTGCGAGCCAATGCCCTACGCCAGGCACAGCTAGCTATGTTACGAGGTGAACTGTCGTTTGCAGATGGGACATTATATGGTTTTGATGGGGAAGCATTAGCGCATTTTCCAGAACTGAAATATCACGGACGTTGGGATTTTGACCATCCTTTTTACTGGTCGACATACACCCTGGTGGGCAGCCCCTGGTAGAGATATGCTTTATATTCTAGAGAAATTCTTCAAGGTCTGAAATTTGCCTTAATTTTATAGCAGAAATTTTAAAAGTATCATTAATCTCTAATCTCTACAAGACCTATAGAATTGAGAAATAGTTCGATTTTCAGAAAATTGACTTTGAAGAAAAATCATATTTCTCAAAACGACTTAAGAGGTTATAAAGCACCTAAAGCTGTTTCTACTTCAAGCAAGGCTTTTCGAGTTTCTGTAACCCTCTCTCTACGTCCGATTCTTTCGAAAATATCTAAAGCATCACTAAGTTGTTCTAAAGCTTCTTTCAGTTTCTTCTTCTTTTTACGTATCGATGATTCATTCTTAGCTAATCGCCTAGCAATTAAACCATATCCACGATAACACCATGCAATGGTATGGTCTCTACCAATATATTGAGCTATCTGGAGTGCTTTATCAAAACGTCGTTTGATCTCCTCAAGAGGCTTCTGACCTAGCCAAATTTCAACATGACCTAAATTAGCTGCACTAAATGCTATAAATGCATCTCTGTTTCTCCAGTTACTATTTTGTGCATCATCTAAGACTTTAGAATATAATTTTTGAGCAATCTCATAATATTTTATGCTCTCATCTTTTTGATTAATAATGTTATTCCAATGACCTCTATCAACAGCCAAATCTCCTTGATTAGAGTCAGTAATTGAAATAGTGTACTCCGGCTCCTCTGAAGACCAAGTCAGGCCATGTTCCTGTAGATACTGTGTCAGTAGTTGACGAGCCTCATCATGATAATTGTTTGATTGTTCAAAGAGATTATTGATATCTCCAATCATTTCAGGAATTGTAAGTTGTTTATATTCCTCTACAGCCTCTATCGCCTCGCCATGGGCAATTAGAGCACTCAATTGAAGGTTTTTGGCCTGATAAAGCTTATAAAAAACATTATCTGTTGCAACTTTTTTCAAGCTTGACTTAGCTTTTTTTCGCCACTGCTTAGCTTCTTCATAGTTGTTTTGACGACTGCAAACCCACCCTGCTCTGAAAGCTAATCTCCATGAGATTTCAGGATTCCTATCTGTTGAATCATCTTCTAGATTAAATGCAGAACTGCATATCTGAATACGGGTATCCCAAAAACCTCGTTCAAACAGAAAATGATGTAATGATTCGACAATTTTAAACGTATTTGCAAAATCTCTTTGAGCTTTACACCAATCAAATGTAGCAATACAGTTCTTTAAATCTTGCTCCAGTTTATTGTATTTTGTTAATTCTAGGCCTGGACGACCTAATTCCTCCATAAGTTCGGTAAAGTAATCAACGGCCTTACCATATATTTCTTGTTTTAAATTTGTGTTGCTGTTTATCTTTTCACTTGCGAAACTACGAATTAGGGGATGAATAGAATATCGAAACTCATCGCCACCCATTTGCTCACGATGAGTATGTAAAAGTGACAACCTTATTAGATGATCAATTTCAGAACGAAATTCTTCTTGATCAGTATCACTAATAATTTGAATAGCTTGTTCTGAAGCAGGTGCCGCAAAAAATGTCATCCCCATTAGAATTCTTTGAGCATTATTGCTAACAATTTTCCATGAGGCACCAATTAAGGTTGTGAACATTGCCTCTACCTTAGAGACATCTGCTGATAATGCTTCATCTGGACTTGTTCCTCGACCAGTTAGGCTATTAATAATTACATTGAGAGACACATTTTCGGAAAGAAGGCCAATTATCACCCCCAATGCAAGTGGCAAACCACCAGTCGCACTATAAATAGCCTTCACTGTATCCGTTGTAAAAGCGTGCTTCACTCCTTTCTTTAGTCTTGCTCGCTCCAGCATTCGTCGTGTTTGCTGACGTGTTAAACCTTCAAGCGTTATCAAACAAGAAGCTTGAGGATAAAATTGTCTTGTTGTGATAAGAATCTTACTTGGATAAAAGGTTTTATCACCTAAAAACTTATCAATTCGATCATCTCCTATTCTTTCAAAACTATCAATCACTAATAGATATCGTTTTTTTCGAAGTAAATCATTGACCTGTTCTTGCTTCTGAGCTAAGGTTAATTGATCAGAACGATAATCAAGCTTTCTCAATACAATATCCAGTAAATCAGCTAAATCAATCGGCGACTCATTTGCTGAGGCCCATATAACTTTCTCAAACTTATTTTTAATATTTCTAACAATTTCAGTTGCAAGCACAGTTTTACCTGTGCCACCCATACCTTGAATAACAACAGTTTTGACCCATCTTTCTCTAGATTTTAGTGGTTCTTCAATAGTTTCACGCTGTTCTGGTCGATCAATAAATTCCACAGGTAATTCAGGTATCCCGTAAGAATCTTTCAAGAAATCTTTCTCTGCTTTATTACTCTTTTGATCAACATCTTGATTGACTTGTTTTAATATTTCAACTTCATCTCGGAGAGCTAAAAAATCTAAGAATATCTCTTTGGGAAGACTCTTAACATCTTCTGATGAGTCAATCAGCTTCTCTAGTTCCTTTAATTTTTGCTCTTTTCGCTTTAAAATTTCTGCTTCAACATTTTTAATATCATGACTGTTAGCTTTACCCTCTATCAATTCCCTCCTTTTCTTGAGGATCGGAATACTAAAGTCTGGCCAATCTTCCATTTGGATAGAATTACAGCCTAACTCAAAAGCTTCTTCGTAACTCCAACCATTTCCTAAGGCATCATAAAAAGCTACTGAGAAAGATATAGCAGCTTCATCATCAATATCTTTACTCATGCCAATCACATAATCTATGTGCTGACTAATAGCATCAGCCTGTTTCTCTGAATAACAGGCATTTAGTAGCACGCACTCAACCCCCCTGCTAGAAAAGAGCTTAAATAAACTTTTCAGAGCTTTAGATGAAACTAACTGTATATCGCCTAACTCATCTTCTAGTACAATCCCATCCTCGTGAACTCCATGTCCAGAAAAATGAACTATTTGTGGGTTTATGTCTAGTAAATGCCTACGAAAATCTTTTGGCCTTACAGCCCATCTTGAAATTAAATTAAAGCTATCTCTATGAAGTGAACGCTTAAGCCCTTCTTCAATTTCTCTCACTTCTTCTCCTAAGCGCAACTCTGAAGATTTCTTAGGATGAGCTGCCAATACTAAGATCTTTTTAGATGTAGAATGGCGATTCATGAGCTTAAAACGAGCATTATATTGGATTTAGCTTAGCGTTCTTCAAATGAAGCGTGTCATAATTTCAATTATAACTTTCATATTCTGAAACATATTTTTATCATGTCCCCCTTTTTACATGACTATTTGTAAGCTGTAGCAGTTTGGTCCACTACCTGAAGAGGTTGCTATATAGCAGAATGGCACTGACGTAAAAGTCGCGGAAAAGGCCTCAGACATGATGATCTGAGAAGCTTACAACCTGGAAGCCCCAATATACTACTGCCTTTACTATGCCGAATCGTGTGGAGATTCTCAAGCAAAAGTATCAAGATAGTCTCGGTCTGCCCTTTGCTCAGATCTTGAGTAAATGTGAAATGGGTGTGACTTTTTCCCAGAATGTAGCAACCGCGTTCAGTGCTTAAAGTTAAACTGATGGCTTGATTCGACCTACGTCCGTGCCATTCGGATGTAGCATCTTTTTCTCGCCCCAAACTACGACATCCAGGACTTTGTAGCATAAGTTAAAGATGTAAGAATGTAGCATATTCCCCCTTGAATGGATATATCAATGCGTCCTATGCTCTATTTGATTCCAATAGTTATCGCTTGCTCTAACGTCTCTATAAAAAGACATCGCATTGCTTAAACGCGATGTCTTCAAGGATCATCAAAGATGTCAAATTAGTTGATGATTTCACTACTCTACAGAGGGCAGAAACAAATCCTATAGGGTCAAGGACTGAGGATTGTTTTCAATTAGATCCGCCAGGTCTTTTAAGAAGGCAGCACCATCAGCACCATAGATAATGCGGTGGTCACAGGTCATATTTACGGTCATCTGCTTCTTAACACCGATCATGCCGTACTCGTCAGCAACCACGGTGGGCTTAGCGCCGCCAATGGCCAAAATTGAACCAGTGCCAGGGGGCAAAATAGCATCGAAACTGTCAACACCAAACATCCCCAGGTTAGACAGGGTAAAGGTGCCAGTAGTGTACTCCTCAGGCTGTAGTTGCTTACTACGGGAGCGAGCAACGAGGTCTTTCCAAGCGCGGGATAAAGAGTAGATATCCATCTGATCAGCGCCGCGCAGAACTGGGGTAATCAGACCGCCATCGGGCATAGCCACGGCCACGGCAACGTTAATACTGCCGTTGTATTGAATACCGGCGTCGGTATAGCTGGCATTGACGATGGGGTGCTTAGTTAGGGTGACCGCAACAGCTTTTGCAAGCAGACCAGTCATGGTCACGCCCTTAGGCTTGATCTGCTGATACAGCGCATCTAGGGCATTAGTGGTGATGCTGTAGCTGACGCGGAAGACAGGTACGGTCAGGCTAGCGTTCATGTTGCGAACGACGGCCTGCTGCATGGTGTTAAAGGGAGTCACCTGACCAGGTACCGGCGGGGGTGCAGTGGGTGCAGCGGGAATCGAAGCAGCGGGTGCAACAGCGGCGGCAACGGCAGCAGGTGCAACGGCAGCGGCAGCAACGGGCGTAGGTGTTTGACCGGCCGCTTTTTCAACATCCTGAGCGACGATGCGACCGTGGGGACCAGACCCCACTAGGGTTTTGATATCAACTTTGAGTTGCTTAGCCAGCTTTTTGGCACGGGGTGAAGCGATGAGGCGGCCACTGGTGGCGGTGGTGGCGGTAGCAGCAGCACCATTATCGTTTTGTGCAGCAGGCGCGGTGGCGACGGGTTCGGGGGTAGGAGCTGGAGCAGTGGCTGGGGCAGCGGCAGCGGCAGCGCCTTGCTTTTTGGCTTCTTCAATTTCGGCGTCGGTTTCGGCTAGGAGTGCGATCGCACTCCCCACTGGCGCAACACCACCAGCTTCTACAACGATAGTGGCCAGATACCCTTCATAGAACGATTCGACGTCCATGTCAGCCTTGTCAGACTCAACGATGACAACGGTTTCACCCTTTTCTACCTTGTCACCAGGGCTTTTTGTCCAAGAAACGATCTTGCCCTCAGTCATGGTTGAGCTAAGGGCGGGCATGAACACTTCGCGAATCATTGGAAAATTCCAGGACGGATGGACAACAAATAAATTAACGAACCGTAAAGGCGCGCCAGCATCTTATTCTAAAAGACTTTGTGTCATTAAATTAAATGGACAGCAAAATAAAAAACCAACCGCGAAGTCACGATTGGTGTCGAATATAAATTTTATGTTTGTGCGTAGGCTGGAGCTTACTTCTCTCTTTGGATTTAGGGATACACACCTAATAATGGGTAAGCCCCAACCTATAGTTCACCGCGAATTTCTTCAATGACACCGTCACGTAGTAGGATTTCTACTTGCATTTTTTTGACGAGGTTATCGCCAGTGGACACCTTGAAGAAACCATCGATCTGGCCTTGGCTGACTTCTTTGTTGAGTTCTAGGGTTTGAACTTGCTGTAGCTGCTGTAAAACCTGGTTCTTTTGCTGAAGTAGCTTGTTTTTGTCTTCGTTGATTTTATTTTGTACAGCGGCCATTTGTTTTTGCACAGCTTCGTTGGCTTCTTGCTTTTGTAGCTCAGTTACCATGCGCTGGCCTTGCATTTCGAGTTGTTGTAGGCGACTGTCAATGCCGTTGATCTGCTTTTGTAGTTGATTTTGGGCTTCTTCTTTCCAAAGTGGGGTAACGACGGCTTTGACGTTGATGACTCGTTTTAGGAGTAGTTGGGATTGCGAAGCGTCCATGAAACTATAAATAAAGACTGGTTTTAGTGATCAATTTCACTAGGTATATTACCCTCTCCGGTAGGAAAGGGGACTTTTGCAAGATTTTCTATGGGTTTGAGGGACTCGGGGAGGATATTTAAGGGGTTGATTGGGGGCCATCTGTGTGTCCTTTCCGGAAGTAGTTAGGATCTCGTTTAGGCAAACTGGGGTTTCCCTGGGTAGGGCCGGGACGCCACCCTACGACCCAACGTATAAGGGTATCCCACATTGCGTAGACAGACGTTACGGCGGGGTCGATTTTGTAGATTCTGACCTGCATATCTTGTAGGGGCATCCCCTTGTGGGTGCCCTGGAATAACCTATAGATTCTTTGGATTTTCTCTATCGCTCCACATATATATCTTAGGGACATCCCCCTGTGGGTGACCCGGGATAACCTATACGATTTTTCAACCCCGTGATGGCATGATTCTGTAATTACGCAATCACGGTAATTATTAGATATCCCCTATTTGAATAGCCCATCGATAACGTCTTGATAGTTGCGGGTAACGACCGGACGCTTGATTTTCATGGTTTGGGTTAGCATACCGTTCTCCATGGAGAACGGTTCGCTTAACAGCGTAAAGGGGCCAATGCGTTCATCGGGGCGATGGCCAGGGCGGGCTTTGACTTCGCGGGTAAGTTCTTGTTTAAAGAGGGTTTGGACTTTAGAGTTATTCAGGGACTCGACGGGGTTGGCTTCGTCGATGGTAATGTCCTGGGTGGTGGCCCACTGGCTGAGGGCTTCTAGATTGGGAACGATCAGGGCTCCAAGGACTTTTTGGTCTTGGCCGACAAGCATGATCTGATCGATGTACTTGCTGCGGGCACAGGCGTTCTCGATGGGCTGGGGTTCGATATTTTCACCGCTGGTGAGGACAATGGTATCTTTGGCACGACCGGTGATGACCAGATCGCCGTTGGCAGTAATTTTGCCAAGGTCACCTGTGTCGAACCAGCCGTCGGGATCGATGGCTTTGCTGGTGGCGTCAGGATTTTTGTAGTACCCCTGCATGATTTGGGGACCACGGACTAGTACAAGGCCTTTCTGACCCTGGGGGACGTCTTGACGGCTGTCTAGGTCGACAATGCGGGTTTCGGTGCCGGGTAGGGGTTGACCGTCGGCCCCTCGCAGGTTTTGCCAGGGGCGACGTACGTGGGTGATGGGAGAGGTTTCGGTGAGACCATAGCCACCGAGAATGGCAACGTCGATGATTTCATAGAAGTCTTCCAGGTGATCGGCAATGGAACCGCCACCGCTGACGACGAAGTTAATGTCGCCGCCTGTGGCTTCGCGGATTTTTTTGTAAACCATGGAGTCGCCCAGCTTATGGAAGGGTAAGAGGACGGCGCACTGAATGCTGGCCATGGCTCGGTCAAAGGCGCTGGGGCTATAGTCGAGGCTAAGGTTCTCGGCAATGCGCTTGGCGGCTATGTAGCGCTGGCTCTGGTGTAGAAAAAAGTTGATCAGTTTTTGCTTACTTTCGGGTTGCTCGCGAAACTGTTTTTGTACGCCTTCATAGATGGACTCCCACAGTCGAGGGACACCCACCATGTAATTAGGTTTGTAGGCTTTGAGGTCTTTTTTGACGTGGCGAATATTGGTGTACACCTGTTGTACGCCCTGGGACAGGGTGAAATATTCAAAGGTGCGTTCATAGCAGTGCCAGATGGGCAGGATACTCATGACTTTGGAGCCCGGCTTGGGATGCACGACACTACAGGCCCCTGAAATTTGGGATAGTAGGTTATCTTGACTGAGCATGACGCCCTTGGGTCTGCCGGAGGTGCCAGAGGTGTACATTAAAGTGGCGAGGTCGGTGCGATCGCATTTCACAGCTTCCAGCTCCACACCGACCCCCAGCTCCATCAGCTGTGTAAAATTCAGCAGTTTGGTCGTCGTCTCTAGCTGAGGCGTTTCATCCGACAGCAGCCCAATAAACCGTAGATTTTTATCCCCAAGGCAGTCGGCTAGCTTATTCAAGGTGGCTTGATCCTGCACAATCATCGCCACAGCATCACTATTTTCAAGGATGTAAGCGAGTTCATCTTTATCAGCTTGGGAACCGCGCACAGCATCCACCGCTCCAACGGTCATGATTCCCTGGTCAGCCACTAGCCAGCGGGGCTGATTATCTGAAAAGAGAGCAATTTTGTCCTGGGGGTTAATGCCCAGTGTTTGTAGACTGGCAGCAAACTGTTTAATTTGTTCGTTTAACTCACCATAGGTCAGCTTTAGCTGGGGGGTACTGTGGGGATCTTCCAGGGCGATTTGGTTGGAAAAGCGCTCAGCAACGATGGGCCAGATGCCAGCCACCGACTGGACATGACTGTAGTCAATCGCTTGGGCAAGATTACTTTGTTCCTGGGGCGTAAGTGTGGCAGCAGTCATAAAAACGTCCTGTAAAACGGTATCTAAAAGTGCCTTGGGTGAGTTTAGTTTAAAGGTATCAACTCAAATCAGAACGTTTCCCCCAGGATAATGCTCAGGAATCAGAAGCTAGGAATCGGGACATCACTGACTTCTGATGCTTGATTCCCTACCTGGTCAGAGTTTTTCAGTTTAAGTTGATATCCAAATTTATTTAGAACTAAGAACTCAAAATTAAACTCACGTGGATTTTATAATTTCATCGATAAACTCTGCACCCATAGCCTTACATAGACCAGTCCGGCAACTGTCAAAGTTGACAATGGGCCATGACAAGCCACCATGGTCAGGCTAAACATCAGAAGTTAAGTTAAGTAACGAATCTTTCGTTCCTGAAACTATGCGCCCTTTATTTGTTGGTCCGCTAACGGTTGAAACCCTGGAAGTACCTATTCGGGATTTACCTGAGCGACTCCAGGGCACGGTCATTGTGCAGCTATCGGATTTTCACTACGACGGAAAGTGCCTGGCTGAAAAAACATTGGCCGATGCGATCGCAACCGTCTCCACCCTCAACCCCGATTTAATCGTCTTCACAGGCGATTTCATCACCGCCGAACCCGACCCTATTTATCCACTGGCCAAGCAGCTAAGTCCCCTCGCCAAAGCCTTTCCCACTTATGCCATCCTGGGCAACCACGATAATTACTGGCCCATGGCTCGAGGCATCGTCACTAAGGCCCTAATCGACATCAATATCAGAGTCCTTTGGAATCAAATCGACTATCCCCTCGGAAATGACCTCGCCTTGGTCGGCCTAGCCGACTACTACAACCGCGACTTTACCCCAACTGTCCTAGACCAGCTACCCACCACATTGCCGCGCATCGTCCTCTCCCACAATCCCGACACCGCCGAACACATGATGCCCTGGCGCGTCGATCTACAGCTATCCGGCCATACCCACGGCGGTCAAATCATCCTACCCGGCATCGGCAACGTCGCCCGTCACTGGTTCCAGTTCCGCAAGCGACTGCCCACAATACTCCGAAAAAGCAATATCCCCTACCTGAGCGACAAATGCGCCAGCGTCGTCGACCACTGGGAATGGGCCATGGGCCTGCACAGAGTAGGCCAGAATTTACTCTATGTAAATCGTGGCCTGGGCAGCTATGCCCCAGGACGGTTGTTTTGTAATCCAGAAATTACGGCGATCACTCTGGTCTAATGTTTAGTTTTGAGTCCTAAATTTTGAATTTTGAGTGAGTTGCCTGAAACAGGGTATTACCAAGCCAATGGGCATTAACTCAAAACCAAGGAAGGAAAATTACTAAGGCCCAATTTTTGAATGTAAAGACGTTCCAGATTCTATTAATCGCTTACTCCTAATGAACTCAAAACTTTCCCTCTCCAAAATCTTAAGGAACCCCAACATTACCCCCTACCAACTTTCCGTTTACTCAAGAACTCCTCTATCCTAGGTAGAACAATTTCTTGAAGCTGCCGAGCCAATGCACAACTTTCTGCCGATTTCCTATTTTGAGGGTCAGTTTTGTCCATTTGAAGATGCCAAAATTTCCATTGCCACCCATGCATTGCACTACGGTACAGGTGCCTTTGGTGGCTTACGCGGCATTCCCGATCCTCAGAATGAAAATCGGGTCTTGCTATTTCGGTTAGATCGCCACTGTACCCGCCTAAGTAAAAGTGCTCGATTGCTGAATTTTGATTTACCGGCGGACAAAATTCAGCATGTAATTACAGAATTTGTAAAGCACAACAGCCCCAAAACATCCTTCTACATTCGGCCCTTTGTATACACCTCAGACCTGGGCATTGCCCCTCGACTACATAACGTAAAAAAAGACTTTTTCGTCTATGGTCTGGAACTTGGGGATTATCTCTCACCAGAGGGTGTCAGTTGTCGGGTTAGTTCCTGGTATCGCCAGGAAGATCGCAGTCTGCCGTTGCGAGGCAAAATTAGCGGCGCTTACATTACCTCTTCCCTAGCCAAGACTGAGGCCGTCGAAGCAGGCTTTGACGAAGCCATTTTGATGAACTCCCAAGGTAAAGTCAGCGAAGCCTCAGGGATGAACATTTTTATTGTGCGCAATGGCAAACTAATTGCCCCCGGTTTTGAGCAGGACATTCTAGAAGGTATCACCCGTGACAGCGTACTCCAGGTCGCTCAAGATTTAGGTATCGATGTCATTGAACGCCCTGTAGATAAATCAGAGTTGCTGATTGCCGATGAAGTATTTCTCAGCGGTACTGCAGCCAAGGTAACCCCAGTACGACAGGTGGAGAATTACACGCTATCAACAGTGCGACCCATCACCGATAAAATTCGCGAAAAACTCTCAGCTATTACAGAAGGACGAGACCCACAATACAAAGACTGGGTATTTGGCATCGACCTAACCTGATCTTCCTAAAGATAATTACCTCTGGTCCCCAAGAATAAGCAATCAGTTAGGCCCCACCTTTTGATGTACAGGCGTTCTATGGAACGCCTCTCCAAACAATAATTTTTTCCTCATAAAATCCTCGTCCCACCATGCGGTCGGCCATGCGGTCGGCAATACTGAGAAGAGTTTGAGACCGTTTTGTCACTGGCGTTTCTGCCCAGCTATCTTTAGCAGCGTGAGTGTCATTTAGGGCCAGTCCTACATCGGCTGCCATAGAGTATAGAATTTGGCAGAGATTTTTACCATTTACTAGGACAGATTTTCAACATACTGAGCTGTGTGGGCGCAATCCGCTGGTCACTAATTAAAGTTGTCGTAGTGAACATGAAAGCCAGATATTTTTGTTTTTTTGACAACAGATTGCACCATAATACTCAAGATTTTTCATAATTGATTGACTGTTTTTATGTCAGACTAAGGCGAAACAATCAATAGAGCTTGTTTTTTGATAATACTGGCTACGCTATAACAGGCCTTGAATAAAACACAGCGAATGGTAGAACTTGTTTAGGGTTGGAGGTACTGTTTGTGTGGTTTGACTGAGCTACGTGACGAGTATTACCAATGCTGCTCATTAACAAACTTTTCTGCTGCTTCCAGTGATTCAAAGGTTTCGGGATAGCGATCTCTAAGCACAGCAGACAAACAGTTGAGATCGCGGTCTTTATAAGTCGTTAAAGCAAAAGGCAAAGCTGCATTGAAAATCAGAGGAAAGTCATCTGTGAAATTAATGCTATCAAGGATTAACAAACTGAAATATGGAGAAACATTACTGTAGACCTGAAACCAGAAAAAATTGATGAATTTGGTTAAACAAGGACCTCCCTACAGTCCTTTGATTTGCTAGCAGGCCATACCCACAGCCAATTCTCTTACCTCAAAATTCAGATTTTGTAGCCACCAGTGGACACATAAGCCCATGGTCTTGATCCGTCATAGTGTCCAGCGAGCAGTTGTTAAAGTACTTAAGTTGCTAGTTGAGCCAGATCAGAATTCTGTCTCGACCCAGCAATCATCTGCTCAGGACATCTACTACGATCTTTCCGTTCCCAGTAGAATTCGCGAGGCGGGTTTCGGTTACTAGTGTTAGCAATCGAAACCCACCCCGCCTTCGCAATAGCCTTCCCACGAAGAGAAATTTTTATTAACCACAAATAATTTCAAGACTCCACTACGCACCTCCAACACCCCTAGGAATCACTTCATCCCCTCCTGAGGAAGTGTATTTGCACTAATAAAACTTGGAATCCTTAGGTGGCAAGGTATTGCTAACTTTTTGAGGCTCAACGTGAAATCCCTATAAAGTTTCCAGCCTTTGCCCGTAAAGCCCTTTAGCCGGGTTGTGTCAAACCAAACAGTCTGCGTTATTCCTTGCATAAGTCATGAAAACCGCGCTCCACTGGCTATCTCACACTATCTTCTGGGTCTGGAACATTGCCTTTATTGGCTTTATCTATTTCTGGCTACTGCCAGTGGCAGGACTCCCCATCCTCGAAGCCGCTCGCATGGGCGAAATTCCACCCGCCTTTGTCGCTAGCATTCTTGGCATGCTGGTGGTACCCCCAATCTGCACCGTGGTCGGCGGCAAATGGCTGCGCAAACATCCGATATTACTGATGCGGTTGTTTTACGGTGTGGAAGTGCCCCTATTTGGCCTGTGCCTGCTGCGGTTATTCCTTATTCGTGACACCACCCCAGCCAGTGCCCATATCCTAATAACGGTGCTAGCTGCCATTGCCATGTTTGCCATCGAAACTCTGGCTGGCTATGCCGCCTACCGACCGCGATTGGCCTGGGCACAAATGATTGGCCACAGCTTAATCCTGTTCACTGGCCTGTATGCAGGCACACTACTGCTGCTCTACACTGTGCCTGCCCTATGCGTTCTGATCTACGGCACCATAACGGGACTATTAAATATTGACTGGTGGTGGTGGTTACAAGAAATAGGCCGGATGCTAAGCCAGCCTCACTTAATTCTTGTCGGTTTTCTCTTCCTCGTATTATGGGGTTCAAGCGCCTTGGTGCTTGTTTCCATGCCCTACGTTTTCGTCAATTTTTATGCGCTCTCCTGGCATCGCATTCGTAAAGCGTTTACTAAACAGCACGGCCATGGCTGGGCTGTTACTGGCGTTGTCGTTGGCATCAGCTGTTTGCTCTTCGGGCTATTGCAACTGCCCCAGCCCCAGGCCCAAGCCTTTAGCTTGTTAGATGGACCTGCACCGCAAACTCCAGCTGACCGTTTAACCCTGGTCAAACAGTCAGAAACTATTCGCAAGGGGCTAGTACACGGCTATCTGTTCCGCTATCGCTATCTCGGTACTGCTGAAGAAAGCAATCAGCTGAGGGAAATGTATAAGGCGGTTTTTGATATGCCAGAAACCGATGCTCAGGTATTCCAAGACTTTCATAATGCGCTGCTGTCACCGTTTTTGTATAAAGGCGATCGCAACGATGATGCCAAAGCAGAAGCGCTCTACACCAGCTTTTTTGATACGTCCATTCAAAAGGCAGAACGCACCGAAATCCGTAACGCCCTCCAAGCAACCGCCAACCGAGACGAAACCCAGGCTGGTGTGCTTAACCTGGACCAAAAGGTCATTCGTCTGGCAGAACAGACAGTCACTGTAGAAGAAAATGGCGACTGGGCTGAACTTGAAGTTTACGAGCAATACGAAAACAAAACTGCTGACGCCCAAGAGATTTTCTACAGCTTCTCATTACCGGAAAGTGCCACCATTACGGGTCTCTGGTTGGCCGAAGC
The DNA here is from genome assembly GCF_043421015.1 of Leptothoe sp. EHU-05/26/07-4. Taxonomy (NCBI): domain Bacteria; kingdom Bacillati; phylum Cyanobacteriota; class Cyanophyceae; order Nodosilineales; family Cymatolegaceae; genus Leptothoe; species Leptothoe sp. EHU-05/26/07-4. Next base: position 1,300,344 of record NZ_JAXSQV010000002.1, read on the forward strand.
GAAAGATGGTTCTCGCTTTCCCTTCACCGTATCGCCCCGTGGTGCTGCCCAACAGGTCTATAAAGGTGAAGTTGAACGGGCAGAAACCCAACGGGCAGAAGACCCGGCATTACTGGAACAAGTTGGTCCCCGTCAATATCGTCTGCGTGTCTTTCCGATTCCTGCTGCCGTATCTACAAAAGAACCTGGTGAGCTACACCTATGGATGACCTATCAGGTACTCCAGCAAGACGGTGCCTGGCCTTTGCCCCAGCTCACCGAAAAACGCAATATCTTCTGGACTGACAAAACTATTCATCAGCGGCGGGGCAAAAACGTCCTGGTGAGTGAAGATACCTGGTTTGAACCCACCCTTCAGGCTAGGAAGAAGGCCAAACCCACGGCTCACCAGGTGCAGCTAGCGGAAGGCTATCAGGTTACGGCAACACCGGTAGCCAAAACTGTCGTACCAGGCGGAAAAAGAATCGCGGCTATCTTAGACACTTCCTACAGTATGGATAACGGTGCCCATGCTGAAGCCTTGCAACAGCTTGAAACGATCCAAACGCAAAACACCATAGACTTTTATCGGACAACGGCCACTGGGGAGACCTTGACACCTAGCGACGATCTCAACTCCTTGGACCTGATTGTTCCCTACGGCAGTCTGCAACCGGCAGAGATGCTGCAACAGTTTGAGGCACAGCGCCTACCAAAAACTTACGACGCTATCTTGTTGCTGACCGATGCAGGCAGCTACGAGCTAACGGAAGAGGAGCTTGAGCTACCCAAACTGTCTGCGCCCCTGTGGTTAGTGCACATGGGCCATCAGCTACCCTCTGCCTATGACGACAAACTGTTAGAGGCCATCCAAGCAAGCGGTGGCGGAGTGGCCACGGATGTTACCGCTGTGCTACAGCGTTTAGACAAAAATGTGATCGATGGTTATGAATGGTCTGTAACAGCCAGTGATGGCACTGATCAGACAGATGAGTTTGCCCCTGTGGCTGCACGGCAGATGATTCTACAGCGCAGTCGTACGGCGGATATGACCCAGTTGGAGAATTTGGATGGGGTACACGCTGTTGCAAAACGGACTCAAATCGTGACGCCTTATTCTTCCATGCTCGTCTTAGTTAACGACCGTCAGCGAGAGCTGTTGCGTCAGGCTGAGGCTGCTGCTGATCGCTTTGACCGTGAAGTGGAGGATGGTCAGGATGATCTGACGGATCCGTCTAACCCGCTAAATTCAGTCTCTGTACCTGAGCCGGGCTCCGTAGTGGGCATGGGAATCATCGCTGCTGGGTTGATTTTGCTAAAGCGCAAACAATCGGCTAGCAAATAGCGCAAAGGAACGATGTGGTGGCCTCATCACGTCTTGACTATGGAAGGTCTTGAAAATGGCGTTTGCAACTGTAGGTAGTCGTTTGCGATCTCATTCATTCACTAGCGCACATTTACCACCCCGTGGAGTTCCCCTATGAGTCGCCTCCCTGACAATTCAATACAGAGCCCAAAATCACAAACTATCGCTGATACCATTGTCCAACGGTTGAATCAGCTACCTTTACAAAGCCAGCATCAGGTTTTGGATTTTGTGGAGTTTCTGCTGCAGCGCCACAAATTAGATGAGGCAGTGCAACCATTGAATGATGATCTAGAGGAAGACCTAACGCTTTGGGAAGCTGCCACAGATGAGGATTGGCTTGCTTTAGAGGCTCAACTCAGTGTTCAGAAGGATAAATAGACGTTGATGGGCATTGGGAACTTATGGGTATTCGGTCTACTCTGGTGAGGCTGACTATCCCAATACTGACGTTCTATGCCAATTATTCGTGTTGAGATTTTGCCTGGTAGAACCATTGAGCAAAAACGGGAGTTGGTGAAGGTGCTGACTCGCGAGACTGCTCGCATTGCGGGCTGTAGTGAGCAGTCTATATATGTTGTTATTGAGGATGTGAAGAAGGAGAATTGGGGTGTCGGTGGGGAGCTATGTTCGGATAAGTTTCCTGATTAATAGAAGCGCCGGGCTTCGACTCCGCTCAGCTCTCGGATTATGACTCGACTCCGCTTAGCCCTCGAGTGTCGACGTTGACTGAGCGGAGTCGAAGTCAACGTTCCACAACTCCTTATTCCTGCCATAATACTAAGGTTTTACTCGACCTTTTTAGCGCACCCATGGCGACCTTCTTACTTGAAGTCGGTACTGAAGACCTCCCAGCTAGTTTTGTTAGCGATGCTCTTGAACAATGGAAAGCGAAGATTCCTGCGGAGTTGGAGGAGCAGTTGCTTAGTCCGGAGAGCATTGAGTTCTATGGCACGCCACGGCGGTTGGCATTAGTGCTGAACGGGATACCTGAGCGTCAGCCTGACCGTGAAGAGGAAGCCAAGGGTCCATCTGTGAAGGCTGCTTTTAAGGAGGGGAAACCGACTAAGGCGGCTGAGGGGTTTGCTCGCTCCCGTGGTGTCAGCATCGATGATTTTGAGATTCGTGAAACTAAAAAGGGTGAGTTTATTTTTGTCACTCAGAAAATTGCTGGGCGGGCGGCTACTGAAATTCTGGCTGAGTTGATACCTCAATGGATTCTGGGTCTAGAGGGTAAGCGGTTTATGCGCTGGGGTGATGGTGATCTGAAGTTTCCTCGTCCAGTGCGCTGGTTGGTGACGCTGATGGATGACCAGGTGCTGCCGATTACGCTGACAAATGGGTCTGAAACGTGTCGTAGCGATCGCACCTCCCAAGGCCACCGCGTCCTCCACCCTGAACCGATTACTCTAGAGAGCGCCACTGGCTACGTTGACGCCATGAAGTCCATCTATGTGGATGTGGATCCTGAAGAGCGTCGCCAGAAAATTTTGGCTCAAGTGGAAGACGCGGCGAAGTCAGTCAGTGGCGAAGCTATTGTCAACCCAGGCTTGCTGGATGAGGTGATTAACCTGGTGGAGTGGCCCACCGCTGTTGTTGGCAAATATGATGAGGAGTTTCTAGAACTGCCCTCTGAAGTGGCCATTACCGAGATGGAAAGCCACCAGCGTTATTTTCCGCTGAAGTCGGGCGATAGCTTACTGCCGAATTTCATCACCATTTCTAACGGTGACCCAGAGAAATCAGCCATTATCGCTGAGGGTAATGGTCGCGTTATTCGTGCCCGCCTGTCTGACGGGATGTTCTTCTTTAATGCTGACCGTACTCAAACCCTGGCGGACTACCTGCCTAAGTTAGAGATGGTTACCTTTGAGGAACGGCTGGGTTCCGTGCGCCAGAAGGTGGACAGAATTGTGGGTGTGGCGAATGCGATCGCAACCCAACTCAACCTGGACGCTACCCAAACCGAGCTTGCCAATCGGGCTGCCCTGCTCTGTAAAGCCGACCTCGTCACCCAAATGGTGGGCGAGTTTCCTGAGCTGCAAGGCATCATGGGCGAAAAGTATGCCCGCCACAGCCAAGAACCAGACGCCGTTGCCACGGCTATTTCTGAGCATTACCTACCCAAAGGTGCAGGGGACAGCCTGCCCCAGACTTTAACCGGTCAGGTGGTGGGCCTCGCTGACCGAATTGACACCCTGGTGAGCATTTTCAGCCTGGGCATGAAGCCAACGGGTTCCTCCGACCCATTTGCCCTGCGTCGTGCCGCTAACGCTGTTGTCCATATCATTTGGGCGGGTGAGCTGAGTCTAAACCTGAGTGCATTGCTCAAAGATGTGATTGTCAGCTTTGCTGCCGACCGTGATGGCGTCAATGTCGATGTCGATGAGCTACAGCACGAGCTAGAGGATTTCTTTGCCCAGCGTGTACATACCCTACTGCAAGACGATGAGGCCATTGACTACGACTTGGTCAATGCCGTCGTCGGTGATGGGGACCTTGACTACCGTCAGCGCATGCTGAGCAGCCTTCTCGATGCTCGCGCCCGCGCCCGTTTCCTTGAGGAAATCCGCACCAATAGCACCCTCGCCAGCGTCTACGAAACTGTAAACCGGGCGTCTAAGCTAGCCACCAAGGGCGACCTAGACACCGCTACTCTGGACCCCGCAGGTGTTGTTGATGCCAGCCTTTTCCAATCCCCTTCCGAGACAGCCTTCCACGAAACTCTGCAACAGCTAGTGCCCCAAACCCAAGCTGCTCAGGCAGAGCGTGACTATCAAAAGTTAATTGACGGTCTTAAGAAAGCGGCTCCGGTGGTGGCTGAGTTCTTTGATGGTCCCAATAGCGTACTGGTTATGGATGATGACGCTGCCATTCGCCAAAATCGACTGAATTTGCTGAGTCTACTGCGCAACCATGCCAGGGTACTGGCGGATTTTGGGGCGATTGTTAAAGGCTAGGGAATAGGGACAGGGAGGGGAGTGATTCCCAGTGAACAGGCTTCACAGAACTAAATCTGCTTCATAAGTTTTAGGGACGCATATCCTAGTTAATGTAGGCAACGTTGAACTGTAACGCTTTAGCAGATTAGAGCAGGGCCAAAAAATTTCCTTTATTCTTTACGGCCCACTCTCTACTGCCCACTCTTCCATCTAATCTGCTACATTTACTGACTTGAGATAGCAGGGAATCAACCATGGAATCAGCCAAGCTAGGTCAGTCCGAATCGCAGCCCATTGCCTATGTCATCGGCCTAGGGCTGTCTGGCGTGGCTGCAGCCCGGTTATTGAAAAAAGAAGGTTGGCACGTTGTGGTTAGCGATCGCAACAATGGCGAACGCCAGCTTGCCCAACAGGAGACATTGACCGCTGAAGGCATTGACGTCAAACTGGGTCACACATTCCCTGGCGATGATCCAATGGATCTGGCAGTCGCCAGCCCAGGTGTCCCCTGGGATGCACCTGGGCTAATGAAGGCTAGAGAAAACGGCATTATCACCATTGGTGAAATGGAGTTAGCCTGGCGGGCTCTGAGCCATTTGCCATGGCTTGGTATTACTGGCACCAATGGTAAAACGACCACCACCGAACTTGTCGCAGCCATTTTCAAAGCCGCCAAACTAAATGCCCCAGCCTGTGGCAACATTGGCTACGCGGCCTGTCAGGTTGCCCTCGATCCAGAACCTGACTGGGTACTGGCAGAACTCAGCAGTTATCAAATCGAAGCCTCCATTGGTCCTAAACCTAAAATTGGTGTTTGGACCACATTTACCCCCGACCACCTGAGCCGCCACAAAACCATTGAGAACTACTATGGGATTAAAGCTTCTCTATTAGAACGCAGCGAAAAGCGCGTTCTCAATGGTGACGATCCTTGCCTGCGAGAAACCCTGGCCAATCGTTGGGAAAATAGCTATTGGACAAGCATTGATGGTCCCAATGCCATCATGCCCTTAGTTCCCAGTACCTACATTGACCAACAAGGCTGGGTGATCCATGAAGATGAGAGAATTCTTGCTGTAGATAGCCTCAAAATGGTAGGTCGTCACAATCTGCAAAATCTTTTGATGGCTGTTGCGGCTGCCAAGCTTGCGGATATTCCCAATGAGGCCATAGCAAGTGCGATCGCAAACTTCTCTGGTGTCGCCCACCGGCTAGAATACATCACCACCTGGGAAGGTATAGATTTTATCAATGACAGCAAGGCTACCAACTACGATGCGGCAGAGGTAGGTCTCAGCTCTGTTAATAGTCCCGTCATCTTGATTGCAGGCGGTGCAGCCAAAGCAGGAGACGACACAGCTTGGCTAGAACGCATCCAGGAAAAAGTGGTTCAGGTGCTCCTCATTGGTGATGCCGCACCTCAGTTTAGCCAGCGTTTAATTGATGTCGGCTACGGTCGCTTTGAAGACGTTGGCACCATGGAAAATGCGGTGCAACGTAGTAAAGAAATTGCACTGGGCCTCAAGGCAAAAGTTGTTTTACTGTCTCCCGCTTGCGCAAGCTTTGACCAATATACAAATTTTGAAGCCCGTGGCGATGACTTCAGAAATCAATGCGAGAGATTTTTGAAATAACAAAACAACAATTTACACCCCGTGTAGGGACGTTCCATGAAACGCCCCTACACGAGATTAATTTAATCATCTGGGTCGTTTACCTGCATCAAGGCTATAATCGCCCCTTGCGGATCTTTCACCGTTGTAAAACGCCCCGGTTCAATATCGATGGGGTCCATCAAGGCTTCTCCACCCAAACGATTCACAATTGCTAGAGATTCATCCAGGTCAACAACATTAAAATACACCGCCCAAGTCGAAGGAATCTCTGGAGGCAGCTTTGCCTTATCCATGTCAAACATGCCACAGTTATCGTGGCCCTTCACCTTAGTTGAAATGTAATTGGGTGGTTTTTCATCCACCTCAAGATCCCAGCCAAAAACAGCCTTATAAAATTCCGCTGCCTTCTCTGCCCCTCGGGTTTGCAGTTCTGTCCAACAGAAGGTGTTGACCTCATTGACCAGACCGGCACCATAAAAGTCTTTGGCTTGCCAAAGACCCACAATGGCTCCCGTCGGGTCTTTTACCATGGCCATCCTACCTGAGTCCATAATGTCACAGATGGGCATTTCAACTGTGCCACCATGGTCTTGCCAACTTTTTACAGTTGCCTCTATATCATGGGCTGTGATGTAACTACTCCAATGGGGCGGGACCTGTTGCATATTATCGGGTCTGGCAAACAGCGCGGCTACAGGGCGCTCACCCTTGAATGCCATGGAATACACACCACCTGTGTCCACCGGCATATCTTGAAACTTCCAGGAAAACAATTCTGTGTAGAACTGTTTAGCAGCTTCCTGGTCGGTGGTCATCAAATCGACCCAGCTGAATACACCATTCTCGTAACTGTCTCTGATACCCATAAGTGTCGTCTCCGGACTCAAGACAATACAAATATACTAATCATAATTCAAGCAAGTGGCTAGGTCCCCACATTACAAAATGTAGAGGCGTTGCATGCAACGCCCCTATATATAAGGCAACGCCTCTACTAGGGCTGATGGTGCTCATGCCAATGCTGCGCAATCTCCACCCGCCGACATACCCAGACGTCTGGGTGCTGCATCACATAGTCCAAAAATCTTCCGAGAGCAGCAGCCCGTCCCGGTCGCCCTGACAATCGACAGTGTAGTCCTACACTCATCATTTTGGGTGCCGTCTCCCCTTCGGCATAAAGCACATCAAACGCATCCTTTAGATACGTAAAAAACTGATCGCCCGAGTTAAACCCCTGATAGGTGGCAAACCGCATATCGTTGTTATCCAAGGTGTAAGGAATCACCAGATGGGGACGACCATAGTCCTGATTCCAGTAAGGCAGATCGTCTGCATAGCTATCAGCATCATAGAGAAAGCCCCCTGTTTCCACCACCAGACGCCGGGTATTCGGGCTCAGTCGACCTTGATAAAAGCCTAGGGGACGGCTACCGATAACCTGAGTGTGAATTTCAATGGCTTTGCGAATATGTGCCCGTTCAGTGTCTTCGCCCACATATTGATAATCAATCCAACGATAGCCATGGCTGGCCACTTCCCAGCCTGCCTCCACCATGGCTTTGCCAGCGGTAGGATTACGCTCCAGGGCCATCGCCACCGCATAGACCGTCACCGGCAGGTTGCGCTGGGTAAACAACCGATGCAATCGCCAAAATCCCGCACGACTGCCATACTCATACATGGATTCCATGTTGATATTGCGCACCCCTGGTAGTGGAGCTGCCCCCACGGTTTCAGATAGAAAAGCTTCAGAGGCTGGATCGCCATGCAGGATACAGTTTTCGCCTCCTTCTTCATAATTGATAACAAACTGTAGCGCTAGTCGAGCGTTATTGGGCCATTGAGGATGGGGAGGATTTTGACCATAGCCAATGAGATCACGGGGATAGCCAGCAGACATATAGCAGCAAACCTCGATAGTGAATAAAGGTTAGCCAGAATATTAGCGTAAGGAGAAAGTAGAAACGGATTCTGTATAGATTGTGTACGCAGGCAACCGGGCAACAAAGCCCATAAAGATTCCGTGGTGGTGTCCCAGATTGCATGGCAAAAGGACTATCCTATGGCAGTGTTTAGAAGCAACGCCCCGAGGAAACCCCTATGAGTACTATTACGACTGAAAAACAGCAGTATTTAACCTATTTATTGACTGATGGCGATTCCCAGGTGGCTGTAGTACCAGAGCGTGGGGGCATCGTCACTAGCTGGCAAATCCAGGGAAAAGAGGTCTTCTATCTAGATACAGAACGATTCAAAGATCCTAACCTCTCGGTGCGAGGTGGTATTCCATTACTATTTCCCATTTGCGGCAACCTGGTAGACGACACCTATACCCTTGCAGGCGAAACCTACATGCTTAAGCAGCATGGCTTTGGCCGCACATCGCCGTGGGAAGTAACCCAAAAATCCACCGATGATGGAGCTAGTTTAACCATCACGCTCAAAAGCAACGATGAGACTCGCGCTGTTTATCCTTTTGATTTCCAGTTAGACTTTATTTACACCCTTAAAGGCAATACATTGGAGCAGCGTTTCCGTCACACAAATTTGTCTGGCCAGCCCATGCCTTTTTCGACGGGCACTCACCCATATTTTGCAGTAGCCGATAAGACCAAGCTCGTCTTCGAAATCCCGTCTACCGATTATAAAATCAAGGGTGGTAGAGATGTATTTGCTTATAATGGTCGATTTGATTTTGATCAAGAAGAGATTGACTTTGCTTTCATTAATCTTGAAGGACAAACAGCCACTGTAAAAGATGGTGATACTACATTAACCATCTCCTATGACGAGAATTATTCCACCCTGGTTTTCTGGACCGTAAAAGGAAAAGATTTTTATTGTCTAGAGCCTTGGAGTGGTCCTCGCAATGCTATCAATACCGGCGACTTTTTGCTAAGTGCAGCCCCCCAAGAAACTGTGGAAACTGTGATTTCTATGACCATTAGCTAGAGGGTATCAGGAGTTAGGGGTCAGAGTTCTAGTAGCTCACTGAACCCTGACCCCTAACGCCTAAGTCTGCAAGCTGCCATCTGACACCCATCCGAATTCATTAAACCTGATTAAAATGGACCATTCTGTAGGGGCACTCCCTTTTGGATGCCCTGCGATACCGAGCGCTATCAGTCAGGATTTTGTATGAGAGAAAATTGTAAGTGGTGACAGTCGTTATCAGCAGTACTCAGCTTAATTGCCTGGTGTAATAGGAGCTAGGTGAATAGCCCGGTTAACGCTTGCTTTATGCTCAAAGGGTGTGAATGTTCTAACCATCTGTCTTGCAACTGAAGAGTATTTAAGCAACGTTTCATCTACGCTATGTAGATCCATGATATAGACCTTATTGCCTAGCTGTCGGGCAATGCGTTCCCCTTTTACCGGCTTACCCCTATTATCATTGCCGTACCAAGCTTTGCACACAAAGCCTTCGGGTGGAGGAGTGCAAGCACTACCATCGCGGTATCGAACATGTTTAAAGTCGGGTACATCTTTTAGGACATATTCGCTGAATTCATCTGTTGGTATAGGACTTTGAATAGTTGTTACATTAATTGTCCCCGTAAAATGACCATCTAATGATTTAAAAACTACTTTGTCTATGGTGTCAGATTTAATCTCTTCCACTGTGTAAGATTTGGGAATGACGACTTGATATAAGTTGTGAGGGTGATTATAAAGCGTTGAAGAATTAGATATTAGTTGTGGATTGTCTATGGGTGATTCGGTGTCGGGAATTTGAGCATCACGATCCTGGGTATCGGGAATCTCAATAGTGGGGATATCAGGATTATTGATAGTTGGGTTAGAAGAGACGTTTGTGAATAGTGCGATCGCACCAACGATAACCCCAACACCTGCAATACTCCCCATTAACCACAGAAAGTTAATCGACTTAGACTGTGGTTTCTCCTCAGGAGACAATAACGGTGAGATTTGCTGAACTACAGGTGCTGGTTCAGGCTGAGGGGCTGGCGTTGGTTCAGGTGAGGGGGCAAATTTTGCCTCTATCGGCGCTACATCCACATTTTCTAACCCTAAGACCTGTTTAAACCGATCGAGTTCGCTACGGGTTATTTGGGTAATCGGTTGCTGCTTTTGAACGGCTTGAGTAAACGCAGTTTCATATTGCTGCAAACGTTGTTGATATTCCTGATAAGGATGCAGGACTTCTGCCTCAATGGTGGCCGCCTCATCAGCTGAAATGCCCAACTGCTTTTGTAAGACATTAAGGGTGGAGCGACCAATGGCTGAGATCTCACCACGGCTAGCAAACTGTTCTATTTCTTTGCGATAGCGCAGTTTAGGATCATTTATCGGTGCTTGAGCCACATGAATTTTAAACCCTTCTTCTACGATGTAGATTTTGGGCCTCATTGCTGGAGCGGCTTCTTGCACCTTGGCGCTGGCATATTCATGGAGCTCATCAATGGAGATAAACCCATCATTGTCAGTGTCGGCTGCACCAGTTTGAATGCCTTCGATAATAAATCGGGTATAAACCGATAGGGTTTCTTGATCTTGTTCAAAGGAATATTGTGTTGAAGAAGAAGACGTGAGAACGGCCCGACCTTCTCCACCTAGCTGGGTTTGCAGGTCAACCGTATCATCACTTTTAGCCTGCATCCCTTCCGCAAAGGCCCCACTAAAGCAACAGTCTAAAATAATGACTTGCCGTTTACAGCGGCTATTGTCCATGATGTCGTGGAGAAAGCTAGCTGGCACTGCCGTGGCTTTCACCAGCTCGCCCCTAGCATTTTTACGGGTTAGACGGGTAGCAAAATACAAGCGGCCCCTATCGTCTTTAATGCCATGACCCGAAAAAAAGACTAATGCCAAGTCTTCTTTTTTTCGGCCTGAAAAAATAACTTCAACCGCTTCCTGTAACTCTAGGGGGTCAGGATTTTCAAGGACCTGAATTTCATCAAAATTTCCCTGCTGCTCCAGGACTTGTTTCATGGCAGCAGCATCCTTAACAGCACCAGGGAGAGGGGCCAAGCCAGCTTGATACTCACTGACACCTACAATTAAAGCGACCTTAGCCATACTTACGCTCTCTCCCTATGTGATGCTAGCCATTAGGCTGCGATGAATGCCTGAGCCTGTTGAATAGCAGCTTCTAAGTCAGCCCGATTGCTGGCACTGACCTTGAGCTTTTTACCGTTGCCTTCCACTTCCAGCTCGATAGTCTTTCCACCTAGACGGTCGCGCAGAAAGTCGAAGGCTTGTTTAGCATTGGCTGCATTGACTTCAGCAGTGAGGACACCCACTAAAAAGCCACCCAAAGACTTATTTCCAGCCGGTGGATTAGGATCCTTTACACGGGCAACGACTACATCTTCCAGCTCTCGGATTTGTGGCAAGAGCTTATCCACTTCCTCGTCCCGTTCTTCGTTGTCTAGTTCGGGGTCATTAAAAATAATGGTGTACTTAACAGTGGCGTCTGACATGGGTTGGCGTGAAAATTTATTTAATTTTCTAACCCCCACTTAAGGGGTCTCAGGTTTATACACAAAGCATAGTGTGCATTCCCTATTCCCATGTAGAGCAGAGTGAATCTTTGTAGATTGTCTATTGGGTAGATTTCACTTGCGATCTCACTCTACAAATCCTGGTATCAGCCAATCCTAAATCTACGCCCTTGTTAAGCTGGCTGTTTCTGGTAGTAGAAGATGGAGGCAGGGGGATAATTGCTAATAGTTCCAGGTTTCTTTACTTAGTGGCTCACGCTTAAGGATATCGCGGCGCATTCTCCAATTTGGGAGGAACTTATCCATAAAGCCCTTGAACCGATCATTGTGCTTGCGCTCCAGAAGATGAACCAGCTCATGGACAAGCACATACTCCAGGCACTCCACTGGCTTTTTGGCGAGTTCCAGGTTAAGCAGAAGGCGTCGCTTTTCGATATTGCAGCTGCCCCAGCGAGTCTTCATTTTCTTTACACCCCAGGCGGTGGTTTGTTTGCCGATGATAGGTTCCCAATAATTGAGCAAATTGGGAATACGGGCTTTGAGCTGCTGGCGATACCATTCGCGTAACACTTTGGTGCGATTGGCTGTCGTTGTGCCTGGGTTGATAAATAGCTGCAGGGTGCTGTTGTTTTTGATAACGATTGCATGCTTACCCCTGCGTTCAATGACTTCGAGGCGGTAGCGTTTGCCAAAGAAGAAATGGCTTTCTCCGGTGACCATTTCTCGCTCTGATTGGCGGGGTTGGGCTTGGAATTTGGCTTGTTGTTTTTTGATCCAACTGAGGCGAGAGATGACGGCTAGTCGAACATTGTCATCAGTAATGTGTAGCGGCACTGAGACTCTGACCTGACCATCGGGGGGATAAACGCCCAGGTGCAGGTTCTTGATGGGTTTGCGCACCACCTGAACGGGGATATCCAGAATTGTGATGGTTGCTGCGGTTTGTTTCTGGATCTGTTTTTGGGCTTTTTTGGGGGCCAGCTTACTGATACTCACGTTGGTTCTTGACGAGTTCTAAGACGTCATCGGCGTTGTAATCACCGACTTCTTCTCGAAGGACATTTTTAACCTCTCGCTCTTTGAATCGATTGCCGACCCAGTCGGCTTTCTTGGTGTAGCGTACCGCAGTATCGATGCGGATCACCAGGGCTTCATCTTGTCCTAAGTTGTCGTAGAGGGAGCGTTTGGCGGGGGTGTCTATGGAGTCTGGATAGTCAGTAGCCGCATCAGCGGGTGGTTTGACCTGGCGAGCCAGATTTTTTACTTTTTCCAGGTATTCCTGGTAGTTGATGGCTTGTTTGCGGCGTTCTTCGATCAGGGCATCGAGCAGCTCTGACATACGGTCGTAATATTTGGGGTTGATGGGGCTTTCGTCAATAATGACGCGCCGCATATTATTTTCGATGGTTTCAGCGACGGCGTCTTCGTCTTCGCGGATGCCTTTGGGGAGTTGGTCGATGGCTTCGGCTCCCCGTTGAACGATGAGGTCGATCAGGCCCAGATCGTCGAGGTCTGAAATGACTTCACTGGGGTCGGCCCGGATGTAGGTGTCTAGTAAGCGACGCATGGCGGGCTCATACTGCTTCATGTCGATGTAGTCACCGCTGGCTTTTTTGATGGCTTCGCGGACTTCATCGTAGTGGGTAACTTCTTGCTTGATGGTGGCGGCTTCCTGGGGGGAATAGCCTGCTTCTGCCATTTCGTTGGCCAGGTTGGTGTAGGCCCGCACCAGGGCAGCGACGGCCTGATAGAGGGCTATTCGTTTGGGCTCGCTAGCGGCTAGGGCTTCTTTATCGGCGGGGTCTTCGCAGAAGTAGCGAATGTAATCGACGGTGTCGCGGGGTAAACGAACCGGTTCGCAGATAGCTTTGACCTTTTCGCGCATTCCTTCGAGGCGTTCGCGACCCTTTTCAATGCGATCGCACAATAACCCATCAACATCCTCCGCATCGAAATTCTCAAAAGCTCCGCTGGTGTAGTCGGTGATGGCTCCTTCCAGGGATTTGAACAGGTCTTTGTAATCGACGATATAGCCGTATTCCTTATCCTCACCGTCCAGGCGATTAACACGGCAGATGGCCTGGAAAAGGCCGTGGTCCTGCATTTTTTTATCGATGTAGAGATAGGTAGCAGAGGGAGCATCAAAGCCAGTGAGCAGTTTATCCACCACAATCAGCAGACGCATCTGGCCCGGTTCGTTTTTGAACCGTTCCTTGACCTGCTTCTCAAAGTCCTCAGTGCGCTTCATCGCCTTATCTTCAGGCTGGTTGAAATAGTCAGCCAGCATTTTGCGATAGATGGCATACTGGTGCAGCTTTTCCGTTTCCCCTTCGCCGGTTTCTTCACCCTTGATATCAGCGGGTCCTGGTTTATAGCTGGTGATAATGGCGCACTTGCCCGCCAGGTCGGTTTTGCTAAATAGCTCGTAGGTTTTACAGGCCTGGTAAATACTGGAGCACACCAGCATGGCGTTACCGTAGCCATCCACCAGACGCTGTTTGGTCTCCATATCCATCAGGATGTCATTGACGATCATCTCCAGGCGGGACTGGCTAGACAGCACATTGCGCAGGGTGCCCCACCGTTTTTTTAGCTGGGATTTAGCCAGTTGAGACAGGGCACGGGTTTTAGCTTCAAACCATTGGTCCACCCGTTGTTGCGATGTCAGATGCTGGTCGATGTCGCGGGCTTCGTAGCGCAGGTCAAGAACCACACCATCGCTAACGGCTTCGTCAAATTTATAGGTGTGGATGTAGCTACCAAAGATTTCCAGGCTGGTTTGTTTATCTTTTTTGAGCAGTGGCGTCCCGGTAAAACCGATAAACATGGCTTCCGGCAGCAGGGCCTTCATCGCCTTGTTGAGTTTACCGGACTGGGTGCGGTGGCATTCATCCACAAACACAAACAGGTTGCCCTTGGGGTTAAAGTTGCTGGGCAAGTTGGCATTGAGTTCTTTAACAAACTCATCAGTGCCCTGGTTAGCGTCCGACTCGCTGCGATTACCGAATTTATGGATCAAGGAGCATAGCAGCCAAGGGATGGTGTCGTTAAGGTTATTCAGCAGGTCCGCACCGTTGCTGGTGCGATAGATGGCTTCATCTACGCCTAAGAAAACTCCTTCGATTTGTTCGTCTAGCTCGGTGCGATCGGTGATGATCAGCACGCGGGCATCGGTAGTATTTTCCCGAATCCATTTGGCTAGCCACACCATGGTCAGGCTTTTGCCAGAACCCTGGGTATGCCAGATGATGCCTCCTTCCCGGTCCTGCACCCGCTGCTGGGCGGCCTTGATGCCAAAGTACTGGTTGTGGCGGCAGGTCTTTTTGGTACCGGCATCAAAAACGGTGAAGTCGTGGATGATTTCGAGGAAGCGGGCCTTATTACACAGGCGTACCAGGGCCGTATCTAGGGCATTGCTGGTGATGCTTTCGTCGATGGTGGGCAAATATTTTTTACTTTTCGGGTCGGTTTTAGGATTGTAGTCAGGGTTTTCCTCTTTCCAGGTGAGGTAATACTTTTCCGGGGTTTCGATGGTGCCATAGCGGAGGCCCTGGGTATCGTTGCCCGCCATCACCAGCTGCATAGTGGTAAAGAAGTGGGGAATAAATTCCTTCTTTTGGTTATCCAGGTTTTGACGGATACCTTTGGCTACATCCACACGACCCCGTTTGAGTTCGATTACCCCGAGGGCGATGCCATTGACGTAGAGCACAATGTCCGGGCGTTTGCCATAGGTGCCGCCCTTAACGGCGACTTCTTCGGCAATGGCAAAGTGGTTATTGTCAGGATTTTCCCAGTCGATCAGGGGAATGGTTTGGGTTTGTTCCCCTGCCCCAGCTTTTTCTTTAACGCCGTAGCGCAGCAGGCTGTAGACGGCTTTATTGGCATCGTAGAGGTTTTGGCCATCGCCGAGGGCAGCGGCCTGATCGAGGGTGCAAAGGGCTTTGGTAATTAGGGCATCGCTGATGCCCTGGCGTGTGAGCCATTGGCGGAGCACATCGGCTTCGATGTTGCGGTTATTAGAGCGTTTTTCCCAGTTGCCAAGATAGTCATACTGAAGATAGTTGCGAAATAGCGCAACGACTCGGTTTTGAGTAATTCGCTCCAGTTGGCCGATAGTGCTCACTGTAGTGCTTCCTTTTCGTCCAAAAGTTCTTGATGGATTCTACATCCGTTCACATGGTCTTGTTTTATAAACTCTGGCTATCGAGATGAGGCAGCAAGCTCGAATGAGCTTTGAATTGTAAGGTCTATCCAACTCTAAGAAGTAATACTTTTATCAGGCTATGATTGACGATACCTGACAGTGGTTAACTAATCTTAACTGCTCTTTAAGACTGTATTTTATAGTGTGTGCGGTTTATCGTGGATCCTGTAATTTTAGCTGCGCTGATTGGTGGTATTTCTACAATTCTCTCCCCTATATTAGTCATCTTTGCCAAAACCTGGATTGACGAGAGGCCTTTCCAATCCATACCTATTAGAAGAATCAGAGCTATCCAAGGAACTTGGAGAGGAGTCGCAAAGTTCAATGAAGAAGAGCATGGTCGTGAAATTAAGCTTGAAGGTACAGTTAAGACTATTAGACGAAAATGTTTAGGGTACTTTCGAACTGAAAATGAAACAGGGGTGATAGGTCATTTTCATCTAGAAGGTATTCCATTAGACTATCGCTATTTCAAATTTGACTATAGGGATAAAGACCAACGTATTATTCGACACGGCTCCATGATTCTTATGCTTTCTTCGGATGCAAGGCAGCTAAATGGCCGATTTATAGGCTACTCAGTGGCCATAGAGGATTTAATTTTTGGAACAGTAACACTTGATCGAGTTTGATTAGCAATGGTCCAAGACAGCAGCAATTCAGAGGCTTTATCCATGGCTTTTCATGAAGCTGGACATGTATTAATTCATGAAATTTTCGATTGGCCTTATACCGATGTATCTGTTGCAGAAGTTGGAAAAGAAGGTGTTAATTATTCCTATCCTGATCCTCAAAAAGACTCTCCAGCCCAAGAAAAGCTAATTTATGCCTGTATTTGTTGCGCTGGAGCCGTAGCAGAAGATAAATTCAATTTTCCTGCCGATACACCAAGAGAAGACTTAGGAAAATCGTTTTACTTACGCAATACTGAGGGTTCTGATTACGAAAAATATAGTGAATTGAACTTGCCGCCAATGAGTTCAGAAAGAATTATGGATGATATTGTGATCGATATGATTCTAGAAAACTGGGATTCCGTTTCAGAAATAGCTCAGGCACTACATGCAAAGAAACGTCTTTCTAGCAATGATGTAAAACAAACATTAGTCAAAGCAAACTTTATGAGAAGCCAGGAATCCTGTATGCAGAGTCTTTTAGACATCCAAAAAACTCTTGGTATTTGAGCATTATTGTTGCCAAGCTACATTACTCTGACACCCAACGCTGCAGACATACTCTTAAGGCTATGACCAATATCTGGATGATTTATAGCAGTCGAATTCTTCCGGTGAGGAGTTCTTGCATCATGCCTTGTTTGATGGCCTGGGTTTTGGTGCGGCGGGTTTCGAGGGCGGTGATTTCGGTGTCGATGTCGGAGAGGACTTTTGCGATCGCTTGTTGTTCTTCAGCAGATGAAGGAAGTGGAATCTTAAATCCTCCAATTCCTTTCACTGTTAACTGAGGTTGAGCACTACCAAAAACCGATCTTTCGATTTGAGTCTGAACAATATTTGAATTTAGAGTTAGATAGAGAAAAGCATTCTCCATACTCTGATTTTCATTTCTAAGAATTACCATCCCAGAATTAATACGGATGTTCTCATATGAGATTGAATTTTCAAAAAAAGCTAAATTTCCAACAGTCCCGCGTGTTGTTAAAACAATATCGTGCCTCAGTAGCTTGCCTTTTCTGAGTAAGCTATCCTTTTCTTCTGTGATAAAAGAACACTCAGAGAAACGAAATCCCTCCTTGGTTACATTACGAGCACTCAAAAATAGACAATAACCATCACTGTAAAAATCACTATCACTTGGATAATTGCTGCCTCGATCTCCATCTATAATACTCACAATTTCATCCAGCCTAAGCTCATCCCAATCTTCAGGAATGACTCCAACCTCAGTTTGCTGATAGCCCTCCGGCACCTGAGAATTATTAATTATTAGTTGTTCATTATTAACTGCTCCCCCGAACCCTGGCAGGCGTTTTTTGCCGGTGAGGAGTTGCTGCATGGTGGCGGTTTTGAGGTGGCGCTTTTTGGCAATGAGCTTGTCTAGCTTGGCGATTAGGGCATCGATGTCGGATAGGGTAGTTGCGATCTCGCGTTATTCCTCAACATCTGGAACAGCGATCAATATGGGATAGATAAAATTTCGATTGAGAGATTGTTGCGCACCCCCAGAGTTATAATGGCTAAAATCCAGAGAATCCAGGAAATAGAAGGAAAATAGTGGATCATTACCATGAAGGTCTGTGGAATATAATCCTGTGTTGTGTGGCCAATAGTTGCTTTCACAGTAGTGAACTTGGCCAAAAGATGCTCCACTTCTACCCAAAATAAGTCCAGGACCTTCAATAAGTGCCTCGTCATGAAAACCATTTTGACCGGCAGCACCCATGACGGGAATATTGCCTGGACGACGTTCACGAGCAGTTAAGTCATACCCCCTTTGAAGAGAAATAAAGTCACCAAGTGGCTTAACTTCCCAATCCTCAGGAATCACCCCAACCTCAGTCTGCTTATATCCCTTGGGCAATTGATAATTATTAATTGATAATTGATAATTTGACATGTCTAAATTCTCCCTAATTGTTAATTATTCATTGTCAATTATCAATTCCTTCCAACAACCGCTGCCAATCCTCATCCGTCGGCAACATCCCCTCATACTCCTTCGGCACCTGAGGATACAGCTGATACGTCGCCACCCCAATCGGATTCGCCTTCGACTTCAAACTAAACTCCACCTCTAGCCGATCCTTCTCAGCGCACAAAATAATCCCAATCGCCGGATTATCATCTGGGGCACGTTCCTGATCATTCAGCACTTCCAGATGAAAATCCATCTTGCCCGCATACTCCGGACGAAAACGCCCCGTCTTTAACTCAATCGCCACCAAACACTTCAAAAAGCGATGGTAAAACAACAGATCCAAAAAATACTCATTCTCCCCTAGCGTCAGCCGATACTGGCTACCAATAAAACAAAACCCATAGCCCAGCTCAATCATAAAATCCTTAAGCCGAGCAATCAGATTCCGCTCCAGGTCTCGTTCATGTACTGCTTGGGTGAGGCCCAAAAACTCCAGATCATACTGCTCCAAAATCTCTGTAATTTCAGAGTGACCCTGCAAAACTTGGCTTTTTACTGTCGTCAAAAATTCTCGATATGCCGAATCAAGAGATGGCAAGATGATACTCATAGCTGTATCACTCCCCCTTCTCTTCTTCTATTTGCCAAACCTGCGTCAGCTCCCGCCGTAACTCCTCCTCATTCGGCAAATACAACTGATACTTCTGCACAAAAAGCTGACTATTCATCTGATAAGTCGCATACTCCACCAGCAACTCATCCTTACTACGAGTCAAAATAATCCCAATCGGTGGATTATCCCCCTCAATATTCTCCTCATTGGCAAAATAACCCATGTACAGATTCATCTGGCCAATATCCTGATGCTGCACCTCATTAATCTTCAGATCCAACAACACAAAACATCGCAAAATCCGATGATAAAACACCAAATCCACACGATAATGAGTATTGTTAATCGTGACGCGATATTGCCGCCCCACAAACGTAAACCCCTTACCCAGCTCTAATAAAAACTGCTGTAGATGATCACACAGAGCCGTTTCCAACTGACTCTCTGACGGCAAATAAGGCTCAGGAATTTTGAGAAACTCAAACACATAGGGGTCACGCAGGATATCGCTAGGCTGCTCTACTAATTGTCCCTGCTGCGCCAGCTTAAGAATTTCATCTCTGTTTTTACCTGCTGCTAGCCGCAAAAATAACGCCGTTTCCTTTTGTCGTTTAAGCTCTGCTACAGACCAATTTTCAGAAATCGCTTGCTTCTCATAAAAACTCCGTTCCAGGTCATCCTCAACCTTGAGAAGTTCCACATAATGCGACCAGCTCAATTGGTCAGACGGCATCTGACCAATTGGATAACGCAGATATAGCAACCGCATGTAAACTAAATTGCTACGGCTAAACCCTTTGCCTAGCCTTGCTTTTAAGTCTTTACTTAAGGAGCTAAGCAACTGCTGTCCATATTCGGACTTCGTAGAGCCTCCCTGTTCAAACTCCACGATGTATTGCCCAATTTGCCAATACGTTTCCAGCAATTGAGTATTGACTGCCCGCACCGCCTGAGTACGCCCCTGACCATACACCTCAGCGATCTGTCCCAGTAGTCGTTGGTAGTTATCCTGTGGCTCTAGTGTCATGTCACCCCCACTCCACCCCCATCTTCTTCAAATGCTCCGCCACCTTGCCCGATAACGCAGCCACCTCCTGCTCCAACTCCGGCAACGGCTCAGCATAGCGCTCCTCCAAAACCTTCACTCGATTTGCCAACTGCTGCGTCACCCGCTCAATTTCTGCTGACACCGAGCCCTGTAGCGTAGCGTGCCATTTATCCTCCACCACCAGCGTTTTAATCTCATCCTCACTCAGCTTCGGATACTGACCAAAAACTGCCTTATCCAATGCTTCCTGAACATCCTTCACCGCCTTTTTCGCCTTAGTCTCCTGTTCAAACAGCGTCTGACACTTCTTCAATACAGCCTGTTCATCCTTAGAACTGGCATCTCCTTTGATCTCTTTTAGCCTGACTGTGACAGTCTTTTTCGTCACCTTGCCCGCCTCTGTCTGAGCCTCGGCCAGCAGACCATCCTCACCGCTGTGCTCCTCAATCAGCGCTTCTACTTCCTGACTAATGCCATCCAGCTCCGCCTGTAGCTCATCAATATGGGCCTGCTTATCCGCAAAATAGCCAGACACTATCAAAGCCGGTGGAATCAGATCAGCCTTATATTTCTTTTTAGCAATCACCAGATCCGGCGTTTCCTTGAGCTTTTCTCCCTTCTTCTTCACCACCAGCTCCCGCAGCGTATTCCCTGCAGCCCATCCATCCTGCACCAGCAGATAAACATCATCCTGCAGGGTCTCCTCCCAGTAGTCCATCAGGAGCTGGTAAATGTCGTAGCGATCCAGCAGGTCCGCCTCAGTAAAGCGATGAAGTAAATCCTCCGATAAGGTCTTAATCAGTAATTTGGGCTTATCACCAACAACAATCCCCTTAAGGGCAGCCCCATGGGCCTGATACCAATCGGTGTAAATAGCCAGCGACCGCTCCGCAAACGCCTCAAACTCAGGATGTTCTTTAATTATTAATTGACAATTATTAATTATTAATTGCGAATACCCCTCCCGATCTGCTGTGAACAAATCCTGTCGCATTCCTGGAAACACCTGCCAATAGTCTTCCAACGCATCCAAATCCCCATTGGGAATACCCCCATTCAGATGAGCACTCAGATCATGCAAATCCTCCGGCTCACTGGCATCAATGTAGCGAGGAATATTCAGGTTGTAGTCATTCTTCTTAATTTCACTAAACGGCACCATACGGCTGTAGCGGTCCAGCATCGTCTGGTGGTTAAACACATCCACAATCTTGTGAATATCCTGACTGCGCAGCCGGTTCTTATTACCATCCTTCATAAAGCCCCGACTGGCATCCACCAAAAAGATGCCCTTGCGCTTAGCCGCCTCGGCCTTATCTAACACAATGATGCAGGCTGGAATACCCGTGCCATAAAACAGGTTCGGTGGCAGCCCGATGATGCCCTTGATATATCCCTGCTGCACTAAATTCTGCCGGATGCGGGCCTCAGCATTGCCCCGAAACAGCACCCCATGGGGCAAAATCACCGCCGCTTTGCCCGTACTCTTTAGCGACTTGAGAATGTGGAGCAAAAACGCATAGTCGCCATTTTTGTCCGGCGGTGCCCCATACTCAAACCGTTCATACTCATCTTCTGCGACGTTGACCCCATTACTCCAGGACTTATAGGAAAAAGGCGGATTCGCCACTGCAAAATCAAATGTTTTGAGGCTGTTGTCCTTATCCTTCCAGTAGGGATCTGACAGAGTATTGCTATTCCACAGTTCTGCCGTAATGTTGTCGTGCAGAATCATATTCATCCTGGCCAGCACCCAGGTGGAATAGTCCATTTCCTGACCAAAGATGGACAGCCCTCGGGGCGCTTCATCCGCTACTTTAAGCAGCAGCGAGCCTGAACCACAGGTGGGGTCATACACCGTCTGGTCCTGACTCGTCTCAGGGGTGATGCCCACCACCTTTGCCAAAATGCGGGACACCTCCGCTGGCGTGTAGAACTGGCCTTTGCTCTTTCCCGATTCCGTCGCAAAGTGCCGCATCAGATACTCATAGGCATCCCCCAGCAGGTCATCCCCATCAGCCCGATTTGCCCTCAGGTCCAGTCCTTCAAAAATCCCCACCAGGTTAGAGAGGCGGTCCACCATCTCCTTGCCCTTACCTAGCTTGTCCTCATTATTAAAGTCATTCTCGGCGGTACCAAACAAGGACTCCAGACCGTTTTCACTGGCAAAGGTGGCAATGACTTTATTGATGCGATCGCCAATTTCCTTATCCCCCTTCAAGGCCACAATATCCTCAAAGGAACCGCCTTCTGGTACTACCAGCAACGCATCCGGGTTTCCAGCGTACTTGTCCGACACATATTTCATGAACAGCATCGTCAGCACATAGTTCTTGTACTGGGAGGCATCCATGCCACCACGTAGTTCATCACAACTAGCCCACAGGGAGCTATACAGTGCAGTTTTCTTGACGGCCATTCAGTCATGCATTCAGATAAAGCTTTTAGACTTTAACAGAATGTTTTATCAACTCAAGTACTTGCAATTAAATGACATCTCATGTTTTTGTTGCAGTATTTTCAGAGCTTGCACTAAGCCTTTTTGAATTGTTTGACAGTGCTTAAATATTGATTGAGAAATGGCAACCCACCAATGGCAGGCAGGAAATAGCGAGAGGTGCACAGAACTCCCAAGGCAGCTCCGGTGGCCGCACTAAAATAGGGTGCATAAAGAGCAACTAAGGCGGCATCACGGGTGCCGACACCGGCAAAGGTGAGGGGCAACAAACCAGCCAAAATTGCTAAAGGCGAAAGGGCAAAGCTGATCACAGGTGGTGCCCAGGCATTCAGCGCCAGGATAAAGAGCCAAATCTGCAATAGGTGCAGAAACCAAACAAAGATGGACATGCCAGCAATGCGGGTGAGCTGGGTAGGATTACCCCAAAAATAATCATGCATTTCGTCCCAGGAATCTTGAAACGAGGCTAGCTTTTCGGCAATTTTTTTAGGGGCAATGCGGCGCATTGTGGTGAATCCTATTCTGGCAAACCTTTTGGACCCCAACATCAAAAGACCAAAAATTAAACCGCCGAGAATGCCCGCAGTCATGGTCCAAAAGAAGGCATCTTTCTGGGGGTAAAGGATGAGGCCAAAAGCACACCACAGTAGCAGCGATAACATGTCGCAGGCTTTTTCAAAAATGACGATGGATAGAGATAGGGTGCCGCTGAGATTACCCCTCTCTTTCATAAAGTAGGATTTAGCAATGTCTCCCATTTTTGAAGGCAGCACCATGTTGAGTACGCTGGCGGCCAAGATTAGTTTGTTGGCCTCCCAAATGCTGAGTTTTGCCTGTACAGGAATCAGCTGCTTTAGCCGCCAACCCGTGAAAAATGTAATGGGGATGACCATACCCAGGCTCACCACCATCCAGAAAGGATCGCACTCTCGGAAAACTTTAATGAGCTCGGGAAAATTGATCTTGTTGTACAAGATCACCAGGATGAGGGTGCTAACAAAAATAGATATAAAACGTTTCATATGATTTTTATGTGGAGAGATGTTCCATGGAACGTCTGTACATTAGATGAAAAATCAAGCCTACAATTGCCGTTCAACCTGGAGAGGTTGAGCGGCAGAAAGAGAATGCACCTCATTAGTTAAATCTTTCCAGGGTTGCAGCTGACCTGACTGAAATGTACGGCTCATGACGACATAGATAGAGGTCTGGTCACTACCGATACCAGCGGTGAGAACATTGTTCCAGCCGCTGGTAGCTATAAGCTTATCTATGAGCATCCAATGACCGTCTTGCCATTGAAACACTCGCTGAAATCGGAATGGAGCGTCATTTTTGCCGGTAATCAGCATCTTTTGCAATAGCTTGCGAATTAGATTAGGGAAAAATCGACCAACCGTTAGCATCACCACCCGCAGAATCATTAGATTTAGGGGGGTCATTTGCTTTTGTTTAGCCCAACCTAAAGGGCCTTCGATGGTGATTTGGTTCTCCTGGATGTCGTATTGATAATCGCCGACTAAATGACCAACGGCATTTTTTATCTTGCCGCTGTCTTTTACCTGTAATGAAAACTGGGTATCTGAAAGGACCAGCTTGTTATTACGGAAAAACTTAAAGGCTCCACCTTTATTTAGGGCCAGGTAAAGCTTTGTGTCGGCTCGCTGGTCGATCAGAATGCGGGCATTGGGGAACCACACGCGCCCCAGATGTGGGGGCTGCGTCGGTGGGCGAACATCGACAAAATCTTTCCAGGTCAGCAAATAATTCCAGGTGTGGTGACCAACAATGTGGTCATCGGCATAGCAAGAGCCACACCCATTTTGCAGACCTTTGAGAAAGCGGTCGTTGAGACTCAGGGCTTCAGGCATCCAGCGACCCACTAGCTCGAAGCCGTGGGGGAAATAGTTGTAGGTGTTGCGGCTGGTGTACTCACCGCCATAGGAGCCATCGGGGTGGACAAAATGGCTAGCAAGACGGACACCGTTTGCGATCGCATCCCTTAACCGCTCATCGTTGCGATCGCCCAGGTCATACACCCGTGCCAAACAAGCAATCGTCAGGGTGTGATATCCCGGATCGCAGCCCTCATACTCCTGGAACCATCCCTCAGAATCCTGCCAGGACAGCACCTGCTCCAATCGTTGCTGAATTGCCCCCTGCCATTTCTGCGTATTCAGTACCCGAGAAGCTAGTTCTAAACACAGCACAATCAGTGCCTGGTGATTGGTCAGACGACCGCTTTCTTGGTGGTGGGCTAACCAATCAGCCCGAGTTTCAAAAAATTTGAGAGCTTGCTGATTCTCCAGTTTCAACAATCGATAGCTTTCTAAACAGGCTAATAACGAAAACGCAGCTGCCCCACCCGCTCGCTCAAAGGGGAAATAATCATCACAGGACCCATCTGGGTGGGCACTCTTCGCCGCAAACAAAATTCCTGCTTCTACCCAGGTCTTAATATTGGGCTGCTGATAGTAAGGATTATCCGGCAGTGGCATATCGTAGACCAATGCCAGGGGCCATACAAACTCCTGGGACATGCCACTGGGAAAGTCAATAATCTTGTATTGCCAATAATTGCGATCAAAGCAGCCATAGTTAGGACTGTGGGGGTTACGGTCCTGCAATGTCAGAATTTTAGGAATTTCAGCGAGGGCGGCTTTAGCAAATAAGTCTTTCATATAAGCGGGGGAATAAACATAGGGTGCGGTTGAGGCACAAAACCCAACAAGGCAAAGAAATCCAGGAGCGCAGGAGGGTGGGCACCGTCTACCAAAAAGAATAAAGCGTTATCTCATTTCTTTCTCCCGATGCTTGTTCATGTGCTCCTCAATCTCCGACCGTCGCAGACGCAGCTGAATATCTTCCAACAGCTTCCGGTTAGCCGACATCAAATCGGCAATCAAACCAAAGATCCAGCACTGAACGCCAATCAAAATCAAAATGGCTGAAAAAATCAGACTGGGCACATGACTGCGCCCGGTTTGCTCAAACTCAGTGAGAAACAACCAGATCCAGCGAACACTCAGTAAAAAGCCCAGCCCAAAGGGAATCGCCCCCAGAATCGTAAAAAACGACAGGGGACGATAGGTGATAAAGATGCGCAGAATCGTAAATAGAGACCGCTGCACATAGGACGTAATGCTTTTAACCAGACGAGAGGGCCGCAGATAGCCGTTGGTACGAATAGGGACCGATGCAACCGCCATACCCTTTTGCCCAGCTTGAATGATGGTTTCTAAGGTATAGGTATATTCGTTAAAGACGTTAAGCTGCATGGCCGCATTGCGACTGATGGCGCGAAAGCCGCTGGGAGCATCGGCAACGGGGGTATTGCTGGCTACCCGCACAGCCCAGCTACCGAGGCGTTGCAGTATCTTTTTGATGGGCGAAAAGTGTTGGATTTCCATGATCGGACGTTCGCCGACCACAATTTCAGCCTCACCATGGAGAATTGGCTCAATGAGCTTAGGAATATCCGCTGCACAGTATTGATTGTCAGCATCGGTATTAACGATGATGTCGGCTCCAGCCTTGAGGCAAGCATCTAACCCAGCCATAAATCCACGGGCCAGTCCTTGGTTATGGTCAAAGTTGACAACGTGGTCCACCCCCCACTCTTTGGCGACATCCACCGTGCGGTCAACACTGCCGTCGTTAATGATCAGCCATTCAACGTGATCCACACCAGGCACCTGCCGTGGCAGTTCCGACAGGGTAACCCCCAGGGTATTTTCTTCGTTGTAACAGGGAATTTGAATAATAAGTTTCATAGGAGATGCCTGTGATGCTTGCCTAGAAGGGGATTTGGCTCGACTTTAGTTTAATAGGGGGCTTTAACCCGATCTGCCAGCTGAAGCGTAGGAGCGCGATACCAATGGCTACCATGGTGGCTGCGATCGCAAATCCAACCCATATGGGAAGACCGACGGCGGGTAAAAACCACCACCATACGGCCACAATCCTTAGCAGTTCAGCTTTCGTAAACTCGCCACGCGGTGGCGGTTCGCCAACATTGCTAATGATCTCTTGCACAGGGGTATTAAATGCATCCGTTAACTGTCGCCCAGCTGCGCCCCAAATATTAAAAATCGGTGCCTGGGAAGGCTCACTCCAAAGCGACACGGTTTGCATCAGCAAATCCATACTTTGGTCAGAAACCTCAGCAAAATAGCGCTGATAGTAGGTCAATAGTATGGGGGCATTGACCAAGAAACCCAGCACGATCAGGCCCACTAACGGCATCCGCCAACGCTTACCCAACAGACCAACAGCGACCATCATCGCCGGCATGATGGGGACTAAGAAACGAGGCCCCCAATTCCAACCATTAAAGTCCCAACCGCTGTGCAGCAGCCAAAAGCTAGCCACAATGCCAAATAGAGCAACAAACTCCAACTTACGACGCTGCCACAGTACCCAAAAACCAACAATGGCCAAAATTGTGGGAGGGCAGTACCAAAATAAACCGCCGCCGCTACCAGGACTAACTAACTGCCCTAGAGCCCGCATCAAAAAGCCGTCTCCGCCTAACTGCGAGGTGTCTTGCCCCGATGAGGTAAAACTGCCAAACCGGACATAGTTATAGGCCAGAAAAAGACCAACACCGATAGTGGTGCCAATGCAGGGGGCCAAAATACGGTCCCAGCTACAGCGTCGCAGCAAAAAATATAGGGCCAACACCGGACCCAGGAGAATACCAGCCGGTTTAGCCGCAATGGCCAAGGCAACCAATAACCCGCTTGTCCAATGCTCCCAACGATATTTTCCAAATGCCAGATAGAGAGCCAGGGTAATGATGAACGCTAAAAGCGGCTCAGCAAAAAACTCACGGGCGTATACCATGGCCGTGGTACCAAAGGCATAGCCAATGACGGCGATAAAGGCCCCCCGACGCTGCCCTCCCAGTTTCAGCGTTAAGGCATAAATCAGGATAGCGGTAGCAGCTGTTAGCAAAATGTTGAGCACCAGCCCTAAACTTGCGGACGTGTACCTCACAGGCAAGTTAAACATCTCGCCAAGGATCATGCCGAACCAAACAAAGGGCATGGCAATGATGGGCAGTAGTGGATAACGAATAGAGTAGAATTGTCCATCCGGTCCCTGGATGCCCCCTGTCCCTTCAGGAATAGAAAAATTACCCTTTTGAATCAGGGATTGGGACATGTGCAACATATCGTTGCCATCCACACCCCAAATACCTGGTTTGAGGAAGGCCAAATAGATCAGACTAATAGCAACAAATAAAGCAATGGTTGGACACCCAAAAAGCTGATGGTGTTTTGCTGGTGGATCCTTTACCTGGCCAGTCATATGGAAATTTAATTGGTGTTCGCGTGTTTAGAAATCAAAATAAGAACCAGCCTAAATCTTGAGGATTAAGCCAACAGCTTGCTCAAAATTCAAAACTTTCTAATACATGGTGCCCGCTGCCTCAATGGGAGACAGCAGCGGTATCCCCTTTTCTATTAAATCGGATATTAAAAGAATTGATAGGAAGAATGCAGGTGTTCTCATTCTCGCCATAGGGCAATTCCACCCAGCAGCCCCAATACGTTTGGTACAATGGCAGCATTAGGTGGCAGCTTCAGAGTGATGTGCTTGGTTTCACCACCGCCGATGTAGAGGTGATCGTAGTTGAATAAGTGCCCAAGGGAATCCATGGCCTTTTGCAAGCGGCGGTTCCATTTTTCCTTACCCACTCTTTCAAGGGCAGCCCGGCCTAACTGCTCTTCATAGGATTCTGCTTTGCGAAAGCGATGGTGAGCCATTTCTAAGTTAGGCACCAGATGACCATTGACGAATAGGGCAGAGCCAAATCCAGTGCCCAGGGTAATGACTAACTCCACACCTTCCCCTGAGATTGCCCCAAAGCCTTGAATATCAGCGTCATTGGCTACTCTCACAGGGCAGTTTAATCGCTGAGTTAAGCGTTCGGCTAAGGGATAGTTAACCCATGATTTGTCCAGATTGACGGCGGTGTAGGTGATACCGTGACGCACCACACCCGGAAAACCAACGGAGGCGCGGTCAAAAGCGGGTTGGTCAGCAGCGAGTTTTGCGATCGCATCCATCACCGTCTCCGGTTTAGCTGGTGATGGGGTTTTGAGCCGTGCTCGCTCCCCCAGGGGTTGACCCGCTGCATCTAGCAGGATCACTTTAATGCCGCTGCCACCAATATCGATGGCCAATGTAACCGCTGCTTTTTGATCGGTTGCGGCTTTCTGGGTGTCAGGTTGATTGGGGGCAGGTTGCTTAGTGGTTAGCATGGAAACTCCTTGGCCAGGTTAGGTGGTAATGGCAAGTGCCTCCTATTCTGCCCCTCGATCACTCACGCCAACGCTGGGGTGGTTCGAACCGATAAATTTCTTCCAAAACTGTTACCCAGCCAGTTGCCACATCGGCCAAAATTTGCTCGCCCTTTTCCGCCGTGGCTACGGTTGCATCCCCGACAACGCCACTTTTAGAAATGTCACGGGTGGTCCAGCTAAAGGGCAGCGCACCTTCCAAGCTTAAAAGCGTTTCATGATCAGGTTTAGGTGGATATTCTTTAACGGCTCGGTCCATGTGAACCTGGTCGGGTAAAATCGCCAGCATCAAACTGGTTTCAGCATCCCCGGCGTGAATACCCTCCTGACGCTCCTGGGGGTTTAGCAGCTGGCCTACCTGGTGGGGCACTTGCCAGACAAAGTGGGGAAATACCCAAAAATCCGGCTGTCTCTGATGGATATCGCGGGCCACAATGTCCAGGACCTGGGGTTGTCCGCCATGGGAGTTAAGGAATACTAGTTTGCGAAACCCAGCACGATAAACACTCTCTGCTACATCTGTGAGCACAGCCATTAGGGTTGACGCTGATAGGGTAATGGTGCCCGGAAAACCCCAGTGCTCGTTAGATTTGCCATAGCAAAGCGGCGGCAGGCAATAGGCCGGAATCGATGGCTCTAATTGCTCCAGGGCACGGCCAATGATGGCGAGTCCCAGGGCTGTATCAACCGCTATGGGCAGGTGAGGGCCGTGTTGTTCAATGGCACCCACAGGTTGGATAATCACAACCTGCTCCTTATCAGCCATGGTGTCGATGTCTTGCCAGGTGAGGTAGGGGTAGAAGCGATGGGACGGAATAGTTTGGTTCATCATAAGCGGGGTAGAGACTGTAGAGGCATTCCATGGAACGCCTCTACAGTCAGAAATTGGAGCTCTTAATTAATTCTGTGCCCTAAGCCAATACACGTAAGCTTCTAAAAGAAAACAAAAAAAGATTGACAATATAATCTTGCCTTCTGTATATTTGAATACAGAAACGAAACGTTCATTCCTCTCCGGATTAATTGCATCTACCAGTTGCGTTTGGTCTTGATGGGAACGGAAGTAGGAAGGGTGGCCATTGACTGTTAGCCATTGACTGTCCAACTGAAGGAACGCGCCTCATCTTAACTCTCTACGCTGATTATTAAGGAGGCGAAATCCATGCAACTGTCTTACCGTGGAGTTAAATACACTGTTCCTGAGCGCAACGTCGCTGTTGAAGATGGTGATGTTGTTCGTTACCGTGGCGCATCTTATCGTGTGAAAAAGGCTGTAGGCTCTGCACATGGTCATGTACATGGTCTAAAGTATCGCGGTGCTCAGGTCCGCTAAGGTTTAGCGTTTCCCTTTCGTTACAAGGGTGCGTATAGAACAGCTATACTGTTCCATTCAATTTGTTTTGATTTCACAGGTTCCTTCTAGTTTGAAGGAGCCTTTTTTATTAGACAATTGAATATCATTCTTGCTTCTTGACCTGGGGTATTATGCTGAGAGCCATAAGTCTGTTGTGCTGTGCTCTCTTTCCTAGCAGGTTTATCAATAGGATTATTGTTTCTTTTGGTTGCCCGCCTACGTTCTGGTGCTAGGCGGAAAGCTTTGTTTGAACG
Organism: Leptothoe sp. EHU-05/26/07-4; assembly: GCF_043421015.1. Taxonomy (NCBI): domain Bacteria; kingdom Bacillati; phylum Cyanobacteriota; class Cyanophyceae; order Nodosilineales; family Cymatolegaceae; genus Leptothoe; species Leptothoe sp. EHU-05/26/07-4. The sequence continues at coordinate 1,330,549 of NZ_JAXSQV010000002.1, forward strand.
TATCAGTATCCAGCCTGAGGCCCAATTTTTTTCTTACGAAGCTCAGATTGCCAGCGCCATTGCCAATCAGAGCACACTGGTGGATGAGCTACAGACTGAAGTCGATGAAAACAATCGGGTTCTACAATATGCACCGTTGGGGTATTTGAAAATCGATGAGGAAAATCGTCTGCTCTGGTGTAACGCTAAGGCCAGACAGCTTTTAGGGATTGAGCAGACTGACTACACATCCCCCAGATTGCTCCTGGCGATCGCAAGATCCTATGAGTTGGACCACCTTGTTGAACAGACTCGTAAAAGCCAGATTGAGTGCAAAAAGGAATGGACACTCAGGTCGATTTCCCCTGATCCCGCCAATGTTTTAGAAGGACCGGTCTATCCCTTGAGCGGTTACGGCATTCCGTTAAGTCGTGGCCATGTCGGCATATTTCTGGAGAACCGCCAGGAAGCCGTCACCCTGGCACAGCAACGGGATCGCTGGACGTCAGATGTGGCCCATGAGTTAAAAACTCCGCTAACGTCAATTCGTTTGGTGGGCGAAACCCTACGCAATCGGATTGATCCCAGCCTCGTCAACTGGGCCGATAGACTATTGCGGGAAGTGAATCGTTTGAGTGCGTTAGTCGATGACATGCTGAGCCTAAGTCATATAGAACATCGCCAGCAGGAGCAATTAGAAGAAGCCGACTTGGTTAAGTTACTACAGCAGGCGTGGCAAAGTTTAGAACCCCAGGCAAAACAGTGGGATAAGCATTTGGAGTACCAAGGGCCTGACCATGCGATCGCAGCCGTTAACAGCGGATTGATATATCGTATGTTGCTCAATTTATTGGACAACGCATTGAAATATAGTCCCTCGCATCAGACTATCCATGTCCATTACCAGCCTTCTGAGAAAGCCGGTATTCAGGGCATGTTACTCGATGTTTTTGACTGTGGTGAAGGTTTTTTAGAAAAAGATTTGGCCTTTGTTTTTGATCGTTTTTATCGCGCCGATGTATCACGCACTCGTTCGGGGGATGATGCGATCTCAAAAGGCACAGGATTGGGATTATCCATTGTTCAAAAAATTGTGGAGTTTCATCAAGGCACTGTACAAGCTCGCAACCACCCTGAAACTGGAGGCGCTTGGCTACAGGTTTGGCTGCCCAAGTCTCTGAACAGGACAGATGCAGACTATTCGGTGTCTAAGTAACGTGTTCATTACGTAGAATCACTGATGTACACTAAGACAGAGCTTCAAACTTTTCTGTATTAACAGGCTTAGTTAAAGTGCTGTAACATGCACCCGAGGTTGATCTTCAAAAGAATATATTTGGTTGGGAGCATTGTCTAAGCTGTTATTGTCTAAACACGTGTCATCCGACGAAAAACTTCAGAAGCTTCTGTCACAGTGGGGTGTGGCCTCACGACGTCAGTCGGAGTTGTTGATTTCTCAAGGGCATATCACCGTCAATGGTGTTAAGGCCCACATTGGTCAACGGGCCAATCCAGCGGTGGATGATATTCGGATTGATGGCCGTTCTCTCAAACCAGACAATCGTCCAAAGAATCACTATGTGCTGCTAAATAAGCCTCGGGGCGTAGTTTCCACCTGCGATGATCCCCAAGGTCGCAAAACGGTGATTGATTTGCTTCCCCAGGAACTACGTCAAGGCGATGTTCGTTTACATCCTGTAGGTCGTCTAGATACGGATTCTACTGGGGCACTGTTACTCACCAACCATGGCCAACTGACTCAAACCTTGACCCATCCCCGGCACCATATTTCCAAAACCTATCGGGTGAGGGTACAAGGTTCTCCCAATCAGGCCAGTTTAGACCAGTGGCGTCTTGGTGTGAATTTAGCAGGCAAAATGACCGCGCCTGCAGAGGTTAGGGTGTTGCACCCTAACGCCCCTACGTTGCTAGAGATTGTTTTGCGTGAAGGTCGTAATCGTCAGATTCGTCGTGTTGCTGAGCAATTAGGTCATCCTGTCATTAGTCTTCATCGCAGTGCCATTGGTTTTATCTGTCTAGGAGATTTACCGTTGGGGCATTGTCGTCACCTAACATCAGAAGAGACTAAGAAACTCTTGAGTCTTCTCTGATTCACCATTTCCAACAACGTATGCTTGGATCACGTCAGTGTGGTTAAATTGTTAAGAAACATTTTGAACTTATGAAACGGCAAGGCTACACGAGTAAACCGCAGCATGAGCAGTTATTGGCCATAGGGTCTATGCTACGTGATGCTCGTGTTGCAAGTGGTCAGACGCTAGACGAAGTGGCCGGTAAAGTTTTAGTTCGTTCCAGGCTGTTAATGGCCCTAGAAGAAGCTCAAACATCTGAGCTGCCTGAGCCTATCTATATTCGTGGTTTAATCCGACGCTACGCGGATGTGTTGGGTCTTGACGGTAAGGCTCTATCTCAGAACTATGTGGCAATGCCTGCCCTGAAAGGAGGGGGTCGTAACTGGTCCCATGAGTCTGTCCAGCTGCGTCCCTATCACTTGTATGCTGCCTACGTGGCCCTAATTGCAATCTCAGTCAGCGGCTTGTCATACCTCATGCAGCGTGCAATTCCGCAAAATGCCGCTGAGCCCATTGTGGATTCTGCCACTGCTGAACAGTTAGCTCCTCGACAAGCTGCGCCCACGGCACCTGCTCAAGTGTCACCTGAGCAGGCCGAGACAACGCCGGCTCCTAAAGAGCCAATTGTGGTAGATGTCGAGTTCGTTCAACAGTCTTGGGTACGCGTGACGGCTGATGGCGATGAGGCGTATGAAGGGATTTTGCAGGAGGGAGCTGAACGTTCCTGGACGGCTCAAGAGTCTCTGACTATTCGTGCCGGTAACGCAGGGGGCGTGGTTTTGACCTACAACCAAGGAACGGCCAAACCCATGGGTAAACCTGGCACCGTCGTTGAACAAACGTTTACTCCCAGCACACCGGGTGAGCTAGCCAGTTTAGTCTGGTAGTAGCATGCCCCTACTGGGTTATCCATGGTTAATCGGGTTTAATGAATTCGGATTTTATATGACAAGGCAGCGTTGCCGTTACCGTTGTTCCTTGTCCAGTCTGGCTCTCTAGCTGGATGCGGCCTTGGTGGTTAGTGATGATGGCTTTTGCGATCGCTAATCCCAACCCCGAGCCTGCTCCATCACGACGGCTGCGGGCCTTATCTACCCGATAAAACCGGTCAAACACTTGGGGCTGTAGTTCTTTTGAGATCCCAATACCGGTATCGCATACGGTTACTTTGGATGCCTCTTGGCCTTGCCATTGAGTAGTATCTAGAGTGACGGTCACCTTCCCCTCGGGGGTGTACTGGATAGCATTGCTAATCAGGTTCGTAAATAGGCGAATCAACTGGTCGCGATCGCCAGGCATGGACACCTCAGATGGCATGGGATTATAAATCAAATCTAACCCCTGACCCTGAGCTACGAGAGACTGTTCTTCAATCACGTCTAATAGCAGTTTATTAAGGTCCAGGTACTCCCACTGCATCGGTATTAGCCCCCCATCCTGTCGAGCCAGAAACAGCAGGTTGTCGACTAGGCGACCCAAGCGCCGGGTCAACCGTTCTACCACCTGCAGCTGACTGTGCTGAAACTCCACATCCGGCTCAGGATCCGCCAGCGCCACCTGCACATTGGTTTGGATGACGGCAATGGGATTGCGTAGTTCGTGGGAGGCATCCGCCGTAAACTGCTTGAGCTGCTGATAGGACTGGCGTACCGGGGCCATGGCTAGCCCCGACAGGAGCCAGCCAATGGTGCCAGTGGCCACCATGACCAGCCCAGACCAAACACTGAGATCGATTACCAACTGACGGCTGGGTTTGCTCACCTCAAACCAGGGATGACTAACCCGCAAATAGCCCAGTACCTGGTTGTTGATCTGCACTCGGCGGCTAATTTGCCGGAGTACCTGATCGGTATCCTCGCCATCGTTCTGACCATTGTTTGAACGATGTCTAAGATGCACCGTTTCCCCAGCAGCATTTACCTGAAGTGGCAGGTTGCTAGGGACTGACAGGGTACTCCACTGTAGTTGACCGTTGGGACCAAACCATTCAATGTCAATGTGGTCGTCTTCTAGGGTCTGGGCATTATCGCGAAAGCTATCTTCCACATTCACCTGTAGGGGAGCTTGCCCTTTAACACCTGCAGCGGTCAGCACCCGACCTGAGGATGGTGCTGCGGCTTCGATCACCAATGAGCGCTGCACCACCTCTACCACATGATTTAGGGTGTCATCTACCCGCTCCACCAGCGTATTGCGCACATAGAAGTACACGCCGCTGGCAAAAAGGATCAGCAGAATACCGGTGATGGCCGTGTACCACAGCGCCAAACGGCGGCGGGTGGTCTGGAACATGGGAGATTGTGTCAATGAAAAACCTCAGGATTAAAATGACAGCAGCAGGATGATTCTGTTTTAAGCCTGACAGAAAACATGCTTAACAGAAGCTGGTCAGATAAGTGAGTTCACGACATCATAGATTGTGTAACACTCTAAACTTTTGCTCCATCTGCCCTACTGAACTATGACAGCTCAGCTGACAAAATCTTTTCCCATTCCCATTGCCCTTGAGCAGCAGCGAGCTTTCTTTGCTTCGGGGCAGACTAAACCTTTAGAGTTTCGTCTAGCTCAGCTGGCCAAACTCAAGCAGGCTATTATTGACCGTCAATCAGACATTGTAGCTGCGGCTAAGGCTGATTTAGGACGACCTGAGTTTGAAGCTTATTTTGAAATCGCCACCCTTTCAGAAATTAACCTGGCGCTCAAAAAACTCAAACGTTGGATGAAGCCCAAGCGGGTCAAGTCAACGCTGGAGAACTTTCCGTCGTCGGCATGGGTACAGCCTGATCCGTTAGGCGTAGTCCTGATTATTGGTCCCTGGAACTATCCGTTCCAGCTGATGGTATCGCCGCTAGTGGGTGCGATCGCAGCTGGAAACTGTGCCATTCTGAAGCCATCTGAGCATGCCCCCCATACAGCCAACGTTGTTTCCGACCTGATTGCCAATACCTTTGACCCCAGCTATGTCACCGTATTTGAAGGAGATGCCAGCGTCAGTCAGCAGCTACTGGCCGAAAAGTTTGACCACATCTTCTTTACGGGTGGCACTGCCATTGGTCGCATCATCATGGCAGCTGCGGCGAAGCACCTCACGCCTGTAACCCTGGAGTTAGGCGGCAAAAGCCCCTGCATTATTGATGCCGATATCAACCTTGACCATGCCGCTAAGCGGATTGCCTGGGGCAAGTTTATCAATGCTGGCCAAACCTGTATTGCTCCTGACTACCTGCTGATTGACCGCACCGTCAAAGATGCATTTTTAGCCAAACTCACAGCAGCGATTCGTGAATTCTTTGGTGATGACCCGTCCCAGAGTGCTGACTTAAGTCGTATTATTAACCAGCGGCAGTTTGACCGATTAACCGCTCTCCTCGATAGCGGTGATGTGCTTATTGGGGGGCAAACGGATGCTGGCACTCGCTACATGGCTCCCACCGTGTTGAATAACGTCACTTGGGAGTCTCCAGTGATGGAGGATGAAATTTTTGGTCCCATTCTACCGATATTAACCTACGACCAATTTGACCAGGCCCTGGCTCAAATTAATGCTCGCCCCAAGCCTTTAGCCCTTTATCTCTTCTCTCGGGATCAGGCTAAACAACAACAGGTATTAACCGGCACGTCATCCGGGGGCGTTTGTCTCAACGATACGGTGTTGCATATTGGTGTTCCCGATCTACCTTTTGGAGGTGTGGGACAAAGCGGTATGGGTAGCTATCATGGCAAAGCCACGTTTGATACCTTTTCCCACTACAAGAGTGTTCTCAAAAAGACATTTTTGTTTGATTTAGACTGGCGTTATGCGCCCTACAAGCCAGCTAAGCTAGCCCAGATTAAAAAGCTTGTTACCCGGTAATTACAGAGGAAAACCTACCTATGGCCTATGATTTTGACCTGTTTGCGATTGGTGCTGGTTCCGGTGGCATTGCGACCGCTAGACGGGCTGCCCAGTATGGGGCAAAGGTCGCAGTGGCAGAATTTGATCGCTTGGGCGGCACCTGTGTAAACCGGGGGTGTGTGCCCAAAAAGCTCATGGTGTACGCCTCTCATTTTGCCAGCCATGTGCAAGAGGCCGCAGGCTATGGTTGGACGTTCGAGCCAGGTAAATTTGACTGGTCTCGCATGCTTACAGCCGTCAACGACGAAGTCACTCGGCTAAATGCCATCTATCAACGCATGATTGACAATGCGGAGGTGACTCTCTTTAAGGGCCATGCCCGAATTATGGATCCCCATACGATTGAGGTGGCAGGACAAACAATCACAGCGGAGAAAATTTTGATTGCCGTTGGCGGCAAGCCCAGTAAACCCAACATTCCGGGGATTGAGCTGGCCATCACCTCCGATGAGATTTTCCACTTAGCGCAGCAGCCCAAACGCATGGTGATCTTTGGCGGTGGCTACATTGGCTGTGAGTTTGCCTGTGTCCTCAATGCTTTGGGAACAGAAGTCACCCAAATTATTCGACGCGATAAGATTTTGCGAGGCTTTGATGAAGATATTCGCACCGAGGTCCAAGATGCCATGCTGCGCCACGGCATCCGCATTATTAATGATGAGCTGGTTAGCCTTGAGAAAACCAATGAGGGACTTCAGGTTAATCTCAAAAATAACAACCTGGTATTGACTGATGTTGTTGGTCTTTCTGCCCTGGGGCGTATCCCTCGACTAGAGAATCTGGGTTTGGAAAATACTCGGGTAGAGGTGAAAAATGGAGCCATTGTTGTCGATGCCCATAGCCAGACAGCAGAATCCAATATCTATGCCGTAGGAGATTGCACAGACCGCATTAACCTCACGCCTGTCGCCATTAATGAGGGGCGGGTGTTTGCCGATACCCACTACGGTGGCAAACGTCGGGTAATGAGCCATGAAAATGTCCCTTCAGCCATATTCACTACACCAGAGGTGGCCACGGTGGGTATGACTGAAACCGAGGCCATGGAGAAATATGGCGAAGTCGCCATTCGGGTGTATCGGTCCCGATTCAGACCGATGTACTATACCCTGCCTAAGCTAGAAGAAAAAACGCTTATGAAACTGATTGTGCATGTGCAGACTGATAAGGTTCTGGGGGCACATATGGTGGGTGATGCTGCCGCTGAGATTATTCAAGGGGTGGCGGTGGCGGTCAAAATGGGGGCAACGAAAGCAGATTTTGATGCCACCGTAGGGATTCACCCGAGCTCGGCAGAAGAGTTTGTCACCATGCGGTAAACAAGTGAATACGGGAAATCGTATTCCTGGTGTAGGGATGTTCCATGGAATGTCCCTACACCAGGAACAATTAACCCCCTAATTTGTTATTAGTGCCTCGATATCCTTAGCGTGTGTTGGTAGATCTTTTGTGATGACCTCACAGCCATTTTCGGTCATCAGCACATCATCTTCGATGCGGATACCTCTGACATCACTAAACTGGGCTAGGCGGTCCCAGTTGACGATGTGGGCATAGCGATCGCAATTGCCCTTATCCTCCAAAATGCCCGGCACCTGATAAAAACCAGGTTCAATGGTCACGGCCATGCCCGTCTGTAAAGGCCGATCAAGACGCAGAAAGCCGAGGCCAAAACGGTCACTACGACTACGACCGCTGGCATACCCTGCCAGATCGCCCAAATCTTCCATATCATGCACATCTAACCCCAACAGATGACCGACACCGTGGGGAAAGAACAACGCGTGGGCATCTTGTTCCACCAGGTCATCAGGCTGGCCGATGAGAATACCAAGGTCTACCAAACCCGCTGCCAGAGTTCGACAGGCCAAGAGATGCAACTCCCGATATTCCACGCCAGGTTTGGCCGCCTCAATGCAAGCATCATGGGCTGCCAAAACCACATCATAAAGGTCCCGTTGAGTCGATGAAAATTTGCCACCAGCAGGCCAGGTACGGGTAATGTCTGACGCCCAACCCGCCTTGGTTTCTGCCCCCACATCCGCCAACACTAAATCGTTTTCCCCTAGGGCATAGTGGTAATGGTTGTTGTGGAGAACTTCACCATGGACCGTCACAATACTGTTATAAGCACAGGCCATGCCATGGGCCATGATCACCTGTTCCATGGCTGCCCGAACATGGGCCTCAGTCAGGTTTTTTCCCAGTTTTGTTGCCGCCATGCCTGCCCTGTGGGCTGCGACTGAAACCCCTGCGGCACGACGCATCTCATCCAGGGCATAGTCATCGTGACACATGCGTAATTGCACAATAGCCTGGAGTAACGCCAGATCTTGATCCTGAGATTGTTTGGCGATAGGAATCGAGCGATTTAAAAGTTGTTCCTGGTGCACCGCTGTGGCATTATCTTGTACCTTGAGAGTTGCCACCTGATCGCCCACAAAATGTTTTAAGTCTTCTAGGGGCAGGGCTTTGCCAGCACCAATTTTATGGGCCAACTCAGTGCGACTAGGGCTAGGACCATGCCATAGTGCTTCAGCCGGTGTCGCCTCATCCATAAATAACGTTAAGTGCCCATCTGCCATATGAATGACCGCATTTTCCAAGGGCAGCCCTGCAAAATAAAGAAAGTGACTGCTAGGTCGAAACGGATGGGTGTTAGCCGGAAAGTTGCGTGGCGTTGCTTGCCCCGACCAGAGTAAGACCGGGTGATCCAGGTGCTTTGCCAATTGCTGGCGACGGTGTTCAAGGGATTTTGCAAGGCTGGAAGCAAATGGCATGTTAGAAAACAGAAACGATCAATCCGAAGGGTAGGCAACGCCCACTCTCCTATCGTAACCGGAGCCTTTGATATGGTTAGGTATGACTGATACGGAGTCTAAATCAAAATTCAAAGAATCAAAATTTAAAATTAAAGCCTATGGTGCCTGCAAACGATGCGGAAAAGTTGATCCTAGACCTGGTAACCCCTGTGGAGGCTTTAGAAACAGCGGCTTTAGGGGACTGTTTAGGACGAGTTTTAGGCCAACCCATAAGTAGTCAGCTGGATTTTCCCCATTGGGATAACTCAGCCATGGATGGCTATGCGGTGCGGTACGACGATGTAAAAACAGTACCCGCCACATTGACCGTTGTAGAGGAAATTCCGGCGGGACAGGTACCTAAATGCGAGCTACAGACGGGGGAAGCAGCTCGCATCTTTACTGGGGGCATGGTGCCCACGGGTGCCGATACCATTGTGATTCAAGAAAATACCCAGCGTCAGGGACCGCAGGTAACTGTATTGACCGCTCCTTCAGCCCAGGCTTTTATCCGTAAGCAGGGTAGCTTTTATCAGGCAGGTGCAGAGTTATTAAAGCCTGGCATCAAAATTGGAGCTGCTGAAATAGCCGTGCTAGCGGCAGCGCAGTGTGTGTCAGTGCCTGTGTATCGACGCCCCCGTGTGGCAATTTTATCCACCGGAGATGAGTTAGTTGATGTAAACCACCCCTTAGCACCTGGGCAAATTGTGGATTCTAATCGCTATGCCTTGGCAGCTTTGATCGCTCAAGCAGGTGCGGTGCCTGTGCCGTTAGGAATTGTGCCAGACCAAAAGGCAGCCACGCGGCAGGCGATTGCTGATGCCCTCAATCAAGCGGATGTCGTGATTTCATCCGGTGGCGTGTCTGTGGGTGACTATGACTATGTGGACCAAATTTTGACTGAATTAGGGGCGACTATTCACATTCGTTCGGTGGCCGTAAAGCCTGGCAAACCCCTGACGGTGGCTACGTTTGGGAGTGGGAAGAATCAGCAACTTTATTTTGGTTTGCCGGGTAATCCGGTCTCATCGCTGGTCAGCTTTTGGCGCTTTGTGCAACCAGCCCTGCGTAAGCTTTCTGGTCTGGAGACCCGTTGGTCACCGACCTTTGTATCGGCAAAGACAGACGATGATCTCAAGGCCGGTGGTCAGCGGGAGACTTATTTATGGGGGCAACTGTCCCTAGGTAACGATGGCTATCGATTTACCCTGGCGAAAGGAGGACATAGTTCTGGAAACTTAATTAATCTGAGTCGCACCAATGGCTTAGGCAGGGTGCCGCTTGGGGAAACCCTGATTCAGGCAGGCAGCACAATTAAAGCCATGGTTTTAGGTGATGTGTAATCTTCTTAAGCAATTGTCTTGATAAGATGCTCAGGGGACGAACAGTGTAGACAGGGCAAGTAAGACATGGTGTCTTTGTCCTTTAAGTTGGATCACTTTAGCGAATAGCGTATACACTACTGAGTCATTGCGCTAAAGTATCGCCATATTCAGCGTATTTTTTCTCTGGCTGATCTGTTTATGAGCTCCAAACGCAATCGTCGCCGCCCGTCTAAGCCTATTTCTGTGCCCCGCAGTCGGCCTCAGCGTATGCCAGTGCCGCCTACTCGTCCGGCACCCTCTCCGTCCTATGCAGGGGGAGCTCCTGTAGATGCGGCTCCTGCTGAGACTGCACCCCAGCCATCTGGCTTAAAGGGAATGGTGGTTTTTAGATGGGTTGGTAGCTGGCAATTTCTATTGCTAACGACCTTGATGATTCTGGCAGGCAGTTTGGCCTTTGCGGTAACTAGCTTGTTTCGGATGCCGAACCTGCCCAACTGCCGAGCGATTTTTTGGCCCACGGCATCGGCAGCCATGCGCTTGCAGTGTGCTGAATCCTATGCAAATCAGGGAAGCGTGGATTTCTTGTTAGAGGCCATTGCCCTGGTTGACAGGCTACCGGATGATCATCCGCTGCGGGCTGAGATCAATGCCAAGGTGGAAACCTGGTCCAGTGAAATTCTAGAAAGGGCTGACGATCTATTTCATCAGGGAGAGCTTGAGGCTGCGATCGCAACCGCCAATAAAATTCCGGCCAATACAGCAGCAGCAGATCAGGTTGAAACAAATGTTCGTCGCTGGCAGCGGGTCTGGGGAGAAGGCTCAGAAGTCTTTGAAAACGCCAAAGAAAAGCTGGTTGATGGCAATTTCAAAGAGGCGTTTCGCCTATCGGTGTTGTTATTAGATGTCAACAATGACTATTGGTCAGACACCAAATATGCCGAGCTGACTAAGCTTATTGCCATGGCGCGGGAAGATAGTCGTAAGCTCGGCAAAATTAAACGCCTTGCCGATAAGGGAACGGTCAAAGGCTTTCAAGATGCCTTGAAACTCCTGGCTTCCATCAAGCCTGAGAGCGTGCTCCATGATGAAGCAAAGGCTGTGAAAAAGACTATCGCTAAGGACATGCTACGGTTGGCTGAGAGATTCTTAGCCCGTCAGCAGCTACCCCAGGCCGAAGAAATTTTAGGGGCAATTCCTAGAAATGAAGGATTAGATCAGGAAATTGCTGATTTTCAGGTCTTTACAGAAGCCTATCGGCGCGCTTGGAGTGGTGATGCCCTGGGGTTAGATTCTGCCATTACCCGCTTACAAAGTTTAGGCAAAGATCGGCCACTCTATGATCGAGCCCAGACGTTGATCGGTCAGTGGCGTTCCGAGATTAAGGCCCTGGCCCAATTGGATATTGCTCGTCAAATTGCGGCCCAGGGGAATATCAATGATCTGCGTTCAGCCATTGTTGAAGCCAATCAGGTGAATCGCGATAATCCTCGCTGGGATGAGGTTTCCGACCAGATTGGCCAATGGGAAGATCGGGTGGAAACAGCGGAAGATTTACCCATTTTGAATCGGGCTGACCAGCTAGCGGCTGTGGGCACCCCTCAAGCACTGCGCCAGGCAATTCAGGAAGCTCGCAGAATTGAGTCTGGTCGAGCCCTGACGGATGATGCTAAAAAGCGCATTGACGGTTGGCAAGGACGGATTGAAGCCATTGAAGATCGGCCCCTGATGGATCAAGCCCGTCGGCTGGCGGCAACGGGAAATTTGTCGGGTGCGATCGCAACCGCATCTCGTATTTCTCCAGGACGTTCTCTCTACCAAGAAGTCCAAAACGATTTAGCAGTCTGGCGTGACCAGCAACAAAACCAAACCCGGATGCAGGAAGCCAACAGTATTGCCCGTTCTGGCGCTGCCAATGACCTGGCCCGTGCCATTGTTACGGCTAACCAAATTCCTGTCAGTAGCAGCCAATATACGGATGCGCTGCAACAAATCAACCGCTGGAGTTGGGATCTCTTAAATCTGGCCGACAGTGAATCTCGCAGTAATTTAGATCGTGCCATTAAGCTGGCTACGCAAATTCCCTCTCAGGCCGAAGCGTATACGACTGCTCAAGCAAGAATTCAGACTTGGCAAGCGGCGAATCAACCGCAAGAAACAGACGTCATCGAGTGGACTGAATCAGAGGCTGCACCTGTGTTTTTAGAAATGGATGAGACTGTTGACGCTCAATCTTTTAGATAATAACATCTGAGAAAAGATGAGAAGCCATTCGCGGGATAGAATCGCTAGATAACTGGCGCATTTCTACGTTTTTTTGGATCAGAAAATGGGAAAGGCCCCGTAAACTCCCCCACATAAACCGTGTGGGACACCAAAATATCTTGATGCCATAGGTGTAGCTGGTAAGCAGCAGGTTCCATGACAAAGGTTCCTGCTGCGTCAGGTTGGAGATCGAGAACGACCTGGTGAACCAGACTGGACTGGGTGCTAGCGGTGGTCCCGGCCCACTGGCAATGGATACTACGGTGCAGATGACCACAGCTCACACGCACAATCTGGGGATGGTGGCGGATGAGATTTTCCAGCTCTGTACGTCCCTCCAAACCAATATTGTCCATCATGGTAATGCCCGTCGGAAACGGCGGGTGATGCATAAAGAGAATGGTGGACTTGGTGGTATCAGCGTTGAGTTGAGCCTCTAACCAGGCGAGACGGCCAGCATCCACCAGACCACTTCCCTTACCAGGAATAGTAGTATCTAGCAAAATCATCCGTACTGGATAGTCTTCTAGGGTGTAACTCAAATGCCCTAGATGATGATGGGGTAAATACGTATGATGACTAAATACTTGTTTTAAAGATTCTCGGCAGTCGTGGTTTCCTGGTAACAAATAGATGGGGGCATTGAGCTGCGAGAGAATGATTTTTAGTTGTTCGTATTCAGCTTCCGTGCCTTGATGAACTAAATCTCCTGTGGCAATGACTAAATCGGGTTGAGGGTTCAAGTCGTTGATATGGGTAATGGCATTGGCCACTAGGGCATTGGTATCCACCACACCGTAGGCGCGATCATCAGCTACTTGGACATGGAGATCACTAATTTGGGCAATGAGAGTCATATTAAGTCGTGGGTTATGCAACACATCATAGGAGATCGCCAGGCCAGTTGCGATCGCACAACCTAACAATTTCACCACTCTGATTATCAAAAATCACCGCTCCTAGCTGCAAAGGTCCTGGTGCCAGATCAAAATCTACAGGTGCATCCGGCTGATTTTCCTTAGACAGGAAATATCGATTGCCCATGCCCAATACTCCACCCGTAGGTCCATTCATACCCACATCGGTCACAAAGAAAGTCTTCTGGGGTAGACGATATAGATTTAACGTCGGTTCGTGGGTGTGGGTGCCCATTATGGCCATCACCTGACCGTCTAAAACGCGGGCCAGAGACCATTTTTCAATGGGAGTATTGGCGTGGTAATCGATAATAATTAAACTGTTTTCTGAAAATGTTTGAGCCTGAAAATAGTCAAACGGTCGCTGGGTGTGATAGCGCTTCCCAGCGGCAGTATCGCCAATTAGGTTAACAACGGTGACTAGTTCCCCGCTCACCTCCAGGGTGATATGCCCACGTCCGGGTAAATCATTGGTCACGTTTCCGGGGCGCACTATTTTTGGATGAGCCATCACAGCATCGGTATTAGGCGCATCCCAGGAGTGATTCCCCCCGGTCAGCACATCTACCCCTGCCTCGGTTAAGCGAGTGATCACATCTAGAGAGATACCGAACCCACCCCAGAGATCCTCCGGATGACTAACAATGGCATTTTCCATATTGGCAATAACCAAATCAATGGAGTGCTCTTGTCGCCAGCGGGGGATATCGGTGACTAATTGGTCAACTGCCTGTTCACCAACAATATCACCAAAAAATAATACACGCATTTTCAGACAATATAAGAAAAGGAGAAGCCGCATGGACGACATCTCAGGTGAGGAGACAATCTGGCTTCCCCTAAAGAGTAAGAGTATGTGAGAGTAAGAAAGAACAGATGTCTCCCTGTCTGAGAGACATCTATTTCAAAGGAACGCTTACTTCACCAGGTCCTGAGCCTGATCAGCCGCCTTGGTAATCGCCGCTTCAGGAGTTTCCTTACCAGAAACAACCGCCTGTAATGACTCCTTGATGGTGTCAATAATCTTCAGGTTATTCTCACCGGGGAAGGAGTACCAGCGGAAGATGTAAGGAATCTGATCAATAGACGCCTGGTAGTTGGGGTTAGCCTCGTAGAATGCTTCGTCAACGGCTTCTTTGTGCATGGGCATATAGCCAGTGCCGTTCACCATAATGTTGTTACCAATGGGACCAGCGGCAAACATAGCATACTCGTAAGCGGCTTTGGCTTCTGCGGGGTCATCGGTAATGATCACAGCGGCGTTACCACCGGTAGGTAGACGACGTTCGCCACCTTCATCCGTGGGGAAGAGGGCAGTCTTGAGGTTAAAATTAGACTTCTCTTGCAGGTTAGCCAGGGAGGAGGTGGAGCTAAAGTAAAACCCTACTTTGCCACTGACAAAGGACTCAATGCCCTGCTCACGACTCCAGTCCTGCATCACCCCTTCATCCACAAAGCTACGGAGCAGCTGAGCGGCTTCTACACCGGTTTCACCACCGAAAGTGATGTTGCTTTCACTATCGTCCATCATGCTGCTGCCCTTGGAGTACACCAGGGCTTGATAGGCCCAGTTCCCCGTAATCAGGTAGTCATACCACATGCCAGTGACGTCACCGCCCAAAGCCTGAACTTTCTTAGCTGCTTCGATGACCTCAGGCCAGGTTTGGGGAGGATTCTCAGGATCAAGACCGGCTTGCTCCAATAGCTCTACATTGTAGTACATGATGGGAGTAGACACGGCAAAAGGAATGGCATACTGCTTGCCGTCGAATTCTCCCAAGGCCATCATATTTTCATAGAGACCACCGTCGGTCCAACGGGAATCTGCCGCCACAAACTCACTCAGGTCACTGACATGGCCTGCATCTACAAACTGACGCACCTGGTTAATGCCCTGGAAAGAAATGGTGGGGGCCTGTCGCTGGGTAATGCCCACCAGGGTACGCTGGGCCAGTTCTTCGTAGTTCGCCAGGGGAGCCTGGAGGGCGATGTCGATATTGGGATTCTCGGCCTCAAACTTTTCGATTGTCTCCCTGTGTACATCGGTAAATAGATCACCGTAGGGATAGGCCAAAGTGATGGTAACGGGGGCTTGATTATCCGCGGCGGCTGTGTCAGGGGAGGCAGTATTCTCGGAGGTAGTAGTAGCACCGCTGCAGCCAACAGCTAACAGCATCAGTGTGGCGAGAGCACCACGGGTTAATGTTTTTGCTAACGGTAGAGTCATAATCAGGATTCCTTACAACAAGTTAGTCGGAGATTATGCAGGAACTCAAAAAACAGAGGAAACACAAAGGCAAAGACACCAGATATCAGGCATTAGAGTAGAGATACTGCTAAGACCGGGTATCAACTTAATCTGGAAAATGTTGGTTGGGTAAGGTGTTGGGTATCGGGTGTTCGAAGACCTATTGACTGGCATCTAGCAGATTTTTACTTGATGCCAGTCATGGTAATGCCCTCAATAAATCGACGACGGGCAACTAGAAACGCAATGGTGAGGGGGGCCACAATTAGGGTGGCGGCGGCCATCATTGCCCCCACGTTGTCGCCACTGTCCCCCCCCTCAAAAAAGGTAATACCTAGGGGAGGGGTAGCCTTTTCCCAGTCATAAATCACCAGCAATGGCCAGAACAAATCGTTCCAGTGGACCACGATGGAGAAAATGCCAAAGGCCGCCAGGGTGGGTAACGAGAGCGGTACAATCAGATTCCAGAGAATGTACAATTCATTGGCCCCATCTACCCGAGCCGCGTCAATCAGATCTTGGGGAAAGGCTTTGAAGCTCTGGCGGAAGAGAAAAATGCCAAAGGCGCTGGTGGTAAAGGGCAAAATTAACGCCCAGGTGGTATTGATTAATCCTAATCTTCCCATCAATAAGTATACCGGGATGGCGGTCACCTGGGGAGGAATCAGCAACACCCCCAACACAATGGCAAACAGCACCCCCTTCAAGCGAAAATCTTTACGGGCCAGAACATAAGCTGCTGGAATGGTCGTGAGATATTGAAACAGTAAAATCCCCAGGGTAACAATGGCCCCGTTGACAATAAACGAGCCCACATGGGCGTCAATAAAGGCTTCAGTGTAGTTGGCCCAATCCCACTGCTGGGGGAATAACCTGATCTGAGCGTTATAAATTTCGTTCTCTGGCTTGACCGACAGACTCAGCATCCAGATAAAGGGGGTGAGCATGACCACCCCACCAATGGCCAAAATAAAATGCAGAAAGAGTTCGTGCTTTTTCATCAGAGGCTCCCTAACGGTAGTGGACGTATTTTTCAAACACCCGCATCTGATACATGGTCAGCAGCAGCATGATGGCGAAGAACAGTGTGGCGATCGCAGATGCCAATCCTGTCCTAAAAAACTCAAACCCTTCACTGTAGAGGGTATACAGCAGAATCTCACTGGCGTTGTTGGGGCCGCCTTGGGTCAGCACCTTCACCGTGTCAAAAATCTGAGATGACTTGATGATGGTGATGATAAAAATAAACAAACTGGTGGGACCCAGCATCGGCCAAGTAACGTGGCAAAACTTATCCCAGGGAGAGCGGGCACCGTCAATCAGTGCCGCTTCGTACAGCTCTTTGGGCACATTTAACAACCCGGCAATGAACAGTACCGTGTAGTAGCCCACCAGTTGCCAAATGGAGATAAAACCAATGGTGTAAAGCACCACGCTCTGGTCGTTAAGCCAGTTAATGGGGGTGAGGCCAAACAGTTTGAACAGCTGGGCCACCATGCCAAACTGGGGATGCAAAATCCAGGACCATACCTGGGCCATGGCCACCAGCGTCGTGGTTACGGGCAAAAAGTACACCGTTTGCCAAAAGCCTTGAAAGCGATTTAACCCATTGATGGCCAGGGCCAGTCCCAGGGCCAGGAAGAATGACACTGGGACGACAAACAGGTCTAACTTGAGGGTGTTGATCAGACTTTTACGATAAACCTCATCTGTAAACAGTTCTTTATAGTTGTCTAACCCGATGAGGTCAATGGAGGATGACCCCAACTGCCAGTCGGTAAAGCTAATACCAATGGTGGTCAAAGCAGGTACTACAAAGAACACCAGCAACAAAAAGAAGGCAGGCAGCAGATACAGGGGGTAAATTATCCAGGGGGTGCGATCGCGACTCTTCACACGAGTACCTACGCGATCGCGACCAGGAGCAACCAGGGTCATACGCTTACCTCCTCTAGCACAGTAACTGTGGCCTGAGAAAGCCGGAAGCCATCCTGGTTAAATAGCAATGCCTGGGACCAGTCGGGTTGTAGGTGAACAGTATCGCCCGGGTGCAGTTGACGCCCCACCATAGCCGCCACCCGAGCCACTAATTTCATCGGCTTTGTCGTATCATCCCCACTATTTTCCACTTCACCGATGGGATGAACAATGACTAGAAACTCGTTACCCAGATTTTCCAGGATGTGAATGCGTCCAGTGAAGGCATCTCGAGCCTGAGTGGGCAACAACCTCAGGGCTTCAGGCCGTAAACAAAGTGAGAGGGCCTCGCGCACCGGCACAGCAACACCATCAATGTGTTTCGGCACCCCCTGCAAATGATTACCAAAGCCATAAAGCTCTCCAGCCGTTGGAGAGCTTACTGCCAGGGTATTAATTTTGGGACTGCCAATAAACTCAGCCACGAACAGATTGGCAGGGTTGTCGTACAGCTCACTGGGGGCAGCAATCTGCTGAATACTACCCTCATGCATCAACACCACCCGGTCCGACATAGTCATGGCTTCACTTTGGTCGTGGGTGACATAGATAAATGTGCCCCCCAGCTGCCGCCGTAGTTCAATAATCTCCGCTCGCATATCTGCCCGCAGCTTGGCATCCAGGTTAGACAGAGGCTCATCCATCAGGAACAATTGGGGAGATCGCACCATGGCCCTGGCCAGAGCAACCCGCTGCCGCTGGCCTCCGGACAGTTGCCCTGGCTTACGTTTTAATAGCTCCCCCAGGTGCATCAGGTCAGCCGTTTGGGGCACCTGTTCTTGCAGATGGGCTTCCAGGGTTTTACGAGCTTTGAATAGGTGACTAATAATGGGAATGCGTGTGAACCAGGGGGCCTGCATCCTCAGAGGAAAGGCAATGTTCTCAAATACACTCTTGTGGGGATACAGGGCATAGGATTGGAACACCATGGCAATATTGCGCTGAGCTGGGTCCAACTCATTGACGGTCTGCCCTGCAATCACCACGTCACCCTCGCTGACGGTTTCCAAACCAGCAATAATTCGCAACAACGTGGTTTTACCACAACCCGATGGTCCTACCAGAGAGACGAATTCTCCATCGTCAACGGTGAGATAAATATTGTTCAGGGCTTGACTGGCACCAAAATATTTGGAGATACCTTGTAGCACAAGATTAGTCATCGTTTTGGGGGAGTGCGATCATAGATGCTATGCCCAGAAACAGACCAAACATCTATGTTGTATAGATGTTTAGACATTAATTGTCGAGCATTCAATCCACATCAAGAGAACTTTAAGTTTGGATTAAGGTATGTATTTCAAAGAAAGCGAACGCTGCCTGGTAAAGCCTATGAATACAGACCATAGACTGTGTCAATGGCTTTGATTGAAGAACTTGAATAAGACAATTTTCTAGTGGACTGTCAAGACTAAGATTTAGGATAAGCCGTGGGGCGAGTAAAGAGTGCAGAGAGGGCACTCCTTTACCCTTTACTCTTCATCAATACATAGTCCTAATTTTTAGTTTGACACAGTATTAGCCCCAACTCTTTTGGTTACTTTAGGGTATTTCCCTTTAAGAGCTTTGGCCTGAATATCAATGACTTCCACCTGATGCCACCAGTCATCCCCAACATCAAACCAGTACCCAAAGAAATCTCCCTAACTGAAATTCATAGAAATGTTCTTCTTCTCGATCAAAGGCACTAAACAGGAGCTTGTGTAGGTCCTTAAGGGTGTGGTCACCCTTAAGTTGAATGATGCGTGAGTTTCAGGATTATCTTCTATAAACTCTTCTGTTACTGGGCCTCTTCTGTTACTGAGCCATCAATGATGACGACATACAGAACAAACAATATTTCATCCGATTGTTTCGTTGCTTTTGTTTTACTAGCGATTATTATTGCTCTGTATTAAAACATTAAGGCGTTAGATACAGGAACATATACAGCAGGGGTGATTACGGAAAGTGTATGAATGTTCATAGCTTTACGAACCGAATGGTATTTGATGTCTCATAGCTAAACAGTCCATCTTCCAAGTGACGAGATTTAATCTCAGCTTTGACCAGTTGCTGATCAACAGCCTGTTTCAAATAGCGTTCAGGTAGTTCTTCCAAGGGTACCAAAGGTTTAATTTTTGTTGGTGTGCGGTACAGTTTCACCTGCTTGCCATTGCTCAACGGAATCGCCTCAGCACCGTTATCAATCAAATATTGAGTCACCTGGGCCTTCAAGGACTTCACCGTTGCATCCAAGGCATTGCGCTGAGCGGTCAACTCTTCTATCCGAGCCTGCCACTGTACTAGATCTTCTACGTCCTGAATATCCACCAGGTCCGGGTCGTCCTCTAATGAACTATTGGCTATTTCCTTAATTCGTTCCAGTGTGGCCAGACAGTCACCCAGAGCACTGTGATCACCCTCCAGGGCCTCAACTTTGGTAGCGCCCCGAAACCGTTGCCATAACCGCATGGCACATAGGATATCGCCAGTGTGGGGTGTATCCCTACCGTGGAGTATGGCAGTGGCATCCAACATGGCCATATCAAAAACAGCGTTATAGGCCACTAAGGTTTTACCATCCAGGTGCTCCACCACCTCATCATGGATTTCAGGCCATGCGATCGCACCCTTTGCTTTTAGCACGTCCTTCGTCAGTCCATGAATCGCCGCCGCTGCCGGTGCAATGGCATGCACCGGGTCCAGAAAATAGTTGCACAGAGTAGCCCCCACTGGGTCAATGATGGCAATTTCCAAAATCTCCGCCGTCTTGCCTAGACCAGAGGTCTCAGTATCGAGAATGACGTACCGATCTGGATTTGCCAAAATTGCCTGGGCTGTTTGGATAGCATTGTTTCTCGCAGCGATAGGCGTCATAGCTAGATATCCGGTTAGATGTCTGTGGGTGACTAACTATGTATAAATCCAACTGTAGAACCTATACCGACATCTACAGAGAATCTACATGTTGACTTGACACTCACTATCTACGTCCTTATGTGCCCGTGCCAAGGTCACCTTCAGCTATCAGGGCGGTTAAACTGAAACGTATAACGGAGAGGGAGGGATTCGAACCCTCGGAACCTTGCGGCTCACTCGATTTCAAGTCGAGCGCAATCGACCACTCTGCCACCTCTCCAGGTAAGATAGCTTGCTGACAAGCGCCAGAAGCATCAGCTAGTCATGCTAGCCCAAATTCATCACTACGTCTAGAGGGGGGGGTAGTTTTTGATGTAGAGCCATAGAGATATTCTTCAGATACGATGGTGTCTGTGTTATTGACCCAAACCAAACGGACCGTCTGGACAATACCGTGTTGCAGTGTCACCAGGGTAAAGCTGCGATGCCGGCCACTGTTGGTTTCAATCACCCGAGGCACCTGGGCTCCGTTGATATACACCGTGCCGTAGTCGTCTACTACTAGACGCTCTCGCAGTCGGGTTTTATCATGCCTGAGTTCGTGGTGCATATGGCCAAAGGTAACCAGGGCTACATGCCGGTTAGATTGCTGTGCATGGGCGATCGCATCTGCAAAATCCGGATCGCCATAGTCACCGCCGCTACGTTTCCAATCTCGGCCACAGATATTATGAGCCTGGCTGCCAAAACCGGCTGGACCGTTGTGCCCCAAAAAGATGAGCGTGTCTTGTCGTGCTGCATCTACTGATGCACAGATTTTAGCCGTTGAGTCGGCAAAACTTGAAATGTTGTATCGTTCTCGATAAAACCGTTTGTAACGCCAGTTTGCACCGCCCCAGCTAAATGGACGTGCACCGACTACAGTCAGATTGCACTGGGGCACCTCCAATTTGCCAAAGCCGACATGGGAGCCACCCAAAGCGTCTAGCTGCTGTTGGACACGGTCCTCTTTGGTGTGATCATAAGGACACTTTTTGCGGTTTTGCCGACTGGCTGTGTACCAGGCGTCGTGATTACCCAGAATGACAGCCTTAGGCACTGAGACAGCGGCTATCTGGCGGACAATGTCGATCGCTTCATTGCCAAAGTCACCGACAAATAGGGCCAGGTCTACGTTCAAAGCTTGCAAAGCATGGGCATCTGCATCGTTCCATTGGTCATGGACATCGCCGACGATCGCGATGGTTGTGGGATTTGCGATCGCGCCAGCTTTATTTGCCTCTATCGGCGTCATAAATCATTGTTTAATCTAAACATGTTCTGATTGGTCCAAGGTGCTTTTAATTCCGATGACCCAGCTGATTATTTTTACCGACCTCGACGGCACGCTACTCAACAGCGAGACCTATGATTACGCTGCGACCGTACCTATTATCCAGCAATTAAAGTCATTAAAGATCCCGGTGGTACCGGTCACCAGCAAAACGCGAGCTGAGGTCTCTACGCTCCGTAAAGATGTGGGGCTGACGGATCCATTTGTGACGGAGAATGGCAGTGGTATTTTTGTTGAAGTTAATCATAATCCCTTCCCTGAACCGCCAGGAGAACAGGAGGCAGACTATTATGTAGTGGAGTTGGGCTGTCCCTATGTCCAAGCGAGAGCTGGTTTACGGGTAATTGCGAATGAGTTACGTCATTCCTTACTGGGATTTGGCGATATGACGATTACCCGATTGCAGAAGTATACGGGGCTTTCGGCTAACGATGCGCAAGAGGCTAAGGCACGCGAATTCAGTGAGCCCTTTATCACCCCTAAAGCCCTGACCGCAGGACAAATCGTTGAGGCGGTTGAATCCATGGGGTTCAAGGTCGTGGTTGGTGACCGATTTTCCCATTTGATTGGACCTGAAGCTGGTAAAGGGAATGCTGTGAAGCGTTTGGTAGAACTTTACCAAAGTATCTTGCCACCTGAGGAAACCATCGTCACCATTGGCTTAGGTAATAGCCCGAATGACTTAGATATGTTAGAGCACGTGGACCATCCAATTGTGCTGCCAGGGGTTGAAGGACCCCATCCTCAACTAGGAAATCGTAGTTGGGAAATTGCGCCATCACCGGCCCCCCAAGGGTGGGTAGAGGCTGTGACATCCATATGCCAGCAGTTTGATGTGATTTTGAAAAATTAGGGAATGCACACTTAAGCTGGGACATCTTCTGGGTTATGCGGGGGGCAGTAGTCAGTGAGGCACTGTTCTCTGGCCTCGACTGACACCTGATCCCTACTAACTCCTGATCTCTGCTCCCTATAAAACAATTGCTCTATCTTGAAACCAACTACCTATTGAGGGCTATTTAATTAAGACATACAAAAGACCCTGCTGACAGTTATGGTTAAAATAACTATAATTAAGTCACGTTGCAATTAAAATCAAACTAAAACTAGGCACGAGTTTATCTCTATGTTCACAACCGCATCAGCATCGGCCACGTTACCTAAGGATCTGTTTAGGGCCATTGAAGACTTGAAAAAAGAACTCAATGCCATTGTGTTGGCCCATTACTACCAAGAGCCTGACATCCAAGATATTGCTGACTATATTGGGGATTCGCTGGGGCTATCTCAGAAAGCGGCGGCCACTGATGCTGAGGTGATTGTGTTTGCTGGGGTGCACTTTATGGCGGAGACGGCCAAAATATTGAACCCTGACAAGTTAGTGCTGTTGCCAGATTTAGATGCAGGTTGTTCACTGGCGGATAGCTGTCCGCCGACAGAGTTTTCCAAATTTAAGGCCGCCCACCCTGATCATATTGTGGTGTCATATATCAATTGCACCGCTGAAATTAAGGCCATGAGCGACATTATTTGTACCAGCTCAAATGCCGTAAAACTTGTGAACCAGATTCCACCGGAGCAGCCAATTATTTTTGCGCCTGACCGTAACCTAGGGCGCTACGTTGCGGCCCAAACTGGACGCGATCTAGTGTTATGGCAAGGCAGCTGCATTGTGCACGAGACCTTTTCAGAGAAGAAAATGCTGCAGCTCAAAATGGAATATCCCAATGCCGAAATTGTGGCTCACCCTGAGTGTGAAGAGGCCATTTTGCACCACGCCCACTATATTGGTTCAACCACGGCTCTGCTCAAGTATGTAGAAAGCAGCGAGATTGAGCAATTTATTGTGGTCACAGAGGCTGGTATTATCCACCAGATGGAAAAGCAGGTACCTCATAAGTTATTTATCCCTGCCCCACCCGATGCTAATTGCCAATGCAACGAGTGCCCCCACATGCGTCTAAATACCTTGGAAAAGCTCTACTTAGCGATGAAAAATCGCACCCCTGAAATTACGCTGCCTGCGGACATTCAGAAAAAAGCGTTGGTGCCTATTCAACGTATGTTAACGATGAGTGCTTAGCCATGGATGTTGAGGTTTAGCCCTTCAAATGTTCCCGCAGCTGGTACGTTAGCAGATCAACTACATTACTACCCTGGGCTTGATTTTGACCAAGGGCTATTTGGGCTGATTGCTCAATCCGCTGAACGGTGCCACTCGGCAGCCCTAGCAAGTCTACTAACTTTTCATAGGTGGCTTGTTCGTCTTGGTTGATCAGATCTTCATCTGGTGTTCGAGCACTAGCACTGATCACCTCATAGCCCAGGCGTAGGACAAATTCCTTTTCTGCCTGAGTTGTGATGTTGGGGACTACCTCTTCTAGGGGAATATCCTGTACTAAATAACCTTGGAGTTCCTGTTTAACGGCCTCTTGAGCTTCAGGTGTATTGGCAAAAACCTGACTAAAGTTAGTGAGCATGACATCAGCCTCTTCTTTGGCTAAGTTGCCATCAGCCCATGCCAGTGCTAGCACGATGCGGAGCAGATTCATTTGACGAGGGGTAATAGACGGAGGCAGTTGAGTACCCATGAAGCTTCACTGTGTGGCACGGCATCTTAAGTATCTGCCTAACTTTAAGAACACCTCCGTGGGGCAAGATTTTTTTCAATATGTCGCAATAATTTGTAATCAGACTGATGCATCATTGGGGGCATCAATTTGAGCTGGGAGATCTTGGTTAGTTAGGGCTCAGAAATCAGAAATCAGAAATCAGAAGCCAGTACCCTCCTGACTCCTGACCCCTGATGGCTATTTTGTTGGGAGCTGTCCTAATGTGAGTTGATACCCTATAACTACTTCTGCGCCAGCTGAGTCAGATGATTAAACCCTTTTAACTGAAGTGTCTGGCCATTATCGCTGATGACAACCCAATCCTTTTCATGCAGCTTTTCCATAATCTTGGTTGCGTCATCTTTAGGAATATTGGCAATGGCGGCTAGATCATCAATCGTCAGGTTGAAAATTTCTGGAGCAGCGTTTGTCTTGTCGCCATAGGCTTCGGCTAGGGCGACAAGGGTATGGGCTAGCTTTACCGCCATGGGCTTGCGTCGCCGCTGAAAGTGACTATTGGTATGGCGTAGTCGCTGTACCATCATCTGTAGCATGCGATGATGCAGGTGATGATCTTGAAAAAGGGTGTCGATGAAGTGCTGAGCTGGAATGCTTAGTAACTTAACCGGCGACAGAGCGACGACGTCCGTGGAGCGGGGGGACTCGTCCAGGATGGCCATTTCCCCAAAGAAATCGCCTTTACCTAAAACGGCTAATGTAACGTAATCGCCACCGGTGTCATGGCGTACTTTAATCCAGCCAGCCACAATCAGGTAGATAGCATTACCCCAGGAGTCTTCCATGAGGACAGTGCGACCGGCTGGATACGTAAGTTCGGTGGATGCAGATAAAAGACCCGTTAAGGTTTCAGGATTTGCGGCATTAAAGAGTGGAAATAGTTCACTTAGGAGATCGGGCCGCATGGACTTTTTCAGGGTAAGTGTAGTCATATAGTAGATCTACGCGTGAGCAGCAATGCCACAAAAAGCAGGGTGGATGTATTTTCTTAGATACTCTCTGTGTTTGTTAAAAAATCGATAAAGTTGAACAAATAACTAGGTAGGGTCACGGAAATAGCTGTTGGACATCAACGAGCGATATTCGTAATTTTCATTACAGAGGTTAGGAAATGTGACATCCCATAGTCTACCCAGCTTAGGTGCGTTATACACGTTATCTAGGGAGAGGGGTCACAGCCTCAATGGGTGAGGGCCAATTGGTGGGTATGCTAAAAAAAATACATCCTGGTTTGGTTGCTGTCAGTGTATTTAAGGATTTTATTAGCCAGTTGGAATAAACGAACCGCCAATGGCTATTCCTTGCTCAGAATTTCTAATTTACAGCAAACGCTATCCCTAAAAAAATCCCAATGAGCCGATTAGCTCATTGGGAATATAGATGACACAAGTGTGTCGATAGATGACACAAACGTGTCAGAGGATTAAAAAAGGGAACACAAACCAGCCAAGTGTCAAGCAAAAAATCGATAAGATTAACTGCAAACTTGCTTGTTGTATTTATATGTCCTTAGTTTAGTCGGATAAATTAAGGGGTGTTTACGCAATATAGCTGAAGTTTTCTTGATAAAACGGCTGAAATGTTGAGTTCGAGAACAGACAATGGGATGCCAATGCTGACGACGCTACTTAAAGCCTTGCCTAGTGGGCATAGGCACTCACGTAGCTGTGCTGGGTGCATTTCTAAATCAGCAACGGCAAAGTTTGCCTAGCTGCTAACTGGCAAACTCCTTTATAGATGCTTTTCTAGGGTTGCACTAAACTCGCTGTAGGGCTTGGCTCCGATGACGGTGTCTATCTGTTCCCCTTGTTTGAAGAATAGAACGGCGGGAATACTTTTGATGCCAAATCGCTTAGCAACGGGCTTATTGGCATCAATATCAAGTTTGGCAACTGTAATTTTCTCACCGTACTCTTCTGCAAGCTGATCCATTAATGGGCCAACGAGTTTACATGGACCACACCAAGAGGCTGTGAAGTCTATGACAACTAGAGGCTTACTGGTAATGAGATTGTCGAGAGCGGCTTCATCGGGGATGTAGTCGGTGGCCATGGTGGAAATGCTCCAAAGGTGCAGAATATTGCGATCGCAACTCCTATCATAACCATAGATGGTTACATTCACCTAATCACAGCTACTTTCAGCTATTCCTTGTAACATCCCTCGATGAAACCGTTTAACTGCAAGGGCTTAAACAGCCACGAAGTTCACCAATTTACCTGGCACCACAATTACCTTTTTAATCTCCTTGCCTGCAAGATGTTTTTGGGCAATGTCCGATGCGCGGGCGTACTGCTCTAGCTCATCCTTGCTAGCACTGGCAGGAACGGCAATGGTGCCTCGGGTTTTACCCTTAATTTGGATCACTAGGGTAATCTCATCGGCTACCAAGGCACTTTCCTCAAAGGTAGGCCAGCTTTGGCGGTGAACCGACTCGCTAAAGCCCAACTTTTGCCACAGCTCTTCGGCAATGTGGGGCGCAAAGGGGGCCAAAAGAAGTACTAAGGTTTGCACACCCTCAGCATAGACATCACTGTCTTGTTGTTTGGCATCTTTGAGAGCGTTGCTCAGCTTCATCAGCTCAGACACGGCTGTGTTGAACTGGTAGCCTTCCTCAACATCTTCTGAGACTTCCTTAATAGCCGTATGAATAGCCCGCCGCAAGTCTTTGTCAGCCTTGTTGAGACTGCTTTGATCCACATTGGTAATCCGTTTTTTGCTGCCCAGGGTCTCTGCAAAGCCATTTACCAACAGCCATACTCGATTCAAAAAACGGAACTGACCTTCCACATCGGCATCATCCCATTCCAAATCTTTCTCAGGTGGTGCTTTAAAGAGGATAAACATGCGGGCGGTGTCGGCCCCATACTTGCCGAGCACCACACGGGGTTCCACGCCGTTATACTTCGACTTGGACATTTTTTCGTAGAACACCTGCAGTGGGTCGCCGGTTTCAGGATCTTTGGGCCCGTTGAGATCGGCGATGTCGCCAGGGGCGATGTACTTGCCAGTGGTGGGGTTTTTGTAGGTGATGGCCTGCACCATACCCTGGGTCAACAGTCGCTGGAAGGGTTCGTCAATGGAGACGAGGTTGCGATCGCGCAACACCTTGGTAAAGAACCGGGAATACAACAGGTGCAAAATGGCATGCTCAATACCGCCCACATATTGATCTACTGCGAGCCAGTCATTCGCCTTGTTTTTTGCAAAGGGCAACTCTTCATTCTTGGCATCGGCATAGCGCAAGAAATACCAGGACGAATCGATAAACGTATCCATCGTGTCCGTTTCTCGCTTGGCATCTGCGCCACAGCTGGGGCACTGGCAGTTAATCCAGTCGGTCATCTTAGCTAACGGTGAACCACCGCGAGCACTAAATTCCACATC
Source organism: Leptothoe sp. EHU-05/26/07-4 (assembly GCF_043421015.1). Lineage (NCBI taxonomy): Bacteria > Bacillati > Cyanobacteriota > Cyanophyceae > Nodosilineales > Cymatolegaceae > Leptothoe > Leptothoe sp. EHU-05/26/07-4. The sequence continues at coordinate 1,358,237 of NZ_JAXSQV010000002.1, forward strand.
CTCAGGCAAGACCACGGGGAGCTGATCGGCAGGTACGGGCACCGTGCCGCAACTATCGCAGTAGATCATGGGGATGGGCACACCCCAATAGCGCTGGCGAGAAATCAACCAGTCTCGCAGACGATAGTTGGCTGTGCCTTCCCCCTTATTGTTATCCTCTAACCACTTAATTGCGGCAGGAACACTCTGGCCTTCCCCTTTACCCGCAGGAATCCCGTCCAGAGGACCTGAGTTAACCATCACGCCATCGTGGGAATAGGCTTCCTCCATGGAGTTCGACTCCAAGGCTTCTCCCTCGGGTTGCACCACCACATGGATCGGTAAATCAAACTTACGAGCAAACTCAAAGTCTCGCTGGTCATGGGCAGGCACTGCCATAATTGCACCAGTACCATAATCCATCAACACATAGTCAGCAATCCAAATGGGAATTTTCTGGTGGTTAACTGGATTGATGGCATAGCTTCCAGTCCACACGCCAGTTTTCTCACGGTTTTCAGCAGTGCGATCCATCTCACTCATGCCTGCTGCCGTATCTTGGTAGGCCTTAATGGCATCTGTCTGGTCAACTGTAGTGAGTTTTTCCACCAGCGGATGCTCCGGAGACAGCACCATAAAGGATGCACCCCAAAGCGTATCTGGGCGAGTGGTGTAAATTTTGATATCGTCACCGTCCTCAGTGGTAAATACCACGTGGGCTCCAGTGGACTTACCAATCCAGTTGGCCTGCATAAGCTTGACTCGTTCGGGCCAGCCATCAAGCTGATCGAGATCGCTCAACAACTGGTCAGCGTAGTCCGTAATTTTGAGGAACCACTGACGCAACAACTTACGCTCCACCTTTGCACCCGAGCGCCAGGATCGGCCTTCACTATCAACCTGTTCATTGGCCAATACAGTCTGGTCGATGGGGTCCCAGTTAACAGCGGCTTCCTTTTGGTAAGCCAAGCCCGCTTCGTAAAACTGCAAGAAGATCCACTGGGTCCAGCGGTAATAGTCTGGCGAGCAAGTAGCCACTTCCCGTTCCCAGTCATAGGAAAGACCCAACTCTTTAAGCTGCTCTCGCATTTGGCCAATATTCTGATACGTCCATTTGGCCGGAGGAATGCCACGGTCAATAGCCGCGTTTTCTGCGGGTAGACCAAACGCATCCCAACCCATGGGATGAAGCACGTTATAGCCCTGCATGCGACGCACACGAGCAATGACATCCGTAATCGTGTAGTTACGTACATGCCCCATGTGCAGGTTGCCAGAAGGATAGGGGAACATGGATAGGGCATAGAATTTTTTCTGCCCTGGGTTCGCAGGTGTCTTGTCTAGCCCCTGCTCTACCCAATGTTGCTGCCATTTTTTCTCGATGTCTGCTGGATTGTATCGAGACTCCACGTTTGGTTTCCCCTTCCTAATAAATGTTTTCCGTTAGATACATCTGCGGATGCCCACTTTCGGCAACCTTGCAGAATTGCATAATCAATTCTAGTCGTCTGGTGCCCATCTGGATGGAATTGGGACTGCATCGAGCAAAAAAGTTTTGAGTGGTTTGGCAAGTAGTCGCTGAATGTAGGCGTTATCAGAAATGATACGTATCGGTGAGCTAAAGGCTAAAAATTGGCTTATCAGCTATATAAATGGAGGTTGTTGCCGATCCAAATCATGATTCCATCCGGCAAATTTTAAGTAGATACGTTTCAAGTAGATACGTATATGACGGGAGTGGATGATGCCAATGCGTTCACCGCCGCAATTCTGTTTTAAGGTATGCGCAATGGGAACCTTCGTTGAATCTAGGCAAGATTGGATTAATTCTATAGATGGGATAAATGGTTGAGGGTACTCATCTCCTAGAGAGAAGGGTTTAGGATGAGAGTCAAGTCAAGATTCAGATTATCTTTCAAGTCATAATCTTCTGGATTTACATGCACGATACCTTCTAAACATAAGAATGCCTTACACCCAAAATCTACATTAATTGCTCGGCTGGTTAGCCTTTATTCCTGTTACTTAGCTTTGGCCTCGTTTCCTATCTATCTATCTATGTCAGTTAGCATCAACGATCCGATCTCTAAAGTTACTTCTAATTTAGTACCCGACTACATTCAGGAGCGGCGTGCTGTAGTCTTTCTAGTCTTATCAGGCTTATTCCTTGGCACCTTGGGAATGCTGAATATTCTTGGAATTAGCCGGTTTGTCAACATTTTCACTTGGAATGATTTTGCCATTACTGTGGCCGTAGGAGCACTACCCTATCCGCTTACATTTTTATGTACTGACCTAATTTCTGAATTATATGGTCGTAATCGGGCCAATCAGGTAGTTTGGGTAGGACTGTTGCTTAACCTATGGGTTGTATTTATTGTTTGGCTGGGGGGGGTTTTACCAGGGTTTGAAGCAGTTGATCCCACCACAGGGGAATTGGTAAAGGATGCAGCTGAACGTCTTCCCATTTTCTTCGAGATTCGGAATCTTGCCTTTGGCACAGTAACAGCCTCAATGATCGCATACCTAACGGCTCAGTTTGTGGATGTGCAGCTGTTTCATTTTTGGAAAGAGTTAACCCAGGGAAAATATTTGTGGTTACGAAACAATGGCTCCACATTGATCAGTCAGTTGGTGGATACGGCGGCGGTGGTGCTGATTACTCATTTTTTTGCTGGTGTCTTGCCAATTGATCCGACCCAGGATCTTTGGACTCAGCTACTGCTGTTTATTGGCTATGGCTATGTATTTAAACTGGTAGCAGCCCTATTGGATACGGGGCCATTTTATCTGTGCGTGTATTGGTTATCGAACTACCTGCAATTAGAGTCTCCGGTCTTTAGAAAATCATTTAAGTGAACAGCAACTAGTGATCCCAAGTTCACCTAGAAGACACCTGATCAGGCATCTAAATTCTTGGAGATTTCAAAGCAATCAAACGCATCACTCACCAGGGGACTCGAATATGACGATACCAGGCCATAGGGAAATTGGCGCAACATTGGGAGTGGCAGAGTTTGAGGTGATTTTTGAGAGACCATAGATACTTAACTCACATTTTGCTAAAAAGCCCACGTAGATGGCTTGAGTGTCTATATCTATGGTTACTCAAGCATATTTGAACAGATTGCTTATTAAGGGGCTGCTATTACCAGGTTTGTGCTCTTAAATGAGAAACATTAAAGCCCATCAGAAACTTTGATGAAGCTATTCTTACCTTTGACCTAAATATGCCGTCAAGCAACCATCTGCAGAGGCTTTCATAAGCACACCATCTCGGTGAATTAGATTATTGAAGAATCTCAGAGATTTGAAGAAACGCTAGGATAGCAACTAAAAAGTAAGTATCACCCTTTCGAGGATTTATCTAGCCAATTAGTTCGCATGAACTACTTCTCATTTGTCAATCAAATGTCGATCAAAGAAAATTATGGGAAAAGCTGCTCACTGAAGCGGATTATGAGGTTTTTACTGGCCTCGATCTCACTGATTTTGATCTATTGTCGTTGGAGGACGCTACACATTTTATATAGGTTTAGCATCTAAAATATTGCCAAAAGTCAAATGGCTGTAGAGAATAAGAAATAGGATAGAAGCCCTAACCTACTTACGAAAAGCAATCTGTGGTTAAAAAAGCATTGAAATTTATTCGCCTTCGAGATTCAACTGTTTGTAGAGAAAAAGAGAGATCAGGGAAAACTTTAATCTGTCAGTATTTTGGTGATTAGTGTTTTGAAGTGCTGAGATTGCGGTATGCTTGATTACTCTCCAAAGTCACACATTAAGACGTCAATTGACTTCATCTTTGAACTTTAGACCCCATAGAGGAAACGTAACATGTCAGTAACTGTGCTTCCTCAGCTTGTAGAAGCTGAGTCCCTTTTGTCTTCTCAAGAAGCTGCATTAATGCAACAACTTGCTGAAATTCAGGAGCAACGTAAAGGCTTACAGACAGTCATTGCAATGTTTGACTCATCAGCCGATAACGGTCAACTTGCTGCCGTGGTAGCTCCTGTTATTAAAGAAGCCATTGCATCTACTAAAGCCGAAGCTGCTGAAGAGACTGTGGCTGCGAAGCTCGCCAGGGTGACAAAATCAAAGATTGCCGCTGATGAACCAAAGCCCACCAAAGCACGGCAAACAAGCACTGTGAAAAAATCTGCTCCAACCAAAAAGGCAGATGGTCGATCAGCGCGGTGGCAACGGTATGTACTTGAGAAGTATCGCCAGCAACGGTTGCCTGATGTTGTGACTGATGTCTTAAAGACTAAGCCTAAGGATAGCTTTAAGATTACTGATGTGATGTTGAGTATTTTTGAAGAGGATATGCCAAAGCCTCAGTACTTAAAGGCACGTAGCCGCGTTTCGAATATCCTGTCGGCAGGTGCTCGTGATGGTGACTGGTATCGTGGCCGTGGCGGTACTTATAGCCTATCTAAAAAGGCAGTTAAGACTAGATAGAGCCCCACACGCTCTCTGAATAGAAGGAAACGTGCTGTCGAAGGATTTACCATCGGCAGCACGTTTCCTTTTGTAGCGGTGTATGTTTGAGTGACGTGAGAAATAGTATCTCTTTCCTCAATCCATACGTTACTTAATAATGATTGGAGAACTCATGGAAGAGGCAGTACCACTCCTTGGACTCAATGTATACGGCTACTGTGCTGTTAAAGGTAGATTTTCCAGATGGGAACCATTGATGTTTTTGTTTACGGTACGCTCAAGCCAGAAGGCATCTATTATCAGCAATATTGCGCCGCTTATTTAAAGCAATCTCAGCCTGCCCAGGTGCAGGGTCTGCTCTACGACTTACCGCATCTAGGCTACCCAACTATGACAATGGGAGATGGTTGGGTTAAAGGGTATTTATTGACCCTAGATGCAACCGCCATGGCAAGACTGGACTATTTAGAAGGTTATAATCCCGATGAGTATCAGAATATGAGCATTGATGATATTGAGGAAGAATATACACGTCAACGGGCAATGGTTTTTAATTTAGCTGGTCAGCCTATTGGTGAAGCTTGGATATATTTAATGGATAAACCACCTATAGGGGCGGTTTGGGTAGCGTCAGGAGAGTGGGAAGCGTACGCTAAATAAAGAAAATTTAACTTCTACAAATCATGATTACTAGTAACGCATCAAATTCAAAATTTGCGTTAGGGCAGTGAATCGTGGGTAATGATTAGTGATGTGTTCTTTTTATGTCATCCGCAGTCTGAGATTTTAAATTAATTCGTAAATTATGGGTAAAACAGAATGGGAAAAGATGTTAGCAAATGAGCCCTATCTGTCGACCGATCCAGAGTTGGTATCTATGCGACATAAGACACAGGGTCTTTTGCATGTATTAAACATGACTCCTCCTGATAATTTGAGGGAGCGCCAGAAAATTATTCAATCACTTTTTAGTGATCTTGGACCTGGGTTTGAAATAAATCCACCTTTTTACTGTGACTACGGCCACCATATTCGGGCTGGCAAAAATCTTTACACCAATTTCAACTGCACTATTCTCGATTGTAATTGGGTGACCATTGGTGATGATGTCTTAATGGCTCCGAACGTACAGATTTATACAGCCTATCATCCGACTGATCCGGCAGTGCGGATGACGGGTGTAGAGATGGCTGCGCCTATTACCATTGGCAATAATGTGTGGCTTGGTGGTGGAGCAATTATTTGCCCCGGTGTCACTATTGGAGATAACAGCAGTATTGGTGCAGGTAGTGTTGTTACTAAAAACATTCCGGCCAATAGTGTAGCTGTGGGTAATCCTTGCCGCGTGATTCGACTTTTGCACAGAGAGCCCTAGGGCACTGAGTAGTACTGAACTAACACCTAGCCATTAAATAGCATGCGTTTGTGTTATTGAGCAGGGGCAGGATAACGATAAGTTGCCTGATAATGGTTACTCATGAGCTCTAAATCAGGCAATGTTTGTTGACGGTGCTCAATTTCCTGTTAAAGACTAGTCTTTTAGAGCTTCCGACGCAAAAATGTTGCTGCGATTGAATGATTCAACAGCTACACGAATATAGGCTGAGATAAACTTAAACCGATTGGCAGTTTGATCAGGCACAAAAGTCTTACTAAACAGAATAACTGCAAACAGCTCATTAGATGGCAACATACCGCCAAATCCCAGAACTGATTTTACCCGATAGGGGACAACAAACTTTTTCTGCGCAGGAATATAGGGACTATTTAGAGCAGTTGGTACATAAAAAACATTAAATGCTTTATGGGGACTTTTGGTAATTAAGGAAGAATTGGTATCAACTACTGTACTGACTTTTAATCCAAACTGCTGGATCAGTTGAAAAACCATTGGTGCCTGTCGTACAAAATCTTCGTCTATCAGAGGAATAGCCTGATGACCGTTAGATTTGTATCGAGAATTCCATTGAGGCTCATCACCTGCTGTGGCCATTAATGTCAGACATTTTGTCGAAGGAGGAACATATCGTTCTTGGGCGATTGATTGCGCTTCTCTCTGGAGTTGTGGATTCAGTTCTCTAAAAGGGTGAGTTTTAAAGAAGCGAACAAGGGCCAATTCCTGATCGCCAGTGCGTGAGTCAAGAAAACTGTCGTAAATATAACGCACAATGCGATTGGCAGCATCTTCCATATTCTGTGACTCGTACTCTAGGTTGCGAAGAGCAACAGCGCAATGGGAAACATCAGTATTTGTAAAGGTTTCAAGACTGTACATTGTTTAAATGACTAAATATTTTTTTGAATATGAGCGCTTGTTTATTGTTCTTATGAACAGATGTTAACCCGGAGATTTTTTTAGAAACTCAGAGGTAGACACTAGAAACTTGTTACTCAGAATACCTATATTTATCAAGCACCTAAGACATCTACCTATTTCTCACTGACGGACAGCATAGAGACTTTTAAAATAGATGCATGGAATTGATATGATGGCTCCACAGAATTGTATAATAGGCTACCGAAATAGATATTTAGATATCTCCATTAACTTGTTGCATCTCTATTCAAAACATAGAAGTATGTCTTTGTTGTGATACTTCTATGAATACTTTCGATAGAGCTATTAATAGACCTTTGATAGGCTACCGGCTAACCAACTGAATCGGCCATGGAAAGAGTTGCTTCAATGGTTAGCATTGCGGTTGTCCTGGGAGTCGGAGCCCATGGGTTCTGGGCTTAGCTTTGTTATGGTGGCTCAAATGGAACAATCCTGTCACTGCTAGGTGCGAACCTTATCTTCGAGGCGAATCCCCCATAAAGCTGGGTGGAGACTAAGGCTCGGTAACACCAGCAATAGCCATTTGGCGAATTTAAACAAAAACAACACCCAAACAGTTATCAAAACCATTTCTCTCATACCATGCGCTTAACTTAGAGATGTGTTGAAATCGGTTAAATAACAACAACAGTGCTCCCATTAGCTTATTAGAGAAAATATTGATAACACAATTGAGTGCTGCTTTTGATTTGACGAGACAGATTCTTGTGATTCAGCTATGTTAACCTCCTCAGCCTTTACAGGCCTTTTTGATTTAATCTGTCAGGGGAACTTTCGCTCCACCCACAATATAGATCCCTTCACCAATAGGTTGGGACTGATGAGATGAAAGTTCACAGTTGTAAGTTGTAATATATAGCTTGGCACAGCCTCTCTTTTGGAAATATGCATTCAGCAGTTTGCTATACATCTCTCCGCAGAATATGTAAGCCTCTGGAATAACCTGGGTTTGCAAGTTTGGGTGAGACTATTTTTTCACAGAGGCATAATTGTTGTGAGCTGCTTTAAGTAAGTCTTTTATTGCTGGCAAAACAGCATCAGCCTAAACCTAAGGTTAAAGCTATAGAACTCAATCAATTAATCTTGCTACAGAGATTAGTCAGTCAGTGCAACATCACACTACAATTCCACAGCTAAGTTGTTGTTTTGATAGGTAAGTTTACTCACCAGTAGACAACATTGAACTGTTCTGTAGCAACGTCGCAATTTCTGTATGGCAAGTTTGGGTCAACCTTTTAACTTCAGTATTTGAACGACTATTTCGATAGCTCGCTCTATGTTTAGCGGTTATCCATAGAGGTTGTCCAATAATCACGTGGACCTGCCGATAATAGGCAGGGTGCCATCCAAGTCGATGAAATAAGGGCTCAGAGGGAGCTAACCACTGGAATAATTTAAATGGAGCAATGGGGGTAATGATTTCCTTGGTAGGTGCGATCGCACCCGGTATAATTGCTAGACGCTCCATAGAAGCCCGCAGATTTCGCGACAAAGATAGGACCGTATCACCTGCCATAGTGGAGCTATTCAACTACACAGGTAACCTTGAAAATTTGTTCAGACGGCTTGCTAGCAATCACCGTTTCCCAATTGAGACCCGCTAAAAATTGCTCAGGCGATGTTGTCTCTACCACATCCACACCCCACTCACCGGTTTGCAATGATGTAGGCGAAGTACCCATAGCAGGTGTGGTTTTGACACCGCCTAGTAACATCACCGTGAAACTGTCAATGCTTTTTGCCGGGTCCGCCAAACGTTGAGAGCTAAGACTCTGAGCACAGAGTGTGGCCACCTCAGTGGGAGACGTTTGCTCTGCATCAAAAAGAACTTCCACCATCCAATGGGGGTTGTCAATTAGGCTACATGTAATATCAGTATGCACCTGAAGCCCTTTAATGAATACACTGGCAAAGTCGTCACGACTAAGGCTAGATACTTGGCCGTCAGGAAGTGTGCAATTGTGAGAGAGAAGCATCCGGGTAGTCGCTGCCATATCTGCTTGGTGAAAAAATGTTACGACGTTAAATAGGATATCAGTGGTAGGTCAATCAAACTATTGATGTGGTTGAATTAATATGGCTGATTTGCCTGTATTCACAATTTATATTGTCTGGGTTTTATATTGTCTGGGTGTATTTGAGACAGGCTGATATTGATAGCCGACTATGCCACTTCAAAATGCGGAATGTGGGTTGCGGGATTTATCTGCCCAGTGGTGTTGACACACTTAGTTCAGGACACCATTTATACCTGTGCCTGACTGGGGGCAAAGCCAAGTAATCTGCTTGAAATGATGACTATGCTTAATCAAGAACTGTCCGGTGATCATTACTCCATTACTTATAACGCTGACACAGCGACCGTAAAATTCAGGGGACAGTTAGTGCTCAGGGGATATGCGGAATATACACCGATTATGCACCTGTTGCTGAAGATAGCAGCGACTCAACCCGCTGCCATAACGCTGGATCTGAGGGATGTGTTATTTCTCAACAGCTCAGGCATTAACATGTTTTCCAAATTCTTGTTAAGCTTACGCACGCAAAAAAATATTGGATTAATTGTTATTGGAGATCGAGGGATTCCTTGGCAAGCTAAATCTCTCAAGAATATGCCTAAACTTTTACCCAGAGTACAGCTAATCCTTGATTGATTAATCTAAAGGTAACTTTCCTAAGCTGATTTCATTGGCTGAACAGTTTTTGACAGGGGAATTAAACGAGAGTTAACGTTGTCACCCTGTTAAAAGAAATGTTTTTAGACAACAAAATTTTTAGCTGTTACGTCTGTAGCAGTCACGCTCTCTAATACAACAATGGGATTGACTGTCACAAACAGAGATCAAGAAAAGATGAACATCACGTTAAAGGCTGAAGCTTTTTAGATGGGCTTCATGCTTTTTACTAATGCTTCATTAAGTCCTTACTATTTTTTAGGGATGTATTTCTTTAGGACGTGCCGCCGCATCGGAGTAAGCCGGTTTTCGTCGTTTGAGTGTTTCCACCAGTAATCCGATGGTTCCATCTCTTCACCGATACACTGATGGCTGGACATATCCATTGATTGGGTTTAATCATCCCTTAACCTGATGCTGAGACCTGAAAGTTCCGTGCATTTAGATATATCCGGGGAAAAAACAGACTTTGGCAATAAACTTATCAATTCTGGCTGGAATCTTTATGAAAGCCTAGGTAAGGCGTCGAAGCTTATGAAAAGGAGCGGTTTCAAAAAATGCGATCGCAAAAATGACGGAATTCAGCCAGCTATAATAAAATTATTAATTCTGATATTAGACTTTACAGGCGGTAGATCTCAGAGATGCTGCCTGATTTTAATATGCCGGCCGCTCCTATTCCCAAAAACGATGCTGACCGCCTAGCGGACCTAAGTTATTACAGGATTTTAGATACCCCTTCTGAAGCCTCCTTTGATCAACTGACTCGTCTGGCTGGCTATATTTGTCAAACCCCTGTAAGCTTAATCAGCCTGGTTGATAAGCATCGTCAGTGGTTTAAATCTGTTTGCGGTCTTGATATTAATCAAACGCCCAGGCAACAAGCATTCTGTGGATATACAGTTCTGGGCAAAGTTCCATTCATCGTTGAGGACGCCACGGCTGATGAGCGGGTTAAGGACAACCCCTTAGTATTGGGCAATCCAAAAATTCGCTTTTATGCAGGTATTCCGCTGGTTACACCTCGGGGCCATAACCTCGGCTCCCTATGCGTGATCGATTTTGTTCCTAGAAAATTGAACCAGCATCAAATTGATGGCCTCAAAACACTGGCATCGCAAGTGATGTACTTGCTAGAAGCCCGGTTATTTTCTGAGAAGATTACCCACTATACCAGTGTTCTAGAAGAGGCTCATTTTCAGGCGCTGGAGGCGAATCAGGCAAAATCCCAGTTTTTAGCCATGATTAGCCATGATATTCGCACGCCGCTCCACGGCATCATCGGGGCATTGGACCTGCTGTCCGATACCCAACTGTCGCTAGAGCAGCAGCAGTATGTGGATACGGCCAATACCTCTGCACAAATTTTGCAGGCTATTATCAGCGATGTTCTGGATTTCTCAAAAATTGAGGCTAACAAATTAACCCTCAAACCGACCCCAACATCATTGAGCAATCTTTGCACAATCATCGAAGAGGTTTTGCAGGATGAGATTTTTCAAAAACAGCTGCAATTTTCAATTGACGTTGACTCGTCCATTCCAGAAAGGCTTTTAATCGATAAGAATAGGCTCTCCCAAATTTTGCTGAATTTATGCAGTAATGCGGTTAAATTTACACCTCGCTATGGGTTGATTAATCTGCGCTGTAGTTTACAGCACATGGCCTCTGATGTTGTAACTGTCAAAATTTGTGTGTCAGATACGGGTATTGGCATTGCCAACGATCAGCAGCAAGACATATTCTCACCGTTCGTCCAGGCTAGTAACCATAATCGGCAAGAACATGGCGGCACCGGCTTAGGGTTGGCGATTTCATCACGGCTGTTGGAGCTTATGAAGTCGAAACTACACCTGAAAAGTGAGTTGGGAGAGGGCTCAATTTTTTCGTTTACCTTGACGTGCCCAATTATTCAGGCTGCTGCAATTCAGGTATTGCCCGACAATCCTCTCAAGGATGTGCGGTTGCGGCTGCGTCGTTCAATTCGTGTTTTGGTGGCAGAGGATAATCCCATTAACCAGAAGCTTTTGGAACACCTGTTGCAGAAAAATGGCTGTATTGTAAGCTTGACTAACAACGGAAAAGAGGCATGTAAACAGTTTTTAGAACATTCTTTTGACCTGGTGCTAATGGATCTTGAAATGCCTATCATGGGAGGGGAAGAGGCTGCTCAAGAGATATTTAAGTACTGTCAAAAACAACAGATACAGGTGCCTGTTTTGATGGTTACGGCCCATGCGATCTCAGAAACCCAAGAGCGGTTAATAGCACAAGGGATCGATGGCTACTTGACTAAACCGATTCGGGCTCAGGAATTGCTGGGTGCGATCGCACAAGTACTGGCTTAATTGCTTGTATTCAGACCGATCCTCAAACGATGTGTGTTGGGCCAGGGCCTACTCTAGGTTAGAGTTCCAAAGTCATTGTGGTATTGCATTCTAAACTGTTCAGGCAAAAAGTGTGGTGTTACATATGGGGCTCACCAAACAACACAATAGAACAGGTCAGTTCTCGGATTAATTGAGTCGTGACATCACTTACCATCAGGTTGGCATTTTGTTCACGGGCTGTGTGGCTAATGCCCGTGGCTGCATCATCGGCAATGCTGACAATAGGATTTGCTTTTACACTCAGCGTTTGACTAATATTGTTCGCTTCTTGCACCATCAGTTGGCACTTTTTCAAATCATCCACCAAGATTGGGTCATCCATATGGGCATAGGCACGACTGATGGCTAAGCCGAAAATAAAGTTTACCCGCCCAGTCCAGGCCAAAAAGAACAGTGGCAGCGTAGATGGCAAGGGCAAGGATTTGAGCGACCAGACTAAATAGAGAGAACTCTCCGGCATGGATAGAAACAGAAATTGCCAGGAGTAAAAGCCCCAGAATATCGGTAAAAATGGTGGCACCAATGGTAATGGGTAATGGCTTCATTACCCATTACCCCCCAGCCGATTCACAATTGGATATCCCAACAATGTATGGGGAGCAAATACGGCTCCCATCAGTAGGGCCGTATTCCAGCCAAAGCCCAGCAAGCGTCCAACAAAAAGCCCAGCGGCTAGCGAGGATACAAAAATAAATAGTCCAAAGCCTTATGTTGCATGAATAATGTTTGTATCACCTGACAAGGCTTGCCGTAATGTGCAAAAAAAACAACGGGTGAAGCCCCTCAGAACCCCACCCGCTGCTTTTATCCAAAAGACGTCCGTAACCTTACTCGTCGTCGTCCTCATCCTCATCATCTTGAGGATACTCAAAACTATTGGACCGATTAGTCAATACCGACTTGCCAAGGCTCAAAGCCCGCTGAGCCTGTAATTCTGCTTTACGCTTCCAAACAGCGCGGTGCATGTTGCGCTTAGACTTGGAGCGTTTCTTCTTAGGAACCGCCATGGACCTGTTGGAAAATTAGACAACCTATTGATAATAGACCAAAGTTGTGCGCAGGGGCTAGTTTCTAGTGAGGAAATTTAGGGGCGTTGTAGGGGCTGGTCTTGTACCTGCCCTGGGATATCCCTAGTCATTAGCAGGCTGGTCTCAAAAATTCCCTAAAACGACGATTCTGACGAAGACTCAAGTAACGTCTGAGCCCCCCGAAAATATGTCGCCCAATATTCAGTCATCGGCTGCTGACCCCACTCCTGACGGCTGACCCGTAGGTTCAAAATAGGCACGGCAATACCGTCGCTATTTTCCGCAGTCACACTAATCATCACTTCCGTGATTAGCAAATCTTGGTCAAAACTACGCTGTGCGCCTGCCCGAGCTGCCATATTGGCCCGCGTTACCAGACTGCTGTAAGGTTCACCGTCTTCCAACGTCAAAAATAAATTTAACCGAGACGTATAGGCATAGGATGCCTTAGGCATGATCAAAGCTTCGGTTAGCCACAAAGCTCCAGAGGTCCCCAGTAAGACCGCTAACCCAAGGGGGGCGCATGAGGCGCTGAGGTGTTGCGCTAGGGTGCGCTGGCGTCGCCGTCTGGAATAGGGTCGGTAGAGGGATGTCGTAGACATGTAGATTAACAAATGCTAGGAGTAATGCCGTCCGGGTAGAACTGTAATATAAACTGCGTTCATGTGCAGAATTGCGGTTTCGGGAAAACTCAAGGGTTTACTCCGATATGACAGCTAAGTAAGACTATCGTCAAACTTTCCCACTTTTGTAGCTTGAATGAACAAGAATAGCAAAGCTGTGCAGGCCACAATTTTGACTGGATAAGGAAGTCACTCAGTGATTGATCTATAAGTTGATGCCGGATCCCAACGCAAACGGCTCAACTTGCAGTAATATATGGCGCTGAAAGCTTCTGTTCCCTTCAACGTCCAATCTGTATTTGGTGGTCTCTGATGTCGAATTGCTGGGCAATTATTATTGGAATCAATCAGTATCAGGGGTTTCAGCCGCTGATGCAAGCTCAAAATGATGCGGTGGGTATTCGCAGATATCTAATTGAAGATGCTGGTTTTGCGCCGGAAAACTGCATTTTGCTGAGTGATTTGTCCACCTCGACGGAACAGGAAGCGGTTGTCCCTGACCGGGTGGCTATTCATGATTGGTTAGAGACCATTTGCCAGGGCCGGGTGCAACAGGATGACACCCTTTGGTTTTATTTCAGTGGCTATGGGGCTCAAGCTGATAACAAAGACTATTTAATGCCTGTGGATGGTGATCCGGCCCAGGTGAAACAAACTGGGATTGCGCTACAGGATGTGGTGCAATATCTCAAACAAGCACCAACTGACAACATCATGATGGTGCTGGATATGAACCGTAGTCAGAGTGCGCTAGCGGGTCAAGCCATTGGTGAACAGGTGGCTAAGTTGGCTCAAAAGGCTCGGATTCCCTTAATTTTGTCCTGTCAGCCCAACGAGTTTTCCCACGAGACATTGGCGGTGCGCCATGGGTTATTTACGGCAGCACTATTAGAGGGCCTGCGCTACGACGGTTGTGCAACCCTCAGTCACCTGGAGCGCTATTTGGTAGAACGGATTCCTGAGCTGTGTGAGCATCATTGGCGGCCCATTCAAAATCCGGTGGTGATACTCCCTGAAGAACAAAAGTTTCAGTTGCTTTGGCATCAACGGGAAACAACGGCGGCTCAGTCAGTGGAGTCTACGGCTGTTGCTGGAGCAGCAGGGTTGGCGGCGATGGTGGATGCTCCGAATGCGATCGCAAACGATGAATTTACAGATGAGTTTATAGATGAATTTACAGAGGATGCGAGCGCACCAATAGACACACCAGAATACATGCCGGAAGAACCGCCTTTGATTCCTGAAACGTCAGCCATGGATGCTGGAGCCATGGATGCGGGTCTTGTTCCCGACAATCCAGATACCGGTGACGATGGCGATCTAATCCCAGAGCCTGTACCGGAGTTTGTACTGGAAGATGAACTACCGGAGGAGCCACCACGGGAGCCGTTTTCGCTGGATACCGACACCGATGATGAGGGCGATATCTATGGCAGCACAACGGTGGATAACCTGCCAGAGGATCCACCTGCTAAGAACCGCACGGGAGGCTGCCTGGGTGCCTTAGGTGTGCTGGGGGCTCTGTTGCTATTGACAGCGGTGCTATTTCGCGATCAGCCGTTGGTGCAGCGGATGCTGGGTACGCTGCAAGAGCGCATACCGCCGGAATTGTTGGCTCGCATCGGTAGGGATCCGGAGGGGGCTGATGCTCCGTCCGGAGCGTTGCTGGATGATCCGGATGCCGATCCTTCAGTGGGTATCCCTGATGGCACTGAGGTTCCTGATGAGCCCGATGCTGCTGACACTCCTGATGCGGAGGCTACAGCGGACCCAGAGGCCGAAACGTCTGACGACCCAGATCCTGAAAACTCTGACGACCCAGAGGCGGCCACCGATGCGGAGGCAGGGGATACTGGGCCAGAGGTAGACGACCCAAATGCCGATGATACAGCGGATGTGCCCGATGATACGGCAGAGACTGAGACGCCGACGGCGGCTGCGCCCAATACTGTACCTGCGGCTGGTAATACGACAGGTGATGGGGCTGATACGGCTGCAATTTTGGAAGAGGCACGTCGGTCACTGCGCCCAAGTCAGGCATCTCGGTTTGCAAGTGCGATCGCAACCGCCCGCCAAATTCGTCCAGGCGATCCCAACTATGCTGAGGCCCAGGCTGACATCCAACGCTGGAGTCAGGTTATCCTCGACCTGGCTGAAGGTCGTGCTGCTGAGGCTGAACTCCAGGCTGCCATTGACGCAGCAAAGCTGATTCCCAGTGAGCCTGCCGATATTTATCAAGAGGCTCAGGAACGCCTTAGCCTATGGGAAAAACGAGCGGATGCCCGCGCCCTGATTCGCGAAGCCCAATCTATTCCACGCATAGGTCAGGCAAGCACGTATCAAAACGGCATTTTGAAGCTTCAGGAAATCCCAGAAGAGCTGTCGGTTGAGTACGCCGATGCCCAAAGGTTGATTGGCGACTGGACAGGCAAAATGTTGGCCATTGCCCAGACCCGTGCTGACCAAGGCCTCTTTTTTAGTGCCATTGAGGCTGCGGAGCTGATCCCCGAGGGCACTGAAAATTACGACCAGGCCCAAGCCGAAATTCGACGCTGGACAGGCGAATAGGAGACTCTACATACAGATGCTTTCTCGACGTATTCCACCTGGTCCAGGCCAGGAGTCTGTTTGGGACTATCCACGTCCGCCTGCATTAGTGGATAGCCCCAAGCACATTAAAATTGTCTTTAACGATCAGGTAATTGCTGAAAGTAATCAGACAAAACGAGTGTTAGAAACTAGTCACCCACCGGTCTACTATATTCCTCCTGGTGATATTGCCATGGAATATTTGACCGGGGCATCTGGCACCTCGTTTTGTGAATGGAAAGGACGCGCCCACTATTACTCGCTCACCGTTGGTGAACAAATAGCGGAGCGAGTGGCTTGGTACTATCCCACCCCTACGGAGCGATTCAAGTCAATTGCTAACTACGTGGCCTTTTACCCAAGTGCCATGGACGCTTGCTACGTCGATAACGAGCGAGTTCAAGCCCAGGCTGGGGATTTTTACGGCGGTTGGATTACCTCAGATATTGTGGGCCCTTTTAAGGGCGAAGCTAATACCTGGGGTTGGTGATTTTCAAACGTCGTGTAGGGGTGTTCCGTGGAACACCCCTACACGACATTGGTATTAATCTGCCAATACCATTTGTATATCCCCTAAAAGCTCCACAATGGCCTGCAATTTTGCTTCAATGGCCTGCTTCTGCTTGATCAACTGGTTGAGCCGTCGATAGCGAGCAATGGCCATACTCAACACCGGCACTTGATCGGGTGGGCATTGTTCTGTTTGAATTTGCCCGCTACTGTTCAGCCGACATAGATAATACTGGCTAAGGTTGCCGTTAGCCAATGAACTGGAGGGAGATTCTGCAGCCAAGCATGTGTTTGCGTTAGCCACTGCGCCATTTTCTAGCATGGCACTTTCTAAGGCTGACAGATAGTTCATCAAATCATCCGCATCGCCATGGCGAAACAAAGCAACATCCATGGCCTCTAAGGAGCGGGATGGGCTAGCGTGATCCCTTGCATAGCAGGTTTGAGCATGCTCAGAACGATTTGAGTATTTAACTGCCGCATTTAAGCTGGCTTCCGAGGCCAACCAGCCAGATACCACGGGCCCTTCCGCATAGACCTGATGAATTTTATTGACTAGCTGTCTTAGTTGTATCTGATACTTCTGGACCTGCTTGTAGATATCGGTCAAAGTATTAAGGGCAATAGCCGGATTCACTTCATAGCGAACGCTATTAGTTTCGCCATTGTCTGTGGGTGGGAGCTTGGGGACTCTAGAAGTAGACATTACATGTTCTACCAAACCGCCAATGGAATAATTAATCTGTAGGCTTTGCTGAAGATAAAAGAGATGCTAACCCTGGCGCGCTCTAATCTTAAAACAATCAGGACAAGCCCGTCGGAACGCCGGAACACTTAACAGAATCTTTGAATATTTGGAGTTTTAGCAAATTTAATTGTGATGAAGGCTTCCTCGGTGTCGATTAAGACATCCTGTGTGACCCCATATCAAAACACTACTCCGGAGTTGAGTTCAGAGAAATAAAGTAGCCAATACATGCCACTCACCATCTTTGTAATCAGCTTGAGAAATTTAGCTAACTACTTTTTTCGTCCCGAAGGGAGCTTGCTAGAACATCCAAATGGATTCCTGCCCTAGTATACTCCTGCTTTATAGAAGCGCCACAGTGAACCCAATAAACCCTGTAATATTCACGGAGAATTTTTCCCATGACATATAATCTTTTACAAGCTAACCTTTAATCTTTTACAAGCTAACTTTTGTGCTTGTGCCACTGAAGCTATCGTTACGTTTCTAAAGGCAAGATTTTTTGATACGTGCCAGCATAAAGGTGGGTACTAAATCTCTTTAGAGCGTCTGTGTTCCTAGTTCATTGTCTGCTGATTTTTTAGCTGCCCACACGATTACCATCGTTATTGGGGTCATTGACTTATGCGATTACCTCCATCTGTTCGATACTTCCCATCTCGCTTACAGGTCCTCTTAAATCCATGGCTTTGGCTTGGCATTCTAGTGACCGGAGTTGTAGGTGTATATGCCTGGGAGTATCGTCAAAACCCAGGCCAGTTACCATGGCAAATTGGTTCTACGGGGCTAGGTAGTTCCGGTGATTCCACCTCTAGTGATGTGCTGCTAGAGTCTCTGACTCCTGAGGAACAGGCCGTAGCTGCGGAACTGGACAACATAGAACTGCTGCTGGCCCAACTAGATTCAGATGTATCTGCCTTGACGTCTGGTGGTGAGCTCAGCGCTGCAGCATCGCTGAATGAGGCATTGGGTAATGCTAGCGGCGTACCTAGTGAGACAGGTGTGGAGCGTTTAACTCGCTACATTGACGAATACAGTTTCCTTGGAACTCGGGCCAGGGGCTCTAATACTCAGTCGGACAAAGGGGCAGGGGCGATACCGGTACAGCGTCCTTCTGAATCTGTTTTGACATCACAGCCTAACGCTAATCAACCCACCACTGTTTTAGCTCCCAGTGCCTTAGCTGACGCCTTGGCTCGACAAGAGGCGGAACAAGCAGCTGCAACCACATCTGCTCAGACCCCTGAGGTAGATTCTAGAGGTCTGCCTGTTTTACCTGCGAGTGATGCTGCGGCAGCTACAGAACAGAGCAATGTCGACACGCCAACATTTTCCTTTGGACAGGTGGATACGGGGGTAGTGCCTGGTAGTTTGAATGGCCTTGATCGGTCCTTTATTCGCACGACTCCCAACATGTCTCCACCGCCAGGGACAACTGGCTACACCCCCCCGGCGTCACTTTCAACATTTAATGGTGCACGCCAAGGTGCTAATAGTGCCAATCCGTTCCCAGCAGCTCAGCCCGCAACGGGGGCCTTTGGTAATCAGCCGTCAATCAATGTACCTGACCGTTCCCAGGTGTTGCCATCGGCGGATACGTCAGTGGCTGCACCTCTAGAAGTACCTACTTTTGATGGCACTTCTCAAGACACGTCGAATCAACCGCGTAATGCGTGGGAAGCCTTCTGGGATTAGATTGTCCGAGCCAAACTTATGGGTATGCCATTAGGGCGAAAGCTTGCCCTGGGCCTTTGGATTCAACCCTTATGAAGGGTAGTTTAGAGTCATGTTGCCTAGGCTGTATGCTCTAGGTCTGGCTGGGTTGAATGTTTGGGTAGAAAGGAGCACCTTAGATGGCGAAACACAAGGGTAAAAAGACAGATCAGGCAACAAACCGGGTTGTGTATTCAGAATTTGGTCAAAACCCGGCTATGGCCAGGGCAGTGCCTGACCGCCCCCCGACAGAGCAAGACCTGCGGGTGCAGGTGAGTGGTAAAGGGCGTAAAGGCAAGAAAGTAACCATTATTAGTGGGTTTCAACATGCCCCTGAGACACTGACAAAGCTGGCTAAGACCCTCAAAGCTCAGTGCGGCTCTGGCGGAACAGTGAAGGATAACACCATTGAAATTCAAGGGGAGCATGCCCCTAAGTTGGTGGCACTGCTAATTGAAAAAGGCTATCGCGCCAAGCGCAGCGGAGGCTGAAGCAGGCGAATGTCTTTTTGGGGATCTTTTTTGCGAGCAAAATTCCTGTGCTATGGGATTTTGAGTTTTTTCATTTGTGCTTGGCTTGGGTGTTTCGGTTTGGGTGTGCGGGCTGCAGACTGGCGTCAACAGCCTTGTGTTGCCACCCTTGGCCAGCGCCAAATCTTAGATACTAGTGCGATACGCCAGTCGTTTCAATCGATTTCGCAGCAGACGTTTGCTTCGGCAGTATTGGTGACCTTTCCAGGTAAGTTTGCAGCCGCTAATGAGTCGTTGGGATTGACGTTTGAGGGGGATACCGAGGTCGAGCAACTGTTGGATGCAGCCCTGGGTGATGAGGCTAATGGACAGCGGGCACTTTTGCGATCGCAAGCCCTATCCATTCTCACCACCGGTGCGGCTTTACCCTATGAAGCCCAGGCCACACAGGTATTAGACGCCACATTTCGTGACAGCGCCCTCATCGCTTACGAAAATCGTGAAGGTGTGGCAGCAGCGTTAGGCCAAGGGATGATACCGACTGAGTCCTATGGCCGAGCCTCCCAGGAACGGGTTCGTTTTTACCCCAACCGCAGTGCCACCTATGGTATGGCCGCTAATCTGTTGTGTGCGGCGAGCCCAGATCAGACCGTGGCTGCGTTGGTTCCTGATCGAGTGCAACCGGGGACCATGGCTGATGCCCCCCTGCCCGCAAGAGAGATTCGCGGGGTGTGGATGACCAATGTTGATAGCCAGGTGTTATTCTCGCGGGATGCCCTAGAGACCAGTTTGCAGCGCCTAGCCGATCTCAACTTTAATACGGTATATCCAACGGTGTGGAATTGGGGATATACCCTGTATCCCAGCGATGTGGCCAAACGGACCTTTGGCTATCAACAAGGTCTGTACCCGGATGTGGATGATACTGGGGAGCGTAATGAAGCCCTGGAAGCTGCCCAGGGCGATCGCGACATGTTGCTGGAGCTGATCAGCTTGGCTCGTCCCTTAGGGTTGCGAGTTATTCCCTGGTTTGAATTCGGGTTTATGGCTCCAGCTGATTCGGCTTTAGCACGCAGCCACCCAGACTGGCTCACTCAAAAAGCTGACGGCAGCACGGTGAAAGCAGAAGGTACCCATAATCGAGTTTGGCTCAATCCGTTTCACCCTGAAGTGCAACAGTTTATGCTCGACATGGTGAGCGAGCTGGCGGCCAATTACCCCATCGATGGCTTCCAGGTGGATGATCATTTTGGGTTACCGGCGGTCTATGGCTATGACCCTTATACCGTTAACCTGTATCGCCACGAACACAACGGTAAGGCTCCTCCAGCAGATATCCATGACCCAGAGTGGACTCGCTGGCGGGCTAACAAAATTACCGACTTTATGGGTCGCACCTTTGAAGTGGTGAAGGCCCAACAGCCCCAGGCAATTGTGTCAGTGTCTCCCAATCCCCAGGAGTTTGCCTACAAACACTTTTTGCAAGATTGGGATACCTGGGTGAATCGAGGCTACATTGAAGAACTCATTGTGCAGCTTTATCGCAGTGATTTAGGGCGATTCGTTTGGGAAATGAACCGTGATCCTGCTCAGGATGCGCGCCGTCACATTCCAACGGCGGTGGGTGTACTTAGTGGTTTACGAGGCCGCCCTGTGCCTATGGCGCGGATTCAAGAACAGGTGACAGCGGTGCGCGATCGCGCCTATGCTGGCGTTTCCTTTTTCTTCTATGAGTCTCTCTGGTGGTCAAATACTGAGACGTTAGAACAACGTCAAAACTCTCTTCTACAGATATTTCCTGAGAAAGTGATTGCGCCTCAAATATAACAAGGACAAATATAACAAGGACAAAAAAGGACAGAGGAAACAACTTTCCTCTGTCCTCTTCTGCTTGGCCCATGCCTTACGTATCTGGCGTATCTATTGTTAGGTCCCTGGGGGTGCGTTCACCGGCGCTGTTTGTGCCGGTGGCTCCACAGGTGGCTCAGCGACAGCGTCTGGCAAACGGTCTATTTGGACCTCAGTCTCAGGCTGGGGGACCACCTCGATGGGGCTTTCCACAATATTTTCAACGTTGTTATCAGGGGGAATAACGGCTTCAGGCGCAATCGGTTCAATGGGGGGTGCAGGTTTGTCAGGAGGTGGAGTTACCCCAGGGACAGTCGGTTCAGGGGTACCTACAATGACGGGAGTATCAATCACAGGTGGTGAAGGTGCCGGTTCAGGAATGCTCGGTTCAGGCGGTGTTTGAGGTGTTGGCGCAATCGGCTCAACACCTGGAGTTGGCTGAGAAATCGGTTCTGTAGGCTCAGGGGTAACGGGGGCAGGAATATTTGGTGTTGGTTGGTTAGGGGGCTCAATCGGTAGATCAGGCTTGTCGCCGCCACCAGGGGTTGGGCCACCAGGGTCACCAGGGCCACCAGGGGTTGGGCCGCCAGGTGTCGTCGGACCACCGGGATTGGTCGGCTCAACGGGTCTAGGTGCCACGGGTGGTTTAGGCGTTGTCGGCGGATTGGGTCTAGCGGGGGGCTGAGGATTAGGGCGATCTACCCCAGGTGGATTAGGCCGTCGCGATTCTATATCTGGTTGATTCACCGTAGCATTAACCGTATTATCAAACCGCTCATTGATATTACGCTGTTGTAAAAAGTCAGCAGCGGGCGATAGGGAAAAGTCCGGGATGGTTGTGGACGACGCTATACGGTTAGATGAATTGGCCGAAAGGAATTCTGGATTTTGAATGACATCGTCACCATCCTCAAAACTCTCTCCTTCCAGGGCCTCCTGAATTTCTTGTCTGACCGCATCAATGGCCTCATCACCTGTGGATGCTTCCGGGTTATCCAATAGGAGGCCAGTGACTAAATCACTGGTGGCATAGAACTCGTGGAGGTCAAAAGAAAAAAGCTCTAACCTGCCATCTTCATGCAGCACCGCCATCTCTCCAGCGTAGAGCGGCTGTTGGGCAGAACCATCTTCATTGAAGGCCATCATCGGACCTTCTGGATTGTTTGTCAGGGCACCAATAATCGTGGTGTTGGTGTCAGGAACAAAGCGCACAAACAGCGCTGAGCCATGGATACCAGTGACAGCGTTAGGTGTTTGGATAGTTGTCCGCCCCTGGCCAGGTGGAATTAATAGCAGGACCGTACCGTTGGACAGCCGAAAATTACGGGTATTGGGGGTAAATTGAAACACCGCACTTTCGCCAATGCGGGCAAGGGAGCCATCATTAAAACGCAGCTCTGCTCGTGCCCTGCGAGCCGTGCTCAAGGCGTCGCCAACGCCAAGCACATCGGAGACCCGTGCCCTACGAGATCGACCATCGGTAAATAGCTGTACCTGATTACGTGTAAGTTCTATTCTGGCCCACGTCAAAGCAGATTGAGCACTGGCAGACCCGGGCAGAGCCAACAGTATGCCCAAGGATGCGCAGACCAAGGACAACCAGCGGCCCGTTGCCGTCACATTCAGTTTTTCCATTACAGTCGGTTAGTGAACCCGCTAAACATTAAGGACTATTAATCAGCCATCTAAGTTCACACCAGAGCTAATGGGCTAGATCAAACCGGATCTGGCTATCTGGCTACAGGAACAATAAGACAGCATTAAACCCCCGAATATGTAAAGTTCTTGATACACCCTTGAACTTATGCTACTGGCCTTGTTTACAAAGATGGGCAAGATTTGATGAAGTGTCCGCAGTTAGTTTACGTTTTTTTTGAAGATTGTGTTTGCAAAGCTATAAATTTTCCGGTGTGGCTAATCCTCAGTCGGATTTTATGTCTCCAGTTTTGGTGGGTACGCAATTAGACTGATCGGTTTATTATCCTCTGAATCAACACCGGTAATTTCCCAGTTTAGAATTCCTCCAACAGAGGCCCCAAGCGATTAAGCACCGGGTCATCGGTCACTGTCACCGCATCGGCTTCTTCGTCTGGGACTGTGGCCTGCTCTGCCGGAATCTCATGATGAGTTCCCCTGTTAGGATCCCCATGCTGACTATCTGGTGGGGGAAAGGCCGCTGCAAGGCTGCTGTTGTCTTCGAGGGTGGCTACACGCACATTCAATTGGGCAATCTGATGCTGCAATTCCATAAACAGCATTACCGATTGCGTGGGTTCACGGCTTAATAGATATTGATGGAGTGCCTGCTTACAGAGATCGCTAAACGATTGAGCATGCTTAGACTGGTGGTTTGCGATCGCATCCAGCAAAACCCGATCCCCATCACTATCGTCAAAGGAAACACTCTTACGGATAGATTTGGCAGGCATGATCGAGCAGCGGCACAAATAACACTGCCCCTAATAACGCATAGCTGGGGGTTACCCGTCAATCTAAGGTTCGATTAACCTTTATTAGCTGGAAATTAAAATTACTTACCCAGAAAACTACCCAGCAGCAGCTTTTAGATTAGCTAGCTGGGCCTCACCGTAGATATACTGGCCTAACGCATTAGCCTGTCGTGAAGGCTTAGCCAAATGCCCCTTAAGTCTGGCCTCTTTTAATAAAGGACGCAGATCGCTCCAGAAAAATTCACCGCCACCACCCGTCACAATCACATCTGTAGCGCGCTCTGGCAACCAGCTTAGAAAACGTTGGGATAGCTCACGGGCAAAGCTCTTTCTTAAGCTAGGCAGAATTTCATCCAAATCCGTTGGCCGAGAAGCCCCCTTGGGACGATAAAAACGCTCCCCTTCGAGATTATGTACAGCCGTAATTAAGGAAAGGGATTGACTATCAGCTCCATCAATTTGCGCCGCCACCCGCTCATAAAACTGAGCCATCCCAAACGATTCACTTTGGGACGCCCCACGGGCAAACCGGAAACGATCAATGGCCAGAAAATCCGTCGTTTGATGGCCAATATCCACAATGGCGACCGATAGATTTGGGAAATCAGGACTGGAAGTGCGCTTATTTTGAGCCTCACTCCAAATTAGACTGCCGTACCCCTCTGGCATCACCCAAACCTTGTCTATATTTATTTCCATGGACTGGCCTCGATAAACCATGACATGGGGAGATGTCAGTAAACTGATAATTTCTGACTTTTCGCTATCAAACTGCTCCTGGGAGTGATAAGGCAAACCCAATACAACGCCCAGGTTGCCCTTGAGGCCAAAGTAACCTACACAGGCCAACGTTTTCACCAGGGCATCATCTACTTTAGATTGCCCCACACCTAGATCAGCCCCAAAGTCAGCAGCCAAATGCCCAACGGCATATCCCTTGCCCTGGTATTCCAACCACATATCAAGCAACGGATCGCTGGGTTGCGATTCAAAGCCACCCCGTCGAGCTTGCTCTACTGTCAGATGGGCAACATTCGAAGGAACTAATACCACATCATTCTGATTTCGCTTAATACAGGTTTTCGTGGCTGTACGACCCAGATCAATGCTAAGGAGCTTCATCGTAGAAGTAGGCATAACGCAAGTTGGGAGCTAAAAAACTTTTGACAACGAATAACTAACTCAAACCGATACTAACTGTGAAGATACTGCTAAGTAAAACCCCATATCAAGGTCGGCAGCTCAAGTTCTGATACATCATGCCGTACCCCTGGATAACCATGGGTCGTCTTCGTGACAAAGCTGTCATTTCAATTAAAATTAGTACATATACAGACCCAATAGCCAGTTCAATTGTACTATAAGATGTAAATCACACTCAACCTCCCGAATAACCGAGGGTTTTAGTAGCAAATAAAACCTTGAATACAGGGTTATTACATGGAGTTTGAAGAAAACCTATGAGTCCGTCCATGTTTTAGAAAATTGTGTCTACGCTGGTACCCAATGACAGCGCCAATATTACATCGTAGACACTAGGAAACAGGTTATGGCACAAAGTTTTGGAGTAATTGGACTGGCGGTGATGGGGGAAAATCTAGCCCTCAATGTCGAACGCAACGGTTTTCCGATTTCTGTTTACAACCGATCGCGCGAAAAAACCGATGCCTTTATGGCAAATCGAGCAGTTGGTAAAAATGTTGTAGCTGCCTATTCCCTGGAGGAGTTCATTGCTTCGCTAGAGCGCCCTCGTCAGATTTTACTGATGGTTAAGGCGGGTAAGCCAGTGGATGCTGTGATTGAGCAATTAATGCCATTGCTTGATCCCGATGACATGATCATCGACGGTGGTAACTCCCTATATGAAGACACCGAGCGTCGTGTAAAGACCCTGGAAGCGGCAGGTTTTCGCTTTATCGGCATGGGTGTAAGCGGCGGTGAAGAAGGAGCCCTGAATGGTCCCAGTTTGATGCCCGGTGGTACCCGTGCTGCCTATGAGTCCATCGAATCCATTGTCAGAAAAATTGCGGCCCAAGTGGATGATGGTCCCTGTGTCACCTACATTGGCCCCGGCGGTGCTGGCCACTACGTCAAGATGGTGCATAACGGCATCGAGTATGGCGACATGCAGCTAATTGCCGAAGCCTATGATCTGATGAAAAATGTCTTGGGTTTGGGACATCAGCAGCTCCATGAAATCTTTGCCCAGTGGAATACAACTGAGGAGTTGGATTCCTTTTTAATTGAGATTACGGCTGATATTTTCACCAAAACCGAAGGTGATACGGCTCTGGTAGAAAAAATCTTAGATGCTGCTGGTCAAAAAGGCACTGGTCGTTGGACAGTGATGAATGCCCTGGAAATGGGTGTGAGTATTCCCACCATCACAGCAGCGGTCAATGCGCGGATTATGTCTTCTCTTAAGGATGAGCGGGTGGCCGCATCTACCCAGATTAGCGGTCCCGATGGCACGATCACGGATAACACCACCCTGTGGATCAACAAGATTCGGGATGCGTTGTATTGTTCTAAAATTTGTTCCTATGCTCAAGGAATGGCCCTGTTGCGTAAGGCATCAGAGACCTATGATTATGACCTGGATCTAGGCGAATGTGCCCGCATTTGGAAAGGTGGCTGCATCATCCGCGCCAGATTCTTGAACAAGATTAAGCATGCATTCTCTGAGAATCCTGTACTGCCTAACTTGTTGTTGGCTCCTGAGTTTAAGCAGACAATTTTAGACCGCCAGTCTGCTTGGCGTGATGTGGTTGCCATGGCCGCCCAATATGGTGTGCCAGTGCCTGCCTTTAGTGCATCTTTAGATTACTTCGACAGCTACCGTCGGGCTCAGCTACCCCAGAACCTCACCCAGGCTCAGCGCGATTACTTCGGTGCTCACACCTATCAACGTGTGGACAAAGACGGTACCTTCCACACAGAGTGGACTAAGGAAACAGCCACGGTCTAACGCTTTACTGTTGATAAACAAGATTGGTTAAGTTCCAAAAGGGTCTGTCATTTCAGCAGGCCCTTTCTTTATGGGAGTAATCTAACCTTCAAAGAGTACCGGAAGAGGTTGGCATGCTGGACGCATTTCAAGTATCTGAGTCACATTGCTGTGATTCAGATACTATGTTCGCTGCTTCAAGGCGACTTCGAAACTCTGCATCATAGATAGCAAAGCCTTTATTTTTAGAAGTTTTGACCTGTTCGATCGTCAAACCTAAAGCTCCTCGAAAATCTGTACACAGCAGATCTGCATTATCTAAATTAGCGCCTGTCAGATCGGCACCGCTAAAATCGATACGGGCTAAATTGGCATCACTCAGATTGATCTCTTTAAGATTACTTCTTTGAAAATCAAAGCTCCCTAGATCCAAACCTGCTAGAAAATCACTATTTTGGAACTTTTCAAACGACAGACACGATAAATCCAGACGGTTTTCTTGTCGACGGCCTTCTAGATAACTCTTCAAGTTATTCTCTGTAAACTCGCCTTGGCCAGGTATATGTCCAATTACTGTGGAATTATATTTGGCAGATTCTTGCAGTAAAAAGTTAGCTATTCCACAAAGTTGATCTGTATTTCTAAGTTCATCACTGTAGATGGCAACACTATTGTTTGTTGCAGCAAGAATCTGTTCTACATCAATGTTTGCTGAGGGAATACCAGAAAAATTAGTGTAATATAAATTTGCCTCAGCCAACTGAGCATCGCTTAGATCGCTATTGGCAAGACTCACTCTAGTCAGTATGGAGTTGCTAAAATCTGCGCCTGAGAAGTTTTCTCCCTCAAAGAATTTTGTATTTTGAAAGACGGTTAAGTCATAACAGCTGAGATCAATAGTCTCGTATTCTCTTAGATTGTTCAAATATGCTGCCACCTCTGTTTTTGAGATCACCTCGTCCTCATTGCCTGAAGCTTGTTTCTTAGCATCATAGGAACGGATTGACCTCCTATCATTAGGGCGTTGTTTGATTAAGAACTGCACTTTCCTACACAGTTCTTCTTGACGCCTCATGGACTGGCTAAATAGAGCAACCTTCCAATTACTAGTTTCGGAGATAAGGTCTTCGAGATTGAGCTCATCCGAACTCACCTCGGTCAAGTCAGCATATTGCAGATCAGCTTCAGTCCAATTGACGTTGGATAAGTTACTTCCTTTAAAGCTAACTCGCGCTAACTTAGAATGACTAAAATTAGCCTCTGATAGGTTAGTTTCTTCTAAACTAAGCAAGACTAGATGTGAGCGACCAAAATCTGCCCTCTGTAAATCTTCTCCCTCAAAAAAATCTACATTACTGAAGTTTTTAAAGCTATAGCAACTAAAATCTAAGCTTCCACTGCCTCTTAACTCACCAATGTATTTTTTAAACTGAATTTCATCAAAGTGTCCTTTCCCCTCACCATTGGGATTGCCCCCCTTAGGCAAATGTCCCAAGACTTGAGAACTTGAATTACCATCATGTATAAGGAAATAAGGCTCGCCAATTGAGGAGAGCACAGAATTATCACCTTTACAAAATTCTCCCCTTAATTCCTTGCTGTAAGCTGCTAATCTTTCGTTTTTGGTTTTCACTAACTCCTTGACATCAATCATCTCAGGAGTAATACCTGTCAAGTTCGTGTGCGTGAGGTTGGCGTTTTTCAAAGAAGCATTAGAGAGATTTGTACCACTAAAGTTGACTTTATTTAAGGTTGAGTCTGTAAAATTGGCATTGATAAAAAGCTCAAGTTCATTGCTCAGAAAGTCTGAATCTCTAAAGGACTGAAAGTCAAAACAGTCTAATGGAATTTGTTTTATTTCATCATCCCCATTACTAGCAAGATTCTTTATATGGTCTATAAATTTTCCCTTTGTCATCTGACTGGGGAAGTGACCTAAAAACTTAGGAGGTGATTCTGTACTGAAAACAGAAAACTTAATTTCACCACATAGAAATCTATTACCTTCCGAAGTGCTTTTATATGTTCTCAGTTCAGGATCATATATGGCACTTTTCCAATTCTTTGCTTTTCGGAGTTCTTCAATAAAGACCTTATTATCTCCAGAAATCTTAGCACTTCTGAAATCTGCTCCTATTAAATCTGCACCATTAAACATATTTTCATTAATGCCGTCTCCAAATCCCCCAAATGTCGCCCATCTAAAATTTACGAACTCAAGAATGGCGTTTTCAAAGGTTACATTGGTTAAATCGGCATTGTAGAACGAGACATTAGTCAAATCAGTGCGGGTTTTATAAGCAACATCAGTTCCCTGATGTTGGCCCGAGGATTTTTTTTCATCAGGTTTGAGGCCTTCTTCAGAATCTGGTGCAGCTATTTCTGATATTGCATTAGAATCTACCTCCTGACTATCAGGAACAGACTCGTTACTTGGAGAACTTACCTGATTGTCAGAAGTCGTCGTAGCCTGAGCCGAACCATTGGACGTAGTATCATCACTCAACTTTACAACTTGGGCCGAAGCATTATTTTCCTCAAGACCCGTTTCATTTTCAAGCTCTGATGAGTCACTAAAATCAGCTTGAAGTAAATGGGCATGGTCAAATCTTGAGCTTTGCAGCTTTGATCCACGAAAACTTGAGCGAGCCATGCTGACACAGGTAATGCCGTCTCGAATACTGTTAGACCAGCCTTCCTGTTGAGATCTCTGAACGCAATTGGGTTCGGGCTCGGCATTAATGTCTTTTGTATCCGCTGTTCTATTCTTGGCGTTATTCCCTTTAAAAAAATCAGTGAACCAGGCCCATTGACCTCTGGCAGTTAGCGATTTCTTTATTTTCTCAAGGTTGTTGGGGCTAAGATTCAATAGAGTTAGATTTTTCTGATTTATCGTAATCCCATCTAGAGACCTGCCTTCAGCTGCGAGCAGTTCAATGGCACTTTTGATTTGTAGACTTCTGTCACCCACACCAGCTGTATCGATTGATTGTAGGGCGGCTTGGATCGATTGTTCTCGGGCTTGAAGGATTTCTTCTCGTCTTAGTTGATTACTTGCGGACCATTCCCAAATAAAACTTGACGCAGTGATTAAAGACGCAACTCCCCCGAATAGAACTACCCAACGCCCAGATAGATTAACAAACCAGATACCACTTGCCCGTAGCCAAATCAACGGTTTTGTAAAATCAATTCGCTGCGGGGTATGGCGGATCCTCTGGGCTACCATGAATTTATGATAGGACTTGCGGATCTCATCTTTAGGAATATCGAATTCTTTATTGATAAATTGAAAAGCTGTTTCCTTCTTGATCAGCCAGTTTTGGCTAAATAGTTTTTTGTTATTGTACAGGTCCTGTAACTCATCTATGGTCTCTCCTGTAATTAGCTTACTGCTATCAGATAAACCCTCATTACGACTTTTTAACTCCAGAGCAGATATATACTCGAAGATTTTATCGATTACGTCCCAGTTGCCAAGAAGGGCATGTGGTTTTTCTGAGGCTTCATCGGTTTTAGAAGACGTTTGTGACGTTTCCGAAGCTTGGCTAGTTTCTTGGGGTTCAGGGATTGGAGAAGAGTCGCTCATGGTGGTAAATTTCTGAATGTCAAAGATATGACTCCAGGGGCAGCAGCGAGATCAGCCATGGTTATCGAATACCCTTTATATGGAGAATGCTATTTTTGAACTCAGACGCTTTTAATGTCGCAGGTGCTTAAATTTTCTCTGAATATCTACGTTGCAATCGGTTATATCTAGTCTAAGCAATAAAAATTTGCATAATCAGCGCCAAACCCTGGCTAGATGCTAAAAAAATTGATTACTAGCTTTGGGTAGAAAAATAAATTAGCAATTTACTCTACTTGTGTAGCCATAAGGCATCTTGTACTGGTTTAAATTCAAAGGGCTCGTCATTTTCTAAAAATAACGAGCCCTTCGGATTATTGTTTATTTAATCAATCAGTGCTTAGCCCCTAAGGTTGCTGCTCAGTTTGGTTTTGTGTCAGTTGGACGGGAGCTGTAATATCCGCAACAGCCAGGTACAAAAAGCCAGAGAATAGACTAATGCAGCTGAGGGTAAACCAGGACCATCTAAATCGTGGTTGTTCGAGGTTGGGGTCTTGAGGGTGTTGCATATGACCAGTATAGGCAGAGGTATAAAAAGACACATCTATCTCAAGCTAAACGTGCCCACCTGGCTTCACTGACTATCGATAACAATATCGATTCACTAAAGTTTCAATTATTTCATTTTTAGGAGAGTTTATGGGTGTTTCTACTAAGTTGATAAAATCTATCTATCCGCAATTATCCTGAGATTTCTCAGTCGATTAATGATGGCGGCGAGTTCATAGCGACGAAATTCACTGAGGTCGGCCATGGGATAAGGAGTGAGTGAGTCAAAGTCTCCTCGGTTTACCCAGTCCATGATGTCGTCTAAGAGACTTTTTAATGAGTGGGAACGATTTTGCTGTTGCCAGGTGAGAATGGCGTGGGCGATGGCTCTGGTTTGATTGGGCTCTATGAGTTGTTCAATGCCGCGTAGGTCGATATTTTCTTGGCCGATGGTTAGGGTGGTGAGACTTTGGGTTTTGACTTTAGCCGGTTTGCGATCGGTGTCAAATTTAGGTAGCTGAATGTGTCGTTGGGTGATGGTGCCAAAGTTCTGACCGCCTTCTATTTTGCGATCGCTAGGATACTCAGCCGCAATTGCCTTAGCCTCAGCAGTGACATCCTTAGCCCCATAGTTATCCAGGGCAATCACATGGTCAGCCACTTCAAAATAGTCACCGCTGCCGCCCATGACCAAAACCGTAGAAATACCGTGATCGGTGTAAAGCTGTCGGACCTTATCAATAAATGGGGTGATGGGTTCTTTATCCTTGGCGATGAGCGTTTGCATGTTGCGATCGCGAATCATCAAATTCGTCGCCGCCGTATCCTCATCAATCAACAATACCTGCACCCCAGCTTCAATCGCCTCTAAAATATTGGCGGCTTGGGATGTACTGCCGCTAGCGTTAGTGGTACTAAAAGACCGGGTGGATATTCCCTGGGGCAGCCGATCAATAAACGGTGAAATATCCACACCGGTCACACTGCGACCATCCTCTGCTCGAATCTTGACAGTGGCTGTATTGGCGACTACCTGTTCACGACCGTCACCAGGGATATGATTATAGGCCCCCTGGGCAATGGCTTTGAGTACTGTCGATTTGCCATGGTAGCCACCACCGACTATTAACGTTACCCCCTGGGGAATACCGAGACCTGTGACGGGTCCACCATGGGGGGTTGGTAGGGTAGTCTCTAAAGAACCTGGCGATTTAAACGGCATGGCTGTTGCTAGAGGTCGAGAATCGACACCGCTACGTCTGGGTAAAATTGAGCCATTGGCGATAAAAGCTACGAGGTTTTGAGCCGACAACTGCTGTCTGAGGGCATTGGCATCTTCGACGGTCGCAATATGCTGCTCCACAGCCTGACACCATTGGGGCTGATAGTGTAGAGCCGTAGCCACAAGATGCGGTAAATCTTGAATTAGCAAATCCCTGACAGCGTGACCTGCGATTCTGCGGCCAAAGGCAGGTAAACCCACCCCCAGGCGCAGCTCTATCCCCTCGGCAGTGACCTGCACAGCTGTGCGCGCCAAAACAGCCTGGCTAGTGTCTGCAATGATCAGTCGACCGCTTTTGCCGGAGCCCCGCCGTTGCTGAATTTTGGGGATGGCCTGATGAATTTGCCGATGCAGAAAATCGGCTAGCACGATGCGTCGCGTTTGGTCATGCCAGTAGGTTTGTGGCCATTGACTGTGTTGGTGACTGGTCCAGAGGCTGACCCGACTGGGGGCAGCAAAGGGATCTCCCTGAATATGGGCCAGGATGAGCTTAAACCCAGGGAAGTCATAGCTGCCCTTGAGGCGTTTGTAAGCAGAGTAGCTGCGTCCATCAAGCTGCTCTAGCTGTTGCCTAAGGGCATTGTGTGACGTCATGGGTGGGATGTGAACGGCATTTGCGTCAAGCAATCATGATTTTACGGTTAAAGCTGATCATTTTCACCGCGTTAGATCTGTATAAGTCTTGCAATACAAGCAATACAGTTCATTGTGACGTCAGTCACATGACCCAGTGTTAGACGTCATCAGCCATGTCTAGAGGTATCACTTAGCTAGCCCAAAAATTCATCAATACTAGTTACATAAGAGGTGTAATCACGTATCCCATGGCTTATTTGTCAGTTCACCCCCGTTGCCCGAAATTCGTCAAGTCTGCTCTCGTTTTCCTCGGTGCTACCTTGCTAAGCTCAGCTAGCGCTCTAGCCAGTCCTTTATCTAATGCCCCCCTGGTAGACGGTGTTTATCTATATGGTCAACAACCAGCAGCGGCTCAACCTGGGTCAGTTTATATGGTGTTTGAAGTAACTGGCGATCGCACGGTTGGTGCTTTTTACATGCCTAGCTCTTCATTCGACTGTTTCCATGGTGATATCTCTGCGACCCGTTTAGACTTAATGGTTGTGGACAGTTACGAGCAGACAAGCCATCCCTACTCTCTTGCAGTTGAGACTCAGCCGACGCTAGCTGCCGGTGGTGCCGCTCCTGAATTTGGTATTGATGGATTTACTCGTATCAATACCCTATCTGAGCTAGATGAAAGAATTTTAGAAACTTGTCATGCCGATCAAGCTGGCGTTATCTAGGGTGTCTCAAAAGTAGCTGACAGACTGCCACACAAAGACGGTTCATGATTGAGTTTCTAAACTAAAACTTTGTTAAAACATTTGACATGAACAGACCGTAGAAAGTTGTGTACGTGTAATGGATATATAACTGGGCGGTTTTGCCCTGAGTTTTTATTGCTAGGTCTGATAGTTTTTCCTCTTGATTGATTTTTTTAGGTTATTTTTTACGGCTGATAGAATATTGCACCGTACCACTCGCCCTCTTGATAAATTCTTTCTAGAATTCTTCTTTTAAGCTGAAAGAAAATAATCAATTTAAATAGATTCCGTCCGGATGCCCCCCTGCTGACCACGAGCAAACATCAGTGAGGGGGCGATTTCTTTATCAATTTTTTATCCACCCTGCATAGATATGGAGATTCGGTCTTCGTTGATTCATAGACCTATAAATTCCTTTATCCTTCGGGCAAACTGAAACCATATCTGTTGTCTACAGGGCTATACGGATTACCCCACTTTCTCAACTTCGGCTCTCCAGGCTGTCGAGATGCAACGAAGATGGGTATATTTTTATTACATAGTTAAAAAACTTAATGTCTGGAGTAATCTTGGTTAACACCGATTACTTAGTGTCTTTTATAGGTTTCGACTCCATATCCTGGCAGAGGTCCACAAAATATGTTTGAACATTTCACCAATGCGGCAATTGCGGTGATCATGCAAGCTCAGGAAGAGGCAAGACGCCTGGGTCACAATTTCGTTGGTAGCGAGCAGTTACTACTTGGGATTGTGAAGGAAGGCTCTAGCATTGCCGCTCGAGTACTCAGTGATTTTGGAGTCAACCTGGCCAACTCTCGTGCTGAAGTGGAGTCTATTATTGGTCGTGGATCTGGTAACGGGCCTACTGAAATTCCTTTTACGCCTAAGGTTAAGCAAGTTTTTGAGCAGGCTTTCCAAGAGGCACGTAAGCTGGATCATCCCTACATCGAACCAGAGCATTTACTGCTGAGTCTGACTCAAAACGTAGAAAGCGTTGCTTATCGAGTCCTGACTAATTTAGGTGTAGATCCTACTCAGGTCCGTACACAGTTGATTCGCACCATTGGCGAGGTGTCGGCGGTGACGGCTGGTGGTCGTTCCCGTGATGGTGAGCGACCGGAACAGGCCTCTAAGCGCAACAGCGGTGTCCTGGCTGAATTTAGTACTGACTTAACGGAGCTAGCCGCCAATGGAAAGCTGGACCCAGTCATCGGTCGCTTTGAAGAAATTGAGCGGGTGGTGCAAATTCTGGGTCGGCGCACTAAGAATAACCCCGTGTTAGTAGGTGAACCGGGTGTAGGTAAAACTGCGATCGCAGAAGGTTTAGCCCAGCGCATCGTCAACCAAGATGTGCCTGAGGCGTTATTTGACCGTCGCGTTATCAGTCTTGACCTGGCAATGCTGGTTTCGGGTACCCGCTTCCGGGGTGACTTTGAAGAGCGTCTCAACCAGGTAATGTCTGAAGTACGGGAAGCTCAAAACATCATTCTAGTGATTGATGAAATTCATACCCTGGTCGGTGCCGGTTCGTTAGAAGGCAGCATGGATGCGGCTAACCTGCTGAAGCCCGCCCTGGCTCGCGGTGAACTTCAGTGCATTGGAGCGACGACCCTGGAAGAATACCGCAAGTACATCGAGAAGGATGCAGCCCTAGAGCGTCGTTTTCAGCGAGTGACTGTGGCACCGCCTTCCGTCGAAGATACGTTAGAAATTTTGGGCGGTATTCGGGGACGTTACGAACAGTTCCACCGGCTGACCATTACAGATGAGGCCCTTGAGGCCGCAGCGACGCTGGCAGATCGCTACATCAACGATCGTTACTTGCCTGATAAAGCTATCGACTTGATTGATGAAGCCGGCTCACGGGTGCGTTTGCGATACTCACAGAAAATTCCGGCTGGGGAGAAGCGCACGGAGCTGCGTCAGGTGCAGGGCAAAATTATGGAGCTTTTGGAAAGTCAGGCCTTCAATGATGTGGCAGCTTTAAGGGTTAAGGAACAGGGTCTATTGGCAGAGTTATTGCCCAATGGCACGCCCCATCCTGAGGTCACGAATGAAGACATTGCCGACATTGTGTCCTCCTGGACTGGCGTACCCGTTAACCGCTTGTCTGAGTCAGAATCTGCCATGATTCTGCATCTGGAAGATACGCTGCATGAACGTGTAATAGGCCAGAACGAAGCGGTCGAAGCGGTTGCTAAGGCGGTGCGACGTTCTCGTGTGGGCATGCGTAACCCCAATCGCCCCATTGCTAGCCTGATTTTCTCGGGTCCCACGGGTGTCGGTAAAACTGAGTTAGCTAAAGCGTTAGCAGCTTCTGTCTTTGGTGCAGAAGACGCCATGATTCGCGTCGATATGTCGGAATTTATGGAACCTCAATCGGTGTCTAAGCTGATTGGCTCTCCTCCGGGATATGTGGGCTATGACGAAGGCGGACAGCTAACCGAGGCCGTACGCCGTAAGCCTTACACCGTCATTTTGCTGGATGAAATTGAAAAGGCTCATCCCGATGTCTTTAACATTTTGCTACAGCTGTTGGATGATGGTCACCTAAATGATGCGAAGGGCCGCAAAGTTAGCTTCAAGAACACCTTGATCATCATGACTTCGAACATTGGTTCCAAGGTGATTGAGAAAGGTGGCGGTGGTTTGGGCTTTGAGCTCAGTACCGATGATGAGATGACGTCTCGCTATAACAATATTCGTAACTTGGTTAACGAAGAAATGAAGCAGTTCTTCCGCCCTGAGTTGTTGAACCGTATTGACGAGATTATCGTCTTCCGTCAGTTGATCAAGCAGGAGGTTGCTCAGATTGCCGATATCCTCCTTGCTCAGGTAACTGGACGCCTGGCTGAACGCAACATTACCTTTGAACTCACCGATGCCTTTAGGGAGCACCTGGTGAATGAAGGCTATGACCAAACCTATGGTGCTCGCCCCATGCGTCGAGCCATCTCTCGTTTGGTAGAAGATTACCTGGCTGAAGCCCTGCTGGCAGGAACGATCACAGATGGCGATACGGCTGTTTTTGATCTGGATGATGATGCTCGAGTTGTAGTTAGGTCTGCGAAACAGCCTGCGTTGGTGGGTGTTAGTCGTTAGCGACTTAGGTGCCTTAAGCCCTTAGGGCACCCCAATTTTTATGGGTGCCCATCTTTTCAGCTTTGAATTAGCGATTGCTCGGTCATCTATCCCAGTGGCTGAACCCGACTGGGTGGCCAGTAGATTTTGTAGGCTGCCCCTAGAATGTTGGCTTCAGGAACATATCCCCAGACATGGGAATCCTGACTGTTGTTACGGTTATCGCCCAATACAAAATAACTGTTTTCGGGCACGGTTTCCGGTCCCCACCCATAGGCAGATGTTGCTTGAGCGTAAGCTTCTGTAAGCGGGCGATTGCCGACATAAACACGACCCTCTTTAACGGTTATTTGCTGACCCGGTAAGCCAATCACGCGCTTTACATACAGTAGATTCTCGGCTGTCTCTGGCTCAGGAAGATCGAGCAGGGCCTCATCGGGTGGGGTAAATACAATAATGTCGCCAATGTTAGGGCGATACGTTTGATCACGCCGTACAAAAAGGCGATCGCCCACTTGCAGGGTCGGGGCCATGGACTCACTTGGGACAATGCATTGCTCAACCGCCCGTTGAATCCAGCCTGGTATTGAACCTAAGCACAGTCGGATCACCAGGAGACCGATAACGAGGCGTGCGATCGCGTCAGCGCTGGCTTGGTAGTTTGCACCTGATTTACCCCTGGTTCGATGGGGAAAACTGGCATACACGTGATAACAACTCAGTGCCCAAATCAGCGGTGGAATGGGCACCAACTGGGGAATAGAATTCGCTAGCCAAGCCGTCAGCAGACCTGTACCAAGAAATAACCCACCAGCCAAAGCCTGCTGTAGATACAAATGGCCTAATCCAGGCAACAGCTGTGATAAAAAAACGGCATACCAAGGATCGGACCTGCCCTGAGGTACTGAAATCCGGCTGGCGTACCCCGGTTGAGTGCCACGATAGGCATCCAAAATACTAAAGCTATAGACCATGAGGAAGCAGCCTATCGTCCAAAATCCCCACATGGTTTGGCCATGGGCCCCAAAAATAGACCATGTGGCATAGCCGATCATGACAACTGCCATTAGCACCAGGCTGATTCCTTTCCACCAGAAAGCGCTGTATAACTGCCCCAGCCCTGGAAACACCAGCGAATAATTCACGGCTAGCCAAGGGTTCAGATGGGTTGACCGGCTTGACTGAAACGATGGTTTCATGCTTCAAGTATCAGTAAAAATTGACGATAACCTGTCAAGGAGCGCGAACGTATAGCAACCAGTTATAGGCTAACAGCGTACTATGACGGCAAAAGACATTAGTAACATTCTTCGAGACCTTGCTGATCCTGTTATAGCAGAACATTCACAACGCTTCTTTAAGACAGGAAAAGGTGAATATGGCGAGGGTGACCAATTTCTCGGCATTCGTGTTCCTGCGCTTAGAAAACAGGTGAAAAAGCATCAGGCAACATCACTACCAGACGTCAAAAAACTGTTAATGTCCCCTTTTCATGAAGAACGCTTGTTTGCGTTGTTACTCCTGGTGCACAAATTTAGCCAAGGTAACGATGCCGAGAAAACAACGATTTATCAGCTATATTTGGACCATACTCAATACATCAACAATTGGGACTTGGTGGATAGCTCAGCTTACAAAATTGTGGGTGTTTACCTCGAAACAAGGGACCGACAAATTCTCTATCAATTAGCTCAATCCTGTAATCTCTGGGAAAGACGAATTGCAATCATGTCCACGTTTCAGTTTATTCGCAACGATCAGTTTGACGATACGCTACAGCTGTCAGAGTTGTTGCTAAATGATTCAGAAGACTTGATCCACAAAGCTGTGGGCTGGATGTTGCGAGAAATTGGCAAGCGGGATGTGGCAACTGAAAAAGCGTTCTTGAAAACCCATTACAAAACAATGCCTCGCACCATGCTGCGCTATGCCATCGAGAAATTTCCAAAGCAAGAACGGCAACAGTATTTGACCGGTGATTTGACTGGTGTAGTATGAAAATGAGAGTACATCCTTCACGCTATACCTACCGCTCCATGGCATCAATCTGCCTCACTGCGGTTAAGGCTGCATAGCTAACGCCAGCGGTTCCTTCCCCTGGATGCACACAGTCTCCTACCAGCCATAGCTTAGGAATCGGCGTCCGGGTGGCAAAGCCAAAGGGACCAAAGGTCGATAACCGCTGACCGATGCCGCCTACCATGCCCTGGTGTCGAGCTGTGTAGCGCTCAAAGGTGCGGGGAGTGCCCGATTCAGCGTGGATAATGTGCTGTGGGTCCAGGTTGAAGTATTGGTTTAGTTTTGCGATCGCATCCCGTTCATACTCAGCCTTCAAAGCCCCATAGTCATCACACTTTTGCCATGCCTGCACATCCGTAAATGACGACGCCACGATCGTTGCCTTGCCTTCAGGGGCACGACCATCTCCCGATCGACTGACTGACACAAACAGCGAGTTATTCTCCCCAATTGGGCCATCATAGTCATAGAGAAACTGTAGATGCGGTGGGCAATTTTCAGGAATCGCCGCTTGATCGACACCGAGGTAAACCACAAAAGCTCCCGATGACGGCATCAGCTTATCCACCCGCCGCTGATAGCCTTGGGGCGTTTGCTCACCCAGCAATGTGGTTAAATTCTGCACGGTCACATTAGCGACGATATGATCGGCAGACTCTAACCAGATGTCATCCGTTTTCTGATGGCGGACCTGGGCAAACCGGGGTCGATTATTCTCTAGCTGAATTTTCTCAACGGCATGTCCCAAAAAAACCTGACCGCCAAACTGTTTGATTGCGTTTACCAATGCAGTGCTCAACCCCTGCATACTGCCCTGTAGATGAAATAACCCCTGCGGCGCTTGGGATACGCCTAAGGCTGTTGCCGCATATAACAAAGCTGTTTCATCTGCACCCACCTGGGAATAGAGCTTGAGCTGTAGGTCCAAAAATGTTTTTAGTCGACGATTTTCATAGAGGCCATAGCCTTTAAGCAATTGGCCCACGGTTGAGAATGTGTAGGGCACTGTCAGCAGCGTGTCCGGTCGCAGTGCATTACCCAGCTGCCAAGCATCCCAAAGATTGCGCGGTGGCAACACCGGCTGTCTGGCCTGAAATCGCCAGCTATAGCTAAATAGATCGCTCAGCTTTTGCCAAAACGGTTCACTACCTGGAAACTGCTGTTGACGCTCGGTTTTCCACCGCTGCGGATCCCGCCAAACATTGATCGGCGTCGTTTCTCCGGGTAAGAAAACGGCACAAGCCGGATCGCAATGCTCAGCTGCCGGTAGATCTATCCCTAATTCTGAAAAAATTTGATGGTGAATTCCCCCTGGTTCTAAGCCAGCAACCTGGGTCGCACCGACATCAAAGGTAAACCCCCGTCGTCGAAAGGTAGACGCACAGCCCCCCGGCACCAGGGCCTGTTCAAAAACACGAACCTGGTAACCCCGTTTGGCCAGTAAAGCTGCAGCTGTCAGCCCGCCAATACCCGCCCCGACGACAAGCACCTTGGATGGGCCATAGTGTGTGTGGGATTCTACCAATGGGGTCATGTTTACATTTGTTTACCTGACCCTAGTGTAACGGTCTGTGCTGACCACTAGATATCTAGATCAATGATGCGGTGCTTGTTATCGACAGCTAGAAAATGCATCTGACCAGCAAATACAATCGTCAGCGTATTGCCTTGAACATCGTCAATGACTAAAACGGTTTGATCGTCTACTTCAACATGCTCTGCCTTAAGGATGCGTTGGGGCTTTTTCTCCGGTTTAGGCAATGTCCCTTCAGATAGGGCGATACCCAGGGTTTTAGTGGCCTTAATCAGTAAAAAAATCGGTTCGTTCTGATTGGCTTGACGGGTGATGGCTTCGGGAAGCCACAATGAATCCCATAGTAAACAAAGAACAGTTTCACCATAGGTTTCTGCACTTTGATACGTTCCTAGCAAATAGGCATCGTGCAATGTGTAAACCTGGCTGAAATGACTGTAAGCCTGACATAGACCATGTTGCCAAGGTAGATTCCCTAACAAAATATTTTCGCAGAGCCAGCGTGGCAGGGTGGGTTTGGTGCTAACAAATACCATAGTCAAGACGTATGGACTAAAGAAACGGCAATAATATGAGTCCCCTAGATGCCTCCAAAGACCTTTGGCATAGAATCAATCTTGAGCCATTGCATTTATTGATCATGCAGCGGCTCAAGCCATATATCATCCATGGGTAAGAAAAAATCCTATGCCGTGTTTGTCCATAGAATTATTCCTACTAACTTTATGAATCCAGTAGCTTCTTAATGAAATCTTTTTGATAAAATTTCTTTCTACTAGTGAAATAAAGACTCGTATATCTCACATAGGTAAATTACTGTATTCAGCATCTGACAGGTATCACAGGTGCTTTAAGGAATATTAGCTTAATAATTTAAAGTGTTGCTGCTCCGAACTATGATTCTATTCAGCCGGATCGGTAACAACATCTCATAATAAACCCATAATTGTGCTGATTGATGAGGCCAGTAAAAAAATAGGAACATTCCTACGCATGGGAGAATTAAGTGACACTAGATCCTCTTGCACAACAATAATAAGTTATTCATAACTCTCTGTCCATAACAGTTTCAGCGGCATCAATTGAAGCTGGGATTTTTGGCTACTGACTTCTTTCTGGCTACTAACCTCTGAGTACCATGCTTAGGAAAACGTCTCGATTTGAGTTGATACCCCGTTTTCAGAGAATAAGATCTTTGCCATTGCTGATCCTTGGGAAGATTTAAGTGAAAAAACATTGATGTAGAGTGATCTTGCCAGATCGATCCATTTTCTAAATCAACAACGGTAAGTCTTGCTGATCTCATCTAAATTCAGTAGGACATTAGATGAGGTAATTGTTTCTCGTCAGCGATTTTACGTTGTGCCTTTTGTCACTTCGTTAGTGCTTACATCAACTCACAAAAGAGAATGTGATTGCTATTTCCACGTTGCGGTAGGTCTTCATCACTTGCAAAGTTCTCTAATAACTAAGGCTTTAAATATTTTTTAGCAAAAATGTTTTCTCGGCTGTCTAGTTATACAGACAATCAAAAACATAGGGTTCTATGTCAGTGATCATTGCAACGTACTCAATGTTATGCTAACCGCCATAAACTTCGTAAGACCTACTAATAATAATGTCGGTCATAACAGAGTAAAAAAACTGGCTTCGCTGATCCTCGGCATAATTTCATCCTTCAGGTTATGGATTGATATTCTAATAGATTGCTCAGTT
Organism: Leptothoe sp. EHU-05/26/07-4; assembly: GCF_043421015.1. NCBI lineage: Bacteria > Bacillati > Cyanobacteriota > Cyanophyceae > Nodosilineales > Cymatolegaceae > Leptothoe > Leptothoe sp. EHU-05/26/07-4. The sequence goes on from NZ_JAXSQV010000002.1 coordinate 1,400,059, forward strand.
TCTCCCCTAAATCAGCAACAGCAAAAACTCAATCTAGTTGGATGTTTTTTCGAATTGATAGACCGTTGATCCGTCAACTTGCCGGTTTTCCTGGTCAAAACCTGATTAATTATTGGAGCCAGACTTCCCTGATATCAGGACTTTAGCTTGTGACACTAAAAAACTAACATGGCAATACTGAGTGAAGCCATGGCCGCCTAAATAACACTGAAAACATGTACCAAGATCATTGCAATTATTGTTTTTTGATGATAATGAAAAATGTTAAATAGGTAACTTTTTAGGCATTAGCATTAGCAAAATCTGACTTTACAGAAACTCCGCACAAAGAATATAAAGATACGTAGCTCATTTTTAAAATTTAGGTTATGTTAGACCCAGATATGCAGTTTAATTACTAACGCTTAGTGCTTCAGAATGTTTATCTGTTTTCATTTCTGAAAGCCCCTAAGAAAATTTTTCTTGTACGCATCTATGGTTAGATACAGTCAACAATGTCTATGTGAATCTAAAAGTCTTCTATTTTTGCTAGATACCTGATAATCGTCATTCATGCTCGTGGCTTTTAAGTTTTAAGCGTGGTTTCCCCATATGAGAACGCCTAAAAGCCAGAATGGCAAGCAAAATTTTGACTAGATGACATTTAAGTACTATGTTTACATCGACTCCGTTTCCCTTCTTGGGGTGAGTGCACAAGCAGATTGTGTCGGTAGTCCACGAGTCACTGTTTCCTGAATGGTTAGTTAAGGCTAGATCTTATTGTTGTCCTGTATGTAAGCTTACGAAGACTGGTTTTTCATCTATAGTGTGTGATCCCAAAAAATAAGAACTGTAGTAGACGGCAGAGTTTTAGTTAGATATCTGTAGGATACCTATGGGTATGTGGCTCTGTTGATTCTTAGCGTGCAGTTCTTGACGAGTTTTTCAAGTTTCAATGTTATCACTGCCTAAATTCTCTAGCCCTGTGGTGGGAAGAGTCTTGCATGTGGTTTACATCTGTGATCAGTGATGATGCGATCGCTTTAGGCATCTAGATGTTTGTATTTATTGTTGGCAGTCATCATGAAAAAGCATTTTTCAACTAGAGGAATATTTCTGATTAAGCTGACTCTGATGTGCCTGGTTCTAGGAGAATCTGCAGGCCGCTATGCGGTTGCCCAGTCTACGACTCCAGCTGAACCGTCGTTACCCCCCTTGCCTGTCGAAACATCAAGTTCATCAGAGTTGGCGGCCCCTGATCCTACAGTAGGAGAATCCTACATCCTGGGTGTTGGTGATTACTTACGCGTAGATGTGTTTAACATCCCTGACTACAGTGGTGAATTTCGAGTATTATCCAGTGGCAATCTAAATATTCCCATCGTCGGAGCCATTGATGTTGAAGGTCTTTCTCTCCAGCAAGCAAAAGTTCAGATTGAACAAACCCTTGAACCCTATGTTCAGCGTCCTGTGGTTACCCTGAGTGTGCTTGAGACGCGTCCTATTCAGATTGCCATCGCTGGTGAAGTCCATCGACCTGGCTCTTATCGAATCTCCGCGCAGAGCGGTACAAATGTTGCAGCTGAAGATATCCCCACCTTGACCCAGGCAATTGAGTTAGCAGGGGGAATCACCCAGTTAGCAGATATTCGCCAAATTGAAGTGCAACGTCGGCTGCCGCGCTCATCAGCTGCCTTAGTATCGAGTGCTACTTTATTAGCTGATCAACGTCATAAGGAAAATAAATCCCAAACAGTTGCCGTCAATTTGTGGAATCTCCTAAAAGAAGGTAATCTCAATGAAGACTTGCAGTTGCAAGATGGCGATCGCATTATCATTCCTACGGCTAGCAATCTGAATTCAGATGAAGCAGCTGAACTAGCCACGGCTAGCTTTTCACCTGATGAGATTTCCGTAAATGTTGTTGGGGAAGTAGAATCTCCTGGCAATATTCGGATCCCTCCCAATACACCGCTTAATCAAGCAATCTTAGCTGCAGGTGGGTTTAATAATCGGGCTCGAAAAGGAACCGTAAGACTTGTTCGCCTAAATCTCAACGGTACAGTATCCCAGAGCGATATCGACATTGATTTTGCTCAAGGGATTAATGAGGAGACTAACCCATCCTTACGCCCGAACGACACGGTTATTGTCCAACGTTCTGGAGTTGCTAGTGTAGGCGATGCATTCAGCTCGGTTTTATCACCTTTAAACTTTGTTTTGCGTTTGTTGGGCATTTAGGAAAGTGTGGGCTTTGAGTCGACAAACAACGACCTTCAGTACCATAAATAGAGATTCTTCAAGGATCTTTGTTCCCTCTAGATTGTTACTAATTCAACATTGTGATTATTTCTAGAGATTGGTTTTAGTATGAAAATTGCATTGGTGCATGATTACCTTACCCAGAGAGGCGGCGCAGAGCGTGTATTTGAGCTTCTTTGCAGACGATTTCCAGACGCAGATATTTACACCTCATTATATAGTCCGAAAGATACGATTAATCTGGGTGACCGACCTGTTCACACGACTAAGCTTCAGGCGATCCCCGGAGCAAGTCAGAATTTTAGATTGCTGGCTCCCTTTTATTTCCCAGCTTTTGAAGCCTTAGATTTGCAACAATATGAGCTGATTATTAGCAGTACAACCAGCTTTGCAAAGTCAGTGATCAAGCGTCCTAATGCGTACCACATTTGTTTCTGTCATAATATCACTCGTTTTCTTTGGGATACGCGTACCTATATTGATCAATACAAAAGTTATAAGACTTTGATGCCAATCATTCAGCCAATTTTCCAAAAGCTGAGAGAAGTGGACTTTGTACATGCCCAAAAACCAGACCTGTATATTTCTAACTCATCAATTGTCACTGAGCGCATTCAAGAAACCTATAAGCAACCGGCAGTTACCGTTAACTATCCAATTGATATCAGCCAGTTTGAATTTTCGGATCAGAAAGATGATTATTACCTGGTGTCATCTCGGTTATTGGGATATAAGCGTGTAGATGTAGTAGTAGAAGCCTTTAACTGGTTAGGGTGGCCACTGATTATTACGGGTGATGGCCCAGAGAGAGAGAGATTAGAAATGGCTGCTCTACCCAATATTTCTTTCTTGGGTCATGTCAGTGATGATCAGCGTAAAAGCTTGATGTCAAGAGCTAAAGCGGTAATTGTTACAGCCCTGGAGGATTATGGGTTGGTGCCTATTGAAGCAAATGTTAGCGGTACCCCTGTTGTTGCTTACGGTGCTGGAGGGGTGTTAGACACACAGTTGCCTGGGAAAACAGGCGTCTTTTTCTACCGCCAATCTCCAGAAGCTGTCCATCAGGCCTTGCTCAGAGCCGATACCATCGACTGGAATTATCGTCAGATTCGCGAGCATGTGCTCAAGAATTTTACTGAGAAAGTTTTTTTTGAACGGGTGCTGAAAATTATTGAAGAAGCTTACGCGAAACATAAAGCCGTTGCTCCAGTTTTAACTTCATCTGCATAGTGGCCACGATAGTTAGTGCAGCTCGATAAATCTGATGGCGAATAACAACACAGATATGCGAACATCACAATTTTCCTCCTCCTCAGATAAAACAGAGATTGGCTATGGTCAGCTTCTGAATATACTGCTAAGACGCTTTGTCTGGTTTGGTGGAGCCGTTGTGGGGACGGTGGGGATTGCGATCGCATTAACTTTAAAAGAAGATCCTCTTTATCAAAGTTCAATGCAGTTATTAGTTGAGCCTAACTATCGTCAGACGGTTGATATCACCAACGGACAACAGCAAGGGCGACGTTCATCCTCTTCCCAAACAGACTATGCAACTCAGCTCAATCTGATGCGCAGTAAGTCCTTTGTTGAAAAAACGGTTGAACAGCTTCAGTCTGAGTATCCAGAGCTATGTGATGCGTCAGCCCCACTATCAGAATGTGCTGATGGTTTTCAAAAGGCGTTGACCCTATCCCAGGTGGCTGAAGGCGATGCCAAAACTGGTATTTTCAAAGCAACCTTTACCGGTAAGGATCCAGAAGTTGTTCAAAGGTTTTTAGAAAAATTAGGCGATGTCTATTTAAGCTATAACAAAGATCAGCAAGAGCAGCGCCTTAAGCGAGGATTAGCCCTGGTTAATCAGCAAATAGAAAGCGTGCAAGAAAATCTTGCTGTGTCTCGTCAGGCCTTAAAAGAGTTTCGCGAGTCAGAGAACCTGATTGATCCAGAGCAGCAATCACTGACGGTTGCTGAATCCCTCAGACAGATTGAGCAATCGAAAGTGGATGTCGAGACTGAATTTTTAGATGCTCAGGCTAAATATAATTCCCTGCAAGATCAACTGGCCGCCGATCCTCAATCGGCGATGATTGCTTCACGTTTAAGTCAGTCATCGCGTTATCAGCAGCTTTTAAATGCATTGCAGGCAACCGAGCTAGAGTTAGAGGAACGGCGATCACTTTATGCAGAAGCTGATCCCGGAGTGCAGGATCTGGTAAGTCGACGGGAGGGAAATATTTCTCTGTTGCAATCAGAGGTTGAACGGGTATTAGGTGATATTCCACAACAGATTAATCTGGATGAAACGGCGTTGTTAACCGAAGGGCAGTTGGGTGAAATTGAACTGGGATTGGCCGCTGAGCTGGTGCAGGCTACGATTAGCTTACAGCGTTTTAAAGCACGAAAAAATGGGTTGGAACAGGCTGCGCAACAATTAAAATCTGAACTCTCTAAATTCCCTAGCTTAATTGCAGAATACGACCGCATTCAACCCGAAGCTCAAATACAACAGCAATCGTTGGAACAACTGTTACAACTACGCCAAGAACTAAGTAATGAATTAGCTCAGGGTGGTTTTAGTTGGGATATTGTTGAACCTTCGCAGCTAGGTGAACAAATTTCACCTCAACCCAAGCAAAACATACTGTTGGGTGTAGTGGCTGGTATATTCATTGGCGGTGGGTTAGCCTTTGGTCGAGAAGCGATAGACACGGTGGTACGTACATCGGATGAGCTGAAAAAACAAGCTGCTTTACCTCTCTTAGGGGTGATTCCTGAAATACCCACCCGCAAAGCCGATGCCTTGCTGACCATTCTGGATGCTGAGCGGGCTCCTGCGGATTCTCCTGCCCTCAGCCAAAGTCAGCCATTTCGAGACGCTGTCGATCTGATTTATAAGACTATTCAGCTGACCAATTCTCAGTCATTGTCTTCTTTACTCGTCACATCGGCTCTGATGGGAGAAGGGAAAACAACATTATCCATTGGCTTAGCGCTTAGTGCAGCTCGATCTCACCAACGGGTGTTGTTGATTGATGCTAATTTCCGTAATCCATCGTTGCATCAATATCTGGGTCTATTAAATGTTCAGGGTTTATCAACCCTGTTGCATCCAAATTTGGCACGGTGGAATAAAACAAAAATTTCTCCTGTTTCTCTGTCTCATTCCGGCACCAGTGTTGATGTTCTGCTGGCAGGAGCGGTACCTGAAGACCCCATGAGGCTTCTAAGCTCACAACAAATGCGACAGGTGTTAGAAAAAGCTGAAGCAAATTATGATCTTGTGATTGTTGATGCCCCTGCTATTTCAGGCCTGGCTGATGGACTACAGCTGGCATCCATGTGTAACGCATCCATTATTGTCAGCCGCCTAGATCGCATTACTCAGGCTGATTTAACCCATACCACTACCATGCTGGATCAAGTAAATACCATTGGTATTGTCGCCAATGGTCACCGCGAGAGTATGCGACCTATGAAACATTATGAGCGAAATGGCTCTTCAAAACTCTCCAAAGAGCCCGTAATGCTCTGGCGCAGCTAGACTTTACTCTACTAGTTCAGTCACTGAATTGACACAATTGTAGTTAATCGGACATACCAAATGGAGATTTATTTGCTATAAGTTTATCTAAGACAAGTTTTTAGGCAACAGGCTTAACTTGAATCAGGCTTTCTATTAAGAGACTCTTCAGACGTATGACAACTTCTACAGTTTTGTTAAAGGCTCCCATTGTTTTTCAAGTGCCACCTACCAAGAGAACACCATCTGCATTTGAAAACTGTACATTGATTTGGGAAAAAGATGCATTAATCGTAAAGCCTCGCTCGTCTAAATTAGAACCCGAGATTCCTGCTCTCAGCAATAAAGTTTGGTTGCGAGACTGTCTGCGCCGCTCACCTGTCAAGCGAGTATATCTTGACCCACAGTTAGAATCATCGAAGTTTACTGCCTGGGCAGATATTTGTAGCGCTACTAAAAAGCAGGTCTATTTGAGAGTACCTTTGGCTCCCGATTTACCCCAGGCTCGACAACCCATCCTCTGGCGAGTAAAACGGTTGGCAGATTGGTTAGTTGCATCTTTCCTATGTATTCTACTCAGCCCATTAATGGGGCTATTGGCTTTATGGGTTCGATTAGATTCTCCTGGGCCTATCTTATTTCGTCAGTGGAGAGTGGGTTACCAAGGCAGACTGTTTCAGATTTGCAAGTTCCGCAGTATGAAGACAGATGCCGAAGCACAGCACCATAAGGTTATGAGGAATCAGACCGGCCTACATAAACTGGAAAAAGATCCACGGGTAACAGGGGTGGGTCGTTGGCTACGAAAATTTAGCTTAGATGAGCTGCCTCAGCTGGTTAACGTGTTGCGCGGTGAGATGAGCTTAGTAGGGCCAAGACCTTGGGCTCTATATGATGCGGTAAGGATTGAGCCAGTATTGCGGAGACGATTGAGAGCGTTACCTGGTATGACCGGCATGTGGCAGGTAACGACCCGCTCTCAAGGATGCGATCTGACATCGGTCAATCGAATGGATTTGGATTACCTTCGACAGTGGACATTCCAGGAAGATTTAAAACTGTTGCTAATGACAGTCCCTAAAGTCATGACAGGATTTGGTGCGTTCTAACGTATTGCTTACTTACCTTGTTTCTTTTCTTAGATGTGAGTAGTTTCTTATGAGTTTGCGACAGAAAGCAATTCAAGGAGCAATGTGGTCCGCTATAGAAAAATGGGGGGCTCAGCTTGTCTCAACTGCAATTTTTCTGTTGCTAGCTCGGCTGCTCGGTGCTGAAGCCTTTGGTTTAGTAGCTCTGGCAAATGTATTTATGTATTTTATGCAGATCTTTTTGGATCAAGGCTTTGCTCAAGCCATTATTCAAAAAGATAAGCTGGAGCCGGAGCATCTAGATACAGCTTTTTGGACCAGTGTATTGATGGGGGCATTGTTCCTTTTAGCTGTTTTAGCTGGAGCTGGAGCTGTTGCAAACTTCTACAGTGAGCCAGAGCTAGCACCGATTATTCGGTGGATGTCCATCAGTTTTCTGTTTGCAGGGCTAAGTAGCGTGCAGTCTGCAATCTTGCAACGTAATATGCAGTTCAAGGTTTTTGCAGCACGTTCTTTAGTGGCAACGGCAGCCTGTGGGGTAGCCGGCATTGGGGCTGCCCTTATGGGGTTAGGGGTTGGGAGTCTGGTTATTAAAGAAATAGTATTTGGCTCAACGGGAGCCTTAATGTTGTGGAGTTCGAGCGACTGGCGGCCAGGATTTAGGTTTTCTCCTCAACATTTTAGAGAACTCTTCTCATTTGGCATCAATATCATTGGCTTTAACTTTCTAAACTTTTTGAGCCGTCGCTCAGACGACTTGTTAATTGGCTACTTCTTAGGAACAGTTGCTTTAGGCTATTACAATGTGGCCTATCGATTGCTGTTAATTATGATTAAACTGCTAACAAATGTCACAGCTCAAGTTGCATTGCCTACGTTTTCTCGACTTCAAAAAGAACCAGAGAGAATGAGAAATGCTTTTTATCGAGTCACTCGATATACGAGTCTTGTTTCGTTTCCTGCTTTTTTAGGGATGGCAGTACTTGCCCCAGAACTTATCCAAACTGTTTTTGGCGATGAGTGGTTACCAAGTGTGCCAGTTATGCAAATATTAGCGCTAATTGGCATTCTGCAGTCAGTACAATATTTTGCTGGAACGGTACTCTTAGCTATGAATAAACCTTTGTGGCGACTGCGAGTTATCTTCATGATTACAGTGTGTAATATTGTTGGATTTTTCGTAGCAGTGCGTTGGGGGATCAGCGCAGTTGCCGCATCCTATGTTATCTGTGTGTATCTATTTTCTCCTGTATTTTTAGTCCTAATCAAGAAGCTCATCAATATAGACTTGAAAAAATATTTTCTTCAGTACACTGCTCCATTGCTAAGCAGTCTACTGATGGTGACTTCTATTCTAGGTGCGAAACAAATCTTGTACGACTGGGATAATGCTTATATAACGCTGATATTGTATTCAGCCATAGGATTTCTAGTCTACTTATTAGGAATTATGATTTTGTCACCAGGGTTATTCAATCAGGCCTATAGCCTTGCCATTTCTTCTCTCCCTAGATCATTCCAGAGTAAAAAGTAAGTATTCTTCTTGAGCTTAAAACTATGTTTGGATTAATTAGGAAACTCAAGTTTGCTTTAGGAAAAGAGATTGTTAGATTGGTTCTTTGGGCTGAGCCAGCGATCTTGGCAGAAAATAATCGACGGGTAATTGCTCAAATGAAACATTCTGGTCAAGGAGTTTTTCTCAATGGTCGTATCTCTATCATTCAACCTGAAATGCTAGAGGTCCATGATAATGTTCACATTGGCAATAATGCCTACATTGATGCTCGTGGAGGTATTGTTATTGGTGCAAATACTCACATTAGTCGAAACTTTGTAGTTCATTCTGCTAATCATAGATATGAAGGGAAATATCTTCCCTATGATGAAACCTATGACTTGAAACCAACTATTATTGGACGAAATGTGTGGATTGGTACCAACGTAGTTGTTGTCCCAGGTGTCAATATTGGAGAAGGGGCCATTATTGGAGCAGGTGCTGTTGTGACTCAAGATGTCCCACCACTTGCTATCTTTGGCAATCAACGTGGAAGAGTCATCAAGTATAGAGATGAAAGCCATTATCAAAAACTAGAATCACAAAAACTATATAGTACTGCTAAAGGTCAAAAGCTCCATGCTTGAAAAGATAATATGTCAGTTTTTTCTAAGTGATTAAAATGTTACTGAAGTAACTTTAATAACCTAATGAATATGACTAAAATTAAAAAACGAGTATTTTTAGTAGGGTGTCCTCGTTCTGGGACAACTTTACTTCAAAGTGTTATTTCATCTCATCCTAAAATTGCTTCTTTCCCAGAGTCTAAGTTCTTCAAATTTCTTACTAACCCTGGTTCGAAACGACATTTTTTCAAGCTGGCAAAGCCTGCTGTTCGAGAAAAAGTTTCTGATTTCTTGAGGGCCATTGATAGAGAAGATCTACTTCATCAATTCCCCTGTAAGCCTTGTTTTATAAAGACTTATTCTACAGCATTTGTAAATATTTTAGATACGCTAACGCTGGAGCAAGACAAATCTATATGGCTGGAAAAAACTCCAGAGCATATACAACGTATTAATTGTATTGAAGAGAATATTAGAGATGCCGCATTTATTCATATTGTTCGAGATGGGAAAGATGTCGTCTCATCTCTATACGAAGTGAGTCATAAATTCCCAGAATTCTGGGGATGGCCTCGAACGGTTGATCAATGTATCCAAAGATGGATCAATGATGTTGAAATAACTAATTATAATGTTCATAAATTGAATCATCTTTTAGTTAGATATGAGAATTTGGTGGCAGATCCTGAGAATGTCTTTGAGAGAATTTGTTCTTTTCTTGCTATAGATTTTCAAGCTAGTCATTTAAATAATAGAGGTAAGTCTGGTGACACAATTATTTTAGATCGCGAGTCATGGAAAGCATCTATTCATAACCCTATTGAGGAAAGTAAAGATAAAAAAATCAATCGCCTCTTCAATGATTCTCAGATAGAACATATTACTCAAAAAATTTCATCTTTAGATATCAATACTGCTGGAAGAAAGCTAAAAACTTCTAACAATACTGATTGTGATTTCCGATAGTGCTGAAAATCTATGAACAATCATCTAACAAACATACATACAAGAATACTGTCAGTTTCCCAGCAGTTTTCTCCAGAAACGAATCCGACTGCGATTCGTTCTAGTAAAACACTAAAATATTTGCCAGATGCTTGGCAGGTCCATGTTTTATCTGGTAACCAAGATGCAGCGCTAGAGCATACTCAGGTTCATTTTGTTCGATCTTGGCTGCCTGAAAAACTGCTTAATTTTATTAGATCGATTAAGTTTGGCAAATTACTAGATTGGTTTGTCTGGCCTGATGAAGATATTTTTTGGTTGTTGCCTGCTGTTTTCAAAGGCATAAACGTTATCAAAACCTATGATATTGATTTAATCATTGTCTTCCTCAAACCCTATTCTGCAGGCCTCATTGGTATTTTGCTGAAATGGCTAACGGGTAAACCTCTGGTTATTAATGTCTGTGAACCTTCAACCTGTGATGATCTCTATGCGGTTTTTCCAACTAAACTTCACTACTATCTCAACCGTTGGCTCGAAGACATTTATGTTAGACAGTCTGATGCTATTGTTTATGTATCACAACTAAGTTTAGAACAGGTATGTTCTAGACAGACTAAAGAGCAACATTCTAAATTTCACCTTATCCGTGGCGGGGCTGATCCTCAAGATTTTCAAGGGATTATTGGCAGTAACGCTGTCTCAAATGATTTTAAAATTGTCTTCACAGGTGGTATGACAGGCTGGGAAGAATTTTTGAACTTCCCGAATCAGCGCGTTATTAAGAAGCTACGTCACGCATGGATGAACTGGGGACGGTACTTTAATGTCAACGTTAACCCTGCTAGCTCAAGCCCTATCTTTATTGGTCGTGCTATTAAACAGGTTGTTGCTCAGAATCCTGATTGGGCAGGTAAGATCAAATTAAAGATCTACGGCAATAAATTTGAATCAGCGTCAGCCGTTTTAAAGGATCAGGATCTATCTGATGTGGTGACTGTAACCGGACCGGTGCCATACAGTGACGCACTCCAGAAACTGCAATCGGCAAATTTGTTATTTATGCCTTTACCCGATCGTCTTGACGGAACTCCTGGCGATCGCATATCGCTCAAAACCTATGAGTATTTGATGACTGACCGCCCCATTTTGGCCGCTGTGCCACCCGGTGAGAATCGCAACTATTTGAGTGATAAGCCAGGTGTGCATTTAGTTAATCCCTTTGATGTGAAGGCGATGGCTCAGGTGATTGAGCAGCTAGTGGCTAAACATATGGTAGGCGAAACGTTAGTGGTCGATAGGGTCGAGACGCAGAGAAAGATTAGTTATTCTAAGCGGGGAGATGAATTAGCAACGCTAATTCTTGATGTTTTGCATAAGGCAGATGATGGCAAGTCCTTGACAGGGCCACTAGTCATGGGGACGACAAATATTTCTGGGCAGAGATGAATCCTTTTCCAGGCATAGGTTAGAGAACTATTTAGCGTATTATTACATCGATGGAATCTAGTCCTAAAAAGCTACTCATGATTTTCCCCTCCACATTACGTGGAGGTGTGGAGCAATATAACCTCACAGTTTCTGGAGGGGCTGTAAAGCATGGATGGGATGTGCATGCTGCATTTCCTAATGTGCATGGGACGGCTTCACTAATTCAAGATTTTGTGGAAAGCGGTGTAACCTATCATCCACTCTCCATTGCTGAAGATAGAAACTGGCTGCCGGGCATCGCTCGACATGTGCCTCGTTTTTTTAGAACACTACGGTTGTTGATGACGCTTAAACCTGATGTTGTTCAAATCACCTTGCCTGCTCCAGAATATTGTTTTGCCAGTATCCTTGCCTGTGGACTGTTGAAGATTCCAACGGTTGTGCGATTTGGATTGGTTTTGCCACTGGAGATACCGGTTAATCAATGGCGAGTTAAGCTTTATAACTGGGTTAGAACTCGTCAGCAACAGTGGGTGGTGATTTCACAAAATAATAGACGTTTACTATCTAATCTGTTTCAAATTCCTGAAAGCGAACTTACGTGTATCTATAACGGTGCTAACTCAGATGCGTCTCTTCCATTAACGGCTGCTCAGCAGCAAACAAGTCGTCGGCAAATTCTCGACGAGCTGACGTTACCTGATACGACCAAGTTACTGATCACCGTTGGTCGGTTGAATTTTCAAAAGGGCCATTGTGATTTAATCCCAGCGATTTCGCACATTATTCGAGATTTTCCCGATGTGCGATTCATTTGGGTTGGTGATGGCGATTTGCGAGGGACTCTAGAGAGTCAACTAAATGAGTATCAGGTTACAGATAAAGTCTTTCTTTTAGGCTATCGTTCAGATGTGTCCCAATTGTTACAAGCATCTGACTTATTTGTATTTCCTACTCATTTTGAAGGGGGACAATCATTTGCTATAGCAGAGGCGATGGCGTCTGGCTTACCGATTATTACCTCCAATGCCAGTGGCATTCCAGAAGTGATCCACCATCAAATCCATGGGCTTGTTTTTAGAACAGGGGATAGCTGTGATTTGCTGGAGTCTGTTCGCTGGGCGCTTAAACATCCTGACGAGATGAAGCAGATGGCGAATAATGCCTGCGATCGCGCTCAGGACTTTACTGAAGAAAAAATGCTCCAGAACTATATAGAGATTTGGCAAAACCTTTGCCGGGCTGTCCCTAGTTCTGCCCAAACGTTGTCGCCGTTGCTCAATACCGATCGTGCTTAGTTCCATGAGAATCTTACTTATTTCCTGCCGATTTCCTACGGATCTTAAACGAGATGTTCAGGGCACCTTTAGGCGGTTTAATTTATTTCTGGATGCGTTGAAGGCGATGGCACAGCTTGACGTCCTGTTTTATGTGCCAGCGGATGTCGATTGTTCTGTGGATGCGATCGCAACTCATCAAAAAGCCCTATCAGAACATTGGGGAGCACCCATTAACCTGTTCCTATGCCCGCAACACACAGCTGACAATTCAGGCCCCAAATGGCAGCGACAGTTTGCCCCCATCTTTGACTATCGTGCCCAGGGGAACTTTGTGGCAACTAGCGCGGCTAAACAGGTAAAGGCTTTAGAGACTTGCTTAGAACGGCAGCCCGATGCAATTTTCTGCCATCGCCTAGAATCAATGACGCCTATTTTGCAAACTCAGAAAACCCTGCCGCCATTGTTCTTTGACCTGGATGATGTTGAACATATTTCCTTTGCCCGTCAGATTCGTCAGCCGCCCACTCGATTGATAACAAAGCTTTATTACTTGCAAATTCCTGCCCTCTGGTGGGGAGAACGGCGCAGCGTGCAAACAGCTCTACGCACATTTGTTTGTTCTCAGTTAGATCAGCAATATTTGACTCAGCAAGGACGACTAAAGGGAGTGGTGAGCGTGCCCAATGCAGTGGCAATTCCCAAGCCACAATCCCTCTGCCCTGAACCTACCATCATGTTTCTCGGCGGCTATTACTATTACCCTAATCTCAATGCCGCTAACTTTTTGATTGAGCAAGTCTGGCCCCAGATTACCAAGGTCAGATCCGATGCTAAGTTAATCATTGCTGGCACCCATCCTGAGAATATTCGCAGCTATCACTCAAGAATTCCGGGAGTGGAGTTTACTGGCTTTGTTGAAAATTTGGATGAGCTCTATGCCCGTAGCCGAATAGTCTGCTGCCCAATTTTGTCGGGTGGCGGCACCCGTGTCAAAATTATTGAGGCCGCAGCCTATGGCAAACCCATTGTCTCCACTTCCATTGGCGCTGAAGGATTATCTCTCAATGACGGTGACGATGTACTGATTAGAACGTCAGCCCAGGGGATGGCGCAAGCCTGCATTGACTTGTTGAGCAACGATCATCTCTGTCAACGTCTGGGCTCTGCTGCCCACCAACAAGCGTCTCAGCAGTACGATCGCGCCAACGTTATTCAGCTGATTCAAAACCATGTGCGAGCTGCTTTGGCACCAGATTCAACAGTTAACGTGCCTTCATTAGCCACCTCTTAGTTCAATACTCTTTTGATGATGGATAATCCTTTAGAAAAAACGCATAATTCAGAACTGCCACTGATTAGTGTGATTATTCCCACCTATAATCGTCCGGCTTATTTAAAAGAAGCGATCGCAAGTGTCGTTAATCAAACCTATGCCAATCTTGAGATCATTGTTTCGGATGACTGTAGCGATCACAGTCCGGAAGACATGGTTAATTCATTTCAAGACCCCCGCCTGCGCCTCAGACGTAATTCTAGAAATCTGGGTGTTGGCTTAAACACGAGCTATGCTTTTGCTGAGTCTAATGGCAAATATGTGGCCAGTCTCAACGACGACGATCGCTGGGCCAGCGACTTTCTAGAAACACTGGTGCAGCCGCTGGAAGAAAATTCAGAATTAGTGCTGGCGTTCTGTGACTATTACGTGATTGATGACAATGGTATTGTCCAATGGTCAGCCAGTAAAAAACAGACTCAAAAAGAAAAACGTCATCACCTACAAGAAGGTGTTTATCAGCCTTTCTGGAAGATTGGTTTAGTTGATCAGGCGGTCTTTACCGCATCCGCTGCATTAATTCGTAGGGCTGCTGTACCTTGGGAGCAGCTATTTAAGGCAGGGGTGTTTTGGGATTACTACATCGCTTATCTAGCCTGCCGTTCAGGGAAAGGGGCCTACTACTGCGATGAGCGCTTGGCCTATTATCGGGTGCATGCTCAGTCTGAAAACATGGTTAGTGGAAGCCGTAATATTCAGGCAAAAATCCGTAAGGGCAAAGCTGCTACATTTTGTCATCAACAGTTTATGGAGGATGAAAATCTCCAAGACTATCGGCCTTATTTTCAACGGGAATTGGCCCACGCCAGTACTACCTTAGGAATTGGTTTTCTGCGGCTTGGGCAGCTTGACGATGCCCATTTTCATCTGAAACAAGCCTTACGGCATCAGACTTTCAATTTGCGTACGCTGGTGGCACTTAGCGCCAGCTACCTACCACAGTCCATGGCCTACTCCTTAGCCCATATGCGCAGTCCTGGACTGTTCACAAGATTCCGATAGCAGACAGCGCTGGCTATTTATTTTCTGATGCTAATAATTCCAAGACAGATTTCTGAGATAGACCTCTAACGCCATTAGATGATCTTGCAAGAGCAACAACCAGGCAATTATTTCCCGAGCCATGGCACGTTTTCATGGCTGCGTTTTCGGCCTGCGTTAGCCTGGACCGGTATTCTGAGCTTGGTGCTAATCACAGGCCTGGGCACGGTTGCTGGAGCAGGCAGCCTGTTACGGCTGTTATTTCCATTGATGGCCACTGCCGTCGGTGTTTTGTTGTATGTGCGTTATCCCTTACTCTACATAGGATTTACCTGGTGGATTTGGTTTTTAACGCCCCTGGTACGTCGGTTAATTGATCAGCGCAGTGGTTGGCAAGATCCTAGCATTGTCTTATTGGCACCCCCTTTGGTGACCTTAATCTCTGCTGCCACACTGGTGCGCTATTTGCCGAAGATTCATCGTCAGGGGGGACTGCCCTTTATTCTCTGTTTTGTCAGCGTCTTTTATGGATTTCTGATGGGCCTAGTGCAAAACTCGGTAGCAGGCACCCTTGTTGCATTGTTAAACTGGCTGCCCCCACTCCTATTTGGCTTTCACCTATTTGTTAACTGGCGTCAATATCCTGTGTGTCGTCAAACAATCCAGCGCACCTTCCTCTGGGGGACTTTGGTGATGGGGGGCTACGGCGTATGGCAGTATCTAACAGCTCCGGAATGGGATCGCTTTTGGTTAAGCAATGCGGTGGATACAAATGTGTTTGGTTATCCAGAACCCTTAGGGATTCGGGTATGGAGCACGATGAATTCTCCTCAGCCGTTTGCAGCTGTGATTATGGCAGGGCTGATTTTGCTGTTGAGTAATCGCGAAAGCATAAAGTTTGTTGCCACTGGCGTCGGATATCTCTCCTTTTTACTGACCCTGGCTCGCTCAGGGTGGCTGAGCTGGGTGGCTGCGCTAATGCTTTATCTGCCCTCACTTAAATCACACTTGCAAGTTAGGTTGCTCATTACTCTAATGAGTATGGCTTTATTGGTAGTTCCATTAGCCTCCGTAGAGCCCCTGGCCAGCGAGATTGCTCCTCGATTAGAATCTCTGTCAAACACCCAAGAGGATGGTAGTTATCAAGCCCGTTTGGATGGCTATAACGAGTTGCTCGGGCAGGCTCTTACTGAAGGTGTGGGTCGCGGTTTGGGAACAGTGGTAGAAAGTAGCCGTTTAGGAAGCCAGGACAGCGGTATTTTGACATTGTTATTTTCTTTGGGGTGGATGGGAACAATTCCTTACATTACCGGAGTATTTTTGATCTTCTTCAAGCTGTTTGAGGGAACCGAAGCGAGTTTTGATACATTTGCCAGTGCGTCACGTGCGATCGCATTTGGCATTTTTGCTCAGATGGGTCTCAATGTCTCCATGGTGGGTGTTGTTGGCATGGTGCTGTGGGGCTTTTTAGGCATTGGCCTAGCGGCATCCCGCTATCATGCCAAATCCAAATTTGAGCGTTATGAAATTTGGGACCAAAATTAACTCCATAATCTAAACAGTTAAAATCATGATTGCTAAAGGCCTGATTAAAAATACAAAATATCGAACAGGACACATCATGGGACGCCATGAAATCCTGTTTCAGTTCCTTCCTTTTTCTGAAAAAAACCGATGGAAGAAAATATCACCTGATAAAGATATTTGTATAGAAGGGTTCCCCCGCTCGGCGAACTCTTTTTTTGCGAAGATGTTTCGGTTGTATAATCCGAC
Organism: Leptothoe sp. EHU-05/26/07-4; assembly: GCF_043421015.1. Taxonomy (NCBI): domain Bacteria; kingdom Bacillati; phylum Cyanobacteriota; class Cyanophyceae; order Nodosilineales; family Cymatolegaceae; genus Leptothoe; species Leptothoe sp. EHU-05/26/07-4. The sequence goes on from NZ_JAXSQV010000002.1 coordinate 1,416,772, forward strand.
TGCTAAAGCCGCGCACCATATGCACGCGCCATTGCAGGTCATTAAAGCTGTCAACTATGGCATTCCCTGTGTTGTGTTGATTCGCAATCCCATTGATGCTATCGCTTCTGTTTTGGTAGTTGATCGTACTCTGTCTACACGTTTTTCCATTCAAAGCTACATCAATTTTTACGAGAAGATTTGGCCCGTTCGCGATGATGTCACCATTTCAGACTTCAAAGATACAACCCAACGCCCCCAGTATGTGGTGGAAAGAATCAACCAGCGCTATGGCACTTCATTTCATATGGAGCCCATTACCCCTGAAACCCGAGATACGATTTTTAATCAGCTACAGGAAACTCAAAAACAACTGAAACAACCTGAGCATTTAGTTGCTATTCCAACTGTAGCTAAGGCTCGAATTAAACAGGATGTGCTTCAAGAACTGAAAGAACATCCGCTCTTACCCACCGCTAATTCGCTCTATCGGAGATTTTTGGAAATCTAAACCTATGAAATCGTTGTTGTCACCCTGGATTCAGCGTCGTCAGTATTTGCTTGTGTTATTGGTGAGCACTGTATTTGCCTGTAGTACGGTGCTGCCAGGTCAATCCCAGAACCCATCCGAAACGGCTCACGCGGCTAGCTCATTTATTGATTCACTGGGTGTTGTTGTCCATCTAAACAGATCCAATAGTGCCTACCGTAATTACGATTCCATTATTAAGCCGAGATTACAAGAACTGGGTGTTCGTCATATTCGAGACGGCGTTCGGCTAGATGATCGAGAAACCCAGCAAAAATTTGTGGATCTTGCCACCGTCGGTATCAAGTCCACGTTAGTAATGGATCCCAGAGATCAGCAAGATGCCTCCGTTGCCGTTGATATTGTGAAGGCAATACCCACAGCGGTCGAGGCGGTTGAAGGTCCGAATGAGTGGGATGTTTGGCCTGATTTATCCTACAAAGGACAGCCCTTTCCCCAGGGAGTAAGATTGTTTCAGTCTGAACTTTTCAATGCTGTCAAGCAAGATCCAGCCACCGCCAGACTTGACGTACTGAGCCCGACGGTGGCCCTTTGGCATAATGCCACATCGCTGGGTGAAGTTGTTTGTGATTATGGAGCGATGCATAGCTACCCCGGCGGCCAGCCTCCGACAGCGGGCTTAGATTGGCACTGGATTCCATCTACACGACAAATCTGTCCTGATAAGCCTCTGATCGCAACAGAGACTGGCTGGCATAATGCAGTTGCAGCTGAATCTGGTCAGCCAGGCATTTCAGAAGCAGCGGCTGGAAAGTATGTCCCTCGCCTTTGGCTGGAATATTTTAATCGCGATATTCAGCGAGTATATATCAATGAGTTCATCGACAAGTGGCAGACGGCTGATAAGGAGGGGAATTTTGGTATTCTGCGGCAAAATGGCACCCCTAAACCAGCGTTTACTGCGCTACAGAACCTAATAGCGCTATTGCGAGATGGGGAAGGTGTATTCTCGCCAGGTGCTCTCAGCTACACTATGGTTGGAGCAACAACAAATGTGCATCACACCTTGCTACAAAAACGGGATGGACGCTTTTATCTGATTCTCTGGCAAGAGGTGCCAAGCTTTGATGTATCCAACAAGCGAGATATTTCAGTGCCAACCCAGGCAGTGACAGTGAGATTAACCACGGCCATTAGATCCGCCAGCCTCTATCAACCCCTAAGGTCAACGGATGCTACGGCCAGGTATAACAATCCTCGGTCACTGGTCTTAAATGTTGCTGATGAACCCTTGGTGGTGGAGCTTGCTCCAGCGTAGATGCAATATAGCTTGTGCTCTCTACGGCTTAACGAGTAGCGATTGATGCCAGAGATTTTGTATTCGATCTTTAAGAGTCAAAATGCCAAAACCATTTATTAGTTTATTTATTCCCAATCTTGATGGCGGCGGGGCGGAGCGAGTCATGCTCCACCTGGCGGAAGGATTTGCTGAGCGAGGATTTGCTGTTGATCTAGTGGTTGCCAAGGCTGAGGGAGCCTATCTATCGAATATTCCAGACAATATCCGGCTGATAAATTTAGAGGCCAAATCACCTGTACTTCTGTTTAAGACATTGGCCCTAAAACAGTATCTGAAGCAGGAACAGCCTGCTTTCTTAATCTCAACGCTGGATATTTTTAGCTCTGCTACTTGGGCAAAACTTTTAGCGGGGGTGAACACGCGGGTGGTGATGTGTGTTCAAACCAATCTGTCCCAACAGTTTCAAGATCGCCACGCCATGCTGATGCAAAAGATTAAGTGGGCGGTGGTCAAGCGGTTTTATCCATGGGCCGATGCCATTGTGACCGCATCAGAGGGGGTGGCCCGTGATTTGGAGCAACATACCCAAATCTCAATGCAGCAGATGACGGTTATCCATAACCCCGTGGTTACCTCAGACTTTACTCAGAAAGCGCAGGAAACCATTGCTCATCCATGGTTTGAAGAAGGTCAACCGCCTGTGTTGTTGGGGGTGGGACGGATTGTTAAACAAAAGAGTTTTGCCACCCTTGTACAGGCGTTTGCCCTTGTGCGTAAACAACATCCGGCACGGCTAATGATTTTGGGAGATGTAGATCCGCGAGAGCCTGAGGTTAAGCCTGAGTTGGATGCCTTAATTGAAAAGTTTGGATTACAGGACGATGTGTTGTTTCTGGGCTTTGTGGAGAATCCCTATGCCTATATGGCGAGAGCCAATGTCTTTGTGTTGTCGTCTATCTATGAGGGCTTTGGCAATGTGGTGGCAGAAGCGATCGCAGCTGGCACTCCGGTGGTATCCACTGACTGTGAGAGCGGTCCGGCGGAAATTTTAAACAAGGGTCAGTACGGTGCACTGGTGCCGGTGGGTAACTATGAAGCGATGGCTAATGCTATCGTCTCGACCCTGAAAGACCCCATGGATACCACGGTGCTGAAGGCGCGATCGCAAGCCTTCACCATAGACTGCATCGTTCGCCAATATCTAGACGTCTTAAACAGTTTACAGGCTATGCAACAAACCACTGCTGGAGCCATATAATGCGAGTCCTACACATCCTCAACCATATTCAAAAAGTAGGGAATGGGATTGTCAACGTTGCGGTGGATTTGGCTTGCCTTCAGGCTCAAGCTGGATATGAGGTCAGTGTTATCTCTGGTGGTGGTGAATATGAAGCATTGTTAGACCAATATCAGGTGACCCATTTTCGGTTAAACCAAACCCGAACCTGGCGTAATTTGATGCATGCAACGTCCCAGTATCGTACGATTGTGCGTCAGGTAAAGCCTGACATTGTCCATGCCCACATGATGACAGGGGCTGTCCTGGCTCGTGGTTTAAAGCTTTGGAGCCAATACGGTTTAGTGGCAACCGTTCACAATGAGTTTCAAGAGAGTGCTAAATTCATGGGTTTGGCCGATCGCGTCATTGCCGTGAGCCAGGCGGTATCTAAATCGATGCAGCAGCGAGGTATTCCCACACGCAAGCTGCGAGTTGTCACCAACGGTACCCTTGAGAGTCCTCGGGTTGGTGCCCTAACAGAGTGCTCCCCTGCCTATTTACAGCGCCCGGCAATTACCACAGTAGCTGGCATGAATTCTCGCAAGGGTATTTCTGAGCTGATTGCGGCATTTGAACGAGTGGCTTCAGATTTTCCAGAGGCCCATCTGTACCTGGTGGGCCATGGTCCGGAAAAAGAACAATTTCAGTCCCAGGCCCGCCAAACCCGTGTAGCACATCGCATTCATTTTGAAGGGTTTCAGTCTGATCCTCGCGCCTATCTATTATCGACGGATGTTTTTGTTCTAGCCTCCCATCGAGAACCCTTTGGGTTGGCTATTTCAGAAGCTCGAGAAGTTGGTTGTGCCATCGTCGCTAGCCATGTCGACGGTATTCCTGAAGTATTGGAACATGGCAAAGCCGGGTTGTTAGTGCCACCAGGCGACAGCCAAGCCCTGGCCACAACCATAGCCGACCTGCTGAAGCATTCTACCAAGCTCAATTATTGGAAAGAACAAGCCCAAAAAAATCTTGACTGGCTTAATGCTACCCGTGTTGCCACCGAAACTCTCGGAGTATATGGCGAGCTCAAACCCAATTGACTGATATAAAAAACTACTCCCTATTCCCTATTCCCCCACTCCCTACTCTCCAACTTAAAGCAATACCAGGGATCTATGACGTACGCCAATAAAATGAGAAAACAACCCCCTCAAAAGTTGGAGCTTTTAGAAAGTCTTAGAGGGATCGCAGCTCTACTTATTGTTACCTTTCATGCAGCGGAGTTATTTACGCTCAAATTTGATCAACCCTTTTTACTATCTTTATTTGATTTTGGAGATTCGGGCGTTGATTTCTTTTTTGTCTTGAGTGGCTTCTTCTTAGCACTGTCGAGCTTTAAATATATGGGTCATCGGCATACGGCAAAAGCTTTTCTAATCAAGCGCTGTGTTCGTATTTATCCCCTCTATTGGTTGCTGAGCCTCTGCGTAATTCCAGTTTACTTTTTAGTCCCATCCTTTGGAAAAGGTCATGAGCAAGATATTGGTGTCATTATCAAGTCATTGCTACTTATTCCCCAGGAGCATCCGCCCATACTTTCCGTAGCCTGGTTCCTAAGCCATTTAGTATTATTCTACTTAGCGTTTACTACTGTTATTCTGTTGCCTAAAGTGGCATCTAAACTTATTCTTGCTGGTTTGTCAGTGTCAGCAGTTTTTATGCTAACTGATATACTCTCAGGTTTTCAGCTTCGGAACAACAATCACTTTCTGCTAAATTTTATTTTCTCTTACTATAATTTTGAATTTGCAGGCGGATGGTTAATCGGTATTTTCTTTAGACGAATCCAACTGAAAAAGTCAGTCAGTTTATGGATATTATTAACGGGCTGCTGCACCTTTATGATGTCAGGATTATTAGATGTGTATATTCTCCAGACAAGTGCTAATAACTCGGGCTTTGCCCACTATTATGAATTTGTAGCCTATGGCCTATCGTCAATCTTAATTGTAGGAGGTGCTGCTTTTCTAGAAAAAGATCATAAGCTGTCGGTTAGTAAAGGATTCGTGGTTTTAGGAACAGCTTCTTTTTCCATTTATCTCACCCACTATCTGATCTTGTCCATATTCACCAAAGTGATTCAGGTCATAGGTATCAACAGTATTGGTTTTTATACAATAGGGATGATGTTGGCCTGTGTGGCAACGGTTTTGATTGGGTGTATTATCCACTTTTATGTTGAAAAGAGACTCGCGTCAATATTTAAAAATCGTCTAATGTATAAACGAGCATGAAGATCCTGTTTCTAGACCAGAGTAGCAAGCTAGGAGGTGCTGAACTTTGTTTAGCCGATATTGCGCAGCAGTTTTCTACAACTAGCCTGGTGAGTGTGTTTAATGAGGGAACATTCCCAGAGCACCTACGCCAAAACAATATTCCGATCAAAATCCTTGCCGACCAAGCTTTGCAGGTACAAAAGGCAAGTGGTCTGCTGGCAGGACTCAAAAGTCTCAACCGGTTAATCCCTTTGATTATTAGGGTAGCCCAACTCAGCAAGCAATATGATGTGATCTATGCCAACACCCAAAAAGCTTTAGTGGTTGGAGCCTTTGCCAGTGTTTTAAGTGGTCGTCCTTTTGTTTATCATTTGCACGACATTGTTTCCCCTGACCACTTTAGTTCGGTCAATCGTCGCATTATTATTACATTGGCCAACCGAGCGGCTTTAGTGATCGCTAATTCTCACGCTAGTTGTGAAGCATTTATTCAAGCAGGCGGACGAGCAGATCGAGTGCATGTTGTTTATAACGGGTTTCGCCTGGAAGACTACGCTGACTGTAGTAGCCATCAAGAGTTTTTAAAAGGAGAAATAGTCTCCGAACTATCTGATCTCACAGAGGGTATGTCTCCATTTGTGGTTGGACATTTTAGTCGTCTTTCTCCTTGGAAAGGTCAGCATGTGCTGATCGAAGCTCTGCAACATTGTCCGGAGAATGTTATGGCCGTATTTGTGGGTGATGCTCTTTTTGGTGAGCAAGAGTATGTGCAACACCTACTTCAACAGATTCAGGGCCTTAATCTGGAGCATCGAGTAAAGTTTATGGGGTTTCGGTCGGATGTTCCTCAACTGATGGCAGCCTGTGATTTAGTCACCCATACGTCTACAGCCCCTGAGCCCTTTGGGCGGGTGATTGTGGAAGCGATGTTGTGTGGTACTCCAGTGGTAGCAGCAGCGGCTGGAGGAGCTGTGGAGTTGATTGACCATGGGCAAACAGGCTGGTTAACGCCTCCTGGAGATGCTGAAAAGTTGGCAGACATTATCAGCACCTGTCAGGATCAGTCTAGTCAATCGAAAGCCCTTGCACAAAAGGCACAGGTGCAAGCTGGTCAAAGGTTTAATTTAGAAACGACAAATGGTCAAATTTCACAGTTGCTCAGTGAGACGATCAAGGTTTAGCTTTGAGCCACTTAAACCTTGCCGCATAAATACTTGTGCATAGACTCTCTAAAGAATTAGAGACTCTCTAAAGAATTAGAGCATTATGCTACTTCACCTGCAGCTTTAACCAGCTTAAATTGAAACTGAATGGACGGTACTGGGCTCGAACCAGTGACATCCTGCTTGTAAGGCAGGCGCTCTACCAACTGAGCTAACCGTCCGCAATTGCCTGTGCCAACAGGACTTAAGTGACTTACCTATAGGGTAAGTATGGACGGTACTGGGCTCGAACCAGTGACATCCTGCTTGTAAGGCAGGCGCTCTACCAACTGAGCTAACCGTCCGTGAACATGCGTGTTTGCACAGGAATAGATATTAACAGATGACAGCGACTAAAGGCGAACTTTTTTTCAAAGAAAATGTAATGCAGGTGACAGCGGTCAAAGGTAATCTTTTTTCAAAACAGCGGTAATTCATTTGTATTATTAAAGCCCGAGGAACGCGCGCTGTGCTGTTGAGGACCTATGCCATCTGGAAAACATCATGACCGAATTACGCTGTGGCTATTACCTCTGGTGCTGATAGGCGCTTTTTTCATAACCCTTGATATGCCGCTAACGGTTATTGTCGGTCTCAGCTTTTTGCTCAGTGGCTTGATGATGGGTCCCGATCTAGATATTCAGTCAGTGCAATATCGCCGATGGGGTCTGATGCGCTGGATTTGGTATCCCTATCAGGTAGCTATCAAGCATCGTTCTAGGTGGTCCCACGGCCCTCTGATTGGCACGATAGTTCGGGTGCTTTATCTAGGTGTTTGGATTGCGCTGTTTGCAACTGTAGGGGTACTTGCAATCAATCATTTCTGGCAGGCCCAGCTATCTTGGCAAAGGCTCGAACCCATCTTAGTCAGCCTGTTTGTTCAATACTGGAGGGAGTGGCTAGCGTTGCTAGTGGGTCTTGAACTCGGGGCACTAAGTCATTACACCAGCGACTGGCTAGTCTCCGCATATAAGAAAAAGCGGCGTCATCAGGGCCGTCGTAAACGATAGGCTGAGCTTAGTCACAACCTGCCTCTATTGCTAAAATCCATGACCATAAACCTGCAATCTAAAACATTAGAATCCCTCCAGCGTCTGATTGATGTCGTGGCTCAGCTGCGTAACCCTGAAGGCGGCTGCCCGTGGGATCTGGCCCAGACGCCTGAGAGTCTGACTCCCTACGTGCTGGAGGAAGCCTATGAGGTGGTCGATGCAATTCAACAAGGTGACCGTGATCATATGGCTGAGGAGCTAGGGGATTTGTTGCTGCAGGTGGTGCTGCAGTCGCAAATCTTTAGTGAGACAGATGCGTTTGACCTTGGAGATGTGGCTCAAGGCATTGCGGAAAAACTGATTCGACGTCATCCCCATGTATTTGGTGACAGCCAAGCGGCAACCCCCGAAGAGGTGCATGTTACTTGGGAAGCCATCAAAGCGGCAGAGAAGGGCAATCAAGATGAGCAGACCTTAACCTCTAAGCTGGCTCGTTATGGCCGTACGTTGCCTCCAATGACTGCCACCATGAAAATTTCTAAGAAAGCGGCTAAGGCTGGGTTTGAGTGGGAAACCCTGGATGGTGTGTGGGAAAAGGTGGAGGAGGAACTGGGAGAATTTCGCCATGCTCTGGCCCATGAAAGTGCCGAGAACCAGGCAGCTGAGTTTGGTGATGTGCTGTTTAGTTTAATGCAGGTGGCCCGCTGGTGTGACATTGACCCGGTGGCGGCTCTACAGGGGACAAATCGTCGCTTTGTGCAACGGTTTGGACTGCTGGAGCAGTCAGCGGAAAAGCCTTTGGATGATCACAGCATTGAGGAACTAGAGGCACTCTGGCAGCACGCAAAACGGAAGATTGCGGGGGAAGGTTGAGGACGCATAGGACGCGTTATTCTAGGTAACCTAGATGAAATGAGTAAACATCCCACGGAACCCCATGTCTGTATCTTCGGTTGCTGTTGAGAATTCTTTGGTTGCGATCGCAACCAGCACACGTCAAGCAGCCCGCACCCTGGCCAGTCTGTCCACCCAGCAAAAAAACGAGGCCATTGAGGCCATTGCCCAGGCGTTAGAAGCGGCGGCGGCAGATATCACAGTCGCCAATGAAGCTGATTTGCAGACGGCGTTAGCCGATAACCTGGCGAAGCCCCTTTACGGACGGCTAAAGCTGGATGCTGTAAAGCTGAAGGGAGCGATTAAGGGTGTCCGGGATGTGGCTAAGCTGCCCGACCCAGCTGGTGCAGTCCAGATTCATCGGGAATTGGACGATGGCCTAGAGCTCAAGCGGATCGCCTGTCCGCTGGGAGTACTAGGGATTATTTTTGAATCCCGCCCCGATGCTGTCATGCAGATTTCTACATTGGCTGTGAAGTCTGGTAACGGTGTCATTCTCAAAGGGGGAAAAGAAGCTGTGCGCTCTTGCCAGGCGCTGGTCAAGGCCATTCGTCAGGGCTTGACTAATGTGGGTTTGGACCCCAATGCCGTGCAGCTATTGACTACGCGGGAAGAGACGCGGGCGCTGCTGGAGCTAGACAGCTATGTGGACCTGATTATTCCCCGTGGTTCCAATGCCTTTGTCCGTTTTGTTCAAGAGAATACTCGCATTCCTGTGCTTGGCCATGCGGATGGTATCTGTCATCTCTATGTGGATGTGGCCGCCGACTTAGAAAAGACGGCCAAAATTGCTGTGGATGCCAAAGTGGGCTATCCATCGGCCTGTAATGCCATTGAGACGTTGCTAGTTCATAAAGATATTGCAGTTCAGGCCTTGCCCGTTCTAGCTGAGGCTCTAGGGAAAGAAGGGGTGAAACTGCTAGGGGATGATGCTACACGACAGGTTTTAACTGATATTCAGGCAGCAACGGAGAGCGACTGGTCCACTGAATACAGTGATTTGATTTTGGCGATTCGAGTGGTGGATTCAGTGGATGCGGCGATTGACCACATTAATACCTATGGGTCACGGCATACGGATGCGATCGCAACCGAAGACCAAGCCACTGCCGATCGATTTATGGCCCAGGTGGATGCCGCAGGCGTTTATCACAACTGCTCTACCCGCTTTGCCGACGGTTTTCGCTATGGCTTTGGCGCTGAAGTAGGCATCAGCACCCAAAAGATGCCTCCCCGTGGCCCGGTTGGGTTAGAGGGTTTGGTGACCTATAAATATCAGGTAGTCGGCAACGGTCATGTTGTTGCCACCTACTCAGGAGAAAACGCTAAACCATTTACCCATCGCGATTTAGCCTGATTGTTAATGGATGTTGTTAATCGACAGCTGGATTATGGGGACAGCATCAGCCTTTCTATAGACCATTTAAGCCCCTTCATGACTTTAGTCACTAGATTGTGGCCACCTATGGCCAACCCCATATTGTGTCGCCTAGAATGAAACGTCCCCACAACAGAACAACAAAAAGACTTTCATGATTGCACTGATTGGCACGGCTTTCCTGTTGATAGGAGCTGTCAATATGGCCTGGTTTCTCCTATGGTTTCTATTGGCATGGAGTAGCACGCTTGGGGCAAAGGTTTCCAAAAAAGTTGGCACCGACAATGAAAGTACAGATAGCAATATTCAACTAGGAGAGGCTTTTAAAAGAGAAGCACTACAAAAATTCGCCATTAGTACAGCTCTTTTGATAGTGGGTTCGGTACTTTCCCATATTGGCAGCTGATTTTAGTGGCCGCTGACTGAACCCGCTACAGTCAGCGGCAAGACTAGGACCCATAGAGGTTCACCTGGCAGTAGAGATTCCTTGATTGGAAATAGTTTAGATAACTGTTAAATGGCTGATCGTATTAGTGTGACCGGCATCCGTGCCTATGGCTACATTGGGGCCCTGCCCGAAGAGAATGTTTTAGGTCAATGGTTTGAGGTAGATCTGACGCTGTGGATGGACTTGTCGGTGGCGGGCAAATCCGACAGTCTGACAGATACCCACAACTATGCCGATATTATTCAGCAGACACAGCAGATTATTCAGACGGAAAAATTTAAACTCATTGAGCGGCTAGGAGATGCGATCGCAACCCAAGCCCTTGCCAACGATGAACGTCTAGAAAAAATTCAAGTGACAGTCACTAAACTGACTGCTCCAGTGCCTAATTTTGATGGACGAGTGGCCATAACAATGGTGAGAACCCGTTCTTAATCTGGAGTGAATCGGCTACCATGCTGGGGGCACCATTAGCGAGAGCAAACCATTGCCTAAGCTGAGGCTAAATCAACAACACCCTTTAGCGCTGATTTTATTACTGGCAGCGCTCCTGCGATTGTGGCGTCTAGCGGCTAAGCCCCTTTGGGTGGATGAGCTTTACACCACGTTCTATAGTCTTGGGAAGAATCTGAATGAGATTCCCATGAATACGTTACTGCCGCCGGAACGTTACTGGGCGCTATTAGATACTCCCGGTTCTACCCTACAGGCCGCCCAGGCATTAACCACCTATAGCAACCATCCACCGCTGTTTTTTATGGCGATGAATGTTTGGTTACACGGACTGGGAATATCCATTTGGACGCTACGAACCTTTGCCGTGCTCTGGGGGATTGTGGCTGTCGCTGGCGCATTTTACCTGGGACGTCGATTGGCGGGAGAACGCGTCGGCACCACAGCCGCCCTGCTGATGGCAGTGTCGCCCTACGGCATCTACCTATCCCAGGAAGCGCGGCATTATAGTTTGGCCGTTGCGATCGCACTGTTTGCCCTCACCAATTGGATGGCCTTACTCCAGGGTGATCGGTCTCCCTGGCGCTGGTTGAGCTGGGTTGGCTTAAATGCAGTAGGTATTTACGTTCACTACTTCTATAGCTTTAGCATTATTGCCCAATGGTTGATCACCGCTAGCCGCATCCTCTGGCGTCGAGACCGACGCTCTGAAGCCTTGCCTTGGTTGCTAGCGATGGCAGGTACAGCGCTGTTGTATGTGCCATGGTTGCCCACCGCCTTCATCCATTTTCACAGAGAAGGCGGCACTGGTTGGCTGAGTCAGTCGGCCCCCCTTTGGGAAACCCTGATATTGCCATGGCTACAGTCCCTGGTGACCGGGCTGTTTATGCTAATTTTGCTGCCTGTAGAGCAGGTGCCGCAATGGGTCACCATTGGGTCAGCCCTAATTATGCTGGTGGTTTTTGGCATTGTGCTGCGTCCGTTAATTAGGGGGTGGCATTTGGAACCGCAGCTGGATTTAGGCGCTCCACTTGTAGGCTATGGTGTGGCCGTATTTGCCATCATGATTGCCATTACCTATGGTTTGGGCAAAGATCTCACCCTGGCCCCCCGCTACTTTTTTATGCTGTATCCAGCGGTAACGGTGATGGCAGCCATGGCAATGGCTCGATGTAAACCCTGGGTATTGGGGGTTGCGATCGCAGCTGGTGTCCTCAGCCAGGTTTTGATCAGCTACGATATCGCTTTACTCAAACCCTACCTGCCCGGTCAAATTGGTCGACGTATAGGGGCAGATCCTGAAGCTACGGTTGTTTTGGTAGCCCCCCAGCGAGACGGCTATCGTGCCCGTGCCTTAAGCTATGTGTTAGCTATTCCCCAGCGTGAAAATATCCAAGTTGCCTTTACGGGGTCGGCTGATGTCAAAACTTGGCAGCCCAGCCTGAACAATAGCGCAGCCATACCAACCAATAATTTCACCCTTTGGTTAGTAGAACCACAACGTCAGGGGCCATTTCCACCCACTGTTAGCCTGTCTCAACACAGGTGTTTTCAGATAGGCAAACGGGTTAAAACAGAAGGCACTCGTCAACAACAATATCAGTGTCATACAACGACTTAAGGGGCGCAGTTAGCACCGCCTCACACTATGACAGCTTAAAGAGTTTCATAGATTACCAGTAGTTTATGAATCAAGTCGCTATACTCATTTCTTGAAAGCGCCCATGCAAGCGCTGCCATCGTTCACAGCGCCCACTTCATTAGGATAGGCACCATGACGTTTCGAGTTTTGAATTTTTTTAATCGTCCCAAACGCTCTTTAAAGTTCTTCGGGGCGCTAATGGCCGCAACACTGACCATAACGACGTCTCCGGCGTTAGCTGGCGACCCATTTCGCGCTGGTGACGAGCGCAATATTGGTCCCCATGCCGAAGAGGCCTTTGAAGCCTTCTTTAAAGAAGGTGACTATGTGGGAGCCCGGGCTGCTTTGGAATTGGCAAAGGATTCTGAAGCAGGCGAACCTTTGGTACATAGCATGGCGGCATCCATGGCCTATCTCGATGAAGACTGGGACAAACTAGAGGAAGAAGTGGCATTAACCAGATCCACCGCTGAAACTCTGTTGGAAACGGATCCATTACGAGGACATATTTACTCGGCAGTAGGTATTTTTATGGAAGGGGCTCACATGATGAGCACTCAGGGTGTGGCCCGTAGTACACCGGCTGCATTGGCAATGTTACAACAGGTTTTTGGCCATATTGGTGAAGCAGAAAAGATTGATAGCACTGACCCAGAACTTAACCTGGTCAAAGGGTTTATGGATTTAATGTTGGCTGTTAATTTACCTTTCTCCAATCCTGAGGACGCCATTGAGCGCCTGTCACAGTATGGCAACCCTAGTTATCTAGCCTACCGTGGTATTGCGCTGGGCTATCGCGATTTGGGTCAGATGCCCGATGCCATGGAAGCTGTAGAACAGGCGTTAGAAACAGCCCCAGAAAACCCAGAACTGTTTTATCTCAAGGCACAACTCCATCGACGCCAGGAAGAGACTGATGACAGTGTTGCCATGTTTGATAAGGCACTGGAGTATGCGGCGCAGCTACCCCCTAGCCTTACTCGCAAAATATATAAGGAAAAATGTCGCACTTTGGGTGGCTCCCATGAGACCTGTGGCAAAGAAGCAAGTGACTTTGTTGCGGAACTAGGTAAGTCTGAATAATCACCTAAAAACCGTTACTGATTTAGAATGAGACGCGGAGAAGAGGAGATATGGAGACGCGAAGCGTTTAAGCAATCAACGTCTCCGCGTCTCCGTGTCAGCCTTACCCAAAATTTTGACTTTGACAGACTACTAGTTTCTGGTTAAACCCGGATTTCAATAGTTTAAATAAAAATCCATAGTTAATATTGATTTATCTAAATCAATTAGGAATAAAAGACTACTATTTCAATTTATAAATAAATAATAAATAAAGTAAAAATTAATACTGAATTACTTTTAAAAAAGTAGCAGCCCTGTCGATAAATTAGCCGATACGGGCTTCAACAGGGCTGGAGACGCAGTTAGGAGGTATCTTGGTTACTACCATAACTGTCGTAATAGTGATTGCTCCCTAACTTAACAAGTTCTTAACCGTCACCAGATAAAAACCATCGGCATTTGTTTGGGATTGTTTAAAAAAGTAAATAATCAATGCAGAAACTGCTTTTCTGAAGACGGAAATTGTCACATTTGTCACATTAGAGATACCTTCTGGGTTTGGGTTGGGTAAGCCAGCTGATGGAAAATGTGCAGTGTATCCGACCTTGACTGTTTTGCTACATCTGACCCACCCAATGGATGATGGCCTAGACCTAGGCCAGATGAGAAGACCTACGGGAGGTCCGCGATGGCAATTCAAAGTATTAACCCGGCCACTGGTAAAGTTTATAAAACCTATTCTCCTCTGAGATTAGACGAGATAGAGCAAAAATTAGCAGCAGGAGAAGCACAATATCAGCACTATCGATGGACATCATTTAGCGATCGCAGCACTTGGCTACGGGCTGCTGCTGATTATTTAGAAGACCATGCTGAGGTGCTGGGTCGCATCATGACCCAGGAAATGGGTAAGCCCATCGGGGCTGCGATCGCAGAAGTAAAAAAGTGTGCCTGGGTTTGTCGTCACTATGCTGAGCATGGGGCAGATTATCTAGCAGATGAGCGCTCAGCCATAGGCTACGTCCGCTATCAGCCCCTAGGGATTATTTTGGCGGTGATGCCGTGGAATTTTCCCCTATGGCAGGTGTTTCGGTTAGCTGCACCCGCTCTGATGGCCGGTAACGTGGTCGTACTGAAACACGCCTCCAACGTCCCTAAATGCGCTCTATCTATAGAACAAATTTTTCGCAAGGCTGGTTTTCCTGAGGGTGCATTTCAAACGTTGCTAATTACGGCTGAGCAAACGGCTACAGTGATTGCCGATGAGCGCGTCCGTGGCGTTAGCCTCACTGGCAGTGGCCCTGCTGGCTCCCAGGTGGCTGCCACCGCTGGACAGCATTTGAAGAAAGTAGTGTTGGAGCTGGGGGGAAGCGATCCCTTTATTGTCCTACCCAGTGCTGACTTAGATCAGGCGGTGGAGACCGCTGTTATGGCCCGTTTGCAAAACAATGGCCAATCTTGCATTGCGGCTAAGCGGTTTATCTTGGTTAGCACCATTGCGGATGAGTTTGAGACACGCTTAGTGGATAAGTTTAATGCCTTGAAAGTAGGCGATCCCATGCAGTCTGAAACAGACATTGGTCCATTGGCAACACCGTCTATCTTGCAGGACATTCACAAACAGGTCCACGATTGTCTGATTTCAGGGGCCAAGGCTCTAGTGGGGGGTAATCTAGAAAAACTAAAAGCCACATTACCCCCTGAGTTAGAGCTGGGTAATTTTTACCCACCGACGATTTTGAGTCATATCCCCCCCGGCACCCCGGCTGATCAAGAAGAGTTTTTTGGTCCTGTGGCCCTGATTTTCCGAGTCCAGGATCTAGACGAGGCGATTCAGTTAGCTAACGCTACTGCCTTTGGCTTGGGTGCCAGCGGTTGGACGCAAGATTCAGCGGAACAACAACGTTTGGTCAATGAGATTGAAGCCGGTGCTGTATTTATAAACAGCATGGTAAAATCTGACCCGCGTTTGCCCTTTGGCGGGATTAAACAGTCAGGTATTGGCCGTGAACTTGGCAGACATGGCATTTTAGAGTTTGTCAATGCCAAGACAGTTTGTGTGAATTAGGGCATTTTGTTGTTTTGTAGGGGCGTTCCATGGAACGCCGTCACCTATGGAACACCCCTACAAATAGAATTTTGACGTTGCATTACCCATTCCCTAGGTATCTTTTATGAACACTGCAGAACTCCTTGTCCGTTGTCTCGAAAATGAAGGAGTGGAGTACATTTTTGGTGTGCCCGGAGAAGAGAATCTCCAAGTACTTCAGGCGTTGAAACAGTCTTCTATACAGTTTGTCACTACTCGTCACGAGCAAGGGGCGGCGTTTATGGCCGATGTCTATGGTCGGCTAACGGGCAAGGCGGGGGTGTGTTTATCCACACTGGGGCCAGGGGCAACCAATTTAATCACAGGGGTGGCCGATGCCAATCTAGATCGTGCCCCATTGGTGGCGATTACTGGTCAGGTGGGGACTGACCGCATGCACATTGAGTCTCACCAATATTTAGATTTGGTGGCGATGTTTGCCCCCGTGACTAAATGGAACACTCAAATTGTGCGACCTAGTAATACAACGGAAATTGTGCGTAAAGCTTTTAAGTTAGCGCAAACGGGTAATCCAGGGGCTGTGCATATTGACTTACCCGAAAATATTGCCGATATGGAAGCGGAGGGAAAACCGCTGACCTGCGATCGCAACGGTAAAACCTTTGCGGCCTTTGACACCATTCAGAAAGCGGCGGACGCGATCTCTCGGGCAGAACGACCGCTAATTTTAGTGGGTAATGGGGCTATTCGAGCGCGGGCTAGTGGAGCGATCACTAAACTAGTAGATGAATTGCAGATTCCTGTTACCAATACCTTTATGGGTAAGGGAGTCATTCCATATCAGCATCCCCTGGCCCTTTGGACTGTTGGTCTGCAGCAGCGAGATTTTATTTCCTGCGCCATTGATAAAAGTGATTTAGTCATCGCCGTGGGCTATGACTTAGTAGAATATCCACCGAAAAAGTGGAACCCCCATGGACAAATTCCCATTGTGCATGTGAGCTTGACCCCCGCAGAAATTGACAGTAGCTATGTCCCCATGGTGGAAGTGATTGGGGATATTGAAGATTCCCTTGAACAGATTTTGAAACGGGTGGAACGTAATGCAAAATCAAGCTATCCATTCCAAGCGGTACGAGATGAGATGCGGGCTGACTATGAACAATATTGTAACGATCTGGCATTTCCCATTAAGCCCCAGAAACTACTCTACGATCTGCGTCAGGTAGTAGGACCCGATGACATTGTGCTCTCAGATGTAGGAGCCCACAAAATGTGGATTGCCCGCAACTACCATTGTGAGCAACCGAATACCTGTCTGATTTCCAATGGGTTTGCCTCCATGGGTATTGCCATACCGGGTGCGATCGCAGCTAAACTTGTCTATCCCAACCGTAAGATTGTTGCGGTCACAGGTGATGGCGGCTTTATGATGAACTGCCAGGAGCTAGAAACAGCACTACGTTTAGGGACTCCCTTTGTCACCATTATCTTTAACGATGGTGGCTATGGTCTAATTGAGTGGAAACAACATAATTACTATGGTGAATCTGCGTTTATCAAATTTACCAATCCTGATTTTGTTGCCCTGGCCAAGAGCTTTGGTCTCCAGGGTTATCGAGTAACGTCCACAGAAGACTTTATCCCCACACTCAAAGCAGCTCTGGCAGCTGATGTGCCCGCTGTTATTGACTGCCCCATTGACTATGGTGAAAATCTTCTATTCACTGAAAAGTCACGGGAACTGGCCTGTATTATTTGATAGCTAGAGTACGGTACCCATACCCAAGTCCATACCAATGGTGTATTTGAAGTTGCCCTCACCAACGCTTTCTCTGAGTTTGGCAATAATTTTATCTGGATTGTCATAGGGGCCAGCAAAGTAATAGGGCTTACCGTTTTTACCAAATTCATGGCGAGGCAGATTATCCATGCGAGGGCCGAGATTATGCTTGGCCCGTTCGAAGTCTTCATGGGGGTCAAGGCCTAGACGTTTAGCATAGTCCACAGCACCGTAGATAACTGATTGAGCCTGTTCCAGGGATATCGTTCTATAGCTATCATCCATGGTGTGGGCATAAGCATTCTCTCGCATTAACGGATAGTCAGTGGTTTTAACTTTTCGAGGTCCCATGGCATCTTTTACCCCCAAACACCATGCATCAATCAGAAAAGTGGTGACCAGATAATGGGTGCCATCGGCACGGGTCACCATTATCTGGGACAGCCCTTTACGATCTTTGCGGATATTTTGGCTACCAAAAAAGCGATCAAATCCTTGGGAGTCAATTAAGCACTCTTTAAGTTTGGAGGGCCTTTTAGGCTGACTATGGTTTTCAGGATTCGCGCTTAACTGGGTTTGGATAATATTGTTGACCTCAGCGGGTCGTAGACCTAGCTTACGGGCGATTTGTTTGGGACCTACTTTGCGATCGCGTAGCGCTAAAACTTCTTGGATTTGCTCAGGAGTAGCTACCATAGGTACAGGTCTAAGATGTGCTCATCGTAGTGCCCATTCTTGCGCAGGTCTTGAGACATTGCACAAATGGTTTGCAAGTTTTTACCTAACCAGCCCATCACTTCAGATATGGCTGACAGGAGCTCAAGAGCAGTCTGGGATTTTATGATAAGGCATTCTAGTCCACAACAACAATTCGAGTGCCATATCGGGTGTGGCTAGTCTCAATGCTTTCGAGCATGCCATTGTTGTCATAATCAAAGTCAACATATTCAATTGCCTCTAGTCTGCCTCGGGGGCCATAGTCAATGTTTGTACGGCCAATGCGTCGTAATACACCTCTGCTGTTATATCTGAAATGAATGCCACCAATTTTTCGGATGCGATTATTGCTGTAGTACCTAAACCTAATATTGCCAATGGAACGAATATTGCCGTTGGGATAATAGTCTACTTCTCTTGTGTAATTTCTTAATTGGAGTTCAACATGGCCATCAGCATATACTTTAACTTTAGCTCCTGGCACATTGCAAAGGTGCCAAGTAGATTTCCTGCATTATCTACATACAGGGGCTGAGAGCCCGGTCTTCTTAACATCTGCAGACAGTTATGGTCAGCCCTGCCACCTTATCCAATTTTGATAGCCAAAGACTGTTAATAGCGTTAGCGCTTTTTGAGCAAACCTACGGTAAGGCCAGGTCCGACCTGGAATGCCAGGCTATTCTGGCAGCGTTAATCATAGTGATGGACATCACAGGCCAGAAATCGGGCCAGGAATTGGGCATCTCAATTTACAAACTGCATCATGATTACCGTCAGAATTACCGACAGATAGACTGGCTAGAGCGTTTGGATAAGTACAGTGATGCAAACGGAGACGCTGTTCTTACAGCCGCTGTTCACCAAGTAAAAGCCCGTTTAGATGATGCAGCAAAAACACTCATCTTCTTAATTCGCACCTATCTACAGCGGATTTCATCAAAACTATCGGCATTAGACTTTGTCAACTTGACTAAGGCTGCGATCGCGATACTCAATAACGCTCAACCAGAGCCAAAATTGAGCCTGCCTGAGAAAAAACGCCTCCTATATATTGCCCTGCAAACGTTTGGCACTCAGTTATCCCAACCCATTCCTCCCCTAGGTACAAAAATTCCAACACAAATTACGGCATTAGTGACTCAGCTGGTGCAGCATCAAAAAATAGTGCTTACCGATGGTGTAAAAGCTTTCTGCGCCAATTTTATTGCCCAACTTCCAAACAATCAGTCCCATCCACCAAGCGTCAGATTTATCCGCACTGCCCTGAGAAACAGCAACGTCAAAATTTCCAAAACATTGGACACCCAAGAAAATCTATACGCCTTAGCCAGTATTCTTTTTTTCGAAAAACAGCTGCAAATCCAATCCCCTAAAGCCCCAAAGTCTGAGCAAGAAATTATCCACCAAATAAATCAAGCAATTGCTCAATTCAGAGCGAATTACCAATCTCTAGCACAGGTCAGTCAGCCCCAGTGGGATAACGAACTATCAGTCAGCAGCCAACTCTTTACGGCCAATAATTTTGAAACCGCTGACCAAGACTTGACCTGGTTCCCCCAGAATCACATTGCGAACATTTCAAAAGACAAAACAAATTCTTAGCATTCTGTTTTATTTATTTTCAAATAAAACATTCTTAACATTATGCTGAGTGATAACTGTTGAATATTCTTTAGCCAGATCCACATCAGCCATGGGTAAGTCTAACTGAACCCAGTATTCATTCCCCAGTCAAAATGGAGCTCCACTGTAGGGGCTGTGCCTCGTGCCAGCCCTACAAAAGCTGAGGATAATGAAGTGTCTTATCAGACTAAATCTTAGGGCACTCCCAAGGGAAGACTCTACGAAATAAGTTCAAACAACCAGACATCTTTTAGCCTGAAACACCCTTTGAAATGGATTTATTCAAGTCTATATAAAACGACGAAAGTCTTTTAGGAGAAGGAGATAGAAGCATTTCAAAAATTTGCTTTTTGATCCATATTTTATTTAATTAGACCCTAAAAATTATATTAACTGCCCAAATAGCCTTTTTCTAAGCTTAAAAAGCCTTGACTAATTATTTTGAAATAAATTCTGATTCAGAAAGCATTTTTGGTAGTCATCCATTTTCTTGAACCCTATCCAATCAGCCGCTGATTACCCACAATGACCCACAGACATGGTCGCTTAGACCAACCCACCAGAAGGAGACAACGAGCGTGAAACTCTCGGTCTATGGAAAAGGCGGCATTGGCAAATCCACCACCAGCTGCAACATCTCTGTCGCACTTGCTAAACGCGGCAAAAAGGTCCTGCAAATCGGTTGTGACCCTAAACACGACAGCACCTTTACCCTAACGGGCTTTTTAATCCCCACCATTATTGACACGCTACAGGAACGGGATTATCACTACGAAGATATTTGGCCCGAAGATGTTATCTACCAAGGTTATGGCGGTGTTAGCTGCGTAGAAGCGGGCGGTCCCCCCGCAGGTGCTGGCTGTGGCGGCTATGTGGTCGGCGAAACCGTCAAACTCCTTAAGGAGCTCAACGCCTTTGACGAATACGATGTCATTCTATTTGACGTCTTGGGGGACGTGGTCTGTGGTGGCTTTGCCGCACCGCTTAATTATTCTGACTATTGCATGATCGTCACTGACAATGGCTTTGATGCCCTGTTTGCCGCTAATCGCATTGCGGCATCCGTCAGGGAAAAAGCCCGCACTCACCCGCTGAAGCTGGCTGGACTCATCGGTAACCGTACATCTAAACGGGATCTGATTGACAAGTATATCGAAGCGGTGCCGATGCCGGTGCTAGAAATTTTGCCCCTGATTGAAGATATTCGTGTTTCACGGGTCAAGGGCAAAACCATGTTTGAAATGGCTGAATCTGATCCATCATTGGAGCCAGTGTGCCAGTACTATCTGAACATCGCCGATCAGCTCATTGCTCGTCCTGAAGGTGTGGTACCTAAAGATGCTGCCGACCGTGAGCTCTTCTCACTGCTGTCAGACTTCTATCTCAACCCCCCTGAAGACGCCCCTGTTCAGAAAAATGAAATGGATCTAATGATGGTTTAGCCCAACATTCACGGGTTAATCCGATAGGTTGCTAGTCATTTATTTGCTTTGAGTTTCTCAAAAGACTGGCCATTCTGACGCTGAGGTGCTAAATTGCTGCGTGCCCGCTGATTTAAAAATCTCAAGATATGGCCTTTTTTGAGAATTTCACCACCGCTATCCGCGACAAGTGGTTGAACTATGTGCAAGACAATCGCGCCTGGTTAGAGCTACAGATGAACAACGTCTCCGTTAGAACGCCTGACGGTGGACGGCGGCCATCTTCGCTCCTGATTTTAGGGGTGATCAATGCCATAGAACCTAAGCTATCAAATTTGATGGTGCCGTTCTATAAGCTCAACTCTGACGAAGATGCACTAGTCGAAGTGTTAGGTCTTAATTTTGATCCAGAGATGGCCTTAAATGGCACAGGTGAAGATGGTCCAACACTAGATGCTTCATCTGGTGACGATCCCCCTCTTTTAGAAGGTCTGGAAGGACTCTAAAGCGCCATCTCAGTCACAACCTATCGGATTATTGCCCGGTGAACCATCGCTACAGAGACTCAGTTACCCCCCTTTTCACCGTTCCTCTTTAGCGAGAGTTATTACTGCTCTAAGGACGATAATCACGATGACAACACCTGCTAACACTCCCTCTCTTGAATTTGACTGCGATACGGGCAACTACCATACGTTTTGCCCGATTAGTTGTGTTGCGTGGCTTTACCAAAAGATTGAGGATAGTTTCTTTTTGGTCATTGGTACAAAAACCTGTGGTTATTTTTTGCAAAATGCCATGGGTGTCATGATCTTCGCTGAGCCACGCTATGCCATGGCTGAGTTGGAAGAAGGGGATATTTCTGCCAAGTTGAATGACTATGAAGAACTGAAGCGGTTGTGTTTGCAGATAAAGCGCGATCGCAACCCCAGCGTAATCGTTTGGATCGGCACCTGCACCACCGAAATCATCAAAACCGACCTCGAGGGCATTGCCCCCATGCTAGAAGATGAAATCGGCGTTCCCATCGTCGTCGCCCGTGCCAATGGCCTTGACTATGCCTTTACCCAGGGTGAAGACACCGTACTCGCTGCCATGGCCCAGCGCTGTCCCACTGCAGAGCCCGCGACTAAAGCCATCGAACCAGAAAAGCAAGAACGCAATGGTCTTGGCAAGCTATTATCCCTAGGTCGCAAAAACGAAGCCGTCGCTCCGGACGAAGCCCCTGCTGCAGATGAGTATTACGACCACAGCCCCCTGATCCTATTTGGTTCGGTCCCTAACCCAGTGGTCACCCAGCTTAATTTAGAACTTAAGAAGCAAGGCATCAAGGTATCTGGCTGGTTACCAGAAAACCGCTACACCGATCTGCCCGTAATCAAAGAAGGCTACTTTGCATCTGGCGTAAACCCCTTCTTATCTCGCACTGCATCTACTCTAATGCGACGGAAAAAGGCAAAGGTCATCGGTGCCCCCTTCCCCATCGGTCCCGATGGTACCCGTGCCTGGGTTGAGAAAATCTGCTCAGTCTTAGGCGTTGAACCCAAGGGGTTAGCCGAACGAGAAGCCAAGATTTGGGAATCCGTAGAAGATTACGTCAGTCTTATCCGTGGCAAATCTGTTTACTTCATGGGTGACAATCTCCTTGAGATTGCTATGGCCCGCTTCTTGATCCGCTGTGGCATGACTGTACCGGAGATTGGTATTCCCTACATGGACAAACGCTTCCAGGGAGCTGAGCTACAGTTCCTAGAGCGCACCTGCGAGGAAATGGGTGTACCCAAGCCCAAGATTACGGAAAAACCAGACAACTACAACCAGATTCAACGCATTCTAGAAATTGAACCCGACCTGGTGATTACGGGGATGGCCCACGCCAATCCCTTAGAGGCCAGAGGCATTAATACCAAGTGGTCAGTAGAATTCACCTTTGCCCAAATTCACGGCTTTGGCAACACTCGCGACATTCTTGAGTTAGTGACTCGGCCTCTACGCCGCAATAGCAATCTCAAAGATTTGGGTTGGAATAAGCTGGTGCGAGAAGAAGCAAATGCCTAGCGGCTAAGCCTTAAGATACGTTTCACCGGCTGTTGTTTGAGAACAATTGCCGGTGAAGAAGAACATCTCAAACTATACAAAAGCTTAAGTCAGGCTAAAGGGTTGGCCTATATACAACTTCAACTGTTACTATTCAAGTCCAGTGCGGATGTAGTTCAGTGGTAGAACGTCATCAAGTGCATAAAACCTTTATTTCAAAAGGATTTCAAATTTCTGAAAATTTACTGGACTAAATTTGGACTGTGTGATTCGTTTGCTCGAAACAAGTTGAAAAACTTGGGGATGAGCAGCAAGAGTGAACGCTACGAGCGTACCTTGACAACTAGATAACCGTGTAGGTGAGAGTTAGTATCCTAGAATGCTCAAGTCCTACCCCCAAAGTGCATGGGTGACAGCGTATTCCCCACCTAGCGACTGGCTATCAACGGGTGAAGCGGGAATAAAAGGCGGTAACCAGGGAGCCTCACCTGGAATCCCGTTGAGCATGAACATATGGAGAGCGAAAGCGAAGGTGTGTCTGAGTCATCGTTAATTAGAACCAGCCGCTGAGGCCAACCGGCTGGGGCCAAAAAGGCAAAGGATATGGGGCTGACCTGCAGGCCATGGATCAGTAAGCACTCCCGATAAACCCGGTGGATAGCATCCTCCTAAACGTTCAAACCAACGGTTATCTGGAACGAAGTAACCTGCTATGAGACTCTCAGGTGATGGTCGATAGCCTGAGTAGGGGCCACCTACATGTCCATCGCAGGCAGGATTGTCTAAGAAGCAAAGGCCCCGCTTAATCGCAGGGATACGCTGACGTAGACACGATGATGTAAAAGATAGAGCTGTTAGTCGTGGTGAACATGTCATGAACCCGTCGTTTCAGACGAGGTATGAATGGAAAACACTGCCTTGGCGAAAGCTAGAACGGCAGGTTTTTAAGCTGCAAACCCGAATCTATCGAGCCTCTCGCCGTGGTGATGTCAAGGCAGTCCACAGATTACAAAGACTCCTACTGAGATCCTGGGCCGCCCGATGTCTAGCGGTCCGTCGGGTCACTCAAGATAACCAAGGCAAGCGAACAGCCGGTGTTGATGGCATAGCGTCATTAAACCCACTGCAACGCATGTTCTTGGTCAAGACGATGAACCTCACGGATAAGGCGCAACCAACTCGTCGGGTATGGATACCCAAACCTGGCAAGAACGAGAAACGCCCGCTCGGCATTCCTGTTATGGCTGATAGAGCCCGACAGGCACTGCTAAAGCTCTCCCTGGAACCCGAATGGGAAGCCAGGTTCGAGCCTAACAGTTATGGTTTCCGGCCAGGACGCTCGGCCCATGATGCCATCGAAGCCATTTTTAACTGCATCCGCGTTAAACCCAAGTTTGCGTTAGATGCCGATATCTCGAAATGCTTTGACCGCATCAGTCATTCTGCACTGCTGACAACCCTCAATGCCCCGCCGACCATTTACCGTCTGGTAAACGCATGGCTCAAAGGGGGTGTGATGGAATCAGGTCAATGGTTTCCAACGGATGCGGGGACACCACAAGGGGGCGTTATCTCTCCCTTGCTGGCAAATATCGCACTCCACGGAATGGAAACCCAAATCCAGCAGGTGAACCCTCAGGCTCGTCTGATTCGTTATGCTGATGACTTGGTCATTTTGCATGAACAGCTTGAGGTCATTCAAGCCTGTCAGCAGGCCATTGCTCAATGGCTAGCCGAACGGGGATTAGCCTTACATCCTAGTAAAACCCGGTGTACCCATACCTTATATGAGCATCAGGGCAATGTGGGCTTTGACTTTCTGGGATTCACGGTTCGACAATATCGAGTTGGGAAGAACCAATCAAAGTCTCATCAAGGATTCAAAACGCTGATTACTCCCAGTCGGCAAAATCTCAAACGCCACCTGAAGCAAGTCAGGTCTATCATTCATACTCATCAAGCATCTCCACAAGAGGTGCTCATTCGGACACTCAATCCGATAATTCGAGGATGGACAAACTACTACGCTACTGGCGTCAGTAAAAAGACCTTTCAAACCGCTCAACGGCAGACGTTTTTGAAGCTATGGCGATGGGCTATTCGACGACACCCCAATAAGGGTAAACGTTGGATAATGCACAAATATTGGCACCAGTCTAAATTCTCGACCCGAAACAATCAGAGCTTTCATCTGATCAATCACCACGATATTCCGATAAAACGGCACATCAAGGTGAAAGCGGATAGAAGCCCGTTTGACGGAGACTGGGTGTACTGGAGTCAACGACTTGGTACACATCCTGCATTGCCGATACGAGTAGCTACACTACTCAAACGACAATCAGGTAAATGTTGCTTCTGTGGATTGTACTTTAAAGCTGAAGACCGGATGGAAGTAGATCATATTCTTCCTAAGTCACAAGGGGGGAATGGATGTTACGACAATCTACAACTTCTGCATCGACATTGTCATGACAGCAAAACGGCTATCGATTTGAAGAGGTCTGCCTTGTCAGGGCATTGCATTGTTGAGGAGCCGGATGAAGGGAAACTTTCACGTCCGGTTTTGGTGCGACGTGAAAGTCGTGCGTTCAGCGCCACTGGCGCATTTTGATTAGGAAGCCGTCTTCCCCAGGGGAGCCTTCCTCCCTGTCCCTACGTAAAAGAGTCACTGACTCCGCTTACGCCAGGAGTAAGTAATGAAACTAGCGGAAAGCAAAGCACGAAAGCTCACGATATTGGCAGCCCAAGTTGATATGGAGAGCAAAGGGAAGACTGAAACGGGTTAACGCAAGTGAATCATCATAAGTCTCGTGAGGCGTGAAAGGTGAAATCAGGCTGATACACCTTAACCAAACTGGTAAGTGGGTAGGCAATGAGTCTCAGAACGCTCAAAGCGAAAGGACAATAATCCCACCGGGGTATAGATGGAACCTAATTCAGTCGCAGATCAAACGCACGGAACACGGTAAGCCCTATAGGTTCTCTGGCAAAGGTCGATAACCAGAGTAGGTCAACCGCAAGGACGACACAACTACCTAGAGGGTAAGGGAAATTGGAAAAAGCGAACGCTCCTGGTAATGCGGGAGATACGGGTTCAAAAATTTGCCCGATACCGAAAAGGTAGCTGACTTCCAACAGGTCTTCAACGATAAATCAACGTGAAGAAATCTAACCAACGTGAAAGATAGAGTCAAAATAGACATCGGAACGGTGGGCCGTCTTCAAGTATGGGCTTCCATCAACTGGAAACGCGTCAAGAAGAAGGTACGAAATCTAAGGCAGCGAATTTATCGTGCGACTCAGGAACATCAATGGAATCGGGTGAGAAGCCTGATGAAGTTGATGCTCCGCAGTTACTCTAACCTGCTGCTAGCAGTGCGACGGGTGACCCAGCAAAACCGAGGAAAGAAGACGGCTGGCATTGATGGCCAAGTTGCCCTGACTCCTCAAGCCAGGGTCAATTTGGTTAATGAGATGCAGGCTTACTGCTTATGGAAAGTTCACCCTGCTCGAAGGGTTTATATTCCCAAGGATAATGGGAAAAACCGTCGTCCATTAAGCATCCCCACACTCAAAAATCGAGTCGCACAAGCAATTGTTAAAAATGCACTAGAACCGAGCTGGG